>CAVONT010000016.1:0-210019 GCA_963697365.1 uncultured Chloroflexia bacterium
CGATGGATCCGGGGCTGCTGCCCGGGATCACGCGCGTTGGCTTCGACGCGGTGTCGCTGGCCAACAACCACATCCGCAATGCCGGCGCATCGGGCGTCCGCCAGACCGTGCGCAACCTGGATGCGATCGGGCTCAAGCACTTCGGCGCGGGCCGGGACCTCGCCGCGGCACGGCGGCCTGCCTGGTTCACGGTGGCCGGGCAGCGGGTCGCGATCCTCGGTTACAACGGGATCGGCCCGGCGCCGAACGCAGGGACGGATCGGGCTGGAGCCGCCCCGCTGTCCGCGCGGCTGATGCGCCGGGACGTGCAGGCGGCGCGGATCGCGGGCGCCACGGTCGTCGTCGTGATGCCGCACTGGGGCGCCGAGTACATCGACGGGACGACGGCGCAGCAACGGGCGTTCGCGCGCGAGGCCCTGGACGCGGGCGTGGACGTGATCCTGGGCAACCACTCCCACTGGGCGGGCCCGATCAGCCTGCGACGAGGCAACCGCCTGGTGGTCTGGTCGATGGGCGATCTGCTGTTCGACCTCAACCATGACGAGCGCACCCAGGAGGCATTCCTGGTGGAGGCGACGTTCGCGGGCGCTTCGCTGGCCCAGATGACCCTCCGCCCGACGGTGATCGTGCGCAACTCGCAGCTCAACCTGCTGACAGCAGCCGGCGGCGGCGACCGGCTGCTCCGCCAGGTGGGGGCGGCGTCGCGTCGACTCGGGGCACCGTAGGCGCGCCAAGGGCACCGTGCGCGCGGGAGGGTTCTGCGCGCGATCCCCTGACGGGAGGGCGCCCCTCAGCCGTCGCGGCGGACGGTCCAGTGGGACGTGTGCTCGAGCGCCTCGGCAGCCGTCCGGATGACCTCCACCGTGGCGTTCGGATAGCCCGCCTCGCGGAGCCGGTGCTGGACGAGCGCCCCGGCCTTGGGACCGTCGGCCTCGGCCATCCCGTGCGCCTCGTCACGGGCCTGCTCGAAGGCCTTCACGAACTCGGTGTCATCCCAAGGGGTGATGCTGGCCTTGATGTGCGCTGCGGACGTCATGACGACCACCTCCACGTGGAGTCTGTGTGCCCGGACTCCCGTGGGGCAGGGCCGGACGTCCCCGGTTGGGGCGCCGTCGGTTGACTCGTTGCCGCCGATCGATCCACCGGTCGAACGCGGGTCGTGCCCCACGTGCGACACTCCGTGGACGATGGAGCACCTCAGCGCGGTCGTCGGACCGCTCAACACCAACCTCTACCTTCTCGCCGACCCGACGACCCGTGAGGCGATCGCGATCGATACCGCCATCCCGTGCCTGGCCCTCGTCACCGGGGAGCTGGAGCAGCGCGGCTGGACCCTCAAGCTGATCGTGACCACCCACGGCCACTGGGATCACATGGGGGACAACGCCGCCCTCGCCGAGCACACGGGCGCCCGGATCGCGGTCCACCCGGCGGACGCCTACCGGCTGCTCAAGCCCGAACCGCTGTATGCGCCGTTCGAGATCCCGCCCTGCGTGCCGGCCGTGGAGCTGGCCGAAGGCGGCGACGTGCGGGTCGGCGGGATCCGGCTCGAGGTCATGCACACGCCAGGCCACACCGAGGGCTCGGTGTGCCTGCTCGACCGCGAGCACGGGGTCCTGTACAGCGGCGACACGCTCTTCCCTGGCGGGTGGGGGAGGGTGGATTTCCCGGGTGGCTCGCCGGAGGCGATGGTCGACTCCATCGCACGTCTCACGAGGCTGGACGACGCGTTGCGTGTGCTGCCCGGCCACGGCCCGGCCACGACCATCGGGCGGGAGCGCCCATGGATGGAACAGGTACGGGACCTGGGCCGGCTGCCGTTCTGACGCAGTCCGGTCCCGGTCAGCCCTGGCCGCTCTGCCAGCCGGCGGGCGCCGGACGGTCGAGCGGACGCCCGTACGCGTACCAGCGCCGGACCACCGCCGAACCCGAGCCCCTCGTAGAGCTGCAGCGCGCCCGTCGGGTTGGCCGCATCGACGCCCAGCCAGGCCTCGTCGATCCCGCGCTCCCGGAGCAGCTGGAACGAGGCCGCGCAGAGGGCCTTGGCGACGCCGCGCCCGCGCCATGGCCGCCGCACGGACACGTGCTCGAGCCAGCCGCGCTGGACCCCGATCTCCGCGTTCTCCTCGGCGAAGATCGCGTTCATCACCACCCCTGCGACCTGGTCGCCGTCCCAGGCCGCGAGGTACATGGATGGATCCATGTCCGCGCCGTAGAAGCGGGACTGGTAGTCCGCCTCCTCGGGGGCGCGGTGGCCCCAGTGATCGCAGAAGGCCTCGTCGTCGGCGTCGAAGACCGTGCGGTACTCGGCTTCGACCGGTGGCCGGACCACCAGCCCGTCGGGGATCGGGATCTCCGGCAGCGATCCCGTGAGATACCGACGCATCTCGAAGCCGAACCGGACCGGCACGTACCCGCGTGAACGGGCGAGCGCGATGTCTCCGGCCTCCACGTCCATGCAGTAGGTGCGGTACTCGCGGTTCCCCGGGCGGGGGTCGGTCGCCATCGTCGACGCGAGGCGTGCCAGGTGGCGGTCAAGGATCTGGCCGCCCACGCCGCGACGACGCCAGTCCGGGTGCACATCGCCGAAGGTCTCACCCGTGAGGATGTCGTCGCGCTGCGTCACGTAGCCCATGCCCCACGCGACGACGCTCCCATTGGCCTCAGCGATGAGCATGTCCCGCTCCAGCCGGAATGTCTCGGAGTCCCGGTACTCATCGGCCAGGTTCTCGCCGTTGCGGACCTCCGCGAGGTCGTCGGCCCTGCGCGCGGCGTTGATGACGTCCGCGATCGCGTCCCAGTCGGCCGCGCTGCCCGCGCGGATCGTGACGACGCGCGCCGTCGGCAAGCATGCTCATCGGGTTGTTCCCTCTCCGGCCCGGAGCGGCTTGCGCCAGGCCGTGGAGCCCGACGTCTTCCGAAAGCCGAGCTCCTCGTACAGGGCGAAGGCCCGGTTCTGGTTCTGTGCATCGACACCGAGGTAGGCATCGCAGGCTCCGGCCGCCCTGAGGCGGTGGAGCACCTCCGCCAGCGTCGCACGTGCGAGGCCACGACGCCGGTGATCCGGGTGCGTGCCGACGACGGAAACGTACCCCCGGACGGCGCCGTCGGCGCGGCGCTCCAGCACGCCGGCGGAGCACGAGGCGGGCTGGTCGCCGTCCCAGAGCACTGCGACGAGCGCGAGGTCGAAACGCGGGTCCTCCACCCATTCGGCGAAGCCGGCGTCCGTCGGGTCCTCCGGCTCGCCCCAGTGCTCCCGGAAGGCGTCGACGAGCGAGGCGTGCACCGTCCGCAGCTCCCCGTCGTCCGGGGTTCGCAGTGCGTACCCGGACGGCACGTCGACCGGTGGCAGGTCCTCGAGGTCCGGCCGGAGCATGTCCGCTTCCAGTCGGGCCACCTCATACCCGGCAAGCTCGAGCGCGGCGCGCCCTTCGTCGTCGCCGTCGAACACGCCCGTCCCGAACCAGCCTCGCCGTCCGTCGGTGTGCCCGGCTGCCACCTGGAGCAGCCGGGCCTCGCACCACGCGAGCAGCGTCGACGTGATGCCCAGACCCCAGGCGTCGGGGGCCACGACCAGCGTGTGGTCGTAGAGTCGGTCGCCGTCGGCCAGGTCGTGCCACTCGACCCGGCCGTACCCCACCGTCTCGCCGTTCCGCGTCGCAACCACGCAGTCCGTCAGGGGATCGGAGTTGACCAGGTGGCTGTAGCGGTGCTCGATCGACGCCATGTCGATCGGCTCGAGGCTTCCGCACAGGGTCCGAAGGCGGTGGTTCGCCTCTGCCATGCCGCGCAGCTCATCCGGCGCCGCGGTACAGGCGGTAGGCGAGATGGCCCGCGCCGGCGTCGGGGGCCGGCAGGGCCGGCTATTCGATCGGTCGAGGTCATCGCTCGCTCCCGTACTTGTGGTCCATGTGGATCTTCACGGACTGGTGGATGGATTTCCACTTCTTGCGCTCAGCGATGCGCAGGAGCGCGTCGTTGGAGCGCGCGACGTGGGCCGCCTCCCGCTCGAGCTTGCGGTAGCTGGCGAGGCGTGCCGGGGCGAGACGCCCGTCCTCGAGTGCGGCCCGGACCTCGCAGCCCGGCTCGCCATCGTGGCGAGCAGTCGCCGAAGCGGCAGGACGAGGCGAGCCCGTCGATGTCCGCGAAGGCGCTGTCGATGCCCTCGGACGCGCCGGCGACCCCGAGCGACCTGATGCCCGGCGTGTCGATGAGGAGCGCACCGCCGGGGAGGCGGATGAGCTCGCGGTGGGTGGTGGTGTGCCGCCCCCGGGCGTCGTCCTCGCGGACGGCGGCCGTGCGCTGGCGCTCGGCACCCAGGAGGGCGTTGACCAGCGTGGACTTGCCCACGCCCGACGAGCCGAGCAGGACCGCGGTCCGGCCAGCTGCCAGGTGGTCCCGGCCCAGCGCCTCGACACCGTCGCCGGTGAGCGCGGACACCGTCCGCACCTCGACGCCGGGTGCGATGGCCTCGGCGGCCACGAGCAGGCCGGCGAGGTCGTCCGCGACGTCGGCCTTGTTGAGCAGGATCACCGGCGTCGCCCCGCCGCTCCACGCCACCGCGAGGTAGCGCTCGAGACGGCGCAGGTTGAAGTCCCCGTCGAGACCCGCCACGACGAACGCCACGTCCACGTTCGCCGCAAGGACCTGCTCGGACGAGAGGTTCCCGGCCAGCCGTTCCTCGCCGGCGCTGCGCGCGGAACGCGGAGCGGCGGGGGACGACGGCCTGGATCACGGTGGTCCAGGCCTCGCCGTCCTCGGCCCCGGTGCCGGCGCCGGACGCTGCCACCCAGTCACCGACGGAGGGCAGGTCGCCCGGGCCGAGCGCGTCGTGGCGCAGGCGTCCCGAGATCACGGCGTCGCGGTCACCGGACGGGAGCGCCACGACCCAGCGGTCGCGGTGCGCAGCGGTGACCCGGGCGGGTCGCCAGCCGGCCGCGTGGAACGGCTCGAACGCGGCGGCCCAACCCGGGTCCCAGCCGAGCGGGATGAGGGAAGGGTGGGGGAGCATCGTCGCCATCACCCGACCCGCTTGAGCTTGCCGGTGCGCTTCGCATACCGCTCGGCGCGCCCGAAGGCCCAGATGCCCAGCGGGATGAACACGAAGCCCATCACGATCAACGGCACGATGTCGCCGACGAGCGCCGTGAGCGGCACGTCGTCGAGCATCGCCGCCCGGACGCCGTCGAGGACGTACGTCGCGGGCGAGAGCGCCGAGAGCACCTGCATCCACTGCGGCAGCACCTCGACCGGGTAGTACACACCCGAGATGAGCAGCAGGCAGGACTGGATGACGAACGTCATCTGGGCACCCCGCTCCACGTAGAGCAGGGGCAGGATGGCGGCCATCATGCCGATGCCGACGAAGCTGAACGAGCCGAGCAGCACGAAGACCGCTGCGGTCGCCACGTTGTCCACCGAGAGGTTCAACCCCCGGTAGAAGATCGTGAGCACGACCAGCATGGCCGCCGTGTGGACCAGGCCGTAGCCCATCGCGTACGTGCAGGATCCCAGGAGCTGGGTCCAGCGCCGCACCGGTGCCATGAAGGTGTATTCGAGCGTGCCCTCCCAGCGCTCCACCGCGATCGTCTCGGCGATCCAGGAGAAGACGACGGAGAGGTAGTTCCAGAAGACGGCGCCGATGATGAGCGTGAGCAGCAGCCGCTCGTTGCCCTCTGCGGCGCCGATCAGGCTGATCGAGAGCGCGCCGGCGACGGAGTAGACGAGGAAGGCCAGCTCCCACCCCCAGTAGCGGCGGGTGAGGAAGAAGTTGCGTTCGACGAAGGCGTAGGACGCCTTCAGCTCGTGGGTGAGCAGGGCCACGGTTCGATCCTTTGCGTGGTTGCCCCCGGCCCGGCTCGAAGCCGGGCCGGGGGCTGGGGCGTGGCGGCGGGGATCATCCCTGCCACGCCGGGGTGGTCAATGTGTCGGTGAGCGCCTCGCCGCCGACCCGCCGGCCGAGCCGCATGAGCGACTCGCCGAGACGGAGGCGGATGGCGTGGGCCAGGCCGGCGCCGTGACGCTGGCCATGACGCTCGGCGTGACGGATGACCCGGTGCCGCTCGTGCCGCTCCCGGATGTCCGCCAGGTGGATCTCTACCTGGTGCATGCTGGTGTCCCTTTGGAAGGTCATGTTGTGGGTGAAGGGGGTGGCGCTGGGGTGCGCCGGGCGCGCGGTGCGATCAGGTGTGAAGCTGGTCATCACGGCACCTCCTTTCTCGGTTGTCATCAGTCGTCAGCCTCCTCGCCCTCGATGTCGTCGTCGTCGAGCGAGCGGCCGGTGAAGGTCATGAACACGGACTCGAGCGTGGGCTCCTTGCCGTACTTCTCGGCCACCAGTCGCTTGAGGCCTTCGGGCGTGTCCTCGGCGACCACCTTTCCTCCGGCGAGGATCGTGATGCGCTCGCAGAGGCGCTCCGCCTCGGCCAGGTCGTGGGTGGTGAGGACGATCGTGGCGTCGTGCGCCGCGTTGACCTCTTCCACGAAGGCCTGGACGTCGAGCTTGCTGCGCGGGTCGAGACCGGTGGTCGGCTCGTCGAGGAGCAGCAGCGTGGGGCTGGTCAACAACGCTCGCGCGATGGCGACCTTCTGCTGCATGCCCCGGCTCATCTGCTCCACCGGGCGGCCGAGGCGGTTCTCCGCGATGCCGAGACGGGCCAGGATCGCCGTCGCCTCCCGCCTCGCCTGGCCGGCATCGAGGCCGTACAGGCGGGCGGCGAAGAGCAGGTTCTCCATAGGACTCAGCTTCTTGAAGAAGGCCGCATCGACCGAGACCCGGTTGAGGAGCCGCTTCACCGCGAGCTCGTCGCGCTCCACGTCGTAGCCGAAGACCTCCACCCGGCCCTCGTCGAGGGTCAGCAACCCCGAGACAAGGCGGATGAGGGTCGACTTGCCGGAGCCGTTGGCTCCCAGGACCCCGTGGATCGTGCCGCGCTCCAGGCGGAGCGAGACGTTGTCGATCGCGAGTACCGGGGGCTTGCGCCGGTCGACCTTGAAACGCTTGGTGACATGCTCGACGAGCAGGGCGGGTGCCCCGGCGACCGTCGCGCGCGTCGTGGCCGCGGCGGCCGTGCCGGCCGGGCTGGTGATCTTCAGTTCGGGCGCGATGGTGGTGGTCACGAGACCCTCCTGCGTGGGTGGGTGTAGCTGGCTCGAGTGGTTCACGAGCCGGTCCACGGGTCCCGGACATGGGACGAGCCGTGGGCCCGGCGGTTCTGCGGGGGCCTCACGGCTCGGGATCGTCTCCGTGGGCGTGATCTGCCCAGAAAACGAAAGAGCCGGGGGCCCTGTGGCCCACGGCTCGGTGGTCGCTTGCTGGAGCCACTGGCTCCGGCGTCCTACCTGCTGGTGGGCACACTCCTCCCGCGATCAGCGCCCGGGAGCGCCGCCATTCGCGGGTAGGCGAGGGTGGTGTGCAGCATCTGCGTCACGCCTCCATCAGGTGGACAAGTGCCGAGCGACCTGCTCGACCGGCGCGGAGTCTACGCCCGTCGGCGGCGTCAGGTCAACCCCTTCCGGTGAACGTGTGTGAACGGACAGCGATTCTGCCCGGGCTATGACGACAGCGATTCTGTCCGCGCTATGACGACAGACGTCGTCACCCTGCGCCCACCCCGCCCGCGGTACCCGCCCGCCCTGGTGTTCACGTGGGCCAACCGGCTGGTTCCGCGAGAGATGCCAGGTGGCATTGGCGGACGTATGGTGGAACCCGATGGGGTGCAGCGGCGTCACGACGCTGCGTCCACGAGAAAGGAAGCGATTCACCATGCGCCACACCCGTTACCTCGTGCTGCCGGCCATCGCGCTTCTCGTCGCCGCCTGCGGTGTCGCCGCAACCCCTTCCGCGGCCCCATCCGCCTCCACCGGCCCTGCCGACCCGACGCCCGTGGTGCCCACCGCCTCCCCCACGACCGACGGCACGAGCTACTGGATGCGCCTTTCCACGTGGCAGGCAATTCCGCCCCAGAACCTGTTTGGCGTCGGGAACACGTCAGCCATCGACGGCGCCGGCATCCTCGTGGTCCCGGGTGCGGTTCCCGCGATCTTCCCGGGCCCGCTCGTCATGCCCCAGTTCGGGCGCCAGGTGAGCGAGGTGGGCAAGGCCCAGATCCTCGGCTGGGCGCAGGAGCTCGGCCTGCTCAATGGCGAGACCGACTTCACCGGCGGCAGCTCGATGCCCGGCTCTATGACCGGCCGGATCGAGCTGACGGTCGACGGCGAGCGGGTGACGCTCACGGGCATCCCGTCCGACGGGCCGGCCGTCGCGGATCCCCAGCCTGGGTCGACCGAGGCGTTCACCGAGCTGTGGCGGCGCCTCGCGGATCTGCCCGGCAACCTCAACACTGAGCTGGGACCCGAGAGCCCCTACACGCCGGCTGGCTACGCGGTCCTCGTGGGACCGGCGCCCACCCCCGACCCGGGAATGGGCGGCGATGTGATGGTCTGGCCGCTGGAGACGCCGGTGAACGAGTTCGGGTCGGCGGTCCTCTCCGACACCCAGCGCTGCGGGCTGGCTGTCGGCGAGGATGGGGTCGTCATGGGCGAGGCCGTCGGCCAGGCGAACCAGCTCACCCAGTGGACGGCGACCCCGGAGACAAGCGCCACGTTCGGGCTCACCGTTCGGCCGATCATGGCGGGCGAGAACCCGTGCGCGGAGGTGTTCGGGGTCTGAGAGCCGGACCGTCCGAGTGCCGGACCGTCCGAGTCCCGGACCGGTGGGTCAGGGTTTGGCGGCGCGGCGCATGACCACGCGTGGCAGACCCGTGGCGGCCTTCGACGAGGTTGGCGACGCTTCGGAGAACCCGGCTCGCTCGAACATACCGGCCGTGCCCGTGTAGGCGGACGCTGAGGTCATCCTCTCGCCGTCCGTGCGCACCGGGTACCCCTCGACCAGGCTTGCCCCGTGGGCAGCCGCATAGGCGACGGCGGACTCGAGCAGGGCACTCGCGACGCCCTTCCCGCGAGCTCGCTCTGGCGACCACGAAGCAGTTCACCACCCAGACCCCGTCGCCGGGCAGCTGGGGGATCGTCCGGCTCCGGGCGTGGCGGGGGAAGTCCTCTCGCGGGCCGAGGCCCACCCAGCCGATGGCGACCCCGTCCTCCAGGGCCACGAGACCCGGCGCGGGTTCAGCGGCAACCAGCACCTCGAGGTCGGCGCGGTTCTCGAACGGCGTGGTGTTGGACCAGTTCGCTCCCGGCTTGCGCCAGTACTGGCACCAGCACCACTTCGCGTCACCGCCCGCCGAGAAGAGACTCGTGATGGCCGGCCAGAGCTCTGGAGAGGTGGGCACGATCTCAAGAGACCTCACGATGACTGCTCACCGACCGACTCCACCGGGAGCGGCGTCCCCTGGTGGAACCGCATCTGCCACCGTCCGTCACGCAGGACCCAGATCGAGGACCGGATGGCCATCGCTCCTCGATACGTCACGAGGCACAGTCCCGGCGACAGTTGATCTACCCGGAAGTCCTCGAATGGAGTCGGGATTGGTGCTGGTCCGCTCTGCAGCAATGCAGCGATCGACCCTTTCGTCCAGATCCTTCCGCTCCGCCCGATCTC
The DNA here is from genome assembly GCA_963697365.1 of uncultured Chloroflexia bacterium. Classification (GTDB taxonomy): domain Bacteria; phylum Chloroflexota; class Limnocylindria; order Limnocylindrales; family CSP1-4; genus CAIXZV01. Next base: position 9,560 of record CAVONT010000016.1, read on the forward strand.
CATGAATTCTTCGGCCAGAAGGCTCAGCAAGCCCTCTGGCACGCCGTCGGGGTTGCGGTCAGCGAGCGCACGCTCAAGCCGGAGAAGGTCATCCTCAATAGCTGTCCGATCCATCACCGGCACCACTTGGGATCGCCGCGCGCGGCGTACAGCTCGGCAGCCGGGTGCCACAGCGCGGGCGAGGCAGGGGTCATCTCCACGCGTGCACAGTAGCGCCCGGGTCGCCCGGTCGTCTCGCCCTGAGCCGGTCATCTGTGCGCCGCTATCGGCAAGGGATGAAGTCGGCCCCCGGGCTCGCGCTCGACACAGTCCGACCCTGTTCTCGTCGGCGCACTGCCCGACTTCCCGCCGCGAGACATACGCAGGCGCAACTCCGCCGGTGCGCGACTCCTGCTCGGCTTCCTCGTCTGGGCCCTCGCGATGCTGCTGCTGTTCATGCTCGTCGCGTTCGGCCTCGGCGGGTTCGTCGCAATGACCAGCTTCCTTGGGCGGGGTTCGATGCCAAGAGCGTCGAGGACGTCCAGAGGGCAGCCTGGGCGACGGTGCTCGCACTCGCGCTGGCGACGTCGCCATCTCGTCAAACCAGCGTCGCTGCACGCATGGTCGGCAGGCGTGCTCCCTGACGGTGGAGGCGGGTCACGGCGAAGGGGTGGCCGATGCCCGGCGTAGTTCGTAGACCCCTTGCCACACGTCTGCAGCGCAGCTCGCCGCGAACTCGAGGGTGCCATCGGGCCGCAGGCGAATGTAGTCGCGGCATGAGGGCCCGCCGCTGCATCCCTTGAAGGCACCGATGGCCTCGGGGTCGCCTTCCCGGAAGCGCAGCCACGGCCCGAGTTCGGGGGACGCGAGGCCCGGCCGCGGCTCGTCGACCTGGCCGTTGAAGAAGAGGTCCCACCCGCAGCCGACCTCGTTCCCCGATGCGTCCGTTCCGCTGGTGTACTGGTGTCCGCAGGGGGTGCTCCACGCGCAGGTTTGCAGCGTGACCGTGAAGACGAGCGGCGTCGTGCTGCCATACGGCGCGGGCGGTTCCTCCCATCGGCCGCTCCAGGTTCCGAGCAGCTCGGCAGGCATTGATGGCGGCGACGGCGGCGCGACCGTCTTGGCGGGGGTCGGGCTCGGGATCGCACTCGCCCTGGCCGGCCGCGTCGGGCTAGCGGTCGCGGTCGCTGGAGAGGTCGGGGTCGGCTCCGCCAGCGCCTCGGCCGAGGGGGAAGCCGTGGTCGCGGCAGGGGACTCCGACCCGGACGAGCAGGCAGCCAGCAGGATGGCGGCGCACGCGCCGACCGCAAGGCTGACGCGTCGAGGCGGTCGCATGGTGACAGGCCTCCTGGGACGCTCCTTGCGGGTCGGTCTCGCCAGTGGCTCGGCGCGGTCGCGGCGGCCGTAGCAGGGACTGCGCGTCTCAGCCTCCCGAACGGCGGCACGCTGCGCTGTCGAGGCGTCCAGGTATAGAGGCGAACGGCCCTCGCGACGAGCACCACTTGTGGACCGCCGGATCAGGCCTCCGCCTCGGCCTCCATCGCGGCGAGGCGCGTGTAGTAGTCCGGCATTTCCCGGAGGTGGGCCAGGGCGATCTTCCCTGTCATCACGGGATCGTCCCCGGTCACGTTCGTCTCCGGGTCCCGGCGGCCGTGCTCCAGTTCCACCCCGAGCCCTGCGTGGAACTCCTCGAGGCTGAACGGGCTGGTTCCGAAGTCGATGCCGAGTTGCGCCGCGATCCGGCGGGCGTCATCGACGCTGAACGAGGTCCCTGTGGTCATCGCGTCCTCCTTGTGGCTCACCAGCCTTCTCGGCACGAAGCACAGGCGCAAGTGCCAACCGGCGCTCGGGGGCCGGTGTGGCCCGCCCAACGCGTCCACCCGACCCTGACACGATCCGCGCAGGGCGACTATCCTCCCTGCAGGGCACCCCGCCATTCGATGGACCAGCATGGAGGGACACGGAACGATGCGCCGTCTCACGCTCGCCGGAATGGTGACTGCACTCGTGCTGGTGGTCGTGGTCGGCTGCGGAGGCGGGTCCGCAAGTCCGTCACCCAGCGAGGCTGCCGAGACGGAGGCGCCGATCGTCACCGAGGCACCCGTCGAGATCCCCTCAGAATCATCCGTCGAGGAGACGCCCGCCGCCGCGTCCGGCGCGATCCTCTACGCGGTGTGCGGGAACGTGTCCGGCCGGGCGGGACCTGCCTCGGACGAGAAACTTGTCGTCCGGATTGCCAAGGGTTCGAAGGTGCGGGTCGTCGAGACCGTGACCGGAGCCTCCTACGACGCCGGCAAGTGTGGCGAGTCCGGGGACCAGTGGCTCAAGATCACCAAGATCGCCGGGAAGTCGGTGCAGAAGCAGTACGACGTCGAGGCCGTCTATGCCGCCGCCGGCTTCTTCGGAGAAGGCCAGCCCTGACGGCCGGCCGCGCAGGCCCTGACGCCCTGACACGCAGGCCCTGACGGCAAGGCGCAGACGCGGCAGGGCCGGGCCAGTCCGGCCTCAGCGCGCCGCGACGCCCGCAATCTCCACCTTGTAGCGCGGGGCGGCCAGCTTCGCCTCGACCGTCGCCCGTGCGGGCAGGTTCGCCGTGTCCACCCATGCGTCCCACGCGGTGTTCATCTCGGCCCAGGTGGCGATGTCGGTGAGCCAGATCTGGACGGACAGCAGCTTCGACTTGTCCGTTCCGGCCTTCGCCAGGGTGGCGTCGATGTGGGCAAGGATGTCGGCTGTCTGCTCCGCGACAGAGGCGTCGGCCAGCTCGCTGACATGCCCGGCCAGGAACACGAGGTTGCCGAAGGCGACCCCTTCGGAGAGGCGGGCTCCAGGGTCGATCCGCTCGATGGTCATGGCGTGCTCCTATGTGGGTCGATGGACTGCTGGTGGCCATTGTCCCGTGCCCGCTGCCAGCCTGTAGCCTGTGCTGGTGAAGCCCTACCAGCCCAGTTCTCCTCCGGGATCCGCCGATGCTGCCGCGCCGGCACCGCCGGAGCGTCTCGAAGGTCTGGTGCGCGCGCGCGTGCTCGACGCCGAACTGGCGGCGCTGGTCTGGATCCTGCTCGGTTCGCGGACGCCTGTGATCGTGGCCGGGGAGGCGGCCGGGGGACGGGACGAAATGGCCGGTGCGCTGGCCGCCTGTGTGCCGTCAACCGCAACCCTTCTGCCGGTTACTGCGGACGACGAGTTCCCCTGGCTGCCCGAGGCGGAAGCCCTCGGCTGGACGACCGGCCTTGGCGAAGCGGGCGAATCGCCGGCCGTCCAGGCGGACCGCGCGACAGGTGTGCTCCTGGTGCGTGACCTCGCCGATCCCGGGGCTGGCGGACCCGGGGCAGACCGCGCCCGACTGGTCGTGCGGGCCCTCTCGCTCGGCTACGGCATGCTGGCGACGATGCCGGGAACCGGGCTGGACGACCTGCTGGAGCGCCTCGATCAGGGCGAGGTCGGGACGGTCGAAGACGAGCGCTCCCGGCTGGGTGTCGTCCTCGTGATGGCCGGGCCGGACGCGTCGCGCGGTGCGCGGGTGGCCGTCGCCCATTACGTGCGCCCCGTGGCGCTCGATACCCATGGACATGTGCAGCGCATGCCGCCCGCAGTGCTGGCGACCTGGAACCGCTCGACCGACCGCTGGGACCACTTCGCGTGGGGTGTCATGGACGAACTCGCCGGACGCGTCGGCATGGCACCGCGGGATCTCGAGCGCGAGCAGGCTCGTCGGGCGGCGCTGCTCGCCGGCTGACGGTACCGGCTGACGGTACCGGCCGGTCGAGGGCGCGCGACCCCCTCGCGCTGCTAGGATCGGCGGAGACACCATCTGCCAGTCCATTCACCCGGGGGACCGCCCGTGCTCGACCTGTTCTTCGTCTTCCTGTACCTCCACATCATGGGCGCCATTGTTGCCTTCGGGCCCGGCTTTGCCGCGATGATCGTTGGCCCGATGGTGGCCAAGGAGCCCCAGTACGCGAACTTCTATGCCCGCACGCAGGTCGCGGCTGGTCGCAAGCTCATTACGCCGGTGGCTCTCTCGATGCTGTTGACCGGTATCGGCATGATCGTCGTCCGCGGCTGGGGAGCCGTCACGGCGGGCGGCCACTGGCTGGAGGTGGGCATCCTCCTCTACGTGATCTCGGTGATCGTCGCGATGGCCTACCAGGCGCCCGCCGGGCGCAAGCTGGTGGAGCTGACGTCGACGCCGCCGGTCCCTGGAGCGGGCCCGAACCCCGAGATCCAGAAGACCGCCAAGCGCGTCCGCATCGGCGGGATCGTGCTTTCGCTGCTGACTGTGGCGATCGTGTTCACCATGGTGATGAACCCGGCCTGACGCGCCATCCGGCCCCCCGCCGGGGGCCATGTGCCCTGCCGAGGGGCCTATGTGGTCCGCCACGCTGGCGACGATCCGCACTCCGGTTTTTCGCGTCGGTCGGGCATCCTCCACGCAGTCGCCGCCGGGTGCCGCCGGACCGGCGCGCCGTGTGTTCCGTGGACGCAACCCCACGGCAACCGATGCGCACCCGGGCCCGCGGCTACCATCACATGCGACACCCGCAGGAGACATGGACCCGATGCCCCACACCGCGACCTCCGTCGCCGACCTGGTCACCCGCCTCGATGGGATCGCCCGCATCGAGAGCGGCAAGCTGATCGTCGAGAACGCCGCCCGCTTCCGCTCCGAGCTCGCTGCCGATCTCGCGTGGACCGCCGCCTTCACGGCCGACGATGACACCGCCGAGGCGGCGCGCTGGCTGATCTGGGAGGGCGCCCAGGCCCTTGGGCGTCTGAGCGCCTCCATCCAGGACCTGTACGTGGCCCGTGCTCGCGGAGAGGTCGCCGGCTTCACCGTCCCGGCGCTCAACATCCGTGCCCAGACGTTCGACATGGCGCGCACGTTCTACGAGACCGCCGCGCGGATGGACGTCGGAGCGCTGATCTTCGAGCTTGCCCGCAGCGAGCAGACCTACACGTACCAGCGGCCGATGGACTACGCGACGTCGGTACTTGCGGGCGCAATTGCCGCCGGCTGGCAAGGCCCCGTCTTCGTCCAGGGCGACCACTACCAGTTCAACGCCAAGAAGTACGCCGCGGATCCCGAGGCCATGACCGAGGAGATTCGCCGGGCATGCCGCCTCGCGATCGAGGCGGGCTACCGCAACATCGACATCGACAGCTCCACGCTCGTGGACCTGTCCAGGCGGCACGGTCCTCGAGCAGCAGCGCGACAACTTCGCGCGAGCCGCTGAGCTCACCGCGCTGATCCGGGGCCTCGAGGACGATGGCGTCACCATCAGTGTTGGCGGCGAGATCGGCGAGGTCGGCAAGACGAACTCGACGGTCGAGGAGATCACCGCGTACCTGGACGGCTTCAACGCCGAGCTCGGCAGGCTGGCGCCAGGCGCCACGGGCCTGTCCAAGGTGCGCGTCGCCACCGGGACGAGCCATGGCGGCGTGCCGCTGCCGGGCGGCGGCGTGGCCGAGGTCAACCTGGACTTCGACGTGCTCGGCCGCCTCGGCGAGGTCGCTCGCCCGTACGGGCTTGCCGGAGCTGTCCAGCACGGCGCCTCCACGCTGCCGGACTCGATGTTCCACCGGTTCCCGAGGTGGAGACTGCCGAGATCCACCTGGCCACGGGGTGGCAGAACGCCCTCTACGATCACCCGGCATTCCCGGCCGCCCTCAGGGCCGAGGTCAAGGACTGGGTCCGCGCCAACGCGGCAGACGAGCGCAAGCCCGACCAGACCGAGGACCAGTTCCTCTACAGCTCGCGCAAGAAGGCCATCGGGCCGTTCAAGCGCCAGCTGTGGGAGCTCGAGACCAAGCACGAGATCCTGGTCGCGGCCGCCGCCAAGATCGGGCTACCTGTTCGACCAGCTCCGCGTCACCGGCACGCTGGAGATGACGACGACGTACGTCAAGCCCGTCGCCGTCGCGCGGCCGATCCCGGCGGTCCTGGCCGCCGCGGCCGGCTGACGGTCCGCACGCCGTGAGTGACGGCCCCGGCTTCCTCGTGATCCCGGGGCCGCCACCGCTCCCCATCCAGATCCGCCTCGAGGCCCCCGGCGATGAGCCGGGGGTCCGTCGTGTCAACCTCGCCGCGTTCACTGGACCAGAGGAGGCGGCGATCGTGGACGCCATCAGGGCCGAGGCTCCCGATGGCTGGCAGTCGCTGGTCGCGACGGGCGCGCCCGGCAGCGGCCACCTCGGGGAGATCGTCGGTCACCTGCTGTTGTCGCCGTGTCGGCTCGAAGCGCCCGATGGGTCGGTGCGCACGACGGTGCTCGCGGTGGGGCCGGTGGCGGTGGACCCGGCCGTGCAGCGCCGGAGCGTGGGGTCCGCGCTCATGACCGCGGCGGTCGCGGTGGCGACCGCGCGTGGCGCTCCGGCCGTCGTGCTCCTGGGCTATCCCGACTACTACGCGCGCTTCGGCTTCGCGCCGGCGCGCGCCTTGGGCCTGCAGCCGCCGGCTGATGCCTGGCCCGACGCGGCCTGGATGGCGAGGCTGCTACCGGCGTGGGACGACGGGATGAGCGGCACGGTCCACTACCCGGAGGCGTTCGGCCCCCTCGCGTAGTCCGATGGGCTAGGACTAACGGGTAGCCCTATTGGCACCAGTGGTGCATCCACGCGCCACCGATCACCGGCGATGCTCACGCCATGTCCCCGGGGTGGGCCCGAATATGGGTCGCGCACCGGTTAGCCGATCGAGCTGCGAGAGTGCAACGTGCCCGCGACCTCAACCCGATCTTCGCGCCGCTGGCGCTTCATAGCACTTGTCCAGGCTGCGCTTATCCTCGCCTCGTTGGCATCGCCGCTCGCCACATTCGCCGCGGCCACGATCACAGGTGTGACCGTGAACGGTGGCGCCGCGACGACGGCCGCACCTTCGGCCTCGATCGCTGGATCGATCACGGTGAACCTCACGGGGAGCAGCAACTGGCGGTCAACTGGATGGCGGATCGCTGCCACACCGGGGGCATACACGTGTGCCAGCACTACAGCGCGCACCACACCTGGAACGTATACGGAGTCGTTCACCCTGACCGCCCCGGCGTCGGGCGGCACGTACAACGCGTACTTCGCCATCTTCAGCAATGCCGGGTGCGGTGGCGCTGCGGACGCAACCACCTCGCTCACCAATGCCGTGGTCGTGACTGCCAAGCAGGACCAGGCGATCACCTTCGACCCCTTGGCTGACAAGCGGCCCGACCAGATGCCGGTGACCGTCTCGGCCACGGCGTCCTCCAACCTTCCCGTGACCTTCAGTTCGGGCACACCCTCTGTGTGCACCGTGTCCGGGACCACGGTGAACTTCGTCGCGAACGGTACCTGCACGGTCCGCGCTGATCAGGCCGGCGACGCGACGTACAACGCCGCGCCCCAGATGAGCCGGAGCTTCACGATCGCGAAGGGCAACCAGGCGATTTCCTTCGGAGGACTGGCGGGCAAGTGGGTCGCAGACCCTGACTTCACCGTCACGGCCACGGCATCCTCCGGCCTCGCGGTGACCTTCAGCACAGGCACGTCCTCGGTCTGCACCGTGACCAGTGCCGGCATCGTCCACCTGGTCGCGACGGGCACCTGCACCATCGATGCGAACCAGGCTGGCAACGCCAACTGGAACGCGGCATCGCAGGTCGCACAGAGCTTCAGCGTCACCAAGGCGAACACCACGACCACCGTCGCCTGCCCGGCGGACCCGTTCACCTACACCGGCGCACCCCAGACCCCGTGCACCGCGTCGGCCACGGGCCCCGGCGGCCTCAATCAGGTGCTCGGCGTCTCGTACCTGAACAACACCAACGCTGGCACGGCCACCGCCAGCGCGGGTTTCGCCGGTGACGCCAACTACAACAGCAGCAGCGACTCCGAGACCTTCACCATCGACAAGGCCGCGTCCACCACGACCGTCACCTGCCCGGCCAGCGTCACCTACACCGGCGCGCCCCAGACCCCGTGCTCGGCCGTGGCCACCGGCCCCGGCGGCCTCAACCAGGTGCTCGCCGTCGGCTACACGGACAACGTGAACGCGGGCACGGCAACGGCGGTCGCCGCCTTCGCCGGTGATGCCAATCACGACGCGAGCAACGACTCGAAGACCTTCACCATCGACGGCGCCGACCAGGCGACCCTCTCGATCACCGGCCCCGCGTCCAGGACGTTCGGCGACGCCCCGTTCGCCCCGACCACCAGCGGCGGTGACGGCAGCGGCGCCACCACCTTCACCTCGTCCACCCCGTCGGTGTGCACCGCGTTCGGCAGCGCGACCGTGACGATCGTCGCGGCCGGCACCTGCACCGTGACCGCCACCAGGGCCGCCAGCGGCAACTACAACGAGGCCACCAGCGCGCCGTTCGACATCACGATCGACAAGGCCGACCCGGACTGCACGATCAGCGGCTGGACCGGCACCTACGACGGCAGCGCGCACGGCGCTTCCGGCTCATGCGTCGGCGTCGACGGCACGACCGTCCTCGCCGGCCTCGACCTGGGCGCCTCGTTCACGAACGTCCCGGGCGGCACGGCCAACTGGGCGTTCACCGACACCACCGGCAACTACAACAACGCCAATGGCGCGGTCGGGATCGTCATCGGCAAGGCCGCGTCCACCACGACCGTCACCTGTACGGCTGGTGCGCCGTTCACCTACACGGGCTCGGCCCAGACGCCGTGCACCGCCCAGGCGACCGGCGTCGGCATGGCCCCGGTCGACGTGACCGCCTCGCTCGTCTACGCCGACAACACCAACGCCGGCACGGCCACCGCCGACGCCACCTGGGCCGGTGACGTCAACCACACCGGCAGCACCGGCAGCGGCAACTTTGCCATCGGCAAGGCCGACACCACGACGACCGTCGACTGCACGGTCGGCGCGCCGTTCACCTACGACGGCACCGCCCAGACGCCGTGCACCGCGTCGGTCACCGGCCCGGGCGGTCTCAACCAGGTGCTCGCCGTCGGCTATACGGACAACGTGAACGCGGGCACGGCAATGGCCGTCGCCGCCTTCGCCGGTGATGCCAACCACAACCCCAGCAACGACTCCGAGACCTTCACCATCGACAAGGCCGCGTCCACCACGACCGTCACCTGCCCGGCCAGCGTCACCTACACCGGCGCGCCCCAGACCCCGTGCTCGGCCGTGGCCACCGGCCCCGGCGGCCTCAACCAGGTGCTCGCCGTCGGCTACACGGACAACGTGAACGCGGGCACGGCAACGGCGGTCGCCGCCTTCGCCGGTGATGCCAATCACGACGCGAGCAACGACTCGAAGACCTTCACCATCGACGGCGCCGACCAGGCGACCCTCTCGATCACCGGCCCCGCGTCCAGGACGTTCGGCGACGCCCCGTTCGCCCCGACCACCAGCGGCGGTGACGGCAGCGGCGCCACCACCTTCACCTCGTCCACCCCGTCGGTGTGCACCGCGTTCGGCAGCGCGACCGTGACGATCGTCGCGGCCGGCACCTGCACCGTGACCGCCACCAGGGCCGCCAGCGGCAACTACAACGAGGCCACCAGCGCGCCGTTCGACATCACGATCGACAAGGCCGACACCACGACGACCGTCACCTGCCCGGCGGGCCCGTTCACGTACACGGGCATGGCCCAGACGCCGTGCACCGCGTCGGCCACCGGCCCCGGCGGCCTCAACCAGGCGCTCACCGTCGGCTACACGAGCAACACCAACGCCGGAACGGCCACCGCGAGCGCGACCTTCGCGGAGACTGCCAACTACAAGTCAAGCAGCGACTCGACGACCTTCGACATCGGCAAGGCCGACCCGGTCTGCGCGATCACCGGCTGGACCGGCACGTACGACGGCACCGCCCACGGCGCGTCCGGGACGTGTAAGGGCGTGATGGGCGAGACCCTCGCGGGCCTGAACCTGGGCAGCACGTTCACCAACGTCCCGGGCGGCATCGCCAACTGGACATACACCGGTGGCACCGCCAACTACGGCCCTGCAAACGGCTCAGCGGCCACCGGCAACTACAACAACGCCAATGGCGCGGTCGACATCGTCATCACCAAGGCCACCGCGGTGTGCGCGATCACCGGCTGGACCGGCACGTACACCGCGACCTCGCACGGCGCGTCCGGCTCCTGCAAGGGCGTCATGGGCGAGACCCTGGCCGGCCTCAACCTTGGGACGCTGTTCACGAACGTCCCGGGCGGCACCGCCAGCTGGGTGTTCACCGATGGCACCGGCAACTACAACGACGCCAACGGCTCGGCCGACATCGTCATCACCAAGGCCACCGCGGTGTGCACCATCACCGGCTGGACCGGCCCCTACGACGGCACCTCGCACGGCGCGTCCGGCACCTGCGAGGGCGTCGGCGGCGAGGCGGCCGGAACACTCGATCTCGGCCTCAAATTCGCCGACATTCCGGGCGGCACGGCCACCTGGACGTTCACAGGCAATGGCAACTACAAGGACCAGTCGGGCGACGTGAACATCGTCATCGAGCAGATCGCGCAGGCGATCACGTTCCCGGCGCTGCCCGACATCACCACGAACACCAGGACCGTGACGCTGGCGGCGACGACCAGCTCGGGGCTTCTTGTCACCTACAGGGCGCTCACCCCGATGGTGTGCACAGTGTCCGGGAACACCGTGACCATCGTGGGCACCGGCACCTGCACCATCGAGGCCTCCCAGCCAGGCGATGCCACGCACGCCCCGGCCGATCCGGCCCTGCAGAGCTTCACCGTGGCCAGCGCCACGACCCCGCCCACGAGCACCGGCCCCCTGGCGGGCATGCCCGGCTCGGGGACGCAGTCGCCGCTCCTGCTGCTGCCCGCGCTGGCCGGCCTGATGGCGCTGGTGACGATGCTCCTCGGCTTCCGGGCGCGGGCGCGCCGCGAACGGGGCGCTTGGGACTGATCCGGAACCTACTCCACCAGTAGCATGAGGCCCTGCCACCGGCGGGGCCTCATCGCACTTGGGTCGGGGCCCCGGAAGGGCGACGGAGGGCCGGCTTGACAGACGCTGCTGCGCGACGGGTGGCTCGATGAGCGAGCGCGTCCGATCCCTGGCTGCCGGCCGCGCGGGCCGGCTCCGGCTGCTCGTGCTGGCTGCGGTGGTCGCCCTCGTGGTGGTCATGCTGGTGGTGATCAGTGGCGTCGTGGAGGATCGGCAGGCGCCGGGAACTGGCGACACCACTGGGACGGCGGCCCCCGACACGGGTCCGTCATTCCCCCCGTCTCCGGCGGAGATTCTGATCGCCGTGGGCGACATCGCCGAGTGCGGGTCCAATGGCGACGAGCGGACGGGGGCGCTCGCAGCCTCACTGCAGGGCACGATTGCCACCCTGGGCGACACGGCGTACGACCGCGGGACCCGCAGCGAACTTGCCGAGTGCTTCGGCGCCTCCTGGGGCCCGGTGAAGGACCGGATCGCCTGGGCCGTGAGCGGCAACCACGACTACATGACCGAGGACGGCGCGCCGCTGCGCGAGTACATGGGTGCGGCTGCCGTCCGCGAGGGCCGAACGTACTTCGCCGACGAGCTCGGCTCGTGGCAGGTCCTGGTGCTGGACACGAACTGCGACAAGGTCGCGGGCGGCTGCGGGCCGGACTCCCCGCAGGTCGCCTGGCTGCGCGACACGCTTGCCGCGACCGATGCTTGGTGCACCGTTGCCCTGTACCACCACCCGCGCTGGTCGAGCGGGTTTCACGGTGAGACGCGGTCCGCCGACGCCATCTGGCGCACGCTGGCCGAGGGCGGCGTCGACCTCGTGCTCAACGGCCACGAGCACGACTACGAGCGGTTCGCACCGCTGGATGCGTACGGTGCGGAGGACCCGTCAGGCATCGTGGAGATCGTGGCGGGGACCGGCGGCGGCGATCTCCGCGGGTTCCGAACGCCGCCTGCCACGGGATCCGTCGTCCGCAGGAGCACGCTGTTCGGTGTGGTGGAGGCGACGCTGGCCGACGGCTCCTGGGCGATTCGCTTCCTCGACGTCGAAGGCCAGGACGTCGACCGGGCGTCCGGGACCTGCCGCTGACGCACGGACGCGCGGTGCGCGGCAGGCAGGGCATCATGGCGCCATGACATCGCCCGCCGAACCTGGTCCCACTGTCGATTTCGGCCCTGCATGGTCCGCGTCCCTCGCCCGTGTCCCAGAGGCCACGCTGCACGAGTGGACCGGGTTCGCCCTCGAGCTGTGCGATGCCGCCGACGAGATCGCCCTGCGCCACTTCCGGCGCGACCTCGACATCGAGCGCAAGCCGGATCGCACCTTCGTGACCATCGCCGACCAGGGGATCGAACGGGTCATCCGCGAGCGCATCCGCGCGCGCTATCCGGCGCACGGCTTGGTGGGGGAGGAGTACGGGACCGAGGACGGCGCCGCGACGACCCGCTGGTTCATCGACCCGATCGACGGCACCCACAACTACATCCGGGGCGTGCCCCTGTTCGGGACGCTGCTCGGGATCGAGCACGACGGCGAGCTCCAGGTGGGCGTGATCTCGGCGCCCGCGATGCGCGAACGCTGGTTCGCGTACCGCGGCGGGGGAGCGTTCAACCGCGGCCTCGACGGCGAGCGGCAGGTCCGCGTGTCCCGAATTGCCGCGCTCGAGGATGCCCAATTGCTCTATGGGTCGGCGCGCGACACCGCCGAGAGCGGCTACATGCCCGGGTTCGACGCCCTCCTGCGCGCCGCCTGGCGGGAGCGCGGCTTCGGCGACTTCTGGGGCTACGCCCTGGTAGCCGAAGGCGCAGCCGAGGCGATGTTCGAGACCGGGATGAAGCCGTGGGACCTTGCCGGGCCGGTGGTCGTGATCGAAGAGGCCGGCGGCAAGGTGACCGACATCAACGGGGAGCGCCGGATCGACGCACCGTCGTTCGTCGGGTCAAACGGGCTGATGCACGCGGAGATCCTGGAGCGCCTGCGGCACGCCCCGGGCTGACACCCCGCCGACCCGCCCCGGCCCGACGCCCCGCTGGCCCGCGGGGCGTCATGAGTGCTTGGCGATAGCCGGCCGACGTTACTCGGCCCGCTCCGCGATCTCCTCGGCCATCTCGAGCTCGGCCTCGCCGGCCGCCGCGGTCGCGGCCCCGGACGCCAGCTCGAAGGCGCCGTCGGCGGCCATCTCACGGGCGGCTTCCACGAAGGCCACGCCGGTCTCCACCTCTTCGATGCCGGCCGCCGCCTGGGCCACCCCCTCGGCGGCAAGGGCCTCGCTCCGTGCCGCGAGCGCCTCTCCGACGGCAAGCCGTGCGATGCCGCTCGCCGCCTGGTCCTCTGCAACGTCCCCGACCTCGTCGGCCGCTGCCGCGAGCGCCCCGGCGACGAGGCGCGTGCCCTGGGACCCGACCAGGATCTGCACCGACAGGATCTGCAGCGTCACGCTCCGGTCCTCCAGGAACGCCGCCAGCAGGGGCATCTCGAGCCTGGACAGGAGACCGCTGACGGCCGAGAGCTCTCCCGACACCCGGGCGACGGCCAGGCCGCGCTCAAGCTGGGCGTGCCCCATGGTCCGCACGACGTCCGTGAGCTCCGCGATGTCCGCCGCGACCGCGAACGTGTCCTCTGCCCGCTCGACCTCGTCAAGGCCGCCGGCCATCGCCAGGCCGGCGAGCTGCTCGCCGCGCTCCGCAACGACCACCTTGCCGGCTCCGAGCGCGACGTCGCCCGACCCGACCGCGACGGCCGCGATCCCGATGTCGGCCACGTCCCGCGCCACGGCGATCTCCGCGGCGCCGTCCACGACATCCACTGCACCCTGCTCCACGGCTGCGACGCCGCTCACGGCGAGCCGGCTCGCCGTCTCCTTGAGCTCCTTCTTGCCGACCCGGACGCGGGACTTGGCGGGGACCTGGGCGTCGCCGGCCGTGGTCTTGGACCCCGTCTTGGTCGTCTTCCGCTGCGCCATCTGATTGTGCCTCCCGGTGGTGGTTGTGGTGATGGGTGTCGCGCTGTAGGGAGGCGAAGCCTACCCTGTCGGCAGCATCGCAACCGGCCCGGAGCCCAGCCGCTGCCGCGCCTCAGCGGCGGGCGACCGCGATGACGAGGCCCACCGAGGCGACAGCCATGAGCACGAACGCCAGCAGGTTGTTCTCGAGGCCGATCAGGGCGAGGGCCGCCGCGATGTACCCGCCCACGATCCAGGCGCCCAGCAGCCCCACCGCGGCGAGGCGCGCCCAGCGCCCGGGCCGCGACGGACCAAGCTCCGGGTCCGTCGGGACGGCCATCTGGCGACCCAGCGCACCCTCCGAGGCCATCCCCGTGGACATGGCCACCAGGTCCCCGGCGGGCAGTATCAGCGCCTCGTAGATGTCGGGATCCAGCACATCGGCGACGACCGTGGCCGCGGCAGCGTCGGCCAGGGTCTCCACGATCGCGACTCGATCCTCGACCCGACCCTGCGAGAGGCCCCAGTTCAGAGCGATCCATGTGGCGTGGAGCGTGCCGGCGGAGTAGCGCCGCAGGACGGCGTCGCGCGCCGCCTCGCGCGCCTCGGCCACCAGGGCCTCCCGTCCCGTCCGCGCCGCAGCCACGTCGACGGCATCGAGCAGGTCCTCGTGGTCCTCGGCCTCCCATTGGCCCAGACCGATACGGCCCAGCTCATCGGGGGTGAGGCGGTCGAACGTGACGAACAGCACCTCGAGCCGCTCACGCGCCGCTGCGTCGCCGGCCGCTGCGTCGGCGCCTGCCCCGTCGTTGGTCGTCGGGTGCCCCGTCATGGAGCGAAGCCTACGCTCCGGCGGCCTCGAGCGCCTCGCCGATGATCCCGAGCGCAAGGTCGACCTCCTCGGCGGTCGTCACGAGCGGCGGGATGATCCGCAGCACGTTGACCGACGTCCCCGCCGTGAGCATCAGGAGCTTCCGGTCGAAGCACTCCTTCTGGATGCGCTTCGTGAGGTCGGAGTCGGGCACGCGGCCGTCGCCCACACCGGGCTTGACCAGCTCCATCGCGACCATCAGGCCGAGGCCCCGGACGTCGCCGATGGACGCATGCCTGGCCTGGAGCGCGCGCAGGCCGGCCAGGAACTGCTCGCCCCGGGCCCGCGGCGTTCGCGACGAGGCCCTCGTCCTCGATCACGTCGAGCGTGGCGTTGGCCGCCGCACACGAGACGACGTTGCCGCCGTACGTGCCGCCGTGGGTGCCGGGCGGCGAAGCGCTCCATCAGGTCCTTGCGGGCGATGATGCCCGACAGCGGCAGGCCGGACGCGATGCCCTTGGCCATGACAAGGATGTCCGGTTCGACATCCCAGTGGCGGACGGCGAACAGCTCGCCGGTCCGGCCGAAGCCCGTCTGGACCTCGTCGGCGATCAGCAGGATCCCGTGCTTGCGGGTCAGCTCGCGGAGGCGCGGCAGGAAGTCGGTCGGCGGGACGAGGTAGCCGCCCTCGCCGATGACGGGCTCGACGATGATCGCCGCCACCTTCTGCGGGTCGATCATCTGGTGGAAGAGCAGGTCGAGCTGCTCCTCCCAGTCGCAGGTGCAGGCGTCGATGGCGTGCGCGCCGCCGGGAGCGCGATAGCAGTACGGGTAGGCCGTGTGGTAGATGGAGCCCGGCAGCGGCTCGAACGCCGCCCGGTAGACGTCCTTGGCAGCGGTCAGCGCCATCGCATTGCCGATCCGCCCGTGGAAGGCGTACCGGAAGCCGATGATCACGGGGCGACCGGTCGCCACGCGCGCCAGCTTGACCGCGGCCTCGACCGCCTCGGCACCCGAGTTGGACAGGAAGGCGCTCCATGGGCCGCCCGGGAGCACCGTCTGCAGGCGCTCGTAGAGGCGCAGGCCCGGCTCGTGGAAGACGATGTTCTGCTGGCCGTGGAGCAGCTTCGCCGCCTGGGCCTGGACGGCCGCGACGACGCGCGGGTGCGCGTGGCCGGTGTTCGTGACGCCGATGCCCGAGGTGTAGTCCAGGTACCGCTCGCCATCGACCGTGACCAGCCAGGAGCCCTCGCCATGGTCCACGGTGAGGTTCGTGATCCGGCCCCAGACCGGCGGCACGACGGAGCGGTCGGGAAGGGCGGTGACAGTGGGCTCGGCTGACGGGCGTGGCGGTCATGGTGGGGCTCCTCGATATCGGCCGGCGGGTGACGGACCCGCCGCCGTGGCGGTCGCCGACTACCGGCTTGGCGCATTCCGGCGCTGACCGCGCGCGGAGACGATCGTGGAGACGGCGACGAAGCGACACGGCGATCACGAAGATCGCGGTGCCGATCACGTGGACCTGTGGCGGCAGGTTGTTCCGGATCGTGCCCCAGATCCAGACCGGGAAGGTGTTGACCAGGCCGGACGTGAAGTTGGTGATGATGAAGTCGTCGATCGACAGCGCGAAGACCAGCAGGGCGGCGGCGACGATGCCCGGGCGGATGAGCGGGAAGGTCACCTTCCAGAAGGTCTGCCACTCGTTGGCGCCGAGGTCCATGGCCGCCTCCTCGAGGTTCCGGTCGAACCCCTGGATCCGCGCCCGCACCGTCACCACGACGTAGCTGATGCTGAACATGATGTGGGCGATGACGATGGTGTTGAAGCCCAGCGGGTAGAACAGCCCGGTCGGGACGATGCTCTGGAACGGCTCCTCGGAGGCAGAGGCGACGAACAGCGTGAGGAGGCTGGCGCCGAGGACGATCTCCGGGGTCGCCATCGGGACGAAGATGAACAGGTTGGTCGTCGCCTCGACCGCGGAACTGGTAGCGCACGAGCGCGAGCGCGATGAGCGTGCCCAGGATGGTCGCGACGACCGTCGCGATCGACGCGACGAGGATCGACGTGCAGCAGCGCGTCGGAGAGGCCCGGGCCGGTTCAGCGGGGACATCCAGGCGTCGAGCGAGAACTCGTTCCAGACGAAGTTGAACTTGCCCGTCCGGCTTGTTGAACGAGAACAGCGATCATGACCACGATCGGCACCATCAGGTAGGTCAGGGCGCCGGCCGTGAAGAGCGGCAGGGTCCAGCGGTCCACGCCGCGCCGCACGCGGGCCACCGAGCCGGGGCGCGTTGCCACGCGGATCGCGGCATCGGCTGCCCGCGACCACGGCGCCGGCCGACGAGCCGATGGATGCTGCCGGGAACGCGTCCAGGAGTCGGCTCGCCGGTTGCCGGTGCCCGGCTCGCTCCCTGGTCGATGCCGACGAGCTCGCGGTCATCGGGCAGCTGGCCCGGAGCCTGGGGCTGCAGGTAGTCGCGGTCCTCGGTCGACAGGTCCTGCTCGTCGGTCATGCGCGGCCTCCGGCGAGCTCCTCGGTGCCGAGCGCCTGCGCGTAGATCGCGATGGCGACCAGGATCGCCGCCATGAGGATGAAGGCGAGCGCGGACGCCGTCGGGTAGTCGTTCTGCTCCAGGAACCGGCCCTGGATCACGTTGCCGACCATCTGGGTCTTGGGGCTGCCGAGGAGCTGCGCGTTGACGTAGTCGCCGATGGCCGGGATGAAGACAAGGATGGAGCCTGCGAACACACCGGGCAGGGACAGCGGGAAGGTCACACGCAGGAACGACTGGCTGATCATCGCGGCGCCCACGAGGCCGCCCGCGACAGCGCCGACGAGCGCGGCGAGTGCCACGATGCCGGGCGCCGCGTCGTCGCCGATGATCTGGCTGTAGCCGAGGCCGACCTGAAGGCGCCACGGCGAGGAAGCCGCCGAGGACGGCACCGGTGATCGCGCCCCCCCGGCGCCAGGGTCCCGCGTACAGGTCCTGGGCCGCCTCGATGAGGCGCCGGTCGACCTTCTCGAGCGAGACGTACAGCGGCAGCACCATGAACGGCAGGAACTGGTAGGTGAGGCCCGCCGACCACGGCCAGCGGCGTGCCGATGACGCTGAAGTTGTCGGGGACGAGGTGCGAGCGACGTCGCGGACGATGGCCAGGAACGGGCCGTCGTTGCCGAGGATGATCCGCCACGAGATCGTGCGGATCAGGAAGCTCGTGAAGAACGGGGCGATGACCAGGAAGAGCAGCAGGCTCTTGTACCGGCCGCCCCGGAAGGCGATGCCGTACGCAAGGGGGTAGCCGATGAGGAAGCACAGCGACGGTCGCCAGACCGCCGTAGACGATGGAGTTGGCGAAGTTCTCGGCGTACCGGATGATCGCGTCCGGGTAGTTGCTGAACTGCCAGGTCTCGGGCGGCGTCGTGAAGCCCGTGAGCAACGTCCCGTCCGACAGGCTGTACAGGAACATCTGCCAGTTGGGGATGACGAAGAACAGCAGCAGCCAGAGCAGGCCAGGGATCATCAGCAGATAGGGGACTGCGCCCCTGTACCGGTGGATCAGCTGGCCCACGTGCGGCGTGCTCCTCGGCGTGTGGTGGGACGGGCTGCCGGCACGTCCCACGAGCTGAGCGGCTAGTCGCCCTCGAGCTGGCTGCGACAGGTCGGAGAACGCGATGTCCTCCTCGTCGGTGAGGTCGGGCTGCGCGTACTGGATTGCCGTGACCTCGGACGGCGGGAACAGGAGCGGGTTGACGGCCAGCTCCGGGTCGTCGTTCGGCGATCACCTCGGCGACGCCCTTCACCGGCGAGATGTAGTAGATCCACGCCGCGAGTCGCGCCGCGTTGTCGACGTCGTAGACGAAGTCGATCATCGTCTCGGCGTCGGCCTTGTGCTGGGCGCCCTTCGGGATCAGCATGTTGTCGGTCCAGATGATCGACCCCTCCTTGGGGTAGACGAACCGGTCGTCCTCGCCGCCGGAGGTGGCCAGGTCGCCGGACCAGACGATGGCGACCCATGTGTCGCCCGAGCCGAAGTCCTGCAGGTACTCGTTGCCGGTGAAGCCCTGATGTGGCCGCTGTCGACGTACGGCTGCAGGAAGTCCTTGATCTTCTGGGCGTCGTCGACGGTGAGATCCGGCGGGAGGTTGGTGATCTCGCCGCGCTCGCGCAGGAGCAGGCTGACCAGCGAGAACGTGTCCTGGTAGCCGGTGAGCAGGGTGACCTTGCCCTTGAACGCGTCGTCGAAGAGGTCGGCGATGGAGGTGAGCTCGCGACCCGTGGACTTGACGTTGTAGCCGACGCCGGTCGCGCCCGACTGCCAGGGGAAGTGGAACTTCATCTCCGGGTCCCACTCGAGACCGCGCAACTCGTCACGGACATTCGCCAGCGCCGTGGGGACGTTTGCCGCCTCGATCGCCTCGACCCACCCCAGGCGCACCAGCCGGGCCGCCATGTAGTCCGTCAGGACGATGATGTCCCACCCGGTGTCAAGGCCGGCGTCGAGGGCGGGTGCGACCGTCGCGAAGAAGTCCTCGTTGCTCTGGATGTCCTCGACGTAGTTGACCTCGATCCCGTGCTGAGCGTCTCGAAGTCGGTCAGCGTCGGCGACGAGCTCTCGTCCTCGGTCAGGTCGATGTAGGCGGGCCAGTTCGCGAAGTTGAGCGGCCTTGGCCTCGCCAGATGGCGCCGCCGTCCGCTCGGTGCGGCGCCGGACGGTGCGGCGCCGGACGGTGGCAGCACCGGACGGGGCTGCCGTCGTTCCCCCGCCGCACGCAGCCAGGAAGGCGGCCACGCCGGCCACGGCACCGCCGGCGAGCACGCTGCGGCGGGTCACCGGGGTGGTCGCGAGCGTGTGACGGTTCACGGGTCTTCTCCTCCAGGTTGTGCGGCCGCCATCATGGCGGCTCCGGCGTCGGGACGGACCTCGACGACGAAGGTGTGCTCGGGGTTCCAGGTCAGGTGCACCTTGTCGCCGCGCTCCCACAGCTCGGCCTTCGTCGTGCGCTCGCGGTTCTGCTCGTAGACCATGACCCTTGCCCCACCATGGGTGTCGACAAGGTACGAGGTGCTGACGCCCATGTAGGAGGCGTCGATGACGGTGCCAGCGAGGTGGTTGTGGCCATCGGGCGTCGGCTCGTCGTCCTCGTGGAGACGGATCTTCTCGGGCCGGACACCCACGTCCACCGTGGTCTTGCCGTAGACGGCGGCGGCGGGGACGCGGACGATCGTCCCATCGGCAAGCTGGACGATGCCCCGGCCATCGGCCGTGCCCTGGCACTCCCCGCCGAGAAGGTTGGAGACGCCGAGGAAGCCTGCGACGAACTCGGTGGCCGGCCGCTCGTACAGGGTCTCGGGGTCGCCCAGCTGCTCGTAGCGGCCCTTGTTCATCACGGCGATGCGATCCGACATCGTCATCGCCTCCTCCTGGTCGTGGGTCACGTAGATGAACGTGATCCCGACTTCCTTCTGGATGCGCTTGAGCTCCACCTGCATCTGCTTGCGCAGCTTGAGATCGAGGGCGCCCAGGGGCTCGTCGAGAAGGAGGACCGCAGGCCGGTTGATGAGGGCCCGGGCGAGCGCGACACGCTGCGCCTGGCCGCCCGAGATCTGGGTGGGTTTACGCTTCTCGTAGCCCGGGAGCTCGACGAGCCGGAGCATCTCCGTGACGCGCGCCTTGACCTCGGAGTCCTTGACGCCCTTGCGGCGCAGGCCGAAGGCGACGTTCTCGTAGATCGTCAGGTGGGGGAAGAGCGCGTAGTTCTGGAAGACCGTATTGACGTGGCGCTGGTACGGGGGCAGCCAGGTGACGTCCTGCGCCCTGCAGCTCGATCAGCCCGGAGGTCGGCTGCTCGAAGCCGCCGATCATCCGCAGGGTCGTGGTCTTGCCGCAGCCCGAAGGCCCGAGGAGGCTGAAGAACTCGCCCTTCTCGACCTCGAGGTCGATGTGGTCGACGGCGAGCACGTCGCCGTACGCCTTGGCGACCTGGACCAGACGGACGTCGACGCTCGGCACGGGCTGGGCTGGCTCCTCCAACGGCTTTCGTGGCGGGCATCCGGGGCGGACGAGCCTCGTACGCGTATTGCGGCGATCACGCCGCGCCCGTCGGCTGGACGGACGACGATAGGTCGGTGCAGACGGGGTGTCAAGAGCGACGAGATCGCACGATACGCTGACGGGAGGGTGCGAGATTCGCACTCGACGTACGCTCGAGCCGAGGTCCGCACATCGCGCGAACGGTGGTCCAGCCGCGCCACCGATCGTGCCGCGCGCCTCGCTCGCGGACGCTGGGGGCGCCAGGCCGCGCCCGGCGCTGACCCACAGGTACGATAGCGTCGGCCCGAGCGTCCGCCATCCCGGGCCGCCGGTCCCAGCATGGAGCACGATCGATCCCCATGAGCACCGTCTCCGAGGCGTCCGTCCTCGCCGCCCTGCGCACCGTCCAGGAGCCCGAGCTGGGCGGCGACCTCGTCACCCGGAACATGATCAAGGACCTCGGGTCGACGGGTCCGACGTCGCCTTCACCATCGAGCTCACGACGCCCGCGTGCCCCTCGAAGGACCAGATCGAGGCCGAGGTCCGGCAGGCGCTGGCGCCCGTCGGCGTGGCGGGCGTCGCGATCGAGTGGGGCGCGACCGTCCGTCGCGCCGCGCCGCGCTCGGCCGAGCAGCTCGTGCCCGGGGTCAAGAACATCCTCGCCGTCGCCTCGGGCAAGGGTGGCGTGGGCAAGAGCACCGTGTCGGTGAACCTGGCGGTCGCACTGGCCAAGGCGGGCGCCACGGTCGGTCTGCTGGACGCCGACATCACCGGCCCGAACATCCCGATGATGCTGGGCATCGACGGCCAGCCCGAGGCGTCGGCCAACAACAAGATCCTGCCGCTCGAGCGCCACGGCGTGAAGGCGATCTCCATCCAGTTCTTCGTTCCCGAGGGCCAGCCCATCGTGTGGCGCGGCCCGCTCATCGGCGGCGCGATCAGCCAGTTCCTGCGCGACGTGGAGTGGGGCGAGCTCGACTACCTTGTCGTCGACCTGCCGCCGGGCACATCCGATGCCCAGCTCACGCTCGCCCAGGCGGTGCCGATCAGCGGCGTTGTCCTCGTCACGACGCCGCAGGACGTGGCGCTCGCGGACGTGGCGAAGGCGCTGGCGATGCTCCAGCGGCTCAACGTGCCGGTCATCGGCCTCGTCGAGAACATGAGCGCCTTCGTCTGCCCGCACTGCGGCGAGGCGACGGAGATCTTCGGCCGGGGCGGTGGCGAGCGCTTCGCCCAGCAGCACGGCCTCGACTTCCTCGGCAAGATCCCGCTCGACGTGACCGTCCGCCAGGGCGGTGATGCGGGCATCCCGGCGGTCGCCCAGCGCGAGCCCGGTCCCGCGGCGCAGGCGCTCGAGCAGGTCGCCGGGATGGTTGCCGCGCGCATGAGCGTGCGCGCCGCGTCAAGCCAGACGCCGGTCCTGACGATCTCCTAGCCGCCGGGCTCGCGTGGTGCCTGATCCGATCCTGCTGCGGGAGGCGCTCGAGGCTGTCCCGATGTTCCGGGACCTCACCGATGAGCAGCTCGACGTGCTCGCCGGAGGCCTGCGGACGAGGCGGTACCGGCGCGGCGAGGCCATCTTCCACCAGGGCGATCCGGGTGATGCGCTCTACGTCGTCCTGGCCGGCCGGGTCAAGATCGCCAGCCCATCGAATTCCGGCGTCGAGGCGATCCTGACGACGCTGCGCCCGGGGAGTTCTTCGGCTCGCTGGCGCTGCTCGACGGCTCGCCTCGCTCGGCATCGGCGGTCGCGGTGGAGCCGACCGAGACGCTGATCCTGCCTCGCTCGACCTTCCGCCGCCTGCTCGACGAGTCGCCCTCCATCCGGGATCACGTGTTCGCGGAGCTCGCACACGAGCTGCGGCGCCTGACCAACCACGTGGAGGAGCTCCACTTCCTCGACATCACGGGGCGCCTGGCCGCGCGGCTTGCCAGGCTCGCAGAGGAGCAGGGGATGCCAGCCGGAGGCGGCGAGATCCGGCTGGCCGGCCCGATCACCCAGGGCGAGCTGGCGGCGATGGTCGGCAGCACGCGGCAGAGCGTGAACAAGCTGCTCGGGTACTTCGTCGATGACGGGCTGATCCGGTTCGAGAAGGACGCGCTCATCGTGGTGGACCTCGCCGGACTCCAGCGGGCGGCGCGTCGCTAGGGGGCCTCAGCCGAGGCCTCGCGATGCGGCTCAGCCTGCGCCGGGCCTGGCCGCTCCGCAGCGTCTCGCAGCAGGACGGCGGCGCTTGCGATGGCCGCGCGGTCTGCGCCGTACGAGCCGCGCGTGAACGCGATCCGCTGCGCGGTGCGGGTGCCCTCGGGCGTGACGATCGCGATCCGCACGTCGAGATCCTTGCCGTGCGCCGTCGCGTGGATCGCCATCGCGACGTCCGCCGGCGCGGTCTCACGGGTGATCGACGCCGTGGCGAGGAGCTCGCCGTCGGAGGCGGGGGCCGCGTCGGGCGGCAGGGCCTTGACCTCGGCGCGCACGAGGGGCGCCATGTCCCGGAACAGGACGACGAGCGCGCCGCCGGTGCCCGCCTCGGAGGTGGCCAGGTCCCAGCCGCGGGCCGCGAGCACCTCCGCCACCGCCGCGGCCCAGGTCGTGTCGCCGTGGGCCCAGACCTTGTCCCCCAGCGCGGCCAGCACCAACGTCTCCGCCTCGTCGGCGAAGTCGCGCGCCGACCGGTCACCCACGGCCCGGGCGGAGATCCGCACGTCGACGGCGTCTCGGCGGGCATAGGTCGCCACGACCGGGTTGGAGGCCCGCAGCAGCGCCTCGCCCAGCAGTTCGGCGACCTGCGACTCGCCGACACCGTGCAGCCGGAGCGTGCGCACCTCGGTCTCGGCACCAACGCCGCGGGCCGCAAGGCGGGGCAGCACCTGCTCGGCCCACATCGGGCGCATCTCGCGCGGCGGCCCTGGCAGCAGCACGATCACGCGGCCGTCGGGCCGGTCCACCCACCAGCCGGGCGCGGTCCCGTTCGGGTTCGGCAGGGACGTGGCGGACGGGATCAGCCAGGCCTGCTTCGCGTTGACGGCCGGGAACGGGATCCCCCGGCGTGCCCAGATCTCCTCGAGCCAGGCGAGGATCGCAGGATCCACCGCCACGTCCTCGCCGCAGACCGCCGCGACGGCCTCGCGCGTGAGATCGTCGGGCGTGGGCCCGAGACCTCCGGTCGTGACCACGATGTCGGCGCGCGCGAGGGCCGTCCGCAGCGCGTCCACGACGACATCGAGGTCGTCGGGCAGGTCCGCGACACGGGTCACGTGGACGCCGTGCATCACCAGCGACCGGGCGATCTCACCGCTGTTCGTGTCCACGGTCTCGCCGACCGTCAGCTCGCTGCCGATCGCGAGCAGCTCGGCCCGGAGGATCCGGCGGGCTGCAGTGTCAGGCTGGGGCTTCGAGCCCCGGGGCGGGCATGGCGGAGGGCACGGGATCGTCCTGCATCGTCGGAGCGTACAGGTGCGCCCCGGGCTGTGCCGCGGCACGCTGGTATGATCGACGGGTCCCCACGTGCACCAACCATCCCCAGGGGAGGACGACCGCTGGATCCCGAAGGGCCGCTCGAGTCCGCAGGACCCGAGCCCGCGAACGCCAGTCCGGACGAGGGCGCCGCCGGCCCGGATCCCGCAGGCCGCCCCAGCACGGGCCCCACCGGCCCCACGCCCGGCGGCCCAACCGGCCCCACGCCCGGCGGCCCACCGGCCCACACCGGCCCCACGCCCGGCGCATCCGCCGGCGGCGGCACCGGCAGGCGCAAGCGCGAGGAGCCACCCGGCCTCCGCGCCCAGTTCGCGGCCGTCAAGAACGCCGTGCGTGCGCTTCCTCAACGCGCACATCGAGCTGGCACGCACCGAGTTCGACCTCATCAAGGACGAGGTGGCTCGTGCGTCGGGCCTCGTCGGCGGCGCGATCGCGCTGGCGATCCTCCTCGCCTTCTTCGTCCCGATCGGCGGGATGCTCTTCGCCGGCGAGTGGATCTTCGGGTCCATCGGCTGGGGGCTGCTGCACGGCACCCTGGGCCTGATCGCCGTCGCCGTCGCCCTGGTCCTCGTCGCCCTGCGGGTGCCCGGCCTGGGCAAGGACCTGGTCGGCGCGATCCTGCTGGGCCTGCTCGTCGCCCTCGTCCTCGGCTTCGAGCTCCCGAACAAGCTGTTCGCCTGGATCGGCGAGGTTGGAGCGCTCGGCATCGACCCCGGCACCCGGCCCCTCGTCGTGGGTCTCGGCCTGTTCGGCGCCATCGGCGTCGTCGTGGGCCTCATCATCGGCATCAGGATCCACGACGGGCCCAAGCCCATCGTCATCGGCGTCTTCGCCGGCCTGTTCGGCGGCGCCGCGCTGGGCGCGTTCCTCTCGATCACGTTCGGCCTGCGCGTTGGCTTCGCGCTCGGCGTCGCGGCCTTCTGGGTGTTCTTCGCCGTGCTGATGGCGCTCCGCGTGCAGCGGACCGGCATCGACGTCGAGGCGCTCAAGGCGCGCTTCATCCCCCAGGTCACCATCGATACCGCCAAGGAGAGCCTCGAATGGGCCAAGGAACGGGTCCCGAACGGCCCGCTGTCCTAGCCGCCCGCGCCGACGTCCTGGCGGCCCGCGAGGCCCTGGGCGAGGAGCTGGTCCGGCTGGAGGCATCCGCGCGTGCCGCGGTGGACGTCAAGGCCAAGGTCAAGAAGCACCCGGTCAGGACGGTTGGCATCGTCGGCGGGGCGGCGTTCCTGGCCGTGAAGGGTCCCAAGCACGTCTTCCGGGGTGCGAAGCGTCTCGTGATGGGTCCCGCCGAGCCACTGCCCAAGGCGATGCTGCCCACCGAGATCGAGAAGTCGCTCAAGAGCATGGGCGATGACGGTGAACACGTCCGCGGCCTGCTCGAGCGCGAGTTCGCAACCTATCTCGAGACGACGAAACCCCTGCGCCGGCGCAGCTCGTTCCGGGGCGCGGCGACGCTGGTGACGATCGCCTTCCTGCGCCCGCTGGTCCTCGGCTACAGCAAGAAGCTCGCCAAGGACATCTTCGAGACCGAGACGCCCGCGTACGAGGCGCAGCTGGCGCGCGTGCGGGAGCGCATGACCGGTCTCACGGCGAAGCCGGGCGACGCCAGCCCGAATGACGCGGGGCCTGCAGCCGGAGCCTGACCGGAGGACGGACGTCCGAGTGGACCGAGGACCCCGATGGACTGCCGACGCCCGACGGACCACGGGACTGGTAGGCGAGGTCGGGGTCGAACCGACACGCCGCTCACGCGGCACCGGCTCCTAAGGCCGGCGCGTCTGCCATTTCGCCACTCGCCCGTGATGCGAGTCTACCGCGCCCTCCGGCGATGCCCGCGGCCCCACGCCGCCCGCTGGCCGCCCGCGCGGCCGACCCACCCTATACTCGCCGGGCGATGAATGTGACTGCCACCCCCGCTCCCAAGAGCACGATCGTCCTCGAGATCGAGGTCCCGTCCGAGCGCCTCGACCGCGCCATCCGTGAGGCCACCGGCCGCCTGTCGCGGCGCACCCGCGTCGCAGGCTTCCGCCCGGGCAAGGCGCCCCGCCCCATCCTCGAGCGTGTGCTCGGGCCCACCGCCGTCGTGGACGAGGCTGTCGAGCAGCTCGTGCAGACGAGCTACCGCGACGCTGTGATCGAGCAGGGGATCGTTCCCCTCACCAATGCCGACGTGGAGGTCCTCCAGGCCGAGGAGGGCAAGGATCTCAAGTTCACCGCGACGATCCAGGTCCGCCCCGAGGTGGAGCTGGGCGACTACCAGAACTTCAACTTCGCGCCCGAGATCGAGACCGTCGATGACGAGAAGGTCGCCAAGGTCGTCGACGAGCTGCGCGATCAGAACGCGACGCTCGCCCCGGTCGAGGAGCGGGCCGCGCAGAACGGCGACTGGGCCGTCATCGGCTTCAAGGGCACCAAGGACGGCGTCCCGTTCGAGGGCGGCACCTCCGAGCGCATGCCCCTGATCATCGGCGAGGACCGCCTGATCCCGGGCTTCGAGGCCAACCTGGTCGGCTTGAAGCCGGGCGAGGAGAAGGGCTTCGAGATCACCTTCCCCGAGGACTACCCGGAGGAGAGCCTGGCGAGCCAGGAGGTCCACTTCGACGTCGACCTCAAGGAGCTTCGCGAGAAGGTGCTCCCGGACGCCGACGACGACTTCGCGCGCAACATGGGCGACTACGAGACGCTCGCGGGTCTCAAGGCGGAGATCGCCGAGCGACTCCGCCGCAACGCGCTCGACCACGCCCGCCACGAGTTCTCCGACAAGATCATCGAGTACGCCGTCGCCAACAGCACCATCGACCTGCCCGACGTCCTGGTGGACCAGGAGGTCGAGGTGATGCACGACGAGTTCCGCTCCTCGCTGGGCCGCCAGGGCATCACCGAGGAGGCATACCTCAAGGTCACCGGGAAGTCGGAGAAGGAGCTCCACGACGAGTTCCGGCCTCGAGCCGAGCACCGCACCCGCGTGCTCCTCGTCCTGTCCAAGATCGCCGACGTCGAGAACGTCGTGGTGACCGAGGCCGAGATCGAGGGCGAGGTCGCGAGCGCCCGTGCCCGCTACAGCGACCCGAAGACCATCGGGTACTTCGAGTCCGAGCGAGGCCACAACTTCATCCGCAGCACCCTGCGGCGCACCCGGGTCGTCGAGCAGCTCGTCGACCGCTGGCTCGCCGCCCACCCGGAGCACCCGGCCCTGCCGCACCTCGAGGACGATGCGCCGTCGGCCGTCGCCGCCGAGAGCGCGGAGGCCGCAGCCTCCATCGACGCAACCGATCCGGGCGCCATCCCGGAGTCCATCGCATAAGCCGGCGTCATCAGGCGATGCCCGACCGTCAGCAGCAGGGGAGGCCCCAGATGCTCGTCCCGATGGTCATCGAGTCCACCAGCCGTGGTGAGCGCGCGTATGACATCTACTCGCGCCTGCTCCGGGAGCGGATCATCTTCCTGGGCGATGCGATCGAGGATCACCTCGCGAACCTGATCATCGCCCAGCTGCTGTTCCTCGAGTCCGAGGACCCCGAGAAGGACATCAGCCTCTACATCAACTCGCCCGGTGGCGTGGTCAACTCGCGGCCTCGCCATCTACGACACGATGCAGTACCTGCGCGCTCCGGTGAGCACCATCTGCATCGGCATGGCGGCCTCGATGGCGGCCGTGCTGCTGTCGGCCGGCGCCCCGGGCAAGCGCTATGCCCTGCCGAACAGCCGGATCATGATCCACCAGGGCTCTGGCGGCTTCCGTGGCAACGCACCGGACGCGGTCATCCAGATGCGCGAATGGGAGTACCTCGTCAAGCGCAACACGGAGATCCTCGCCAAGCACACCGGCCAGCCGTACGAGAAGGTGGACCAGGACACCAACCGTGACCTGTTCATGTCCCCGGAGGAGGCCAAGGGATATGGCATCATCGATGCCGTCTACACCGTCCCCGGTGACTCGCTGATCGCGCATGCGCACGATCTGGGCCTCGTGGGCGGCGAGGGATCGTCGGTGGTGGACCCGGGCAGCCCGGGTGCCGGACCGGCGGCGGGATAGGCAGGAGCGACGCCGATGTCGACGACGCGGTTCGAAGGGGACGAAGGTTCCCTACCGCTGCTCGTTCTGCGGCAAGAGCCAGGAGCAGGTCCGCAAGCTCATCGCGGGCCAGGGCGTCTACATCTGCGACGAGTGCATCAACCTCTGCCAGGAGATCATCGAGGAGGAGATGCTCGAGGCGCCCGCCAAGAAGGGCGTCGCGCAGCAGAAGCTCCCCAACCCCCGGCAGATCACGCTCGCGCTGGACCAGTACGTCATCTCCCAGGACAAGGCCAAGAAGGTCCTGTCGGTCGCGGTCTACAACCACTACAAGCGGGTCAACGCCGGCGGCGCGGTCGACGAGGTCGAGCTGCAGAAGTCCAACGTCCTGCTGGTCGGCCCCACTGGCTCCGGCAAGACGCTGCTGGCGCAGACGCTCGCGCGCGTGCTCGACGTGCCGTTCTGCATCGCCGACGCGACGTCGCTGACCGAGGCCGGCTACGTCGGCGAGGACGTCGAGAACATCCTCCTCCGCCTCATCCAGGCGGCCGACTTCGACGTTGCCCGGGCGCAGCGCGGGATCATCTACATCGACGAGATCGACAAGATCGCCCGCAAGGCCGACAACCCGTCGATCACGCGGGACGTGTCCGGTGAAGGCGTGCAGCAGGCGCTGCTCAAGATCCTCGAGGGCACGGTCGCGAACGTGCCGCCCCAGGGCGGCCGCAAGCACCCGCACCAGGACTTCATCCAGATCGACACGACGAACGTCCTGTTCATCTGCGGCGGGGCGTTCGACGGGCTGGAGAAGATCGTCGAGGAGCGGGTGGGGAAGCGCGCCATCGGCTTCGGGTCGGAGGGCCAGATCTCGAAGGCGGAGCGGGCCAGGATCATCGAGAAGCTGATGCCCGAGGACCTGCTCAAGTTCGGGCTGATCCCGGAGTTCATCGGCCGCCTGCCGGTCATCGTGACGCTCAACCCGTTGACCGTGGAGGACCTCGTGCGGGTCCTCACGGAGCCGAAGAACGCGGTCACCCGCCAGTTCCAGAAGTTCCTCAACCTGGACAAGGTGGAGCTGGTCTTCACCGACAGTGCGCTGCAGGCCGCGGCCGAGGTGGCCGTCACCCGCAAGACCGGCGCCCGCGCGCTTCGCTCCATCGTGGAGGAGGCGCTGCTCGAGGTGATGTACGACATCCCGGAGCGGACCGACGTCAAGCGCTGCATCATCACCGAGGAGACGATCCGCGAGGGTCGCGCGCCGCTGCTGCTCACCAAGTCCGACGTGGACAAGGGTGTCGACGAGACGAACTACGCCACGTGGCTCGCGGAGCAGGGCGAGACCGCGTAGGTCCTCCTCCACGCGCCCGTCTGACTCACCTGGGGTTCACCAGCGGGCTACCCGTGCGGGGCCGGGGTCGCAAGGTCGGGTTTCGTGCCAATCTCGTGCGGGGGTGGCGTCGTGCTGACTCGGAGCCGAGTCGTCGGCCCGCGATCCGCGCCGGCCCGCGATCCGCGCCGGCGCTG
Source organism: uncultured Chloroflexia bacterium (assembly GCA_963697365.1). GTDB lineage: Bacteria > Chloroflexota > Limnocylindria > Limnocylindrales > CSP1-4 > CAIXZV01. The sequence continues at coordinate 39,260 of CAVONT010000016.1, forward strand.
AGTCGCTGTCACGATCCACGTGGGGCGATCGTCAGGCGCCCTCACCGACAGCTACTTGTCTGACGGCTCCGCCCACTCGCCGCGCACGTGGCCGATGTGGCGGCGCATCAGCGCCTCGGCACCGTCCGCGTCGCGGTCAGCCACCAGGTCCAGGAGTTCCGCATGCTCGTGGAACGAGGTGAATACCGCCGAATCCTCGGGGAGGCCCCGCAGGCCGTAGAGGCGGGAGCCCTGGCGGAGCGAGCGCACGATCTCCACCAGGCGCGGGTTCCCGGCGAGGGCCAGCAGCCCCAGGTGGAAGTCGAGGTCGTAGGTCACATGGGCAATGAAGTCGCGCCGGCGGGCGGCGTCCTCGATCGCCAGTGCCAGCGGCCGGAGCGCTTCGAGCGCCGCCCGGTCCACCCCGGACGCCGCGAGCCGCCGCACAACCGGAACCTCCAGCAGTGCCCGGATCTCGGTGAGCGCGTCCAGCTCCGCGCCGGACAGCTGGACCACCCGGAAGCCCTTGTTCGGGACGACCTCGACGAGGTCCTCCTTGGCGAGGTCGAGCATCGCCTCTCGGACAGGCGTGGCGGACACGCCGAACCGCTCCGCGAGCGACGGCGCCGAGTAGACGACGCCCGGCTCCAGCTCGCCCGACATCACCGCGCCCCGCAGGATCGCGGTGATCTCCTCGCGCAGTGATCGCCGGCCGCGCAGGTCCGGCAGCGAGGCCAGCGACGGGACCCAAGTGGTCGTCGGGGCCGGCTCGGTGGCCACGGCTAGAGCTCGAAGCCTTCGGGGAACGGGTCGTCCGGGTCGAGCATGTACTGGGCGGTGCCGGTGACCCAGGCGCGGCCGGTGATGGTGGGGATGACCGCGGGGATGGCCCGGCGACCGTCGTCTCCTCGACCAGCCGGCCGATGAACGTGGTCCCGATGAACGACTCGTTGAGGAAGTCCTGGTGCAGCGGCAGCTCGCCGCGCGCGTGCAGCTGGGCCATCCGGGCCGAGGTGCCGGTGCCGCACGGGGAGCGGTCGAACCAGCCGGGGTGGATCGCCATCGCGTGGCGCGAGTGGCGGGCGTCCGAGCCGGGTGCCTCGAGGTAGACGTGGTGGACGCCGGCGATCTCCGGGTTCTCCGGATGCACGGGCATGTCGGCCAGGTTGATCGCGTCCATGATCGCGAGGCCCGCCGCCAGCAGCTCGTTCTTGGCGGCGCGGTCGAACGGCAGACCCAGCCTCTCCAGCTCCACGATGGCGTAGAAGTTGCCGCCGAACGCCATGTCGTAGGCGACGTCGCCGAAGCCGGGCACGGCCACCGTCCGATCGAGACCCACGGCGAACGAGGGCACATTGCGGATCGTCACCGCCTTGGCGGCCCCGCCCTCCACGCGCACCTCGGCGACGACGAGGCCGGCCGGCGTGTCGAGCCGGATCGTCGTGACCGGCTCGGTCACCTCGACCATGCCGGTCTCGACCAGCACCGTCGCCACGCCGATCGTGCCGTGCCCGCACATCGGCAGGCAGCCGGACACCTCGATGTAGAGCACGCCGTAGTCGGCGTCCGGGCGGGTCGGCGGCTGGAGGATCGCGCCGCTCATCGCCGCGTGGCCGCGCGGCTCGTTCATCAGGAGCGTGCGGATCGCGTCCATGTTGTCGAGGAAGTAGCGGCGGCGGTCGAACATCGATCGCGCCCGGGATCACGCCGACGCCGCCGGTGATGACGCGCGTCGGCATGCCCTCGGTGTGCGAGTCGACGGCGTGGAAGACCCGGTTGGTGCGCATGGTTCCTGCCTCGGCTGCGGTCCGGTCCCCCGTCGTGAGCCCGGCCTCAGGCCAGGCCGGCCTCGATTGCGGCGTCGGTGGCGGCACGGATGACCGCCTCCTGCTCGGGCGTGAGCGGCACGCGCGGCAGGCGGCACGGGCCGCCGTACCGGCCGACCATGTCCATGGAGAGCTTGATCGCCTGGACGAACTCGGTCTTGGAGTCCCAGCGCAGCAGCGGGTGCAGCTGGCGGTAGAGCGGGAGGGCCTGGTCCATGTCGCCCGCGATCGAGTACGCCCAGAGGTCGGCGCAGGCACGCGGGAAGGCGTTGGGGTAGCCCGCGACCCAGCCGACCGCACCGGTCATGCCCAGCTCCAGCGTCACGTCGTCGGAGCCGCACAGGACGTCGAGGTCCGGGGCGAGCTCCTGCGATCTGGTACATCCGCCGCACGTCGCCGCTGAACTCCTTGACCCCGACGATGAGGCCCTCCTCGTGCAGCTCCGCGAGCAGCTCGGGCACGAGGTCCACCTTGGTGTCGAAGGGGTTGTTGTAGGCGACGATCGGCACGCCCGCCTTCGCGACCTCGCGGTAGTGTGCGATCACCGAGCGGGTGTCGGCACGGTAGGCGTTGGGCGGGAGCAGCATCACGCACGGCGCGCCGGCCTCGGCCGCCTGCTCGGTCCAGCGGCGGGCCTCGTCGGCGCCGTACGCGGCGACCCCGGGCATGACGGTGAAGCCCTCGGGCGCGGCCTCGATGGCGACTTCGACGACGCGGGCGCGGTCGTCGGCCGACAGGGTCTGGTACTCACCCAGCGAGCCGTTCGGAACGACGCCGTGGCAGCCGTTCTCCGCCAGCCAGCGGACGTGGTCGGCGTAGCCGTCGAAGTCCACCTGGAGCGCGCCGTCGGCGTCGGGGCGGAGCGGCAGGGCGGTGGCGACCAGGATGCCGTGCCACGGGGCGGCCAGGGCGGTGGTCTCGGTCATGCGGGTTCCTCCTCGGGGACTGCGGATGGGCGGGGGCTCGATCCGGCGGTGAATGGGGCCGGCACGCTGACGGCGAGCGGCTCGGCTGCGAGCGCGCCAAGGGTCACCGGCCATGCGATGGGCCGGCGTGCCGAGGCGTGGAGATCATCGATGGCGACGTCACGGGCAAGGGCGTGTGCGGTGAGAGCGGCCGTCGCGTAGCCGCAGACGCGGCCCTGGCACAGGCCCATGCCTGCGCGGGCGAAGAGCTTGGCGCTGCGGGCATCGGTGGCACCCAGCTGGGCGACGGCGGCGCGGATGGCGGAGGCGGGGATCTCCTCGCAGCGGCAGACGATCGTGTCGTCGGTGACCCACGTCCGCCAGCCGGGCTTGACCGGCCAGGCTGCCGGCAGCAGCGCGGCGAACGCCTGGAGCCGCTGCCGCTGCCGCTCGAGCGCGGCCTGGGTACCCAGTCCGGGCCGTCGTCCCGTGGCTGCAGCAGCGGCGTGCAGACCAGCGAGCTCGCCTTCGACCAGGGCCAGGGCGGAACCCCCGACGCCGCATGCCTCGCCGGCCACGAACGCGCCGTCCACGCTGGAGCGCTGGGCGCCGTCCACCGTGACGACGAGGCTGCCGTCCGCGTCCAGCGCCATCTGGGAGCCGATGTCCACGGCCAGCTCCACCTGCGGGGTGAACCCGTAGCCCACGGCGAGCGTGTCGCAGGCGACCTCCACCTCGGAGCCTGGCCTGATCCGCCACTCCGCGTCGAGCGCGGCGGTGGTGACCGAAGCGAGGCCGGCACCGATGCCGGCACCGACCGGGCCGACGCCGTTACCGATGCCGTCCGCGTGGGCTGCGACGACGGTGCGACCGGTGGTGTAGGGGACCCGGTGGCGGGCAAGGGTTGCCATGTAGCCCGCCGCCTCACGGAGCTTGCCCGCGTTCCGGGCGGCCGTCACCGGATGTCGCAGGACTGCGGTCGGCCGCCCAGCCTCGAACACACCGGCCACGTCCGCGCCCGCCTCCGCAAGACCCGCCGCCACCGGCAGCAGGAACGGGCCCGTCCCGGCGACCACGACCCGGCGGCCCGCGACCACGCCCTGGCCCTTGAGGAGCGCCTGCACGCCGCCCGCGGTGAACACACCGGGGAGCGTCCAGCCGGGGAAGGGGAGCTGGCGGTCGTAGGCGCCGGTGGCGAGGATCACCTGTCGCCCGTGGACCTGGCGCCCGTGGACCTCGCGCCCGTGCATCGCGTGCGCGGCCGGCCAGTCACCGTCGTCGGCCACGTGTGCGGTGAACCCTTCGGACGTGCGTTCGAGGTGCCACACCGGGCTGTGCGGCAGGTAGGTGAGGGCGCGCGTCAGCCGCAGCGCCTCGACCGCCCCGCGCAAGGTCATGAACGTGTCCCAGTCGTGGTGGCCGGCACCCGTGTCGTGCGGACGGTGGCGCCAGTACTGGCCGCCCGGCCGCGCACCTGCGTCGAGCAGGGCGACCCGGATGCCGGCGGTCAGGCCGATCCGTGCCGCGGCAGTCGCAGCCGACAGCCCGGCCGGGCCGGCCCCGATCACCAGGATGTCGAACACGTCAGAGGGCGAGGTCGGCATGGCCTGCCCCCTCCTGGGTGAGGACGCAGTCGCCGTCGTGGACCTCGGTCAGGCAGGCTCGGACACCAGGCTGCCCGTTCACGTCCACCAGACAGTCGAAGCACACCCCGATGCCGCAGAACAGGCCGCGCGGCGCCCGGTCCACGCGCGTGGTGCGCCATGAGCGGACACCGGCGGCCAGCAGCGCCCCGGCGATCGACTGGCCAGCCTGGGCCGTGATCTCGCGGCCGTCGAAGGTGAAGCGCACGGCGGGCTCGCGGGCGGCGCTCACGCGGCCACCTCCGCAAACCGGTCGGGCCGGAACGGCGCGAGGTCGAGGTCCGTCGGCGCGCCCGACATGTGCTGGGCGAGCAGGTGCCCTGTCGCCGCGGCCAGCCCGATCCCGGCGCCCTCGTGCCCCGCCGCGTGGAGCAGTCCCGGTGCCCGGGGATCCTCCCCGATGACCGGCAGGTGGTCTGGGCAGTACGGCCGGAAGCCCACGTAGGTGCGCAGCAGGCGGACGTCCGCGAGGAACGGGAACACGCCGACGGCCTGCGCGGCCAGTCGTCGGATGACCGGCACCGAGTACGTGCGATCGAACCCCACCCGCTCCCGCGAGGCGCCGATCAGGATCGTCCCGGACTTCGTGCCCTCGATGACCACCGAGGTCTGGAGGTCGGCGGCGCTCGAGGCGACGTTGGCGACGTACTCGGCCGTGTAGACCTTGTGGCGGACAAGCAGGGGCAGCGGCTCGGTGACGAGGATGAAGCCGCGGCGCGGGAGGATCGGGACCGGGGTTCCGGCAAGCGACGCGACCTCGCCCGCCCATGTGCCGGCGGCGTTCACCACCCAGCGGGCGGTGATGCCCGGCACGGTGGGGGAGGACGTGGTGACGCCGCTGACCCGGCCTGTCGCATCGCGCGTGATGCCGGTCACCTCGACGCCGGTGTGCACGACCGCCCCGCGATCGCGCGCCCGCTCGAGCATCCGGGCCGTCGCCAGCATCGGCTGGAGCTGGCAGTCCTGCGGGTACCAGGCGCCCGCGGCGAGGTCCGGACCGAGATGTCGGCTCCCGCGCGAGGAGGCCGGAAGCGTCGAGATCGTCCACTTCAACACCCGCGCCGCGTTGAGCCTCGGCGAACGCGGCGAGCGCTGTTGCCGTCACCTCGTCCCTGGCGACGACCACGCCGCCCTTGAAGTCGAACTCGAAGCTGCCGGGGCCGAGGTCCTCCGCGGTCTTCACCCACAGCTCGCGCGACAGGAGGGCGAGGTCCAGCTCGGGCCCGGGTCCCTTGTCCGACACCAGGACATTGCCCTCGCCGGCGGACGAGGTGCCGCCTGCGATGCTGCCCGCGCTCGACGACCCAGGTGCGCAGGCCTGCGGCGGCCGCGTGGTAGGCGATCGACGCGCCCAGGACGCCGGCGCCGATGACGAGGACATCCGTGGTCGGGGTGGTCACGATCAGTAGTATGTCACACTGCACAACAGGGGCACACCTCCGTGACTGCCATTCCTCTTCGGCCATGCGACGGTCCGCCCGGTGATCGCGGCCATGACCAGACATACTTGCGGGGCCACCCGGGTACCCAGTCCGCCAGCGCACGCCAGTGGTGTAGTGATCGGTCCAATTCGCGCGACGTCACCAACTCAGCCCGTGACTGACGACCAGTCACCGGCAGGTGATGTCGACCCTGCTCCCGTCCAGGCCGCTGTTCGGCGCTTGGAGCGCCGGCCGCTGCCGGGGAACGACTTCCCGTCGATTGCCCTCTCGGAGGCGCAGCCGTACGACGGGATCCGGGAGTTCTACCTGGCCCTCGAGCCGTCGTTGCTGGATGCCATCAGCCGGGGAGACCGGGGCGAGGCACGGCGGCTGATCAACCACGTGCTGGTGCACATCTACTCGGCCGGCCAGGAGCGCAGCGATCTGCTCAAAGGGCTGCTGCTCGAGCTGGTCGTGATGATGTCGCGGGCCGCGGTCACCGCGGGCTCGAGCCCGTCCGCCGTCCTCGGCCTCAACTTCCAGGCGCTGACGGCACTGGCCGACGTCCGCGACGACGAGCAGCTCGCCGTGTGGCTGCGAAGCACGATCGAGCAGATCTTCACGGCCATCGAAGGGCAGCGGCAGGCCACGAGCGTCCCGGTCATCACGGAGGCGATCCGGTACATCCGGGCGAACGCCCACCGCGAGCTCACCCGCGACGAGACCGCCCGCAGCGTCGGGGTCTCACCGAGCCACTTCTCGTACCTGCTGAGCGAGAAGACGGGGCTCTCGTTCTCGAAGCTGCTGCGCCAGGCGCGCGTCGACCTTGCCTGCGAGCTGCTCCTCACGACGAATGAGCCGCTGGCGACCATCGCCAGCCGGTGCGGCTTCTACGACCAGAGCCACTTCACGAAGGTCTTCACGCAGGCCAAGCAGCTCACGCCGCGCCAGTTCCGGGAGGCGAACCGGCCGCGCCAGGCGACGGAGGCCGCGGACGAAGAACCCCTGCCGTTCGCCGCCGGGTCCGATGGCTGAGACCACGTTCGCGACTGGCTGAGACCACGTTCGCGACGGCGTCGCGACCACGTTCGCGACGCCGTTCAGCCCGTAGGCGATCCGGAGCCTGCTACCAAGGTTTCGAACCGGTGTACAAGATCGCTCGCCGAATTGCGGCGAGGATGCGGTTCATGCCTCCCCTCGAGCCGCTCACCGCTGCGATCGTCGCGGGCAAGCGCGAACAGGCGATCGCCGAGACCCAGCGCTGCCTCGACCGCGGCGAGGACCCGCACCGGATCATCGAGCTCTACCTCGGGCCGGGGATGACCCTGGTCGGCGAGGCCTTCAAGATGAACGAGATCTACGTTCCCGAGATGCTGATCGCCGCTCGGGCGATGAAGGGTGCCCTCGCGCTGCTCGAGCCCAGGCTCGCGGCCTCCAGCGGCGGGCAGCCCCGCCACCTGGCCGTGATCGGCACGGTCAAGGGCGACCTCCACGACATCGGCAAGGACCTTGTCGCTGCGATGTGGAGGGGCGCCGACATCGCGGTCATCGACCTCGGCGTGGATGTGTCGGCGGAGTCCTTCGCGGAGGCCACCATCGAGCACCGCCCGGATGTCGTCGGGATGTCCGCCCTCCTCACGACCACGATGCGCTCGATGCGTGAGGCTGCCGCCGCCGTGCGTGCCACGCGGGTGCCCACCAGGATCATCGTCGGTGGAGCTCCTGTCTCAGACGAGTTCGCCGCGGACATCAGGGCCGACGGCTGGGCGCTCGACGCCGGCATGGCCGTGGATGTCGCCCGTCGCCTCCTCGCGGAACCCGCCCGATGACGGCACGGCGCACGTGCGCCCTGGACCGCTGCATCCGTCCCTCGCTCCTCCTTCACCGTGGTGCCCGGCGCGACGCCCGTCGGTCGGGCACCACACCCTCACCCCAGGCACCGACCGCCCGACTGGAGTCCGCGTGATGGCCGTACCGTCGTCAATGTCATCCCGCGATCGGGTGCTGGCATCCATCGAGCACCGCGAGCCGGACCGGCTGGCCGTCGACCTGGGCTCGAACCCGAGCTCCGGCATCTCGGCTGTCGCCCATGCCAGGCTGGTGCAGCACCTCGGCCTCCGGGATCAGCGCTCGCGCGTCTACGACGTCGTGCAGCAGCTTGCGCAGCCCTCGGACGAGCTCCTCGACCGGCTCCGCATCGACGCCGTGGACATCGGCCGTGCCTTCAACACCGAGGACGCGGACTGGCACCCGATGGTGCTCCCGTCGGGCATCGAGATCGACGTGCCGGCCTGGTTCAACCCGGTTCACCAGCCCGATGGCGGGTGGGACGCGTTCGACAAGGACGGCCTGCGCATCGCGACGATGCCGATCGGCGCCAACTTCTTCGACCAGACCTACTTCCCGTACCTCGACGGCGTACCCGGACGACTTCTCCGACCTGCCGGTGGTGATGCCGCGGGTGCTGTGGTCGGGCCTCGTGCACAGCCCTTGGGACCACGGTGGCGAACCGGACTTCTGGGCTCAGCTGCGGGCGCGGACGCTCGCCCTGCGGGCGACGACGGACCGCGCCCTCGTGGTCGTCGTCGGGTGCAACCTGTTCGAGTGGGGGACGTTCCTGCGCCGGATCGACAACTTCCTGATGGACCTGGCCCTCGACCCGGACAACGTCGAGCGGCTGCTCGACGCGCTGATGGAGATCCACCTCGCCACGCTCGAGAAGGTGGTCGAGGCTGTCGGCGACATCGCGGACGTCATCCGCTTCGGGGACGACCTGGGCATGGACCGCGGCCCGCTTATGTCGCCCGACACCTACCGCACGCACTTCAAGCCACGCCAGGCCGTCCTCAACGCCTACGTGCACAAGCACAGCGGGATGAAGACCTTCCTGCACTCGTGCGGCTCCATCCACAAGCTGCTGCCGGACCTGATCGAGGCCGGCTACGACATCATCAACCCGGTCCAGATCACGGCGAAGGACATGGAGCCCGAGCGGCTCAAGCGCGACTTCGGCGCGGACATCACCTTCTGGGGTGGTGGCGCCGATACGCGGAAGGTCCTCCCGCTGGGAACCCCCGAGTCCGTCAAGGACCACGTCCGGCGGAACATTGAGACCTTCGCTCCCGGAGGAGGCTTCGTCTTCGTGCCTGCGCACAACATGCTGCCCGACATTCCCCCGGAGAACATCGCCGCGATGTTCGAAGCCGTGGACGAGTACCGATGAGCGCCCCGATCGCCGCCGAGACTCCCCGGCGCACGGCCTCGAGCGTGGCCGCCGCGCTCGTCCGCCGCAGCGACTTCAGCGTCGTCCTCGCGACGCTCGTCCTGTTCGTGATCTTCGCCCTCGGCAGCGAGAGCTTCCTCACCCAGTACAACCTGTTCAACATGGGCCGGACGGCAGCCCTCTACGTCTTCGTCGCCGTCGGCCAGGCCATCGTGATCGTGATCGGTGGGATGAACCTGTCGCTGGGCGCGATCGGCGGGCTGTCCGTGGTGGTCGCCGGCATGGCCATGCAGGATGCGGGTCTCGATCCGATCGTGGCCTTCCCGATCGCCCTCTTCGTGGGCGTCCTCGCCGGCCTGTTCAACGGTCTGATCATCACCCGGCTCAAGCTGAACTCGTTCGTCGCGACGCTCGCGACCTCGTTCATCTTCGTGGGCCTCGTGAACGGGATCAGCCAGGGCAACCCGTACACGAACATCCCCAAGGACATCACCACGATCGGGCGGGGCGACATCCTGGGCATCCCCATCCTGTTCGTGATGATGCTGGTGCTGCTCGCGGTGCTGGCCTACTTCTTCCGGTACTCCGTGACGGGACGGCGGATCCTGGCGACCGGCGGCAACGCCGAGGCCGCACGGCTCTCGGGCATCCGGACCGACCGGGTGACCGTCCTCGCCAACGTGCTCTCGGGCGTCTTCGCCGCCCTGGCAGGCTTCCTCTGGATCACCCGCGTCGGGTCGGCCCAGCCGTCGATCGGGTCGGACTGGCTGATCATCTCGTTCGCCGTCGCGATCATCGGCGGGACGTCGCTGGCGGGCGGGGAGATCTCGCCGCTGGGTCTGGGCGCGGCCGCGATCATGCTCACCCTCATCAAGAACGGCCTGATCATGTTCAACGTGAACGTCTACTTCGAGCAGACGTTCCTCGGGATCGTGATCCTCCTTGCCGTCTCGCTGGAGAGCTTCCGGGCCATTGGCCGGCGTCGTCGCCGCGGTCCACGCGGCGCGTCACCTCCGAAGGAGGGGTGACCCAGCGCCGACGTGTCTCGCCCCCTGCCATCCCTGAACCCCTGGAGGAGATTCCCGCAATGACCACTCGCTCTGTCACCAAGGCGCTCGCCCTGGCCCTGTCGGCCGGCGTGCTCGTGGCTGCGTGCTCCGGCAGCGCCGCCACCCCGGCCCCCGCGGCAACCGAGGCCCCGGCAGCCACCGAGGCTCCCGCAGCCACTGAAGCCCCCGCGGCCACCGAGGCACCGGCCGCCACCGAGGCCCCCGCGGCCGGCGCCTTCGACTGCGCAGCCCCCGCCGGCTTCGAGCCCGTCTGGTACGCGTCGGCCCCCCACCCGTACTTCGACACCGTCAAGCCGGGCGTCGAGGCCGCCGGCGCCGAGTTCGGGTTCACCCCCGTTCTCCAGGTCGGGCCCGACTGGACCCAGGATGCCCAGAACCAGGGCATGCAGGCCCTCTTCGCCAAGGGTTCCCGCTACTTCACCGTCTACCCGTCCGATGCCAACGGCGCGAACGCGCTCTTCCAGGAGCTGACCGACCAGGGCGCCTCGATCGTGAACTTCGGCGGCTCCACCGCCGAGCCGACGCCGGCCAAGCTCGTGTTCGCGACCGACGTCAAGGCTGCCGCGAGCCAGGCTGCCGAGGCGCTCATCGCCACGATGGGCGGCAAGGGCAACATCATCAACGTGCTCGAGGTCCTCGAGGACCCGAACACCGTGCTCCGCAAGGAGGGCATCGAGGAAGTCGTCGCGAAGTACCCCGACGTCAAGATCATCCAGGAGATCTCCGGGATGAAGAGCGCCGAGGAAGCCGTCCAGAAGGTGACCGACGCGATCGCCGCGAACAGCACGACGGTTGACGGGATCATCGCCACGGGCTTCACGCCCAGCGTCGCGATCGCCCAGGTGCTCGCGGACTACAAGGCGCAGGGCGGCGACCGCACCATCCACGCCGTCGGCATCGACACCGACCCGATCGTCATCAAGGCGATCGAGGACGGCGTCATGGACGGCACGATCTCCCAGAACCCCTTCGGCCACGGCTACCTGTCCACGCTGGCCCTGATGTGCATGGCCGACGGCTGGGCACCCAAGGACGGCGTGTACCGGGTTGACACCGGCACGGCGTTCGTGACCAAGGACAACCTGGCCACGTATGCCGAGGACATCGCGAAGGTGACCGAGCAGATCAAGGCCACCCTCACCACGGACGTCCTGAGCAAGTAGCTCGCACACGGGGTGGCGGCCGGAACCCGCGCCGCCACCCCGTCGAAGCACTGGTGAACCACCAGCACAGGCCGGAGTCGTCGAACCTCATGCTCCAAGTCGAGACCGTCAGCAAGCAGTTCCCCGGGGTCCAGGCGCTCAGCGATGTCTCGCTGAGCTTCGAGCCCGGCGAGATCCATGCGGTCGTCGGTGAGAACGGCGCCGGCAAGAGCACGCTCATCAAGGTCATCTGCGGCATCCACAGGCCGGACGGAGGCTCGGTCGCCCTCAACGGCGAGACCCTGTCGCTCCACTCCTACAGTGACGCCATGCACGTCGGGATCAACCTGGTCAGCCAGGAGATCCAGGTCGTCCCGAAGGCGACGATCGCCGAGAACGTCATGCTCGACAAGCTGGAGCGGTTCCGTCGCTACGGCCGGCTCGACTGGAAGGCAATCGCCCGGGAGGCCGCGAAGTTCACCGCGCTGGTCGGCCTCGACGCTCCCGTCTCGGCCCAGGCCGGCGGCCTGTCGGCGGCCCAGAAGCAGCTCGTGATGATCGCCAAGGCGCTGTCCGCCGACGCGCGGGTGCTCATCCTCGACGAGCCGACGTCGTCGCTCACCCTTCACGAGGCGAACAGCCTCTTCGAGGTCCTGCGGCAGCTGCGAGCCGCAGGGGTGACCATCATCTTCGTCAGCCACAAGCTCGAAGAGGTCCTGGCGATCTCGGATCGCGTGTCGGTGCTCAGGGATGGCCGGCTCGTGGGAACACGACCGGTCGCGGAGCTCACGAAGGACGCGATTGTCACCATGATGCTGGGACGCGACGCCCGGAACGACTGGCTGGGCTCGCTCGACGTCGACCCCTCAACGGTCGTCCTCGAAGCGCGCGGCATCAGTCAGCCGGACCGGTTCGACAACGTCGGCTTCCAGCTCCATGCGGGCGAGATCCTCGGCTTCTACGGCCTGGTCGGGTCGGGGCGCACCGAGCTTGCGCAGATCCTGATCGGCGAGGACCAGGTCTTCGACGGGGAAGTCCTGATCAAGGGCGTGCCGGTCCGTATCCGCGGGATGGCAGACGCGCTGGCTCGCCATCGCCTGGGGTACGTGTCCGAGAACCGCAAGGAGAAGGGCCTGATCCTCGGCGCGAGCATCAAGACCAACATCGCCATCACGGTCTGGGATGAGATCTCGCGTCCGGTGATCGGCATCAACCTCGCCAAGGAGCGGGAGATCGGCCGCCGGTACATGAACGCGCTCGAGGTGCGCGCGACGGGCCTCGACCAGGAGGTCGGGCGACTGTCCGGAGGCAACCAGCAGAAGGTCAGCATCGCCAAGTGGCTGGCCGCCGGGTGCGACACCCTGATCGTCGACGAGCCCACGATCGGCGTTGACGTCGGTGCCAAGGAAGCGATCCACAAGCTGATCTGGGACCTCGCCAAGCAGGACGGCAAGTCGATCATCCTCATCTCGTCGGACCTGCCCGAGATGGTCCACCTTGCCCGCCGGATCCTCGTGTTCCGCAAGTTCCGCGTTGTCGGCGAGGTGTCGGGCCTCAACGACCACCCCAAGACGTATGACGAGGTCAGTGCCGAGATCGGGCGGTACCTCGCGTGAACGATCACCGCCCCAACCCAGCACCGGAGACACCCCCCATGGCCGACCTCGCCGACCTCGCCGCCCTCACCGCCGCCGTGGAGGCGGGCAACCGCACCGCCGCCGCCGCCGAGACCCAGGCCGCGCTCGACGCGGGCGTCGACCCGCGCACGATCCTGGGCGCCATGACCGCGGCCATGGACGTGGTGGGCCGCAAGTTCCAGGAGGGCGAGCTGTTCGTCCCCGAGATGCTCATCGCCGCCCGGGCGATGAAGGCCGGCATGGAGCTGCTCGAGCCCGTGCTCCTCGCCGCGGGCGTCACGCCCGAGCACCGGGCCATCGTGGGCACCGTGGAAGGGGACCTCCACGACATCGGCAAGAACCTCGTGGGCATGATGTGGAAGGGCGGCGGCATCGAGGTCATCGACCTCGGCGTCAACGTCCCGGCGGCGCGCTTCGTCGAGGCGGCCATCGAGCACGACGTCCACCTCATCGGCCTGTCGGCGCTGCTCACCACGACGATGCCCAACATGCGCGGCGTGGTGGAGGCCATCCGGGCCGCCGAACCTGTCCGCCAAGGTCGTCGTCGGCGGGGCCCCGGTCACCCCCGAGTTCGCCGACCAGATCGGCGCCGACGGCTTCGCCCCCGACGCCGGGTCCGCGGTGGACCTGGCCCGCGGCCTGCTGGCCGGCTGACAGCGTCCCTGCGTCCGCCACGGCCGGTCAGGGGAGTCGCCGCTCGTGAGTGCCGATCTGCCCGGTCCCTTCGTGGTGATCGGCGAGAACGTGCATGCATCGCGCACCTGCGCGCGGCGTGGTCCCAGCGTGATCGCTGTCGAAGGGGAAGAGGTCCTGCGCTTCCGCGATGTCGCGGGCGTCGACCGCACGTGCAGGATCGCGCTGCCCGTGGCGCAGTCCGTGGAGTACGCCCGCCAGCGGGTGAAGCACATCAAGAGCGCGCTGCTTGTCGGTCTGGCCGGCGACGGGCTTGTTCCCGGTGGCGCGCGCCGGACGGATGCCCGACGAGGCAGCCCTTGACGCTCGCGCCTACCTGGTCGCCGCGGCTGTTCGCCAGGAGCGGGCGGGCGCGCAGTACATCGACGTGAACGTCGACGACATCGACGAGGACCTCGGCGTGCGCCGGCGGCGATGGAGTGGCTGGTCCGGCTGCTGGAGCCGGAGCTTGCCGTGCCGCTGTCGCTGGACTCGTCAAGTCCGGAGGTGCTCGAGGCTGGACTGCTGGCGAGCCCGTCCGCGAGCGGTCCGCTGCTGCTCAACTCGGCGTCGCTCGAGCGGCTGGAGGTCCTCGATCTCGCTGCAGGGGGCCGGTGCGCCGTCGTGCTGTCGTCGATCAGGCGAGGCGGCAAGGTGCCGGGTGTCGACGAGCGCCTGCGCTGCGCCGAGTCGATGGTCCAGGAGGCGCTGGATCGGGGTATGGCGCCAGGCGACTGCTACGTCGACCTGCTGGTGCTCCCCGCGGGGATCGAGTGTGACGCGGGCACCACCTTCCTCGATGCGAGTCGGGCTTTTCGCGCCAGGCTCGGCTGCGAGATCCACGTCGTCGGCGGCCTCTCGAACATCAGTTTCGGCCTGCCGAGCCGGCGGCTCCTGAACGAGGTCTTCGTTGCGCTGGCCGTTGACGCTGGTGTCGACGCCGGGATCCTCGATCCGGTCGCCCTGCCGTTGGACCGTGTCCGTGCACTGGAGCGCACCTCGCCCCAGTTCTGCCTCGCTTCGGCCGTCGTCCTGGGCGAGGACAGGTTTGCGACGGAGTACCTTGCCGCGCACCGCGCCGGGGTCTTCGCCGGGGCATTCTCCGGGCCCCCGCTCGTGGCGCCCCAGGCGGGACGATAACGATGCTGCGGTACCTCGTTGAGGACCACGCAGCCGGCGCGTGAGTCCCTGGCGTGCGCATGGATGCATCGTGCAGACAGCACGTGCTCCGTACCATCCGCAGGTGACCCGGACCCAACTCCTCATCTACGTCTCTCTCGCCCTGATCTGGGGCGCCTCGTTCCTGCTGCTCCTGCACGTTGTCCAGGCGTTCGGATGGGCGGGCGCGGTCGCGTTCCGGTCCCTCGTGGTCGCCGCGATCCTCCTGGTCGCGGCGCTCGTGACCCGGCGCCGCCTGCGGTTCGCGGGCTACTGGCGGCCGCTGGCGATCGTCGGGGCGACGACCGTGGCCGGCCAACTGGTGGGCCTGTCGATCGCCACGCCCCGGATCGGGACCCAGATGGCGGCGATCATGGTGGCCACGATCCCGCTGTTCTCGGTGCTGATCGGGCAGGCGCTCAGGGTGGAGCACGTGTCGAGGCCGGCCCGATTCGGGCTCGTGCTGGGCTTCGGTGGCATCGTGCTGCTCGTCGGCTTCCCGTCCGTGCCGATCACCCTGGAGTTCGCGTTCGGCGTCGTGTGCAGCCTGTTGTCGGCGGTGTCGGCAGCCTTGGGGTCGAACTGGGCGAAGGCGCGTCTGGGCGGGGTGGGGGCCTGGGAGCAGACGCTGGGCGCGTTCCTCGTGGGCGGCGCGCTCACGCTCCCGCTGCTGCTGGTGGTCCCGGTGCCCGGCCCGGTCGAGGCGGTGGACGTCGCCGCGCTGCTGCTGCTCGCCGCGGTGTGCTCAGCCCTGGCGTACACCCTGTACTTCCGCCTGGTCCACGAGGTGGGAGCGACCATCGCGATCAGCGTGGAGTTCGTGGTGCCGCTGGTGGCGGTCGTCATCGGCTGGATCGCCCTGGGCGAGCGCCTCACGCTCCCGCAGTTCGTGGGCGGGACGGTGATCGTCGTCGGGTGCCTGCTCGTCGTGGGCCTGCTGCCGGTGCGGCGGCGCCGGGTGGTGGCCTGAGCGGCCAGCCCGCGGCGGTGCCAGCCCGCGGCGGGGTGGCCTACCGGCCGAGGACGATGCCGCCGATCCAGCGTGCACCGCGCCCGTCGCAGTCAGCAGTACATGGCAAAGCCCCGCCGTTTCCGCCACGTAGTCAGAGCACGGTTGTTCGTCAGGCTGCTCGCCCCGAACTCCTGTGATCGGCGCGCGTGGTGACTACCTGTCAGTGGATCGGCAGGGCTTTCGGCCGACTCCGGGACTCCGACGGCCCTGGGCTCTGACGAGCAGTCGTACTCGGACTATTTGGCTGAAACTCGCCGCCGTGTCGCCTTGCACTGGCGACGTGAACGCCGGACGGGCCACAGGCCGGGCACAATCAGGACATGCACACAGCACGCATCCCGGTCGCCGATGGCGTGGAGCTCGCCGCCGACACATGGTCACCCCCGGCTGGCCTGAGCGCGGGCCCGTCACCCGCCCCATTCGTCCTTGTCCACGGCCTTGCCTCGAATGCCCGGATGTGGGACGGGGTGGCCGCCAGGCTGACGGAGCGGGGGCACGCGGCGTTGACCGTCGATCTGCGTGGCCATGGCCGATCCTCCAAGGTCGAGGGGCCATATGACATCCCGACGGTCGCGGATGACGTCGCCGCGCTGATCGCCGCGATGGGCCTCGACCGTCCTGTCGTCGCCGGCCAGTCCTGGGGCGGCAACGTGGTCCTGGAGCTGGCGGCACGCCACCCGTCGGCAGTTCGCGGCATCGCGTGCGTGGACGGCGGCTGGCTGGAGCCTTCCACGCTGTTCGCCTCGTGGGAGGAGTGCGAGGCGGTCCTCGCACCGCCGCGTCTCGCCGGCATCGACCGCGGCGAGATCGAGACCTACATCCGGGGCGCGCATCCGGACTGGCCCGAGGCCGGCATCGCGGGCATGCTCGCCAACTTCGAGGTTCTCGCGGACGGCACGATCGCCCCGTGGCTCACGTACGAGCGCCACATCACGGTGCTGCGGGGCTTGTGGGCCCACCACCCCTCCCAGATCTATGCGAACGTGCCTGTGCCGGTGCTGCTCGCGCCTGCCATCGGCGGCGGACCAGAGCGTGAGGCGCAGAAGCGCGAGGACGTTGCTCGAGCGCTCGCGCTGCTCCCGGACGCCCGTGCCCGATGGTTCTTCGGCGACCATGACATCCATGCGCAGCACCCGGGCGAACTTGCCGACGTGATGATCGACGTGCTCGCCGGAGCGGTCACCGGAATGACCGCGCCCGCCAGAATCCTCGCGATCATGGGGTCGGGCGAGACCGCGCCCGCCATGGCCAAGGTCCATCGCGCGCTGTTCCAGCGCCTCGGAGGAGGCCCGGTACCAGCGGCAATCATCGACACCCCCTACGGGTTCCAGGGGAACGCCGACGAGCTCTCCTCGCGGACGCAGGAGTTCTTCGCCACGAGCGTCGCGAACCCGGTGGACGTGGCGACGTACCGGAACCGGCAGGTGGACGCCGTGACGCAGGCCACGGCCGTCGCCCGGATTCGCGCCTCGCGCTACGTGATGGCCGGGCCCGGAAGCCCCAGCTACGCCCTCAATACCTGGGCAGGCGGACCCATCCCGGATGCCCTGCGCGAGAAGCTGGTGTCCGGCGGCGTCCTGACGATGGCCAGTGCCGCGGCGCTGACGCTCGGGGTGGTCACGATCCCGGTGTACGAGGTCTACAAGGTGGGCGAGGATCCACGGTGGCTCGCCGGGCTCGACCTCCTGGGTGCGGCCACCGGCCTTCGCGCTGCCGTCGTGCCCCATTACGACAACGCCGAAGGCGGCAACCACGACACGCGCTTCTGCTACATGGGCGAGCGCAGGCTGCGCCTGCTCGAGGCGCAGCTGCCGGAGGACGCGTTCGTGCTGGGCGTGGACAGCCACACGGCGCTCGTGATGGACCTCGAGGCCGGCACGGCCGACATCTTCGGGCTCGGCGGCGTGACCGTCCGCGTCGACGGACGCAGCACGACGTTTGCCGCCGGGACGGAGATCTCCATCGCGGCGCTGGGCGAGGCGGCGCGCGGTCTCTCGACAGGGCAGTCCGCCGAAGCCGTCCGTGCGACGGCCCCCGCCGGCGGGGACGCGGAGACGCGCCTTGGCCGGCCGGCCGCCCCCCTGCGTGACGAGATGGTGGAGTTGGAGGGCACCTTCGTCGCCGCTCTCGAGAGTGGCGCCATCCGTGACGCTGTTGCGGCGCTCCTCGACCTGCATGCCGCCCTCGTCTCGCGCCTCTATAGCGGTGAGGACAGCACGGACTTTGACAACGCCAGCGCGACGCTGCGGTCACTGATCGTCCGCCTCGGAGAGGTGGCCGCAGCCGGCGCTGTGGACCCGCGCACCGCCCTCGAGCCGCTGGTTGACGCGTTGCTGGAGCTCCGTGCCGCGGCCCGCGCCAACCGTGACTGGGCAACGGCCGACGTCATCAGGGACCGGCTCGCAGCCGCCGGGATCGAGGTCCGCGACGGTCCCGACGGGGCGACCTGGGTACTGGCACCCGCGGTGCGCGCCGGCTGAGCGCAGCCGGCCGTGGAGGCCGTCCGTCCCCAGGCGGACGTCCGCAGCCGCGAGGCCGCAGCCCGCCTTGCGAACGCCCGGCTCAGCCCTCGATGAACGCGTCGAGCGCGCGCCGGCCCTCGTCGGTCAGCCGTGGTCCCTTCGCCTTGAGCTCGAGGCCGATCCTGGGCGCCTTGTCCGCGAGCGCCTTGCGCATCCTCGGGAACATGGACCCGGTCCGGAGCTTGTAGGTCGTGAACAGGACGGTCTTCGGCCCTGCCAGGTCCGGCAGCTCGCGAGCCCACTCGACCCACACGGCCTCGGGGTGCTGGTTGACGACGAACCAGCCGTGCGTCCAGGCACCCAGGAAGAGGTAGTCAACTCCGGCCAGGCCGGCCGTCTCGACCTCGTCGAACGAGGCGACGCGGGTCTCGATGCCGCGTCGCCCGAGATGGGCGGCGATATCGTCGGCCAGGCCGGCGGTTGTCCACGTGGCGCTGCAGTACACGATCGCGGCGGTAGGCATGGGGCCATGGTGGCGTCGCGCGTCGCTGGCCCGGGAGGGCCACCCGGACCCCGGCTTCGTGTCCAGGCGGCCCCGGCTGGGTGGCCGGACGACCCGATGGTGGCAGGCCTGCCGGGCCACGATGCCTGCGTGCTAGACTCCCGACACTTCACGGCGGTGACCGGGAGGAGTAGGTCCGGGGACGGCCCCAAGCGAGCGCGGGATGGTGCGAGCCGCGCGGGTACGCCGGTCCGAACGTCGTCCGGGAGCCGTGCGCCTGGCGCCCGATAGAGCGCCACGAGCGCGCCCGACCCAGCCCCCGCGATGAGCGGACGGGCCCCGGGCGCGGAACCAGCAGGTGGTACCACGACCCCGTTCGTCCGCTGGACGAGCGGGTCGTTCCGTTTTCGAGGGCAGGGACGACACGATGACCGAGCAGCTCGCGAAGGCCTACGCGCCGGCCGAGTTCGAAGCCGAGATCTACGAGCGCTGGCTCGCCGCGGACGTCTTCGCGCCCGACGGCACGGGCTCGCGTGCGGACTGGGCGCTGGAGCCGTTCACGATCATCCAGCCGCCGCCCAATGTCACGGGCTCGCTGCATCTCGGCCACGCCCAGCGGACGACGGTCGAGGACCTGATGATCCGCCACGCCAGGATGCTGGGCCGCCCGAGCCTCTTCCTCCCGGGCCTGGACCACGCGAGCATCGCCGCCCAGTTCGTGCTCGACAAGCTCATCGCGCAGGACGGCGAGTCCCGCGCCAGCCTCGGCCGCGAGCGGTATCTCGAGCGCATGGACGTCTTCATCGAGGAGACGAGGACCACGATCCTGACCCAGCAGCGCCGCGTTGGTGGCTCGTGCGACTGGGGCCGCCTGCGCTTCACCATGGACGAGGTGAGCGCGAAGGCCGTCCGCGAGGCGTTCTTCCGCCTGTACCAGAAGGGTCTGGCCTACCGCGCCGAGGCGCTCATCAACTGGTGCCCCGGCTGTCGCACGTCCGTGTCGGACCTCGAGGTGATCCAGACGCCCGAGACCGGCGCGATCTGGCGGATCCGCTACCACCTGGTCGATGACGCCACCGGGCAGCCGATTCCAGGCGAGACGCTCACCGTCGCCACCACCCGTCCCGAGACGATCCTCGGCGATACGGCCGTCGCGGTGCACCCGGACGACCCCCGCTACGCCGCCATCGTCGGACGGACCGTGCGCATCCCGTTCGTCGATCGCGACGTGCCGGTGATCGCCGACCCGGTCGTCGAGCTGGACTTCGGCACCGGTGCGGTGAAGATCACGCCCGGCCACGACTTCAACGACAACGAGACCGGCAAGCGTCATGGCCTCGCGATGCCCACGATCCTCGACGATCGCGCCCACATCACGAACACCGGCACCCGGTACGACGGCATGGAGCGGTACGAGGCGCGGAAGGCCATCCTCGCAGACCTCACGGAGCAGGGTGACCTGGAGTCCGAGGCCGCCCACGAGATGGTCATCGGCCGCTGCCAGCGCTCCACGGACGTGGTCGAGCCGCGCCTCAAGACCCAGTGGTTCGTGAAGACCACCCCGCTGGCCGAAGCAGCCCTCGAGGCCACCCGGTCCGGCCGCACCCGGATCCTGCCCGAGCGCTTCGAGAAGGTCTGGGAGCACTGGCTGACCAGCATCCGCGACTGGAACGTGTCGCGCCAGCTGTGGTGGGGCCACCGGATCCCGGCCTGGTACTGCCCTGACGGCCATGCCACCGTCAGTCCGGAGATCGGCGGCCCTGCGGCCTGCGAGACCTGCGGCCGTCCCGCGACGGACCTCCAGCAGGACCAGGACATCTTCGACACGTGGTTCTCGTCGGGTCTCTGGCCGTTCTCGACGCTCGGCTGGCCCGATGCCACCGACGACATGCGCCGCTTCTACCCGGGCTCGGTCATGGAGACCGGCTACGACATTCTGTTCTTCTGGGTGGCCCGGATGATGATGCTGGGCCTCGAGCTCGCGGACGAGGCGCCCTTCCACACCGTCTACCTGTCGGGCCTGATCCGCGACCCGTACGGCGCGAAGATGTCGAAGACGAAGGGCAACACGGTGGATCCGCTGGCCACCATCGACGACATGGGCGCCGACGCGCTGCGCTTCGCGGTGGTCCACGGCGCCACGCCGGGCAACGACCAGCGCTTCGGCCCCGCCAAGGTGGAGAACGCTCGCAACTTCGCCAACAAGCTCTGGAACGCCACCCGGTTCGTGCTGGGCGCGCGCCCGGCCACCATTGCCGAGGACGCCGAGCGCCGCCTGCCGTCGGCATCGGCCCAGGGCCCGGCCGAACGATGGATCGAATCACGCGCCGCCGCAACCGTGGCAGCCGTGGACAAGGCGATGGCCGACTACGCCTTCGGCGAGGTGACCCGCGTTCTCTATGACGCGATCTGGTCCGAGTACTGCGACTGGGGCATCGAGCTTGCGAAGGTCCGGCTCTCGGACGAGTCGCTGCCGGCCGCTGAGCGCGAGGCGACCTGGTGGACGCTCGTGGACGCCCTGGATACGTACCTGCGCCTGCTGCACCCGGTGATGCCGTTCATCACGGAGCGGCTGTGGGCCGCGCTCCCGCATCGCGCCACGGACCCGGGTCTGCTCATCGTGGCGACCTGGCCCGGGGTGGGGGAGCAGGACGCGGCGGCCGAGGCCCAGGTGGGCGCCCTCGTCGAGCTCGTGCGCGGCGTCCGCAACGCGCGTGCCGACGCGAAGCTCGAGCCCGCTGCGTGGCTGCCGCTCGATGTCTACGTGGAACCGGAGCTGGGGCCGGCACTTGAGGCCCTGCGTCCGGCCCTCGAGCGTCTTGCCCGTGCGAAGCCGCTTCGTCGCCATCTCACCCGCGAGGACCTCCACGGGACCGCGGGCGCCGCGGGCGGGTTGTCGGTCATCGCGGGTCCCGCCGAGGCGATCGTGGGCACGCCGCAGGCGGATCCCGCCGCCGCCGAGGCGGACCGTGCCCGCCTGGAGAAGGAGCTGGCCGAGGCCGAGCGCCTGCTGGAGGCGGCCCGCGGGCGGCTGGCCAACGACGCCTTCACGGCCAAGGCGCCAGCCGCCGTCGTGGAAGGCGCGAAGGCCCGCGAGGCGGAGCTTGCCGACCAGGTGGATCGCATCCGCGACCGGTTGGGCCGGTAGAGGACGAAACGGCTGCTGAAGAGAGGGCCACCCGCTGCTAGGATGGCCCTCACCGGCAGTCCGCCGACCGGAGGACAGGGTGCCCCTCGATTTCCTGAAACGCCGTGGCGACGGCGACAAGACGCCAGATCCGAAGAGCCAATCGGCGATCCCGGCCGGCATGCCGGAGGAGGTCGTCGCCCAGGACTTCCAGCTCAAGCTCTACTACGCGGGCAAGAGCAGCGAGGGCGTCCGCTTCCGTGCCGGCGTGCAGGCGATCGATGACCTGCCCAAGCTCCTCGGGGGTATCGCGCGCAACGAGGTGGAGGTCGTCGAGCCGCTGCCGATGGAGTTCGCCCAGGCGATGCCGCAGATCGTGCGCCCGTCGGAGGCGATGCAGTGGCTGAACGCCCACCACCAGCTGAGCCCGGTCACCCGCCACGCCCTGCTGGTGCTGGAGTCGATCGATGCCGTCGACCTCGCGTTCGACACGTTCGCCTGCACGCTGCTCGATGGCGAGACCGACACGTCCGGGTACCCCGAGTACAGCGCCGTCGTCGGCGGCGTCGCGGCCCACTGGGACGAGGCCACGGGCGACCTGATCGTCCGGGCCGTTGTCGGCTGGGGCGGCCGTGGCGTGCGGGGCGACACCGATCGCATCGGCCAGCGCCTGCTGTCGGCCATCCTGTCCAACGTGCTCGCCAGCAAGGGCGCTCTCGGCTTTGCCGGTGTCGAGCGGCCCGTGCCGTCGGCCGGTCGCGGCGGCCTGGTCTGTGCCCACTGCGGGTTCGCCTCGGGCCACGAGCGTGCCTTCTACTGCCCCAAGTGCGGGATGCGGCTGCTCCGCGGCTGACCCCCCAATCGGACGAGCCTGATGCCGATCTACGACTACCTCTGCACCGAGTGCGATCACCGCGCCGACATCCTCCACGGGATCAACGATCCGGGCCCTCACTTCTGCCCCTCGTGCGGGAAGGAGGGGACCATGCGCAAGCAGTTCGCCGTTCCTTCCATCCACTTCAAGGGCTCCGGCTGGGCGAAGAAGGATCGCGGTGCGTCGACGGGCACGCGGGCGTCGCGGGCCACATCGGACACGGCCGGCGACCATGCCGACGCCACAGGCGAGTCGAAGGGCGAACCCAAAGGCGAGTCGAAGGGTGAGTCGAAGGGTGACGCCAAGGCCGAGTCGAAGGCCGAGTCGAAGGGCGAACCCAAGGGCGAGACGTCATCCTCCAGCAGCGGGTCGTCTTCCGCCGCATCGTCCGCGCCGAGCACGGACTGAGGATCTGATGCCTGCTGCCGCTGATTGGATCACGCTCGCCGAAGCTGCCGAGATCCTCGAGGCCGCCAACATCCACTTCCGGCCCGACACGATCGGGAACTGGGCGCGGTCCGGGCGCCTCACCAGCATCAAGCTCGGCGGGCGACGGTACGTCCGCAGGGGCGAGGTGAAGGCTCTCGTGGCCGCGCCGCGCCGCGTCCACGCCGAGGACCTGCAGCCCGGACTGTTCGAGGACTTGGGTTAGGCAACGTGGATGCGCCCGAGGAGACCAACGGGCACGTCGACCGGGCCCGAGCGGGCCTGACGCGGATCGTCGAGCGGGTCGGCGGGCTTCCGGCCGTCCAGCGTCTGGTCGCGGTGTTCGAAGCGTACGACCACGGCGGCGGGGGCCTCTCGGCGAACGGTCTCGCATACTCGGCGCTGTTCGCGCTCGTGCCCGGCCTCCTGCTCGTTCTCGCAGTGATCGGCATTGTCATCACCGACGGGGAGATCCAGGACCGGCTGGTCCAGGGCATTGGCGAGTTGTTCCCGCCCCTGGAGCCGCTGGTCGAGACGGCGTTCGCCCAGGTCTCGGCTGGCGCCGTGCCGACGACGATCTTCGCGGTGGTCGGCCTGCTGTGGGGCTCCAGCCGCTTCTACGCCGCGCTCGACTACGCGTTCTCCCGTGTGTTCAGGACGGCCCCGCGCCGCAACGAGGTCGAACGTGGTCTGCGCGGCGTCCTTGTGAGCGTCGTGTTCATCGCGCTGCCGATCGTGGTGGTGATCGTGGGGGCGATCGCGACCTGGGTGATGGATCTCGCCCCGGAGCTGGGGGAGTTCGACGGTGAGATCCGCGGGCTCGTGCAGCTCGGGTCACCCTTGTCCACCTGGGTGCTGTTCACCGTGGGCATTGCGGTGGTGTACCGGTTCGTTCCGAACACCCGCGTGCAGATCGGTGATCTCGGATGGCCGGCGATCCTGGCCGGCACGGTGATCGCGATCTTCACGCAGATCTTCACGTTCATCGCTCCGCGGATGCTGCAATGGGCGGCGCTGTTCGGCGCGCTGCTGTCGGTCTTCGCCGTGCTGATCTGGCTGTCGATCTCGCTGAACGTCCTGCTGTTCGGCGCAGCATGGGTGAAGGTCCGCGTGCGGGAGCGGAAGGACCGGCAGCCCGAGGCCGACGCAGGGTAGGGGAACAGCGGACGCTCGGGCGGCGCTTGCGCCCAGCGAAGGCGCCCGGCCGGTCAGCCCTGGCGGCTCCCGCAGCGACGGCAGAAGCGGGCGTTGGCCGACAGCGAGAGCCCGCAGCTCACGCACGGCTGGGCCGTCGGGGCCGGCATCGCCGCCTGCGCGGGTCCCTGGGTTGGTCCGCCGGTGAGGACTTCCTGCGCTGAGGCGGCCCACAACGCCGTCGCGTCACCCTGAGGGAGGAGGGGACGGCCGGCGAGCGTGGGCTGCACGCCGGGGCGAGGCGACGGCCGCGTCGTCCAAGCCGGTGCGGTCGGCCACTGCGGAGCGGTCCCATCGTCCGGGGCGATCGTGAGCCACGCGGGTTGGGCGGGCTGCGCGGGTTCCGGTGCGGGCGTGGGGGCTTGGACGGGTTCCGCTGCCGGAGGGGCGGGCCACGTGGGCTGCTCGATGACGTCAACTGGCTCGGCCACGACGACCGGCTCGGGCTCCGGCTCGGCCTCGGCCACGACGACCGGCTCGGGCTCCGGCTCGGCCTCGGCCACGACGACCGCCTCGGCCTCGGCCACGACGACCGGCCTCGGGCTCCGGCTCCGCCTCGGCCACGACGACCGGCTCCGCCTCGGCCACGACGACCGGCTCGGGCTCCGGCTCGGCCTCGGCCACGACGACCGCCTCGGGCTCCGGCTCGGCCTCGGCCACGACGACCGCCTCGGCCTCGGCCACGACGACCGCCTCGGGCTCCGGCTCCGCCTCGGCCACGACGACCGGTTCGGCCTCTGCCTGGGTGGCGAGCGCCGCGGCTGCGACCAGTGCGACGGCATCCGGGTCGACGACCGCCTCGGGCGCCGCCTCGGCGGCGAGGTCTGCAGCAGCGAGCAGCGCGACCCCCTCAAGGTCGGCGGCCGGCTCCGGCTCCGGCTCGGCAGCCTCCGCGGCGGCGAGGCTGCGCGCCTTGAGCGAGAACCGGCGCCCGGCATCCACCGGCTCCGCCTCGGCCACGACGACCGGCTCCGGCTCCGCCTCGGCCACGACGACCGGCTCCGGCTCCGCCTCGGCCACGACCACCTGCTCGGGCTCCGGCTCCGCCTGCGCGGCAGGCTCCGCGGAAGCCAGGAGCGCTTCGGCTTCGGCATCCGCCTCTGCCTCGGCTTCGGCATCCGCTTCGGCGTCCAGCTCCGCCTCGAATACGGCGAGCGCATCCTCGAGTGACTGGCCGGGGGCGACGCCTCGCACCGTCCGCTGCACGGGCTCGGCGGCACCAGCGTCGACCGTGTCAGGCTCGGGTGCAGCAACGCCCTCATCGGCGGGATCCGTGACCGCCGCGACCGCCGCAAACGTGCCCAGGCGCCGGGTCAGGTCGGTGTCGGGCCAGGCATCCAGTTCTTGCGTGGCCTCGACCGCACGGTCATCCACGGAGGATGCAGTCGCCGCCTCCACCGCAACCGCCGCGACGGCAGCACCCGGCGCCGGCAGCTCCGGGGCGGCCTCCACGAGCTCGCGGCCGGGGATCGGGGCGCAGCTGAGGCATCGCCCGTCGATCTCGTTCCAGCAGTTGGCACACGTGTACTGGCGACAGGAGAGGCAGAAGTTGAAGGTCTTGTGAAATGCGTCGAGCTGGTGGGTGGTCGCTGCCAGCTCCACCTCGCTCCGTGCATCGGCCATCGCCTCGGACATCGTGGTCTCGTCCGAGAGCACGAAGTTGCGCAGGCCCTTGGAGAGCACGCGGACCCGGCCGGCGCGCGATTTGCGCGGGCCGGAGGACTCGAAGGTATAGCGCGTACCGCACCGCTCGCAGAACGACTCGGTGAGGATTTCGGTCATTGTGCCCCCGCGAGCATCCACATCCACCCGGACCAGCCGGGCAGGGGCCAGAGTATAGCCCCGTGCTTGAGAGGTCCCCCATCACGTGGTACTCCCGACGGCCACCGGTAGTCCCGTCGGGGTCTTCGGGCCGCCTCTGGTACGGTTCCAACCGCCATGCCAGCCCTTGCCGATCTCGAGCGCATCCTCGAGCGTGTGTTCGAGCGCACGACCGCCCGCCTCTTCCGGGCCCGGCCCCAGGTCGTGCAGGTGGAGCACAAGGTCGAGCGGGCGATGGAGCGTGCCCGGACCCAGCAGGCGTCGTGGACCGTCGTGCCTAGCCGCTACCGCGTCCGCCTCAACCCCGACGACCTCGCCGTGCTGGCAGCCGATGCAGGCGGAGCCGAGGCCCTTGCTGCGCGCCTGGCCGACGCGACGCTTGCGTTCGCCCGAAGCCATGGCTACCACCTCGCTGGCCGGCCGAGCGTGGCCATCGTGGCCGACCCTGCCGTCGAGCGTGCGGAGATCGAGGTCGATGCCGTGGCCGACCGGGGACGGCCGATCTCCCTTCCGGAGAACGAGGCCCTGACGCCGGGGGACGATGTGCCAACTCCGTGGTCGGGCGTACCTCCGGGGCCGGACGTACCGCCGGAGCCCGTGGAACCGGCTCCCGCGCCTGCATCGGTCGTGGGCCACAACGTGCCGGACACGCCGATCGTCGGCTCGCCCAGCCAGGTGCCCGCCATGGTCGCGGCGTTATCCGAGGATCCGTCGGCCTCCGCCGATCCCCCCGCCGATGGCGCACCGCCCACAGTCGATCCGGCCGGCAGCAGGTCGGCTTCGATCCGGCGAGAGGCCACCGAGACCCTGATCTTCCGGAAGCCCGCCCCGCCGGAGGCCAGGGCCAGCCTGCGCGTGACCACCGCCGATGGCAAGGAGCGCATGGTCGAGGTCGGTGGAGCTCCCGTCAGCATCGGCCGCTCGACGGACAACGCGATCGTCCTGCCCGATTCCCGCGTGTCACGTCACCACGGCCGTCTCCAGACGCGCCGCGGCACGCTCGTCTACACGGACCTCGGCAGCACCAACGGGTCGCGCGTGAACGGCGTGCGCGTCGACGAGTGCGCGCTCGGGATCGGGGATCGGATCGTGGTGGGCGACACCGTGCTGCTGGTCGAGCAGCTCCCGGCCTAGGCCGACGCCATGGACGGCTTCGTCATCACGCTCTGGCTCCTGCGGCTGTTGTTCCTCGCGCTGCTGTATGCCTTCCTCTACTTCGTCGTGCGGGTCCTGTTGCGCGACCTCCGCGCCGTCGCGAAAGGGCCGGCTGAGCTCGGCCGCCTCGTCATCCTCGCCTCTCCGCGCGGCGAGCCCCCGCCGGGCTTCTCCTTCCCGCTGGATGCCGTCACGTCCCTCGGGCGGGACGTGAACAACACCATCGTCATCGACGACCCGTTCGCCTCGACCGAGCACGCGGTGCTCACGTACCGCGGCCGCTCCTGGTACGTGGAGGACCGCTCCAGCACGAACGGGACCTACGTCAACGGCGTGCCCGTGGAGGGCCTCAACCAGATCGGGTTCGGCGACGAGATCCAGGTGGGCGAGGTGCGCATGCGCCTGGACCGGGGACTCGGATGACAGACGCTCGCGCGGACACGGCCCCGTGAGCGCCACAACCCAGGCACGGCCGGTGGCCGGCCGCCGCTTCCGGCTGCGGCCCCGCCTTCGCATGACCGAGCTGTCGCTGCTTGCGGTCGTGGCGGTGACGCTGACGGCCGGCGCCGTCTCCCTTGGTGCCACGCAGCAGTACCGGGCGGCGATCGAGGCCGGAAGGCTCCCGAAGGCGCTCGAACTTGCGCCACCCGATGCCCAGGGCCTCCTCGCCTATCTCCTCGCGCTGTTCGGCGTCCACCTCATCCTCGTGGTCGCCGGCCGCCGTCTCGATGAGATCCTGCTGCCCGCCGTGGCCATGCTCGGGGGGATCGGCCTGCTGCTGATGCAGCGTCTGCCCCAGGAACTGGTGACCCAGTCGCTCCCGTACGCAGGCGAGCTGATGCTGGGCCAGCTGCAGCTTGTCTGGCTGCTCGTGGCGCTCGCGGTGATCGCGGTGCTGGCAGTGGCCGTGCGCTCGGACGCCTGGCTGCGCACGTACAAGTACTCGTGGGCTGCACTGGGCGTCCTGCTGCTGCTCGCCACGTTCGTCCTCGGATCAGACGTCAACGGCGCTCGCCTGTCTCTCTCGATCGGGCCCCTGTCGGGGCAGCCGTCCGAGCTGCTGAAGGTGATCCTCGTGATCTTCCTAGCCGGATACCTCTCGGAGAACCGGGCGCTCCTCGCGGAGGAGAGCACGAGGATCGGTCCGCTCAAGCTGCCGCCGCTCCCATACCTCGCACCGATGGTCGCGATGTGGGCCATCGCCCTGGGCATCGTGGTCGTCCAGCGCGACCTTGGCGCCGCGCTCCTGTTCTTCGCCGTGTTCCTCGCCCTGCTCTACGTGGCCACCGGTCGTCCGAGCTACGTCATCGGCGGCCTCGTCCTGTTCATCGCAGGCTCGTGGGTCCTGTACCAGCTCTTCGGCCACGTCCAGGTCCGCGTCGACAACTGGCTCGACCCGTGGCAGGACCCGCAGGGCGCTGGGTTCCAGGTGGTCCAGGCGCTGTACGCCTTCGGACGGGGCGGCCTGCTCGGCGTCGGCTTGGGTGCGGGCCTGCCGACGATCGGCGGTCGGCTCCCGGTGCCGGCGGTGCACACCGACTATCCGCTCGCCGCGATCGGGGAGGAGCTCGGGCTCATCGGCCTGCTCGCGGTCCTGGGCCTGTACGTGGTTGTCGTGTCGCGTGGCCTGCGCATCGCTGCTTCCGCCCGCGATGACTTCCGGGCCCTGCTGGCGGCCGGCCTCGCGCTCGTGGTGGGCATCCAGGCCTTCATCATCGCGGCGGGCAACCTCAAGCTGATCCCCCTGACCGGCATCACCCTGCCGCTGATCTCCTACGGCGGGTCATCGCTGCTGGCGAATGCCATCGTGGTGGGCCTGCTGCTCGCGCTGTCGGATCGCGGCCCGGAGCTGCTGTCCGTGCCGAGCACTCGGCGCCGCAAGCTGGCCAGGCTCGGGAGGCGATCCGCATGATGGTCCGCCGCTGGGCATCGCGGAAGTCCGGCTCGCTCGAGCGCCCGCCCGATCGGCCGCAAGGCCGGCGCACGATCGCTGCGAACGTCTTCCGGACCGGCGTCGCCGTGGTGGGCGCATTCTCCGTCCTGGCCCTTGGTGCCGGCTGGTGGCAGGTCGCGGAGGCCCAGCGCCTCTCGACTGCAGCGGACAATCCGGCCGTGATCGCGATCGCCCGACGCGCGATGCGCGGGCCGATCGTGGACCGCACGGGGGCATGGCTCGCCCGCAGCGTCCGCGATGACAACGGCGAGGCGCTGCGCGAGTACCGCGACAACGCCCTGAGCCACGTCATCGGGTATGCCTCGCGGATCTATGGGACGGCCGGTCTCGAGCGCACGTACAACGCCCAGCTCCTGGGCCTCGCGGGCGTGGACCCGGTGGCGGACCTGACCGCCAAGTTCGGTGCGAGGTCGGAGGACCAGCTGGGCCTCCAGCTGTCGCTGGACCTGCGCCTGCAGAGGGCGGCGGTCAAGGCGTTGGGCTCCGACAAGGGCGCCGTCGTGATGCTCGACCCCGCGACCGGCGAGGTCCTCGCCCTCGCATCCACGCCCGTCTACGACGCGGGCGCGATCGCCGACCCGGCCACCGCCCGCAAGACGTTCAACAAGCTCCGCAATGACGAGCGGCAGCCCCTGCTGCCCCGGGCAACGCTGGGGCGGTACGTGCCGGGTTCCGTGTTCAAGGTCGTGACCGCTGCCGCCGCCCTGGACAGCAACGCGGTGGGGCCGTCGACGACGTTCCCGGAGCAGCCCGGGGCGGAGGAGGACGGTCTCGTCGTGAGCGGGTTCCGGGTCCGCGACGGCCACCACCCCCAGACGGGCGACACGCCGCTTGACCTCGCTGGTGCCACCGAGTCGAGCTGCAACATCTGGTACGCGATGGCCGGCCTCGAGACCGGTGGCGAGCGCCTGGTGGAGGAGGCGGCCGAGATGGGTTTCGGCGCGCCGATCCCGTTCGACCTGCCCACGGCGATCAGCCGGGTCACCGGCGGCGACGGCAACGCCCCAGGGGGCTTCGAGGGCGACACGGAGCTCGCGTCGGCGGCGTTCGGCCAGGGGGAGACCTTCGTGACGCCGCTGCAGATGGCGCTGGTCGCCTCGACCGTGGCCAACGACGGGGTGCTGATGAAGCCGCGCCTCGTGACGGCGCTCACCGGTGACGGTCCGGGCGCCCGGAGCGTCGGGTCGTCCGAGTGGCGCCGCGTCATTGCCGAGGATGATGCCCGGGCCATTCAGGCGGCGATGCAGCAGGCGGTCGAGGGTGAATACGGGCGGCAGTTCACGCGGGGTGCCGCAGTCGATGGCGTTCCGACCGCTGGCAAGTCCGGCACCGCGGAGCTGGGCGGCAAGGGCGAGCCGCACTCCTGGTTCATCGGGTTTGCTCCGGTCGAGAACCCGAAGGTGGTGATCGCGGTACTCGTGGAGCAGGGTGGCCGCGGCGGCGAGCGAGCGGCACCCTTGGCAGGCGCGCTGATGGAGCGCTACTTCGACCTCTACGGCAAGCCCTGAGCGCGCGGTACGCTGCACTGGCCATGACCGAACCCGGCCAGCCCACCTCTCCCAACCCCGCCGCCCAGCCTGGACCGTCCGCCCAGCCTGGACCGCCCGCCCAGCCTGGACCGCCCGCCCGGCCGAGACCGCTGATCGAGCGCCTCGGCATGGCCCTGATCGCGCTTGTGCTGGCCATCCTCTTCGCGGTGGTCGGCGTCGCGGCGTTCCTCTTCGGAGAGCCGTTTCTCGGCGTCATGGGGCTCATCGGCATGGTCATGGTGCTCTGGGCCGGCGGTCTGACCCTGTTCCGCGGCCGGTGACCGTTCGCCTGCCCGCGCATTCAAGTTGCCGCAGAACCGATTCTGGCCCACCGCCGTAGACTAGACAGGTGGTCCGCCGTCGCCGCGTCCCGAGTCCCGTCGACGTCGTCACCAGCGAGCCTGCTCCGGCGTCTCGTCGGGGTCCGGCACCAGCGCGGCCGCGGCCGCCGACGACGGGAGTCTGATGAGCACCATCCAGCAGGTCGGCGACAAGGTTCTCGCGAACGTCGAGCGGGTCATCGTGGGCAAGCACCAGGAGGTGCGCCTCGCGCTCGTGGCGCTCATGTGCCGCGGTCATCTGCTGATCGAGGACGTCCCGGGCACCGGCAAGACCGTGCTCGCCAAGGCGATTGCCCGCAGCCTTGGCTGCTCCTTCCGGCGGATCCAGTTCACGCCGGACCTCCTGCCGTCGGACGTGACCGGGCTCTCGATCTACAACCAGAAGACGCAGGAGTTCGAGTTCCGGCCCGGCCCGATCATGAGCCAGGTCGTGCTCGCGGACGAGATCAACCGGGCCACCCCGAAGACGCAGTCGAGCCTGCTCGAGTGCATGGAGGAGCGCCAGTCCACGATCGATGGCGTGACCCACGCCATGCCGGACCCGTTCCTCGTCATCGCCACGCAGAACCCGATCGAGTACGAGGGCACGTTCGCGCTGCCGGAAGCGCAGCTGGACCGATTCATGCTCCGCATCCGCATGGGCTACCCGGCCCTGCTGGACGAGATCCTGATCCTCGACGAGCAGAAGCGGACCCATCCGCTCGAGGACCTCGCCGACGTCTGCTCGGTGGACGAGCTTCGCGCGCTCCAGGCGAGCGTGCGCGAGATCTACGTTGACCCGGCCGTGTCCGACTACATCGTGCGTCTCGTCGCCTCCACCCGCACCCACCCAGACGTGTACCTCGGCGCAAGTCCCCGCGGATCGATCGCCCTGTACCGCGCCTCCCAAGCCCTGGCCGGGCTCCTCGGCCGGGACTACGTGATCCCCGACGACGTCAAGGTCCTGGCCGAACCCGCGCTCGCCCACCGGGTGATCATCAAGACCTCCTCGTCGATCCACGATGTCTCAGCTGCGCACGTCGTGCGCGAGCTGCTGGACACCACCCCGATCGAGGTCGCCGCACGGCAGACCGGCGGCCCCGGCGAGATCCGCGCCCGGAGCGGGGCAGGCTGACCGCGGTCCAGGCGTACCAGACCGGGGAGGTCCCGACTTCATGATCCGCCGGCTCCAGGTCCTGATCCTCGTGGTCATCCTCGTGGTGGCCGCGTTCTCGACGGGCTGGGACTTCCTGTTCTTCCTGCTCTACGCCGGTCTGCTCATCGGTGGCGGCAGCTACATCCTCACCCGCCTCGGGCTCACCGACCTCGAGGCGGGCTACGCCGTGAGCCAGCTAGCCGCCCACGCCGGCGAAATGCTCCGGGTGACGTACACCCTGCGCAACACGGGCCGGCTGCCCAAGCCGTGGCTGGAGGTCTACAACCCGTCGACGCTGCCGGGAGGCCTGCCGGGACGGGCCATCACGCTTGGCGGGCGCCAGGAGCGCTCATGGCTCGTGCGCACACCGCTGGCGCGCCGCGGCCACTTCCGGATCGAGCCCCTGCAGATCCGCACCGGCGACCCGTTCGGCTTCTTCGAGGCGTCGGCCGGGGTGGGGCAGGGGATCACGGTGGTGGTCTACCCGCGCGTCGAGGCCCTGCCGCTGTGGCGCCTGCCACCGGCCAACATCGAGGGCGCCCACGCCGCACCGGAGCGAACCCTGCAGACGACGCCGCTTGCGACCACCGTGCGTCCGTATGCGCCCGGGGACTCGATGAACCGCATCCACTGGCGGACCACGGCCCGCACGGGCGAGATCCAGGTCAAGGAGTTCGAGCTCGAGCAGACCGCCGATGCCTGGCTGTTCCTGGACCTCGACGCCGCCGTGGCAGCCGGCCAGGGCGACGAGTCGACGACGGAGGTCATGGTCCGCGCGGCTGCATCGATCGCCGAGAAGGCGATCGGCGAGAACCGGGCTGTCGGCATGACCGTCAATGCCCATCGCCTCACCATGCTGCCGCCGGACAGGGGCGCGCGCCAGCGCCTCAAGATCCTCCAGCTGCTGGCCGCGGTCGAGGCGGATGGCACCACGCCCATCCAGGAGGCCCTCGCCACGGGCATGGGCCGGCTGCGGCGGGGGATGACGGCGATCGTCCTCACGCCCACCCTCGATCCGGCCTTCGTCCGTCCGCTGGCCGCGCTCAAGGGCCGGGGGATCGCGACCGTCATCGTCTCGCTCGACACGCCGGCGTTCGACCCGGCTCCCGATGATGACGGCCGTGAACTCGACGCCCAGCACACGCGCGCCCTGCGCCACACGCTCGCCGAGTACCAGCTGCGGACCCATGTGATCGGACCGCGCCAGGCCCTGGCCGAGGTGCTTGCCCGATGAGCGAGCACGTGAGCCGCGGGTCACTCCCGAGCGGGGAGGAGCGGCGATACCTGCGCCGTCCGGCCGAGGGCTGGACGGCCGTCGTGCTGTCCGTGCTCATCGTCCTCGTGATGGCCTGGGTCGTCGACGACCCAGCCTGGGTCAACGGCCGCGAGGCGCTGACCGACCCGCTGGTCGCGATGTCCCTGATGGGCTTCGCGTTTGGCATGCTCGGCCCGAAGGTCGGCTGGGGCCGCTGGACGACCCATGGCATCGGGGCCCTGTTCGCCGGGCTGCTCATCCCGATCATGGCCGGTTGGGCGATCTCGCCCGGCACGTCGCCGGACGTCGCGTTCCAGGTCGCCGCGAAGGGCAGCGCGGAGGCCTACCTCGACATCGTCTGGCGCGGCCTCCAGTACACCAGCCAGGAGGTCCACTACATCGTCGTCCTGGGCTCGCTGCTGTGGGCCACGGCGCAATTCTTCGGCTACGCGGTCTTCGGGCACCACAAGCCGCTCAACGGACTCGTGATGGTGGGGATCGTGATCGTCGGCAACATGGCCCTCACCACCCGCCTCCAGCTGCCGTTCCTGGGCGTGTTCACCGTCGCCGCGCTGTTCCTCCTGATCGTGATGCACGCCTTCGACGAGCGCTCGACGTGGCTGCGCCGGCGGATCGGCGACCCGTCCGAGATCGCGTCCATGTACCTCAAGGGCGGCAGCGTCTTCATCACGGCTGCCGTCCTGGCCAGCATGCTGCTCACGGCCAGGGCAGCGTCGGCTCCGCTGGCCGGCGCCTGGGACGGCGTTGACGACCAGTTCATCTCGTTCGGTGAGACCCTCGCGCGCCTGTTCCCCGTGGGCCCGGACATCCGGGGTGGCGGCGGGGTCACCTTCGGCTCGTCCGCCCGCATCTTCCCGCGCTGGAACAAGGGAGAAGGCGTCGCCTTCACCGCCGAGATCGACGAGGAGATGCCCGAGACCAAGTGGCGGGCCGCCACCTACGACAAGTTCGTCCTCGGGGCGTGGGTCCAGACCGACCTGACCCGCGCGCCCGTCGAAGCCGGTGCAGCGGTCCTGGCCGGGACGCCCGAGGAGCCGTTGCAGGACCTCACGGAGTCCTTCGCGGCCACCATCGAGGCCGACGAGTACCTGGACAGCCTGGTGCTCGCACCCGGGGCCCCCGTCGTCCTCGACCGGCGTCGCGGACGTCCTGCTCCAGGGCGCCGAGCGCTCGTTCGCCGGCGTTGAGCTGACCGGCGACCGTGCCCGGTACTCCGTCACCGCCGCAGTGCTCACAGATCGCCGATGAGGGTCTCCCGGAGGGCGGCACCGCCAGCGGGATCACCGGCAACCAGCTGCAGGCCGCCTCCGAGGACTACCCGCCGGAGATCACCGCCCGGTACACGGAGGTGCCGCCCGACGCGCTCGGTCCAGACTCGAACGAGCTGCTGGCTGCGATCCTCGCCAAGGCCCCCGATCGCGACCCGTACACGCTGGCCACGACCATGCAGGCGTACCTGCAGGACGACGTCAACTTCGAGTACAACGTGAACGGCACGGGGCCCTGTGATGTGGCCAGTGCCGTCGAGTGTTTCGCACGCTACGAGCGCGGCTACTGCCTCCACTACGCCTCGACGATGGCGATCCTCCTGCGGGCCGCCAACCCCGACAACCGGATCCCCACGCGCCTGGTGCAGGGCTTCCTGCCTGGGACCCGCGACGCCGCCGGCGTCGTCGAGACCGTGGCGGCCCAGGCTGCCCACGCGTGGGTGGAGGTCTACTTCCCGGGCTACGGGTGGATCCCGTTCGATCCGACCGGGGGTGGCATCGGGCGCGAGACGGTGATCCCGGCCGGGCCGCAGGTCGAGCCGGCGGCGCCCACGCCCGTCGGATCCAGGGTGCCCGAGCAGCCTGACCCCAGTCGTCGTGGCGAGCTGGATCGGCCTGGCGGAGAGGTTGACCCGTCGCCCGCGTCGCAGCCCGTGGACCGCACCGTGCTCATCGTCCTCGCCGTGCTGCTCGCCGCGATCGTCATCGGCATCGCTGTCGCCACGTGGATGCGTGGACCCCGCAAGGAGGTCAGCCCCGATGCGGCGTGGGCGACGATGCTGCGGGCCGCGTCACGCTTCGGCTTCGGACCCCGGCCGACGCAGACGGTGTACGAGTACACCGGATCGCTTGCCGACCTCGTGCCGGTGGCTCGGGAGGACCTGCAGACCGTGGCCGATGCGAAAGTGGAGACGCAGTACGCGCGGGTGCACCTCGACGGGGTGCGCCTGGAGGCGGTTCGTGACTCGACCCGCCGCCTGCGCATCTCCCTGTTGCGCCTGGCGTTCAGGCGGTCGAGGCGCAGGCGCCGGAGCCCCTAGCCCCTAACCCCTAGCCTAGCCCAGCCGGGACGGACCCGGGCCAGGGACGGACCGGGGCCAGAGACGGACCCAGTTGAGGCTCGCCGGGCCCCTGTCGTCTAGAGGGCGCCCTTGCGGGCCCGGTCCTCCGCCGCCGCCCGCGCCGCCTCGTCGTCGAGGGGCGCGAGGTGGTCGACGAGGTTGGCGGCCCGCACCACGGGCCGCCCTCCGCGGATCTCCACGATGGTGATCCCGGTCAGCGCCAGGGTGAACATCCAGAACCGCTCGAGCGGCAGGTCGAACAGCGTGAGCATCGCCACCTTGAACACGCCGTCGTGGCCCACGAGGATCGACCAGGGCTGTCCGGCTTGCGGGCTGACGCCTGCGTAGCCCGCGACCTGGGGGCGGTCGAAGGAGCCGCGGGGGTAGTCGCGCCCGAGCCGATCCAGGACGCCGGCGAGAGCCGGACGCAGCCGGGCCTGGACGTCCTGCACGGTCTCTCCGGCCGGAGCGACGCTCGTCCACGGGGTTGCCCGCCAGGCCGTGAGCTCGGCGCGCCAGCGCCTCGCGATCTCATCCTGTTCCACGCCTTCCCACTCGCCCTGCCCGATCTCGAGCAGCCCGGGGTCGGGTCGCACCACCGGCCCGGCGGCTCCCGGCGCGGCGGCAGCGATCGCATCCGCCACGGCCTGCGCGGTCTCGGTCGTGCGCCCGAGGGGCGAGTGCACGATCTCCAGGGGCAGCCCGGCCGGGACGGGGAGGGGAGGACTGACGTGGGGTCGGGCGAGGCGGATCCCGGCGAGGGCCGCCTGACGGCGTCCC
This sequence comes from uncultured Chloroflexia bacterium, assembly GCA_963697365.1. Lineage (GTDB taxonomy): Bacteria > Chloroflexota > Limnocylindria > Limnocylindrales > CSP1-4 > CAIXZV01. Next base: position 75,853 of record CAVONT010000016.1, read on the forward strand.
GTCTCCGACAGCGGGGACTCGCCCTGGCCCTGGAAGCGGCTCTCGCGGATCCACTCCGACTCACCGTGTCGGAGGAGGACCAGCGTCGCGTCGAGGCCATCGGGGATGACGCGTCCCGCCTCGGACACGCCGGGTGCTCGCTCCGTCACCTGCTGGCGCCCAGGCGCACGAGCCACGTGTCGAGCACGCCCTCGATCCCGTGGATCTCGTCGATGAGGGTCTCCGGCGGGACATCGTCGAGGCACAGCACCATGAACGCGGCACCGCGCGGCGCCGACCGGGCGAGCGTCATGGAGCTGATGTTGACGTCTGCGGTCCCGAGCAGCGCGCCCACCCGGCCCACCATTCCGGGCCGGTCGTGGTGGTGTGAGATGAGCATCACCTCGGCTGGCGCAAGGTCCATCTTCAGCCCGTGCAGCTGGACGATCCTGGGCTCGCCCATGGCCACCGTGCCGGCGACGGAGACGGGCCCCGCATCCGTCTCCGCGATCACGGTCAGCAGGGAGTTGTGGTCGCCGGCGTCCGATGTCTTGCGCTCCACTACCGTGATGCCCCGGGACCTGGCCAGCATCGCCGCGTTGACCAGGTTCACCCGTTCGGTGGTGACGGCCTCGAGCAGCCCGCGGAGGACCGCGGCGACGAGTGATGACGCGTCGTGTGCGGCTGGCTCGCCGGCGATCTCGATCGTGAGCGTGCTCGGCGCTGTGCGCGCCAGCTGGGCGAGCAGCGAGCCCAGGGTCTCGGCGAGCGGCAGGTACGGAGCGATCGCCTGCGCGGTCTCGGGCGTGAGCAGCGGCGCGTTGACCGCGTAGCGCGCGGAGCGCCCGTCGAGCACGTCGAGGATCTGCTCGGCGACCTCGACTGCCACCGCGACCTGGGCCTCGGCCGTCGACGCACCGAGGTGCGGCGTGAGCAGGGTGTTCGGGGCGTCGAAGAGGGGCGAGCCCGTGGGCGGCTCGGTGTCGAACACGTCGAACGCCGCGCCCGCGATCCTGCCTGCCCTGAGGGCGTCTGCGACGGCCTGCTCGTCCATGACCCCGCCGCGAGCCACATTGAACAGCATCACGCCGGGCTTCATCCGTGCCAGGACGTCGGCGTTGATGAGGCCGGCAGTCGTGCGGGTCTTGGGCACGTGGACGGTGATCATGTCCGCACGCGGGACGAGCTCCTCGAAGGTGACCAGCTCGACGCCGAAGGTCGTCGCCTGCTCGGCGGTCACGAATGGGTCCGACCCGATCACCATCATCTCCATCGCGCGGGCCCGCTTGGCGATGGCCTGGCCGATCTTGCCGAGCCCCACGATGCCGAGGGTCTTGCCCCGCAGCTCGGTGCCGGTGAACTTGCTGCGCTTCCACTCACCCTGGCGCATCGAGGCGTCGGCGGGTGCGATGTGCCGGGCAAGGCCGAACATGAGGGCGAGGGTGTGCTCCGCGGCCGCGATCGTGTTGCCGGTGGGCGCATTGACCACGGTGACACCGGCCTTGGTGGCCGCCTCGAGGTCGACATTGTCGACGCCGACGCCGGCCCGACCGATGACGACGAGACGGGTGCCGGCGGCGATGATCTCGGCGTCGGCCTTGACCTGGCTGCGGACGACGAGCGCGTCGTAGTCGGCGACGATCTCGAGGATCTGCTCCCTGGCCAGACCGAGCCGCTCGTCGACCTCGTGGTGACGGCGCAGGACCTCGAGGCCCTCGGGGGCGATGGGCTCGACGGCGAGGATCTTCATCAGGGCAACGCTCCGGGTCTGTGTGGCAGGGCTGCGAGAGGGGCGGCGAGAGGGGCGGTGGAAGGGGAGACGCGAGCCGCGGCGCGAGGCGCAGCGCGAGAGGGCGCATGATGCCGCAGCCGACCGGATCGGTCCAATGAGGTATATATGACGTCATATGCCGACGGTGCGAACGACGATCCTCATCGATGCCGACCTGCTGGACCGGCTGGACCGCCACGTCCGCCGGGAAGGTCGTACCAAGACGGCCGCGATCACCGACGCGCTCGAGGCCTGGCTCGCCGAGCACGACGCGGCGCCGCAGTACCCGTTCGTCGCGGTCGGGCGATCGGCACACGGGCGGCTCTCGCTCGATGGACGGTCGATCGTGCGGCGCGAGGCCGGGCGCCGGGCGGGGGAGCGGTAATGGCGATCCTGCTCGATCCCTCGGCGGTGCTGGCCGCGGCGGACACGGCGGACCTCAACCACGCGGCAGCGGTCGCATGGTTCGCGAGGGCCGACGAGCCGCTGCTGCTGGGCGTGCTCGGGCTCGCGGACCTCGATGTCCTCCTGCAGCGGGAACTCGGCGTCCGGGCGACCGAGGCGCTGGTGAGCGCGCTCGTCTCCGACGCGATCCGGTTGGTGGCGCCGGCCCGCGAGGACCTGGTGCGCGCCCAGGCGCTCATGCGCGAGGCGGCCGAGCATCGGCCGCGCCTTGCCGACGCGCTGCTCGTGGCCGCGGCCGAGCGGCTCGACGTGCGCAGGGTGGCCAGCTTCGACCGGCGTCCCCTCGCGGTGTTCCGGCCGCGCCACGTGCGCGCGCTGGACTTCGAACCCTAGCGCCGACCTGGAATCGAGAACGGGGCCGATCGCCCGGCCCCGCTCGTCGGTGAAAGGCCTCGCCGGCTAGAGGTGCTTGACCACCACCGTGCCGGCCTGGACGTCGTGGAAGCCCTGGCGCTTGGGACTCTGCGACGCGCTGTAGAGCAGATAGACGGTGTACCCAAGCACCAGCAGGCTGGCCAGCGAGCCGATGGCCCACAGGAACGGGATGTTCGTGAGGATCGCGACCAGCTGGCTTGGGCCGAAGAGGAACAGCCAACGCTTGATGGCCTGGTCCTGCGTGAGCGTCGCGCCGTCAGCCGCGTTGACGCACTCGAGCTTCTGGAACTTCTGGCCATAGGTGGCGCGCTGCTTCGTCCAGAGGTAGACGAAGTAGCCCGCGCTGACGCCAGCGTACGCGAGAGAGGCGAGTAGCCCGCCGATCCACCCGAACAGGCCGAGGATAATCCCGGCGACGATGTAGATCAGGAACAGGATCACGCTGTCGATGACGAGGGCGATGATCCTGGTCACGAGGTCCGCGTACGCGATGCCCGGGGCGGGGCCCGCCTCCACTGCGGCCTGCTGCATGGTGGGCGCGGTGAACGCGGGGCCACCCTGTGGCGCCTGGTAGCCGCCTTGGGCAGGCGGCGGTCCTGGCGCTGCAGCGGGGGGCGCGCAGCGGGCGGCGGAGCAGGTGCAGCTGCTGGCGGTGCGACTGGCTCGCCCTGGTTCGGAACGCCCCCGGCGGGATCCGTCATCTGTGACCTCCCTTGCGGACGCCATCGCGCCCGTCCTCGATGTCCGAGAGGATAGAGCCCCGCAATGCGCCTGCGTACTCCCAAGGCACACGGGATCCCAACCGCACGCGAAGTGCAACCCGCGGCGTGGCATGATCGCCCTCTCAGGACCACGCCGGTCACCCGCAGGAGCCCGACGATGCGCATCCGCACCGCGAAGATCGAGGAGCTGACGCCCAAGCCCAAGGAGCGCGCCCTCTCGCCCCGGCAGCTCGCAGCGCTCCAGCGCGACGACGAGCTCAGGAAGGCCCTGGCCAGGCTCAAGGGCGACGAGATCCTCGCGATCGAGCTCGACCCCGCCGAGAAGGTCCCCACGATGCGTACCGCGGTGAAGAAGGCGATCGCGGCCCACAGGCCGGGCACGAGCATGGCCGTGCGCGGCCGCACCATCTTCATCGCGAGCATCCCGCTGCCCGGGGGCCGGGGTCGCCCGCCCAAGGCCGGCTGACGGCGCGGCGTCGCACGGGCTCCGGCTCGCGCGTCTAGACCGGCCGCATGCCCGGAGGACCTGTGCCAGCCCGCTCCCGCTCACGCATCCGTCGACGCAGCGCCGCCCTCGGCGCCCTAGCGCTCGTTCTCCTCGTCGGGCTCGTGTTGGGCAGCACCGCGATCGTCACGAACACCCTCGGCCTCGGCGACCGCGCCGAGAGCCTGGTGCGGCGCGTCGACCTCGCCCTGAACCCGCCACCGGACCGCCCTATCGACGAAGAGGAGGAGGTCGTCACCCCGCCGCCCTCAGCTGCCGCCACCGCCACCCCGACGCTGGCGACCGGCCAGCCAGCGGACCCCACGCCGGAGCCGACCCCGCCCCCCAGGCGTGAGGCCGTCGACTTCGACCTCTACCAGAACCCGGCGAGGCAGTTCATCACCGAGCTCGACCACGAGTGGTGCGCGGTGGCCGGCACCCAGATGGTCCTCGCCGCCCACGACAAGGCGCCGTTGAGCGACGCCTTCCAGCGGGAGCTGGCGTCGCGGATCGGTGAGTGGGAGAGTCGCCGCGACAGCCGCAACGGCGACTGGGGTCCCGCCGCCATCGCGAAGGCGCTCGAGGCGTACGGCGTTGAGGGCTACAAGGTCCGCGTGTACGACACCCGCCAGCAGGCGCTCGTCGACTCGGCACGGGCCATCATGGAGTACCGGGCACCGGTGGTCCTCCTCACGTGGCGCGGCGCCCACACGTGGGTGATGACGGGCTTCCGGGCCGACGCCGATCCGGTGGTGTTCGACGATGCCAGGATCGAGGGCACCTACATCCTCGACCCGTGGTATCCGCGGGTGTCGTCCATCTGGGGGCCCTCCGATCCCCCGGGCACGTTCCAGGATGCCGCCGAGATGCGCCGCAACTACCTGCCGTGGGATCGTCCCGAGGGCGCGTACCCGCAGCGCGACGGGAAGTTCCTCGCCGTGGTGCCCACGCAGCCGCTGGAACCCTAGGCCGAGGATCAGGCCGGAGCGTCATCCCCAGCCGGAGCTCCAGCCGGAGCCTCAGCCCCAGCCGCCCGGCTCGCCACTCTCCGGGTGCGGCCTGCCGAGCCGCCACGTGAGGGCCACGCCCTGGAGCACCACCCGCACGGCGGTCCCGGCCGCGAACCCGAGCGGGATCGCGATGATCCCGGCCGTTCCCACCAGCGCGAGCGTCGTCGCCACCGTGACCCCGAACCCGGCGATGGAGGCCAGCACCGGCAGGATCGTGTTGTGCGTCGCGTACAGGCCGCGCGCCACGAGATGGCCGAGGGCGTCGAACGGGATGGCGAGGCAGAACGCCGCCAGCACTGCGGCCGTCGTGGCCACGTCCTCGGCGTCGAACGCGCCCCCGCCCAGCAGCACGGAGATCGCCAGCTCGCCGACCACCGCAAGGCCGATCGCCGCGGCCGTGGAGAACACGGCGATCGTGATCGCGCTGCTCTTGACCTGCCGCCGGAAGCCGACCCGGTCGCCATCTGACCACGACGCGGACAGCACGGGGAATGCGGCGAGCGCGATGGAGGAGCCGATCAGCGCCACCGGCACGCTCTGGAAGTTGCGGGCGAAGGACACCGACGAGACGCTGCCGGCCGCGAGCGTCGTGGCGACTGCCGTGAAGAACATGAAGGTCAGCGGCTCGATGGGGTGGCTGATCATCTTGGGCAGCATCAGCAGGATGAACTCCTTCAGGGCCGGCATGCGCAGGTCCAGCCTGAACCGCAGTCGGACCGAGCTCCGGATCATGCCCACGAGCCTGATGCCGAGATGGAGCAGCGCCCCCATGACCGCCCCGACCGCCGCGGCCCTGATCCCGAGCTGCTCGTGGAACAGGACCGTGCCCAGCACGATGCCCAGGTTGTAGAAGATCGGCGCGAGGGCGTAGAACAGGAAGCGCCGCTCCGCGATGAGGATCTCGCCCAGGGTGATCGAGACCGCGAAGATCACCGGCGTCGCCAGCATCAGCTGGAACAGCTCGAGGTAGCGCGCGGTCGCAGCATCGTCGAACCCCGGGGCGATGACCTCCACCGTCCAGGGCGCGATGAGCAGCAGGACCAGACTCGTTGTGCCCATGACCAGCACCGCGAGCGTGAGGACGGTCTGGGCGAAGCGTGACGCCGCATCGGGCTCCTGGCCGTCGCGGCGCAGCGAGCTGAACACCGGGATGAACGGCGCGGTGAGTCCGGCCGCCACGAGCACGTCGAGCGCGAGCTCGGGGAGGACGAAGGCGGCGTTGTAGGCGTCGAGCTCGATGCTGGCGCCGTAGGTCCGGGCGAAGATCCGGTCCCGGACGAGCCCCGCGAAGTAGCTCGCGAAGGTCAGGACCCCCAGCAGGATCGCGCCCCGCGGCAGGAAGCGATCGAGCATTGCCCTGATCGCGGTCATGGACCCTCTCCCTGGCGTCAGTCGGTTCGTGGCGGGCGGATGGGCTCGTGCTCGCCCAGGAAGCCGGGATCCCGACGCTTCGGGCGGTACTGCTGGCGGTGCTGCCCCGGCGGCTCCTCCGACGGGTGGCGGTAGGTTGTTGCTGCGGGTCGCAGGTGCGGGGGCACTGGATCGGGACCCTCGGCCTGCACGAGCTCGACCGCGCGGTGGAGGGCGGCTCCCGGCCACCAGTCCCGGCCGGTGCGGCAGAGGTAGACCACCGTCGCCGCGAGCGGGTAGTGCGCCTCGGGCATCCCAACGCGCTCCGTCGCGTCGAGCGCGGCCACGGCCATCGGCAGGGCCCCGGGGTCGGCTGCGCCCACCTCCTCGCCCGCGGCCACGACCAGGCGCCGGGCGGCGTGGCGGCCGTCGTCGCCCGCGGCGAGCTGGACCGCGAGCCAGTACAGCGCGGCCTCCTCGTCGCCACCGCGGATCGACTTGATCATGGCCGACACCGCCCCAGACCGGTCGTATGGCGCCGTCCGCGACTGGGCTGCCGCCATCACGGCCCGGGCGTCGAGCGCGTCGGCGTCGGGCGGAAGGAGCGTGACGGCGCCTTCGAGCAGCGACAGGAGGCGTCGGCCGTCGCCTGCTGCGAGGCCCAGCAGGTTGCGCCTGGCGTCCTCGTCGGGTTCGATCGCGCGCCCCTCCTCGGCGTACGCAGCGAGGCCTCGTTCCAGCAGGACGCCGAGGTCCGCCTCGGACAGGGGCTGCAGGCGGAGGACCGTCATCCGCGAGAGGAGGGGGGCGATGACGGCACCCGCCATGGGCGGCTCGGTGGTGGCGGCGACGAGCGTGATCCGCCCGTTCTCCACGGCCGCCAGCAGGCCGTCCTGCTGGTTCTTCGCCAGGCGGTGGAGCTCGTCCACGAACAGGATGGGCGGCCGGCCGGAAGTGGCGCGGATGGTGTCTGCCTCGGCCATGCGGCGACGGAGGTCGGGGAGGCCCTCGGACGTGGCGTCCAGGGTGAGGTAGCCCAGGGCCAGCTCCGAGGCGAGGAGGCGCCCCAGCGTCGTCTTGCCCGAACCCGGCGGGCCCCACAGGACCAGGGCGGGCAGGCGACCGGTCGCGATCCAGCGGGTCAGGGGTCCGTCCGGCCCCAGGATGTGGCGCTGGCCGACGACGTCAGCGAGCGTTGCCGGGCGCAGGCGCGCAGCGAGCGGCATGTGCCGCCGGGCGGGCTCGGTGATGCTCTCGAGATCCTGGAACACGGTTCCCTGTCCTGGGTGTGCCCGGGTCCGTGCGGGCCCGACCCCGGCAGGGTACCCGGTCGCGAACCGCGCGAGCGGCAGTCAGGCTGCGTCGCGTGTCGCTGGTGGCGTCATCGGCGGTCGGGGCATGATGGCCCCGTCCCTGCCGGCGCTCAACCGATGTTGACGACCCCGACGACGTCGATGAGGACGTAGAGCGCCGCCAGGATCGCGAGCTCCAGACCTGCCACGCGAATGATGCGCTTCACGTCGCGCGCGACGTAGGCGTACTCCTTGGCCTCGGCTGCTGCGAAGCTGGCCGCGGAGATGGGGACGTAGTCGCGGCTGGCGGTGGCACGTTCCCTGGAGCGCTTGCGTGATTCCTCGAGGGCGCGCTCCTGCGCGACCATCTCGGCCTCGAGCTGCGCTGCGCGCTCCAGCTCGGCGTCGGACAGGCCGGCGGGCTTGGGGGCTGCAGCCGCCGTGGTGGGTGCAGGGGCGGCCGGACGCTTGTCGATCGGCCGACGCTGGCCGGGACGGACGCTGCCGCGTGCTCGCTTCGCCATGGCGGGGTTCAGGGCCTCCAGGTGCATCGGGTGCCGCGCGCGCGGCATCGGCCGGGAGGATACACCGCCCGCGCGAAGGATGGCAGAGGATCGCGGAGGATGGCGGATGAGGGGCTGCTGGTAGACTCGGGCGCGCCCCACACGGAGAGACTCTTGGACGCCCTCGACCAGCTCATGACCACCTCACCCGGCATCGTCGTCGGCGTGCTCGGCCTCACCTGCATCGTGCTCGCGGTGGCCGTGCTGCTGCTGGCCCGCCGGACGTCGAAGCTGGACAAGCGGCTCGCTGGCCTGACGCGCGGCGAGGACGGGACCAGCCTCGAATCGATCCTCGGCTCGCATCTCGAGCGCGTGTACTCGCTCAACCGGGACGTGGACGAGCTGACGACGAAGGCGGCGGACCTCGCGCGGGTCCAGCGCAAGGCCTTCCAGAAGGTGGGGCTCGTCCGCTTCAACCCGTTCGAGGACACGGGCGGCAACCAGAGCTTTGCCTTGGCGCTGCTCGACCAGGACAAGGACGGGTTCATCGTGAGCAGCCTCCACTCGCGCAACGGCACCCGCATCTACGCGAAGGCGATCGCCGCCGGCCGATGCGAGACCGCCATGTCGACCGAAGAGGAGGAGGCGCTCAAGATCGCGCTCGCATCGGGCGCGGGAGCGGCGAAGGCCTGATCCGCGTGCGACCCGTGACACCGGAGCTGGCACGGGTCCACGCCACGCTGGGCGCGTGCCCAGACGACCCCGAGCTCCCAAGCCGCCGGATGCCGCCGGCCCCACGTCCAGCCCCGACCGCCCACCCCGTCCTGCCCGCCCGCAGCGCAAGGAGCGTCCCGTGAGACGCAAGGTCGTCCGCGGCGAGCCGGAGCCGCTCGTCCAGATCCCGGTCTGGGACACGGGGGTGTCGCCTGCCCCCGACGAGCCGGCGGGCTCCGATGGGCTTGAGCAGCTGCTGCTGGGTCTGAACGCCGAGCAGCGCAAGGCGGTCATCCACGGCGATGGCCCGCTGCTCGTGGTGGCAGGCGCCGGCACCGGCAAGACCCAGGTGATCACGCGCCGCATCGCGTGGCTGATCGCGTCCAAGCGGGCGCGCCCGTCGGAGATCCTGGCCCTCACGTTCACGGACCAGGCGGCCGACGAGATGCAGGTCCGCGTGGACCAGCTGGTCCCGTACGGCTACACGGACACCGCGATCTCGACGTTCCACGCCTTCGGGGACCGGCTGGTCCGGGAGTTCGCGCTGGAGCTGGGGCTGCCGACGGATGTGCGGGTGCTGTCGCGCCCAGAGACGGTGGTGTTCCTGGGCGAGCACATCTTCGACCTGGGCCTGGATGCGTACCGGCCCCTCGGCGACCCGACCAAGTTCCTCGACGCGCTCGCCACGCTGTTCTCGCGGGCCAAGGACGAGGACGTCTCGCCCGAGGCGTTCGCGGCCCACGCCGCCCATCTTCGGGGAGCAGGCCGCCGCGGCGGCGGCGGCTGCGACGAAGGACGAGGAGCGCGAGGATGCCGCCGCGCTGGCCGAGGAGGCAGGCCACCGGGTCGAGCTCGCCCGTGCCTACGCGGCCTACCAGGCCCTCCTGGCCCAGGCCGGCGCCATCGACTTCGGGGACCAGGTCTCGCTCGCCCTGCGGCTGCTGCGGGAGTCGCCGGTCGCCCGGGACCAGGTCCAGCGGCGGTTCAAGTACGTGCTGGTGGATGAGTTCCAGGACACGAACCGCGCCCAGGCGGAGCTGGTCGCGCTCATCGCCCAGCGTCATCGGAGCGTCACGGTGGTGGGTGACGACGACCAGTCGATCTACAAGTTCCGCGGCGCGGCCATCAGCAACATCCTGGAGTTCCGGGAGCGCTACCGCAACGCGAGGGTGGTCGTCCTCCGGCGCAACTACCGTTCGCGCGGCCCTATCCTCGATGCCGCATACCGGCTCGTCCGCCACAACGACCCGGACCGCCTCGAGGTTCGCGCCGGGATCGTCAAGCAGCTCGTCGCGGAGCGCGGGAGTGACGGGGCGCCCGGTGTCCGCCACGAGGCGTTTGCCACGGGCCACGAGGAGGCGGACTGGATCGCCTCGGACATCGCCCGCCGTATCCGCGAAGGGGCGGCGCCGCGTGACGTGGCCGTGCTCGTCCGCTCGAACGCCGCCGCGGACCCCGTGCTGCGCTCGCTGAACCTCGAGGGGATCCCGTGGCGGTTCTCGGGCACGTCGGGCCTGTACTCGCGGCCAGAGGTCAAGCTGCTCCTCGCGTTCCTGCGCGCGATCGCAGACCCCGGCTCGTCGGTGGACGTGTACGCGCTCGCGGCCTCGGACCTGTACGGCCTGGGCGGCACGGATCTCGTGGGCATCGTGAACATGGCCCGCCGTCGCAACCGCTCCATCTACGAGATCCTCGATGAGCTGACGCGGCAGCCGGGGATCCTGCGCCTGTCGCCCGAGACACGGGCCGCCGGGGCGAAGCTCGTCGAGGACCTCAACCTGTACGTCGAGCTGGGTCATGATCGCTCGGCGGGCGAGGTCCTGTACGCGTTCCTGCGCGGCACCGGCTGGCTCAAGCGCCTCGCCGAGGCCGAGACCGTCGCCGCCGAGGAGGCGCTGTCCAACATCGCGCGGTTCTTCGACATCGTGCGTGCCCAGTCCGCCCTCCTCGCGGATGACCGGGCCGTCTTCGTGGCCCGCCACCTCCAGATCCTGATCCAGGCCGGCGACGACCCGCCCACCGCGGACATCGATCCGGACGCGGACGCCGTGGCGGTGATGACCGTCCACAAGGCCAAGGGCCTCGAGTTCCCCGTGGTCTACCTGCCGGGCCTCATCACGGGACGGTTCCCGGTCGCGGGACGCCGCGAGCCGCTCGCGCTGCCCGTGGAGCTGGTCAACGAGACGCTGCCCGAGGGCGACTACCAGCTGCAGGAGGAGCGGCGCCTGTTCTACGTCGGCATGACCCGGGCCCGTGACGAGCTGCTGCTCTCGCACGCTGCGGACTACGGTGGCCAGCGTGCACGGCGGGTATCGCCATTCGTGCTCGAGGCCTTGGACCTGCCCGTGGCCGCTGGGGCCGCCGGTGCGGGAGCGAAGCCCGCCTCGCCCTTGGAGCGGCTTGCCGCGAACGAGCGGACGGCGGCGTCGCCCGTGGCCGTCCGGCGTCGCGACGACGAGCCGCTCACCCTGTCCTTCTATGCGATCGACGACTACCTGACCTGTCCGCTCAAGTACAAGTACGCACACCTGCTTCGGGTGCCGCTGGCACCGCATCACTCGATCATCTACGGCTCGGCGCTCCATGCGGCCGTGGCGGAGTTCCACCGCCGGCACAAGCGCGGCGAGGTGATGACCGAGGACGCGCTGGTCGCCGTGTTCGAGCAGGCCTGGACGACGGACGGGTTCCTCTCGCGCGAGCACGAGGAGGCGCGCCTGGCAGCGGGACGGGATGCGCTGCGCCGGTTCCGCGAGGAGCAGCTGGCTCCGGGCGCCGTGATCCCGGCCTTCGTGGAGCGGGAGTTCAGCTTCATGCTGGATGGGGACCGCGTGCGCGGGCGCTATGACCGCGTGGACATCATCCCGGCGGGCGCGCCCGGCGGATCGACCGCACTCGAGCCTGCGGTGCACGGGGAGCGGTCGGTGTCGGGAACGGACGTGGTCGAGCCCACGCTGTTCACGGCCGCCGAGCGCGTCGTGATCACCGACTACAAGTCCTCCGACGTGCGTGATCCGGCCAAGGCCAGGGAGCGGGCGAGGAACAGCCTCCAGCTCTCCATCTACGCGATGGGCTACGAGGCGGCGACCGGGCGCCTGCCGGACGCGGTGGCGCTCCACTTCCTCGACACGGGCCTCGTCGGGAGCACGCCGGTTGATGCGAAGCGGATCGAGAAGGCGCGCGAGTCCATCAAGGCCGCCGCCGCCGGGATCCGGGCACGGGACTTCGCCGCCAAGCCCGATCACATGGCATGCATGTACTGTGCCTTCCGGGCCATCTGCCCGGCCAGCGTGTCGCGGTAGGGCCGTGGCGCCGCTGACCGAGGCCGACCGGGCCGCCGTGGCGGCGGTGCTCGCGGGGAGCGCGCGCGGCACGGTCGTGGAGGCGGACAATCTCGACCTGCTCGCGGTGCTCCCGGACCGGAGCGTGGACCTTGTGTACGCGGACCCGCCGTTCGCGACCGGGGTGCGGCAGCGGCTGGCGTCGATCCGGACCGGAACAGGGGAGCGGACACGGCGCGGGTTCGGCGGCCGCGAGTACCGCTACGAGGTGGTCCAGGACCTCGCCTTCGAGGATGACCTGCCGCTGGACCGGCACCTGGAGGCGCTCGAGGCCCGGCTCCGGGAGGTGCACCGGGTGCTCGCGGACCACGGCTCGCTCTACCTGCACGTGGACTGGCGGACGTCGCACCACGTGCGGCTGCTGCTCGATAGCGTGTTCGGGGCGGACCGCTTCCTCAACGAGATCATCTGGGCCTACGACTACGGCGGCCGGCACCGGGACCGCTGGCCGCGCAAGCACGACACGATCCTCTGGTATGCCAAGGGCGATGACTGGCGGTTCGAGCGGGACGCTGTGGACCGGATCCCGTACATGGCACCGGGGCTGGTGGGGCCGGAGAGGGCGTCCCGCGGCAAGCTGCCCACCGATGTCTGGTGGATGACGATCGTGCCCCCGGCCTCGCCGGAGCGTACGGGCTACCCCACGCAGAAGCCGCTGCGACTGCTGGAGCGGATCGTCGCGGCGTCGAGCCGGCCGGGAGACCTCGTGCTGGACCCGTTTGCCGGGTCGGGCACGACGGGGGCGGCGGCGGCGCGCCTGGGCCGGCGCTGGCTGCTCGTGGACCGGAACCCGGTGGCGGTCGAGATCGCCCGGGCCCGGCTCGCGGCAGAGGGCGAGGGGAGCGGGGCGTGATCGAGGCCGTCACGCTCGACTTCGGCAACACGCTGGTGCCCGTGCCGGCCGACGGCCTGCGGCGCGTCGTCGCCATCACGGCGCAGGCGGTCGCCGAGCGGCTGGGGCCGTTCGCCGTCAATGACGTGCTGACGGCCTGGCAGGAGGAGCGCGAACGCCAGTTCCGCGAGGAGGTGCCCCAGTTCCGCGAGGTGGACCTGGCGCAGCGAGTGGTGCGCGTGGTCGCACGGTTGCGCGGCCTGCCTCCTCCACCGGCCGATGTCCGATGGGACGACGCGGCGGCGGCCGGCTGGTCCACGCCCGACGAGGTCGAGGCGATCGTGGAGGTCTACTCGCGCTCGTTCGTGGACGCGCTCCCGCCGGACCCGGCCGCCGAGGAGGTGCTGCGGGTCCTGGCTGGACGCTGCCCCGTCGCGATCCTGTCGAACTGGCCGCTCGCGGCGACCATCGACCGGTACGTGGAGGCCCGCGGCTGGGCACCCCTGCTCGCGGCGGTCGTGGTCTCACAGCGCGTTGGGACCATCAAGCCGCACCCGGCGATCTTCGCGGCCGCGCGCGCGGCGCTCGGCGACCCGGTGCATGCGTCGATCCTCCACGTGGGCGACGACTGGGCCGCGGACGTGGTCGGCGCGAAGCGGGCGGGCTGGCGCGCCGGCTACCTCGCCGTTCGCCCTGACGACTCGCCGCTCCCGGGCTCCGTGCGCGACGCCGAGGTGGACGCGGATCTCGAGGTCCACGCGCTCGCTGATCTCCCGCGGGCGATCGCTGCACTCGATGCTGACGCCTCGCTCCGCGGCTGACGCCTCGCTCCGCGGCTGACGCCGTCCAGCCCGTGCCGCCGGTGACCCGAACGTCATTGACGGCCCCGACGGCGTTGACCGGGCCGGCGCAGCCTGGTGGTCGCGCACCGCCGTCCGCCGCGAGCGGATTCCACCAGGCGGTCGAACGATGCACCAGGCGTGCCGGATTGGCGTCGTGCGACCGATCCGTGCGCCGCCAGGGCACGCGGGCGCTCGAGATTCGCGTCGTGCCACGGATCCGTGCGCTCCGCCGCACCCAGCGGTCGCCGGGCGGGAATCGGGACGGGCGTCCACCCGCCAAACGCAGCTGGTGAGGCGGGTAGACTCGGTGCCAGATGGAGACCCGGGACCGGATCGCCAACCTCGTCCTGCTCGCCCTCGCGCTCGTCGCCTGGGTGCTGGTCGGCGTCCTCGTCACGACCAGGGACCCGTACGCGGACCCGATCGCTGGCTTCGTGGGCGCACTGCTGATCGGGACCGCCGTCGGACTGACCACGGCCCCGCTTGCCTGGCTCGTCGTCTTCGCCCGGCATCGCCGGATCGCCTACCAGGGCGACTGGGCCCGGGCCGGCCGCCGTGGCGCCTGGGTCGGCCTGTTTGCGACCGCCATCGTCGTCCTGCGGCTCGTGGACGCCTTCCAGCTGCCGATCCTCCTGTTCCTCGCAGCCATCTTCGTCGTGGCGGAGATCGCCCTCTCCGCCGAACGCTAGGAGTGGACCCGTGCCTGAGCTGCTGACCACCGCCACCACGCCTGCTGGGCCGTTCGCCATGGAGAAGGCGGCAGCAACCGCCGCGGTCCTGGCGGCCAGGGACGAGATCCTGGACCTGAGCCACCGGATCCACGCGAACCCGGAGCCCGCCTTCGAGGAGGTCAAGGCCGCCGCCTGGGTCGCCGAGGCGATCGCCCGCCACGGGTACAAGGTCGAGGCGCCTGCGGGCTCGCTCGCCACCGCCGTCCGTGGCCGCGTCACCGGCGGCAAGGGCGCCGACGGCCCGCGCATCGCCGTCCTCGCCGAGTACGACGCGCTCCCGGGCCTCGGCCACGGCTGCGGCCACAACACGATGGCCGCCTCGGGCGTGGGTGCGGCCATCGCCCTCGCGGCCATCCGCGACCAGTGGGCCGGCGAGGTCGTGTTCCTGGGCACTCCGGCCGAGGAGCGGGGGAGCGGCAAGGACTTCATGCTCAACGACGGCCTCTTCGAGGGTGTCGACGCCGCGCTCCTGTTCCACCCCTCCGACATCGACCGGGTCGAGATCGCCCCCCTCGCGTCCGAGGACGTCACCGTCGTCTTCACCGGCCTCCAGAGCCACGCGGCCTCAGACCCGTGGCTGGGCAGGAACGCCCTCGACGCGATGATCCAGCTCTTCGTCAGCGTCGGCATGTGGCGCCAGCAGCTCCCGACCCACACCCGCGTCCACGGGATCATCCAGGAGGGCGGGACCGCCGCCAACATCATCCCGGACCGCACCCGCGCCTGGTTCATGATCCGCAGCGCCGACAAGGCCTACTACGAGGTGATGAAGGCGCGATTCCAGGATCTCTGCAAGGCCGCCGCCCTCGCGACCGACTGCCAGGTCAGCGTCGAGTTCTCCGGCTGGGCCTGCACGATGAAGAACAACCAGGTCCTGGCCAACCTGTGGCGCGCGAACAGCGCGCCGTACGGCATCCACGACCACGGCATCGACCTCGAGGCCGGCTCCACGGACATGGCCAACGTCTCATGGGCCGTCCCGTCGATCCACCCGACGCTCACCATCACCGAGCAGCGGACCCCCGGCCACTCGACCGAGTTCCGCGACGCCGCGGCCCGCCCCTTCGCCGACAACACGGTCCTCCTGGCCGCCAGCCTCGTCGCCCAGACCGCGCTCGACCTGCTCCTCGACCCCGCGAAGGTCGAAGCCGCCTGGGCGGAGTTCCACAGCGAGGACTGATCGCCCCAGGTCCACCCTCCACCCGGTACGATGCCCGGCGGCGCGCCCCGCCGGGCGGTGGACCCGAACTGGCGGCGCACTCCCGCACCCGGCGAGGTGATCCCAGTGGCCGAGCGCCCGCACGACCAGGACGTCGATTTCGCCGCCCGCAACGGCTGGGACCAGCCGTACGAGGCGTTCGACGAGTACGACCTGCCCACCTACGTCGGCATGCCGACCTTCCACAAGCTGCCGTACGTGACCGACCCGGCCGAGATCCGGGCCCGCAACGTGGACGTCGCGATCATCGGCGCGCCGTTCGACGACGGCGCCAGCCACCGGCCGGGGGCGCGGTTCGGACCGCGGGCCATCCGCGAGGCGCAGTACTCCTCCGGTTCGATCCACTCCCTCCAGCTGATGGGCGTCGAGCCACTCGACATCCTCACCGTGGTGGACGCGGGCGACGCGAACATCATCCCGTCCTGGATCGAGCGGTCCCACACCTTCATCTACCGCAAGGTCCACGACGTCGCCTCGACCGGGGCGATCCCGATCGTGCTCGGCGGCGACCACTCCATCACCTGGCCGTCGGCCACCGCGGTCGCGGAGGTGCGCAGGCCCGGCTCCATCGGCATCGTCCACTTCGACGCCCACGCGGACACCGCCAACGACGTCTTCGGCGTGCTCGCGAGCCACGGGACCCCGATGCGCCGGCTCATCGAGAGTGGCGCGGTCAAGGGCCGCAACTTCGTCCAGGTCGGCCTGCGCGGCTACTGGCCCCCGGTCGAGACGTTCGAGTGGATGAAGGAGCACGAGCTGCGCTGGCACCTCATGCGCGAGGTGGAGGAGCGCGGCGCCGAAGCCGTGATCGACGATGCCATCGCCGAGGCGCTCGATGGTCCGGACGCGATCTACATCTCGGTGGACATCGATGTCATCGACCCGGGCTCGGCGCCCGGCACCGGCACCCCCGAGCCCGGCGGCCTCCTGCCGCGGGAGCTGCTGCGGGCGGTCCGGCGGATCGCCGGTGCCGTCGAGATCGCGGGCATGGACATCGTCGAGGTCAGCCCGCCCTACGACCACGCCGAGGTGACGGCGATGGCCGCCAACCGCGTGGCCCTCGAGGTGATCAGCGCCCTCGCCGCCAAGCGCCAGGCCGGCGCGACCATCCGTTTCGAGCGCCCGGGGCGCTAGGAAGGCACGCCCAGCCATGCCCGAAGCTCCGGCGGCCGCCCTCGCCCGCCTCTACGACCTGGACCTGTCGGAGGATCCAGGCGACCTCGACCTCCTGGTGGCCCTGGCTGCCCGCTCCGGCGGGCCGGTCCTCGAGCTGGCCGTGGGGTCGGGCCGCCTCGCGATCCCGCTTGCGCGGGAGGGGTTCGAGGTCACGGGCGTCGACCTCGACCAGGCGATGCTGGCGCGTGCCCGCCGGCTGGCCGATGCAGCCGGCCGCTCCGTCGCCCGGCGCGTGCGTCTCGTGGAGGGCGACGCGCGCTCCGTCCGCCTGCCCGACGCGGGGGAGTTCGGCCTCGCCTGCATCCCGCTCAACTCGATCTTCCTGATGGGGTCCCGCGCCGACCAGGCCGCGGCCGTCGCGACGCTGGCCGCGCACCTCGGACCTGGCGGCCTCGCGATGGTGGACGCGTGGCTGCCCGAGGCGGAGGACCTCGCCCGCTACGATGGACGCCTGGTGCTCGAGTGGGTCCGGACCGATCCCGAGACCGGCCACGAGGTGACGAAGACCGGGAGTGCCATCTACGACGCCGCTTCCTCGACCGTGCGCCTGACCACGATCTTCGAGGAGGGACGTCCCGGCGAGGCCCCCGTCCGCTGGGTCCGCATGGACCGGCTGCGCCTCGTGTCCGCGGACGACCTCGTCGACATGGCGGAGGCCGCGGGGCTGGAGATCGAGACCCTCGCGGGCGACTACGAGCTGGGCGACATCGGCCCGGGCGCCGAGCGCGCCGTCCTGGTGGCCCGCAAGCCGTAGCCCGGGCGCGAGGTGGTATCGTCGCGAACCATGGCCGACCAGATCCGCCTGCTCGTCGTCGAGGACGTCCCGCAGGTGGCGCAGTACATCCGCGGACTGCTGAACTCGCAGTCCGTCATCAAGCTGCTCGATGTCGTCTCGGACGGCAGCAAGGTGCTGAACCTGGTCAACCAGCTGCGCCCGGACGTCATCCTCGTGGACGGCCTCCTCCAGGGTCGCCTCAAGGGCATGAACCTGGTCGCCCAGCTCAACCAGTCCGGCCTAGGCGTCCCGGTCATCGTGCTCACGGTGCCCCAGCAGCCGGTCGCCGTCGACCCGTACAACGGCGTCCACGCCGTCCTCGGCATGCCCTTCACCGGGTACGAGCTGGTCAACGGCGTCCAGCGCGTGCACGAGGTCGCGCGCACCTCGGATGCGCTGGGATCGGCGCGGATGGTGTCGCTCTTCGCGCCCAAGGGTGGCGTCGGGAAGACGACCCTCGCCTTCAACCTCGCGGTCGCCATCGGCCAGCAGGGCCCGCGCACCGTCCTCGTCGACGGCTCGCTCCAGTTCGGCGACCTGCGTGCCCTGCTCAAGGTTCCGTCCGAGGCCCCCTCGCTGCTCGACCTGCCGACGGACCGGATCCAGGAGTCGGACCTTGCCGACGTGCTCTGGCGGGACCCGTCCGGCATCGACATCCTCCTCGCGCCGCCGCGCGTGGAGATGGCCGAGATGGTCACGGTGCGCGATCTCGAGAAGACCCTCTCACTGCTGCGCCGCGTCTACGAGGTGGTGATCGTGGACACGCCCGCGGTCATCAACGACGTCAACCTCTGCTTCCTCGACGCGTCGGACACGATCCTCGAGATCGTCACGTTCGACTCGACGACGATCCACAGCACGATGGTCATGGCCGATGCCTTCCGGATGATCGGCTACCCGCCGACGAAGGTGCGCTACCTCATCAACCGGTCGGACTCCACCGGTGGCTTCGACCCCGAGGTGCTCAGCCGGGCGCTCGGCCGCGTGCCGGAGCACAGCGTGAGCTCGGGCGGGGCGCTCGTCGTGCAGGCCAACAACGAGGGCATCCCGTTCGTCCTCGCGGACCCGTCGGCGCAGATCAGCCAGGACGTGATCCGCACGGCGAGCGAGCTCATCGGGCGCCCGGTCGCGGCCCCTTCCCGGCGCTAGCCAGGGGACTGCGGCACCCGTGTCCGATCCGCGGCCCATCGGTGTCTTCGACTCGGGCGTCGGCGGGCTGACCGTCCTGCGCGAGATCCTGCGCCGGACACCGCACGAATCCACGATCTACCTTGGCGACAACGCGCGGGCCCCGTACGGCGTGCGGACCGACGACGAGGTCCGCCGCTTCTCGATGGAGGCGCTCGACGAGCTCGCCAAGCGGGATGTCAAGGCGCTTGTGGTCGCCTGCAACACGTCGACGGCCGTCGCCCTGCGCGACCTGCGCGTCCGGTACGACCTGCCGGTCCTGGGTGTCGTGCGGCCCGGTGCCGCAGCCGCCGCGCTCGCCACCCGCAACCGTCGGGTGGGCGTGATCGCCACGCCGGCGACCGTTCGATCCCACGCCTACTTCAACGCGATCAAGGACGAGAACCCTGCGGTCGAGGTGTACGAGCACGCCACGCCGCGGTTCGTGCCCATGGTCGAGGCGGGCATCCTGTCCGGCGCGGAGCTCGAGGCCATCGTCGAGGAGGAGCTTGCGCCGCTCCTCGGGGAGCGCGATGGGGCAGGGGAGTTCGTCTTCCCGCGGCCGCTGTCGGCCAAGATCGACACCCTGCTCCTGGGTTGCACGCACTACCCGTTGCTGCGCCCGATCCTGACCGCCTCCGTCGGCGACCGCGTCGCGATCGTGGACTCCGCCACTGCCACGGCGGCAACGCTTGCCGAGCTGCTGTCCGTCAATGGCCTCGAGGCCCCCGGGACGACACGCGGCACGGCCGCCGACCCGGGCGCCGCGGGCCACTCACGTCCGGCCGAGACGTACGGCGACCCGCCGACGCACGTGCAGCTGACCACCGGCGACGTGGAGCGCTTCCGGGAGATCGCCTCGCGGATGTTCGGCGAGGCGTTCCCCGATGTCGATGCCGTAGAGCTCGGGACCCTGGAGCCGGGGGCGACGGGCTGATGCCGGCCGAGGAGCCGCCCCAGCGGCGGGGAGGGCCCATCTCCGGCGACCGACTCTGGCAGGTCGGGTTCGTGGTGGGGTCCGTGCTGGGCGCCGCGGTGACGGTCGCAGGCCGCCAGATGGAGCGCAGCGCGCGCAACGCGGGCCTCGTGGACTGGCGCCGCGTGGAGGACATCGCGATCGCCCGGCTCCGCTCCGCGCCCGGCTCGCTGACCGCGGCGGAGCTTCGCGCGTCCGAGGCCGACTACGCGGCGGCGATGGCGCGCGTCGTCCCCGCCCTGTCCGCCCATCTCGAGACGGATCTGCCGGGCGTCGTGGACCGCGTGGCGGTGGTGGACCGGGCCGGCTGGGTCCGCGCCAACACGGCGGCCTTCGCAGGCCTCATCGGACGCCTGGAGGACGGGCTGCTGGAGCAGATGCTGCCGCCCGGCGCCGGGTTCACCAAGGCGACGCTCACGTATGCGAACCGCTGGGTCACCACGCGCCAGGTCGGCCTGCTGCTGGGCTTCATGGGCCAGCGCGTGCAGGGCCAGTACGACATCGCGCTGCTCACGGCAGAGACCACCCCCGGCCGGCTCCTCTTCGTGGAGGAGAACATCCGCCACACCGCCAAGGTCATGGATGTGCCCCTGGGGCCGTTCCGGACATGGATCGCCCTGCACGAGACCACGCACGCGTTCGAGTTCGAGGCGCATCCCTGGCTCCGGCCGTACCTGGCCGAGCGCCTGGAGCGCCAGCTGACGATGTTCTCGGCCGACGTCCGGACCCTGGGCCGTGACGCGGTGCGGGCGATCGGCGCGTCGCTCCGCGGCGACAGCCGGGGAGACGACCAGCACTGGATGGAGCGGCTCATGTCCGAGGAGCAGCGCCGGCTGTTCCGGGAGACGCAGGCGGTGATGGCGCTGCTGGAGGGCTACGGCGACCACGTGATGGACACCGTGGGCAAGGACCTCGTGCCCGGCGTCGAGCGGATCTCGGCCCGCTTCCACGGCCGTCGCGAGCAGCGCACGCCGTTCGAGCGGGCGATGCTGCGGATCACCGGCATGGACCTCAAGATGGAGCAGTACCGTAAGGGCGAGGCATTCGTGGCCGGGATCGAGCGGCTCGCAGGCGCGACGGCGCTGCGCAGGCTCTGGGATGGGCCTGAGACGATGCCGACGCCGGAGGAGATCGACCGACCGGCCGAATGGGTCCGGCGCATGGGCCTCAACCGGGTCGAAGGAGGCGAGAGGTGACCGACGAAGGGATGAGCGGGCCAGGCCCCGGCGCCGGTCGGGACGGTGTTCCCGCGGCCATCGCGCTGACCCCGATCCTGTCTGCCCGCTACCGGCCCCGCGACCTCGAGACGATCCGCGCCGCGGCGCCCGGTGCCCGCATCGTCACCATCGGTTTCGACGGGCATGCCGACGGACCGCTCGACGACGTCGAGGTGATGCTCCGAGGCCGCCTGCCCGCCGACCTGTTCGATCGGATCCTGGGCCGCGCACCGGCCCTGCGCTGGGTCCATTCGGCGACGGCCGGGGTGGAGCGGGTGCTGACCCCGGCCTCGCGGCAGCGCGGCCTGGCGATCACGAATGCCCGGGGCGTCTTCAGCCGGCCCGTGGCCGAGTACGTGATGATGATGATCCTGGCCGTGTCCCGGCGGCTCCCGTCGCTGCTGGAGCTCCAGGCGGAGCGGACCTGGCAGCCGCTCGAGGCCCGTGAGCTGCGCGACGTGACGATCGGGATCGTGGGGCTCGGGTCGCTGGGTCGTGCCGTCGGGGCGCTCGGCACGGCGTTCGGGTGCCGGGTCGTGGCCACGCGCAAGCGCCCCGAGGCGGGTGGGGCCGCGCACACTGGTGCGGCTGACGAGGCGTATCTCGGCTCCCTCATGCTGGACCGGGTGCTGCCCCCGGAGCACCTCCCCGAGCTGCTGGCGGAATCGGACTTCGTGGTGCTCGCAGCGCCGCTCACGCCCGACACACACGATCTCATCTCGGACGCGGCCATCGCGGCGATGAAGCCCGGTGCCTGGATCATCAACGTCGCGCGCGGTGAGCTCATCGACGAGCGCGCGCTTGCGCGGGCGATCCGCAGCGGCCGCATCGGCGGTGCCGTGCTGGACACGTTCCGCGAGGAGCCGCTGCCGCCGACGTCGCCCCTGTACGACCTGCCCAACGTGATCCTGACCCCGCACACGTCGTGGTCGTCGGCGCGCGTGCTGGACCGGTCGGTGGACCTGTTCTGCGACAACCTGCGCCGCTACGCCGAGGGGCGGCCGCTGGTCAACCTGGTGGACCCGGACGCGGGGTACTGACGCCCGCCGCCAGCCCGGTACCGTCGCCCGCCGCCCGCCCGGTACGATCACGCCATGCAGATTGCGATCGTCGGGCTTGCCGGGTGCGGCAAGACCACCGTGTTCAACACGCTCACCCGGGGCCATGCCGAGACCGGCGGCTACGGCGGACTCCAGCTCAACGTCGGTGTCGTGAAGGTGCCTGACGAGCGGCTCGACAAGCTCGCCGTCGTGTTCAAGCCCAAGAAGATCGTCCACGCCGACGTCACGTACGTGGACCTGCCCGCGCCTCCCGCCTCAACCGAGGGTCACGTCGGCGCCGAGGAGCTGCCCGCCGAGCATCTCGCGCGGCTGCGCGACTCCGACGCCATGATCCACGTGGTCCGGGCCTGGGATTCCGCGGCGCATCCCCACCCGGCTGGCTCCGTCGATCCGGCACGCGACCTCGAGAACCTCGACCTCGAGTTCATCCTCGCCGACCTCGCGATGGTGGACCGGCGCCTCGAGCGCCTCAAGGGCTCCGGGCGACACGGGACGCCGGCCGAGCGCGAGGCCAACGAGCGCGAGGAGGCGATCCTCGCCCGGCTCAAGCCCGCCCTGGAGGCTGGCCGCCCGATCCGCGACGAACCGCTCGACGCCGACGAGGAGAAGGCGTTGCGTGGGTTCCGGTTCCTCACCCAGAAGCCCGTCCTGGTGCTGGTCAACGTCGGGGAAGGGGAGCTCGAGGGCGCCCCGGCGCTCGTCGAGTCGATTCGCGGTGGGTACGACCACCGGCACGCGATGGTCGATGCGCTGTCGGCGAAGATCGAGATGGAGCTGGGCGAGCTCGAGGCCGAGGAGGCGGCCGTCTTCATGGAGGAGCTGGGCCTGGCCGAGTCCGCCCTCGACCGGGTGATCAGGCTCTCGTACCGGCTCGTCGGCCTGATCTCGTTCCTGACCGCAGGCCCCGACGAGGTCCGCGCCTGGCCGATCCCGGACGGGTCGAACGCCGTGGATGCAGCGGGCGCCATCCACACGGACCTCGCGCGGGGCTTCATCCGTGCCGAGACCATCGGCTACGACGAGCTCCTGGAGCTCGGCTCCATCGCCGAGGCCAAGAAGCACGGCAAGGTCCGCTCCGAGGGCAAGACCTACCGGGTCCGGGACGGTGACGTCATCGAGATCCTGTTCTCGAGGTGACGGCAGGCGTGGCGCCCGCGCCCGCCGCACCGCCTGGGTCACCGGCCGCCCAGGCCAGCCACCACGACCCCGTCGCGTACGGCCTGCTCGTCGTGATGGCCGCTTGCTTCGCGGGCACGTGGGTGGCGGCCCACTGGGCGACCGACGAGATCCCGCCGCTGCTCACAGCCTTCTGGCGGTTCGCGGTGGCCGCCACGCTGCTCTGGGCCTGGGCGCGCATCTCGCGGATCCCGGTCACCATCCGGCGGCACGACCTGCCGCTCGTGGGGATCATGGCCCTGACCGGGATCATCGGCTACAACCTGTGCTTCCTGTACGGAGTCCGCCTCGCTCCCTCGAGTGACGGCGCGATCATCGTTCCCGGCCTCTCGCCGATCGTCGTGGCGGTCCTGGTGGCGGTGCGCTACCGCGTGGTCCCGTCGACGCGCGGTCTCGCCGGTCTGGGGCTCGCACTGGTGGGCCTCGTGCTGGTCATCGGCCCGGCCGTGACCACCTCGTCCGCGCGGGCGCTGGGCGACCTGCTGTTCGTGGGCGGGGCGGTGTGCTGGGGCATCTACTCGGTGCTGTCGCGGACGGCCACGACGCGCTTTCATCCCGTGGTCGCGACCCTCGGCCCGGCCGCCCTCGGGGCGCTCGCCTTCCTGCCCTTGAGCCTGCTCGGGGAGGGATGGTCGGCCTTGGACGATGCCACACCTCGCGCGGTGCTGAGCGTGCTCTACCTGGGCGCGATCGGGACCGTCGTGGCGTTCGTGGCCTTCTCGGAGGGCATCCGCCGCATCGGCGCGCCGCGGGCATCCTCGTTCATCGTGCTCGTGCCCCTGCTCGGCGTCGTGCTGACGAGCACCCTCCTCGGCGAGGACGCATCGGCCTTCCTGGTCGCCGGCACGGCCGTCGTGCTGGTGGGCCTGTGGCTGGTGCAGACGGCCCGGCCACGCCCGGTGCGGGCGCGCGGGTCGGCCGGCTAGTTCGGGCGGCCCGGATCGCCCTGCAGGTCGGCCAGGATCGAGACGTAGTCCAGCTCGTCCTCGGGGGCATCGAGGTCGGCTAGGAAGTTCTCCTCGTCATCCTTGGACACGTTGATCGCCGCCGTCAGGCGCTCGTCCGTGATCGCGATGAACTCGTAGTCTGCCTCGAGCTCGTTGGCGATCGCCTCGATCAGCGTCTGCGTCTCGTAGGAGTCCTGGATGCGCCGGCGGATCGACTGGACGATGTCGAAGAACTCCTCCGGCTCCATCTCATCCTCGCGGGCGAGGGTCAGATCGGCGAAGACGTCGCCGTCGCCTTCGTGAAGCTCGTAGAAGTGCATAGTTGCTACCCTCGGTCGGAAGCGGCCGCGAGCGGCCGGGAGGCGCGCCCCTGCGCGCGGGGACGGCCAGTATAGGTGGGGTTCATGACGGCCCTGGTGGAGGACGGATGAGCGAGACGCCGCAGGTCGTGGTCGTTGGGGCCGCGTGCCGGGACCTGGTCGACGACGACGAGCGCGGCTGGCGCCTCGGAGGCGGCGCGTCCTACTCGGCTCTGGCCCTGGCCCGCCTCGGCCTGCGGGTCGGCGCACTGGTCGTCGCCGACGAGCTGGCTGCGAACTCGACGGAGCTGGACATGGTCCGTGCAGCAGGCGTCGACGTGCGTGTCATCCCGGGCAGTCGCGGCCCCATCTTCATCAACATCGAGACGCCGACTGGCCGCGTCCAGCACACGCCCCAGGTGTCGGACACCGTCAACCCAGCCTACCTGCCCGACGAATGGCGTGACGTCAGGGCCTGGATGCTGGCCCCGGTCGCCGCCGAGGTTGGGGAGGAGTGGGCGGACGTCGTCCCGGCCGACGCGCTCGTCGGCCTCGGGTGGCAGGGGTCGCTACGCGTCCTCGCGGATGGCGCTCCGGTCCAGCACCTGCCCCCCGGGCCGTCGCCTGTCGTGCGTCGCGCCGACATGATCGGTGTCGGCTCGGATGACGTCGACAAGGCGACGAGGCCGGCCGACCTGGCTGCGTTCCTGAAGCCTGGTGCGACGCTCCTGTTCACCGACGGCGTCCACGGCGGCACCGCCTACAAGGTGGGCGCAACGCCCGAGGACCTCGAGGCTCGTCACTGGCACTCGATCCCGATCCGCCAGTACGTGGACCCGGTTGGCGCCGGAGACACATTCCTCTCGGGCGTGTTCGCGGTCTGGGTGGACCCCGAGACCGTGGCCGGCTGGGACGGCCCGGACCCGGACCTGCGCCTGGGGGCCGCCTGCGGCTCGCTGATCCTCGAGGGGCCGGGTGTCTACGGCGTGCCGTACCTTGCTGACGCCCTCGAGCGGATGCACGGCGGCGACAACCCGGACTGACCGGGGAGGGCGAACGGCACATGCGGACCCTGGCAAGCGCCGTGCTGTGCGCGCTGCTCCTGGCGGGTTGCGCCGGTGACCCTTACCCGCTGCCCTCGGGGCCGGTCCAGGCGTGGATGGGGTCACCCGTGGCGGTCGGGCAGAAGGCGTCGAGCGTCCCCCTCTACATCGACGTTCGGCCTGGCGACACGATCGAGCTGCTCGAGGCGACGCCGATTGGGAGCCTCGATGGCGCCGGCGTCGAGCTCTTCCTGTCGCGCCCCATCGTCGATGCGGACGGCTCCTACGTCATCGGCGCGCAGCTCGAACCGCTGGAGAACGCTGTCGTTTCCGGTGACCCGGCGTCGCCGGCAATGAACACGTTCGGGATCGCCGCCAGGCTCACATCCGAGATGGCGGGGCGCTTCGAGTTGACCGCCGTTCGCCTCCGCTATCGCCTCAACGGGGGCGAGGTTCGCACCGGCGAGGGGATCACCGTTCCATGGTCCGTCTGCGTGGATCGGCCGGCACCGTCGGAGTGTCCGGAGGTTGTGACGCCCTAGGCCTGATCACGGCGCCTCTGCAGCCGCGCGGCCAGCCGGGTGCCCCGGCGCTGGAGATCTGCCTCCAGGCGCGGGTGCGGTCGCCCCGTCGCGCGGAGCCGCTCCAGCAGCCGCCAGGCGGCGCGCGTGGCCGCCAGGGCTCCGCCCTGGTCGTCGAGCTTGTGCTCTCGCAGCTTCGCGATCTCGATCCAGGCGATGACGCCGAGCCCGCCGCCTCCAGCCGCCGCGGTCTGCCAGGCCTCCGCGGCCTCTGCCCACCGGCCGAGCCTCCGCAGCGTCCGGGCCCGCTCGGCAGCGAGGCGTTCGTCAGTCCAGCGATCCGTCGGCGTGTCCCAGGCAGCCGCCGCCGGGCTGAGCCCCAGCGGGCCACCTCGACCATTCGCACGATCCCCGCGCCAGCCGCCACGCGGAGCCCGCCCCCCGTAGTCCGGGCGTACCGGCGTGGTCCACCAGGCCTCTCGTTCCTCGGTGGCGGCCTCATGGGCAAGGGCAGCCGCCACCGGCGTCCGCCCGAACGGATCCCGCACGGGCGGGGCGGCGGCGAGCGCGTCGTCAAGGCACTCCAGGGCCTCGTCGTGCTGCCGGATGCGGGCGTAGGCCCGCGCGAGGCCCGCAAGGTCCCCGCGGGGTGCCTCGTGGCGGGACGCCCGATCGGCGTACTTGTGCTCCACGTGGGCCAGGAGCAGGCCCAGGGAACGGACGTCCTTCTCGTTGTGAATCACGACACCCGCCAATGGCCCGATCGGTCCGCCGCGCAGGACCTCCAGGTAGATCTGCGGGATCTCCCAGCCCTCCACATCGCCGATGCGTGACACGCCCAGCAGTTCCGTCTCCACCGAGCGCAGCCGCGCGTTCTCCATCCGGTGCTTGAACACCTTGCGCACGAACGGCAGCAGGTCCAGGTGCCCGGCGTGGACCGGCGCCGCGCGACCTGCCAGCCGGTAGCGCGCCTCGATCAGCGGCCAATCGAAGCCCTTGCCGTTGTACGTCACGAGCCACGCGTCCGGGGTCACCCAGCGCGAGATCTCGGCGAGAAGCGCGGGCTCGTCCGCGTGGTCCGGCAGCAGGAGTTGGACCTGGCGGAACCGGTCGCCCTCCCAGCGTGCGAGCCCGACGAGGAACGCAAGGGTGCCGGCCGCGGTCGCAAGCCCCGTGGTCTCGGTGTCGAGGCACACGAGCGGTGCATCCACGGGCGGGTGGCCCGGCAGGCGGGCGAGGCGCTCCCGGTCCAGCGGGATCTCGATGGGCGTCACCGTGCGGCGGACCAGGATCCCGCCAGCGTCCTCGACGACGTCCGCCGCCAGGGCCTGGGCGAGCCGCCCCGCCAGCTCCGGCGATCGACGTCCCGCGAACGGCGCGCGGGCAGGCTCGATGTCCGCGCCGCCCATCCCGCCACCGGATCGGGCCATGGTGGCCCGGAGGTTGGCGAGCCGGCGCTCACGGGTGACAGGAACGGGAGACTCGAGCGTCATGCGACGGCCGCACGTGGGGTCACGTCCGCTTCGGGCACCCGAACCGACTGCGACCCGAGCGCGGCCAGCAGCCGCAGCGCCAGCGCCTTGCCGTCCACCTCGGGCTCGAGGCGCGGACCGGTGCAGGCCGGGCAGCCGGCCTCGCATGGACACGCCCGGATCAGGTCCGCCGCGCCGACCACCAGCTCGTCATGCCGGTCGTACAGCCGCTCCGAGAGGCCAACCCCGCCAGGCATCGCCTCGTACAGGTAGATCGTCGGTGCCTCGTGGTGCGGCGAGCGCACCTGCGACACCAGGCCGAGATCGCGCGGATCCACCATGAGCAGCACTGCGGCCACCGCCTGGATCGCCCGCCCGGCGCCGATGAGCGCAACGTCGAGCTCGTCCCGACGCCAGCCGCGAGCGGCACCCTCGGCCGTCAGCCAGTAGGCGGTCGTCTGCAGCTCGATCTCCGGCAGGTCGATCGGCCCCCAGCCCACGTTCTCGTCGGTGACAAACTTCAACTTCTTGTACAGCGTGACCAGCGAGGCGACCATCACCTCGCCGTGGACGCGCGTCCCGCCGGTGGCCTGTCCTTGCGCAAAGACGTCCAGCGGCTTGAGGGTGACCGCGCGGTTCGCGTAGGTGTAGTGATCGGCGTCGATCTTGTGGACGTAGGCCTTGCGCTCGCCCCACTCGAGCCGGTCCACGTGGTACTGCGTGGACTCGTGGATGTAGATCGCATGCTGGTGGACGAGCACTTGCGCGCTGAACAGGTCCACCTCGCCGAGGACCCGCGGGCGATCCGGCGTCGTGTCGATGATCACCACGTTCTCCGGCGCAGCCGCCCGCAAGGACACCTCCGACGCCGGGAAGTTCTCCGAGCTCCAGTACCAGCGTCCGTCGTCGGCCTGGCGGATCACGCCGCCCTCCCCGAGGAATGCCAGCAGGTCGTCCGCCGGCCCCGGGCCGAACCACTCGCCGGGATCGAACGGCAGCTCGAAGGATGCGCAGCGGATGTGGGCGAGCAGGACGTGCAGGTTGTCCGGGTCCAGCCGCGCCTCCTCGGGCCGCCCGCCCAGCACGAACTCCGGGTGGTGGATGACGTACTGGTCCACTGGGGCAGGGGAGGCCACCAGGACCGCCACGGAGACGTCGCCCCGCCTCCCTGCCCGACCCATCTGCTGCCACGTCGCGGCGATCGAGCCCGGGTACCCGGCGAGCACGGCGACGTCCAGGCGCCCGATGTCCACGCCCAGCTCGAGGGCGTTGGTGGACACCACGCCCAGCACCTCGCCATCGCGCAGGCCACGCTCGATCGAGCGCCGCTCCGTGGGCAGGTAGCCACCCCGGTAGCCGCGGATGCGGCTCCGCGGCCCGAGATCCGCCCGCAGGGTCTCCCGCAGGTTCGAGAGCATGATCTCGACGGCCACCCGGCTCTTGCCGAAGACCACGGTCTGGCGGCCGGCCTTCAGGAAGGGGATCGCCCAGCGCTGGGCCAGCGTCAGGGCGGACCCGCGCGCACCCGTTGCCGGGTCCATCACCGGCGGATCCACGAGCAGCAGGTGCTTCTCGCCCGCGGGTGCGCCGTTGCGATCGATGAGCTCCACCGGCCGCCCGGTCAGGGTCTGGGCGAGCTCCGCCGGGTTGCCGATGGTCGCCGAGCAGCACACGATCACCGGGTTCGACCCGTAGTGCGCACACAGCCGCAGCAGCCGGCGCAGCACGTTGGCAACGTGGGACCCGAACACGCCGCGGTAGGTGTGCAGCTCGTCGATCACGATCACCCGGAGCTGTTCGAACAGCTGGAACCACTTCGTGTGGTGGGGCAGGATCGCCGAATGGAGCATGTCCGGGTTCGTCACGACGACCTGCCCGGCCTTGCGGATCGCCGACCGGATGGGTGCGGGCGTGTCCCCGTCGTAGCAGGCCGACGACACCTCCAGGCCGGCATCCTGCACCAGCTCCCCGAACTCCGTCGTCTGGTCCTGGCCCAGTGCCTTGGTCGGGAAGAGGAACAGCGCCCGTGCCGACGGGTCCTCCGCCAGCGCCTGGAGGACCGGCACGGTGTAGCAGAGCGACTTTCCGGACGCGGTGGGCGTCACCACCACGATGTCCCTGCCCGCGTGCACGGCCTCGATCGCGTCTGCCTGGTGGGTGTACGGCCGATCGATGCCGCGCTTCCCGAGGCCTTCCCGGATCCGGGGATCCAGCCAGGCCGGCCATTCCGCGTGCTCCGCCGCCTGCGCCTGCCGGACCTCGTGGTGCACGACGCCGCGGGCCAGCGACGGTTCCTCGAGCAGCTGCTCCAGCACGGCCCGGGTGCTGGCGGGAGCGTAGGTGCGCATGCCGGCATCGGCCTCCATTTCGAACAGGCGATCTAATCGACCGTAGTCTACGACAGCCTGGGAAGCCCCCGTGCCAGCTTGGGTGGCACAGGACCGCATCGTGAATCGCGGGCCCGAATCGAGTTGACAGCGGAATCGAGCGCAGCTACCCTCCGGGCAATGGTTCGCCCCGCCCTCAGCCCCCGCGCCAGCACGCCGGCTCCCGATGCGCCCGCTGAGGCGCCGTCCCCGGAGACGGCCCCCGGTCCGGCCCAGCCGTCGCCGGTCACGGCGGGCGCCCTCGGGTCGCTGGCGGACCTCCCGGTCGCGGGCCTCACACGCAGGCGCATCGCCATCGTGATGGGAGCGATCCTCGCGGCCTGGGTGATCCTGCTGTTCGCGCGCCAGGTCGGCGAGGTGGGCGAGGCCACGGCACGCGCCTCCGCGATGCGCGCTGAGAACACCCGCCTCGAGCAGGAGGCATCGGCACTGGAGGCCGAGCTCGCGCTCATCCGGCGCCAGGACTACATCGAGCAGGCTGCTCGCGCCTACCGGCTGGGCCGGCCCAAGGAGATCCCCTTCACGCTCGACGAGAACGCCCCGCCGCTGTCGACGACCGCCCCGGGCTCCGCGGCGGTGCGCCTCGGCACGGAGGCCGTCCACGTGACGCCGCTCGAGGCGTGGACGCGGCTCCTGCTGGGAGGTGGTGAACCCGGCCCGGCCGACGCCCCGGAGACCCCGGGCACGAACTGAAGGCCGCCCGGTCTGCAGTAGCGGGTCCCGCTCGCCTTCCCGCGACTCCTGCAGCCATCTATGCTTGTCGCGGCTGGCCGAGCAACGCACATCCGGTCGGCCGCTGCGCCACCAGGCGTCACCGGGGAGGCAGGGCAGGCATCCGATGATCGATATCCCCATCGAGGACGCGATCTTCGCGGTGGCCGCGCTCGTCGGGGGCGTGCTCCTCCTGATCACCGTCGTGTTCGACGACGTGGTGGGCGGCCTCCTCGACGGCTTCGGCGTCGACTTCGGTGGCGGGACCGTCACCCCGATCCTCCTTGGCTTCGTCGGCATGTTCGGGGCAGGGGGCCTGTTCGCCACCCAGGTCCTCGACCTGCACGGCGCGCCGGCGGCGATCATCGGCGTCGTCTCGGGCGTGGCCGGCGCCGCGTTCGCCGGCGCGTTGTTCACCTTCCTGAAGCGGAGCGAGAGCGAGGAGCCGTTCAAGATCGGCGATCTGGTCGGGGGCGACGCGTACGTGAGCGTCGCCATCCCGGCCCACCGTTACGGCAGCGTGCTGGTGAAGGCGGAAGGCCAGACGCATGAGTTCGCCGCCACCTCCGAGCGGGACATCCCCGCCGGGCGGACGGTGCTGGTGACCGGCGTGGCCGGGACATCGGTCATCGTGCGCGATGAGGCAGAGGCCGCGCAGCAGGCGGCAGGGGAGAGCTAGTCGTGGACTTGTTCGACTTCGACGGCAGCATCATCGCGGTGCTGTTCCCGATCATCATCATCGTGCTGCTCGTCGCGTACGCGACGAGCAGGGTGAAGGTCGCCGGGGCGAACGAGGCACTCGTGCGCACCGGTGGGGTGTTCGGCGGTGCGCCGCGCCCAGCTCAAGGTGGTGCGTGCCGGACGCGTGATCGTCCTGCCCCTCGTGCACAAGCTGGGCCGGATCCACCTGTCCGCGCGCCAGATCAACGTCAACCTCTCCGATGCCGTGACCAAGCAGGGCATCAAGGTCGCGGTGCAGGGCGTGGCGACCGTGAAGATCGGTGGCGACGAGGAGTCGATCCGCAATGCGGCCGAACGCTTCCTCGACCACGAGGACCTGCTCGACTCGATCGTCAAGAACGTCCTCGAGGGGTCGCTGCGCTCGATCGTCGGCACCCTGACCGTCGAGGAGCTCAACTACGACCGCCAGAAGTTCCAGCAGGAGGTCCAGGGGGCGGCCAAGGCCGACCTCGCGACCTCCGGCCTCGCGATCGACAACTTCACGATCCAGGCCATCCGCGATGAGGTCGGGTACATGGACCTCATCGGCCAGCAGGAGACGGCCCGCCGCGAGCGGGACGCCCGCATGGCCAAGGCCACGGCTGACCAGGAGGCCGCGGTCCGTGAGGCCGAGTCCATGCAGATCAAGCTCAACGCCCAGCGTGACGTCTCGCTCCGCCAGGCCGAGGTCGAGGCCCTGACCGCGTCCGCCGAGGCCAAGGCCGCGCAGGCCGGTCCGCTCGCCCAGGCCGAGGCCCAGCAGGAGGTGGTCAAGCGGCAGACCGAGCTGGCCCAGCTCGAGGCCGACCGCAAGCAGAAGGAGCTCATCGCCAGCACGATCCGTCCGGCTGAGGCCGAGGCGGAGGCGCAGATCCGCCGTGCCGAGGGCGACAAGGGGGCCCGGATCGCCAAGGCCCAGGCGGACGCGGAGAGCGTCAAGCTGGCGGGTCAGGCCGAGGCCGCCGTCCAGATCACGAAGGGCGAGGCCCAGGCCCGGGTCACCGAGGTGAACGCCGACCGCGGTCGCCCACCAGACCACCCTCGAGGGCAACGCCGAGGCAGGCATCACGTTCACGAAGGGCGAGGCCGAGGCGAAGGCGCTGGCTCTGCGC
Source organism: uncultured Chloroflexia bacterium (assembly GCA_963697365.1). GTDB lineage: Bacteria > Chloroflexota > Limnocylindria > Limnocylindrales > CSP1-4 > CAIXZV01. The sequence goes on from CAVONT010000016.1 coordinate 108,240, forward strand.
GCAGACGCGTACCGCCAGTTCAACGAGGCGGCCATCATCTCGACCGTCCTCTCGATGCTGCCGGAGATCGTCCGCGCCGCGGCTGAGCCGCTGGGCAAGATCGACAGCCTCACGGTGCTCTCGTCTGAAGGCGCGACCGATCTGGTCAAGACCACGACCCGCACGCTGGCCGAGGCATCCACGACGGTGAAGGGCCTGACCGGTATCGACATCCCTGATCTGATCAGTTCCGCGCTCGGCCAGACGGCCGTGCAGGCACATCCGGCGGCGGCGGCGAAGGTCGTCAGCAAGGCGAAGGACGACGCCGACAAGGGTCCGGGCGGCCCCGGCGGCGGCTCCGGCGGGTCGGGCGGCCCCGGCGGCTCGCCGGCAGGCGGTGCACCCTCGGGTGGCCCGGCGGGTCCTGCGGCGGCGTCGGGCTCCGGACCGGCGGCATCGGCCTCCGGGCCTGCGCCATCGGCTTCGGCCAGCCCGGCTCCCGCCGTCGCGGCAGCCCCGGCACCGGCCGAGGCGACGCCGGCAGAGCGGTTCGATGCGGCTGCCAAGGCGATGGAGGACAGCCGGAGCAAGGCGAAGGCCACGGAGGCCAAGACCAGGGCGACCGGCGGGCTGACCTCTGCGATGCCGCCCATGCCGCCCGTCTCGGACCTCGCTCCGGGTGACGCACGGCGCCTGGTGAGCGTGGCCGGCGACGCGATCGGGATCACCGAGCAGTCGACGCTCAGCGAGTCCGCCAACCGGCTCGCGGAGGAGTTGATCCGCATCCCGGGCATCGAGCGGTTCGGCGGGACGCGCCTGCGTGATCTCGAGCGGAGCGGGCCTCGCACCCTTCGCTCGCTCTGGGGCGCCGCCCGTGACGAGCTCGCAGGGCGCTACGGCGACATCACCATCGGGACGTTGCTCGACGCGTACGTGAAGGACCGCAACGACCAGCCGCCGGCCCCGCCCCGGTAGCTCACCACGTTCCTCGCAGACACGAAGAAGCGCGGCCTCGCGGCCGCGCTTCGTGCATTCGGGATCGCGCAGGGTCAGCGCAGGATCTGCACCGCGATCGCCGCCGCCAGCTCGCAGGTCGCCGGCGAGTAGAGGACGCCGTTCGGCGCCTCGGAGAAGTCGAAGCCACCGACGTCGCCCGCGATGAGGCTGACGTACGCGAGATTGCCGCCCTGCCGGACGAGGGCGCCGGTTGACCCGGTCTCCGCGATCCCGGTGCAGAACGCCTGGTCGCCGACGCCCGGGACGTCGGTGGCGTAGAAGCCACCTGCCTCGGCCGTCGCGAGCTCCTGGTCGAAGCTGCCGCCCTCCATCAGGGCAAGGCGGCCGGTGTAGGCGCCGGAGGAGCCCGACTCGTCGACGAGCCAGCAGTCCTGCGCGTCGGCAAGGAGGCGCTTGTCCAGCAGCTGGCCGATGGTGGCGTCCACGAGCCCGCCGAGCGGCATGCCGACCGGCTGCCCGTCGAGGACCTCGGCAAGCTCCGCATTGGAGACGCACCCGCACTCCTGCACGGAGCCATCGGTGTTGATGCCCATGTCGGAGGCGAACTTCATCCCGAGGATCGTGATCGCGGTGAAGAAGACGACGGCCAGGATCACCAGGATGATGCCGACGATGAGGCAGGCCTTGAGGCATCCGTTCGATGACTTGGCGGGTGCCGGCTGCCAGCCGACGGGAGGACCACCCGGCGCGCCGGCGGTGCCTGGCGCGGGTGCCCAGCCCACCGGCCTGCTGGGGCGGCGGAGCGCCCCACTGGCCACCGGGGCCCGTGGACGGCGGCACCGGGGCGCCATAGCCGGGCTGCTGGGGCGGGGGAGTGCCGTAGCCCGGTGTCGGCTGCTGTGGGCCGGGCTGTGCGGCCGGGCTGCCCCAGGCCGGCTGGCCGACCGGCGGCGGGACCGGATTGGATGCCGGGGCTGCGGGTGCCGGCGCGGGTTCCAGCATGGGTTCGGGCGCGGGATCCGGCACGACGTGCGGCGCGGGTGCCGGCGCGGGCTGGCCCCACGCGGGCGCGACTGGCTGAGTGGCGGCATCGTCGGCCTGCGTGGCCGGCCCTGGCACGACCGGCGCGGGTGCCTCGGGTGCATCAGCGGGCGGCACGAGCTCGGCCGGCCACTCACCGGGAGCTGGCTGCTGGGCGCTCGGGTTCGGCGGTTGGCCCCAACCCGGCGTTCCGGAGCCTGGGGTGTCGCTGGTCATCGTGAGCCCCTCCGTCGGGATGCGATCGCATGCGGTCTAGCGCGGACCCATTGTCGTGCCTCCAGGCGTCCTGCGTCATCCCCGCCGACACCTCGGACGACCGGAGGGTTTGCGCCCGAGGTCCGTCGCGCCGTAGACTCAGCGGCCGATGGCTGGGTAGCTCAGCGGCAGAGCAGGCGACTCATAACCGCCCGGTCGACAGTTCAATTCTGTCCCCAGCCACCATCTCCTCGAGCATCATGGAACCCCCGTCCGGAGCACCGGCTCGGGGGTTCGTCGTGCCTGATCCCCAAGGCTGCGGAATCTCAACCGGGTCACAACCCGGACAAGGCCATCCGCGCACCGCCCGCACGCGTACTCCTGATAGCGTCGGTACAGGCGCGACCGATGGGGTCGCGCGCAACCCGACGGTATACTCGACGGCCACCGGCGTCCCCGCCGGCCTGTCCGACTCGGAGGCGCTCCGTTTGAACGCGAAATTCATGCGCAACGGGCTCGTCATGCTCATCCTCGTGGCGGGCACCGTGGCGCTGCTGTACACGTGGCTCCAGACCACCACCCCGGCCAGCTCGAAGAAGTACTCGGAATTCTGGGACGCGGTCAAAGCCGGCAACGTCCAGGCCGTCGTCCAGGACGGCGAGACGCTGACCGTCACGCTGAAGGGCTCGGCGGAGACGTACACGGTGATCGTGCCCAACAACATCACCGGTGACGTGTTCTCGGACATGCAGAAGGCCTCGGCCGCGGGCAGCCAGGACACCGTGCCGCCCTTCCAGAAGAAGCCGACCCAGGACACGAGCTGGCTGGGCCTGCTGTTCACGGGTCTCCTGCCGCTGCTCGTCATCGGCGGCTTCATCTTCTTCATGATGCGCCAGGCCCAGGGCTCCAACAACCAGGCGATGTCCTTCGGCAAGAGCCGGGCCCGCATGTTCCTGGGCAACAAGACCGTGGTGACGTTCGCGGATGTCGCCGGCGTCGACGAGGCCAAGATGGAGCTCCAGGAGGTCGTGGAGTTCCTCAAGTACCCGGAGAAGTTCAACTCGCTCGGCGCGCGCATCCCGCGCGGCGTGCTCCTCGTGGGCCCTCCGGGAACCGGCAAGACGCTGATGGCCCGCGCCGTGGCCGGCGAGGCCGGGGTGCCGTTCTTCAGCATCTCGGGCTCGGAGTTCGTCGAGATGTTCGTGGGCGTCGGCGCGAGCCGCGTGCGTGACCTGTTCGACCAGGCCAAGCGCAACAGCCCGTGCATCGTCTTCGTGGACGAGATCGACGCGGTCGGGCGCCAGCGCGGCGCCGGCCTCGGCGGCTCGCACGACGAGCGCGAGCAGACCCTGAACCAGATCCTCGTCGAGATGGACGGGTTCGACACCAGCACCAACGTCATCGTCGTCGCCGCGACGAACCGCCCCGACGTCCTCGATCCGGCGCTGCTGCGGCCCGGCCGCTTCGACCGCCAGGTGATCCTCGACCGCCCGGACATGAAGGGACGCACCGCGATCCTGAAGGTCCACACGAAGGGCAAGCCCCTCGACAAGAGCGTGGCCGTCGAGGAGGTCGCCCGCCAGTCGCCCGGTTTCTCGGGTGCGGATCTCGCGAACCTCGTGAACGAGGCCGCGATCCTGTCCGCCCGGCGCAACAAGAAGGTCATCGGGATGAACGAGTTCTCGGAGGCCCTCGAGCGCATCGTCGCCGGCCCCGAGCGCAAGTCCCGTGTCATCAGCGACGACGAGAAGCGGATCATCGCCTACCACGAGGGCGGCCACGCCGTCGTGCAGCGGATCCTGCCCAAGTGCGACCCGGTCGCCAAGGTCACGGTCATCAGCCGTGGCATGGCGCTGGGCTACACGATGGCGCTGCCCACCGAGGACCGCTACCTCCAGTCCAAGACGGAGTTCGAGGACAAGATCGCCGGGCTCCTCGGCGGCAACGTCGCAGAGCGCCTGGTCTTCGGCGACACCACCACCGGTGCCAGCAACGACATCGAGAAGGCGACCGACCTCGCCAGGCGCATGGTCACCGAGTTCGGCATGAGCGACCGCATCGGCCCGCTCGCGCTGGGCAAGCGTGACGAGATGGTCTTCCTCGGCCGCGACATCGGCGAGCAGCGCAACTTCTCGGAGGATGTCGCACGCGTCATCGACGAGGAGGTCCGGGCCATCATCGACCGGGCCTATGACCGCGCGACCGAGACCCTCACCACGCACCGGGACCGGCTGGACCGGCTCGCCGAGAAGCTGATCGCCGAGGAGTCGGTGGACGCCGAGGGGTTCGAGAAGCTCTTCGACGACCTGCCGCCCAAGCCGGGCCGCTTCGCGGGCATCCCGCGAGTGATCGCACCGGACCCGGATGGCGGCAACCCCGAGGGCCCCGGCGGCAGCCCGGTCCCCAACCCGTCGCCCCAGCCGGCCTGACGGCGCACTCCTGACCCGATCGAACGGGCGGCTCCGCGAGGACCGCCCGTTCTCTGCGCATCGGGCGCGCTACGATCGGTGCACCGTCGCCCCCCAGGAGACATCATGACCGACCTGCCGCCCACGTCCGACTCCGCGCCCATCGATCCACTCGTGGAGCAGGCCCTGGTCGACGCCCGCGATGCCCGCGCCGAGGCCCTCCTCGAGTTCGCGCGGATCCCCAGCATCTCCGCGCTCCCGGAGCACGCGCAGGACATGGTGTCCGCGGCCGAGTGGGTGGCGGAGCGGTTGCGGCGTGTCGGGGCGACCGAGGTCGAGGTCTGCAGGACGGACCTCCATCCCATCGTCTACGGGCGAATCCACGAAGCGCCGGACGCTCCGACCGCGCTCGTCTACTGCCACTACGACGTCCAGCCCGTGGACCCGATCGACCTGTGGGAGACGGCGCCGTTCGAGCCGTTCCTCCGGGATGGCCGGTTCGTGGGCCGGGGCGTGGCCGACGACAAGGGCCAGCTTGTCATGCACCTCTCGGCTCTCGAGGCGCTGCGCGCCGTCGGCAAGGCCCCGGCCGTCAACCTCACCTTCGTCTTCGAGGGCGAGGAGGAGTACGGCTCCGAGAGCCTCTACACCTGGATCGACGCCAACCGGGAGCGCCTCGCGGCCGACGTCGCCGTGATCAGCGACACGGGGTTCTTCGAGGGCAACGTTCCCGCGATCACGGTGGGGCTGCGCGGGATCATGTACGCGCAGATCGACGTTGTCCTGGCACCCGTGGACCTCCACTCGGGCATGTACGGCGGCACCGTGGACAACCCGGCCAATGCGCTGGCCCGGATCATCACCGCGCTCAAGGGCGCCGATGGCCGGGTGCGTATCCCGGGCTTCTACGACGACGTGGTCGCCCTGACCGACGCCGAGCGTTCGGCGATGGCCGCGCTGCCGTTCGACGACGAGGTCTATCGCGCGGAGATCCCGGTGCCCGGCCCTCGTCGGCGAGGCCGGCTGGACGACGCTGGAGCGCAAGACCGCCCGCCCGACGCTCGATGTGAACGGGATCTGGGGCGGCTTCCAGGGGGATGGGGCCAAGACCATCATTCCCGCCCATGCCCATGCCAAGATCTCCACCCGCCTCGTCGCAGACCAGGACCCGGCGAAGGTCTTCGAGGGGCTCAAGGCGTTCGTGGACGAGATTGCGCCTCCCGGGGTCGCCGTCACCACCACCTACATCCACGGTGGCGAGCCGAGCCTGACGCCCACGGACCATCCGGCGACGCAGGCCGCTGCCCGCGCGATCGAGGCCGTGTACGGCACCCCGCCCGTCTACATCCGTGAGGGCGGCTCGATCCCGGTGACCGCGGCGTTCGACCACCAGCTCGGGCTGCCAGTCGTGCTGGTCGGCTTCACCCAGCCCACCTGCAATGCCCATGCCCCCAACGAGTGGTTCCTCCTCGACAACTTCGAGCAGGGGACGAGGGTGATCGTGCGGCTCTGGGACGAGCTGGGCGCCCTGCGGCGGCCATAGGTCGACTGGGCGGTCCCTGCCCGTACGGACGGGTCACAAGGACCGTCGGGGCACGGTGTTAGGATTCGAGCCTCAGCGGACTCGCGGGAGGAGATCAGCACGTGACGGATACCGGGGCAGCGGCGCGTCCAACCTGGCGTCTCGACGGACCCAACGGCAGTATGGCGCCTCGTTCGGCGATCGAGGTGCTGGTGGACCTCAACGAGAAGGTCACCAGCGGCAAGGTCGGGGAGTACCAGCCTGTCCCCCTCGGCTTCACGCCGCTGGACAAGACGATCGGCACCGGGCTCCGTGCGGGCGAGCTGCTGCTGATCGGCGGCGCCCAGGGCACGGGCAAGACCACGATGGCGCTCCAGATGGCGCGCAACGTGGCGTCCGGTGGCCAGGCCAACGTCCTGTACATCTGTTTCGAGCATGACGAGCTCTATCTGCTCAACCGCCTGATCGCTGCCGAGTCGGCGCTGGCACACCTGCCCCAGAAGACGGGCGCGATCAAGATCCAGGACGTGCGCAAGGAGATCCTCGGCACCTGGATGGCGGAGGGTGGGGGAGCAGCCCAGCTCGCCGGCAACCCGCGCCTGCGCCCATCGCTCGACCGGATCGCCCGGTACGGCCAGAACCTGTTCCTGCTCCGGGGCAGCCAGACGTCGAGCACCATCGACGGCATGCGCCAGCTGATCCGCCAGCACCGCGAGCTGTCCGGCGACCGCCGGCTCGTGGTGGTCATCGACTATCTCCAGAAGGTGCCGGTCATCCCCGAGCCCCTGACTGAGACCGAGAAGGTCACGTTCGTGGTGAACGGGCTCAAGGACATCGCACTTGTCCGAGGATGTCCCGATGATCGCGATCGTCGCGGCGGACAAGGAAGGCCTCAAGGCGTCGCGACTGCGCAACTACCACCTGCGCGGGTCGTCGGCGATCAACTACGAGGCCGACATCATCCTCATCCTCAACGAGAAGTACCAGATCGTCGCCAAGGTCAACATCGAGTTCAACCCGTACCAGGCGCAGCGCTTCCGGGACTGGGTCATCGTCTCGGTCGAGAAGAACCGCGGTGGTCAGGATGCGGTCGACCTGGAGTTCGAGAAGCACTTCGAGTACTCGTGCTTCGACCCCAGCGGGCGCACCGTGCAGGAGAAGCTGATCGAGGAGCGGCTCTACAACGACTGAGCCGGGCGGTTGATGCGGCCGGCGCGTGCGTTGTCGGCTGCGGTCCTCGCTCACGCACATCCGGGTGCGCTCGCTGCGGTCCTCCCCTCCGCCTTCGCGCCGGCTCGCCTGAACCGCCCGCTGGTCGACGCTGGCGATGTAGAGTCATGCCATGAGCAGCCATGCCGAGAAGTTCCCCGAGATCGTCGAGATCGTCGTCGAGATCCCGCGCGGGTCCCGCAACAAGTACGAGTTCGACGAGGAGGCCGGCGTCTTCCGACTCGACCGCGTCCTGTCCTCGGCGGTGTACTACAACTTCGACTACGGGTTCATCGAGGGCACCCGCGCCGATGACGGCGACCACACCGACGCCCTGCTGATCATCGACGAGCCCACGTTCCCCGGCTGCCGCGTCTGGGCACGCCCGGTCGGCGGCCTCGAGATGCACGACGAGATGGGCTTCGACTTCAAGACGCTCTGCGTCGCGATCGGGGACCCGCACCAGCAGCACATCGAGCGCCTGGAGCAGATCCGCCCCCATCGCCTGGTCGAGATCGAGCAGTTCTTCAACACGTACAAGATGCTCGAGAACAAGGCAGTGGACCTCGACGGCTGGAGCGGTCGCGAGCGAGCCCACGAGGTCCTCACCCGGGACCGCGAGCGCTGGACCCTCGAGAAGGGTGGCTGAACCGGACCGGCAAGCGGAGGCATCGGAGCGCTGGTCCCGCCTGTTCGTCGGAGTCCCGCTCCCCGCTGACTCGATCGCGGCATGCCGGTCGCTGGTCGATCGGGTCCGCGCCGGACCGCTCGGGCGTGTGCCGCGCTGGGTGCGCATCGACAACCTGCACCTGACCGTCCGCTTCCTGGGCGACACGCCGCCCGATCTCGTTCCCGATGTGGCGCTGGCGGTGCACGCCGCGTTCGCCGGGGTCCGGGCATTCGACGTGCAGCTCGCCGGCGCCGGGATGTTCCCAGGCCCGCGCAAGCCGCGCACGCTGTGGCTGGGGATCGAGCAGGGGGCCGGGGAGCTGGGCGCCCTGGCGGATGCGCTCGACGCGCCGCTGGCCCCGCTTGGCTGGCCGCCCGACGACCGTCCCTACCGGCCGCACCTGACGGTGGCCAGGCTTGACGCCTCGTCGCCCGCGCAGGGTGTGGCGCTGGCCGAGACGCTTGTCGCAGAGGCGACCGGGTGGCGCACCGGGTTCCGTGCGGATCGGGTGGTCCTGTACCGCAGCCACCTGGGCGGCGGGCCACCGCGCCACGAGCCGGTGGTCGAGGTCCCGCTGGCGGACTGAGCGTCCGCTTGCCCCCGGTCGAGGCGACACGATAGGCTCGCGCGACCACGCCGCACGCAGCTCCCGGGAGGTCGATCCTGATGGCCAACGTCGTCCAGCGCCGGACCAAGTTCCTTCTCGATGAGGATCGCATTCCGCGCGCCTGGTACAACATCATGGCCGATCTCTCCCCAAGGGGATCATGCCCTCGCCGCCACTCCACCCGGGCACGGGCCAGCCGATCGGCCCCGACGACCTGGCGCCGCTGTTCCCGATGGCGCTGATCCTCCAGGAGGTCAGCACCGACCGCGAGATCGAGATCCCGGACCCGGTCCGCGAGGCATATGCGCTGTACCGGCCGTCGCCGCTGTACCGGGCCCACCGGCTCGAGGCCGCGCTCGACACACCCGCCCACATCTACTACAAGTACGAGGGCGTCAGCCCGGCGGGCAGCCACAAGCCGAACACCGCGGTCGCCCAGGCGTTCTTCAACAAGCAGGAGGGCGTCAAGCGTCTCGCGACCGAGACCGGCGCCGGGCAGTGGGGCAGCGCGCTGGCCTTCGCGGGCGCCGCTCTTCGGGCTCGAGGTCAAGGTCTACATGGTCCGCGCCAGCTACGACCAGAAGCCGTACCGCCGGATGCTCATGGAGACCTACGGCGCCGAGGTCGTGGCCAGCCCGAGCCCGACGACCAACTACGGGCGCAAGCGTCCTCGCCGAGACGCCCGACACCCCGGGTTCGCTGGGCATCGCCATCAGCGAGGCCGTCGAGGACGCAGCGACCCGCGACGACACGAAGTACGCGCTCGGCTCGGTGCTCAACCACGTGCTCCTGCACCAGACGGTCATCGGCCAGGAGGCGATCGAGCAGATGGCGATGGCCGGCGAGGAGCCGGACGTCGTCATCGGCTGCGCCGGCGGCGGCTCCAACTTCGCCGGCCTGACGTTCCCGTGCGTCGGGCCGGCAGCTCCGCGGCGAGGGCAAGCTACCGCGTGATCGCGGTCGAGCCCGAGGCGGCGCCGTCGCTGACCCGCGGCGTCTACGCCTACGACTTCGGCGACACCGGGCACGATGACCCCGCTCGTGAAGATGCACACCCTGGGCTCCGACTTCATCCCGGAGCCCATCCACGCCGGCGGCCTGCGCTACCACGGCATGTCGCCGCTCGTGTCGCTGCTCAAGGAGGACGGGCCTCATCGAGGCGCGCGAGCGTCCACCAGCGCGCCTGCTTCGAGGCCGGCGTCCAGTTCGCCCGCGCCGAGGGGATCCTCCCGGCGCCCGAGCCGACCCACGCGATCAAGGTCGCGATCGACGAGGCGCTCGCGGCCCGGGAGGCCGGCGAGGAGCGGGTGATCCTGTTCAACCTGTGCGGCCACGGCCACTTCGACCTGTCGGCCTACGAGCGGTACCTCGCAGGGCGCGCTCGAGGACTACGAGTACCCGGCCGAGACGGTCCAGGCGGCGCTGGCGGGCCTGCCGCAGGTCGCGCAGTAGGGTCCGACCATTCGGACGATGCCGGCGTCCCCGGCGTCCCCGGCGTCCCCGGCGTCCCCGGCGTTGTCGGCGGGCGCCACGGGCAGGCTCGCGCAGCCCCGATAATCCGCGGATGCGCATCGCCTTCCTCGGCTTCGGACTCATCGGCGGGTCGATGGCGCTCGCCCTGCGGGCTGCCGACCCGGCTCGGTCGCGCTGGGAGCTCGTCGCCTGGACGCCGTCCGGCACGGGCCCGGCCGCGGCGCGGGATGCGGGTGTCCTGGACACGGTGGCCCCGACGCGCGAGACGCGATCGAGGGCGCGGGACTCGTCGTCCTGGCGGCGCCGCCGCTCGCCTGCGCCCGCCTGCTCGAGTGGCTCGGATCGTCCGAGGGTGGCGCAGCACACCTGGACCCCTCCGCGACCGTCACCGACGTGGCGTCGACCAAGGGCGTGCTCACGGCAGCAGCCCGGGCCGCGGGTGTCCCGTTCGTGGGCGGCCACCCCATGGCGGGGCGCGAGACATCGGGGTACGCGGCTGCCGACGCCTCCCTGTTCGTCGATCGGCCATGGGTGATCACCGAGGCGGTCGGTGGCGGTGATCCGGCGCCGGTCCGCGAGGTCGCCGAGGCCTGCGGCGCCGTGGTCGTGGATCTCGTCGCCGAGGTCCACGACCGGCTGGTCGCCTCGATCAGCCACGTGCCGTTGCTCACCTCCGTGGCGCTCGCCGAGGCCGTCACGGGGACCGGCCCGCAGCCGGACCAGGACTGGGCGCTGGCGGCGCGCCTCGCCGCCACGGGCTGGCGGGACACGACCCGCCTCGCGCGGGGGGATGCCACGATGGGTGCCGAGATCGCCGCGTCCAACGCGCCGGCCATCGCCGTCGTCCTGCGCGCGTACCGGGCGCGCATCGATGCCTGGATCGAGGCCCTGGAGGCCCCGGACGGGCCCGACGCAGCGACCCTGCGGGACCGCCTCGCGGCGGCACGGGCCCGCCTGGAAGGCGAGCGCTGAGCGGTGGGCGACCCGGACGAGCTGGTGCTGGTGGTCCCGCGAGCCGCGCTCGTGCCGGGGGACGGATGGCTGGGGGTGCGCCGCAGCGACCTCACCGAGGAGCTCGCCGTCGTGGCCCGGGAGGGCCGGTTCATGCGCCGCGGCGATGCCGAGGAGGACGCCTCGCACAAGCAGGTCATCCCGTACCTCGTGCTGCGCGACGGGGACCGCTGGTTCCTGATGCGCCGGACGCGGGCGGGTGGTGATGCACGCCTGCACGACCTGTGGTCCATCGGGGTGGGCGGGCACCTGAACCCCGGTGACGGCGACGTGGCTGGTGGCCTGGCGCGCGAGTGGGCGGAGGAGGTCGAGGCGGACTTCGCGCCCGACTATCGACCGGTCGGCCTGCTCAACGACGACACGACGCCAGTCGGCGCTGTCCACATCGGCTTCGTGTACCTGGCCGATGCCGCCGGACGCCCCGTCGCCATCCGGGAGACCGACAAGCTGGCCGGTGCCTTCGCCTCGACCGCGGACGTGGAGGCCGTGCGTGAGCACATGGAGACGTGGAGCCGGCTCGCCTTCGACGCCCTGACAGGCTGACCAGCCGCGGCCGGGCCGGGCATTCGGCCACGGCGGCCGACGGCTCTATACTGCGCGCGTCGGATCGGTGCCGCGGTGTGCCGGCCGGGGGATGCGGATCGGAGGACGCATTGGCGGGCAAGGTCCTAGTCGTCGACGACGACGCGAGCGTCCAGCGGCTGCTCCAGGCGACCCTTGCCCAGGAGGGCTACGAGGTCGTCCTCGCGGCGGACGGCGCGGAGGGTCTCCGCCTGGCGACGACCGATGTGCCCACCCTGATCCTGGTCGACGCCACCGTGCGCATCCTCGACGGCTACGAGGTGGCCACGCGGATCCGGGCCGAGGAGGGAGGCGCCCGCCACACCCCGATCATCATCCTGACGACGGATCGCGACGTGCAGCAGAAGGTGCGCGCGCTCCGGGCCGGGGCCGACGACTACCTGGTCAAGCCGTTCCACCCGGCCGAGCTGATCGCGCGCATGAAGTCACTGATCGCGCGCTACTCGCCGTCCGAGTCACTCGTGGGCAAGCCGCCCATGGGCCGCATCCACGCCTACTACGGGGCGAAGGGCGGCGTCGGCACCACCACCATCGCCATCAACGCGGCGATCGCCCTCCAGGGCATGGGTCGCCGCGTGTGCCTCGTCGACGGCAACCTCCAGTTCGGCGACCACCGCGTGTTCCTGGACCTCGGCAACGACCGGCGGAGCATCGTGGACCTGGTCACCGCACCGGCCATGGACGCCGAGCTCGCGCGCAGCATCGTCCAGCAGCACGACTCCGGGATGGACCTGCTCCTGGCGCCGCCGTCGCCCGAGACGGCGGACCTCGTCACGTCGGCCCACATGTCGCAGGTGCTCGACATCCTCACGAGCATGTACGACTACGTCGTCGTGGACATCGACAAGCGGCTCGATGACGTCAACCTCATGGTCCTCGACGTGGCGGACACGATCTTCGCCGTCATGACCGCGGACCTGTCGTGCCTCAAGAACGTGCGCCTGCTGCTGGAGACCATCGGCCACCTCGGCTACGAGCAGAACAAGCTCAAGCTCGTCCTGAACCGCTCCAACGCCTTCACCGGCATCAACATGAAGAGCGCCGAGGGCGCGCTGCGCCGTCCGATCGAGTTCCAGATCGTGAACGAGTACCGCGGCGCGATCTCCGCCCTCAACACCGGGGCGCCGATCATGACCGACAAGCCCGACTCGGTCCTGGGGCGGTCCGTGCTCGAGTTCGCCAAGGCGGTGGACAAGGGCTCGGCGCAGGCTGCCGGCCTCCTCGCCCCGACAGCGGGCCGCTAGGACGTCCGTCACCCGACGCAGGCAGGGCGAACCGGCGATCGGCGACCCGGCGTGAGCGGCGATCCCGGCGTGAGCGGCCCGTAAGCGCGCGGTAAGCCGCCGGTGAGTGGCGATCGCTACCGTCGCCAGCGTGCTCGCAACCCTCGTCTCCGCAACCCTTCACGGCATCGCCGGACGGATCGTCCGCGTCGAGGTCGATGTCGCGCCCGGGCTGCCCGGCTTCACGATCGTGGGGCTGCCGGATGCGGCGCTGTCCGAGGCTCGGGAGCGTGTCCGGGGCGCGCTCCGCAACTCCGGCTACCACCATCCGCCCCGGCGGATCACGGTGAACCTCGCGCCCGGCGGACCTGCGCAAGGCCGGCGCCTCGCTCGATCTCGCCATCGCGCTCGGGATCCTCGTCGGGTCCGAGCAGCTGCGGATCGGCCGCGGCCGCGCGGGTCTCATCGGCGAGGTCGGCCTGGGCGGGGAGATCCGCCGGGTGCCCGGCCTGCTCCCGATGTGCATCGCGCTCGCCGGGCGGGGCGTGCGGCGGGTCCTGGTCCCCGCCGACGGGCAGCTCGAGGCCGCGCTTGCGCCGGGACTCGAGATCGTGCCGGTGGCGACGCTCGCCGAGGCCGCCGAGGCGCTGCGGTCGTCCGGTCCCGGCGACGGCCGCCTTCCGCCCTGCCGCGGGCCGACCTGACCCTGCTGGGAGCGGCTGCCGCCGGCGAACGGCCGATCCTCACGTCCGCGCCGCCACCGCAGATCGCGGCCGCACCGGATGGCCGCGAGGCGCCGGTCGACCTCGACGAGGTCCGCGGCCAGGCACAGGCGCGACGGGCCCTCGAGATCGCGCTGGCCGGTGGCCATGCCCTGCTGCTCGTCGGCCCGCCCGGATCCGGGCAAGACCCTGCTCGCGCGGACGATCCCCGGGCTCCTGCCGGACCTCGACGATGCGGCCGCGCTGGAGGCCACGATCGTGGCCTCCGCGAGCAGCGAGGCGCCCGTCGGCGCACTCGTGCGACGCCCGCCGTTCCGGGCCCCGCACCACACGACCAGCTACGCGGGCATGGTTGGCGGCGGCCAGCGTCTCTCGCCGGGCGAGGTCACGCTCGCCGATCACGGTGTGCTGTTCTGCGACGAGCTGCCCGAGTTCGGGCGGGACGTGCTCGAGGCGCTTCGGCAGCCGCTGGAGGATGGCACGCGTGTCGGTCGTCCGGGTAGGCCGGGCCGGCGTCTTCCCGGCCCGGTTCACGTTCGTCGCCGCGATGAACGCCTGCCCCTGCGGCCAGCACGGGTCGCTGGAGGGCGTCTGCAGCTGTCCTGCCGGCGTCCCTGAGCGCTACCAGCGGCGGATCTCGGGTCCCCTGCGCGATCGCATCGACCTGTGGGTCGTCGTCGACCGCGTTCCGCCCGCCGCCCTCCTCGCCCCGGGCAGGCCGGAGCCGTCGCAGGTCGTGGCGGGCCGGATCGCACTGGCTCGCGAGGTGCAGCGCCAGCGCTGGGGCGGTGAGCCCAATGGAAGGGTGGCCGGACGTCGCCTGCGGGCCGCCTGCGGGATGGACCTCGAGTCCACCCGGCGCGCGACCGCGCTCGCGGACAGGGAGCGCATGTCGGGGCGTGGCACGGACCGGCTCCTGCGCGTGGCCCGGACCATCGCGGACCTCGATGGGGCCGCCACCGTTCGTCCCCACCACCTCGACGAGGCGGCCCGCTTCCGGGCGCCCGCCGACCGGGGCGTCATGCGGGAGGCGGGCTGATGCTGGGCGTCGGGCGTGGTGGCTCCCTCGGCCGCACGGATCCGGAAGGCGCGGGCGGCCCAGCCGCGGGCACTCCGGGCGAACCAGCACGTGCGCCATCCGGCGCCGAGCGTGATGCCTGGGTGGTCCTCGCGAGCGCCGTCGGCGTCGGCCCGGTGACGTTCGGGAACCTGCTGATGGCGTACGGCTCCGCCCGGGAGGTGCTGGCGGCTGCAACCGGCCGCGGAGGCGCCGCCGGACTCGCTGCTGCTGCCCGGACCCGGGACGGTGCGGGCTGGCGGCTCGATGCGACAGCCGCGCACGGCGTGGTGGCTGCCGCCCGTGACGCCGACCGGCGCCTGGCGGTCGTCCACCGGTCCGGGGTCACGGTGCTCCTGCTGGCGGACGACGGCCTACCCGTCGCGCCTGCGGGCCGTCGAGGTGCCGCCGCCGGTCCTCTTCCTCCATGGTGCTGTCGCATCGCTGGACCGGCTGCGCTCGGTCGCCATCGTCGGCACGCGTCGGCCGACGGCCATGGGGCGGACGCTCGCCTGCCGGATCGCGGAGGCGGTCGGCAGCCACGGGGCGACCGTCGTCTCGGGTCTCGCGCTCGGCATCGACGCGGCGGCCCATGCGACAGCGGTGCGCTGCGGGACGCCCACCGTGGCGGTGATCGGCGGGGGCCACGAGCGCCTCTATCCCGCGGGTCACCGGGACCTCGCGGCGCAGAATCGCTGACGGCGGAGGGGCCGTGCTGTCCGAGTTCGCCCCGGACGTGGAACCGTCCCGGGGCAGCTTCCCGCGCCGCAATCGCCTCATCAGCGGCCTTGCCGACGCGACGGTGGTGGTTGAGGCAGGCGTCCGCTCGGGTGCCCTGACGACGGCGGCCTGGGCGCTGGAGCAGGGGAGGGGCCTGCATCTTGTGCCGGGTCGGCCGGACGACCCTTCGGTGGCGGGCTGCCTCGCCTTCCTCCGGGAGGCCGGCCCCGAGGCGCGGGTCGTCCCCGGGGTGGTGGAGCTGCTCGAGGACCTCGGCTACACGGGTGCCGAAGCCGTCGGAGGGGTTGCGGATCCCCTCGTCGGCCTGCCCGACGCGGAGCGGTCGATCGCGCGCTGCCTGCGGGACCGGCCGGCGACGGTCGACGAGCTTGTCACTGCGACTGGCCTCGCGCCGGCGACGGTGCTCGCGGCGCTGACCGGCCTGGAGGTGCGGGGCCTGGTCCTCGAGACCTTCGCGCGCTACCGTGCGACGACCCTGCTCGACGGGGCCGTGCTGCGTCGGCCGGTGGTTCCGGCGGTCGGCCGCAGGGTCCGGCGGCCGGCGGCCTGACGTGCCTGCCGGCGGCCTGATGGGCAAACCGGCGGCCTGAAGCGCCGGCCGGGGTCGCTCCGCGAGCCGGGCGGTTGCCGCTCCCGGCAACCCGGTGTTACCCTGCGCCCGTCCCAGTCGTCCCGCCGCGCGCTCGCTTGCGTCGTGGGGCATGGTCCGCGTGACGGCGGAACCAGCTGGGCTGGCAGAGGTGGATGTATTGCAGAAGCTGGGCGCGATCCTGCTCGCGATCCCCGTCCTCGCGCGTGTGTACCTGCCGCTCATCGTTCCGCGGTCGGTCGCCGGGCGGGCCGGCGCGGGCATGCTGGCTGCCGCGCTGATCACCTCCACCGTGATGGCGAGCGTGCCGCCTGCGCCCAGTTCGGCAGCCCCTCGAGTTGCACCTGAGCCGGTCGCGGCGTCACTCATGGACGCGGTCACGACCGGTCACGGGCTGAAGCGCCCCTTCCGGGTGGCCTTCGACGCCCCGATGGACGCCGCGTCGGTGGCGGCAGCCCTGCGGATCAGTCCCGAGGCCGCCGTCAGCTTCTCGTGGAGCCCCGACGGGAGGACGCTGTCGGTCGGCCCGGTCGCCCACTGGGATGCGGGGACGCTGTACACGGTCACCGTCACGACGACAGCACGCGCGACCGATGGTGGCGCGCTTGCGAAGCCGCTGCGGGCGGTGATCCTCACCTCCAGGTCCGGGACAGCGGCGCTGGCCGCGACGAAGGTCGTCGGCAAGCGCGTGAAGACCGGTACGGGCATCCGGATCACGCTCGACAAGCCGGCCACGCTCGACAACGTCCAGGCTGCCCTTCGGGTGACGCCCGCCATCGAGGGCACCCTCGCGGAGGGATCGTCGCCGGGCACCTTCGTGTTCACGCCGTCCGAGCCGCTGGCGCCTGGTACCACCTACCGCGTCACCCTCGATGGCCTCGAGGATGCCGATGGGGCCGCCTTCGACCCGCCCCGTGAGCTGGTGCTCCGCACCGCCGCCGCCCCATCGGTCGTCCGGTTCCGCCCCCAGGCTGGCGGGGCTGCCGTCGAGCGTGCGGCAACCCTCTCGGTCCGCTTCGACGAGGCGATGAACCGCAAGGCGACGGCCGCTGCGTTCAAGGTCACGGCTGGTGGCAAGCCGGTCAAGGGAACCGTCCTGTGGGCGGAGGCCGGCGAGGTGCTCGTCTTCCGCCCGGCCGATCCGCTGCCCTACGCCGCGAAGGTCGTCATGACGGTGGATGCAGGCGCGACCTCGAAGGCGGGTGTCGCTGTCGAGAAGGCCGCGTCAGGCGCCTTCACGGTCGAGAAGAAGCCGAAGCCGAAGCCGAAGCCGAAGGCAAAGCCTGCGGCCGCCCCGCGGTCCGGCGGAGGCAGCAAGGACATCCCGCGTTCCGGTGGCGGCGGCGCCGTATCCGGGTCGTGGACGGGTGTCGAGACCTACTACCTGCGCCTGATGAACTGCACCCGGACCGGGCGGCTGGGTGACGTCGACGGGCAAGTGCAGCAGCCCGGGCGGGCGGAACGTCGCGCCGCTCTCAGCTCGAGCAGCGGGCATCAGTCCTCAGGTCGCGCGGCCGTACGCCAAGCTCCTCGCGACGCGCGGCATCTGCAGCCACTTCATCGGCGGCAATCCGGGCGACCGCCTCGAGCGCGCCGGCTACACGAGCTACCGCTGGGCCGAGAACCTCGGCTGCCGGTCGGGCAACCCGTACTCGGCCGTCCTCGGCTCGCACCTCTTCTTCCAGAGCGAGAAGTCGTACCTCGGCGGCCACTACGTGAACCTGATGAACCCGAAGTACGACCGGGTCGGGATCGGCGTGTGGGTGTCGGGCGGCCGGGTCCGCCTGGTCGTCGACTTCTACCACCCCTGACCTTCGGCCGGTCCGGCCGACCGGGACCATCGGGCCGGTGACGCGTCCCGCCGCATCGGCGACGATGCTCCCGTGATCCGCAACGTCGTCGTCCACCTCTCAAACGAGCAGCCGCTGCTGGCCGACCTCTACGACGCTGCCCGACCGCCGGCGACGTCGGCCTCGTGCTGCACGAACGTCCGGATCCTCGACGGCAAGCGGCCGGTCTTCATCGACCGCACCGACTCGGTGTTCTTCTTCCCGTACCTGCGTGATCCGCTTCCTCGAGATCCCGCCCGGCCAGGTGGCCAGCCACCTCGCCGCGGGCGGTGCGTGGGCCGGAGTCCCGGGTGCCGCAGGGCAGTCCGTGGCGCAAGGCGAAGCGCAGCAGGGCGGACCGGGACCGGGCGATCTCCTCCCCGTCCTGGTCCCGGAGGGCGAGACCGAGATCGACCACGACGAGCCCGACGTGCCCGATGCCGACCTCGAGATCGACGAGGACTTCCTGCGCCGCATCCGCGACATCTAGGCGCGCCGGCCCGGTTGTCCACACGCCGGGCGTGGCACGGGGCCTGCCGCGCAACGGGCCGGTGCTATCCTCCCGGCCGACTGGCCAAGAACCTCGTGATCGTCGAATCGCCTGCCAAGGCGCGGACCATCGAGCGCTACCTCGGCGCCGACTACCGGGTCCTCGCCTCGTACGGGCACGTCCGCGACCTGCCCGAGAACCCGGGCAAGGGCAAGTTCGGCGTGGACGTCGACCACGACTTCGCGCCCGAGTACGTGATCTCCGACGACCGGCGCAAGCAGGTGGCCGAGATCACGAAGGCGGCCAAGACGGCCGAGCGCGTCTACCTCGCCACCGACCTCGATCGCGAGGGCGAGGCGATCGCCTGGCACGTGGCCGAGGCGGCGCACATGGCTCCTGCGAAGACCAGTCGGGTGACCTTCAACGAGATCACCGAGGGCGCGATCCGCGAGGCCTTCGCCCACCCGCGCGAGATCGACCGCAACCTCGTGGACGCCCAGCAGACGCGGCGGATCGTCGACCGGCTCGTCGGCTACACCCTGAGCCCGCTGCTCTCCCGCAAGGTCCGCGGCGGCTTGTCCGCCGGTCGCGTCCAGTCGGTCGCGGTGCGCATGGTCGTGGAGCGGGAGCGCGAGATCCGCGCCTTCACCGCCCGCGAGTACTGGACGCTGGCGGCGGTCCTGCTCACCTCCGACGGAACGGCCTTCTCGGCGGATCTCGCCCGCATCGACGGCAAGGCCGTGGACATCAGCGACGGCGAGACCGCGGAGCGCCATGCCGCGGCGATCCGGTCGCTCCGCCCGGTGGTCGACGCGGTCACCACCAAGACCTCGAAGCGGACGCCGGCGCCTCCGTTCACGACGAGCACCCTGCAGCAGGAGGCCAGCCGCAAGCTGGGCTTCAGCCCGAAGCGCACGATGTCGGTCGCGCAGGACCTGTACGAGGGCGTCGACACGCCCGACGGCCACGTCGGCCTGATCACCTACATGCGCACGGACTCGACAGCCATCGCGGGCGTTGCGATGACCGAGGCGCAGGCAGTGATCGCCCAGCTGTTCGGCCAGGAGTACGGCACCGGCAAGGGCCGGGTCTACAAGACGAAGCAGAAGGGCGCGCAGGAGGCCCACGAGTCGGTCCGGCCGACGTCGTTCCACCGCGACCCGGAGTCCCTGCGCAAGCACCTCAAGGGCGACGAGTACAAGCTGTACCGGCTGATCTGGCAGCGAGCGATCGCATCGCAGATGGCGCCCAAGCAGCTCGAGACCACGGCCATCGACCTCGCCGACGGCCCGTACCGGCTGCGCGCGTCCGCGACGCGGACCCTGTTCGACGGCTTCTCCCGCGTCTACACCGAGGGCCGCGACGACGATGCCGACGAGGCCGAGGGCGCCCTGCCGTCGCTGAAGGAGGGGGACACGACGACGGTCGAGTCCGTCACGCCGACGCAGCACTTCACCGAGCCGCCGCCCCGCTTCACCGAGGCCGGCCTGATCAAGGCCCTCGAGGAGCACGGCATCGGGCGTCCGTCGACCTACGCGGCCACCATCTCCACCATCCTCGACCGCGGCTACGTGAAGGTCGTCGAGAAGCGGCTGCGACCCGAGGAGATCGGCGAGATCGTGACCGACTTCCTCGTCACCTACTTCAGCGAGTACGTGGATCTCGCCTTCACGGCGCGCATGGAAGGGGAGCTGGACGAGGTCGCCGAGGGCCAGCGGGCCTGGGTGCCGCTCCTGCGCGAGTTCTTCGAGCCGCTGCGTGACCGGGTCGCGGAGGTCCGCAAGACCGTCCGCCGCAAGGACATCACCACCACGGAGACCGACGAGGTCTGCTCCGAGGGACACCCGATGGTGATCCGCCTCGGGCGCAACGGGAAGTTCCTCGCCTGCTCGACCTACCCCGACCACAAGGAGACCCGGCCGCTCCCCGGCGAGGAGGGTCCGCACCTCGAGGGCGAGGGGGAGCCGTGCCCGGAGTGCGGCGAGGGCGTCCTCGCGACGAAGCGTGGAAGGTTCGGCGCGTTCGTCGGCTGCTCGCGCTACCCGGAGTGCACGTACATCAAGAAGGACGGTCCACCGCCCCCCGAGCCGCTGCCGTTCACGGTGATCTGCCCCAAGAACGGCGATGGACCGCTCGTCGCGCGTCGCGCCCGGCGTACCGGGAACGTCTTCTGGGGGTGCTCTGCGTATCCGAAGTGCGACTTCACGACCAACGACCAGCCCACCGGCGCCCTGCACGCGGGCCACGAGGACGGCAAGGGCGCCGTTGCCCGCAAGGGCGAGGAAGGCATCTGCCTCACCTGTGGTGCGGCCGTCCCGCTGCCTGGCGACATCGTCGTGGGCCTGGTGCTGGAGGGTGGTCCCGCCAATCCGGCGGCGCTCGAGCGGCCTGCGCGCGGGGCACGCCGGGGCGGGCGTCCCGCGGCCGGGGGAGCGAGACGCGCTGCGGGTTCGGGCTCGGCCGGTCGCAGCAGCTCCGGGTCGTCCACGCGCCGCACCAGCGGCGCGTGAGCGCGGGCCCGCACCAGTGACGGGCTCCGAGGCGCTGGGCCGCTTCCTGCGCTCGCTCGAGGCCCGCGACACGTCGCCCCACACCCGCCGGTCCTACGAGGCGTCCGTGCAGGGGTACCTGGCCTGGCTCGAGGCCCGCGGCGCCAGCTGGCAGAACCCGGGCAAGGCCACGCTGCGCGCGTACCTGGCCGAGGAGTCCGCCGGACATGCCCGCGCCTCCGTCGCCCAGCGCCTGGCCGCCCTGCGGGCCTTCCACCGCTACTGCGTCCGGGCCGGCCTCGCACCCGGTGATCCGTGGGGGGCGATCGCGACGCCGCGCCTGCCCCGCCGCCTGCCGCAAGGTTCTCGAGGTGGCCCAGATCGAGGCCCTGCTCGCGGCCGTCGACGAGGACGTCGTCGCCGCGGGCGACCGCACCACCCGCACGAGCCGGATCGATCCGGCCCTCGCCCTGGCGCTTGCCGAACGCGATCGCGCCCTCGTCGAGACGGCCTATGCCGCCGGGCTCCGCATCAGCGAGCTCGCGGCGGCGGACCTCGGGCGGCTCGACCTGAAGCGCGGCGAGATCCGGGTCCTGGGCAAGGGCCGCAAGGAGCGGATCGGGCTCCTCGGGCAAGCCTGCCCAGGCAGCGCTGCGGGACTACCTCGCGCGTGGCCGGCCGGTCCTCGCCGAGCGCGGCACTCCCTGTGGCGGTCCCCTCGACCGCCGTCTTCCTCAACCACCGGGGTGCGCCCTTGGGGGTGCGTGGCATCCGCCTCCGCCTGGACCGCCTGTGCCGCAACGCCGGCCTCCCGGAGGGCGTGAGCCCGCACACCCTGCGCCATTCCTTCGCGACCCACCTGCTCGACGGCGGGGCGGACCTGCGGGTCGTGCAGGAGCTCCTCGGCCACGAGAGCCTCGCCACGACGCAGGTCTACACCCATGTGTCGCCGACCCGGCTGCGCGATGCGTACCGGGTGGCCCACCCGCGGGCACGGACATCCTGATGGACGATCCGGATGTCCTGACCGGCGTCGTCGCCGACGAGGAGTCGTCCCTCCACCCCGTGGCGGCCGCCGCGGCATCACGCAAGGGCGCGTCGTCGGCGACGTTCCTCGCCCGTGCCGGTCTGATCGTCACGGGGATGTTCCTGCTGTCGCGGGTGCTGGGCTACGTCCGGACCATCGTCTTCGCGTCGGCGTTCCCGGGCCTGCGTCGAGCTGGACCCGTTCTATGCAGCCTTCCGGATCCCGGACCTCATGTTCCAGCTCGTCGCCGCTGGAGCCCTGTCGTCGGCGCTGATCCCCGTGATCGCCGGGCTGTTCGCCAAGGAGGAGGATGCCCGCGCCTGGCGCGTGGTCTCGACCGTCGCGACCCTGATGCTCGCTGCCCTCATGGTGCTCGTGGCGCTCGTCCTGTGGTTCGCGCCCGAGCTGATGGCGGTCATCACGCCGGGCTTCAATGCCGCCCAGCTGGCCCAGACGACCGAGCTCACGAGGATCATGGCCTTCGCACCGGTGCTGCTCGCGGCGGGAGCGATCGCCACGAGCGTCCTCAACTCCCGCGAACGGTTCGGGGCAGCGGCGCTCGCGCCCCTGGTCTACAACCTCGCGATGATCTTCGGGGCCATCGCCCTCGTGCCGGTCTTCGGTGTGCAGGGCCTGGCCTACGGCGTGGTGCTCGGGGCGTTGGGGCACATCCTGGTGCAGGTCCCGGCGCTCATCGCGATCCGGGCCAGGATCAGGCCGTTCGTCGACCTGCACGACGACCAGGCACGGACCGCGTTGCTGCTGATGGTGCCGAGGGCGATCGGCCTCGGCGCCACGCAGATCGTGTTCGTGGTCATGACGAGCCTCGCCTCGACGCTGGGGGCCGGGGCTATCTCGGTGTTCAACTTCTCCTTCGCGATGCTGCAGATCCCGATCGGGGTGATCGGGGTGCCGCTCGGGATCATCCTGCTGCCGTCGCTGTCCCGCGAGGCGGCACTCGGTGCCGGCGAGGGCTTCACCAGGCTCGTCACCCGGGGCCTGGCGCTGCTCGGCTACGTCATGGTCGCGATCGCTGCCCTCGGGATCGTGGTCTCCGGGGACCTCGTCCACCTCCTGTTCGGGGGGACGCGCATGGAGGAGCCCGACCTGCAGGCGACGGCGGCGGCGCTGTCGATCTTCCTGTTCGGCCTCACCGCGCACTCGCTGATCGCGGTCCTGGCACGCTCGTTCTATGCCCTCAAGGACACCGCGACTCCGGTCGGGGCCGCGCTGCTGGCGGTGGTCGCGAACATCGTCATCGCGAACCTCCTCGTCGGGCGCCTGGGGCTCAATGGCCTGGCGGCGGCGATCGCCATCTCGGCGTGGCTCGAGACCATGGTGCTCGTGGTGCTGCTGGTCCGCCGGGTCCCCGGCCTCCGGCCCGGCCTGGGACACGTGTGGCTCGTCATGGCGAAGACCGGCATCGTCTCGCTGGCCGGTGCGCTCGTCGCGTACGGCGTCAGCCAGGCGCTCATCGGCGCCTGGGGCCTGGCGCCGGGGATCCTGCTGCTGCTCCTCCGCATCTCCCTCGCGGTCGCCGCAGGCGGCATCGTGATCATCGCCGGCTCGCTCGCGTTGCACATCGAGGAGCTCCGGTCTATCGTCGGCGTGATGGTGGACCTCCTGCGCCGGCGTGGGCGCGCATGACCGCGCGACATCCGGACGTGACCGCCGCCGACTCGGCCGACCCCACCACGGGCGACTGGGATTCCCTCGTCGAGGCGAACCCGCTCGGTTCCTACCTGCAGCTAAGCGCGTGGGCGGAGGTCAAGGCCGTCAACGGCTGGACCTCGCGCCGGCTGCTTGATCCCGGCGCCGGTCAGGCAGGTGCGCAGGTGCTGGTCCGCCGTCCGGGCCCGCTTCCCTGGGCATTCGCCTACGCGCCGCGAGGTCCGGTCCTCGGGACATGGGACCAGCCCACCATCGCGCGGTTCACCAACCTCGCCCAGGCTGGGCTGCGGGCCGGTGGCCGGGTGAGCCACCTGCGGATCGATCCCGAGATCGAGCGTGGCGCGGGGCCGGACACCGATGGCGCCGTGACGGCCGCCCTCGAGGCCACCGGCTGGCGGCCAGCCGAGCCCATCCAGCCCGTCTCGACGCGTGCTATCGATCTCACGGCCGACGAGGCCGCCCTGTACGGGGACCTGCGCAAGAAGTGGCGGCAGTACGTGAACAAGGCGCGCACCGGGGGCGTGCGGATCGTGGACGCCGGACCCGAACGCCTCGACGAGTTCTACACGATCTACCGCGAGACGGCGGACCGGGCGGGCTTCCTGATCCGTGCGCTGTCCGCGTACCGCGACGTGTACGACGCCTATGCCCCGTCGGGCCGTGCCCGCCTGCTCTTCGCCGAGCTGCCCGACGGCACGCCGGCCGCGACGCTGTTCCTCGTCCGCTGCGGGACGCGGGTGGTCGAGCCGTACGGCGGCATGACCCAGGCGGGCGCCGATTCGCGCGCCAACTACCTGCTCAAGTGGGAGGCGATCCGCTCGTCCAAGATCGCTGGTGCCACGAGCTACGACATGTGGGGCCTGGCCCACCCGGGCATTGCCCATTTCAAGACGGGCTTCGGCGGCCGCGAGATCCGCTACATCGGGGCATGGGACCTCGTGCTGGACCGGCTCGGCCTGCGCACGTACAGCATCGCCGTGCAGACCCGGACCCGCGTCGAGCGTCTGCGTCACGGGCTCAGGGGTACCGGCGGCCAGACGGCGGCCGGGTACGCGGGAGGGGCGGGCGAGGCCGGGGGTGACGGGTGAACCGCTCGCTCGTTGACCAGCTGGACGGGGCCGGCCTCGCCGACTGGGATGCGCACGCGGTCGACGCGCCCGGTGGCCACGTCCTCCAGTCGAGGGCGTGGGCCGAGCACCGATCGTCGGCCGGCTGGAAGCCCCTGTTCCTCGCGACCGGCGAGATGCGGGCACTGGTGCTGGCCAGGGGCTGGGCGGGCGTGCCGGGCGGGTCGGCCTACATCCCCCGAGGACCGGTTGGGAACGGCACGCCGTGGCGAGCCGGGAGCACCGCGGGCGTCGTGATCGGCACGGCGATGGACGCGATCGCCAACCACGTGGAGCGGGCCGGCCTCGACGTCCTCGCAGCCGACCCCGAGGTCCGAGCCGATGACACGGCGTTCGGCGACGCCATCGCCGCGGCGGGCTACCACCCGATCCTCGAGATCCAGCCGTCGCGCCACCGCATGGCGCTCCCGCTCCCGCCAGGGGTGGACGAGGGCGCCGTGTTCGACGGGATCGCCAAGGCCACCCGGCAGCGCATCCGTCGTGCCGAGCGCGATGGGGTGGTCGTTGTGCGGTGGGATGGGCGCGGAGTGGCGCACGACAGATTCGTTGCGGCGACCGAGGCGGCCGCCCCGGCCATGGACCGGTTCCACGGCATGCTCGACGCCACCGGCGACCGGCTCGGCTTCGCCCTGCCCGGGCGGGTGGAGTTCACGGCCTGGTGGCTTCGCGCCCTGGCCGCGGGCCACCTCGTCTACCTGGAGGCTCGCGAGGGGGCGGCCGACGGCGACGTGCTGGGCGGGCTCATCCTCTACCGCCACGGGACCCGGCTCTCCACGGGCCACTCCGCCGACCGGACGGAGCGACGGCGAGACCACCCGGGTGCCATGCACCTGCTGCGCTGGCGGGCCATCCAGCTGGCCCTCGCCGAGGGCCGCGACGAGATGGATCTCGGCGGTGTCGACGTGCGGGGCGCCCGCCGGATCCCACTCGAGGGTGAGCCCACGCACGGGCTGTACGAGCACAAGCGGTCCTTCGGGGCGCAGTGGGTGGAGCTTGCCGGCGCGCACGAGACGGTGATCCACGCATGGCGCTACCGGGCGGGTCGCGGCACGGGGCGCCTGGCACGCACGCTCGGACGGGGGAGGGGACGCAGGTGAGCAGCGAGATCGAGCGGATGGTCGGTTCGGCGGTGCCGGCGGATCCGCGCTCCGCGGCGGAGCTTCTCCAGCGGCTCATGGCAGCCGGCCTGGTCGAGGGTGCGGTGCTCGACGGTGTGTGGACGGATGCCGGCGTGGCGGTCGCCGGCGTGGTGGCCACGGGCCCCGTCGAGGATTCGCGCGGCGTGACGCCGGGCTCGGTCTTCGTGGCGGTCCCCGGGTTCCACGTGGACGGCCACGCGTATGCCGCCCTGGCCGAGGCCGCAGGTGCTGCGCTCGCGATCGTCGAGAACCCGGTGCCCGGCGTCGCGATGCCCCAGCTCGTCGTGCATTCCTCGCGTGCTGCGCTGGCCGAGGCCGCGGGCTGGTGGTGCGCCAACCCGAGCCGTGAGCTCGGCGTCGTGGGCATCACCGGGACCGACGGCAAGACGACGACCTCGTTCCTCGCCGTCGCCGCCCTCGAAGCGGCCGGGATCTCGACGGGCCTCATCGGCACGGTCGAGACGAGGATCGGCGGCGTGCGGGAGCGTCACGAGGCGCACGTCACGACCCCCGGCGCACCCGAGCTCCAGGCCACGCTGCGGGCGATGGTCCGGGCAGGGGATGCCGCAGCCGTGGTCGAGACGACCTCGCATGCCCTCGAGCTCGGCCGGGTCACCGGTACCGCCTACGACGCCGCCGTCTTCACCAACCTCACCCACGAGCACCTCGACCTCCACGGGACGTTCGAGCGCTATCGCGACGCGAAGCTGGGCCTGTTCACCATGCTGGCGACCGGGCCGGGGAACCCCGTGAAGGTCGTCGCGGGTCGCCCCTGGCCCAAGCTCGCCGTCGTGAACGGCGACGACCCGTCCGCCGAGGCGTTCGCCGGCGCCGCTCGCCGGGCACGCGCCTCCGTGGTGACGTACGGGACCGGCGCCGGTGCCGACGTTCGTGCCACCGCGGTGGAGGAGGATGCGCGACGCCTGCTCGTCGACTACGAGGGTGCCGCGGGTACCGGGAGGCTCGCCCTCCGGCTGGCCGGCCGGTTCAACGTCCACAACGCGCTCGCCGTCGTCGCGCTGGGCCACGGCCTCGGCCTCGACGCGGCCGCCATCCGGGCCGGACTCGAGGGCGTGACGGGCGTGCCGGGCAGGATGGAGCGGATCGACCGGGGACAGCCGTTCGGCGTCATCGTTGACTACGCGCACTCGCCGGCCTCGCTCCAGGGCGTCCTGGACCTGCTGGCACCCGTGGCACTCGCCCAGGGCGGCGGGCTGATCGCGGTATTCGGGTCTGGCGGCGAGCGGGACACGGCCAAGCGGGCAGTCATGGGCCGGATCGCGGGCGAACGCTGCCGGCTGGTCGTCGCCGCCGACGAGGATCCGCGCGGGGAGGACCCGGCTGGCATCGTGGACGAGATCGTGCGTGGTGCCGAGTCCGCTGGGCGGGTGCGCGGCACCGACGTCCTGGGCATCCCGAATCGTCGCGCGGCGATCGCCGCGGCCTTCGAGCGCGCCCTGCCCGGTGACATGGTCCTCCTCGCAGGCAAGGGCCACGAGCCGACCATCCTGTATGCGGACCATGCCCAGCCCTGGGACGAGGCCGCTGTGGCGCGCGACCTGCTGGCGGCCATGGGCTACCGGGGCGGCTGACCGATGCGCGGCTGCCTCTTCACCCTGCTCCTCGCGGCCGCGGTGCTCGTGCTCGTCGTGTTCCTCGGCCTGCCGGCGGCCGCCTCGGCCCTCGTGACCGGCGGGCTGACCGCAGCGGGCCTCCAGGCCGACGACACCACCGTGACCGTGCAGGCGAACCCGCCCACCGACCTGCTCTCGGGGCGCGCGGACCGCGTGCTGGTCCGCGCGACGAATGCCACGTTCCGGGGCCTGGAGATCGGCTCGCTCGACCTCGAGCTCTCGGCAGTCGACGTCCTCGAGCGTACGGCCGGCCAGGTGGATGGGACGCTCACGGACGTCGTGCTGCCGGTCGAGGCCGGTGGCGCCACGCTCGGCGAGGTGACGATCTCGGGCGGCAAGGACACGCTCGTCGCAGGCACCACGGTCGCGAAGGCCAACGTGGAGGCCCGGATTGCCGACGCCGTCAAGGAGCGCACCGGCGTTCGACCCACGTCCGTCAGGCTCGTCGCGCCTGACCGCCTGACGATCAAGGCGGCAGGCGAGACGATCAAGGGCCGGTTCAGGGCGGAGGGCGGGGATCTCGTCGTGGCGATCACGGGCGGACCCGGCGAAGGCAGCGACGTCGTGCTGCTCCGCGGAGGCGAGGACCTCCCCCTCGAGATCCGACGGGCGGAGGTCACCGGCGACGGCGGCCTGCGGATCGAGGGCGAGCTCGCGATCAGCATCCTCGGCTGACGCACACGCCTGCCGCACCGGCTGATGCCCGCGCCTGCCGCTCGCGGCTGGCCAGGCGGACGTCGCGCCGGCACGCACCGGGTAGACTGCCCGCCATGGCCGAACCCGTCGTCCGCGACCCGGAGACACCGCTCGACCCGCCCGCGGGCCGGAAGCGTGCGGGCTCGCCCGGGGCAGGCAGACACGCGGCGGGCGAGCAGCCGGCGGCGGCCACACCGGCGGAAGGTGCCGAGCCCTCCCAGAAGCGCACCCACCGCGACCACACCGACCTTGCGGAGCTGCGCCGCCGCCTCGTCGCCACGGTCCGCGTGGCCCACCCGCAGGCCGACCTGTCCGTCGTCGAGAGGGCATTCGACCTCGCCGTCGACGCCCACAGCTCGCAGGTCCGGGCATCGGGTGAGCCCTACGTCACCCACCCGATCGCCAGCGCCCAGATCCTGGCCGAGCTCGGGATCGACCCGGTCGCGGTCGCTGCGGCACTGCTCCACGACGTCCCGGAGGACACGGAGTACAGCCTCGCGGACGTCGAGGAAGGCTTCGGACCCGAGATCGCGCACCTGGTCGACGGGGTCACCAAGCTCTCGAAGTTCTCCACCCACACCCATGAGCAGCAGCAGGCCGAGAACATCCGCAAGATGTTCCTGGCGATGGCCGACGACATCCGGGTCGTGCTCATCAAGCTCGCCGACCGCCTCCACAACATGCGCACCCTCGGTGCCCTCAAGGCCGAGAAGCAGCAGCGGATCGCCCGCCAGACGATGGAGATCTACGCGCCGCTCGCCGAGCGGCTCGGGATCTGGCAGATCAAGTGGGAGCTGGAGGACCTGTCGTTCAAGGCCCTCGAGCCCGAGTCCTTCCGCGAGCTCGCGAAGCTCCTCGACACGAGGCGGAAGGGCCGCGAGAGCTACATCGATCGGGCGATCGACGAGCTGCGCCCCCGTCTCGAGCAGGCAGGCATCGTCGGGGAGCTCCAGGGCCGGCCCAAGCACATCTACTCGATCTACAAGAAGATGCAGCGGAAGGGCGCGGAGTTCGGCGAGATCTACGACGTCTATGCGATCCGCCTCCTGGTCGACGAGATCCGCGACTGCTATGCCGCCCTCGGCATCGTGCACTCGCTCTGGCGCCCGATCCCCGGCCAGTTCGACGACTACATCGCGGTCCCCAAGAACAACCTGTACCAGAGCCTCCACACGGCGGTGATCGCGCTCGACGGCAAGCCGCTCGAGATCCAGATCCGGACCCATGCGATGCACCAGGTGAGCGAGGTGGGCATCGCGGCCCACTGGCGCTACAAGGAGGGCTCCAAGGCGGAGCGCGACTACGACGCCAAGCTGGCCTGGCTGCGCCAGCTCATGGAGTGGCAGCGCGACGTCAGCGACTCGGATGCGACCGAGTTCGTCGAGGGGATCAAGCTCGACATCTTCCAGGACCAGGTCTTCGTGTTCACGCCGCGCGGCGACGTCAAGGACCTGCCCGCGGGCTCGACGCCGCTCGACTTCGCCTACCGGATCCACACCGACGTGGGCCACCGGACGATCGGCGCGAAGGTCAACAACCGGCTGGTCCCGCTCGACTACCGGCTCAAGAACGGCGACATCGTCGAGATCGTCACCACCAAGGGCGAGCACGGCCCGTCGCGCGACTGGCTCAACATCGTCCGGACCTCCCACGCCCGCGAGAAGATCCGCCAGTGGTTCAAGAAGAAGGACCGCGCGGAGAACATCGTCCACGGTCGCGAGTCGCTCGAGCGCGAGCTGCGCCGCCTCGCCCGGACGAGCATCCAGGCCGTCGGCCTCGACCGGATCCAGGCGATCGCGAAGGCCTACCAGCACGAGTCGCTGGACGACCTGTACGCCGCCATCGGCTACGGCGCGATCAACGCCCAGCAGGTGGTGATCCGGCTCGGCGTCCTCGACGACGGCCATGCGGCGCTGCCGACGGTCGCCCCGCAGCAGCCGGCGCGCACCGGCGGTGTGCGGGTCAGGGGGGTGGGTGACCTCCTCGTCCGCTTCGCCAAGTGCTGCCACCCGATCCCCGGCGACCCGATCCAGGGTTTCATCACCCGCGGCAAGGGCATCACGGTGCACCTGCGCTCCTGCCCGACGGTCCTCAACGAGCGCGAGGTCACGCGCCTCATCGACGTCGAGTGGGAGAGCGCCCCGGCCCAGACCTACCCGATCGCCATCCGCGTGGAGGCCTACGACCGCACCGGGCTGCTGTCCGACATCACGCAGGTCATGGCCGAGAACAAGGTCAACATCCTGGCCGCCAACGTGGGCGTCAACCCGGACCACAGCGCCGCGGTCACCATGACCATCCAGGTGGCCTCGGTCGCCCAGCTGGCGAAGGTGATGGGCCGCGTCGAGCAGCTCAAGGACGTCGTGAACGTCCAGCGCGAGCTGAGCTAGTCGCGGTCCGGATCAGGCGGCCCGGCGTGTCGCCAGCACGGTGGGGCTGAACAGCGCCGCCCCCCGGATCCGCCGCATCCAGGCCAGCGCCGCCAGGCCGGTCACGACGCAGCCCAGCCCGCCGACGAGGAGCGATGCCTCCACGCTCACGCTCGACGCGATCCAGCCCATGAGCAGGCCGCCGAGCGGCGTGGAGCCCACGAACACCGTGGCGTAGATGCTGATCACGCGCCCGCGCAGCTCGTCTGGGACGGCGAGCTGGATCGTCGTGTTGGCGGTCGCCGCCATGCCGATGGCGCCGAAGCCGACGAACAGCATCGCGACAAGGGCGACGGCGTAGACGCTGATGAACGCGGACACGACGAGCGCGACGCCCAGCACCGTGGCGCCCAGGGGCACGACGACCGGCCGGGAGCGGCCCGAGAACGCGATCAGGAGGGCGGCGGTCAGCGACCCGATACCGCTCGCGGTCATCAGGAACCCGAACCCGGTGGCATCGGTGCCCAGGACCTCGCGGGCGAGGGCGGGGATGGTGACGCCGAAGTTCATCCCCAGCGTGGAGGCCAGGCCGACCGTGACCGTGACCAGCAGCACGAGCTCCGTCCGACGCACGTACCCGAGGCCTTCGCCGAGGCTGTGCCCGACCTCACGGATCGACCGCGGGCGGGGGATCACAGGTGGTGCCCGGAGCTCCGAGTCGCGCATCGCCGCGTACGCTGCGATGACGGCGGCGAAGCTGATCCCGTTGAGCAGGAAGGCGACGCTCACGTCACCGCCAAAGAACCCGATCGTGAGCCCGGCCACGGCCGGGCCGATCACGCGCGAGCCGTTGAACACCGCGGCATTGAGCGCGATGGCGTTCGCCACGTCCTCGCGCCCCACCATCTCCACGGTGAACGCCTGGCGGGTGGGCATGTCGACGGCATTGGTGACGCCCAGGAGCGCGGCCAGGACGAGGATCTGCCAGACCTGGACCGTGTCGGTGACGACGAGGCCGAACAGCACGAAGGCCAGGATCATCTGGATGGTCTGCGTCACCATCAGCGTCCGTCGCTTGGGCAGCGCGTCGGCGATCAGCCCGCCGAACAGGCCCAGGACCAGGACGGGCAGGAACGAGACCGCGGCGACAAGCCCGAGGACGAACGGGTCGCCCGTGATGTCGAGCACCAGCCACGCCTGGGCGACCTGCTGCATCCAGGTGCCGATGAGCGAGACCAGCAGGCCGACGAAGAAGAGCCGGTAGTTGTAGTGGCTGAAGGCCCGCGTGCCGGCCCGCAGCCGTGACGGGGGGCGGCCGCACGTGCACCTTGTCCCGGCGTGTGGGTCATCGGGAGCCAGTCGCGGTCGCCGGGTCGGCGTGGTCGTGGGTGTGCTCGCGCCCTGCGTCGATGTCATCGAGGTGCTGGCGGAGGTGCGCCTGGCGGGCACGCGCGTCGGCGATCATCGCCTCGAGACGCTCGATCTTGTGCTCCAGCGTGGCGACCTGGCGATCGACGCGGGCCAGGGCGTCGAGGACGATGGGCCGCCGCTCCTCGTTGGTGTGAGCGGCCTGGAACTGGGCACGATTGCGAACCCGTGCCTGCTCGTCCCCGAGGAGCTGGCCGATTTCGGCGAGCGAGAACCCTGCGTCGTCCCGGAGGCCGCGGATGAAGCGCAGGCGCTCGAGGTCGTCAGGGTCATAGAGACGGTAGGCCCCGTCGGAGCGTGCGACGGGGGAGAGCAGCCCCAGCTCCTCGTAGTAGCGGATGGAGCGGGGCGTCAGGCCGGTCTCGGCGGCTGCCTCCTGGATGCGCAGGAGCCGCTCCGCCGCCGGGCCGGCGTCGCGAGGAGCGACTGGTGCGCGGGACCTTGGTGTCACAGAGGCAGGCTACCAAACCTTGCCGTGAACGTAAAGGTTGTCCCTCTCCACACGGCCGCTAGGGTCCCGATTCGCTGGTCGCTGGCGGCTTGCGGACCGCCGCTCCGGGTCCTGTCTCCGTCCGGGTCCTGGCGCTGTCCGGCTGCGCGCCGGACGATCACACGGTGCGGCCGGAGCGCTCGATGCGCGGCTGGTGCGCAGGCCGTGCCCTCGGGACCCTGCCGGGGCGCACGGGCGGAGCACGGGGCGCACATCCCGCGAGGTCACCGCTCCGTGTGCGCGCCGGATGCGCACGGCGGCGGCCGTCGTGGGCGACGCCCGGTGATGCCGCTTCCGATCAGCGGCACGAGCACGGAGGGGCATCCGCCAGCCATTGGCGGCACGAGACACTAGCCGTGCGCCGGCAGGCGCGGGGTATGCTGCAGGAACTGTGGTCGACCCCGACTCCCGCGCTCGCACGCACCTTGCCAACGAGCGGACGTTCCTCGCCTGGCTGCGCACGGGGATCACGCTGATCGCCTTGGGGCTCGCGGCCGCACAGTTCCTCGACCCCGCGGTCGTGGGCGGCGTGCCCATCGTCCGGACGCTCTCCACCTTCGTCATCGTCATGGGCGCGTTCACGGTCGGGGTGGGGCTGTACCGCTACCGGGTGGCCGCGCGCCGTATCGAGAGCGAGACGTTCCGCCCGGCCGCGCGATCGCTGGTGATCGCCTCGTCCCTGGCGGTCGTCGTTGCGGGCCTGGCCGTCGTGTTCGTCTGGCTGCTGCACCCCGCCTGATTTCGGAGGCCGTGGCGGCCCCGGCCCCGGCTATCCTTGGGATCGATGCCGACCTTCCGCGCCCCCCGGGGCACCCGTGACCTGCTTCCCGACGACCGCACGGTCTTCGACCGCCTCCAGCGCACCGCCGCCTCGCTGACGGCCCGGTATGGCTATCGCGGCATCGAGACGCCGCTGTTCGAGCAGACGAGCGTGTTCGAGCGGGGCATCGGCGAGGTGACCGACGTCGTCGAGAAGGAGCTCTTCCGCCTGGCCCCGCGGAGCGAGGAGGCGGAGGCGTGGGCGCTGCGCCCCGAGCCGACGGCCGGAATCGTGCGGGCCTACGTGCAGCACGGGATGCAGACCTGGCCCCAGCCGGTGAAGCTGACGACCACCGGGCCGATGTTCCGCTACGACCGCCCCCAGGCCGGCCGCTACCGCCAGTTCTGGCAGTTCGACGTCGAGGCGATCGGGGATCCCGGCCCCGCCATCGACGCCGAGATCATCGAGCTCGGCCATCGCTTCTACACCGAGGCCGGCGTCGATGGTGTCGAGGTGCTCGTCAACTCGATCGGCGACCCGGCCTGCCGGCCTGCCTACATGGCGACGCTCGTCGAGCTACTACCGGGGGCACCGCGACGCGCTCCCACCGACCGAGCTGGACCGCCTGGAGCGCAACGCGCTGCGGCTGCTGGACTCGAAGGACCCGGCGATGGCCGCGCTCAACGCCGCCGCGCCGCGCATCACCGATCACCTGTGCGAGGCGTGCGCGGCGCACTTCGCGAGCGTGAAGGCGCACCTCGACGCGCTCGGGTGCCGTACCGCGTGGAGCCCGGCCTCGTCCGGGGCCTGGACTACTACACGCGGACCGCGTTCGAGTACTACGTGGCCGGCCGCGAGGGCCAGCAGCAGGCGCTCGGCGGCGGCGGGCGCTACGACGGCCTGGTCGCGCTGCTGGGCGGCAAGCCCACTCCGGGCATCGGGTTCGGGCTGGGGCTCGACCGGGTTGCCCTCGTGCTCGCAGAGCAGGCCGGTGGCGAGGCGCCGGTGGCGGAGGGTCCGCTCGCGGTGGTCGTGGGCGCGGACCCGGAGGACACCGTCAGCCGCCTGAAGGTCGCGACCGACCTGCGCGCCGCCGGGCTGCGCGCGCGTGCGGACCTGGCGCGCCGCAAGCTCGGCCGCCAGCTGGAGGCCGCCGGCAAGGACGGCGCCCACTTCGCGGTGATCGTGGGTGACGAGCTCGCCCAGGGGGATGTCCAGCTGCGCGATCTGCTCGCCGGGACCCAGAAGGTGGTCCCCGTCGCCGACCTCGCCCGTGACCTCGCCCGCGCGGAGGCGAGCCACAGGCACGGCTGAGGCCTCTGCGTCGCCCCGAGGCCGACCGCACCGCCATCTGACGGCTATTCGTCGCCTCCGGGCGGTGCGCTCGGCACTTGGCACGCGGTCCGCGCGCCGGGTTGACTGGACCTGCGGACCGGCTCCATCCGTTCCGCATCGGTTCATCGCCGTCGCCCCGGCCCCATCCGGCCCGATCACCGAGTGTCAGGTTCGGGCTTGCGGGCGGTGCCCAGCCAGCACCGGCGCCGCGAGCCACGCCTCAAGGAGGCAGGGTCGGCATGGCGATGGTGCAGCTACCGCTCGGACGCCGCGAACCGGTGGACCTCACGTTCCTCGCGGAGGTGATCGCCGCGACTGCGCGCGATTCCCGGGTGGAGATGTGCATCCAGTGCGGGACCTGTGGGGGCTCCTGCCCCTCGGCCTCGGAGATGGACCACACGCCCCGCCAGCTGTTCGCGATGACCCGGGCCGGCATGCGCGACACGGTCCTGGGGAGCAACACGCCGTGGGCGTGCGTGTCCTGCTACTACTGCGCCGTCCGATGTCCCCAGGAGGTGCACATCCCGGACGTCATGTACGCGATCAAGAGCATCGCCGGACGTGAGGGCCGCTCGCCCAACTCGGCGGCGCCGGCGTTCGCCCGGACGTTCGTGGCCAACATCCGCCGCTACGGTCGGAGCTTCGAGATCGGGCTGGTGGCCAAGCACTACATGCGTCACTTCCCGACGCGCATCCCGGGCATGGCCACCACGGGCATGGGCATGCTGGCGAGCGGCCGGATGGAGCTGCGTCCCCATCGCATCAGGGACGTCAAGGGGCTCCAGGCCATCCTCGACCGGGCCCAGGAGCTGGAGAAGCAGCCGTGACCGACCTGCTCTACTACCCGGGCTGCTCGATGGAGGGGACGGCCAAGGCGTACGCGGAGTCGCTTGCGGCGGTGGCCGGACGCCTCGGGATCACCCTCCACGAGATCGACGACTGGAACTGCTGCGGGGCCGGCGAGTACTTCTCCATCGGCTCCCTGCAGGGACACGCGCTTGTCGCGCGCAACCTGGCCCTGGCCGAGGCGGCCTCGAACGGCACGTCAACGCTCGTGGCACCGTGCAGCCAGTGCTACGTCAACCTGTCCAAGACCAACCACTACGTCACGTCGGACCCGGATCTGGCCGACCGGGTCAACTCGGCCCTGTCCGTGGCCGGCCTCGCCTACACGCCGGGCTCGGTGGATGTCCGCCACCTCTTCGAGATCGTGATCAGCGACATCGGGGCGGACGCGATCCGGGCCCAGGTGACGCGCCCCCTCTCCGGCCTGCGGGTGGTGCCCTACCTCGGCTGCCTCGTGACCCGTCCCGACCACGAGAAGCGGTGGAAGGAGCGGGAGCATCCGGTCGCGTTCGACCGCCTCCTGGAGGCGCTCGGTGCCGAGGTCGTGGACTATCCGCTCCGGACGGACTGCTGCGGCGGTCACCTGTCGCAGATCTCGCCGGGCATGGGCCTGGAGATGATCCGGAGGCTGCTGGACGCTGCGGTCCGGCTCGACGCGGACGTGATGGCCACGATCTGCCCGATGTGCCAGATGAACATCGACCTCTACCAGGGGGAGGTCAACCGGCGCTTCCACACGGACTTCGCCATGCCCATCCTGTTCTTCACCCAGCTCGTGGGTCTCGCCTTCGGCCTGGAGTCGCGGGACCTCGGCATCGGTGACGAGGTGGTCAGCTCGTCGCGGGCCCTGGCCAAGATCGGGATCGAGGTTCCCGTGGTCGAGGCACCCGTCCCGGTGGCCGCCGGGCAGGGCTCGTCGTGCGGCCCGCCCCAAGAAGGGTGACGGGCTCCCGATGCCGCGGATGCCGCGCAAGGGTGGGGGGGTGTCGCAATGAGCGCGGGAGACCAGCGGATCGGCGTCTACATCTGCCACTGCGGCAGCAACATCGCCGCCACCGTCGATGTCGAGGCCGTGCGCGACTGGGCGGCGACGGACCTGGCAGGACGCGGTGTCGTGGTCGCCCGCGACGACCGGTTCATGTGCTCCAGCTCCGGCCAGGCGCTCATCGAGCAGGACATCGCAGAGCTCGGCCTCACCCGGGTCGTGGTCGGCGCCTGCTCGCCCCACATGCACGAGAAGACCTTCCGCGGCGCCTGCGAGCGGGCGGGCCTCAACCCGTACCTGTGCGAGCTGGTCTCGTTGCGGGAGCAGGTGTCGTGGGTGCACACGGACCGGGCGGCGGCCACCGCGAAGGCCAAGGCCATGATCGCCGGGGGCGTGTACCGCGTCGAGGAGCATGCGCCCCTCGAGCCGATCCGGGTCCCGGTCCACCCCGCGACCCTGGTCGTGGGCGGCGGGATCGCCGGGATCACGACGGCCCTGGAGCTGGCCGATGCCGGCTATCCGGTGCACCTCGTCGAGCGGCAGCCGTCGATCGGCGGGCACATGGCCTCGTTCGACAAGACCTTCCCGACCCTCGACTGCGCCGCCTGCATCCTGACGCCGCGGATGAACGAGGTTGGCACCCACCCGAACATCACCCTCCACACGTGGAGCGAGGTGACGGATGTCGCCGGCTACGTCGGCGCGTTCACAGTCCGCATCCGGCATCGTGCGCGCCACGTGCGGGCAGACCTGTGCACCGGCTGCGGCATCTGCCAGGAGAAGTGCATCAGCAACGTCGTGGACGAGGAGTTCGAAGCGGGGATCGGGTGGCGGAAGGGCATCTACATGCCGTTCCCCCAGGCCGTGCCCAAGATCCCGGTGCTGGACTCGGAGCACTGCGTCTACTTCGAGAAGGGGACCTGCGCGGCCTGCCAGAAGGTGTGCCCGACGGGCGCCATCGACTTCGACCAGCAGGACGACGAGGTCGAGGTCGAGGTCGGCAATATCGTGATCGCGACCGGCTACAAGCTGTTCGACGCGCGGCGCGTGGAGCCGTACGGCTACGGCGTCCTGCCCAACGTCTTCACCAGCCTGGAGTTCGAGCGACTGTCCAACGCCGCCGGACCCACCAACGGGCGGATCGTGCTGCGCGACGGGGTGACCGAGCCCCAGGCAGTGGGGATCATCCACTGCGTCGGCAGCCGGGATCGCAACTTCAACAGCTACTGCTCGGCGATCTGCTGCATGCAGAGCCTCAAGTTCGCGCACCTCGTGCGGGAGCACACGGGCGCGACCGTCTACGAGTTCTACATCGACATCCGGGCGCCGGGGAAGGCGTTCGACGAGTTCTACCAGCGGGTGCTGGAGGAGGGGACGATCTTCGTCCGCGGCCGGGTGGCCTCGGTCACCGACACCCTGCGCCTGCCCGACGAGACCGAGCACAAGGGCCGGCTGATCATCCAGGTCGAGGACACCCTGGCCGGAGCCCAGCGACGTATCCCGGTGGACATGGTGGTCCTGTCCTCGGCCCTCGAGCCGCAGGCCGACGCCCGGGAGCTGGCCCACGCGCTTCGGAATCTCCTGCAGCTCCGACGGGTGGGTCATCGAACGCCATCCCAAGCTGGACCCCGTGGCGACGATGACGGAGGGCGTGTTCGCGGCCGGCTGCGCGCTGGGCCCGCGCGACATCCCGTCGTCGGTGGCCAACGCCTCTGCAGCCGCGGCTCGCATCCTGAGCCGCATCCAGCAGGGCGTGCTGTCGCTGGAGCCCGTCCGTGCCAGCGTGGACGAGGATCGCTGCTCGGGATGCCGGATCTGCAACGACCTCTGTCCGTACAACGCCATTCTCTTCCACGCCGACCGCATGGTCAGCGAGGTCAACGCCGCGCTCTGCCAGGGCTGCGGCACCTGTGTCGCCGCGTGTCCGGCCGGCGCCATGCACGGAACGGGCTTCTCTGACGCGCAAGTGCTCGCCCAGGTCGAGGGGCTGCTGTCCCTCGGGTCGACGGGGCTGCCCGTCGGGGTCGATGCCGGCAGGGAGGCGGTGCCAGCATGAGCGCGACGAGTGCGCCGGCGCGAACGGCGACCGGCACGACCTTCGAACCCGTGATCCTCGGCTTCACCTGCAACTGGTGCAGCTACCGGGCCGCCGACCTGGCCGGCACGGCGCGGATCAAGTACCCGCCCAACATCCGCCTGGTCCGGCTCATGTGCTCGGGCCGCCTGGACCCGACGTTCGTGCTCAAGGCGTTCGCCCTCGGCGCGGACGGTGTCCTGGTCAGCGGCTGCTGGCCGGGGGAGTGCCACTACCAGGTGCAGAACCTCAAGGCCCTGCGCCGGGTGCAGCTCCTGCGGCGAGTCGTGGAGGACCTGGGCATCGAGCCTGTCCGCCTCCAGCTGATCTGGGCCAGCGCCGCCGAGGGCCAGCGGCTCGCCGGCGAGATCGCGCGCATGACCGCCGAGGTGCGGGCCGTGGGGCCACTCGACTGGGGTCGCCGGGCTGCCCCTGGTGACGTTGCCGAAGCCGTCGTCCACGCCCTCGGCGCGGGCCAGGTGCAGGGCGTCGTGGATGCATCGCTGGTGCCCGTGGAGGTCTCCGGATGAGCGGCAAGCCGCGCCTGGCCATGTACTGGGCCGCCTCCTGCGGCGGTTGCGACATCGCCGTCCTCAACCTGCACGAGCGAATCGCCGATGTGGCCGCGGCGTTCGAGATCGTGTTCTGGCCCGCGGTCATGGACGCGAAGTACCGCGACGTCCGCGCGATGCCGGACGACTGGATCGACGTGACCCTGTTCTCCGGCGGCATCCGCAACGACGAGAACCTGGAGCTGGCCCACCTGCTCCGGCGCAAGTCCAGGGTCCTGGTCGCGTTCGGGTCATGCGCGAACGAGGGCTGCATCCCCGGGCTCGCGAACCTCTCGACGCCGGCTGCGATCTTCGCCACCTCCTATGCGGAGGGTCCCAGCACGCGCAACCCGGACGACGTGCGCCCGGTGCCCTCATGGCCCACCCCGGAGGGCGAGCTGCGCATCCCGGTCTTCCAGCCGCTGCTCCGAACGCTGCACCAGGTCGTGCCGGTGGACTACTCGGTCCCGGGCTGTCCACCGGAATCGGCCCGCATCGGCGAGATCGTGGATGCCCTCGTGGCGGTCTTCGAGGGACGCGCGTCCCTGCCGCCGGCCGGCTCGATCCTGGGCGCCGGCACGTCCACGGTGTGTGACGAGTGCGACCGCCAGCGCGACGTGAAGCGGATCACGCGCTTCACCCGGATCACCGAGGTGGCGCACCTCGATCCCTCCGTGTGCCTGCTGGAGCAGGGGATCCCGTGCAACGGCCCGGCGACGCGTGACGGATGCGGCGCCCTGTGCCCTGCCGCCGGTGCCCAGTGCATCGGGTGCTACGGGTCCGCCGACGGCGTCATCGACTACGGGGCCCGGCTGATGTCGGCATGGGCGTCCGTGGTGGACGCGGACACGCCAGAGGCGATCGACGCCGTCCTGGACGGCATCCCGGACCCCGTGGGCCAGCTCTACCGGTTCAGCCTTGCCAGCTCGCTCCTCCGGGGCAGCCGGGTCGCCACGTCGCGGGCAGCGCGGGAGGCGCCGCCTCC
This sequence comes from uncultured Chloroflexia bacterium, assembly GCA_963697365.1. GTDB lineage: Bacteria > Chloroflexota > Limnocylindria > Limnocylindrales > CSP1-4 > CAIXZV01. The sequence goes on from CAVONT010000016.1 coordinate 148,151, forward strand.
AGGTCCAGAGGAGCCGGCGCTGGCCGCGGCCGCCTCGAGGAGCCAGGGATGACACGCATCACCATCGACCCGATCACCCGCCTCGAGGGTCACGGCAAGATCGAGATCATGCTCGACGAGCAGGGCGAGGTCAGCCGGACGTGGTTCCAGGTGCCGGAGCTTCGCGGCTTCGAGCAGTTCTGCCTCGGCCGGCCCGGTCGAGGACATGCCAACCCTGGTCAACCGGATCTGCGGGGTGTGCCCGGAGGCGCACCACATGGCCGCCGCCAAGGCCGCCGATGCGGTCTACGGCGTCGTGCCACCGCGCCCGGCCCGCCTTCTGCGGGAGCTGCTGTACTCCGCGTTCTACGTGGCCGATCACACGACGCACTTCTATGCGCTGTCCGGTCCGGACTTCGTGGTGGGACCGGACGCGCCCGTGTCGGAGCGCTCTCTCCTGGGCGTGCTGGCGAAGGTGGGCAGCGACGCCGGCGGACGGGTCATCGAGGCGCGCCGCCGCTGCCACCGGGTGGTGGAGATCATCGGCGGCCGCGCGATCCACCCGTGCACCAGCGTGCCCGGCGGCCTGACCAAGGGCATCACCGAGCAGGAGCGGGCGGAGATCGAGGAGACCGCCCGTGTGATGGTGGACTTCGGCCGCTTCAGCCTCGACCTGTTCGACCAGCTGATCCTGGGCAATCCCGAGTACGTGGAGATGATCACCGGGCCCACCTACCGCCACGAGACGTACTCCATGGGTCTCGTGGACGCGGCCGGGAAGGTCACGTTCTACGACGGCCGGGTCCGGGTGACGGCACCCGATGGGAGCCTCCACGGCGAGTACGACCCGGCCGAGTACCGGGACTGGGTCGCGGAGCGCGTCGAGCCCTGGACGTACCTCAAGTTCCCGTACCTGCGCAAGGTGGGATGGGCTGGGTTCACGGACGGGCCGCAGTCCGGGGTCTACTCCGCGACGCCCCTCTCCCGGCTCAACGTCGCCGACGGCATGGCCACGCCCCTTGCCCAGGAGGCCCGCGACCGGTACTTCGCGACGCTCGCGCCGGAGCCCGTTCCGGCGGGGGGCCGGCCGCAGGTGCATGGCCGGCTGGCGACCCATTGGGCACGCCTGATCGAGCTCATGTTCGCCGCCGAGCGCATGGTGGAGCTCGTGTCCGACCCGGACATCACGAGCCCGAACGTGCGGGCGCTGCCGACCAGGACGCCCACCGAGGGCGTGGGGACGGTGGAGGCGCCGCGCGGGACACTCACGCACCATTACTGGACAGACGAGCGCGGGCTGCTGACCCGGGTGAACCTCATCGTGGGCACGACCAACAACCACGCGCCGATTGCGATGTCGGTGGACCGGGCCGCCCGGGCCCTCATCCACGGCGGCGAGGTCGTCTCCGAGGGGCTGCTCAACCGGATCGAGATGGCGTTCCGGGCGTACGACCCGTGTTTCGGGTGCGCGACGCACTCGCTGCCCGGCCAGATGCCGCTCGAGGTCGTGATCCGGGACGCGACGGGAGGCGTGGTCGATGTCCGGCGCCAGCACTGCTGAGCGGGTGCTCGTGCTCGGGATCGGGAACCCGATCCTGGGCGACGACGGGGTCGGCTGGCGGGTCGCGGCCGCAGTGGGGGAGCGGGCGGACACCAAAGCCCTGGAGGTGGACTGCGTCGCGCTGGGCGGGCTGTCCCTGATGGAGCGCCTCGTGGGGTATGACCGGGCCATCCTGGTCGATGCGTTCCACGGGTCCGGCGATCCGCCCGGGACCCTGCGCGCCCGCACCCTGGACGAGGTGCCGGGACGGGAGGCGAGTCACCTGGATGCCGCCCATGACGTGCCGCTGCGGGTGGCACTGGCGGCGGGCAGGGCGCTTGGCGCGTCCCTGCCGGCTGCGATCACCGTCGTGTCCGTCGAGGCCGCGCGGGTGGACACATTCGGCGAGGGGCTGACACCCGCCGTCGCAGCCGCCGTGCCCGGTGCGGTCCGGCTGGTGGAGCGCCTGGCCGCAGGGGAGCGCTGATGCACGAGGCAGGGGTGGCCGACCGGATCCTGGAGGCCGTGCTGGCCCGGGCCGGGGCGGCCGGGGCACGCCGCGTGACGCTGGTCGAGATCGAGGCCGGCGACGCCTGTGGCGTGTCGCGTGAGGCTCTGGCCTTCCACTGGGTGGAGCACGCCCGGGCCACGATCGCCGAAGGGGCGGTGCTGGAGGTCCGCGAGGTGCCGGAGCCGATGGCCTTCCGGCTGGTCGCGATCGATGTCGAGGACGACGACACCTAGTCGCGAAAGCGTCACCCGGCGGTCACCCGGCCGGACGTGCCGGGTGACATACCATGTGCAGTCCGTCGCCACCGCAGGGAGCCCAGTCGTGCCCGCTGAACCGTCCAACCTCGCCACGCCCTACCGCACCCACACCTGCGGGGACCTGCGCGACGCGGACGGCGGCACGCACGTCAAGCTCGCGGGCTGGGTCCATCGCCGGCGTGACTACGGCAAGCTCGTCTTCATCGACCTGCGTGACCGCCACGGCATCACCCAGGTGGTCGTGGATGCGGCGGACGCACCCGAGGCGCACGACCTCGCGGAGCAGGTCCGCACCGAGTACGTGATCGCGGTCGAGGGCACGGTCGCCCACCGGCAGCCCGGCCAGGAGAACGCGAGGCTGGCCACCGGCGACGTCGAGGTCCAGGCGACGAAGGTCACGATCCTCAACGAGGCGAAGACGCCGCCGTTCTACGTCAACGACCCGGACGCTCCGATCGACGAGAGCCTCCGCCTCAAGTACCGCTACCTGGACATCCGGCGCGAGGCGATGCAGAAGCGCCTGCTCCTGCGCTCCCGCCTGGTGCAGGCGATCCGCGAGGTCCACCACGCCAACGGCTTCATCGAGGTCGAGACGCCCAACCTGATCAAGTCCACCCCGGAGGGCGCCCGCGACTTCGTCGTGCCCAGCCGGCTCCAGCCGGGCACGGTGTACGCGCTGCCGCAGAGCCCCCAGCAGCTCAAGCAGCTGCTCATGGTGGCCGGCATCGACCGCTACTTCCAGATCGCCCGCTGCTTCCGCGACGAGGACCTCCGCGGCGACCGCCAGCCCGAGTTCACGCAGCTCGACCTCGAGATGAGCTTCGTGGACGAGGCCACCGTCATGGGCTTCATCGAGAAGATGGTCATCGAGGTCACGCAGGCCACGGTGCCTGACCGCAGGATCCGCGAGATCCCGTTCCCGGTCTTCGAGTACGAGGATGCGATGGAGCGGTTCGGCTCGGACAAGCCGGACCTGCGCTTCGGCGTGGAGCTCTACGACCTTGCGCCCGCGCTCGGCTCCAGCTCCGGCTTCCGCGTGTTCGACGAGACCCTTGCGGCCGGTGGCCGCGTGAAGGGGATCACCGCGCCCGGCATGGGCCACATCACGCGGCGCGAGATCGACGAGCTCACCGAGATGGCCAGGCGTTTCGGCGCCAAGGGCCTGGTCCACCTGTCCGTCGTCGAGGGTGGCGAGCTCCACGGGCCCATCGCGAAGTTCCTTGCCCACGAGACCCAGGCGGCGATCCGCGGGGCGGCAGGCGCCGGCGAAGGCGACCTGATCCTGGTCGTGGCGGATCATGGCGAGGTCGCGAACGAGGTCCTCGGGCGCCTGCGCAACGAGATCGGCGCGCGCCTCAACCTCGCCGATCCGGATGAGCTCGCGTACTGCTGGGTCCACCACTTCCCGATGTACCAGTGGGACGAGCCGTTCCAGCGCTGGGACGCCACGCACAACCCGTTCAGCGGCGTCGTGCCCGAGCACGAGGAGCTGCTGACGACGGTGTCAGGCGACCTGGACGTGCGCTCGCCCGAGGATCCGGCGGGCCGTGCCAAGGCGATGCAGTACGACGTGGCGCTCAACGGCTGGGAGCTGGGCGGCGGCTCGGTCCGGATCTGGGACCCGAAGCTGCTCGCCCGGAGCTTCAATCTGCAGGGCTACACGCTCGAGCAGATGCGCGAGCGGTTCGGCGCCATGCTGGAGGCGTTCGAGTACGGCGCGCCGCCGCACGGCGGCATCGCGCTGGGCGTGGACCGCTGGGCCGCCCTGCTGAGCTACCAGACGAACATCCGCGAGGTCATGGCGTTCCCCAAGACCCAGTCCGGCTCGGACCTGATGCTCGAGGCGCCGTCGGCCCCCGACGAGGAGCAGTTCGCCGAGCTTGGCCTGCGGTTCGTGGGCGTGCCCGACAAGGCGTAGGGACCCCGCACCGGAGGACGGCGGCCCGCGATCACGGGCTGGAGATCGTCTCCAGCATCTGCACGGTGGCCTCGGCGACCAGGCGCTGCTGCTCCTCGCGGGCGATCGTGGCCACCCCGTCGTTCGGCTGGCCCGTGTACCAGCCCATCTGCTCGTGGTTGCCGCCGGGGATCTCCACGTACACGGTGTCCGGCGGGAGGTTCGCCTTCGACTCGGCCGAGAACCCGCGCTCGCGGCCGGGGTCCAGCGAGCCGTAGACCGATACCACGGAGATCGGCTTGGCCGACAGGTCCGTGGCGGAGAACGACGCCCACAGGGCGAGGCCCTCGACCGGCGGCACGTGGTCCGCGGTGTACTGCGCTGCCATGGCGCCACCGAGTGAATGCCCGCCGACGGCCCAGTGCGTGATCTCCGGGTGCGCGGCGATCGCACGGTCGGCGGCGCCGATGTCGAAGATCGCGAAGTTGAAGGGGACCTCCATCACCACGACGAGATAGCCGTCTCCGGCGATCTCCTGCGCGAGCGGCCCGTAGCCCGCGGCCGGGACCTTCGCGCCCGGGTACACGACCAGGCCGGTGGTGGGCTCACTGCCGGCAGGCGACCACTCGAGGCGGCCGTCCACGGCGGTGTAGGTGACGTCGGCGGTCGACGCCTGCGATGCGGCCGCCTCGGGCAGGAGGGGCTGGGGCTGCGTGTACCAGAGGAAGCCGGCGGCGGCGACGGCGAGGACGACGACCAGGGCGATGCCGATCGTGCGGCGGCGGGGGCGGCGCATCGCGGCTACCTGGCCAGTCGGGTCGGGCTTGGGACGGGCGCGTCGTCACGCAGGTCGGCGACGGCGGCGCCCCAGTCGCGGTCGAGCGCGTCGGCGGGCACGGGTGGTCCGTCGAAGGGAGGCAGCTCGGAGCGCGGCGTGGCGACATCGAACGTGACGCCCGGGTCGCCGGTGTCCAGGCTGTGGACCGGGACGCCACCCTTGACCAGGTCCTCCAGGATCTCGCCGGGCATCCGGTTTGCGCCGATGCCGCGCAGCGCATCCAGGCGGCTGACGGGGAGCAGGGCAGGGAAGCCCGCGCGCCCGGCGTAGGCAGGCCGCACGAGGTCCCCGCGGCGCTCGCCGTGGGCGGCAATCAGCGATGTCACGGTCTCGGCATCCACCCATGCCATGCGGGCGGGCCACACGAGCGCGGCATCCGTGCCGGTGACCAGACCGAGGGCGGCCTCGATCCCGTTCACGATCTGGGCGACGGGCCCACCGTCCTCGGGCGCCGGGTCGACGAGCGTCACCTCGGCATTGGCGAGGGCGGTGGCGACGCTGCCATCCGGATCGAAGGAGCAGACGACCACCGGCGTGGCGCCCCCGGCCCAGGCCGCGTCGGCGATGCGGCGAACGGCCGGCGTGCCGTCGGCATCCGCAAGGGCGGACTCCGGGCTGGCGGCTAGGATGACGGCGGCGACGGTCATGGGCTCCTCCTGCAGCGCGGAGTGTAGCCGCCCTTCCACGGGGGACACTGCTGGGGCGTGGGAATCGCGCATGTGCGACACTCTGACGGCCCATGATTGACACTCCCGGCACCGCCGTGCCTTCCACCGCTCCCGAAACCCATGTGCGCGCCGACCTGCGCAACGTCGCGATCGTCGCCCACGTCGACCACGGCAAGACCACGCTCGTGGACGCGATGCTCCGCCAGACCGGCGTCTTCCGTGCCAATGAGGCGGTCGTGGACCGGATCATGGACTCGGGCGACCTCGAGCGCGAGAAGGGCATCACGATCCTCGCCAAGCAGACGACGATCGAGCATGGGGGCGTCCGGCTCTCCATCGTGGACACGCCGGGCCACGCGGATTTCGGCGGCGAGGTCGAGCGCGGGCTGATGATGGTGGACAGCGTCCTGCTGCTGGTGGACGCGGCCGAAGGCCCGCTCCCGCAGACGCGCTACGTGCTGCAGAAGGCGATGGCCCGCCGGCTGCCGGTCGTGGTGGCGCTCAACAAGATCGACCGCTCCGATGCGCGCGCGGCCGAGGTGCTCGACGCCGTCTACGAGCTGTTCATGGACCTCGGCGCGGACGAGCACCAGATCGACTTCCCGGTCGTGTACACCAATGCCAAGCTGGGGACCGCGACCCGCGATCTCGACCAGCCGGGCAAGGATCTCGGACCGCTGCTCGACCTGCTCGTGGAGGTCACACCCCCGCCGGTCTACGAGGAGGGGCACCCGCTCCAGCTCATGGTGACCAACCTCGCGGCCAACGAGTACGTCGGCCGGATGGCGGTCGGGCGCATCCGCAACGGCACCATCCGGGTCGGCCAGCGCATCGCGGTGGTCCGCGTGGAGGAGGAGGACGCCGACGGCTCCATCTCACCCGGCCGGATGCTCACGCTTACCGGCACGGTCACCAGCCTCCAGACGGCACGCGGCATGGAGCGGGTGGACATCCCCGAGGCGGGACCCGGCGAGATTGTGTCGGTGGCCGGCCTGCCCGAGGTCACCATCGGGGACACGCTCACCGAGCCCGGCGACCCCCGTCCGCTGCCGCGCCTGGATGTCGACGAGCCCACGCTGCGCATGACGTTCGGCGTCAACACGTCACCGCTCGGCGGCCGTGACGGCAAGTACGTGACGTCGCGCCAGATCAAGGCGCGCCTTGACCGCGAGATCCTGGGCAACGTGTCGATCGAGGTCTACCCGACGGACTCCGGCGACACCTTCGAGGTCCGGGTCGCGGCGAGCTCCAGCTGGCCGTCCTCATCGAGCAGATGCGCCGCGAGGGGTACGAGCTCACGGTCAGCCGCCCCGAGGTCATCCTCCACGAAGTCAAGGGCGAGATCCACGAGCCGTATGAGCGCGTGACGATCGACATCCCGCCCGACTACATCGGCGTGGTCCAACAGGCACTGGCGGGTCGCAAGGGCCGCCTCGAGCAGATGACCACCGACGCCGACAGCCGGGTTCGCCTGGAGTTCGTGCTGCCGGTTCGTGGCCTCATCGGCTATCGCGGCCAGCTGCTGACCGACACCCGCGGCACGGCGCTGCTGCACCAGATCGGCGAGGGGTACGGCCCGTGGGCCGGCGAGGTCACCCACCGCACGAACGGGGTCCTGGTCAGCGACCGGACGGGCACCTCCAACGCCTATGGGCTGTTCAACCTCCAGGACCGCGCGGAGCTGTTCATCGGCTCGGGCGTTGACGTCTACGAGGGGATGATCGTCGGCGAGAACTCCCGGTCGGGCGATATGGACGTCAACGCGACCAAGGAGAAGAAGCTCACCAATATCCGGACGCACTCCCATGACGAGGCGCTTCGCCTCACGCCGCCGCGTCCGCTGACCCTCGAGAGCGCGATCGAGTTCATCGGCGCGGACGAGCTGGTCGAGGTGACGCCCACCGCCATCCGCCTGCGCAAGCGGTTGCTGCTCAAGCACGAACGCGAGCGCGAGCGCGGCCGGGCCTACGACCTCTCGCGGGTCGAGCGGAGCTGAGCCGCAATCAGGCGGCCGGGGGCTCCTGGCTTCTTCGCTGCCAGGCGATCACCGCACCAACACCGAGCACCGCCAGGGCAGCCACCACGAGGACCGCGATCCACGGGAAGCTGCTGCCGTCACCGGTCGCACCGGGCTCCGGCGAGGGTGCCGGCGTCGGCGCGACGGTCGGCGAGGGTGTCGGGGTCGGTGACGGCGCGGCAGTCATGGTCAGCACCACGCCTGCCTTGGGGTTGTCCTGGGTGATAACCGGCGCGTCCTCCGACGACCACATCTGCGTGCCGTCCCAGATGGTCGACCGCGCGACGTAGTCCGCGTCCGGGTCGATGTCCCCCGGGTCGTACGGCACCGAGAACTCGATCGGTGAGCTCGAGATCGGCTGGATGACCTGGACGCCGACCGTCTCGCCCGTGTCGACCCGGATGACGAGCGCGCTCGCGTAGGTGTCGTCCGCCGCCGTTGCATCGAGGCCGTCGGCGACGATGACGCCGCTGACCGCGCCCTTGAGGAGATCGGGCCGGTACTCGAGCTGGAGTTCGAGATCCTCGATGACAGGCTGCTGCGGCACCGGGACCGCGACGCCTGCCGGCGTCACCCAGGAGAGGTCGCCGTCCGTGAGGCCCGCGTACACCCGGTACGGAGCACCTTCCTCGACCGAGGACATCGGGTAGGCGAGCGCGAACTCGATCGGCTGGTCACCGGGGTCCACCAAGGTGGTCGACGCGATGATGTTGCTGCTGTCCAGGCCGGCCTTGCCCTCGACGAGCATCACCACGGCCTGCGACTCACCGGAGGGGACGTGGTTCTCGGCCCACGTCAGCGTGCCACTGATCGTGCCGGTGGTCGGGCTGGGCGACGGGGAGGGGCTCGGCGACGGGCTCGCGGTCGGGCTGGGCGACGGGGAGGGGCTCGGCGACGGGCTCGCGGTCGGGCTGGGCGACGGGGAGGGGCTCGGCGACGGGCTCGCGATCGGGCTGGGCGACGGCGAAGGGCTGGGTGATGGTGTCGCAGTCGGGCTTGCCGTCGGTGCCGGCGTCGGCTCGGGCGTCGGCTCCGGCGTCGGCTCGGGTCGTCGGCTCCGGCGTCGGCTCCGGCGTCGGCTCGGGCGTCGGCTCCGGCGTCGGCTCCGGCGTGGGCTCGGGCGTCGGCTCGGCGTCGGCTCCGGCGTGGCTCCGGCGTGGGCTCGGGCGTCGGCTCGGGCGTCGGCTCCGGCGTCGGCTCGGGCGTCGGCTCGGGCGTCGGCTCCGGCGTCGGCTCCGGCGTCGGCGTTGCGACCGCGAGCTTCACCACGGTCACCTGGATCGGCTGGATCACCGCCCCGTTGCTGATCGCGGGCTGCGGCTGCTGGGCCTGCCAGTAGCGCGTCCCGTCCACGATCGCCGCGCTCACCACGTACTCGGCGCCGTTGTCGATCACCGACGGGTCGAACTGGATCGAGAAGCTGATCGGCTCGGCCGGTGAGGGGAGCACCTGGCGGGCGACCAGCGTCCCGGTGGTTGCATTCACGAGCGCCGCGACGGCGACGGCCTGCGGCGACAGCGCGGACTTGTCGCTGCGCACGATCGTCCCGCCGATCGTCTCGTTGCCCGACGTCGGGAGCGGCTTGACGGTCAGCGTCACGTCGGACGTCGGGCCGCCCGTGATCACCGGGACGGGCTCCGGGTTCTGGTAGCGGGTCGGCTCGTCGATGACGCTGACGTACAGGGCGTAGCTGTGCGTGGGGTCGACGCGTGCGCTGTCGTACTCGACGCTGAACGGGAACGGAAACTGGACCCCGTCGATCCGCTGCTGGCCGATGATCGTCCCGGCCTCGGGCGATGCCTGCTGGTCCACGAGCGTGACGACCGCCACGGCGCCGGCCCCCAGCGCGATCTTCTCCTTGGTCTCGACGGTGCCCGTCACCGTCATGGGCGTGGCCGAGGCGGGGGTGGCCGGCAGGAGGCCGAGCAGCAGCACGGCGGGGACGAGGATCGAGAGGATGCGACGCATCAGGGGGTGACTCCGCACAGCGCCGCCGGCCTTGGGGCGGCTGCCCGGAGTGTAGGCCTGATCGGGTTTGCCGGTCCTTTGCCGCATCGAGGTCGAGCAGGGGCGGCGGCGTACAATCCCCCGACCATGGCGATCTACCTCGACCACGCCGCGACCACGCCACTCCGGCCGGAGGTGCTGGAGGCGATGCTCCCGTACCTGGGCGGCACCTTCGGCAACCCGTCGTCGGCGCATGCCTTCGGCAGGATCGCGCGCGAGGCGATCGATGACGCCCATGAGCGCCTCGCGCGTTCGATCGGGGCCGAGGCCAGGGAGATCGTGTTCACCAGCGGCGGCACCGAGGCCAGCAACCTCGCGCTCAAGGGCGCGGCGTGGGCAGGACGGGCGCGTGGCGGGCGGGTCGTGACGTCGGCCGTGGAGCACCACGCCGTCAGCCACTCGCTCTCGCACCTCGAGAAGTTCGGGTTCGAGATCGTCCAGGTGCCAGTCGACCGGTACGGGCGCGTGGATCCCGCCGATGTCGAGGCAGCCCTGACGGATCGCACGATCCTGGTGTCGGTCATGCTCGCCAACAACGAGGTCGGGACGATCCAGCCCATCGCCGAGATCGCGGCTGCGGTCCGGGCCCGGCGCGGGATCCTGTTCCACGTGGATGCCGTGCAGGGCGCGCCGTGGGTGGACCTCGACGTCAACGCCCTCGGCATCGACCTGCTGGCGCTGGGCGCACACAAGGCCGAGGGCCCGAAGGGAACGGGCGCGCTGTGGATCCGGCGCGGCACCCACATCCTCGCCCAGCAGCACGGTGGATCCCAGGAGCGCCACCGGCGCGCAGGCACGGAGAACGTCGCCGGCGCCGTGGGCATGGCACGCGCCTTCGAGCTGGTCGCAGCCGAGCGCGCCGCGACCCGGGCTCACGTCACCGCGCTGCGGGAGCGCCTCGCGGCCGCGCTGCTCGCCATCGATGGCGTCGAGCTCACGGGCCACCCGGTCGAGCGCCTGCCCCACATCCTGTCGTGCGTCGTTCCGCGCGTCGATGGCGGCTCGGTCACGGTCGCACTCGACCTCGAGGGCATCGCCGCCTCGACGGGATCCGCCTGCACGAGCGGCTCCGACGAGGTCAGCCACGTGCTGGCGGCGATGGGCTACCCGGCCGAGGAGGCCCGCGGCGCGCTCCGGCTGTCGCTGGGCCGCACGACGACCGGGCCCGAGATCGACGAGGCCTGCCGTGTGGTTCCAGAGGTGGTCCGGCGGCTGGCCCAGGCAGCACCCGCCGCTGCCGGCCTTGCTGCGGATCCGGGACCGGATCCACGACCGGACTCCAGCCCGGACCCGGTCGTCGGGGTCACGGCCGGATGAGCCGGATCCTCGTCGCGATGTCGGGCGGCGTTGACAGCTCGGTTGCGGCAGCGCTCCTGCACGAGCAGGGCCACGAGGTCGTCGGCGTCTGGATGCGCCTCCACGAGGCCGCCGACAGCTACTCCGAGTTCCGGAAGTCCTGCTGCTCGGCCGATGCCGCCGACGACGCGCGGCGCGTGGCCGCCCGCCTCGGGATCCCGTTCTACGTCATGAACCTGGAGCGCGAGTTCGGCGCCGGCGTCATCGAGCCGTTCGTGGCTGCCTACCTTGACGGCCAGACCCCCAGTCCCTGCATCGACTGCAACACCGTGGTGAAGTTCGGCGCACTGCTGGGCAGGGCCCGGCAGCTGTACGACTGCGAGGCGGTGGCCACCGGGCACTACGCCCGCCGCCAGGAGGTCTCCACGCCCGACGGGCCTCGTGCCGTCCTGGCCCGGGCCGCCGACGAGGCCAAGGACCAGACCTACTTCCTGTACGGTCTGCGCCAGGACCAGCTGTGGCACAGCCGCTTCCCGCTAGGCGACCTGGTCAAGTCGCAGGTGCGCGAGATCGCTCGCGCCCTGGACCTCATCACCGCCGACAAGCCCGAGAGCCAGGAGATCTGCTTCGTGCCCGGCGGTGACTACCGGGCAGCCCTGCGCGAGCGGGGCGGCTGGCAGCCCATCCCGGGGCCGGTGCTGGACGGCGCCGGGACGCGCATGGGCACGCATGACGGCACCGCAGGCTTCACGGTCGGCCAGCGCAAGGGCATCGGTGTGGCGGCAGGGGAGCCGCGCTACGTCTCGCGCATTGACCCTGCGACCAATGCGATCGTGCTGGGCCGGCGCGAGGACCTCGAGACGAGGGCGATCACGCTCGATGGCGTCTCGTTCATCGCGGATGCGCCGCCCGTACCCCGGGACGCGGACGGGGCCTGGCAGAGCTTCGCGGCACAGGTGAGGATCCGCCACCGGGCGGACCTGGTCGATGCGGTGGTCCGGCCCGCAGGCGCCGAGGAGCCTGCGCGCGGGGGTCGATGGGTTGTTGCGACGGCGCGACCGGTCTGGGCGATCGCGCCCGGGCAGGCGTGTGTCCTCTACGACGGGGACGTGTGCCTCGGCGGCGGGCGGATCGCGGCGCCGGATGTGCCCCCGGCCGCGGCGACCCAGGGCGCGAACGCCGGGCTTGCGGCGAACGCCGGGCTTGCGGCGGTGACGGGATGACGATCGGGCCGGCGCTCCCGCTCTCGCTGCTGCTGGGGCTCATCCACACGTCGATCTACGTGGTCATCCGCGGCGACGGTGGGACGAGGCTGCCGCTCATGTATGTCGCGGCGTCGCTGGGAGCCTGGGCAGGGGCGGCGATCGGGGCCAGGCTCGGTCTGACCGTCATCGCCATCGGCGACTATCCGCTGATCCCAGCCTCCGTCGTGGCGTGGGCCGGCATCGCGATCGTCGCGATCCTCGCGACCCTTGGTCCGCAGTCGAAGGAGGACGGCTCATGACCGGGCGGCTGGTGGTCGGGGTGGTCGACCTGCTCGCCGGACGGAGCGACCGATCGCAGCGGCTGCTGGGCGGTGTCGTTGCCGGTGCGCTCGTGGGAGCGGCGATCGCCGGCGCCGTCGCACGCGCTGCGGCGTCGCGCAGGAAGGCCTAGCGCGAGGTCCGGTTCGGGTCAGCCGGCAGCGACCCGCAGACGCTGCGCGACCTGTGCCCTGACGGTCGCGGCCAGTGCGGCAGGCGGCATCGGGCGACCGAGAAGGTACCCTTGGCCGAGCTCACAGCCGAGCGCCGCGACGGCCCGCGCCTGCGTCGTCGTCTCGATGCCCTCGGCCACCGTCGACAGGTGCAGGCTGCGCGCGAGCTCCACGATGATTCGCGCCAGGGCCGTCGCCTCGGGATCGGTGCCGACGCCCTCCACGAAGGAGCGGTCGATCTTGATCCGGTCGATGGGCAGGCGCCGCAGGTACGCGAGCGACGAGTAGCCCGTCCCGAAGTCGTCAACCGCGATGCGGATGCCGAGCCCCCGCAGGCGGCCGAGCAGCCCGGTGGTCTCGGCTGTGTCACTCAGCGCGAGGCTCTCGGTGACCTCGAACGTGAGGCGGTCGGCCTCCAGCCCGCGGCCGGCGATCGTCTCCGCAACGAAGGGCACGAATGACCCGCCCCGGAGCTGGACCGCGGACACGTTGACTGCAACCCAGTGGTGGGCCGGCAGGTGGGCTGTCCACTCGGCCGTCTGGCGGCAGGCCTCGTCGACGACCCAGCGACCCACCTCGTTGATGAGGCCTGTCGCCTCGAGCAGGGGGATGATCTCGGTCGGGCCGACGATCCCGCGCTTGGGATGATCCCAGCGCAGGAGTGCCTCACTGCCCACGATGGCACCCGTCTGCATGTCGGAGACCGGCTGGTAGTGCAGCACGAACTGCCGGTGCTCGACGGCGCGCCGGAGCTCGCTCTCGAGGACCATGCGCTTGGCTGTCACCAGGTGCGCCCGGGGGTCGTAGGTGCTCCACCGGCCCTTGCCCAGGCCCTTCGCGTCGTACATGGCGAGGTCGGCGGCACGCAGCAGCCACGATGCCGAACGGCGCCGGTTGAGGTCGACGGCGAGGCCGACGCTCACCCGCACGCCGACGGTCAGCCCCTCGAGCCGGAAGGGCGCCTGGAACGCCTCGACCACGCGCTGCGCCACCGCGTGCGCGGCCTGCTCGTCGGCGATGCCCTCCACCAGTGCCGCGAACTCGTCGCCGCCAAGCCGCGCGATCGTGGAGCCTGCCCGCATGGTGTCGCGCAGGCGGCGCGCCACGGCGACGAGGAGCCGGTCGCCGGCATCGTGGCCGTACGCGTCGTTCACCCGCTTGAAGTCATCGATGTCGATCAGCAGCATCGCCACGAGGCCGGGGCTGCGCTCGGTCATCGCCAGCGCGTGGGCGACGCGGTCGTTGAAGAGCGCGCGGTTGGCGAGGCCGGTGAGCGGATCGTGGAACGCGAGCCTGACGAGGTCCGTCTCCAGGCGCTTGTGCTCGGTGATGTCGACCACGAAGCCATGCCAGCGGAGCGGGTTCCCCTGGCCGTCCAACTCGAGGACGGTCAGGTCGCGCACCCAGATCTCGCGCCCGTCGCGACGGAGCATCCGGTACTCGCGGTCCGTCCGCGCGGTCGAGCGTGCAGCGACGTCCCGCTGGTCCTCCTCGAGGACGCGCGCCCGGTCATCGGGGTGGATGTGCTCCTCCCACATGCCAGGCACGCCCACCAGCTCGCTGGGCTCATAGCCGAGGAGCTCGACCAGTTGGGGGCTCGCATAGTCGATCGGGGCCCAGCGGCCCACCTGCGCCGAGTAGACGACGCCCGGGAGGCCCTCGACGAGCGAGCGGTACGCGCTGTCGCTCGCCTCGCCCATCGTCACGAGGGCAGGCACGTCGGACGCAGCGCTGCGGATTGGTCGGCGAGCTGTGCAGCCACGTTCTGCAGGTCCTGGTCAGGTCGGCGTACCCAGTTCCGGCGCCGTTCGGCGAGTGGGATCTCGTGCCGGTTGGACAGTCCGGCGCGAACGTCAGCCTACGATCGCCGGTTCGATCCCGGGGGGTACACAGCGGTCATGGTTCCGCTGGGACTTTCGATTTCCGGGGAGCCATGCCTGCGCGTTGGGTATTCTTGGCGACGATGCCTGCTGCCACCCCCATCCCGTTCCTGTCCGCCGCCCAGATCCGCCAGCGCTTCGTCGACTTCTTCGCCGCTCGCGGCCATACCGTCGTCCCCAGCGCAAGCCTCGTGCCGGCAGGCGACCAGACGCTCCTGTTCACCAACTCCGGCATGGTCCAGTTCAAGGACGCCCTGACCGGCATCGAGAAGCGGGACTACGTGCGCGCGGTGGACTACCAGCGCTGCCTGCGCGTCGCGGGCAAGCACAACGATTTCGAGGAGGTCGGGCGCACACCGCGCCACCACACGCTCTTCGAGATGCTCGGCAACTGGAGTTTCGGCGACTACTTCAAGCGCGAGGCGATCCACTGGGCCTGGGAGTTCCTGACCGTGGACCTCCAGATCCCTGCCGCCCGGCTGGCCGCGACCGTGTATTCGACCGACGACTTCGCCCACGACGTCTGGAAGAACGAGATCGGGCTCCCCCCGGAGCGCCTGGTCCGGTGGGGCGACTTTCCTGCCGGTGACGAGGCCAACTGGTGGCGCATGGGCGACGTGGGCCCCTGCGGCCCGTGCTCGGAGCTCCATTACGACCGCGGCGCCCACCTCTCCGAGGGGCCGGAGTGCGTTCCCGACCACAGCGAGCACTGCCCGCGCTGGCTGGAGATCTGGAACCTCGTGTTCATGGAGTTCGAGCTGCATCCCGATCGCAGCCTGACCCCGCTGCCTGCCCCCGGGGTTGACACGGGCATGGGCCTGGAGCGGATCGCCAGCGTCGTCCAGGGCGTGACGACCAACTACGACACGGACCTGTTCGCACCGCTCCACGCCCGCATGCGGGAGCTGCTGGGTTCCGATCCGGAGGCGTTCGAGGCGCAGCGCTTCAGCTACCAGGTCATCGCGGACCACAGCCGCGCGGTCACCTTCCTCGCCGCGGACGGCGTCCTGCCTGCCAACGAGGGTCGCGGCTACGTCATGCGCCGGATCGTGCGCCGGGCCATCCGCCACGGCCGCCTGCTGGGCCGTCACGAGCCGTTCCTCGGCGAGATGGCCAAGGTCGTCATCGACACGATGGGCGTCGCCTACCCGAACCTGGTCGAGCGGCGCGACGAGATCCTCGCGGTCATCGAGCGCGAGGACAAGCAGTTCAGCCGGACCCTCGAGGCGGGGGTGGGCATGCTGGAGGAGGCGCTTGGCGCGCTCACCAGCGAGCCACGCGTCGTGGGCCGCTCGGCGGAGCACCTGCCGGCCGATGCGCCGGTGCTCCAGGGCGAAGTCGCCTTCCGCCTCCATGACACGTACGGCTTCCCGATCGACCTCACCGTGGAGCTCGCCGCCGAGTACGGGGTTCGCACCGATCTCGCCGGCTTCCAGGACGCGCTCGCGGAGCAGCGGGAGCGCAGCCGGGCCAACACGAAGGCGGGCCTCACCGACGTCAACCTCGCGGCGTCGCGCTACCAGGAGATCCTGGCGCGGACCGCCCCCACCGAGTTCCTCGGCTACGAGGCCACCACCGCGGCCGGCCGCGTGGTCGCGATCCTGCGCGACGGCGTCGAGTACGAGACGCTCGAGGCCGTTGCCGAGGTGGAGCTGCGCGCCGAGGCGGGCGCACGCGCGGAGATCGTGCTGGACCGCTCGCCCTTCTACGCGGAGTCGGGCGGCCAGGTGGCCGATACCGGCGTCCTCACCACCGCGGAGGGGACCGTCCTCCTCGAGGTCGACGACGTCCAGCGGGTCGCCGGCACCCAGACCGCGGGGCTCACCGTGCACCGCGGCATGCTCCGCGGCCGGGTCGCGATCGGTGACACGCTCACGGCCGTCGTGGACGCGGAGCGTCGCGCGCACACCATGCGCAACCACACGGGCACCCACCTGCTGCACCGCGCCCTGCGCAACGTGGTGGGCGATCGTGCCCGCCAGGCGGGCTCGCTGGTGCACCCGGACTACCTGCGCTTCGACTTCCCGTTCGACCGCGGGCTCACCGACGACGAGAAGCTGGCGATTGAACGCCAGGTGCGCCAGGCCGTCCGCGAGGATAGGCCGGTCAGCATCGAGTGGATGACCATGGCCGAAGCGCAGGCAGCCGGCGCGGACGCGTTCTTCGACGAGAAGTACGGGGAGCGGGTCCGCACCATCCGTGTCAAGGGCTTCAGCCACGAGCTGTGCGGCGGCACCCACTGCCGCGCCTCCGGCCAGATCGGCAACTTCGTGATCACCAGCGAGAAGAGCATCGGCTCGGGCATGCGCCGGATCGAGGCCGTGACCGGGGCCGGTGCCGACCGTCTGATGGAGGAGCGCTTCGCCCTCCTGGACCGGGCGACCCGTGCGGTGGCGGCGCGTGGTCCCGAGGCGTTGGAGGATCGCATCGCTGCCCTGCAGGACGAGCTGCGCGAGACGAAGCGCCGCCTCAAGGCGGGTGCCGCCGCCGGCGGGCGCCCGAAGCCGGGCGACGTGGCCGCGAAGGCCGAGGAGATCGCCCCGGGCGTGCTGTTCGCCGGCGCCACACTCGACCTCGAAGGGATCGACGAGCTCAAGGGCTTCGCCAAGGACATGCGCGGGTCGCTTCCGTCGGGCGTGATCGCCGTCGGCCTCGATGCCGACGAGCCGCAGATCTTCGTCACCGTCTCCGACGATCTCGTCGAGCGCGGAATCGCCGCCGGCCCGCTCGTCCAGGCCGCCGTCACCAGCATCGACGGTCGCGGTGGTGGCCGCCCGCAGATGGCCCAGGGCAAGGGCACGCGCCGCGAGGGGCTCGAGGATGCGATCGCAGCGGTGCGCGCCGCGGCGGCCGCCGGGGCCACGCGGACGTGACGACAGACCCTGCCGCCATGGTGGCCGAGGCCTAGATGTCGTTCCTGCGCCGGATCTGGAACCGCGACGAGGGCGCTGTTCCCGCCGCGTGCACGGCGCTGGACATCGGGACCGAGTTCGCCAAGGCGCTGGTGTTCGAGATCGACGACGCGGGGCACGGCATCGTCCGCGGCGTGGGCCGCCAGCGACAGGGCCTCGCCCACATGCAGTCCGGCACGGTCGCGGACATCGCCGCGGTCGTGGACAACTGCGCGACGGCCCTCCAGGAGGCCGAGGAGATGGCCGGCTTCCGGCCCACGCAGGTGGTGATCGGCATCGCGGGCGAGCTGGTGAAAGGCTTCACGACGACGCTCACCCAGGAGCGCAAGAAGCCCGAGGTCGCCATCAGCGACCACGAGCTCGTCAAGCTCATCGATTCGGTCCAGCGTGAGGCGCTCATCGAGGCAGAGCGCTCGATCACCTGGGAGACGGGCCTGCCGCACGTGGACGTGCGCCTCGTCCACAGCGCGGTCGTCGCGGCGTCCATCGACGGGTACGGGCTCACCAACCCGATCGGGTTCCAGGGCCGCCACGTCAAGATCGGCATCTTCAACGCCTTCGCCCCGTTGGTCCACCTCGGTGCGCTCCAGTCCGTCGCGAGCCAGCTCGATCTCGACCTGCTCGAGATCGTCGCCGAGCCGTACGCGGTCGCCCGGGTGCTCGGCGCCGAGCACGTCCGCCAGGCGGGTGCCCTGTTCATCGACGTGGGCGGCGGCACCACGGACGTCGCGCTCGTCCGGCAGGGCGGGATCGAGGGCACGCGCATGTTCGCGCTCGGCGGGCGAGCGTTCACGAAGTCCATCGCCGATCGCATGGACCTGCCGTTCCCGCGCGCCGAGGCGCTCAAGGTGGACTACGCACGTGGCCTCCAGGCACGAGAGCACGAGGACGTCAGGGAGATCGTCGGCGAGGACGCGGCCGTCTGGGCGGCGGGGGTCGAGCTGGTGCTCGAGGAGCTCGCGGCGGGGGAGATGCTGCCGTCCCGGATCTACCTGTGCGGCGGCGGCTCGCGCCTGCCCGAGATCCGGGAGGCCCTGCTGGCGGAGCGGTTCTGGAAGGGCCTGCCCTTCGCCCGACCGCCGGAGGTCACGATCATGGGCCCCGACCAGGTGGAGGCGATCACCGACGAGACGAAGCTCCTCGTGGACCAGCAGGACGTCACCCCCCTCGGGCTCGCCTGGCAGGCGATCGAGCTCCAGGCAGCCGAGAACCCGCTCGACACCGCGCTGCGCCGGGTGCTGCGCGCGATGAAGGTCTGATCGTGGCCTCGATCGTCTACCTGGACCCCGAGGACGAGATCACGTCGGCGGCGATGCGCATCCGGCAGGCGCCCGAGCGACGTGTGGCGCTGGTGGTGCCCTTCGGATCTCGCGTGGCGACGTCACGGATCAACTTCCGCCTGCTTGCCCGCGAGGCGATGCGCGACGGCCGCCGCCTGGACATCATCGCGCCCGATGCGTCGGCCCGGGCGCTCGCGGCGTCCGCGGGCATCCCGGTGTTCGGGTCGGTGGGGGAGTACGAGACGGCCCTGGACGTCACGGATGTCATCCCCGGCGCCGCTGCCGCTGCTGGCGCAGCCGCAAGTGCGACCGTCGTCGCCGGCGCTGCGCGTGCGGCGGACGGACCCGCCCCGCCCACAGGGACGGACGATGCCGCTGAGACCCTGCCGGCGGGTGCGGTGGCCGGCTTCGCCACGGGTCCTGCTACGAGTGCTGGCGCCCGCCCGCCCGATGCCGAAGAGGCCGCCCGTCTCGACGCGGTCATGCAGCGGAGCCGCGAGGCGCCGGCGGTTGCCCGAGCATCGCAGCCGGCCGTCGTACGCAAGCGCCGGCGGCTCTCCGGTGCACTGGTCGCAGGCTTCCTCGTCCTGGCCGTCGCGCTGGGTGTCGCCGGTGTTGCCGCCTACCTCTTCCTGCCCGAGGCGACGATCACCGTCACGCCCCGCATCGAGCAGGTTGGTCCGGCGACCCTCACGGTCACGGCCGACCCGGATGCACTCGGCGTCGACGCCGGGACCCTCACGATCCCGGCCGAGGTCATCGAGATCCCCGTCGAGGTGGCCGGTGACTTCCCGGCGACCGGGAAGCGCGTCGAGCGGACGCCCGCGACCGGGGCCGTGCGCTGGACGAATTGCGATCCGACCGCGTCCTACACGATCCCCAGGGCAACCGAGGTCCGCACGTCCGACGGCATCGCCTTCGCTCTCGACGAGTCCGTGTTCCTGCCCGTCGCAGTGATCTCCGGGGGTGGCACCAGCCCCAATCTCAAGTGCCAGTCCAGCCAGGTCTCCGTCACTGCCGTGAAGCCCGGCGAGAAGGGCAACGTGGCGGCCGGCGCCATCCGGACCGTGCCGGCGCGCTACAACCGGACCGTCATCCGGGTCACGAACCCGGCCCCGACCACGGGCGGGACCGAGACCACGTTCACCCGCGTCTCCAAGAAGGATGTCGACGCGGCACTGGAGAACCTCCAAGGGCAGCTCGCGGCGGAGTTCGAGCAGGAGGTCGGGAACCCGGACCGCGTTCCGCCGGGCAGCACCGTCTACCCGGCCACCGGGGTGCTGGGCGAGGCCACGCCCGTGGAGGACCTGGAGACGCTCGTCGGCCAGGAGGTCGAGACGTTCACCCTGGGTGTGACGGCGACGGGCACGGTCCTCACCGTCGACACCGCACCTATCAAGGCCATGGCGGCGAGCGAGCTGGACGGGCTCGTCACCGAGGGCGCCGAGCTCGTCGAGGGTTCTGCGCAGGTCTCGGTGGGCGAGGGGAGCGTCGACGAGGACGGCTCCGTAACCTTCGAGGCGACCGTGTCGGCCGAGCAGGTGGTGCCCGTGGATGCGGCGGAGATCGAGACGCTGGTGCTCGGCATGACCCCCGAGGAGGCCGAGTTGGCGATCGCGCCCTACGGCGAGGCTGACATCGTGCTGTGGCCCGGGTTCGCGACCACCATCCCCACGTTCGAGCAGCGCGTGGTCGTCATCGTGAACGAGGCCGCAGACGCGGCCGGTTCGCCCGACGGCGGTCAGGGCGGAGAGCCGCTACCATCCGGCTGATGCCCCACCTACAAACGGTCCACGGTGCAGCCATGCCGTCGTTGCCCTGTCCGTGCCCATGAGTCGCATTCTCGGCGTGGACCTCGGCTCGCGCAGGATCGGCCTTGCCGTAGCCGAAGCCGGTATCGGGATCGCGCGCCCCTTCCAGACCGTCAACCGCGGCGGGTCCATCGACGACGATGCGGCCGTGCTTGGACGCGTCTGCCGCGAGCAGGCGGTGACGGAGCTGGTGGTCGGCCTGCCAGTGGAGGCGAGAGGCACCGAGGGCGAGATGGCGGAGGCCGCACGCGCCTGGGCCACGGCCGTGGGTGTGCTCCTCGACCTGCCCGTGACGATGCGCGATGAGCGCCTGAGCTCCTTCGAGGCTGAGCAACGCCTCGGCCGGATGCCCCGCGGCCGGTCCGGCGGCGCCCCGTCACGGACACAGCGGAACGCCTTTCGCGCGCGAATCGATCGCGAGGCGGCAAGCGTCATCCTCCAGGACGAGCTTGACGCCCGGCGTGGTGTCGCAGCCGCCGACACCCAGGAGTCCCGATGAGCATCAGAGACGGACGGGGCGCGCGCGACCCGATGGCCGCACCCCCGGACGCCGACCAGCGCCGGCCCAATGGCTACAAGCGCACCGGCCGGTACGGCCGCGGGCCCGGGGACCAGCGCCGCTACGAGCGGTACGGCGACCGGCGTGGTGCGGGCGGGATCTTCAAGTTCGCCGCCTTCCTCGCGATCATGGCGGTCGCCGTGCTCCTGCTCATGACCACCGTTGCGAGGCCGCTGACCCGGGCCCTCGTCGTCCCCTGGGTGGACGGCAATCCGAGCGCCCTGCGGATCGGGATCGTCGCGGACCTCTACCGGGAGAGCCTGGGCACCGAGCTCACGTCGCCGGCGGGCACCAGCGCTGCGGCGATCGAGTTCACCGTCGATGCCGGCGACACGCCCGCGACCCTCGCGCCGCGCCTGCTCGAGCAGGGGATCATCGCCAGCGAACGCGCCTTCCTGTACGAGGCGGCGATGGACGGCCTTGCCGGCAAGCTTGACGCAGGCCGGTACAAGCTGGCCGCCAATCTCACGCCGGCCGAGGTCGTGACGGGTCTCGTCGAGGCGCGGATCGTGACGCAGACGGTGGACGTGACGTTCCGCGAAGGCCTCCGCCTCGAGCAGATCACGGCCAAGCTGCAGACGATCGAGGGCTCGGGCGTCGACCCCGAGGAGTTCTACCGGCTCGCCACCAAGCCGACTGACGAGATCCTGGGCGACTACCCGTGGCTGCTCGACGGGAGCGTCCGGCCGAAGGGGGCGACCCTCGAGGGCTTCCTCTACCCGGCGACGTACACGCTGCGGACCGATTCCGCCCAGCCCACGACGGCCGAGGACCTCGTGCGCATGATGCTCACCGCCTTCTACGACAACGTCGGCCCGGACCGGCTCGCCGTCCCGGAGAAGCGCGGCCTCTCCTTCTACGAGGCGCTCACCCTCGCGTCGATCGTCGAGCGCGAGGCCGTCCTCGACGACGAGCGACCCCTGATCGCGGGTGTCTACCAGAACCGCATCAACCGCGTTCCGAGCGTCAAGCACGGCCTCCTGCAGGCGGACCCGACCAACATCTACGCGGTGGACACCGTGAACCTGGGCAAGTACAGCGAGGACTGGAAGGGCTACACCTTCTGGACCGTTCCGCCGGACGTGACGAAACCGAACCTGCCCGAGGAGCTCGCCGGGTTCAACACGTACAAGGTCCGGGGTCTGCCGCCCGCTCCCATCGTGACCCCGTCACTGGCCTCCCTGGACGCGGCCCTCAAGCCCAACACCAAGGCCGGCTACACGTACTTCTTGGCCATCCCCGATGGCGGTGGCGCCCATGACTTCAGCAAGTCGGTCGCGGAGCACGATCGCAAGAAGATCAAGTACGGGTACTAGACGTGCGTCTGCCGGTTCCCGCCGATTTCGCCGCCCCGCCGGATGGGGCAGCACGCGCCCGGTGGCGAGAGGCCGAGCGCTCGCAGCGCCCGGAGCGGCTTTCCCGGCTGCGCGCGCGCATGACGGAGGAAGGGGTCGACGCCTACTTTGCGGTGAAGTCGGAGCACATGCGCTGGCTGACCGGCTTCACGCTGGCCGCAGGGGAGGACAAGGTCGCCGGCCACTCCGGGAAGCTGCTCGTCGGTCCGGACGACGTGACCGTGGTGACCGACTCGCGGTACACCATCCAGGCACGCCGCGAGGCACCGGATGCGCGGGTGGACGAGGTCGGCTACGACCTCGAGGCGGCTTGGGGGGCCCTCGCCGGCCGGATCGGCGCCCGACGGGTCGCGGTGGAGGCCGCCGCGGTATCGCACCTGCTGTGGGAGCGCCTCGCCGCCGCAGCGCCGGACGTGGAGCTCGTCCCTGTCGACGGATGGGTGGAGGCGATGCGCGCCGTCAAGACAGCCGACGAGGTCGAGCGGATCGAGGCAGCCTGCGCTGTCGCCGACCGGGCGCTGGCCGCACTGCTCCCGGAGATCCGCCCCGGTGTCACGGAGCATGACCTCGCACTCCGGATCGAGTGGCTGATCCGCACCGGTGGTGCCGAGGCGCTCGCGTTCGATGTCGCCTGTCTCGCCGGGCCTGAAGCGGCCCTGCCGCATGGGGCGCCCGGCGACCGGCCGGTGCTGGCGGGGGCGGTCCTGCTCTTCGATTTCGGAGCCCAGGTCGAGGGGTACCGCAGCGACATGACCCGGACGCTGTTCATCGGCGAGCCGTCGGCCCGCGATGTGGGCGTGTACGAGATGGTGGCGGCGGCCCAGGCGTCGGTGATCTCGGCGCTCCGGGTGGCCGCGGAGGCCGGCGGGCAGCTGCCGGACGGCCGGGCGATGGACGCCCTCGCCCGGGGCGTGATCGAGGCCGACGGCCGCTGGGCGCCTTACGGCCACGGTTTGGGTCACGGCATCGGCCTAGCGACCCACGAGGAACCGAGCCTGTCGAGGCGGGCACCCGAGACGGCCCTTCCCGACGTGACGGTGTTCAGCGTCGAGCCAGGGATCTACCTCGAGGGCGAGACGGGCGTGCGGATCGAGGACCTCGTCCACGTGGACGTGCCCGCGCGGACGCTGCGGGAGCTCACACGCTTCCCGAAGGAGCCCCTCGTCCTGCCCGCTTGACGCCGCGGGCTGTCGTCGCGTTCATGGACGCGAACCTCGACTGGGTCTTCTGGATCACCATCCTGAGCGTGGTCGGCTCGCTCGCCGTGACCATCGGAACCACGGTGCTGATCGTCGGCGCCATCGTGTGGGCGGTCCGGCGCTCCCGGTCTTCGCCTGAGGAGGCGGCGCGGGCCGAGCTGGGTCGCCGACTGGCGGGAGGCGAGATCAGCCCGGCTGCGTACCAGGTCCGCATGCGCTCGATCGACGACGCCTCGGACTGACGGCGGCTGGTCCCGCCGCGAGCACGTGGACTGAGAGCCCGCGAACAAGCTCGCGCCTTCGCGCTCTGTCCGCACTGGTGGTGGCAGTCGGTGGCGTCGGTTCGTCCGGGGCCGACGCCCGGCAGCGGCGACGCAGGCTCCGCGCGGAGCCTCGCGGGCCCACGGCTTGAACCACCCCCGAGTCAGATTGGCGATGTCCCCGCACGGGACTGGCACGAACCTCGAGGTTGATGCCAATCGCCCGCACGATGAACCGGCTGGTGACTCGGACGTGTGTCAGGGGCCAGGCAGGGCCGCCCGATGAGGGTCTGTGTCGGCGCGGAGGCCGTGCGGGACGGCTCTGGTAGCATCCGGCGATCACCACATCGTTCGGGCGCGAGGAGCCGTGAGCGCTCCCGATCGCGCCGACGCGCCACCGG
Source organism: uncultured Chloroflexia bacterium (assembly GCA_963697365.1). GTDB lineage: Bacteria > Chloroflexota > Limnocylindria > Limnocylindrales > CSP1-4 > CAIXZV01. The sequence continues at coordinate 172,514 of CAVONT010000016.1, forward strand.
AGCACCACCACCATGATCAGCACCGGCGAGCTGCGCAAGGGCGTCGTCATCGAGCTCGATGGCGACCTCTGGCAGATCCTCGACTACCACCACATCAAGATGGGCCGCGGATCCGCCCAGGTCCGCATCAAGCTCAAGAACGTCAAGAAGGGCTCGACGGTCGAGAAGTCCTTCCAGGCCGGCGACCGATGGCCGCGGGCGAACCTCGAGCGCCGTCCGGTCCAGTACCTGTATCGCGACGGTGACGACCTCCACTTCATGGAGACGGAGTCCTACGAGCAGTTCAGCCTTCCCGCCGAGAAGCTCGACGACGTCATCGGCTTCCTCAAGGAGGGCATGACTCTCGACCGGACCACGTACCAGGGCGAGACGCTCGGCGTCGAACTCCCGGTGACCGTGGACCTGCTCGTCGTCGAGGCCGAGCCGGGCTTCGCTGGCGATACCGCCCAGGGCGCGCGCAAGAACGCGACGCTGGAGTCCGGTCTCGTCGTGTCGGTGCCGCTGTTCGTCAACGAGGGCGACACCCTGCGGATCGACACCCGGACCGGCGAGTACCAGACCCGGCTCTGACGCCTCGTCGCGTGACTCCCGGCGGCCGGTTGCGAGCATGAGTCCGGTGCCCGAGCCGCCGGACTGGCTGCTGCCGGCCTGGGACAGCCTCCCCGACGATCCCGACGAGCTGCCGGTGCGCCGCGCCGCGGCGCCCGCGGGCACGTCTGGCCTGCGCGTGCGCAGCGTGTCCGAGGTCAGCAAGGCCATCAAGGAGCGTGTCCGCTCGGACGAGGGCCTGCGCGACCTCTGGGTCGAGGGCGAGGTGGGACGTGTGACGGTCTCCACTGCCGGTCACGCCTACTTCACGCTCAAGGACGCGCGCGCCGCGCTCCAGTGCGTGTGGTTCCGTGACGATCGCGTCCGTTCGCCGTTCCAGCCGACCGCGGGCCACCAGGTTGTCGTCAACGGCCGAGTCGATCTGTTCGAACCCCAGGGTGCCCTGCAGGTCTACGTCTCCTCGCTCCAGCCCGCCGGCGTCGGCAACCTCGCGTTGCGCTTCGAGGAGCTCAAGGCCAGCCTGGATGCCGAGGGCCTGTTCGATCCCGCCCGCAAGCGACCGCTTCCATCACGACCCCGGACGGTCGCCGTCGTGACCTCGCCAACGGGCGCCGTCTGGCACGACGTCGTCACCGTGCTGGCGCGCCGCTGGCCGCTGGTGCGCGTGGTCCTGGTTCCGTGCAAGGTCCAGGGGGATGGCGCCCCACGCTCCATCTCGCGGGCGCTCGACGCGCTCGGCCGCTGGATCGACGGGGAGCACGCCGCGGGACGTGGCGACGACGCCCCGTCGGTGACCATCCTCGCCCGCGGCGGAGGGTCCCTGGAGGACCTGTGGTCCTTCAACGACGAGCAGGTGGTGCGGGCGGTCGTGGCCCACCGTGTGCCGGTGGTCTGCGGTGTCGGCCACGAGGTGGACGTGACGTTGGCGGACTTCGCTGCCGATGTCCGCGCGCCGACGCCGTCGGCGGCTGCGGAGCTGGTGGTTCCGGACCGCGCCGAGGTGCTGGGCGTCCTGCGCGGGGTGGGCGCGCGGGCGCGCGTGGCAGCCCAGCGCGTGACGATCGCGGCCCAGCGCGACCTCGATGCAGAGCGCCGGACCCTTGCCCTGCTCGAGCCGCGCTCCCAGCTCGCCGCGTCCCGGGAGCGGGCAGGCCTGCTGCTCGATCGTGCCGCGCGCGCCGTCGCGGTCCGGCTTGACGGTGACGGACGGGTCCTCGAGCGCCTCGGGGGTCGTGCTCCAGCCGTGCTGACCGCCCGCCTGGACGCTTCGCGCGGCGGCCTGCGGGCTACCGCCGCCTCGCTCGCCGTCCTGGGCCCGGCGGCGACGCTCGACCGGGGGTACGCGATCGTCCGCTCAAGGGATGAGGGGGCAATCCTGCGCCATCCGGGGTCGGCGCCTGCCGGTACGCCCCTGCGCATCGCGCTCTCGGGTGGCGCCCTTGCAGCCACAAGCGACGGGCCAGCGGATGGCTGACAAGATCGGCTACCTGTTCCTGTTCCTGTCGCTGGTCGCGGTCATCGTGGCCGTCGGGGTCCTCGTGGGTATGCTTGTGGCAGGCCGGATCGATCGGCTGCAGGCGCCGCGTCCCGGGAAACGCGGGGACGACGCCCCGGCGTCGGAGACGCCACCAGACGCACCGGAGGACGAGCAAGCGTGACGGAGCAGGCCGGGCAGGCCACACAGGCGGCGCACGACGCGCAGGCGGGGCACGCCGATGTCGAGACGCTCGCGTATGACGACGCCTTTGCCGAGCTCCAGCGGGTCGTCAACCGGCTCGAGACGGGCGGAGAGAGCCTCGAGGCCACGATCGCGCTGTACGAGCGCGCTGTTGCGCTGCAGCGACGCTGCGAGCGACTCCTCACCGAGGCAGAGCTCCGAGTCCAGCAGCTGATGTCCCGTCAGGGCGGTCTGGTGGTCGAGGATGTCCGGCCCGGGGACATCGAGACCGACTAGATCAGGCTCCCGCGGGGGCGTGCCAGACGAGCATCCTGCTACTATCGGCTATCACATTTGGCCGGTCCGAACGGGCCGGACCGATCCGCCGGCGGCTCACCGGCGAACAACTTGACAAGGACACAGTGTGAGGCGGTCGGCCGTTGCGGCGGCGCCTCCCAGCCCACCGAACAGGAGCCCGAGCCCGTGCCGACCCTCGACCGCCTGCAGGGTCCCGCCGATCTGCGGGGCATGACCGACGCCGAGCTCGACCAGCTCGCGGAGGAGATCCGCGAGACGATCATCCGCACGGTCGCGGTCACGGGCGGACATCTCGGGTCCTCGCTCGGCGTTGTCGAGGTCACGATGGCGCTCCACCGGGTGCTGGAGTCGCCTCGCGACAGGATCGTCTGGGACACCGGCCACCAGGCGTACGCGCACAAGCTGCTCACCGGGCGCCTGGACCGCTTCCCGACGCTGCGCCAGATCAACGGCCTGGGTGGTTTCCCGCGACGCTCGGAGTCTGCACACGACGTGATGGACGGCGGCCATGCGGGCACCGGCCTGTCGATCGCCCAGGGTCTCGCCACCGCTCGCGACATGCGCCACTCGATGGAGCGGATCGCGGTCGTCGTCGGCGATGCCGCGTTGCTGTCGGGCCTGTCGCTCGAGGCGATGAACGACATCGGTCACCGCCAGACGCAGCTCCTGATCGTGCTCAACGACAACGAGATGTCGATCAGCCCGTCCGTGGGCGCGCTGTCCAAGTACCTGTCGGAGATCAAGCTCTCGCAGGCCTGGCAGCAGGGCCGTGGCGCGTACGACACGGCGGCCCAGCACATCCCGAAGGTGGGCCCCCGCCTGGTCGAGGTGTCGCGCAGGGTCCGCCAGTCGGTGGCATCGCTCGCCCAGCCCGGCCAGCTGTTCGAGGATCTCGGGATCACCTACGTCGGCGTGATGCCCGGCCACGATCGGCCGTTCCTCGAGGAGACATTCCGCCGGGCGCTGGCCCTCGACGGCCCGGTGATCGTCCACGTGCGGACCCAGAAGGGCAAGGGCTACAAGCCGGCCGAGACGGACCAGGTCTCGTTCCATGGCGCCGCCCTGCCGCCGATGACCGTGCCTGCCACCGACGGCCACGACCGGATCGCCACCACCCCCAATGGGGATGGCATGAGTGCATCGGCCGCGGGCGGCGCCTCGGCGGCAGCCTCGCGCATTCCCGACGAGGGCGCGCCGCCGTCGGCGTCGGTCATGGCGGACCGCCGCTCGCACGGTCCCCATCCGTCCGAGGAGCCGCCCCCGGCTCCCGCCTCGAAGGCCGAAGTCGATCCCCAGAACACCCGCAAGCGGCCCAACTACACATCGCACCTCGCAGACGAGCTGGTCCGCGCCGCGAAGGACGACCGGCGCATCGTCGGCATCACGGCCGGCATGCCCACCGGCACCGGCATGAACAAGCTGCAGGCCGCCTTCCCGGACCGCTTCATCGACGTGGGGATCGCCGAGCAGCACGCGGTGACGCTCGCGGCGGGCCTCGCGCTGGCCGGGATGCGCCCGGTGGTCGCGCTGTACTCGACGTTCCTCCAGCGCGCGTTCGACCAGACCGTCCACGATGTCTGCCAGAACGACACGCCGGTCATCCTCGCGGTCGACCGCGCCGGGCTTGTCGGTGAGGACGGCACCAGCCACCAGGGAATGTTCACCCTCCCGGCCCAGCGGATGCTGCCCAACCTCGTCATCGCGAGCCCGCGCGACGAGCAGGAGATCCGCTCCATGCTCCGGACGGCGCTCGCCCAGGATCACCCGTTCGCGATCCACTACCCGCGGGACGCGGGCTTCGGCGTTCCCGAGCGTGAGCCCGAGGTTCTCCCCGTGGGCCGCGGCGAGGTGCTGCGCGAGGGTCGCGACATCCTGTTCGTCGCGTTCGGGCCGATCGTCCAGCGCGCGATGGAGGTGGCCGACACGCTCGCGGCCGACGGATGGTCGATCGGCGTCATCAACGCCCGGTTTGCGAAGCCCCTCGACAAGCAGCTGATCCTCGACCAGGCCCGCGGCAAGCGGCTGGTGGTGACGTTCGAGGAGAGCGTGGTCACCGGGGGCTTCGGAGCGGGGGTCCTCGAGGCGTTCGAGGAGGCCCGGCTCGTCGATCCCGTCTACCGCGAGACGCCGGTGAAGGTCATCGGGATCCCGGGCGACCGGTTCGTGGACCACGGGTCGGTGACCGACCTGCGCCGCCTCATCCGCATCGATGTCGCGGGCCTGACGTCGCAGGTGCGCGAGACGCTCCTCCAGCTCGGCGCGGAGGCGCCGGCGCACTCCGCAGGCTGACCCTGCCGTCTGCTCCGCCCTGTGGCACGATGCCGCCATGGGAGTCGAGACAGGCACCGCAGGGGCGACGGTCGTCAGCGAGGTCACCGACGCGTTGCCGCAGGTCGCCCGACGCTGGGTCGTGATCGTCTGGAACGACCCCGTGAACCTGATGACCTACGTGACGTACGTCTTCCGCAAGCTGTTCGGCTACAGCCAGGCTCGGGCACAGCAGCTGATGCTCCAGGTGCACCAGGAGGGCAGGGCGGCGGTGGCGAGCGGGACGCTCGAGCGCTGCGAGTATGACGCCACGCGCCTGCACGCCCACGGCCTCTGGGCGACGATCACCGAGGAGTGAGCGGCGAGGAGGGCGGTCCCCGCGTCGGCGTGGCGCGCGTGGCAGGTGGGCGGTACCGGCTGGACCTCGCCGAGGGCGAGCGCCGGATCATCGGCGCCCTGGCGGGCGAGCTCGACGAGGCCACGGCCGCCGGGGTGGACGTCACCGATCCGGCGTACGCGCGGCTGTACCCGTCGATGCGTCCGGACGATCCCGATGCCGATGCCGAGCTGCTCGCGCTCGTGCGCCCGGACCTCGAGGAGGGCCGCCGGGCGCAGCTCGACACGGTCCGGGCGACGCTGGAGGCGGCGACGCTCGACGAGGGGCAGCTCCTGGCCTGGCTGGGCGTCTGCAACGACCTGCGGCTCGTGATCGCCGCGCGGCTGGGCGTGGTCGAGGCGGGCGACGGGGATGTCCCGATGCCAGCCGATCCGGGTGACCCCGACGCGTGGCCGCTGGTCGTCTACCACTTCCTGGGCTGGCTGGTCGGCGAGATGGTGGATGCCCTGGCTGCGGGACTCCCGGACGACGCTGCATCCCCCGAGTCGTAGCGCCGACGCGTGGAGGGACACGTGGCAGGTGAGCGGGGTGTGCCACGATAGGGGGGATGGCATCCACCACCGTGCGCCGCACCCGCCTCGACCAGCTCCTCGTGGAGCGCGGCCTGGTCGAGACGCGCTCCCGTGCCCAGGCCTTGCTGCTGGCCGGCAAGGTCCGCGTGGGAGAGGGCGACGCTGCCCGGCATGACCTCAAGGCCGGCGACATGGTGGCGCCCGACGCCCGGATCACGATCGCCGAGGAGCGCGCGTGGGTGAGCCGGGGTGCGCACAAGCTCCTTGCGGCCCTCGACGCATTCGGCATCGATCCGGCGGGCCTCGCCTGTGTCGACGTCGGGGCGTCGACGGGTGGCTTCACGGACGTCCTGCTCGCCCGCGGCGCGCGACACGTCTACGCCGTCGACGTGGGATATGGCCAGCTGGCCGAGAAGCTGCGCCGTGATGAGCGTGTCACCTCGATGGAGCGTGTCAACGCGCGCACCCTGGCCGCGGGCGCCCTGCCGGAAGCCGTCGACCTTGCCGTCATCGACGTCTCGTTCATCTCGCTGGGCCTAGTCCTCGGTCCCGTGCGGAGCCTGCTGGCGGACGGGCGCGGCTCGATCGTCGCCCTCGTGAAGCCCCAGTTCGAGGCGGGCCGTGCGGATGCGAAGGGCGGCGTGGTGCGCGATCCCGAGGTCCACCGGCGCGTCCTGCGGGAGACGGCGGACCGGGCGCGTGGTGCGGGACTGGGCACGCGGGCCGTGGTCCCGTCGCCCATCCTCGGGCCGGAGGGCAACCGCGAGTTCCTGGCCTGGTTCGCAGCCGGTCCATCCTGCGCAGAGCTTGGTGCGCAGATCGACGACGCGGTGGCCGCCGCTTGGAAGGAGGCGACGTGACGATCCGGCGTATCGGCTTCGCGTACAACCCGACCAACGAGGCCGCGATCGAGCTCCGGGAGCGGGCCGCGGGCTGGTGCCGGATGCACGGCGTGGACGAGTGGGCCGCACCAGCAGGTGACACGGCCGATCTCGTCGCGAACCTGCCGGCAACCGATGTGCTCGTGGTCCTCGGCGGGGACGGCACCTTCCTGCGCGCGGCGCAGGCCGTCACCCAGGTGGACGTGCCGCTGCTCGGCATCAACCTCGGCAAGGTGGGCTTCCTCTCGATGGCCGAAGCGCACGAGCTCGAGCGGGTCCTTGCCAAGGTCGTCGCCGGCGCCTACAGCCTGCGTGAGCGGCTGGCCCTCGAGGGAGCGATCCTGCCGGCGGGCCGACCGGCCTCGGAGCGCTTCACCGCGCTCAACGACATCGTCGTCGCCCGTGGTGCGCTGGCGCGGGTCGTCCGGCTCGACGTCACCATCGACGCGTCACATCTCGCGACGTTCGTCGCGGACGGCCTGGTCATCGCCAGCCCGACCGGCTCCACGGGCTATGCCTTCTCCGCAGGCGGCCCGATCCTGGACCCGCAGAGCCGGAACATCGTGGTCGCGCCGATTGCCGCCTATCTGTCCGCCCTGCGGGCGGTGGTCGTGTCGCCCAACCAGGTCGTCCGCTGTCGCGTCCTCGACGCGCACGAGGCGCTGGTCTCCATCGACGGACGCGAGGACCACCGGATCGCCGTCGGCGACATCGTGGAAGTCCGTGCCCTGGACCGGCCGATCCGTTTCGTGGAACCGGAGGGCTCGACGCCCTTCTGGGATCTCCTGCGGACCAAGGTCGAACTGCTGCCGTCCTAGGCGATGTCTGACGACGGCCTCCGCCCGGGGCGGCTCCTGGAGCTCTCGGTCAGCGATCTTGCGCTGATCGACCGGCTGCGGCTCCCGCTCGCGGCCGGGTTCAACGTGCTGACCGGGGAGACGGGCGCCGGCAAGAGCCTGCTGATCGATGCGCTCGGGCTGGCGACGGGTGCGCGCGCCGACTCCACGCTGGTCCGGCACGGCGCCGAGAGCGCGCGGGTGGAGGCGCTGTTCGACCGGGTTCCGGAGCCGCTCATTGCCGTCCGCGAGGTTGGCGCCAACGGCCGGTCGACGGCACGCCTGGACGACGAGGCGGTCACGGCGGGCCGCCTCGCCATGGCGACGGCAGGCCTCGTGGAGATCCACGGCCAGCACGATCAGCAGCGTCTCCTGGACGAGGACTGGCAGCGTGACCTGCTCGACGCGTTCGGCGGGCACGGCGACGCGCGCGCGGCCGTCGCCGGCACGGTGGAGGCGTGGCGGGCAAATCGGATCGCGCTGGCAGGCCTCGTGATGGACCCTCGGGAGCACTTGCGGCGACTCGACATCCTCGAGCATGAGGTGGCGGAGATCGAGGCGGCCCGGCTGCGCCCCGGCGAGGCCGATGAGATCAGCGCCCAGCTGGCGGCGGCACAGCACGGCGAGTCCATCACGCAGGGGGCCGCAACGGCCCGGGAGACGCTGTTGGGCGAGGGCAGGGGAGCGCGGGAGCAGGTGGCGCTCGCTGAGCGGGAGCTCCGGTCCATCGCGCGCCTCGATGCCCGGTGGACGCCGCTCGCCGATCGCCTGGCGGGCCTGGAGGCGGAGCTGGAGGATGTGGCCGCGGACATCCGCTCGCTCGCGGACACCGTCGACCACGATCCTGCGACGCTCGTCCGCCTGGAGGACCGTCTGGGCGAGATCCACCGCCTGATCCGCCGCTACGGCGACGACGAGGCGGCCGTCATCGCGCACGGTGCGCACGCAGCCAGCGAGGCGGCCCGGCTCCGTGGCCTGGAGAGCGAGCGCACCCTGCGCGCGCAGGAGGATGCCCGGCTCCTGCTCGCGGTCGCCGACACCGCGGCCACGCTGTCGATCGTCCGTCACGCGACGGCCCAGGTGCTCGGTCACGCCGTGTCCGGGGTGCTGGCGGATCTCGGGTTCCCGGAGGACGCCTTCGCCGTCGCCATGGGCCGCCGGCCCGCCGCACGCGACGATCCCGCGGTCGAGGTCGATGGCGATGCGGTCGCCTTCGATGCAACCGGAATCGACACCATCGTGTTCACCTTCCGCCCGAACCCGGGCGAGCCCGCCAGGCCCCTTGCGCGCATCGCGTCGGGTGGCGAGCTGTCACGTGTGTCGCTCGCGGTCAAACAGGTGCTGGCCGAGGTGGACGAGACGCCGGTCCTCGTGTTCGACGAGATCGACGCCGGCATCGGCGGACGCAGCGCCGATCCCGTCGGACGCAGCCTGTGGACCCTCGCCCGGGACCACCAGGTCCTGTGCGTGACGCACCTGCCGCAGATCGCCGCCTACGCCGATGCCCACTACCGCATCGCCAAGCGCGAGCGCGACGGCCGGACCGTGACCGAGATCGTGCGCCTCGAGGCCTCTGACCGCGAGGGGGAGCTGGCGGCGATGCTCGCGGGTGCCGGTGGAGGCGAGGCGGCGCTCGCGTCGGCACGGGAACTGCTCGAGCGTGCTGCCGGCTGGCGTGCGGCCCGTGGAACCGCCGCGCCGGCCTGACGTCGGAGGGACCGTGGCCACCGCCCTCGACGACGCGATCGACGCCTTCATCGGCCACCTCGGCGTGGAGCGAGGCCTCGCCGATGCGACGCTCCGCGCGTACCGGGCCGACCTGGGGGACTTCGCCGCCAGTCGCGGTGCCGCCCGCGAGTGGGCCGACGGCCCCGAGGCCGCCCAGCGCTACCTGGCGGCGCGTGCGCAGCGCGGCCGGTCCTTCGATCCAGGCCTCGCGCCGACGAGCCTCCGTCGGCGGACGGCCGCGATCCGCGGCTTCTACCGCTTCGCGTATGGCGACGGGATCATCGCGCAGGACATCGCGGCGCACCTCGACCTGCCGCGGCAGGCGCGGCTGCTGCCGGAGACCCTCACGGTCGAGGAGACGGTGCGCCTGCTCGAGGCGGCGGGTGGCGATCCCCTGGGATCCGGGGGCGGTCGCCGCCGCCGCATGGTCGATGCCGACGGGGTGGCCCTGCGCAACCGGGCGCTCGTGGAGCTCCTGTACTCGTCGGGGCTGCGGGTGTCGGAGGCCATCGGCCTGGACCGCGACGATGTGTCCCTCGAGGAGGCGCTGGTGCGCGTGATCGGCAAGGGTGACAAGGAGCGGGTCGTGCCCGTGGGTGACGTGGCGCTCTCGTGGATCTCCCGCTACCTTGCGTGGCCGCGGGCGGCATGGCTGGCGGCCGGCGCGGACGGGGAGGGGGCCGGCACGCCCCTGTTCGTGACCCGGCGTGGCCGGCGGATGGGCCGGCAGGCGGCCTGGACGGCGGTGAAGCGCGCGGCCGAAGCGGCAGGGCTCGGGGAGCGGGTGTCGCCGCACACGTTGCGGCACTCGTTCGCGACGCACCTCCTTGAGGGTGGGGCCGACCTGCGGGTTGTCCAGGAGCTCCTTGGACATGCGAGTATCTCCACGACACAGCTCTACACGCACATCACCGGGGAGCGGATCAGAGAGGTCTACGCCCGCGCCCATCCGCGGGCCTGAGGGAGGTCGAGACAGGCATGGGCTACACGGAGTCGCTGCTCGCGTCGGGCGAGCGCATCGTGCGGGTCGCGCACCAGCACTGGTTCATCCTGGTCTGGCGCGCTCGCTGGGCGGTGTTCGGCATCGCCATCGCCCTCCTGCTGACGGTGCTCAGGCTGATCCAGCCCGACGCCAGCGGGTTCCTGTGGGATCTCCTCGGCTTCGCCTCGCTCGTCCTCGTCGTGATCGGCGTCGTGAGCTTCGTGTGGGGCGCCCTCACCTACCGCGCCGAGGAGTACGTGGTCACCTCGCGGCGCCTGGTCCACGCACAAGGCGTGATCAACAAGCGGGCCTCGGACTCGTCGCTGGAGAAGATCAACGACGCGATCCTCGTCGAGTCGATCTTCGGGCGAGTGTTCGGCTTCGGCAACCTCGAGGTCCTCACGGCATCGGAGAGCGGCATCGAGAAGCTGCAGATGCTCCGCGACGCCAAGGAGTTCAAGAAGGCGATGCTCGAGGCGAAGCACGAGCTGGAGCTCGAGTACACCCGCCCGACGATGCCGCCGGTCCAGGCCCCCACGGCCCCGACCGCTCCCGCCGCTGCCGCGGCTCCCGCGGCGACCGCGGCGGCGATGTCCGCGGACGACGTCCAGGCATCGCTTGTGCGCCTGGGTGAGATGCGCGACAACGGCCTGATCACGCCCGCCGAGTACGACGCGAAGAAGGCGGAGCTGCTCGAGCGGCTCTAGTCGTTCGCGGGGTTGATGGGACACGGGAGTCTGTCCCGTTCTGGCGTGCAGTCAGGGACGCGCTCCCGGCCAGGAGGTGTGCCTCACCGCACCTCGTGCCTTGTCTGGCACACCGGCGGACGGGCGAATCGTGTCCCGGGCAGGGGCGCGGCTGCCGGAATGCCGTCGCGCGCGGCGTTTCCCGCGGGGCCTTGTCCCGCGGGGGCGGCGCACGCCCCGCGGTGCCGTCTGCCGGAGGCATTGCTGTCGTCTCCAGGTGGCCCGCGCGCGCCGAGTCCCCCAACTATGTGGCGTTTGGCTGGCGTCCACGCTGGGCTCGACCGCCGATGCGCTGGTCGCCGGTCGCAGATCGCGAACCACCTCCGGCTGGCGCATCCTGCCGACAAGGAGATGCGCGTGAGCCACGAGACGATCTACCGGGCGGTCTACATCCAGGCCCGGGGCGAGCTGCGCCGGGAGCTCGCCGCCTGCCTGCGCACCGGGGCGCGCGAGGCGGCGCGCCCAGGCGAGGCCAGGAGGACCGGCGGCGGATGGCGGGCATGGTGCTCATCAGCGAGCGGCCGGCCGAGATCGAGGACCGGGCGGTCCCCGGGCACTGGGAGGGCGACCTCGTCATCGGCCGGGCCAGGCGAGTCGGCGGTCGCCACCCTGGTCGAGCGCACGACCCGCTACACTCCTGCTCGCGGCGCTGCCCGGCGGCCGGTCGGCGCCCGGAGGTCCGCGAGCATCTCGTGGACAGGCTCCTCACCGGCTGCCCGCGCAGCTCCGCCGCTCGCTGACCTGGGACCGCGGGCACGGAGATGGCCGAGCACCTCCGGTTCACGATCGACACCGGGGTCGCGGTCCGTCGATTTGGGGGTTGAGCTACGAGGGCGACCTGCCGATCCGCCACATATTTGGGGGACGGCACGAGGAAGCGGGGTGCGAGGCCCGCGAGGGACGGCACGAGTGGGCGGGGTCGAGGCCAGCGAGCTGCGTGGATGGAGACCCGAGGCGCCGCGCCCCTGCCGCTGGCCACCGCGGTGTCGCGTCGCCTGGTCGTCGGGGGTGGGCTGGCCGTGCTGACGGTCGCCCGGCCAGCGGCGGACTCGCGGCCGGTGCGGCAGGGCCGGGTACCATACGTGGCACTCCGCCCCACCCCTCGAGGCCCGCGTGCAAGACATCGTCCTGAGCCTGCTCATGATCGGGATCTTCCTTGGGATCGCGTTCCCGGTCCACGAGTTCGCACATGCCTTCGTCGCCTACCAGCGCGGGGACGCCACGGCGAAGCTCATGGGCCGCATGACGCTCAATCCGATCGTCCACTTCGACCCGGTCGGCGGGCTCATGATCGTGATCTCGACGTTCCTCGGCGGCTTCCTGTTCGGATGGGCCAAGCCCACGCCGGTCAACACGATGAACCTGCGCGACCGCCGGAACGACGAGGTGCTCGTCGCCCTTGCGGGCCCCGGATCGAACCTGCTGATGGCGATCTCGGCGCCATCGTGGTGCGCATCGTCGTCACCGCCGGGGTCATCCAGGGCCTGCCGCCGCTCGTCGTGGTCGTCCTGTTCAACTTCGTCGTGTTCAACGTGGCGCTGGCGATCTTCAACCTCATCCCGGTGCCGCCGCTCGACGGCTCCACCCTGCTGTTCCGCTTCCTGCCCCCGCAGACGGCCTGGCGCATCCGGCCATTTCTCGCCCAGTACGGCATGTTCCTCGTGATTGCGCATCGTGCTGCTCGGGGGCAGCGTGCTCGGATCAGCGTGATCTACGGTGTCACGCTGCTCCTGGTGGGCGCGTAAGGCGCGCCAGCTCCGGACGCACGTCGCAGCCCGTGTGGATGCCGAGGAGCGCCGGGTGCTGGCCGCCTGGACGACGCCTGCCGAGCTCCAGCTCTTCGATGCGATGCATGTCGCCGACCGTCGCCATGGCCTCGACGTGGTCGCCTGGCTGCGGCGTGCCGGCGTGACGGACCGGGACGTGCTCGCCGCTGGGCTGCTCCACGACTGTGCCAAGGGCGACACCGGCGCCGGACCGCGGATCGCGTGGTCGCTGGGCGAGGCGTTCGGCGGCTGGATCCCGGCCGGTCGCGGCCCGCATTCCCGGCTGGAGCGCGCCGCATCGACCGCCTCCGCACGCACGCCGAGGCCTCGGCCGAGCTCTGCGCGGCTGCCGGTCTGCCGTCGTTCGCGGTGGAGCTCGTCCGTCACCAGGAGGCGCCGCTGGACCCCCGCTGGGGCGCGGTGTTCCACGCCGCCGACGAGGCCTGCTGATGACGCTGCAGCACGCAGTCCCGCCCGCCGTCGCCTTCGGTGAAGGTCGCCGGCCTGAGACCGCGACCCGCGTGACGCTGCCCGCGTTCGACGGCCCGCTGCAGCTGCTCCTCGCGCTCATCGAGGCGCGCCAGCTCGACGTCCTGACCGTTCCGCTCGGCGCCCTGGCCGATGCCTACCTCGACGCGCTCGCGACGCTCGATGACGATCGGATGGGCAACGTGTCCTCGTTCATCGCCATCGCGAGCCAGCTGATCCTGATCAAGTCACGAGCGATGCTGCCGCGCCGCGCGGCCGAGGGCGCCGTGCCGCTCGCCGACGAGGGACCGGATCCCGAAGCCGAGCTGCGTGCCCGCCTGATCCTGTACCGCGCCTTCCGGGACGCCGGCATCCGCCTCCTGGAGGAGGCGCAGGTGGTCCGGGGCCTCTACCATCGCGATCCGCCGGTCGCGCGTGCAGCGGGCGTCGCGGGAGCCCGGCCCCCCGCGGCAGCGCCACTCGATCCGGCGATCCTGGTCGCCGCGCTCGACGGGATCGCGCGCCTGGCGCCGCCACCCCCGCCGCCGCCCGAGACGATCCCGCGCACGATCACCCTCACGCAGCGGGCGATGCTCATCCGCCGGGCCCTCGATGGAGCACCCGTCGTCGTCCTCCAGGAGCTGCTGAAGGGGGTCAAGGACAAGGTCGTCGTCGCGCTCACCTTCCTGGCCATGCTCGAGCTCATGAAGCGCCGTGAGATCGTGGTCGAGCAGACCGAGCCCTGGGGCCCGATCATGGCGAGGCGCACAACCGCCGAGGAGCGCACCGCGGCCGGCGTGGCCGGCGCGATCGACGACGAGGCACCGCTGGACGAGACGATGGAGTCGTTCGCATGAGCGAGCTGGACCTGGAGCTGGAGATGGCGTCCTGGCGCTTGGACGAGGCTGCCGACGACGCCCTGGGCGACGCGGCTGCTGACGATGCCACGGGCGACGCGGCCGCAGCCGACGCCGGTACCGAGGCCGGCACCGGGAGCGAATCCATGATCACCGGGGAGCCTGGGCCAGGCGAGTTGACCGAGGCCCAGCTCGAAGCCCTCCTGTTCGTGGCCGAGCGACCCGCTGAGCCGCCGCGAGATCGGCATCCTCGCCGGGGTCGACCGGGCCACCGTGGACGAGCGTCTCGGCGACCTCGAGGTGTCCCTCGCGGGCCGGGGCATCCGGCTCGTCCTGTCCGGCGACCGCGTGGAGCTCACCACCGCACCCGAGACGGGTGCCCTGATCGCGAAGTTCGTTGGCGCGGACGCCGTCCGACTCTCGCCGGCCGCCCTGGAGACCCTCGCGATCGTGGCCTACCGGCAGCCGATCACCAAGGCCGGCATCGAGCGCATCCGGGGCGTGGACTCGGACTACACCGTCCGCGTCCTCCTCCACCGGCGCCTCGTCGTCGAGCAGGGCCGGAGCGAGGCGCCGGGCCGCCCGATCCTCTACGGGACCGGCTTCGAGTTCCTCGAGCGCTTCGGCCTCGTCTCGCTCGACGACCTGCCGCCGCTCGACCTCGACATCGCTGCGCGTCTCGTGGACGGCGACGACGGGTCCGCCGGCGGGTTGGGGGAGGCGGCGGCGGATGCGCTCTCGTCGCTGGTGGATCCGGGTGCCGGTCTCGACACGTCCCCGAGCGATTGAGCACCATGCCCGACGAGCGCATCTCCAAGGTCCTTGCAGCGGCCGGCATCACGTCCCGGCGTGGTGCCGACGAGCTGGTCGCTGCCGGCCGCGTCACCGTCGACGGCCGTCCGGCCAAGCTCGGCGAGAAGGTGGATCCCGACCGCCAGCGCATCCTGGTCGACGGACGCCCGGTGGCCGCGCCGGCGGACGCGAAGGTCTACCTCGCGCTCCACAAGCCCGTCGGCGTGACGTCGACCGTGAAGGACCGGCATGCGGCGCGCACGATCGTGGACCTCGTCCCCCCGGACCTCGCCCGCGGTGCCCGGCTGTACCCGGTGGGCCGGCTGGACCAGGACTCGGAGGGCCTGATCCTCCTGACGAACGACGGGGCGTGGGCAGAGCGGGTCCTGCACCCCCGGTACGGCGTCGAGCGGGAGTACGCGGTCGGGCTCGCCTGGCCGCTCACGCGCGAGCAGGCCGAGCGGCTGGAGATGGGCGTCGAGCTCAGCGAGGGGATCGCCACCCTGGGCGGCCTGCGTGGCCAGACACGCACGGAGGACCGCCTCCTCGGCGAGATCGTGGAGCCGCCGCCCGACACCCGCCTCACGTGGGTCCGCGTCGTCATCCACCAGGGATGGAAGCGGCAGCTGCGGCGGATGTTCGCCGAGGTGGGCGCACCCGTCCGGCGTCTCGTGCGGGTGCGGATCGGGTCGCTCCGCCTGGAGTCCATGGTCGCTGGCGACGTGCGCGTGCTCACCACGGCCGAGGTGCGGCGCCTGGCCGGCCCCCCGCAACACCCCGGCGCGGGCGGCTAGACTCGGTATCGCCATGTCGACCGCCAGCGCGCTTCCCATCACCGTGGCCCTCGATGGCCCCGCCTCGAGCGGCAAGAGCTCGGTGGGCGCCGCCGCCGCCGCGCGCCTCGGCCTGCGGTTCGTGGACACGGGCCTGGTCTACCGGGCGCTCACGGCCCTCGCCCTTCGCGAGGGGGTTGCCACCGACGACGCCGCCGGCCTGGTTCCGCTGGCCGCTCGCATGGAGCTCGCCGACGACGGCACCGGGCGCCTGACGCGGGTCCTGCTCGACGGCCGCGACGCCACGGACGCGATCCACAACGCCCTGGTCGACGGGTCGGTGTCCGCGGTGGCGAAGGTCCCCGAGGTCCGGGCGGCCCTCCTGCAGTACCAGCGGGACCTGGCGGCCGCGGGCGGCATCGTGATGGCGGGGCGGGACATCGGCACCGTCGTCCTGCCGGACGCCCCACTCAAGATCTACCTCGACGCCTCGGTGGAGGAGCGGGCGCGGCGCCGGATCCTCGAGCGGGGGCTCGATCCGGAAGGCGAGGAGGCCGCGGCCGTCCGTGACGCCCTGCGCGCCCGCGATGCTCAGGACCGCGGACGCGAGGTCGCGCCCCTGGTCGCCGCCCCCGATGCCGTCACCATCCTCACCGACGGTCTCGACTTCGCCGCCTCGGTCGAGCGGGTCGTGGAGACGATCACGGCAGCGGATGCTGCCCACCGGAGAGACCTTCCGTGACCACCGCCGCCAGGCCGAACAAGGTCATCGAGGCCGCGCTGCGCCTCGACAACAAGCGAACCCCGCTGATCCGGGGGGTCGCGATGCTCGCCCGGGTCGGTGCCCGGCTGTTCGCCTCGACGACGGTCGAGGGACTGGAGAACGTGCCGAAGCGGGGACCGGTCCTGCTGGCGCTCAACCACATCTCGAACCTTGACCCGGTCTACGGAGGGGCCTGGCTGAACGAGGCCATCGGCAACCGCCGGATCCACTGGCTGGGCAAGCGGGAGCTGTTCGACTGGCCGGTCTTCGGCTGGCTGTGCGCGATCGGTGGGGTCCATCCCGTGGAGCGTGGCGCGGCCGACGTGGAGGCGTTCCGGCTTGCGACGCGCATCCTTGAGAAGGGGTACGTGCTGCTCGTGTTCCCGGAGGGCACCCGCAGCCCGACGGGCGAGCTCCAGGAGGCCAAGGATGGCCTCGCGATGCTGGCGATGCGGACTGGTGCGCAGATCGTGCCCGTCGGCATCAGCAACACGGACGCCATCTGGCCCAAGGGCCGCAAGCTCCCGATGCCGTTTCCCCGCCGCAAGGTCAGCGTCCGGATCGGCAAGCCGTTCCGCGCCGACGACGTGATCCCTGCCGGCACCGACCGGAGAGCGGCGAAGGCCGTCGCCACGACGGCGATCATGGGCCGGATCGCGGCCTTGCTGGACCCGCGCCACCGCGGCTTCTACGCCGACACCATCCAGACGGACGCCCCGAGCGAACTCTGAGTCGGGGAGGTGGACGTCACGGCGTGAACCTGTGACGTGTGCGAACATCGGAAGGCAATGAGCATGGTCGAGGAAGTCCGCATCGCCAATCGCACAGGCTTCTGCTATGGCGTGCGCGAGGCCATCGACAAGGCGAAGGAGTCCGCCGCGGACGGCAAGGCCACCCACACCCTCGGGCAGGTCGTGCACAACGAGGGCGTGATCCGGGACCTCGAGCAGCTCGGCATCGAGACCGTCAACGCGCTCGAGGAGGTCGACCACGGGTCCGTCGTCGTCATCCGCGCCCACGGCGTGAAGCCCGAGACCTTCGAGGCCGCCCGCTCCCGCGACCTGGAGATCATCGACGGAACCTGCAGCTGGGTGATCCAGGAGCAACGTCAGCTGAAGGCGCTCGTCGACGAGGGCTACACCATCGTCCTGCTCGGCACCCCGCGGCACCCCGAGGTGGTCGGCCTCCTGGGCTTCGCCCCGGACGCGATCGTCGTCGACGAGGAGGAGGACTGGGCGTCCATCCCGCGCCGGAAGCGGATGGCCCTGATCACCCAGTCCACACAGCCGCCCTGGAAGTTCGAGAAGCTTGCCGCGTTCATGGTCAGCCGGGCGCACGAGCTCAAGATCGTGAACACGGTCTGCCCGGTCACCATCCGCCGCCAGGAGGACACGCTCGAGACGGCGCGCCAGGTGGACCTGATGGTGGTCGTGGGCGGTCGTCACTCCGCCAACACCAAGGAGCTCACGCGCCTCTGCGCCATCGCCGGGACGCCCGCGCTGCAGATCGAGAACGCCCGTGACCTGGTCGACCCGGTCCCGTTCGAGCGCGCGCAGGTCGTCGGTGTGACCGGCGGGACCTCGACCCCGGTCGAAGACCTGCGCGACGTCGCCGAGCACATCTACCGGCTTGCGGGTGCACCCGACGTGCGTGCGCGGGCGGCCGAGCTTGCTGCCGCGGCCCTTGATGCCGCCGCGACCCCGAGTCGAACCACCTCCCTGCCTCGCGCCGCCGTCGGCGCGGCTGTCGGCGCGGGCGTCGCCTGATCGTGCCGCGTCGAACGGCCGGCCTGCCCGTGGTCGCCCTCGTCGGACGGCCCAACGTGGGCAAGAGCACGCTGTTCAACCGGATCGTGGGGGACGCGCGGGCGGCCATCGTCGAGGACCGCGCCCGGACCACCCGCGACCGCATGTACGGCGATGCTGAGTGGAACGGCCGGCGGTTCGTCGTCGTGGACACCGGCGGCATCGAGCTCGCGCCGGGCGATCCCATCGAGGAGCAGGTCCAGCTCCAGGCGCGCCTGGCGATCAGCGAGGCCGACGTGATCGTCTTCCTCGTGGATGTCGCCACGGGCCTCACGCCCGCCGACGCCGACGCCGCGGAGCTCCTTCGCCGCTCGACGAAGCCGGTGCTGGTCGCCGCCAACAAGGCTGACAACGAGAAGCGCGAGCTCGACGCCGCCGAGTTCTACCAGCTCGGCTGGGAGGACACGTTCGCGATCTCCGCGAACCACGGCCGGGCCGTCGCCGACCTGCTCGACGCGGTGGTGTGGGCGATGCCGCCCGAGAGCGATGCGGAGATCGCACGCAAGGAGCGCGAAGCCGAAGCCGAGGCATGGGCCAAGGAGATGGCCGCGGGCCGGCTGGAGCCGTACATCGGGTGCCGGCGAGGGCGACGATGACGACGCGGAGGGCGATGACGACGCGCTCGACGCCGACGCCATCGCCACCGGTGAGATGCAGGCCCGCTGGGACGCGCAGATGGCGGCCGAGGACGAGGAGCCACCGGCGATCGCGTTCGTCGGCCGGCCCAACGTCGGCAAGTCATCGCTGCTCAACTCGCTCCTGGGCGAGGAGCGGACGATCGTCTCGGCCACGCCGGGCACCACGCGGGACGCGATCGACACCACCATCGAATGGGGCCGATCCGAGATCGTCCTCATCGACACCGCAGGCATCAAGCGCCGCGGCAAGGTCGCCAACGGCCCGGCCGCCGAGAAGTACTCGACGATGCGGGCGCTCAAGGCGATCACCCGCGCCGATGTCGCCGTCCTCGTCCTCGACGCCGCCGACGGCCTCACGGCGCAGGACGCGCATGTCGCGGGCTACGTGATCGAGGAGGGGCGCGGGCTCGTCATCGCGGTCAACAAGTGGGACATCGTCGAGGACAAGACCCACAAGAGCTTCGATGAGTTCGTGACCACGCTCCGGCGCGAGCTCGCGTTCATCGACTACGCGCCCATCGTGTCCATCAGCGCCAAGACCGGCCAGCGCGTGCAGAAGGTCGTGGAGCTGGCCGTGGACGTGTGGGGCGAGCGACGCAAGCGCATCCCCACCGGCGAGCTGAACCGCCTGATCAGGGAGGCCGTCGAGCGGACGCCACCCGCCGTCGTGCACGGGCGGCGCGCGAAGATCCGCTACGCCACCCAGGCCGCGGTGGCGCCGCCCACGTTCGTGTTCTTCGGGACCGATCCCGCCTCGATCCACTTCTCGTACCGGCGCTACCTGGAGAACCGGCTCCGCGATGCCTACGGCTTCGACGGCACGCCGATCCGCCTGATCTTCCGCGAGCAGGTGCGCGAGGCGCGGCCCCGTAGCCGGTCCAAGAGTCGCCCGAAGCGCTGATCCGCGGCTGAATCGGGCCGCAGTTGGGCCAGTCTGCCGCAGTCGCCGCACGCGGTGACGCGGGGCCCACGTGCGCCGAAGTCAAGGAAACCTCGCATCCACCGCCGCATCCACCCCCCGATGGCTTGTTTGCGCCATTGTGCTGACCCGGACACAACGGAAGGCCCCATCCGGCGCCCGCCGCGACCTGTTTGCGTGCCTTCGCTGACTCCCACACCACGGCCCGTCGGGCGGTTCGGACGGCCCGTCCGCGTCTGGTAGACTCGTGGCCCTCGGGGCGTGGCGCAGCCTGGTAGCGCACCTGAATGGGGTTCAGGAGGTCGAGCGTTCGAATCGCTCCGCCCCGACCACTCTCCACGCACGAAGCAGCCCTCCGGATCGCTCCGGAGGGCTTTCGTTTCGGGGCCTCAGATGGTGTCGACCGGGCACTCGCCTGCCGAGTAGCTGCCCGGGTCCGCGATTGCGAAGTTCGATCGTCCGTCGGCAGCGTACGCGGCCACCACAATCGAGTAGAACTTCGTCCCGTCCTCGGTTTCATGGAACTGTGTGCACCCGTCGTCGGCCTGATCGCTGCCCTCGATCCCGGCGATGTCGAGGTCCATCGCACCCTTCGAGGCCGGACCCCTGCCGAGCAGCACCCTGATGTCGTCACGCAGCCTCGTGCCCTTCCGCAGACAGGGCCCGTCGCTGTCATCGGTGCGGAAGCACTTGGTGACGCCGTAGGCACGAATCTCGACCCCCTTGGTCCGGGGGGCCTTCCACTTGAGCCGGTAGCCGACGAGTTCGTCGGGTCCGCAGTCGAGCAGGCAGGGCGAGATCACCTTCAGGCCGCTCGGCTTGGGTGGCACGGGAGCTGACGGGGGGGTCAGCGACGGAGTCTGTTGTTGTGTCGCCGTCGGCGCGAGCGAAGTCGTCGGCGCGAGCGAGGGGGTCCTGGTCGGCCCCTGCGTTGCCGGCCCGTCGGACGGCACCGGGTTGGCCGTCGCCAACTGGGTTGCCGCGACGGGTGGAACCGTGGCTTCGACGCCCGTGCTCGGCTGTGGAAGCTGCTCCCGTGGAGCACGCTGTGAGCGTCAGGGCAGCGACTGCGAGCAGCACCGCTCGCGGACTCGACATGGCGGTGGACATCCGGACGTCGGACGCGCCCGTTGGACGCACTGCCATCACTCCTTGTGTCAGCCATGGCCGACGGGCTCAGCAGTGGGGTCCACAGCAGCCGTGACAGGCAAGGTGGCACGGCGTGCGTCAACCCTGAACTCCTGACCGCCACCAGATGGCGGTCGGACGCGGACGTCCCCACCGTGGTCCGGATACGAGAGGCGGGCAGGGACGATGGACCTCATCTTCCTCATTGGCGGTCTGTACTTCATCACTCGCGGTTTTGGGGCGTTCAACCGGCACGACGATCCGTCCTGGCGATCCTTCCGTGGGGACTACGCGATCGAGGACGGCTGTGCCGGGTGCGTCTGGTGGGTCATCGCCCTGCCGCTGATCCTGATCGCCCTCGCGTGACGATTGAGATCGTTGACAACGGTGGACCTGGAACGGGTGGTTCGCCCGTGATGGACAGCGTGGTTGGAATCTTCGCGGGCCATCCGCCTCTTGGCGGCGACACCGCGTCCGTCCACGCTGCATCGCGTTTGCGGGAGGCTCTGACACGCGGCCCATACCCGGCCGCCGGGACCGCGCCGAGCCACTGGCGAGACCGACCTGCGAGGTACGCGCCCCAGGAGGTCTTCATGTTCCGACGTTCGATTGCACTCGCGGCGGCGCTGGTGCTCGCACTCGCGATGGCCCCCGCGGCGTCGGCGGACGAGCACGGCACAAGCCGGCCGATCTGGTCCAACCAGAGCGGCGAGGTGAACTTCAACATGGTGGGGGTGCCGGACGAGGATCCCTGCCCGGTGGTCGCGGTCTCCAACAGCTACGGCACGATGAGCCACCTGGGCAGGATGTGGACCCACTGGGAGCACTGCTCGCCGGTGACGCTGCCCATCTACACGAACGAGCACTTCACGATGACGGCCGCCAACGGCGACACGCTCATCGGAACCTACGACCTCAACGGTGAGGCCCCGTACACGATGCTCATCACCGATGGGACGGGCCGCTTCGAGGGGGCGAACGGAACCTTGTCCGTCGACTTCCAGCTTGAGGGCGAGTGGGCGAACGGCCTGCCCGTCAACCCGTGGCACGGCTGGTGGCAGATCAAGGGGACGATCTCCTATTGATCGCGATCGAGGTCACCTGCTGACGTGCAAGCGCCGCCCCGGCGTCGCCCGCGACAGGGTTGCGGCAGAGGACTACGCTAGGGGAGCCCCGGTGGCTCTATCCCCCCAGAGCCGCCGGGGCCTTCTCATGCCCGGCGGCGAGCGCCGCCCGCTGCGCCCGCTGACCCCGCGCCCCCTGACATAGGTGACCCCGCTGACCCACCTGCGAGTCAGGAGGAGGAGCGGCGTGCGGGCGGCGTGTCGCAACCTCGACCTTGGTGCCACTACCGTGCGGGGAGATGACGCTGGTGACTCCCAGCCGGTTCAGGCCGCCACCCTCGCCCCGGGTCCGAGTCTGGGTCCGCGTCCGGGTTCGGCGGCGGTGTCGCTCGCGAGCCGAGTGCGACGTCGGCGACCAGCGTCACTCGGTGCCGGCGCCAGGCCGGCTACTCGAGCGTCAGGATCCCGTCGAGGTCCACGCGCGGATGCCCCGAGGTCCCAGTGGCCTTGATGGTCACGACGTGCGGGCCTGCCTGAGGCCAGGCGATCGCGTAGACGATGTACTTGTAGCCGGTCGCGGAGCTGTAGGTCCGGACGGTCTTCTGGTAGATGCCGTCCGCGTAGACCCGGAACGAGCCGCGCGTCGGGCCGAGGGGAGCCACGAACGCGGCAGCCGCGCCCGTGAACGAGAAGCGGGCCGTTGCCCCGGCGGTCCTGGTGAACCTGGCACGGCCGCCCAGGTAGCGCGAGTCGGAGGCGCTCTTCCAGCCGCCGGCGTAGGTGATCCTCGGGCTTGCCTCGGAGAAGCCGCGAGCCGTGTACACGATGCTCGCCATCGTCGGACCCCAGACCCGCTGCTGGTTACGACCACGGGCCTGGAACTGGTAGGTGTGGCCCCGGCTGACGTTGAGACGGTGGGACCGCGCGGTGGTGGTCATCCACCGGCCCCACGTTCCGTCCTTGGCGACACGGACCTGGTAGGCGATGGCGGTGTTGCCACTGGTGTTCGTCCAGCGTACGACCGCCGGCCATGACGACGCGGTCATGGAGCCCGCCCGGAATCGCAGCTCCGGATGGGAGACCGTCACGGCGACCCCGCCGAGCACCTTCACGGGGTACTCCGTCGGCCAGGCGCCACCGTAGCCGGGGAACGCGGTGATCCGCAGTGTGTAGCCACCCTGGGCGGGAACGCTGACGGGCTCATCGATCCACGGGCCGACCGGCAGCGTGGCCGGGCTGCCCCAGCTCTTGATGGTCTCCTTGGTGGAATCCTGGACGAGCTCGGCCACGACGGCGAACCGTTGTCGGACGGATCGCCGCAGTCGGCGACCGTGACATGGACGACGAGCGGGGAGGGACTCGTCAGAGGAGACGGTGGCACAGCCGTCCGGGATGGGAGTCGGGCCGACCACTGCGGCAGCCGGCACCGCGCCGAGCGCGGTCATGGCGAGGGTGGCGGTCAGCAGGGCCGAGGCCAGTCGGCGGGGGAGTCGTGAGGCGGACACCACGGCGGTTCTCCTGTGGGTGCTTGCCCGGCCATCCTAGTCCCGGGGTAACGCAGATGGAATGGACGGATGTCCCGTCCAGCCCGGTCCATGCAACTCGTGGTGCGTGCGCGCACCCCTGCGGCTAGGATCGCGCTACGGTGCCCGTCACTCCCGTCGAGGAGTGCGCACACCCGCTGGAGACAGACGAGGGCCACGCATGGACGAGCAGCAGACCCGGGGCGCCCTGCCGGACCAGGCGCGGGTGGTGGTCATCGGCGGCGGCGCCATCGGCACGAGCATCGCGTACCACCTCGCCAAGCTCGGCTGGTCCGACGTCGTCCTGCTGGAGCGCCGGCAGCTCACCGCCGGGACCACCTGGCACGCGGCCGGCCTCATCACCTCGGCCGGGCATGGCCACCGAGACGCTGCTCTGGATGTCCCGCTACACCCGCGACCTGTGCACCGACGCTCGAGGCCGAGACCGGCCAGGCGACGGGCTTCCGGCCAGATCGGCCACCTCCACCTCGCCACGCACGCCCCAGCGCCTGGAAGGCCTGCGCCGCGAGGCGGCGTTCGTCCGCGGCTTCGGGGTGCGACAACCAGGAGATCTCGCGCCGCCGAGTTCGCGCGCCACTGGCCGGCAGATCCGCGACCGACGACGTCCTTGCCGCGTTCTAGGTGCCCGACGAGGGTCGAGCCAACCCGGCCGACGTCACGCAGGCCTACGCCCGGGGCGCCCGGATGCGCGGGGCCCGGATCATCGAGGGCGTCACGGTCACGGGCATCACCAGGGCGAAGGGCTTCGTGACCGGCGTCGACACGGACAGGGGCCACGATCCGCGCCGAGTACGTCGTCAACGCCGCCGGCATGTGGGGCCGCGAGGTCGGCGCGCTGGCCGGCGTCTCGGTCCCGCTCCAGGCCGCGGAGCACTACTACCTGATCACGGACACGGTCGACGTGGGCCCACCCGGACCTGCCGATCGTCGAGGATCCGGACGTCTACGGCTACTACCGCGAGGAGGGTGGCGGCATCCTCGTCGGCCTGTTCGAGCCGATCGCCGAGGCCTGGTCGCTGGACTCGGTGCCCAGGGACGTCGCGTTCGCGAGCCTCGACGCCGGACTGGGACCGGATCGGCCCGTACCTCGACGCGCGCGATGGCTCGCTTCCCGTCGCTTGCGCGACGCCGGCGTCCGCACGATGTTCTGCGGCCCGGAGAGCTTCACCGCCGGACAACGGCCCGCTCTCGGCGAGGCGCCCGAGCTGCGCAACTTCTTCGTCGCCGCCGGGACTGAACAGCCTGGGCATCCTGCTCTCGGGCGGGGCTCGGCAGCCTCATCGCCCAGTGGATCGCGACGGGCGTGCCGCCGGTGGACGTCACGGGCCTCACCGTCGGACCGGACCCAGCCGTCTCCGAGACGAGCGCGCCGGTTCCGCCGGGACCGGCGGTGGAGCAGCTGGGCGCGCTGTTCGGCGACTCGTCCTTCCCGATCGTGGCAGCCCTGCGACGGCGCGCAACGTCCGTCGCTCCGTCGATCCACGACCGGCTGGCCGCCGCGGGCGCCCACTTCGCGTGACCAGTCCGGCTGGGAGTACCCGGAGTGGTTCGACGTCGACGGGCACGCACCCGGTGATGCGCGCAGGGCTGGGGCCGCAACGCCGCCTTCGACTACCAGGCCGGCGGAGCACCGGGCCGTCCGCGAGGCCGTCGGCATGCTCGACATGTCGATCATGGCCAAGCTGCTGGTCCAGGGCCGGGACGCCGAGGACGGTGCTCAACCGCGTCTGCGCCAACGACGTGTCCGTGCCGGTCGGGCGCGTCGTCTACACGCAGTGGCTGCAACGAGGCGGGCGGGATCATCGCGGACCTCACGGTCACGCGGCTGGCGGAGACCGCTTCCTGCTCGTCGTCACGGACACTGATCCACCGCCGGATGGCGCCCTGGATCGAGCGCCACACGCGCGACGGCGAGCAGGCGATCGTGACCGACGTCACGGCCGGGCACCACGCTGCTGACCGTCCAGGGCCCGCGCTCGCGGGAGCTGCTGGCCCGCCTCACCAGCGCCGACCTGTCGAACGAGGCGTTCCCGTACATGACGGCCCAGGAGATCGACGTCGACTACGCCCGCGTGCTCGCGATGCGCGTCACCTACGTCGGCGAGCTCGGGCTGGGAGCTCCACGTGCCGGCCGACCAGGCGCTGACGGTCTACGACGCGCTGCATGAGCCAACGGCGCCGACCTGGGCTACCGGAACGTGGGCATCGGCGCGCTGGGCAGCCTGCGCCTGGAGAAGGCGTACCGCGACTATCGGGCCTCGACATCGACAACACCGACACGCCGCTCGATGTCGGGCCTCGGCTTCGCGGTCGCGTGGGACAAGCCGGGCGGGTTCATCGGCCGGGATGCGCTGCTGGCGCTGAGAGGCCGAGGCCGGGCCGCCGAAGCGGCGGCTGGTCCAGTTCCTCGTCGAGGACCCGGAGCCGCTCCTGTACCACGGCGAGCCGGTGCTGCGCGACGGGCGCTGGGTGGGCTACAACCGCGCGGGTGCCTACGGGCACACGCTGGGCGGCGCCGTGGGCCTCGCGATGATCGAGGACGAGGCCGGCATCCCGGCATCGACGCCATCGGCGAGTGGCAGTTGGAGGTGGAGATCGCCGGGCGGCGGTACCCGGTGAAGGCGTCGCTGCGGCCGATGTACGACCCGGACCGCCTGCGCATCAAGGCGTGACCGTGCGCACTAGGGCCTGACCCTGCGCATCAAGGCCTGACCCCAGGCGCCCGTCCCGTCGTACAGTGGCAGCCGAGCGGACGAGGCTGCAACGAGGGAGGCAACCGTGACATTGCAGGGCGGGGGAGCCGGCACACCGGGCGAGCCGCCGGAGGATGACACGCAGGTCGCATGGTCGGCGACGCCGGTGACCGGCGAAGCCGGTCCGGTCCCGCAGCAGGCAGGATCGCCCGCCGACGCACCACTCCCTCCTGCGCCGCCCCCGGCACCAGTCGCGCCGGTCTCCGCGGGTCCCGGCGGGTACGTCTATCCGGCGGAGCTGCCGGCGCAGCCCGTCTACCCCGCCCAGGGTGGCTACCCGGGCCAGGGTGGGGCCGTGCCGCCGGGCGGCACCTGGCAGGCTCCCCAGGCGTATGCGCCGCAGCCGGGTGCCCTCAAGTTCGGTGGCGTCCTGCCCCGGCTGCTCGCCTACTTCCTCGACGGCTTCATCGTCAGCATCCTGGTGGCGCTGGTCGGCGGCCTGCTGGGCGCGATCGCCGGCTCGGCCGGCTTCGACTCGTTCGTCGTCACGACGGTCCTGAGCGTTGGCGCGTATGCCCTGTACTTCATCGGCTTCTGGACGAGCGGTGCGCGGGCGACCCCCGGCATGCGTCTCTTCCACCTGCAGATCGGGCAGGCCGCCGACGGACGCAGGCTCACGGTCGGGCAGGCCGGGATCAGGTGGGTGGCCATGGGGTATCCGTTCGCGCTGCTCGGGATCGTGCCGGCGCTCGCGGTCCTCTCGTCGCTCCCGCTCGCCATCTGGTCGCTCGTGCTCCTCGTGAGCACGGCGATGAGCCCCACCAGGCAGGGCATCCACGACCGGGTCGCGGGCTCGGCCATGGTCGCGCCGGAGGGCAACGAGGGCCCGGTCATCCCGTGCCTGGTCCTCGCGGTCATCCTGTTCGTGGTGCTGCCGATCGTCGCCATCATCGGGCTGATCGCCGTCGGCACCCAGGTCCAGCAGATCCTCACGGAGGTCGGTGGATCGATCTGATCCGGGCCGGCGCCCGGTAGACTCGACTGCGTGACCACGCACGACCCCAACTTGCTCGATCCCGCCCAGGCCGAGGGCCTCGGCGACATGGACCCGGAGGCCTTCCGGGCCGCCGCTCATGTCGTGGTGGACCGCATCGCGGACTACCTCGCCACGCTCGAGGACTATGCCGTGCTGCCGGCCATCGAGCCCGGCTCCATCCGGCCGCAGTTGAGCGCCCACGCACCTGATGCGCCTGAGTCGATGGGGGCGATCCTCGCCGACGTCGACCGGCTTGTCTTCCCGAACGCCACCCACTGGCAGCACCCGGGGTTCTTCGCCTACTTCGCGACCAGCGCGTCCGGCCCCGGGATGCTGGGCGAGTTCCTGACCGCCGCGCTGGGCCAGAACCCGATGCTCTGGCGGACCTCGCCGATCGGCACCGAGCTCGAGGGTGTCGTCGTGCGCTGGCTGGCCGAGGCGCTGGGCCTGCCCGATGCATTCGACGGCCTGCTCACCGACACGGCGTCCACCTCGACGCTCATCGCGCTCGCTGCCGCACGCGAGGCGGCCGGCCTCGACGCGGCTGCCGGAGGCCTCGCCGACCGCGGGCTCGGGAAGCTGCGCGTCTATGCGTCCGCCGAGGCGCACAGCTCGATCGAGAAGGCGTGCATGACGCTGGGCCTCGGGCGGGCATCCCTCGTCAAGATCCCCACCAACGACCGCTTCGAGCTGGACGCGGCGGCGCTCGAGGCCGTGATCGGAGCCGACCGGGCGGCCGGGCACCGTCCGATCGCCATCGTCGCCACGGTTGGCACCACGTCATCGACGTCGGTCGACCCGGTGTCGGCGATCGCGGACATCGCGGAGCGCGAGGGCCTGTGGCTCCACGTGGACAGCGCGTATGCCGGCGTGGTGGCCCTGCTGCCCGACAGGCGCGGGCCGTTCGCCGGCTGGGAGCGGGCGGACTCGATCGTCGTGAACCCGCACAAGTGGCTGTTCACGCCGCTCGATGCATCGCTCCTGCTCACGCGGCGCATGGACATGCTGCGCGCGGCGTTCAGCCTGGTGCCGGAGTACCTGCGCACGCTGGACCGGGTCCAGCCCGTCCTCGACTACACCGAGTACCAGCCGCAGCTCGGACGCAGGATGCGCGCACTCAAGCTCTGGATGCAGATCCGCTGGTTCGGCCTGGACGGGCTGCGCCGCCGGATCGAGGGCCACCTCGCGGAGGCCGGAGCGATTCGCCGGCTGGATCGACGCGGACCCGGCGTGGGAGCGCCTCGCCCCGGTGCCGTTCTCGACCGTCTGCTTCCGCTGGCGTCCCGCGTCGCTTGCCGGGCGCGAGCACGAGCCCGAGGTGGCCGCCTGGCTCGACGAGGCCAACACCGCGCTCATGGACGGTGTCAACCGCACCGGACGCGTCTTCCTGTCGCACACGCGCCTCGCCGGCCGCTTCACGATCCGTCTCGCCATCGGCAACCTGCGCACCGAGCCACGCCACGTGGACCTCGCGTGGGAGCTGCTGCAGGCCGAGGCCGGCCGGTTGCGGGAACTGCGCCCGCTACCCTGATCAGGTCGCCACCCGAGGAGTCCCAGCCCGTGTCCAAGCCCGTCGAGGTCCTGTACTTCTACCGCACTCGTTGGGGTGCCCATGACGAGTTCGTGGCGCTCTTCCGCAAGAACCACTGGCCGATCCTGCGCGAGCAGTGGGCGGCCGGCCGCTACACCGGCGTCGAACTGGCGACAGCGCGGTTCCACGGCACCGGCGATGCGGCCTGGGACGTGATGGTCTCCATCACGTACCGGGACTGGGCGGCCATCCAGGAGCACAGCGACCCCGAGCTCGTGCTCCGCCTCTACCCGGACCAGGAGGCGTTCGCGGCGGAGGAGCGCCGGCGCTTCGAGCTGCTCGAGGCGCACTGGGACGTCGTGCTGGAGCCGCAGGTCCTGGAGCGCTAGGCGCGCCGGAGGCGCCAGCGCTCTACGGCCAGCCGTTCGCTGGGACCGAACGCTTCTGCGTCGACCTTGCGATGCGCTCACTCGTACCGAACGCTTGGACGCCTGCGGGCCCAGGACCGGCCCTTGGCGTGCGCTGCTCCAGGCGAGACGTTCGGTCGCACCGATCACAGCGCGGCATCGGTGTGAAACCGTTCGGTCTGGCCGAACAGACGGAGCGCGGCGGATTCGTATCAGCCCGTGTGGGTGCCTGCCAGATGTTGCCCGCACCCGGCGAGTAGCTCGTGGCGACGATCGAGTCCGCGATCACCGTCTGAGCTCGGATCACGCCCGGCGCCTCGACCATCGGCGCATTGAGGCCGATGTGGGCGGCGTTGATCGTGTGGTCTCCTCCCGGCGCGCGAGACCCATCGGCGGGCAAGGCAGCGGTGAGGTCCCTTGGTCAACTCGAATGCTAGACGCGGCCACGCGGCCCGTCCCTTCCCGATCGTGCCGGTCCGTTGCCCGAACGTGCCGATCCGCTCCGCGAACACGCCCTCTCGCACCAGCAGCCCCGATCCGCGATACTTGCGCCCACCAACTGACCCGACCCGTCATCCCCGCCGGAGGCCGACGCTCCCGTGCCGCCCATCACCGAACTCACCCGCATCGAGCCAGTCCACCTCGCCCGGCTGCAGAAGCAGGGGATCTTCACCACGGGCATCCTGCTCGAAGCCTCCGAGACGCCCACGCGCCGCCAGTCGATGGCGGACCACGTGGCGGCCACCACCAACGACGTCCTGGTCTGGCGTGACGAGGCGCTGATGCTCAACCTCGCGGGCTTCGGCCCAGCCGAGCACCGGATCATGGCCGAGGCACGCATCCAGGGGCTCGCGGACCTGCTCGCCCTGGATCTCGCGGGCTTCCGGGCACGGGTCCATGCCGCCGCCACCGAGCTCGAGGTCGCGGAGCCCGATCCGCTGATGGTCGAGACGTGGTGGGAGCAGGCCCGGACCCTCGAGGAGGCATAGCCCGCGCGCCGGGCAAGGTCATGCTCCGCTCTGTCGCCAGCGTCCTTGGGGCCATCGTCACCGGCATCGCGACGCTCGTCGTCCTGCTCGCACTCGCGATCCTGCCGTTCCTCAACCCAGTGTGGGTCGGGTTCGGCCAGGAGCGGGCGCAGGCGGAGGCGTGGACGGGCTTCACGCAGGCGCAGCTGGCCGCGGTCACCGGTGAGATCCTGGTCGACCTCGTCCTCGGGCCGCCCGACTTCGATGTCACCCTGGACGGCGCGCCCGTGCTCAACGAGCGCGAGCGCGGCCACATGCGCGACGTGCGCGACGTGTTCGCGAGGTTCTACCTCGTCGCGGCTGGGGCCGCGGTGCTGCTCGTCGTGCTCCGCGTGATGGCGCGAACCCCGGAGTCTCGCGCCCACTACTGGACGCGACTCCGGCGGACCGGCCTTGCAGTCGCCGTGGGAACGGTGGTGGTCGGGCTCGTGGGTGTCGTCTTCTTCGACACGGCGTTCGAGATCTTCCACCAGACGTTCTTCCCGGCCGGCAACTACCTCTTCGATCCGCGCACGGAGCGCCTTGTCCAGCTGTTCCCGCAGCAGTTCTGGGTCGAGTCCACGATCGCCGTCGGTGGTCTGCTTGTCGGACTGGCCCTCGGCCTCGCGTGGCTGGCCGGACGCCGGGCGCGGGCGGCCCTGGCGTGAACGGCGGCCTGCCGGTGGGCAGCTTCCGCGGCGTCGCCATCAGGCTCTCGCCGGCCTGGATCCTGCTGGCGGCCGTGGTCACGGTGGTCGGCGCGTTGCAGGCGGCGGTCACCGCGCCCGACCTGCAAGGCGTCGCCCGATGGGCGCTGGGAGCCCTCATCGCCGCAGGCTTCCTCGTCTCGGTGGTTGCCCACGAGCTTGCGCATGCGCTTGTCGGCCGCCGGGTCGGCGTCCAGGTCGATCAGGTGATCGTCGGGTTCGCAGGCGGGATCGGGGCGGCGGTCGCACTGGCTCCGCGGCCGCGCGACGATCTTGCGATCGCGGTCGCGGGACCGGCCTTCTCGCTGGTGGCTGGAGCGGCGCTGCTGCTGATGGCGCTGCTCGCAGACGTGGCTGGCGGCCCGCTTGCCGCGCTCGCCGGGGGCCTGATCATCGTGGGTGGCCTGAACCTGGTGCTGGGCGCTCTCAGCCTGCTGCCAGCCGTGCCGCTCGATGGAGCTCGCGCTATCCGCGCAGTCGCGCTTGCGAGGACGGGTGACGCGCAGCGGGCCAGCCGGATCACGGCGCGGGTCGGCCGGTACGCAGGGTGGGCGATGCTCGGGCTCGGCGTGGCGGTCTCGGCCACGGGCCGCCTGACCGAAGGACTGATGGTGATGGCACTGGGCTGGGTCCTGACTCGCAGCTCGCAGGCGTACGACCGCCGCTTGGGCCTTGAGGACCTCCTGCGCGATGCCACCGTGGTCGATGCGCTCGCGGAGGGCGGTCCGGTCGTCGGCCCGAACCTCACGATCGACACCTTCGCGGATCGCTTCGAGGGCGAGTCCAGCGTTCCTGCGATCGCCGTCGTGGACGAGGGACGGGTCCTGGGCGTCATCGGCGTCCGGAGGCTGCAACGTCTCGGCCGGAAGCAGTTCGCGACGACGCGCGCGGCGGCCGTCATGGCGGTGCCGCCCGACGCCCCGATCCTGGCTCCCGGGAGCGCACTCCTGGATGCGGCGGAGGTCATGGACCGGGGCGGCCACGACGGACTCGCCGTCGTGGGCGAGGACGGCTTGCGTGGCCTGGTCACCAGCGCGGCGATCGGGCGCCTCATCCGCCGCAGGCTGGATGCGGCTGCGCCCTCCGGTGACAGCTGACGCAGCCGCACGACGCGCGGCAGGGGCCCGAACGACGGGCACGACGCGCCGACGCGCGGCATGGGCGCGCACGACCCCACCGCCTCCCGCTAGCATCCACGCCAGCAGGAGGAGCCCTTGGACCGCACTGATCCCACTCGCGCGGAGCGCCGCCGACTCACCCACGTCGACCGCGGCGGACGGCCGCGCATGGTGGACGTCAGCGACAAGCCGCCGACCGCCCGGCGCGCCATCGCCGAGGCCGAGGTCGCGGTCTCCGCAGAGACCCTGAGCCTTGTGATCGACGGATCGGCCGCGAAGGGGGATGTCCTCACCGTCGCCGAGCTGGCGGGCGTCATGGGCGGCAAGCGGACGTCTGACCTCATCCCGCTGTGCCATCCCATCGCGCTGACGGACCTGCTCGTGAGCGTCACGCCCGACCGCACCGCCTCCGTCCTGCGCATCCGTGCCGAGGCCGCCACGACCGGCCCGACCGGCGTGGAGATGGAGGCGATGACGGCGGCAGCCGTCGCCGCGCTCACCGTGTACGACATGGTCAAGGGCGTCGAGCGCGGCGTCGAGGTCCGCAACCTGCGCCTGGTCTCCAAGACCGGTGGCAAGAGCGGGGAGTGGCATCGCCCGCCGTCGGATGTGGACGCGCCCAGGCGGACCCGCAAGCCCGGCGAACGGATGGCCGGCCGCGTCGGCAAGCGGAAGCCTGCCGGATGAGCCCCGCCCGGCCGCCGCTCGCCAGCCGGACCGCGTTCGTGCTCACGGTGAGCGACGGCTGCTTCGAGGGCACGCGGGCCGACGAGTCCGGGGACCGCCTGGAAGCGCGCCTGACCGGGCTCGGGTTCACCGTGGAGCGGGCGGTGGTGCCCGATGCCGTGCCGGCCATCGCCGAGGCGATCAGCACGGCCGCGCTGCGCAACCGCCTGGTGGTGACCACCGGCGGCACCGGCCTCACGCCCCGTGATGTGACCCCCCAGGCCACAGCGACCGTGATCGACTACGAGATCCCGGGTATCGCCGAGGCGATGCGCGCGGATGGCCGCACCCACACCCCGTTCGCAGTGCTCTCGCGTGGCCTTGTCGGCGTGCGCGGCGGCACCCTCGTCGTCAATGTTCCCGGCTCGCCCAAGGGTGCCCTGGAGAGCCTCGAGGCCGTCGTCCCCGTCCTCGAGCATGCCCTGGAGACCCTGGCGGGGCCGTTCGACCACGCAGCCGCAGCCGCAGCCGGGCGGACCGATCTGCCCGCCGGCACCCCGGAGGACGCCTGACCGATGTTCGAGACCTTCTCGGAGGTTCCGTTCTACCCGCTGGTCTTCCCCGTCTTCTGGGGCGCCTTCGCGGTGTTCCTGGTGGTGGTCGGGCGCCACCTGCGCGTCATGCAGGCGGTCAAGGCCGACGGGCCGCGCGGCCTCACGGACACGGGCCGCCGTGCGTGGGGCCTCGTGCGCTACGCCATCATCCAGACCCGGATGTTCCGCGACGGGCCCGTCGGCGTCATGCACCTCGGGCTGTTCCTGGGCTCGACGATCCTGCTGCTGGGCAACGCGAACTTCGTGCTGGCCGGCCTGCCCCAGGCGATCGTCTCGATCCCGTTCGACGGGCTCCTCTGGACGCTGCTGGTGGCCATCCAGCAGATCGTCGCGGTGTTCGCCCTCGCCGCCGTCGCCGTGGCGGCCTACCGGCGGCTCGTGCTCCGGCCGTCGCGCCTGACCCTGTCGCGGACGGGTCTCCTGATCCTGCTGTTCATCTTCCTCGTCGTCTCCACGGAGGTCCTCGCGCTCGTGTTCGAGGCGGCGGCGTACGGGCCGATCGAGGGGGCGTTCATCACCAACGCCCTCGCCGTGCCACTCGAGGGCATGGACGAGGCGGCGCTGGAGGCTGCGTTCGGGATCCTGTGGTGGGCCCACGTGATCGTGCTCTCCGTGTTCCTCATCTACATCCCGTTCAACAAGCACTTCCACGTGTACGTGAGCTTCGTGAACGTCTGGTTCCGCAAGCTCACCCCGCGCGGCCAGCTGCCGGCGATGGACTTCGAGGACGAGAACGCGACGTTCGGCCTCAAGACCCTCGCCGACCTCTCGTGGAAGGACCTCCTCGACGGCTACACCTGCACCGAGTGCGGGCGCTGCCAGCAGGCCTGCCCGGCGTTCAACACCGGCAAGCCGCTCAACCCCAAGGCGATGATCATGGCCATCCGGGCCGAGGCGACCGCCGCCGAGCTGACCGTGCCCTACATCCCCAACTCGCCGGCGGTGCGCTCGACGTACGGCCTCGACGACACCCTCAAGATCGAGGCCGTCGAGCGGCCGCTGGTCGACGGGATCCTGAGCTACGACGCCACCTGGGACTGCCTGACCTGCGGCGCCTGCGTGGAGGCCTGCCCGGTCCTCATCGAGCACGTTGACAAGATCGTCGGCATGCGCCGGAACATGGTCCTCGAGGACTCGAAGTTCCCCCACGAGCTCACATCGGTCTTCCGGGGCATGGAGAGCGTGTCCAACCCGTGGGGCCAGCCGCCCAGCGCGCGCCTGGACTGGACCAAGGGCCTGCCGTTCGCGGTGCGGACGGCGCAGGAGGTCAAGGCCGCGGGCGGACTCGATGCGCTCGAGGTCCTCTACTGGGTCGGCTGCGCTGCAGCCTTCGACGACCGCAACAAGAAGGTCGCCCGCGCCGTGGCCACGCTGCCTCGATGCCGCCGGCGTCTCCTTCGCCGTCCTCGGCCAGGAGGAGAACTGCACCGGCGACCCCGCCCGCCGCATGGGCAACGAGTACGTCTACCAGATGCTGGCCAGCTCCAACATCGAGACGCTCAACAAGTACCGGATCGCCGAGAAGACGATCGTCACCGCCTGCCCGCACTGCTTCAACACCATCGGCAACGAGTACGAGCAGATGGGCGGCAAGTTCGCCATCAAGCACCACAGCCAGTTCCTGACCGAGCTGCTGGCCTCCGGGCGCCTCGTGCTGGCCGACAACGGCCTGCCGCAGCGCAAGGTCACCTACCACGACTCCTGCTACCTGGCCCGCTACAACGGCGTCATCAAGGCGCCGCGCGAGGTCCTGGGCCAGGTCGATGGCGTCGAGCTGGTGGAGATGGAGAACCGCGAGCGCCAGACGTTCTGCTGCGGCGCCGGCGGCGGCCACATGTGGATGGAGGAGAACCGCGGGACGCGCGTCAACGCGGCGCGCACCCTCCAGGTGCTTGACACCGGCGCCGACACGGTCGCCACGGCCTGTCCCTTCTGCATGGTCATGCTCCGCGACGGCCTGACGGACGAGGGCCGAGGTCCGGACACGGAGAACCCGGTCACCAGCGCGGACATCAGCGAGCTCCTGGCGGCCGCGATCGCCCCGTTCGGCGAGCGCGAGGTCCCGGAGAGCCGGCGCCTCAACGTCGTCTAGGCCTGGCATGGCAGCGCGCGGGACGTCGGCCGCCGCCCTCGAAGGAGGCCTCGGCGGCGGCGAGGGCCTCCGACGCGACGTGGAGCTCGGCCGGCGCGAGGCGCGCGGCGTCGCTCGTGCGGGCGTGCTCGTAGGCCTGCCGGGCGCCGAGCAGCTCGGGCGGGGCCTTCGGAGCGCAGGCGACGAGCGAGAGGGCGACGAGGGCGACGAAGCTGGATTTCACGAGAGTCTCCCGGATGGCGATCACTTGGCGGCCCGAAGCGCTGCGACCTTGGCGAGCGCGGCGTCGGCCGCGTCCTTGCTCTCGGTCTTCTCGTGCGACAGCAGGAGCGCGAGCTCCGCGTCGGCGGCCGCGCGGGTGAGCATGGACTTCGCCATCTCCTCCTCCCCGTCGGCGTTCGACGGCTCTCGGCCTCCGCGAGCTGCTCCTCGGCGAGCTGCAGGTGCAAGCGAGGCCTGGGGGAGCTCCTGGGCGCCCGAGACCTCCGCGCTGCGCATGGCGGAGGTGGCCGACGACGTTCCGAGGGTGTTCTGCTTCGCGCACCCCAGGACGACGAGCGGCAGCAAGATTGTCGCGAATCGGACGGTCTGCATGGTCTTCATCTCCACATTTTTAGCTTTTCGGTGCATGACGCCGAGAATTGTAGCACAGTCTCATTTTAAAGCAATGAAATCGTTTCAGATGCACCCGGGGCGGATCTCCTGCGGCACCGGCCGCAGGTCCGCTCCCTCGACTACGCCGAGCCGACATCCCTACGGATTCGTGAGTGCGTTCTGCAGGGTCCGTCGCTGCTCGCGATGCTTCGGAGCTCGCGCCGTCGCGATCCCTACGGGAGGCGGAGGCCTTCGGCAGGGTGATCGTGAAGGTGGTGCCCGAGGCCGCGGCGGAGGCGACGCTCCACGGCGCCCAGGTGGGCCGCCACGATCTTCTCGACGATGTAGAGCCCGAGGCCCACGCTGCGGCTCGCCGAGGACAGGTTCGGCGTCAGCTGCTGCATCGGCTCGAAGATGTGGCGCAGCCGGTCGGCGGGGATCGGCGCTCCCCTGGTTGTGCACCGAGAGCACCACGACCGCGACTCGTCACCGCACGACCTTCACCGCCACCGGGGTGTCCTCGGGGCTGTAGTCACAGGCGTTCGAGACGAGGTTCCCGAGCGCCTGCGCGACGCGGTCGGCGTCCCACAGGCCCGTGGGCGTCGCCCTCGTGGGTGAGCTCGATCGTCCGGTCGGAGTGGTTGCCGGCGATCTCGTCGACCACCTGGCGCGCGACGGCGTGGAGATCGCCGGGCCTGCGCTCGACACGGATGCCGCCGCCCGAGGTGCCCCTGGGTGTAGTCCAGCAGGTCGGCGATCATCCGGCCCGCCCGCTGCGCGGCCGACTGCACCCGGACGAGGGTCTTCGTGCCGCGCGCGTCGAGCACGTCGCGCTGGAGCAGCACGGTCGCGCCCATCAGGATCGAGGCGATCGGGTTGCGCAGGTCGTGGCTCACGATGCCGATGAGGCGCTCGCGGAACCGGCCGGTCTCGTCGAGCCGCGACTTCTCGAGCGCGACCGCGGCCTGGTCGGCGAGGGCCGAGAGCAGCCACTCCTGCTCGTCGCTCGGGGCCGACGCTCTCGGGCAACGCGACGGCGAGGATGCCCGTCACCTCGCCGCCCGA
Organism: uncultured Chloroflexia bacterium; assembly: GCA_963697365.1. Lineage (GTDB taxonomy): Bacteria > Chloroflexota > Limnocylindria > Limnocylindrales > CSP1-4 > CAIXZV01. The sequence continues at coordinate 209,435 of CAVONT010000016.1, forward strand.
CCACCAGCGGGACGCCGAGGAACCGGTCGGAGTCGACGCCCAGGAGGCCCCTGGAGCCGCTCGACGAGCGAGTCGTCGAGCGGCTCGCTGAACCGCGCCGTCGCGGCGTGCTCGAGCCCGAAGGACGCGCGGACGGACAGCAAGCCCTCGGCGTCGGCGAGCATCAGCACGGCGCGGTCCGTCTCGAGGAGGGCCGCCGCGCGCGCCGTCGTCGAGGCGCAGGACCTCGTCGAGCGAGACGTCGGAGGTGAGCGCGCGGCTCAGCTCGGTCAGGCCGCGGAGCTGCTGCAGTCGCTTGTCGTCGGGCTCGAGCGGGCCCGCCACGGTCAGGTGACCTCGACGCCGCCGGCGGTGATGCGGAGCTCCCTCACGTCGAGATCGTGGTTGGTCCCCCGGGCCTTCACCACCTGGAGCGTGCGGCGCGTGCGTGTCGCCGTTGCGCTCGAGCTGCAGGCGCACGATCACGTCCGACTGGACGCTGATCGGCCCGACCATCACGGCCCGGCCCGGCGCGGTCTCGAGCGTCATCACGCTGGCGATGCGGCGGACGACGAAGTAGACACGCACCAACGCAGCAACAGGACA
>CAVONT010000017.1:0-222500 GCA_963697365.1 uncultured Chloroflexia bacterium
TAGGGGTTAGGGGATAGGGGTTAGGGGTTAGTCGGAGGCGCAGTTATCGAGCTGCGCTCAGGCGTAGCCGGGCGCAACGCGCTTGTGCCAGTCGGTGTGCTGCTGGTACTGGTGCGACACCGAGAGCAACCGCGATTCGCCGAAATGCGGCCCGACGAGCTGCAGGCCCACCGGCAGGTCCTTGCCGCCTTCGTTGACGAAGCCGCAGGGGATCGAGATGCCGGGGAGGCCGGCGAGGTTGGCCGCGATCGTGTAGATGTCGGTCAGGTACATCGCGATCGGGTCCTGGTCTTGGCGCCGAGCTTGAACGCGGCGTGGGCGAGGTCGGGCTCAGGAGCACGTCGACCTTTCGAATGCGGCGCGAAGTCAGCGCGGATCAGGCGTCGCACCTTCAGCGCCTGGAGGTAATACGCGTCGTAGTAGCCGGCCGAAAGCACGTAGGTGCCCAGCATGATCCGCCGCTTGACCTCGGCGCCGAAGCCCTCGTCGCGCGAGCTCTTGTAGACATCGAGTAGGTCCTTGGTGATCGGCAGCGGTGGCCGTAGCGCACGCCGTCGTACCGCGCCAGGTTGGACGAGCACTCGGCCGGCGCGACGATGTAGTAGGGCCGGAGAGCCAGGCTCGGCAGCGACACGTCCTTGATGAGGCGCCTGTCCTGTGCAGTAACTCGATCGCCTCGCGCATGGCCGTCTCGACCTCCGCGTCGAGGCCTTCGCCGAAGAACTCGCGGACAATACCGACGCGCAGGCCCGTGGCGGCTGGTCAAGTCCGCCGGGTAGTCGGGCACCGGCGCGGTCGACGCTGGTCGAGTCGCGCGGGTCGTGGCCCGACGATCACTTCGAGCAGCAGCGCCACGTCTTCGGCCGAATGCGCGAGCACGCCGACCTGGTCGAGGCTCGAGGCAAAGGCGATCAGGCCGTAGCGCGACACGCGGCCGTACGTCGGCTTGAGCCCGCGAGGCCGGAAAGCGCCGCCGGCTGGCGAATCGAGCCGCCGGTGTCGGAGCCGGTAGCGACGCGGGCGCGATGCAGGCCGCGACGGCAGCGGCGGAGCCGCCCGACGAGCCGCCCGGCACGCGCCTGTGGTCCCACGGGATTCTTCACCGGGCCGAAGTAGCTCGTCTCGTTCGACGAGCCCATCGCGAACTCGTCCATGTTGGTCTTGCCGAGCAGCACCGTGCCGGCAGCACGCCAGCGCTGCGACGACCGTCGCGTCGTAGGGCGCGACGAAGTTGGACAGCATCTTCGAGGCAGCACGTCGTCCGGATGCCGTCCGTGCAGAAAATGTCCTTGTGCGCGACGGGCACGCCCGTGAGCGGGCCGCCCTCGCCCTGCGCGAGCCTCGAGTCCGCGCGCGCGGGCGTCGTCGAGCGCGCGATCGGCCGTCACCGTCACGAATGCGTTCAGCTCGGGCCCGAGGCGCTCGATGCGGCCGAGGAAATGCAGCGTCAGGTCGAGGCTCGAGAACTTGCGGGCACGGAGGCCGGCGGCGAGTTCCGAAACGGTCAGTGTGTGCATGGGTCGTTTACGGCGAAAGGGCTGGAAAAAGTGCAAAGGGGACCATCGGGATGCTCACTTTCGTGCGGCTGCGAAACCGGTGCGAAATAGGTGAGCGTCCCTTTCCGGGGAATGGCACCATCACGGTCGCTTCGTCACTCGATGACCTTGGGTACGAGGTAGAGTCCGGCAGCGACGCTCGGTGCGTTGCGTTGGAACTTCTCGCGCTGATCGGTCTCTGAGACTGCGTCGGGACGCAACCGCTGGACCTGGTCGGCGAGCGGATGCGCCATGGGCTCGACGCCGGCCGTGTCGGCCGCCGCAAGCTGCTCGACGAAGTCGATGATCCGCGAGAGGCTGTCGACGTACACGGGCATCTGCGCCTCGGTGATTTCGAGGCGAGCGAGGTGGGCGATGCCCTCGACCTGGGTGCGTGTCAGGCTCATCTGGAAATGCTCGAAAGGACTGGAAAAAACAGTCACAAATCATACACGCGACCTTGTGGAAAGTCGTGACTATGGTTAAATTGCCGCGATTCAGCGCAAGGCAGCGCTCTCCTCCTTTTTTCCGCGAATCCTAAATGTTCAAGAAACTCCGGGGTTACTTCTCCAACGACCTCTCGATCGACCTTGGCACCGCCAATACCCTGATCTACGTCCGCGGCAAGGGCATCGTCCTGAACGAGCCGTCCGTGGTCGCCATCCGCGAGGAACCGTCTCGCGGCGGCAAGAAGATCGAGGCCGTCGGCATGGAGGCCAAGAACATGCTCGGCCGCACGCCGGGCAACATCACCGCTATCCGCCCCATGAAGGACGGCGTCATCGCCGACTTCACCGTCACCGAGAAGATGCTGCAGTACTTCATCGAGAAGGTGCACGGCAATCGCATGATTCGCCCGAGCCCCCGGGTGCTGGTCTGCGTGCCGTACGGCTCGACGCAGGTCGAGCGCCGCGCCATCCAGGAATCCGCGGAAGGCGCGGGCGCCCGCTGGGTGCGCCTGATCGAGGAGCCGATGGCGGCAGCGGTCGGCGCCGGCATGCCGGTGCACGAGGCCCGCGGCTCGATGGTGCTCGACATCGGCGGCGGCACGTCCGAAGTGGCGGTGATTTCGCTGAACGGCATCGTCTATGCGGCTTCGGTCCGCATCGGCGGCGACCGTTTCGACGAAGCCATCATCAACTACGTGCGTCGCAATTACGGCATCCTGATCGGCGAAGCCACCTCCGAGCGCATCAAGATCGAGATCGGCTCGGCCTACCCCGGCCAGCACGTCAAGGAAATCTCGGTCAAGGGACGCAACCTCTCCGAGGGCGTGCCGCGCAGCTTTACGCTCAACTCCAACGAAATCCTCGAGGCGCTGCAGGAACCCCTGCAGGGCATCGTCGGCGCGGTCAAGGCCGCACTCGAACAGACTCCGCCGGAACTCGGTTCGGACGTCGCCGAACGCGGCATCGTGCTGACGGGCGGTGGCGCCCTGCTGCGCGATATCGACAAGCTGCTCATGGAAGAAACGGGCTTGCCGGTGGTGGTTGCCGAAGATCCGCTCACGTGCGTGGCGCGTGGCGGCGGCAAGATGCTGGAGTTGATCGACGAGCATGGACCGGGCCTGTTCGGCCTGGACTGATCGCCACTCCTCCCGGCCCCCGTGGTCGAGCTGTCCCACGACTCCCGCCCGATCATCGGCCGCGGACCGCCGCTGACCGCGTATTTCCTTACGCTGGCGGCGATCTCGGTCGGGTTGATGGTGGCCGACCAGCGCTATCACCAGATCGACCGCATCCGTGAATCCCTGAGCACGGTCATCTACCCGGTGCAGCGCGCGGTCGATTTCCCCTTCCGGGCCACGGACTGGGTCACTGGTTCCTTTGCCGACCGCAGTCGCCTGCGCCAGGAAAACCTCGAGCTCACCGCCCGACTGCGGCTGGCCAACCTGCAACTGCAGCGGTTCGCGGCCCTCGCGGCTGCCTCGCCGGCCGCGGCGAGCACGAGCTGTTCGCGTGCGATCCCGCGTACGCGGACACGGCCGCCTTCTGCGCCCACTACGGCTTCGACCCGGCCGACTCCGCCAACACGATCATCGTGGCGGGCAAGGGCCCGGAGCCGGTGTACGTCGCGTGCGTGGTGCTCGCGACGCACCGCCTGGACGTGAACCGGGCGGTGAAGGCGCGCATCGGCCGCAAGACGTCGTTCGCCTCGGCGGAGGAGACGCAGGCGCTGACCGGCCACGCGATCGGCGGGGTCACGGTGTTCGGCCTGCCGGACGACCTGCCCATCTGGGTGGATTCGGCGGTCATGGAGCGCGAGCGGATCATCCTGGGTGGCGGCAGCCGGAGCTGGAAGGTGATCGCCCCGCCGTCGATCCTGGCCACGCTGCCGACCGTCGAGGTGGTCGAGGGTCTGGCGAACCCGGCGCCGCCGCGCGAGGGCTGAGCTCGGCGCCAGTCGGCCGCCGCATCGCCTGTCGCATTGGGGTATTCCCTTTTCGGGCCCGCGGTCCCATCATGCGTCGAACGCAGGGATGGCAGGAGAAGCGGGGGCTCTCCGCGGCGCGGCGTCCAATCGGAACGGTCGCCCCGACTCGCGCCGTATGCCAATGGCGAGACCGACTCCTGCGGAGGAGGTGTGTGCGGATGGCCCGCAACATCATGTCCAGGCTCGTCGTCGCGGCCGCTGCGTCCGCGCTGATCCTGAGCCTGGGCGCAAGTGCCGTCTTCGCTGGTGAGGTCACCGGCAACGGCAAGTCGCTCAAGCTCGACGACCCAGGCAAATGGGGCACCTGGCTCCACGGCCGGTCCGAATGCGCCTACTCGGGCCAGGAGGACGACCAGTTCCGCCGGGTGGCTCGCGTGGCGTTCCCGGCCACGCCCAGTCATGGGGCCAGATCCCGAAGGACTTCCGGGACTTCCTGGCCACCATCGGGGCGCATCCGGGCGATGCCTGCAACCCGAACGGAGGTCCGCCGCCGGAGCCGTAGGTCCGGACCAGCGCCGATTGGCATGTGGCCCCTGGGGACTCGCTCCCCGGGGGCCACGCTCGTCGTTACGGGCAGGTCGCCGGGTGCTCCGTCAGGTACGGGGCGGGCCTTCGCCATTGCTCATGCCGCGGTCGCGAGCGCCCGGTGCTCGCACGGTGCCGTGACGTTGCTGTTTGAGCGCCCCATGCGCCGCTCGTGCGCTGTCGGCGGCCCGGACGGCCTCGATGGAGCGCTGGGTGCTCAATCAGCGCCGGGACCGCATAGTGTGAGCGCCCGGTGCGCATCGGCGCGTGGGGACGGGGACGGCGACGACGCCGGGCGGACCGGGGCGGCCGCCGGGGGCTCCAGGCCCCGGGGCGTTACGGGCAGGTCGCCGGGCGCTCCACCCTCCACACCGGCAGCGTGTAGGCCGCCAGCGGGCCGCCACCACCGGAGAACACCGTGCCCACCTGGGTCACCTCGTAGCCGGCGTTCCGCGTCAGCTCGACGTCCTTGCCGCTGCCCCGGACCATGTACACGGGCCGCTCGCAGACGAGGTCCTTGATCCGGGCCTCGCGCGTGCCCCAGCCCTCGTAGACGATGTTCGTGTCGTCCACCACGAGCACATCGGGCCGCTGCCCGTCGACCAGTTGCGCGTACCAGAGCGGCGGCGACGCGCCCCAGAACGTGAGCACCGCGGCGTTCTCGGGCAGCAGCTCGAACATGTCGTCGACGTACTGCTCCGCGGAGCGGTTGCCGGAGAGGTCCTGTTTCGGCAGGTTGACCGCGACCAGCATGCCCGCGAGCCCAAGCGCCAGCGATCGCCACCGCGGCGCCCGGGATCGGCCGGAGGCCCTCGGTCAGGAAGCCCGCGACGAGGTCGCCGGCGGCGTCGATCGCGAGCCCGACGAGGATGCCCATCGTGAGCCACGGCACCAGGAGGTAGTGCTCCAGGCGCAGGTAGTTGGCCCAGACGTAGAAGCCGGTGAGGATCGTCGCCACGAGGACCGCCGCGAACGGCGCGTTGCGCCGGAACGCGGGCACGACGCCCAGCAGCGCGAGGAGTGGGAACAGGAGCGTGGCCCGCTCGCCCATGAGCTTGCCGAGATCGGGCAGCGAGGTGATGAAGGTGCCCGGCCCCTGCGGCGTGACGAGGCCCCGGTACTGGCCGCTGAACTGCTCGCCCAGCGACCAGGAACCTGAAGCTGTCGAAGTCGGCGGGGGTGTTGTAGGGGAGTGGCGGGCCGAGGCTCGCGGCGATCGGCAGGTACAGGTACACGAGGCCGCCGAGGGCCATCGTGGCGACGGGGGCCAGGATCCACGCCTTGTGCTCGGCGAGCGTCTGCCGCCCGGTCCACAGGACGAACAGGATCACGAAGGGCGCGGTGAAGGCGGTGAGGACGTGGTTGCCCATCGAGAGGCCGATGAGCAGGCCGCCGAGCGCGAGATCCCGGAAGCGGTGGTCCTGCGCCCAGGCCAGCGCCCGGTCGAAGATGCAGGCCGACGAACGCGAGGTGGAGCGCGTTGACCTCGGCGACGGTCGCCGATGACCAGATCGACCCGGTGAAGCCGGTCGCGAGCGCCGCCCCCGCGGCGACCACCGGCCGCACGCCGAGGCGCTGCTGGGCGGACGTGAGCGCGGCCAGCGCGACGGCGATGCACACGGCCGACAGGAGGTTGGCCCGGAACGCGATCGAGCCGATGGGCAGCAGCTCGAACAGCCACGCGACGAGCACGTAGGTCGGGTAGCCGGTGGGGTGGGGGATGCCCAGGACGTGGGGGACGACCTGCATCTCGCCCCAGTCGTCGAACGCCTGGCCGGGCAGCAGGGTGCGCATGTAGACGATCAGCGCGATGGCGAAGACGCCGGCGGGCGCGCCGTACCGGCCCAGCATCGACGTCGGAGCCTGGCGGACGTCCGTCCGCGCCCGGCGGACTTGCGTCCGCGCCCACCTGCGCGATCTCACCGGTTGAAGGTAGCCGGGATCGCGGGGGATCGCCGGGCTTCCCGACCGCAGGTTGGGGTTGTCGGCCTGGCCGCCTGGCCGCCTGGCATTGGGCGTTATGACTGGCTATGATGGGTGGGACTATGAGAGTCATCACGCCCTTGGATCTGCGCCGCTCCCTGGGGGCCATCCTCGACGAGGCCTCGGCCGGGGGGCGCTTCGTGATCGAGCGGGACCACCGGCCGATGGCGATGCTGGTCTCCATCGAGGACGGCCGGCGCCTGGAGGAGGACCCGGAGGCGCGTCGGGTGCGCGCCCTCGAGGCACTGGACCGCCTTGCCGCGTTCGGGGCCGAGATGCGGGAGCGCTACCCGGGAGGCCCGTCGGCTCTCGAGTCCGTCAGGGCGGAGCGGGGACGGGATGAGCGGGGGCGGGATGACGGTGCCTAGCCCGCTCGTGCTGGACGCCTCCGTGGCGGTGGCGATCGTCCGGGACGAGGATGGGGGTGCCGCCCATCTCGATGCCCTGCGCGATGCGGCCCGGCACGGCGAGCGGATCCTGGTGCCGGAGCTGTTCTGGCTCGAGGTCGTGAATGTGCTGCTTCGCCGTCACCGGTGGACGGCCGACGACGTGGTGCGGGCGATCGAGATGCTCGACGGCCTGGGCGTGGACACGGTCGCAACCGAGCGGCCGGCGGTGCTGCTGGCGCTGGACCTCGCCTGCGCCCACGATCTCACCGCGTACGACGCCGCGTACCTCGCCCTGGCGGCGATCGAGGGCGCGGACCTGCTCACGCTCGATGGCCGGCTGGCGGGGGCGGCCGGCGCCGAGGCGCGTGACGCGGGCGGACGTGGAGCACGGGAGACGGCAGCGTCGTATGGCGGACGCGAGCGGCCCTCGTGGGCGGCGCACGGCCGGTTCCTGGGCGACCTCCGGCTCCGGGCGCAGCGCGCAGGCTGAGCCTCGGAGCGGGCCTCAGGCGGGGCGCGCCCGCATGAAGGACGCACCCATCAGGTCCGGGCCCGAGGTGCGGCCCCGTGGACGCCCCGATCAGCCCGACGGTCACCTTGGCCGGGTCGACGCCCGGCGCCGCGGCCAGGAGGGCCTCGCGGAAGGCCTTGACCTCGTCGGCCGAGCTGGTGGGCGTGTGCAGGATCGAGATGCGCTCGAGCGGTGCGGCCGTGACCAGCTCCACCGTGCGCGCCCGCGCCTTGGCACGTGTGCGCGGCTTCTCGGCCACGGTGACCAGGCCGTCCACGACGGTGATGATCGGCTTGACCGAGAGCATCGTCCCGATCATGGCCTGTGCGCCGGACAGCCGGCCGCCCTTGCGCAGGTAGTCGAGGGTGTCGACCGTGACGAACAGGTCGACATCGGGCAGGCGGTCCTTCACGGCCTGTGCGATGTCGGCTGCGGTGTGGCCTGCCGCCGCCAGCTCCGCCGCCATCAGGGCCGGGATGCCCGTGGACATCGACGTCGAGCCGGTGTCGATGATGTGGATCTCGCGGTCGGGCAGCGCCTGCGCCGCCAGGGTGGCGCTCTGGAACGTTGCGGAGAGCTTGGTGCCCAGGGTGGCGCAGACGATGGCGTCGGCGCCGTCGGTGAAGAGCTGCTCGAACACGACCTTGAAGTCACCGGGCGACGGGGCCGACGTGGAGGGGATGGGCGCACCGGGGGCGAGCAGGCGGTCCCAGAACTGCTCGGTGGTGAGGTCCACGAGCGCTTTGAACTCCTGGTCGCCGAAGCGCACATACAGCGGGACGACGTGGATTCCGGCGGCAGTTGCCTGCGCGGGGGTCAGGTCGGCTGTGGAATTGGTGACGATGGCGACGTGGCCCATCTGATCTCCTTGCAGGACGGCAGTAGGGGCAGGATACGTCCCGCGAGCGGCTCGGATCAGGGTGTTGCGCGGCGCACGTCGCCGGCCTGTAGGCCCGGGGCGGCGTCGGTTGATTCCGTGGCAACGCCGTGGAGTGGCTGCCGTGGAGTGGCTGCCGTGGGGTGGGTTGACGCCCAGGTGGACAATCCACATCACCGGGTCCGTCGCGGCCAGCCGGGCGCGGTGGCCGACCTGGAGGCGTCCCGATGCACCTCGTTCCCGCTCCGGTGTCCGTGCTGCGCGAGCCCGCGCCCGACGCCGCCTGCACCTGCCAGCACTGGATCCACTGCAACTGCGTGTGCCACGCGACGGACTGCGACCCGTCCGAGGCGGCCTGCGACGTCGCCTACATCGCCGACGACGGGGGCCTCACGCCGTGGGGCTGCTCGGACTGCACGCCCGGCCAGCAGGCGCCGCACGTGCTGGGCTGCGAGCTGATCGGCTGGCACGTGCCGATGCCGGGGATCGCCCTGCCGGCCTGAGGTTCCGCGCGTCCGGCTCCGGTGCCATCTCCCCAGCGCCCGGGCCGCGGCACACCCATCCTTGTCAGATTCCCACCAGGTGGGCGCTACCGCGCAACCTGGTCACGGCCACTTGCCGCACGCCGCCGAGCCGAGCGTGGCGGTCCACCACGAGATGCGCTTGCTCCCATGTGGCGGGCGCTATCCGATGTCCCGGCCCCTGGACCTGCGCTTGCGCCCGCCTGGTGGGCACTACGGGGTGTCCGACCCGGTCCGGGCCGATAGCTCCCACCTGGCGGGCGTATGGCGGTCTGGCCCCCGAATAGCTCCCACCTGGCGGGCGTATGAGAACCAGCCGGCTCAGGGCGCCCGCCTTGGAGTGCACCGGCGCGAACGGCTCCGCGGAGGCGGCGCCGAGGAGCGATCCGGCGCAGGCGCCGCTCCGAGCGCTGGCCCGGAGCGCGCTCGCCACCGTTACTGGACCCGCCACCGTTGCTGGACATGAAGAAGCCCGGGCAATCGGCCCGGGCTTCGTCGTGGGTGCGAGTGAGGGTCGGCGATCAGCTGCAGCCGCTCGTGCTGCCGCAGTTGAGGCACTTGTAGCAGGATCCGTTGCGGACCATGATCGAGCCGCACTCGGCGCAGGACGGGGCGTCCGCCTGGGCCGCGAAGGCCACCTTCGGACCGCCGCCGAAACTGCCGAGGGTCCCGGTCACGGACTCCAGGCCCTTCTTCGAGCCGGCTGCCGAACTCCCGCTCGCGACGACCGCGAGCTCCGAGCTCTTCACCACCGACACGTTGATCGACGGGGCCGCCGCGACTGCGGCCGGAGCCGCGGACGCCTGGGCCGCATCGCCCTCACCCGCGCCCGAGCCGGACGGCGCAGGCGCCGGCGCCGGGGTGGCCGCCGGGGCCGACATCGCCTCGGACTGGGCGGTGATGCCCTCGTCCGCGCGCGGCCGCAGAGCGCCCGCACCGAACGCGACCGGGGCCTCGGCGACCACCGCCGAACGGTCGATCAGGCCGAGGGCGCCCTTCTCCTCGTTGGGCAGGAAGCGCGATGCCCAGCCAGCGGAAGATGTAGTCCACGAGGGACTTGGCGATCGGGATGTCCGGGTTGCCGGTGAAGCCACTGGGCTCGAACCGGACGTGGGCGAACTTGTTGACCACGTCGCGCAGCGGCACGCCGTACTGGAGCGCCAGGCTGATCGAGGTGGCGAGGGTGTCCATCAGGCCGCAGATCGTGGAGCCTTCCTTGGCCATCTTGAGGAAGATCTCGCCGGGCGTGCCGTCCGGGTACAGGCCGACGGTGATGTAGCCCTCGTGGCCGCTGATCTCGAACTTGTGCGTGATGGCGGTCCGCTCGGCGGGGAGCCGGCGGCGGTGCGGACGGGTGGCCTCGACCTGGGCCGCCGCGAGCTGCTTGCGCAGCTGCTCGATGGTCTCCTTGTCCTCGGCCGAGCCCTCGGCCTCGCCGTCCTTCTTCTTGCCGGTGGACAGCGGCTGGCTGCGCTTGGAGCCGTCGCGGTAGATGGCGACGGCCTTGAGGCCCAGGCGCCAGCCCTCCATGTAGACCGACTCGATCTCCTCGGGCGTCGCCGTCTCCGGCATGTTGACGGTCTTGCTGATGGCGCCCGACAGGAACGGCTGGACCGCGCCCATCATCCGGATGTGGCCCATGTACTGGATGGACCGCTCGCCGTTCATCGGCTTGAACGCGCAGTCGAAGACCGGCAGGTGCTCGTTGCGCAGGCCGGGCGCGCCCTCGATGGTCTCGTGCTCGTTGACGTAGGCGATGATCTCCTCGACCTGCGCCGGGGTGTAGCCGAGCTTGCGCAGGGCCGCCGGGACCGTCTGGTTGACGATCTTGAGGTAGCCCTCGCCGACGAGCTTCTTGTACTTGATCAGCGCGATGTCCGGCTCGATGCCGGTGGTGTCGCAGTCCATCATGAACGCGATGGTCCCGGTGGGGGCCAGCACGGTGACCTGGGCGTTGCGGTAGCCGTGCTGCTCGCCGAGCTCGAGGACCTCGTCGTAGAGGTTCCGGGCGTTCTCCAGCATGGGCTGCGGGACGCCGACCTCGGGCAGGGCGTAGGCGGCCTCGCGGTGCTTGCGGATGACCCGCAGGAAGGACTCGCGGTTGACGTCGTACTCGACGAAGGCACCGCCGTGGTCGCGGGCGATGACCGAGCTCTGGCGGTACGCCTCGCCGTGCATGAGCGCCGTGATGGCGCCGGCGTAGTTGCGACCCTCGTCGGAGTCGTAGGCCAGGCCGCGGTTCATCAGCAGGGCGCCGAGGTTCGCGTAGCCCAGGCCGAGCGGCCGGTAGCGGTGGCTGTTCTCCTCGATCTTCACCGTCGGATAGCTGGCGTTGTCGACCAGGATCTCCTGCGCGGTGATCGTGACCTTCGCGGCGAACCGGAAGGCGTCGACATCGAACTCGCCGTCCTCCATCACGAACTTCATGAGGTTCAGCGATGCGAGGTTGCACGCGGTGTCGTTGAGGAACATGTACTCGCTGCACGGGTTGGACGCGTAGATCCGGTCCGTGGCCAGGCTCGTGTGCCAGTCGTTGATGGTGGTGTCGTACTGGATGCCGGGGTCGCCGCAGAGGTGGGCGGCGTCGGCCATCTTGCGGAAGATGTCGCGGGCCTTGAAGGTGCCCGTGGGCTGGCCGTTCGAGACCTCGGTGGTCGTCCAGTCGCCGTCCTGCTCCACCGCGCGCATGAAGTCGTCGGTCACGCGGACGCTGTGGTTGGCGTTCTGGAAGAAGATGCTGCCGTAGGCCTCGCCGGTGTAGGAGGCGTCGTAGCCCTGCTCGATGAGGGCCCAGGCCTTCTTCTCCTCGCTGGCCTTGGAGTCGATGAAGTCGATGATGTCGGGATGGGTGACGTCCAGGATCACCATCTTGGCCGCGCGGCGGGTCTTGCCGCCCGACTTGATCACGCCGGCGAACGCGTCGTAGCCGCGCATGAAGCTGACCGGGCCGCTGGCAATGCCGCCGCCCGACATCAGGGCCTTGGACGAGCGGATGGGGGACAGGTTGACGCCCGCGCCCGACCCGTACTTGAACAGCATCGCCTCGGTCTTGGCGAGGTCCATGATGCTGCTCATGTTGTCCTGGACCGAGTTGATGAAGCACGCGGAGCACTGCGGCCGCGGCTCGATCCCGACGTTGAACCAGACCGGCGAGTTGAAGCTCATCTTCTGGTGGACGAGCAGGTGGGTGAGCTCGGCCTTGAACGCGGCGAGGTCCTCGTCCGTGGCGAAGTAGCGCTGGGTCTCCGCCCATGCGGTGATCGTGTTGACGACGCGGTCGATCAGCTGCTTGACGCTGTGCTCGCGCTCCGGCGTGCCGACGTGGCCGCGGAAGTACTTGCTGACGACGACGTTGGTGGCGAGCTGGGACCAGAACGCCGGGACCTCGACATCGGTCTGCTCGAAGACGGTCTTGCCGGTCTCGGAGCTGATGCCCGCGGTGCGGTACTCCCAGGTGATCTCGTCGTAGGGGTGGACGCCCGGGCGGGTCCAGCGGCGCTCGAAGGTGAGGCCGCGGGTCCCCTCGCCCGTGAAGCTGGCACCGTACTGGCCACCCAGACCCTTGCGGGCGGCGGCACCCTTGCTCCCGGACTTGGACGCCTTCGACTTGGACGCCTTGTCCTCCATCACCGGGACGACTTCTCGAGCCTGGGCCATCGGTTCAGATCTCCTCCGCTCCCACGGGTCTCCGTGGGATCTCCATGTAGCCGGCGGCCCGAATGGGGCCCTGGTGCGGGCGTGGTGCGTCCCGGGTGCCAGGCGGGTCGCGGGCTTGCAGCAGGTCCATCCGGTTGGCGATCCCACCGTCACGATGGGGGTGACGCGTAGCTGCGGGATCGTCCGTCGGGTCGGTCTCCGCCGGGTGTCCTCCCGACCCTGCCGGCGGTCCCTGTGACCGCTCTACTCCGTGGGTTCGGGCGTCGTCCGGTGGAGGGGCGACCTTCAAACTGTACGCTGCTGGAAGGGCTCGGTCAAGACCCAAACCACAAGATGTAGTGGTGTAGTGGTTGTTCGCATCGCAACATGTTGTGATCGTGGGCCAATCGCCGCCATCCACGGCAGGCCCGGCCTCGTCCACCGTCCTGGCTCGGCAGTCCACGATCCCGGCCCCGGTTGTCCACGCATCCGATGGGGGTTGTCCACCGCCGCCCGGCGAGTTTTGCACAGAACGGGCGTTCTAATCAAGCTGTGCGATACGTCGGCGATGAGTGGCGTCGTGGATGCTTCCGGGCATGGATGCGAAGCGGCTGGGACGGGCCTTCCGGGCGGTGCGGGTGCGCAAGCGGCTGCGCCAGGACGATGTGGGCGCGGCGGCCGGGATCTCGAGGTCGACGGTGTCGCGGATCGAGGCCGGCTCGCTCGACGAGGTGTCCGTGCGCTCGTTGCTCGCGGTGGCCGCGGCACTGGGGATGACGGTGTCGGTCACGGCGTCGTGGGAGGGTGCGGAGCTGGACCGGCTGCTGGGCGGTCGGCACTCGGCGATGCACGAGGTGGCGGCGGTGATGATGGGCGGGCTCGACGGGTGGGTCTCGGCCCCGGAGGTGTCGTTCTCCATCTATGGCGAGCGTGGCGTCATCGACATCCTGTGCTGGCACGCGGCGACCCGGACGCTGCTGGTGATCGAGCTCAAGACGGAGCTGGCCGACGTCCAGGCGACGGTCGGGACGCTGGATCGCAAGGTGCGGCTCGCGTCGCGGATCGCGGCTGACCGCGGGTGGCAGCCACTGGTGGTCGCGTGCTGGCTGCTCATCGCCGAGGGGGCGACGAACCGGCGCCGGGTCGAGGCGCACCGGACGATGCTGCGCAATGCCTACCCCGTCGACGGGCGCTCGATGGCGTCGTGGCTGCGCTCGCCGTCGGGGGCGGTCCGGGCCATGTCGTTCTTGTCAGATTCCCGCCTGGTGGGCGCTAACCCGGGACTTGCTCCCGTGAAGCGGGTCAGGAGGCCGGCGCTCTGGCGCCACGGGGCTCCGCGGGGGCGGTGGCGATGCGTAGCGCCCACCAGGTGGGCGGTAGCGGATGTCGCGGGGCGGCAGGTGCGCTACGGCACGTCACATGGGCGCAAGCGCAGGTTCGGGCCGGGAATCGGCCGTTAGCGCCCGCCAGGCGGGCGTATGGCGGTCGGTGCCCTGGCGGCGCCGGGTTGCTCCCGCATGGCGGGCGTATGAGAACGGCCGATGCTGGATCATGGGCCCATGCCCGTCGGTGACCTCGCGGAACGTGCCTTCGCGTCTCGTGACTTCGCGCCTCACGACTTCGCGCCTCTTGCCTCGCGCCCGCCCGCCCCCGCGCTGGTCGGTGTGGACGCAGGTGCGACCAAGACGGTCGCCATCGCGGTGACGCCGGCCGGGGAGCGGCTGGGCCGCGCGGAGACGGACGGCGCGAACCCGAAGCGCCACGGCCTCGACATCGCGGCGGATCGGATCGCCGCCGTGGCGATGGCCACCGTGGCGGCGACCGAGGCCGCCCCTGCCCTCGTGTTCGTCGCGGGAGCCGGCATCGATCGGCCGGACCACGCCCGCGCGCTCGAGGCCGCACTGGTGAGGCGGCTCCCCGGGACGCAGGTGCTCGTCGCCAACGACACGATGGCCGTGCTCCGGGCCGGGACGCCCGACGCGGTGGGTCTCGTCGTGCCGGTGAGCACGGGGGGCAATGTGATCGGCCGGGCGGCGGATGGCCGCGTGACGGACCGGGGCCACGGGATCTTCGGGGGCGGCTATGTGCTCGGCGCGCTGGCGGCCCGGGCGGTGCGACGGCAGCATCGGGCGGGGTCACCGATGGGACCCGCGTCCGCCGGCTCGATCGGTCGGCCGGGTCGGCTCGATCGGCTCCGTCGGCTCGGTCGGTCCGGAGCTGGCCGAACACGTCGAGGCTGCCCGCATCGACTGGCGGGGTCGCCGCCCGGCGCCCGAGGTGGCCCGTCTGGGTGCCGCGGTCGTGGCCGCCGCGCAGGCCGGGGACCCCTATCCGGCTCGCATGGTCGCGCGCTGGTGCTCGCGGGTGGAGGGCGCGGTGCGCGACGAGGTGGCCCGCCTGGACCTGGGCCCGGACCCTGTCGTCATCCTGTACGGCGGCCTGCTCGACGCGTCACCCTGGCTCGGCGGCCGACTCCGTGACGCGGTGCGCCGCGGGGCTCCGGGGGCGAGGATCCAGGGCCTTGACTGTGAGCCGGTCGAGGGTGCGGCACTCCTCGCGCTCGACGCCTGGTCGGGTGGTCCGGTGCGCTGGGAGTTCGTGCCCCGTCGCTGACCGCGTGGCCCCGCAGCTGACCGCCGGCCCCGCAGCTGACCGCCGGCCCCGCTGCTGACCTCCGGACGACGTCAGCGCGCCGCCGCGTCCTCGTCGACCGGGCTCCCACTGCCTGCCTCGGTGGCGGCAGCCAGCCTCCGCTCCAGGTCCCGCTCCCAGGTCGGCCGGGCGTCCAGGGAGGCGCGCAGGGCGGCATCGGCCTCGGCGAGCCTCGCCCGGTTGAGCGACACGCCGGGTGCCTCGGGATCGGCGAGGAGCACCTGGCGCAGCAGGCCGAGATACTCGCGGGTGTCGGGGCTGTCGAGGTCGCCCAGTGCAGCGACGCGCTCCGTGATGGTGGTGTCATCGCTGGCCGCTGCGGGTCCGCCTGCCTCGGCGACGAGCACCTGCAGCTCACGCCCAGCGTGGAGGGCCCGCCAGCGGATGTTCGGCCCGCCCAGCGCCTTGACCACCAGGTCGGGCCGGTAGATGGTGCCGAGGGCGATCACGAGCACGATGAGCCCGACCTCCATCGGGAACAGGTTCGGCCACAGGGTCACGAGGAGCACGGCGACGGCGGCCAGCATGAGCGCGGCCGCCCGCTTGTCACCGCCGTAGCGGCGGGCGCGGTGCTTCAGCTCGCCCCACAGGAAGTAGAAGAGCACGACCGCGGCGATCCCGACTCCGGTCGCGATCAGCAGCTGCTCAGGGTTGAACGTCAAGCCATCGAACACGCCCCAAGGATCGGGCAGATCGCCCGCCGCCGCAACGACGGCCATCGGACGGCCATCGGCGGCCATCGCAGATCGGCCATCGTGCCCCTCGCTGCGGGCAGCACGACACCGGGGCCCGGCGGAGGGGCACCGGACCCCGGTGTCGCACACCGCGACCTGGCGCGGTCGCTGCTGGAGCTACCGCTCGCCGCGCTCCGCCGCGCGGAACAGCAGGATGGACGAGCCTTCGGACGTCATGCCGGCCGCCCACGAGGCCCGCTCTGCGGCCCTGAAGTCGACGAGCGACTGGGTCTCGGGCTGCGTGATGACAACCTGGGGGAGCGTCGGCCGCAGTGCGAGCGCGGCGCCGATCACGAGGAGGACGGCGATCGCGAGCACCAGGACGACGGCCGCATCCTTGAGCAGCTGGTGGCCGTTTGCGCCGATGTGGGGTGTCGGCAGGTGGTGGGAAGGAGCATGCAGGGCCATGACGGCACCTCCGCTGCACGCTGGGCCCGTCTCGCCAGTGGCTTGGGATCGTCCCGGCGGTCGGGTGTTCGGACGATCCGTCATGGCCTCCCGCGTGCCACGGTGCACACCATGGCCCGCAGCGCCGTCGATTGAAAGAGCCGAAGGTCGGAACCCGCGGCTACAGCGCGGCTACAGCCCCGAGTACGCGTGCAGCCCGGAGAACCAGAGGCTCCCCGAGTACGTGACCAGGACCATCAGGAAGCCGATGACGAGCAGCAGGGCCGCCGGACGCCCGGCCCACCGCCGCTGGTTGCGTGCGTGCAGGTACACCGCGTACGTCAGCCACGTCACGAGCGCGGCCGTCTCCTTCGGGTCCCAGCCCCAGTAGCGTGACCAGGCGATCGACGCCCACCACGAGCCCAGGACGATCATCGTCGCGAAGATCGGGAAGGCGATGATCACCGCCCGGTACGCCACCGCGTCGAGCGTCTTGTGGCTCGGCAGCCACGCGAACCGGTCGTCCGTGCCCTGGGCCAGGTAGCCGATGCCCGCGGCGAAGGCCGTGGCGAAGATCCCGTAGCGAGATCACGGCCATGCCGACGTGGATGGTGAGCATCGCCGGGAACTGGAGGGCCGGGACCAGGTCCTCGATCGCCGACGGCAGCGAGCTCGCGTACAGCAGCATCGCCAGCGCGACGCCGGTCGGGATGAAGCCGATCTGGCGGATCGGGTAGCGGTGCTGGAGGAGGAGATACCCGCCGAGGATCGCCGCCCCGAAGGCCACGCTGAACTCGTAGAGGTTCCCGTACGGCCCTCGGCCCACGACGATCCCGCGCAGCACGAGCGAGCCGGCCAGCAGCGCGAACGCGGCGAGTGCCAGCAGGATGGCGGGCCGGGACAGCGGGGTGGGGGACACGGCCAGCGCGGGGCCCTCGCCATCGCGGACCGCCTGCGATGCGACGAACGAGCCGGACACGCCCTGCGCCGCGAGCGCGGGCTGGCGGACAGGGGCGATCGCAATGGCGCGCCGCCCGTTGGCGAGCAGCACGGCATGACCCACGTGGGCCGCGAAGGCGAGCGCGGTGGCGATCACGCCGATGACGAACAGGAGCGAGGAGGCCTCGGCCATCAGGGTTCCCGGGACGCTTGCGACCGCCCGGGTGGTTCCCGGCCGGTCTGGGGTTCAGACCTGGGGGGTCAGACTGCGGCAGCCCCGCCGGCGGGTGGCGCGGCGCGGCGGGCGGATCGGGTGGTCGGCTTGAGGGTGAACGAGAGCCCGCAGTTGCCGCAGGTGTCGATCTCTGCGGGACGGGCGAGGGAGCACTTGGGACAGGCGACGAGCAGCGGCTCGCCGGACGCGGATCGGGTGGCGCCGGGCTCGTAGATCATCCCCTCCGCAAGGCTGTACGGCTCGCCGACCGGGAAGACCGGGCTGCCCGCCGCATCGAGCGCGGCCGGGCGGCGGAGGTCACGGAACGAGACGTGCGTGCGCGGCTTGCGGACGGCGTAGCGGAGCCACAGCAGGACCAGGAGCGTCAACAGCGGCCCGACGACGCCGATCAGCAGCAGGACCGGCAGCAGCTCGACGAGCGCCCCCCAGTCCGGCATCACGAACGCGGCCGAGATCTCGAGGAGCGAGTCGATCCACTGGTTGATGGTGTCGATGATCACGCGCGCATGCTAACAGGCGAGGACCGCAGGCGAGGACCGGAGGCGGGCGCCCCTGGCGCGGCGGTTCACCCGCAGCGGGAGTTCAGCCGCCGCGCAGGTTCAGCCGCCCGCGCGCGGGTGGCGCTTGTGGCGGGCGACCTTGCGGGTCGGCCCGGTCTTGGACGTCGCGCCGCGGCCCGGCTTCCACCCACGGGTTGGCGCCTCGTCGTCGCGACCGTGCGCACCCGACCCGTCCGGTGAGCGTCCTCCGCCGGGCGGGGGCCTGCGGTTCGCGACGGAGGTGGCGGCGAGGACCGGGATGTCCAGGCGGCCCAGCAGCCAGGCGAGGGACGCCGTGCGGGCGCCCTTCGCGGCGATCCGGGCCCGCAGCTCGCGGTCGTCCGTGACGATGAGGACCTTCAGGCCCGCCGTGGGCGAGCTGCCCGCCTCCATCACCGCCTCGGATGCCAGGTCCAGGATCGTGTCGTCGGCGACGCGGCGGCCCGAGTAGCGCACGTACATGTTCTGGGCGACCCGCCCGCTGACGCCATGGCCCGCGCCGTCGAAGACGATGTCGATGGCGACCGTGATGGGGATGACCGCACGGATCCGGCCGACGATGGCGGCGGGTGGGGCGGCATTGCCCGAACCGGATCCCATGCGGTACAGCAGATTGGTTCCGTCGATGATCAGGCGTTCGGTGCCGTCGAGAAGGGCGCGGGGGGCCGGGGGCATGTGCAGACGGTAGCATCGCCGCATGCTGCTGCTCGTCGATCTTGATGGTGTCGTCTACCGCGCGTCCGAAGGGGTGCCCGGCGTCGGGCCCGCCCTGGCCGCCCGCGCAGCCCTGGGCGACGAGGTGGTGTACGTCACCAACAACGCGATGTTCTACCGCGGCGACTACACGGCCCGGCTGGCGGGACACGGCGCCCCGGTGGGGCCGGACCGGGTCCTGACGAGCGCCCGGGCGTCCGCCCTCTACCTGCGCTCCGAGCTGCCGGACGTGCACCGGGTGCTGGTGGTCGGGGCAGGTGGCCTCGAGCGCGAGCTCCGGGAGGTCGGCCTCGACGTGGTGTCCTCCGCGCACGCGGCAACGCGCATGGGCCAGGAGGGTGTGGACGGCTGGACCGCGGCAGGTGCGCCCGATGCCGTGGTGGTCGGACTGGATCCGCAGCTCACCTACCTCAAGATCGCCGCGGCCGCGGACTGCGTCCGGGCCGGATCGGCGTTCATCGCGACCAACCGCGACCCGGTCTTCCCCTACGAGCGCGGCCTGCGTCCCGGCGCGGGCGCCGTGGTGGCGGCGATCGAGGCTGCAGCCCGGCAGGCGCCCCTGGTGAGCCTGGGCAAACCCGCGCCGTACCTGCTCGAGGTGGCCGCGCGGTCGGTCGGCGGCGACCTGGGATCGGCGGTGATGATCGGCGACGCGCTCACGGACATCGCCGCAGGGCACGCGGTGGGTGCCCGGACGATCCTGATCCTGACCGGGGTGTCGACGCGCGAGATGGGCGAGGCCCTGCCGGTGGGGGAGCGCCCGACCGTGATCTGCGAGGATGCCGCCGAGCTGGCGGCTGCCCTGGAGGTGCTGGCAGGGGCGTAGGCCGCCGCACACGACGCCGCGAGCCGTTGCGCCGCTCCGGACCTCGGTGCTCAGCCCCGGCCGGCCGTACGCCGCAGTCGCCGCACGACGAGCGGGTACACCGCTGCCGCCATCACCAGTCCGATCGCCGTCATCGTGAGGGTCGGTCCCAGGGCCTGCCCGGTGATCACGGCGAACCCGCCGGTCAGCAGCGGCAGCCGCCCGACGACCAGGATCGCTGCCGTCCGATCCGAGAACCGGCCGCTCCGCCACTGGCGCTCCTCCCACAGACGTGTGGCGACGAGCGCGAAGATCAGCAGCGCGAGCGCGACGTACTCGGGGTTCACCGCCTGGCGCTCGCCGCCGGCTCAGCCGTGCAGCAGCTCCGGGATGCCGGCGCCCCAGGCGAGGAAGGTCTCCAGCAGGTCCTCGCGGACGTCCTCTTCGCAGAACGCCGCCTCGAGGGCGGCCTGGTCCAGCGCCCACAGCCCCGGCAGCGTGATGCCGTTGCGCTCGACGGCCCGGGCGTACTCCTCGGACAACGAGACGTCGGACACGGTCAGCGTGTCCGTGTTCAGCGTGACGTTGACCCCGGCCTGCTCCAGGCGGCGAAGCGGATGGTCCTCGATGCCCGGCACGATGTTGGCCTGGACGTTCGAGGTCAGGCACAGGTCGAGCCATGTGCCGCGCCGCTTGAGCTCGGCGACGAGGTCCGGGTCGTCGATGGCCAGCGGGCCGTGCGCGATCCGCTCCGGCTCCAGGGCGAGGGCCGCCCTGACCTGGGCAGCGCCGCCCCATTCGCCCGCGTGCAGCGTGACGTGGAGGCCGAGATCGCGGGCGAGGTCGACGGCCGCACGATGGCGCTCGACATCGGGGAAGCGCTCCTCGGGACCGGCCAGGTCGACGGCGACGAGCCCCTCCGGGATGCCCTCGCCGTTGAAGTCCAGCATGAACGCGAGGTTGGCCTCGGGCGAGTGGGAGCGCATCAGCGTCGCGATCAGCCTGACCTCGACACCCAGCCTGCGGGCCGCATCGTGCGCCCCGCGCCAGACGGCGTCGACCACGTCCAGCCCTGACAGGCCCTTCTGCGTGTGCAGCAGTGGCGCCCAGCGGATCTCCATGTAGCGCACGTTGTCGCACGCCTTGTCCTCGACCAGGTCGCCCGCCACCCGCTGGAGCGCCTCGGCGTCCTGGAGCAGCGCGATCGGCAGGTCGAACGCACGGAGGAGCTCGGCCTGGTCGCCGACCTTCTCGGGCACGACGAGCACCTTGCGCATCGCGTCGTAGGTGGTGGGTGCCTCAACACGCCGCGTCCGGGCGAGGTCGAGGGCGGTGTCGACACGGAGTGACCCGTCGAGGTGGAGGTGGAGCTCCGCCTTCGGCATGGCGTGGGTCAGGGATCGCAGGGTCCGCGAATCGAGCTGGCGCATGGCTCGATGGTATGGCCGGTGGCCCATCCGCGCGAAGTCGCACCTGCGAAGATGACGATCGAGCGCGCCGAACGAGCCTGTCGCGCACCCGAGAGGATCCCCTTCATGTCCACCGTCCTCGTCACCGGCGCCAGCGGATTTGTCGGCAGCCACATGGTCCCGGCCCTCCTCGGGGCGGACCATCGGGTCGTCGCACTCGTCAGGGATGATGAGGGCCGCCG
This sequence comes from uncultured Chloroflexia bacterium, assembly GCA_963697365.1. Taxonomy (GTDB): domain Bacteria; phylum Chloroflexota; class Limnocylindria; order Limnocylindrales; family CSP1-4; genus CAIXZV01. The sequence continues at coordinate 21,067 of CAVONT010000017.1, forward strand.
CCAGGTGCTGGGACGCCTGCCCGCCGCCCAGCACCCCGCCGTCGAGATCCGCCTCGGCGACGTCAACCAGCCGGAGACCCTGCCCGCGGCCATGGCCGGCGTCGACGCCGTCCTCCATCTCGTCGCCGTGGCGCGCGACTGGGATGGTGGCGCGACCCTTCGCCTGGTCAACACCGAGGGCACCCGCAACGTCCTCCGGGCAGCGACCGATGCCGGCGTGCGCCGCTTCCTCCACCTGGGCGCGCTCGGGGTCGTCGACGATCCCGGCGCTCCATTACGGGAGCTCGAAGGTGAAGGCGATGGCGCTCGTGCGCGAGAGCGGCCTGGACTGGACGATCCTCTCGCCGTCGCTCCTCTTCGGGCCGCGCGACGGGTTCTTCAACATCCTCGCGGACCTTGTCCGGATGTCGCCGGGGATCGTGCCGGTGACCGGCAAGGGAGACGCCCGCTTCCAGCCGATGGCGATCGAGGACCTCGGCCGGGCGGTGGTCCAGGTGCTGGGCGACGACGGCTCGATCGGGCAGGGAGTACCTGCTGGGCGGGCCGCGCTACTGGACCTACAAGGAGATCATGCAGGAGGTCCTCGCCGGCATGGGCCGCAAGCGCGCCCTCGTCCCCATGCCCGTCGTCCTGATCCGCCTTGTGGCGGCCACCATGGAGACACTCCGCATCAAGGCGTTCCCCGTGGCCACGGACCAGCTGCGCCAGCTCAAGTTCGACAACATCGGCCCGGTCGACTCGGTCAAGGCCGAGTTGGGCTGGGACCCCCAGCCGATGGAGGGACGCCTGACGCACCTCCAGCACAAGGCGAAGGACCAGGAGCCGGCGGTCTCCTGAGACCGTGGCCATCCGTCGAACGCGGGCACCCGGTACGCTGCCCGGGTGAAGGCCAGACGCTTTGCCCGGTGGTTCGCGACACGCCTCGCGTGGGTGGTGGTGGCGCTGGTGATCGCGGTGGGTGCGGCCGGGATCGTGGCGACCGTCCAGCAGATGCCGGGCACGGCCGCGCGGGCCGAGCTGACATGGCCTGCCGACACGGAGGTCGAGCCGGCGCTGGACACCGCAACGGCGGACCTCGAGGCACTCGCCGCGCAGGTTGACGACCTGTCCTCGATCTCCCGGCAGGCGCTCGCGCTGCTCGTCGAGAGCGACGAGGGCAGTCTGCAGGATGCGGTCTCCGAGGGCAGCGAGAAGCTGCTGGAGACGCAGGCGGCGGCCGCCCGGCTCGACGCGTCACTTGCGGCCGTCCCGCACCAGGGCGAGGCGTGGGAGCTGTCCGTCGCGGCCGACCTCCGCCACCGGTACCGGGAACTCTCGGGGGCACCTGCCCTGGCCATGGGCCTCGAGGGCGACTGGGCCACCTTCACCGGTCAGGCCCTCAACGGCGTGCGCCTGGCCCGGCTGCTGGAACGCCACGACGAGGAGACCGCCGCGGCTGCCACCAGCGGCGCGGCCGGGCGGTACCGCGAGGCGATCGATGCCCTCGCTGCGCCCGATGCCACGCTCGCCGAGGCCCGCGAGCTCGCCGACCGCGCTGGCCGCCAGGGTGGACACCACGACGCTGGTGCAGTGGCTCGACCTCAACGCCGCCTACGACGCAGCCCTGCGGACGCTGTACGAGACGATCCTCGCGGCCGACGGGGTCGTGACCGACGAGGTACGCGCGGCCGCCGAGGCCGAGCAGAGCGCACGGGCCCGCCTGCCGCGTGACACGCGCGCACTGGTCGTGATCATGAACGACGTCGCGCAGGGTGGCCTGAACCAGGCCGTGATCAGCATCGAGGAGGCGCGCGGGGCGCTCGCGGCAGAGCTGGACGTCCAGCGCAGCCTCCAGCAGGGGCTGTCGCTCCCGGAGTAGGCGGCTGACCGCGGCGCGGGCGGTACACTCCGCGCCAGCCGTTCCACCAGTGCCGCCCGTGCCGCAACGGTCGCGGGCTACGGAGGTCCTTCGTGCAGATCCGCGTGGTCACCGGCCACCCCTGGGAGATCCCCGCCGACGTCCTCGTCGTGCCCATCATCGGCGAGCCCGACCTTGCCGGCGAACTCGGCGAGCTCGATCGCCAGGCCGGGGGCGAGCTTGCCTCGCTGCTGGCCTTCGGCGAGCTGCGCGCCAAGCGCTACCACACCGCCACCGGCGCCCCGGGCGCCATCCCCGTCCGCCGGCTGCTGGCCGTGGCCTCCGGGTCGGAGCCGGTGCTCGACCGCGAGACCGCCCGGCGCGTGGCGGCCACCGCGATCCGCCGCCTCGTCGCCCGCGACGTCCGGACCCTGGCCCTGTGGGTCACGCCCCTGGCGGACGGCCTGGGTGGCGACGTCGCCCTTGCGGCCGAGCTCGCCGCCCGCGGCATCGTGGAGGGCTCGTTCGAGCCCAAGACGATCTACCGCGAGGACACGGACGCCGCGCCACCCGCCCTCGACGAGCTGGTCCTGATCGTGGCCGCGGGTGCCGCGGCCGCCGGCAACCGCCGGCGCCGAGCGCGGCGCGATCATGGGCGAGGGCGCCAACATCGCCCGCCGGCTCGCGAACCGCTCCGCCAACGACGTCACGCCCCAGGTCCTCGCGGACGAGGCGAGCGCCATCGCCGCGGCGCACGGCCTCGAGATCGACGTCGTCGACGAGCAGCGCGCCGCCGAGCTCGGCATGGGCATGTTCCTCGCCGTGGGCCAGGGCTCCAGCAACCCGCCGCGGATGATCGTCCTGCGCAACGGCGCTGCCGGTGACAAGGACGCGCTCGGCCGGCACCTCGCGCTCATCGGCAAGGGCGTCTGCTTCGATTCGGGTGGCATCAGCATCAAGCCCGCCGACCGGATGGAAGAGATGAAGATGGACAAGACCGGTGCGTGCACCGTGATCGCGGCCATCGCCACCGCCTCGCGCCTCGCCCCGGACATGCCGCTCCTCGCGGTCGCCCCCGCCGTCGAGAACATGCCCGGCGGCCACGCGTCGCGCCCCGGCGACATCGTCCAGGCCCTCAACGGCAAGTGGGTGGACATCATCAACACCGACGCCGAGGGCCGCCTGATCCTGGGCGACGCGATGACCTACGCGGAGCAGCTGGGCGCCACGCACATGGTCGATGTCGCGACCCTCACCGGCGCCGTCGGGCGCGCCATCGGCAACCTCGTCACCGGCGTGTTCGCCACGCCCGATCCCTGGTGGGGCGATGTCGACGCCGCCGCCGACCGGGCCGGCGAGCGCTACTGGCGCTTCCCGCTCGTCCAGGACTACATGGCCGAGATGGAGAGCTGGTACGCGGACTTCCAGAACACCGGCACCGCGGACGGCTCGCTCGTGAAGAGCGGGCTGTTCCTGGAGCAGTTCCGGACCGTGCCGTGGGCCCATCTCGACATCGGCGGGACCGCGTACTTCCGCAAGGCCTACCCGTATGCCGCCAAGGGCGCGACCGGCGTGACGCATGCCACGCTCGTCGAGATCGCCCTGGCGGGGGCGTCGGCGGGCTGAGCCGCATCAGCCTCGCCCACGTCCCGCGCGGAGTCGGCGCGTGCTGACGCCGCTCGTGATCCTGCTCGCCGCCATCGGCGGCGCGTGGGGCGTCGTGAGCGACCGGATCAGCACGCGCTGGCCGAAGCACCTGCACGAGCACGTCCACGACCACACCGACCACACCGACCCCACCGGCCCCACCGGCCTCGCCGCCACCGGGCACGTGCACGATCACGAGCCGGGCGAGGAGCCGGTCGAGGGCAAGGCCTGGCAGCACGAGCACCCGCACGAGCACGATCCGGATCTCGAGCACGGGCGGCTCGTCCCACGACGGGTCGACTGGCGGACGGCCGTGGTCGCCATGTTCGGGGCGGTCTCCTTCGCCGCGCTGGCGGTCCACGAGCCCGAAACCGCCTCCTGGGTGGGCTTCGGTGCCTACCTCACGGCGCTCGTCCTGCTCCTTGCCACGGACCTTGACCAGCGGCTCCTGCCGGACGTGATCACGCTTGCCGGCGATCCCCCTGGCGCTGGTGTTCTCGCTGGCCGGGCTCAACCCCCTCGTCCCAGCCGAGCGCGCTTCCGCTCGCCGTGCTGGTCGCGGTCGCCGTCCCGGTCGTGCTGCTGCTCATCTCCATCCCGTTCGGCAAGGGCGCGTTCGGTGGTGGCGACGTCAAGCTGCTGGTGTCGGTGGGTCTCATGGCCGGTCCGTTCCGCATGGTGTCCGGCGTGGTCTGGGGGATCCTGCTGGCGGGGATCGTGCTGGTCGTGCTCCTCGCGCTGCGGCGGATCACGCTCAAGACCTACGTGCCGTTCGGGCCGTTCCTCATCGCCGGCGCCGTCTGGGGCATCCTCGGCCCCGGCTGACGGCGAGGGGGCCGCCTGGCCCCTCCGGGCCAGCACTGGCGCTGCTAGCATCGCGCGTCATGGGACCGACACAGCATGACTTCATCATCGTCGGGGGTGGTTCCGCGGGCAGCGTGCTCGCCAACCGCTTGAGTGCCGCGCCGAAGAACCGTGTGCTCGTGCTGGAGGCCGGCCGGCCGGACTACCGGTTCGACGTGTTCGTCCAGATGCCGGCAGCGCTGACCTACCCGATCGGGTCGAAGTACTACGACTGGAAGTACGAGTCCGAGCCCGAGCCGTTCATGGGCGGCCGCCGCGTCTACCACGCGCGGGGCAAGATCCTCGGCGGCTCCTCATCGATCAACGGGATGATCTTCCAGCGCGGCAACCCCCTCGACTACGAGCGCTGGGCCGCCGATCCGGGCATGGGCACCTGGGACTACGCCCACTGCCTGCCCTACTTCCGGCGCATGGAGAACTGCCTGGCGGCTGACCTCGACGACCCGTTCCGCGGCAAGTCGGGGCCGCTGGGCCTGGAGCGCGGGCCCGCGACCAACCCCCTGTTCGGCGCCTTCTTCGAGGCCACGAAGCAGGCCGGCTACGAGCTGACCAGCGACGTCAACGGCTACCGCCAGGAGGGCTTCGCGCCGTTCGACCGGAATATCCGCAACGGGCGCCGGCTGTCGGCCTCACGCGCCTACCTGCACCCGGTCATGGGCCGGCGGAACCTCAAGGTGGTGACGCGCGCGTTCGTCACCCGCGTGCTTGTTCGAGGGCACCCGCGCGGTCGGCGTCGAGTACACCACCCGCAAGGGCCAGGTGGAGCAGGCCTACGGCGGGACCGTGGTCCTGGCCGGCGGTGCGTTCAACTCCCCGCAGCTGCTGCAGCTCTCCGGGGTCGGCAACGCGGACGAGCTCGGCGGCGCTCGGGATCAGGCCGGTGGCCAACGTGCCGGGCGTCGGCGAGCACCTCCAGGACCACCTCGAGGTGTACGTCCAGTACGGGTGCAAGCTGCCCGTCTCGATGCAGCCGGCCCTCCAGCCGTGGCGCGCCCCGTTCATCGGCGCCCAGTGGCTGTTCATGCGCAAGGGCCCGGGTGCCACCAACCACTTCGAGGGCGGCGGCTTCGCGCGGTCGAACCCGTCGGAGAAGTACCCCAACCTGATGTTCCACTTCCTGCCGCTGGCGATCCGCTACGACGGCTCGAAGCCACCGCGCGGGCACGGCTACCAGGTGCACATCGGGCCGATGTACTCCGACGCCCGGGGCACGGTGAAGATCCGCTCCACCGACCCGACCGTCCACCCGGCACTCCAGTTCAACTACCTGTCGACCGAGCAGGACCGGCGGGAGTGGGTGGAGGCCATCCACGTCGCCCGCAACATCCTGGGCCAGAAGGCGTTCGAGCCGTTCAGCTCGGGCGAGATCTCGCCCGGGCCGAAGGTGGCCACGGACCAGGAGATCCTGGACTGGGTGGCCAAGGACGCCGAGACCGCGCTGCACCCGTCGTGCACGGCGCGCCTGGGCGTGGACGACATGTCCGTGCTGGACCCGCTGACGATGGGCGTGCACGGTGTGGACGGGCTCAAGGTGGTCGATGCCTCCGCGATGCCGTACGTCACCAACGGCAACATCTATGCCCCGGTCATGATGCTCGCGGAGAAGGCGGCCGACCTGGTGATGGGCAACACGCCGCTGGCCCCGGAGCCCGTGCCCTTCTTCCGGCGCGACCAGGCCTGATCGGCGGGCCCGGGCCTGGGCGCGACCGGTCACCCGCCAGCGTCCCGCGATTCTCGGCCCTCCGCGACGCGCGGCCCTGCCGCGACCCGCGGCTCGCCGCGACCCGCGGCCCGCATTCCCGCTGGGCGGTCACAGTGCGCGCTGCGGAGCCTGGATCGGTCGCGTGGCGACACGATCGACGCGTGATCGGCATCGGCAGCCGCTGGATCGGTCTCGGGGCGCGAATCCGACGCGTGGGTCGCACGCACCGGTCGCTGGGCGGGAACCCTGCCGGATGCGGGCGTACGGGCCGGGAGCCGTGGTCGGACCGGAGGGCCCGGGTCGACCCGGCCGGGAGCGCTGGAAGTCGCCTGCTGGCGGGTCTGGCCCGGATCGGTGACCATACGGGCCCATGCCGCCTGTGAGCCGCCGTCCCCTCGATTCCCGTCGCCCCCGTCGGCCTCGTCGCCAGCCGGGTGGAACCGCCGGGCCCGGGTCAGGCCTGTCTGGCGGCCGTCGACCCCCGCGCGAGGGCGCCACGACGCTCGTCCTCGGCTGCGGGGCCCTGGCCCAGGAGCTGCTGGCGACCGTGCGCGCGAACGGCCTCGACGAGATCGAGGTGCGCTGCCTGCCGGCCCCGCTGCACAACCACCCCGACCTGATCGCGGGAGCCGTGGACGAGGCGCTGACGGCGCTTGCCCCGGGCTACGAGCGGGTGTTCGTGGCCTACGCGGACTGCGGTACGGCGGGCGCCCTGGACACCGTGCTGGACAAGCACGGCGTGGACCGTCTCCCGGGCGCCCACTGCTACGCCTTCTTCGCAGGCCTGCCCGCCTTCGACGCGATCCACGACGCGGAGCCCGGGACGTTCTACCTGACGGACTTCCTCGCGCGGAGCTTCGAGACCCTGGTGATCGGCGGGCTCGGCCTTGACCGGCATCCCCACCTGCTGGACGAGCTACTTCGGCAACTACACACGCCTGGTGTACCTGTCGCAGCGTGACGACGCGGACCTCCTGGAGCAGGCCCGGCGCGCGGCGGACCGCCTCGGCCTGCGGTTCGAGCACATGCCGACCGGGTACGGCGAGCTGGGGATCCAGGTCGCGGCGCTGGGAGGCGGACGCGCCACCTGACGAACTCGCCTCCACAGGAGACGCTGCGGTCGGCATACTGCAGCCTTCGCGTGCGGTCTCGGCCGCCGCGTGGCCAACCCAGGCTGGGAGGAGGAGCCCGCCCGTGGTCCACGCCACATCGCGTCCTCGCCGCACACGGAGCAGAGCATGACCGCCGAATTCCCCGTGCCCGGCGAGCGGACCCCACCCGCCGCCACCGGTGCCACCGCGTCCATCAAGGTTCGCGGCCTGTGGAAGATCTTCGGGCCGGGCGAGCACAAGATCATCGGCACCCCGCTCGCGGAGCTTGGCCGGGACGAGCTGCGCCTCTCGATGAACTCCAACATCGCCGTGCGCGACGTCTCGTTCGATGTCAACCCGGGCGAGGTCTTCGTGGTCATGGGCCTGTCGGGCTCCGGCAAGTCCACGCTGATCCGCTGCCTCACGCGCCTGGTCGAGCCCACCGCGGGCGAGGTCCTCCTCGACGGCGAGGACATCAGGACGGCCAGCCCCGCCCGCCTGCGCGAGCTGCGACGCCACAAGATGTCGATGGTCTTCCAGCACTTCGGCCTGCTCCCGCACCGGCGCGTGATCGACAACGTCGCCTTCGGCCTCGAGGTGCGCGGCGAGAAGCGCAAGGACCGCCGCGAGAAGGCGGGCGAGCTGCTGTCGCTGGTGGGCCTCGACGGCCAGGCCGACCGCTACCCGGACCAGCTGTCGGGCGGCATGCAGCAGCGGGTCGGCCTGGCGCGCGCCCTGGCCGTCGACCCCGAGGTCATGTTCTTCGACGAGCCGTTCAGCGCGCTCGACCCGCTCATCCGGCGCGACATGCAGAACGAGGTCCTGCGCCTCCACCACGAGGTGGGCAAGACCATGATCTTCATCACCCACGACCTCGCCGAGGCGCTCAAGCTGGGTGACCACGTCGCGATCATGCGCGCGGGCGAGATCGTCCAGATCGGCACGCCGGAGGAGATCGTCGGCGCCCCGGCCAACGACTACGTCTCGGACTTCGTCCAGGACGTGCCCAAGTCCTACGTCCAGACGCTGGGCTGGGTGATGCGCGAGGTCCGGCCCGAGGATCCGCTCGACGGTCCGGAGCTCGAGACCTCGACGATCATCCGGTACGCGGTCCACGTGGCAGCCGAGACGTCCAAGCCGATCAAGGTCATGGACAACGGCAACCTCGTCGGCATGGTCGATCGCAAGCGCATCCTGGAGGCGATCTCCGGGATCGACACGGGCGCCCAGGCGTGACCGCCGCCGCCGTCACTGCCCGTCGCGAGCCCCGGATCCGCCTGTCGAAATCGCGGCAGCTGGCGCTCCTGCTCGGGATCACGGCCGTCCTGTTCGTCGTCTTCCAGGGCCAGTTCCTGCAGCCGTACGATCCCGACGCTGCGCTGTTCGCCTTCTTCAACGGCGTTCGCGACTGGCTCGACGCCAACGCCGACGCGTGGATCTTCGCCTGGATCCTTCCGTTCCGGACGCTCCTCAACTGGGGAGTGGAGGTCACCAACGGCGTCCTGCTCGCCGTGGGCTGGACGGGGGTCATCCTGACGACGTTCGCCCTTGGCGTGGCCAGCGTGACCGTCCGCACCGGCCTGGCCCTGGCGCTCGCGTTCCTCCTGATCGGGGCATTCGGGCTCTGGGACGCGACCATGCTCACGCTGGCCCAGGTGCTCGTCGCGGTCACGATGTCGCTGCTGCTGGGGATCCCGCTCGGGATCCTCGCCGGCCTCTCCGACCGCTTCCTGCGGCTTGTCACGCCGGTCCTCGACCTGATGCAGATCATGCCGACGTTCGCGTACCTGATCCCGCTGGTCATCTTCTATGGCATCGGCGATGCGACGGCCGTCATCGCGACGCTGATCTACGCGATCCCGCCCGCCATCCGCCTCACGTCCCTGGGCATCCGCGGCGTGGCTCCCGAGACCGTGGAAGCAGCGGTGTCCCTGGGTTCCCGGAACCGCCAGATCCTGTTCAAGGTCCAGCTGCCGATGGCCCGGTCGACCATCGGCCTGGCCGTGAACCAGACGATCATGATGGCCATGTCCATGGTGGTCATCGCCGCGTTCGTCGGGGCCGGTGGCCTGGGCGAGGCGGTCATCAAGGGCCTCAAGACGCTCGACGTGGGCGAGTCGTTCACGGCCGGTATCGCGATCGTGCTCCTCGCGATGATCCTCGACCGGCTCTCGGCAAGCGCGAGCGCCACCACCGACCTGCGCGCCAGGGGCCACGTGCGGGCCTCGCGCTTCGACCGCCGGACCGTCCTGGCCATGTGCGCCGTCGTCGCGGGAGCCGGGATCGTGGCCGGCCTGACGATCGAGGCCGCCAACACCTTCCCCGAGGCCCTGGCGATCTCCATCGCGGAGCCGATCAACGCCGCGGTCGAGTGGATCGAGACGAACCTCGTGTTCCTGACGAGCGGGATCAAGGAGATCGTGACCGCGTTCGTCATCAACCCGGTCCAGTGGTTCCTGACGCTGTCACCGTGGTGGCTGATCCTGTTCCTGGCGTCGGGGCTCGGCGCGATCATCACCGGCAGCCGGGCCATGGCGACGGTGGCGCTCGCCACGCTCTCCGTCTACCTGCTGCAGGTCTGGGAGCCGGCGATGGAGACGCTGACCCAGGTCCTCGTCGCGGTGGCGTTCACGATGCTCTTCGGCATTCTCCTGGGCACCTGGGCCGCGCGGTCGGGCGTGGTCTCGCGCATCCTGCGGCCCATCAACGACGGCCTCCAGACGATGCCCTCGTTCGTCTACCTGATCCCGGCGGTGGCGCTGTTCGAGGCCACCCGCTTCACGGCGATCATCGCGGCCGTGATGTTCGCGGTGCCGGCGGTCATCCGTCTTGTCGAGGACGGTGTGCGGGGAGTGTCGCCCACCGCCATCGAGGCGGCGGCGTCGTCGGGCTCGACATCACTCCAGGTGATCCGCAAGGTCCAGCTGCCGATGGCCCGGCGCTCGCTGCTGACCGCGATGAACCAGGGCATCGTGCTGGTGCTCGGCATGGTCGTCATCGGCGGGCTCGTGGGTGGTGGCGGGCTCGGCTACCAGGTGGTCGCCGGCCTCGCGCAGCGGGCCAACTTCGGGAGCGGCATGGCGGCGGCCCTTGCGATGGTCGCCCTCGGCATCATGCTGGACCGCATCACGCAGGGGGCCGGGGCCCGGAGGGAGGGAAGCACGAGGGATTGACCGACCCCTGCGCGGGAGAGCCGCACGGGATCCGCCGGGATGCGGCATGATCCGCGCTCCGGTCCGACGACAACTCGATCGGTATTGGAGGAGGAGGCAAGCTTGACGCTCAAGCAGAGCACGCTCGGAAAGCTCGCCGCAGGTGCGGCGACCCTGTCCATCGTTCTCGCAGCCTGTGGCGGCGGCACCGGCGCGGCCACCGCGGCCCCAAGCGACGCGGGCGGCGGCACGACGGCCGCGGCGTGCGACTACACGGTCAACATCGCCGACAACCCGTGGGTGGGCTACACGGCCAACACGGCTGTCGTGGACTACCTGCTCCGCAACGAGCTCGGCTGCAAGACGGTCGTGAAGGCGCTCAGCGAGCAGGTCAGCTGGGAGGGCTTCCCGACCGGCGAAGTGGACGTGATCCTCGAGAACTGGGGTCACGACGACCTGATCCAGAAGTACGTCACCGACGAGAAGGCCGCGGTCGACCTCGGCCCGACCGGCAACATGGGCAAGATCGGCTGGTACACGACGAAGGCCTTCGCCGACGCCAACCCGGAGATCCTGACCGCCGACAAGGATCCCAAGATCCTCAACAAGTTCGCGGACCAGTTCAAGACGTCCGAGTCGGGCGACAAGGGCCAGCTGCTTGACGGCGACCCGGCCTACGTCACCAACGATGAGGCGCTCGTCGAGAACCTCGGCCTTGACTTCAAGGTCATCTACTCCGGCTCCGAGGCCGCCTCGAACAAGGCGATCGAGGCCGCTGCCAAGGCCGGCAAGCCGATCCTGGCCTACTCCTGGGATCCGAACTGGTTCTTCGCCACGGTGGACATGGTCAACGTGCCGCTCCCGCCGTACACCGAGGGCTGTGACGCGGATCCGAAGAAGGTCGCCTGCGACTACCCGCCGTACGACCTGAACAAGATCGCCTCCACGAAGTTCGCCGAGGGCGGCGGGCCCGCCTTCGAGCTGATCAAGAACTTCAACTGGACCAACGCCGACCAGAACGAGGTCGCGTCGTACATCGCCATCGACAAGATGAGCAACGACGAGGCCGCCAAGAAGTGGCTCGACGCCAACGAGGCGACGTGGAAGGCATGGCTCCCCTGAGCCCTCGCTGAACCCTGCCGGATCCCGGCCCGGGCCGCCAGCACGGCGGCCCGGGCCGTTCCATGTCCGGGGCCAGGGACCTGCCCGCGCCCTCTCGGCCCGGGCTGGTGCCATCCCCGGGTTCTCTCCCGGGGACCGAACCGTGTCCGGCGGGCGGCTCAGCACGGGATCCCGCCCGCTGGCGGAGTTGCGGAGCGCAGGAACCGAGGATCTGGGCGCTGACCAGCGGGAAGGCTGCTCGAAGTGCTTCCCGGTGCGCCTCCAGCACCGCGCGGTTGTGGCGTGTGCGGGCGACGAGCAGGATCACCGGACGCTGGGTCATCGCGCTGCTTCAGCGTCACGCGCCGCGTGACCGCGTGGATGTCGTCTAGCCTCGCCTCGCAGTCCACCGAGACCCATTCCCTGCCGCTCGTCCCGTCCGTGACGCGTGCGTCCCAGGCCCGCTGGTCGCCGATCGAAGGCCGACCTCACGGCTGATCCGCAGCCCGCTCCCGAGCACGTCTGCCAACCGTCGAGGACGGGCAGCTGGCGACGATCGTTGACGGGGACTCACCTGCGTAGTACCGGAAGGCCGGATCGAGCCCCAGGCCCTGCCAGCGCGACAGCGCCGGTCGAGGGTCGCGCACTGGTGTAGCCGCCTCGAGCGGGGTGCCGGAGCGACATCCGGACGCTTGCCCCGCTGTGCCGTGCCGCGGCGTGCGGTCGGCCTGACCCCGCCTGTCCGCTACAACCAGGGCGTCGTCCCCGTCAACGATCGCGGGCAGCTGCCTGTGCTCGATCGCTTCGGGCGGGTGCTCGGAGCGGGCCTCCGCATGACTCGAGAGGTTGGCATCGCCATCCAGGGGGATCAGCGAGCCTGGGACGCGCGGGTCACCGACGGCGTGGACCAGGCTTCTGTTCGCTGCGAGGCCAGACTGGAGGACATCCAGGCTGTCAGCCGGCGCGTGGCCCTCAAGCAGCGGGACGACCCGGCGAGCGGCCCGGTGATCCTCCTGGGGGCGGACGCGCCACAGACCGAGCGGTGCTCGGCACGATTGACTGCGAGGCCAGACTGGAGGACATCCAGGCTGTCAGCCGGCGCGTGGCCCTCAAGCAGCGGGACGACCCGGCGAGTGGCCCGGTGATCCTCCTGGTGGGACGGACGCGCCACAACCGAGCGGTGCTCGACGCACATCGCGAGGCCCTGCGTGCGGCGTTCCCTCTCGACTCCGCCCAGATCCTGCGGTCCCTGCGGGCTGGCCGGATCCCTCGCGCGGGCGGGATCCTCGTGCTGTAGGTGGCCGGCTCCCGCCTGCCGGACCAGGCCCTGGCCCGCCGGACCCGGCCCCGGCCCGCCGGACCCGGCCCCGTCTGCCTGCTCCTCGTTCCCGCCCGCCGCTTTGGCACCAGATGGCAATCCCGGGTTGCAGGCTGCACGAACCGGGCATCCGACGACCAGGTCTAGCCGCAAGGGGTCCCCACACGTGTCGGCTGTGTCGCCCACTGAGGATCCGACACGCGCACGGCCCAGGATGGTCGCGGGGCGACAAGGCTCGCGGCACGAAGAGGTCGTGGAGACAAGGCCCGCGAGGGACACCCCGCGATGGCGACTGTTTGCCCTCTCTTGGTAGACTCCGGGCGAACGCCGGTTCAAGGTCGTCTCGGGAGTGCCCTCCGGGGCGGTGCCAGGTCCGGCGGTCGTCGAGCGACGCCACGTCCGCGCGCGGACGGGACTCGGTTCGCCGGCCGCCCGAGATGAGGACGCCAGCTCGTTGACCCGCAACGCCACAGCGCAGAGGTTCCCCCGGGTCCGCCGGGGACATCGCCACCGGCTCCTGCTCGCACTTCTCGCGGTCCCCTTCCTGGTGACCGCGCTCGCCGTGCCTGCGATCGCCCCCGGACCGGTCAACGGTGACGAGCTCGCCGACGCCCAGGCCGCGCGCAAGTCGCTCGAGGCGAAGATCCGCCAGCAGCGGTCGCTGATCGCGAACATCAACGGGTCCCAGGACCGGCTCGAGGGCCGGATCGCCGCCACCAGGACCGAGCTCGACGGCATCACCACGGATCTCGCGTCGACTCGCCGACGCGTGAACGCGCTCACCGAGGACATCAACGAGGTCCGCGCCGCCTACCAGGTGCTGGTCGACAACCTCGAGGACCTCGACCAGCAGCTGGGCACCATCGAGGGCCAGGAGGCCACCAAGCGCGATGAGCTGCGCGTTCGCAAGGCGGAGCTCGCACAGCGCGTGCGTGATGCCAACGAGGCCGGGCGGACGTCACTCCTGGAGACCTTCCTCTCGGGAGCCACGTTCACGGACATGCTCACCGAGATGAGCTCCCAGCTCGACGCGGCGGAGGCCGACCGCCAGCTCGCCCGCCAGATCGCCGCCGACCGCGAGACGTTGCTCGCGCTGCACCAGACGGTGGAGGCGACGCGCGCCGATACCAACACGATCCGCCAGGAGACCGCGCTCCAGAAGCAGAAGCTGGATCGCCGGATGGAGGAGCTCAAGCGCGAGTCGGCCAAGCTGCGAAAGCTCGAGAAGCAGGCCAAGGCGGCCCTTGCCGAGCAACGGGCCGAGTACCAGAAGCTCGCCGCCAACAAGGCGAAGCTGCGCAAGGCGCTCGCTGCCACCGCCGCCGCCCGGCGTGCCCTGCAGCGCAAGATCGACCGGCTCGTCGCCGCCCAGGCCAACAACGGCAACATCCCGTCGCGCTACAACGGCACGCTCATCTGGCCGATGGCCGGCACGGTCAGCCAGGACTACGGCTGCACGGGCTTCTCATGGGAGCCGCCGCGCGGCGACTGCGCCCACTTCCACAGCGGCATCGACATCGTCAATGCCTACGGGACGCCGATTCGGGCGTCTGGAGCCGGCCGCGTCGTCTACTGCGGCTGGAACTACGCCGACGGCGCCGACCCGGCCTGGATCGTCATCATCGCCCACTCGTCCAACCTGACCACGTGGTACGCCCACATGAAGCCCGGCTGCCCAGCGTCCGGCGGATCGCGCGTGCGACAGGGCCAGGTCATCGGCCACGAGGGCAACACCGGCCACTCGACGGGCGCCCATCTCCACTGGATGGTCCACTACAACGGCAGCTTCGTTAACCCGCGCTTGTTCACATAGCGCAATCGGCCGGTGCTAGCATCGCCCGCAGGGAGCACCCGCACCGGAGGAAGGTCGCTTGGTCAAGCCGGTTCTCGCAGTCATTCTCGCGGGCGGTGAGGGTGAGCGGCTGTCGATCCTCTCGTCCGTGCGTGCCAAGCCGGCCGTCCCATTCGGCGGCAAGTACCGGATCATCGACTTCACCCTGTCGAACTGCGTCAACTCCGGCGTGGACAACGTCGCGATCCTGACCCAGTACAACCCGCGCTCCCTCAACGATCATGTCGGCCGCGGGCGCCCGTGGGACCTGGACCGCAGCCAGGGCGGAGTGCGGATGCTCCAGCCGTACGTCAAGCGCGGCAAGGTCGCCGAGTGGTACAGCGGGACGGCGGACGCGGTCCTCCAGAACATCAACGCGATCGAGCGTGGCGGGGACATCGTCCTGATCCTTGCGGGCGACCACATCTACAAGATGGACTACCAGCCGTTCATCGCGGCCCACAAGCGCAAGCGCGCCGATGTCACGATCGCGGTGCGCCGCGTCCCGATCGCCGAGGCCAGTCGCATGGGTGTCCTCGCCCTCGACGACCAGGACCGCGTGACCGAGTGGCAGGAGAAGCCGAAGGTCCCCAAGAGCGACCTCGCCTCCATGGGCGTCTACGTCTTCAGCAAGCGCGCCCTGATCCACTGGCTGTCCGAGGACCGGCGCGACTTCGGCGCGAATGTGATCCCGGCCATGCTCGAGGGCGGCGCCCGGGTGTTCGGCTACCGGTTCGACGGGTACTGGCAGGACGTCGGCACGATCCAGTCGTTCTGGGAGGCCAACATGGCCCTCCTCGACGACAGCCCGGAGCTGGACCTGTACGACATGGACTGGCTCATCCACACGCGGTCGGAGGAGCGGGCGCCCGCCAAGGTCGGCCCGACGGCCCAGGTCCACCGCTCGATGATCTCGCACGGCTGCGTCATCAACGGCACGGTGGTGAACAGCGTCCTGTCGCCCGGCGTGCGCGTCGACGTGGGCGCCGTGGTCCGGGACTCGATCGTCATGTTCGACTCGGTCATCCGCTCGGGCGCCGTCGTGGACCGCGCGATCCTCGACAAGGAGGTGGTCGTCGGCCAGGGGGCGATCGTGGGCGACGGTCCCGACTTCGACACTCCCAACAGGCAGGAGCCGGGCCGGCTGAACACCGGGATCACGGTGGTCGGCAAGCAGTCGGTCATCCCGCGAGGTGTCCGGCTCGGACGCAACGTGAAGGTCGGCGAGAAAGTGCGGTCGTCGGACTTCGGCACCCGGCATGTGCGCTCCGGCGGGACGGTGGACCGCAAGGTGCGCAAGAGCGGCGACACCGACGCGGACGAGCCACTGGTGGGCCACGGCTGAAGCCACTGGTTGGCCTCGGCTGACGCCACCGGGCGGGGTTCTTGCCCGGCCGGGGTAGACTCCGCGCCATGTCTCTCGCCCCCCGGGCGTCGGCCGTTGCCCCGGCCGACGTCGAGGCCTGGCTCGTCGAGCTTGGCCTGGAGCCCTTGGAGCGCGCCGACCGCGAGGGTGTGACGTCGTGGGACCTCGTCCTCGACGGCCGCCGCCGCGCGTCGCTGCGCGTCACGCTCATCCTGGACCCGGCGTTCGCGCTTATCGCGTGGGCGTTCTTCGCACCGCCGATCAATGACAGCTTCCGCAAGTCCTACCGCAAGCTCCTGCGCTGGAACGACGAGCTGCCGTTCCTCAAGTTCTCCGTCGCCGAGGACGAGCGCCCGATCCTCGCCGCCGAGCTTCCGATCGCCGTGGTGGACCGGGACGCGCTGGGCCTCGCGCTGGCCCGCCAGCTGGCCGTCGCCGACCGGTACCACGCGGGACGCGGTCGAGTGGCTCAAGGCCGGCGGCTGGAACACGGAGGCGCCGCCCGACGCCAGGCGCGACGGCCCGGGGATGCGCCTCGTCGCCCGCTATGCCGACGGACTCGCCGAGCTGCTCGAGCCCGCGGACGAGGGCGCCGGGTGAGGGGACTCGCCCGGCTCGCCAGCCTCGCGCTCGTCATGGCCGTCCTCGGCGGGCTGGGCGCGCCGGTCGCGGGCGTCGTGCCGGCGACAGCGGCCCGCGCAGCTGCCTCGGACCTCACGGTCGTCGCCGACGCGCTCTACACCGTGCGCCCGAAGGACCGCCGGGTCGGCATCAGTGCCTCGCTCACGGTCACCAACCGGACCAAGGAGACGAAGACCCGCCGGTACTACTTCGACCACACGTTCCTCGCCGTGCAGCCCGGGACGACCGGCTTCAAGCTGAGCGGATCTCCCGGAGCCACGGTGCGCGTGGTCAAGCGCACCGGCGACAGCACGCTCCTGCGGCTCGGCTTCGGCAAGCGCATCTACTCGGGATCCCGCCGCACGTACCGCCTCACCTTCGACCTCCTGGGCTCCGGCAAGGGGGCGAACCCGCAGACGCGCGTCGGGACGGGACTCGTCACCGTGCCGTTGTGGGCGTACGCGTCGAACGGGGCGAGCGGGTCCACCGTCGCCATCGCCTTCCCTTCGGGGTGGGAGGTGACGGTCGCGTCGGGCTCCATGCCGGTCGAGGCGACGGGCCCCGGCGGCGGCACCGTCCTGCGGAGCGGACGGATCGCGGCTCCGCTGACCTGGTTCGCGTATGTCGTCGGCCAGGAGCCGGCCGTCTACAAGGATCACGCGGTCAAGGTGCGCACGGAGGACGGAACCGTGCCGCTGGTGGTGCGGGCGTGGGCTGACGATGCCGCCTGGGCGAACCGCACAGGTCGCCTGTTCCGCTCGGGCCTCCCGGTGTTGCGCGAGCAGCTCGGGGTCCCCTGGCCGCATGCGGAGCCGATGGTGGTCCAGGAGGCCGCCAGCCGGAGCGAGGGCGCATACGCGGGCCGGTTCGACCCGGCGGAGAACCTCATCGAGGTCGCGTACTGGGCCAATGGCCTGGCCACGCTCCACCAGGCTGCCCACGGCTGGTTCAACGGCGCCCTGCTCGCGGACCGCTGGGCGAACGAGGGCTTCGCCTCGCTGTACGCCCGACGGACTGCGGACGCACTCGACGTCGCCGGTACGTCGCCGGCCATGACCGATGCCGCGCAGTCCGCGGCAATCCCGCTCAATGCATGGCCGGTGGCGCAACCCGGTGGAGCGCCTGATCGCGAGGCCGCCGCCCAGGAGGCGTTCGGCTATGCGGCCTCGTACGAGCTCGCGCAGGCGATCGCGGAGCGGGCGGGTGACGACGTGCTTCGCCGGGTCTGGACCGCGGCTGCGACGGGTACCGGCGCCTACCAGCCGCCCGCCGATGGTTCGGGTGAGGGGCCTGGGGCGCAGACCTCCTCGATGGAGAGCGTGGACGGTCCGCCCGACTGGCGCGGCCTGCTCGACCTGCTCGAGGCAGAGGCTGCCACCTCCTTCACGGACCTCTGGAAGCAGCGGGTCGTCCGCCCGGAGGAGGCATCGCTGCTCGACGACCGCGCCGAGGCTCGACGATCGTACGAGCGAACGCTGGCGCTCGCGGGCGACTGGCGGCTTCCGCGGGGCATCCGCGACGCGATGCGGGCATGGCAGTTCGACTCCGCTGAGCAGCAGATGGCCGATGCCCGCACGGTCATCGCCCAGCACGCCGCCCTGGCGGAGCTCGCCGCGGCGACTGGCGTGCAGCTGCCGGAGCGGATGCGCACCCCCTTCGAGGATGGCCGGATGGCCGAAGCCAGCGCACAGGCCGAGGTCCTGCGCAACACCATCCTCACCATCGATCATGCGCAGGCCGCAGACGGCGCCGACGACGACATCCTCAGCCGGATCGGCATGCTGGGCGAGGACCCGGAGGCCGACATGGACGCCGCCCGCGCCGCCCTCGCGCGGGGCGACATCGAGGGGACCATGGCCGCGGCCGATGACGCCTATCGCGCCTGGTCGGGTGCCTGGCAGGAGGGACGCCGACGGGCGATGCTCGCCCTGGCCGGCGTCGCCACGCTGCTGGTCCTCGTCTCGGCGATCGCCGGGGCGGTCCGCCGGTCACGCCGCCCTGCCGAGGAGCCGGTCCGGCGCGATCACGCCGGGCCGCGGTAGGCCCTCGTCCCGCCCGGCCGTCGTGCGGCGGGCCTGAGCGCCGGCGCCGCTGCGGTACACTCCCGGCCAACGCACCCGTCCACGTGGCCACGCGGGCGCTGCGCCACCAGGTCGAAGGAGCCGTGCCCAACGTGATCTCCCGGGCCGCCGCGCCGAGCGCGCGATCCTGATGGGCTTCCAGCGCACCCGACCGTCGCACGAGATCCTCTCGGGCGCCACCGCCGACGTCTACTTCGCCCGCGCGAACAGCATCCTCGATCGCGAGGGCATGGACCCCGTGGTGACGATGGAGGTCTTCTGCCGCGAGGACGCCGTCATCTGCGGCATGGGCGAGGCGACCAATCTCCTCGGCCACGTGCTGGCCCGCGAGGAGAGCGCCGTGGTCGAGGCGCTCGAGGACGGTGACCTCGTCACGCCCAAGGAGGTTGTCCTCCGCATCCGGGCCCGCTACCGCGCATTCGCGCTCTACGAGACCGCCATGCTGGGGATGCTCGCCCAGTCCACGGGCTGGGCCACCGCCGCCCGCCAGTGCGTGGAGGCCGCGGCCCCCCAGCCGGTCATCTCCTTCGGGGCTCGGCATGTCCACCCCGACATCACGGACGTCCTCGACTACGCCGCGATCGTCGGCGGCTGCGTCGGCGCGTCCACGCCGGCCGGAGCCCGCCTCGCCGGGCTCAACCCGACGGGCACCATGCCGCACAGCCTCGTGCTGATCTTCGGCGACACCGTCCGGGCGTCTGAGGCCTTCGACCGCGACATGCCCCCGGACGTGCCCCGCATCGTGCTGGTCGACACGTTCAAGGACGAGGCCGAGGAGGCCCTCCGCGTGGCCCGCGCCCTCGGCGACAGGCTCTACGGCATCCGGCTCGACACGCCCTCCGAGCGCGGGCGCGTCACCGCCGCGCTGGTCGACCGAGATCCGGGCCCGCCTGGACCAGGCAGGCTTCAGCCACGTGACGATCACGGTCTCGGGCGGTCTCACGCCCGATCGGATCCGCTACTTCAAGGACGAGGGCTCGCCGGTGGACTCGTTCGCCGTCGGCTCCCACATCTCCGGGGCAACACCGATCGACTTCACCGGCGACATCAAGGAGATCGACGGGGTGCCGATCGCGAAGCGCGGCCGGATCCCGGGCCGGACCCACAGCCCGCGCCTGAAGGCGCTCGACCTCGCCGCCTGGCGCGACAGCTGACCGCGGCTTCCGGGGCTGCCGCGACGGCTGCGGGCACGCTCAGGGCACGTCCACCTCAGGGCACGTCCACCTCAGGGCACCGCGCCTCAGGGCAGCTCGACCGGCTGGATCGCGTTCACTGCCGGCGTGCGCAGCGGCTCGCCAAGCGGAGCATCGAGCGCGGTGATCACCATCGCCACGCTGATCAGCACGATCCCGACCACCAGCCCGGCCTCGAACCCGAGCGCCGCCACGATCGGCGCACCGCCGATGGAGCCGAGCGTCATCGCGATCGCGAGGCTCATCGAGTAGAGCGCGAACGCGGACCCGCGGTCGGAGTCGCTCGAGCGGCGTGAGAGCTCGATCGTGACGGGCGTCATCACGATCGCGCCGCCCGCCCCGCCCAGCAGCCCCGATACGAGCAGGCTCAGCGAGGTGACGGGCAGGAGCAGGAGCCCGACGCCCACCGCCGTCATGCCCGCCCCGGCCAGGATGAGGGCACGCAAGGAGGCGTGTTCCACCAGGCGCCCGGTCGCGATGCGGGTGAGCACGATCGCGATGCCGTCCGCGAAGAAGAACAGGCCGATGCTGGCCCCGGCCTCCTCGGCCCGGACGGGCAGGTAGGCCGTGACGACGCCCCAGTGCGCGACGAACAGGACAACGACCAGGAGTGGCACCGTCCATGCCCGACGGTAGGCGATGCCCCACCGTCGCTGGGCGACCGCCATCCCCCCGTCGCCGGCGTCGGTGACAGGTCGGAGGGGGAGCGCCCGGCTGAGCGCGAGCCCCACACCGACCAGCAGGATCACCAGCACGCCGACGCCCTGGAAGGAGGTGAGGTCCAGCACGACGACCGAGATGAACGGCATCACCATCAGGGCGACGTTCTGCGCGGCGCTCACGTACGACAGCGCGGCCGGCTGACCCTCCGGCTCGACCAGGCGTGGCACGAGTGACAGCGCCGAGGGGACCGCGATCCCGATGCCGATCCCCTGCAGGACGCGCGCCGTGGCGACGAGGGCAGGGGACGAGGTCGGGTCGTTCCCGGCCAGGATCAGCATGACGGCCGCGGCCCCATACGCCGACCCGGCCACGAGGAACATCCGCGAGCCGCCGAACGTGTCGAGCAGGCGGCCGCCGGCGAGGGCGCCCGGGATCGACACGACCGCGGCAAGGCCCATGACGATGCCGATCGTGGCCTCGGCTGCGCCGCCACGCGCCAGCGCCAGTGGCAGCGAGGCCGTCCAGGCATGGAACCCCGCCTGGACGAGCAGCAGGGCGATCGAGATCCGGAGGATGACCACGCGGACTCCGCGGCAGCAGTGGAGAGGCCCATCGTACCGGCGAGGCCCGCGAATTCGTGCGAGCATCCGCCTGCCATGCACGATCCGGAGCGCCGCAACCCTGACCTCGACCCCGAGCCCGTGCCTGAGCCCGAGCCCGAGCCGGGCGACGAGATCGCGGAGGAGTCGGCGTACGACCTCCTCCAGCGCGGGCACGTGCTCCTGCGCCGCCGCCACCATGCGCAGGCGGCGATCGTGCTCGAGCGGGCGGCACGCCTGGAGCCCGGCAAGGCATCGATCCTCGAGGCCCTGGGCAGGGCCCGCTTCAACGCCCGCCAGCACGAGGCGGCCCGCGAGACCTTCGAGGCGCTCGTCGCGGTCGACCCGGCCTCCCACTACGGGCACTTCGCGCTGGGCGAGAGCCTGCGCAAGCTCGGCCGGGAGCGGGAGGCGTGGACGCACCTGCGGGTGGCGGTGGCCCTCAGTCCCTCGTCCCCGGTGTATCGGGCGGCGCTGGTGCGGGTCCCGGAGCCAGACCACGCCGCGGAGCGCCGCGCCGAGGATGAGCGACGTGCAGCCTCGCCAAGCCCCGCGGAAGGACGAGAACCGTCGCGGGGCGGTAGCTAGAGGGGCAGGGGGTCGGCCGCCCAGTGCGGCCACTCCACGAGCCGCTGGAACCCCTCGGCCTCGTACAGGCCGATGGCCCGCTCGTTCTCGCCCTCGACCGCGATGTAGGTGTCCTCGACGCCGCGCTCCCGGCATGCCTCGATGCCCCAGCGGACCAGCTGGCGCGCGAGCCCTCGCCCGCGCCAGGGCCTGCGCACACCGAGGAGCTTCACCTCGCCGACGAGCCGGCCGTCGTCGTCGTGGTAGGCGCCCACCCGGCAGAAGCCCACCAGCGCCCCGGGATCGGATGCGGGCGCGACCAGCAGGATCGACGACGGGTCGAACTCGCGGCTGCCATGGACGCGCCGGATCCGCTCGAGGTCCAGCACGAGCGGGAACGGGTGGTCCAGGAAGATCTCGTTCACGAGGTCCACGAACGCGGCGTCGTCCTCGCCCGGGATGAGCCAGCGCACGATCACGTCGTCGCCGAAGGCCGGCGGGACCGGGATTGTCGACCTGTCCAGGACCAGGCGCCAGAGCGACGAGTGGTAGTGGAGCCCCGTGGCCAGGGCGAAGGCCTCGGCATCCGCCTGCCGGGGCACCCAGAGGCGCAGGAACGGGTGCCCGGCCCGCGGTGCGAGAAGCCGCCCGGCCTCGACCAGCCGTCGCCCGTGGCCCCGTCTCCGGTAGGGCAGGTCGACGTGCAGGTCGTCGTGGTACGGGAAGACCCAGCCGGCGATCGCACCGCCGTCCACGGCGACAGCGCACACGTCGGGCTCCTCTGCGATGCGCTTCGCCGACTGCTCGATCCAGTGGCGGTCGATGCCCTCGAACTCGCCACGCTCCAGGCCGGCCAGCATGGCAGCCTCGATCGCCACCTCATCCCCGGCTTGGAATGGCCGGACACCGGGCGGGAAGGCAGGCCCGTCGAGCGAACCGGTGGCGCAGGCAGGGTCGGCTGGCCCTGCGGGGGTTGCCATCGTCGGCCTACAGCTCGCCCGCCCGGCGCAGGCGGTCCACCCAGAGCACGCCGAGCATCGTCTTCGCATCGCAGATCTCGCCGGTCGTGATCCGCTCCAGGGCGTCGTCGATGGTCAGGTGGTAGAGCTCCAGGCGCTCGTCCTCGTCGGGCGTCAGCCGCTCATCGCCGTCGGCGCCGAGGATCCCTGTCGCGAGGTACAGGTGCATCAGCTCCGACGTGAACCCCGGGGCCGTCCAGAAGGCGGAGAGCTTCCGCCACGTCGTCGCCCGGTGGCCGGTCTCCTCCTCCAGCTCGCGGCGCGACGCGATCTCCGGGTCCTCGGTCACGCCGTCGTGCACATCGAGCGTGCCCGCCGGGATCTCCAGGATCGCGCGGCCGGCCGGGCTCCGCCACTGGCGCACGAACAGGAGGCGCCCGTCGTCGTCCAGCGCCAGGACCGCGATCGCGCCCGGGTGGCCAGCGACGTCCCGCGTGCCGGTCGAGCCGTCAGCCCGGGCGATGGTGTCCACCCGGAACTCGAGATAGCGGCCACGGTGCACGACCTGCGATGCGACGACGTGCTCCTCGAGGGGGTCGTCGCCGAAGGGCTGCGGATCGTGGGCAACGTGGTCGCTCATAGGGTCCTCGAAAGTGGGACGGCCGACCCGCCACCTGGCGGACCGGCCGTCACCTGTCTTGATCGGCTGCCGGCGCTTGGCCGGGTCCAGCCTACGCCTTGACGACGAGGGCGTCGCCGTTGTCGCCGGTGGCGAAGAGCTGCAGCTTGGCCTGCGGAACCTTGAGCGCCAGCTGGTCGCCCGTCCTGACCCGGTGGGACGAGTCCACGATGGCGACGATCTCGGTGTCGTCCACGCTGATGTGGAGCAGCTGGTCGTTGCCCATGTACTCGACGACGTCGGCGACGCCGTTCACGGTGCCGTATGCGCCGCCGACCTCGCCCAGCTCCAGGTGCTCCGGGCGGAACCCCGCGATCACGGTGCTGTGGCCGGCGACGGAGTCCCGGACGTCATCGAGGACGGGGAAGTTGACCGAGCGGGTGCCGATGGCGTTGCCCACGACGGGCAGCTCGATGAAGTTCATCGACGGGCTGCCGATGAAGCCGGCGACGAACTTGTTGCGCGGCGTGTCGTACAGCTCCTGCGGCGTGCCCACCTGCTGGAGCAGGCCCATCGACATGACGGCGATCCGCTGGCCCATGGTCATCGCCTCGACCTGGTCGTGGGTGACGTAGACCATCGTCGTGCCGAGGCGCTGGTGGAGGCGCGCGATCTCGGCGCGGGTCTGCACGCGCAGCTTGGCATCGAGGTTGGACAGCGGCTCGTCCATGAGGAAGACGGCGGGCTCGCGGACGATGGCCCGGCCGAGGGCGACGCGCTGGCGCTGGCCGCCGGAGAGCTCCTTGGGCTTGCGGTCGAGGAGCTTCTCGAGCTGCAGGATGCCGGCTGCCTCGTTGATGCGCTTCTCCTGCTCCACCTTGGGGACCTTGCGCAGCTTGAGGCCGAAGGCGAGGTTGTCGCGCACGGTCATGTGCGGGTAGAGCGCGTAGCTCTGGAAGACCATCGCGATGTCGCGGTCCTTGGGGGCCACGTCGTTGACGACCTGTCGCCGATCCGCAGGTCGCCCTCGGTGATCTCCTCGAGGCCGGCGATCATCCGCAGGCTGGTCGTCTTCCCGCACCCCGAGGGTCCGACGAGCACCATGAACTCGCCATCGCGGACTTCGAGGTTGAGGTCGTGGACGGCGGTGACCTCGCCGTACCGCTTGAACACGTGATCGAACGTCACGGTCGCCATAGAAGACCTCCTCCCGTCCAGGGCATCGCGGGCTCATGCATCCGGCCGCCGGACTGGCTGGCGGTCTCGGACGAGCCCCGTACGAGGTGCTGGCTCGGGCTGCGGGCATGGTAACCGGTCGATGACGCCGCTGCTGGCGCACCCGGCAACGTTCTGTCCCCGCACCGCGGCTCTGCTTCACGTGGGGGTCAATACGACCAAGCGCGTGCGGGCGACCGGCACGAAGGTCGACCTTGTGGCCGGTTCCGTGCAGGGGCACCACGCTGCTGACTCCCACCGGTGTCAGGGACGCGGGATCGGGCGCGCCCGCACGCGATCTGGCGCGTCGGCCGATCATCGGGCGCGCCAGCCCGGGATCGGGCGCCTCCGGCAATCGGCGGCGCGCTAGAGTGACCTGCGACACGCGTTCGTCACGCCGCTCCGAAGGACCCGACCGCCCGATGAGCCAGAACCCCCGCGCCGGCCAGCCCGCTCTCCCGTCCGACCTCGTTGACGTCGCCGCTCTCGAGCGTGCCTACTACGAGCTCCACCCCGACCTGTCGGATCCCGCCCAGCGGGTCGCGTTCGGCACGTCGGGCCACCGCGGATCCGCGTTCAAGGCTGCCTTCAACGAGGACCACATCCTCGCGACCACCGAGGCAATCTGCCGCTACCGGGCGCAGCAGGGCTACACCGGGCCGCTCTTCGTCGCCCGCGACACGCACGCGCTCTCCGAGCCTGCATGGCGGACCGCGCTCGAGGTGCTGGTTGCGAACGGCGTGGACGTCCGCGTGGACGCGGAGGACGGGTACACGCCCACGCCGGCACTCTCGCTGGCGATCATCGTGGCGAACCGGGGCCGCAGCCTGGCCGACGGTCTCGCGGACGGCATCGTGGTCACGCCGTCCCACAACCCGCCCGAGGACGGTGGCTTCAAGTACAACCCGCCCAACGGCGGTCCGGCCGACACCGATGTCACGAAGTGGGTCCAGGACGAGGCGAACCGGATCCTGGGGGCGTCGGGCTCGGACGGGCTCGCGGGCATCAGGCGCGTGCCGTTCGAGCGCGCCCGGGCGGAGGCGGGGACGTACCCGTTCCGCCAGGCGTACGTGGACGACCTGCCCAACGTGGTGGACCTCGCGGCGATCGCCGCGTCCGGCCTCAAGCTGGGCGTGGACCCGCTGGGCGGGGCGGCGGTCGCCTACTGGGGCCTGATCGGCGAGCAGTACGGACTCGACCTGACCGTCGTCAACACGGCCGTTGACCCGACCTTCGGCTTCATGACGCTCGACTGGGACGGCCGCATCCGCATGGACCCGTCGTCGCCGTTCGCGATGGCCGGCCTGGTGGGATTGCGGGACCGCTTCGACCTCGCCCTGGGCAACGATGCCGACGCCGACCGCCACGGGATCGTCGTGCCGCAGGTGGGTCTCATGAACCCGAACCACGTCATCGCCGCGTGCGTGAACTACCTGTTCGGTGGAGCGCGCGCCTGGGGGCCGGACGTCGCCGTGGGCAAGACCCTCGTCTCGTCCTCGATCATCGACCGTGTTGTCGCATCGCTCGGCCGCCGGCTGCTCGAGGTCCCGGTGGGCTTCAAGTGGTTCGTGGACGGTCTCGTGGACGGCACCGTCGGCTTCGGCGGGGAGGAGAGCGCGGGCGCGAGCTTCCTGCGCCGCGACGGCACCGTCTGGACGACGGACAAGGACGGCCTGATCGCGGATCTGCTGGCCTGCGAGCTCACGGCGAGGACCGGCAAGAACCCGTGGGAGACGTACCTGGGGCTCACGGAGCGGTTCGGCGCCCCGGCCTACAAGCGCATCGATGCGCCCGCGACCCCCGAGGTCAAGGCGGCGCTGGGCCGGCTGTCACCCGAGGCCGTCACGGCGACCGACGCTCGCCGGCGACCCGATCACGGTGAAGCTGACGAAGGCGCCCGGCAACGGCGCGCCGATCGGGGGCCTCAAGGTGACCACGGAGTACGGGTGGTTCGCGGCCCGTCCGTCGGGC
Source organism: uncultured Chloroflexia bacterium (assembly GCA_963697365.1). GTDB lineage: Bacteria > Chloroflexota > Limnocylindria > Limnocylindrales > CSP1-4 > CAIXZV01. The sequence goes on from CAVONT010000017.1 coordinate 47,464, forward strand.
ACCGAGAACGTCACCAAGCTCTACGCGGAGTCATTCCGCGGCGAGGAGCACCTCGGGCAGATCCTGGACGAGGCCAAGGCGATCGTGGGGAGGGCCGGCCGGACCCCCGGCTGAGCGATGCTCCGCACATGCCTCCAGTGCGGGGCCACCTCCACACGCCCCGACGCGGTCATGTGCCGCCGCTGTGGGGTGCGCTTCGGGGAGCCGCCGACGGCCTCGGCGAAGCTGCCCGAGTGCCCGGTCTGCTACCGCGAGGCCGACACGGACGGCCGATTCCCGTCCCAGGCACGCGCAGGGTTCCGGCTGGACATCAACGCCCACGTCGACGAGCACGACCGCTACCCGGTGGGCGATGACGACTGGCTCGAGACGCTGCGGACAGGGGATCGCATCCGGATCGGCCGCTGGACGGCGCCGTTCGACCTCGTGCGCCGGTACCTGGTGACCGGCGTGGTCGAGGCCGGGCGATCGCGGCTGGAGCTGCACACGGCGGTGATCAACGCGATGGCCCAGGTGGCCCGCTTCGGGCCTGGTGCGGAGATCGCCGGTGACCAGGCGGCCTGGCGCGAGGCGCGCGCGGAGGTCGAATCCGTGATGGAGCGCTACCATCGGGGTGCCCGGCCCGGACGTGCGTGAGCGTGGCGCCGGGCTTGTCGACAGGCCGTCGTTCGCCAATCCGCACCCGGAGCCTCCCATGACCAGTCGCGTCCGCCGCCTCGCGGCCCTTGCCCTCGTCGTCGTCGCGCTCGCCGCCTGTGGCGGTGCTGCTGCCACCCCCGCACCCGCTGCGACCGCCGGCACGGGCGGCGGGGCCGGTGCTGCCGCCCCTGCTGCGCTGCCCGCCGAGGTCGACGTGGCCAAGGCGAAGGAGCTCCAGGCCGCGGGCGCGTTCGTCCTCGACGTCCGCGAGCCCTCAGAGTGGGCCGAGGGCCACATCGATGGCGCCACGCTGATCCCGCTTGGCGAGCTGCCGGACCGCGTCGCCGAAGTCCCCTCCGACCAGCAGGTCGTCGTGGTCTGCCGTTCCGGCAATCGCTCCCAGGCGGGTCGCGACGTCCTCCTCGGGGCGGGCCTGCCCAGCGTCACGAGCATGGCCGGCGGCGTGAAGGACTGGGCGGCCGCGGGCTACCCGCTCGTCACGGGGGAGTAGCGCCAGCGCTTGACGCGCGAGCTCTGCTCCAGGGGTTCCGGCCCCGTCGCCCGTCAGGCTTCGGGCTGGCGCGTCGCCCGTCAGGCTTCGGGCTGGCGCGTCTCCTGGATCCCGGCCGGCGTGTTGTGCACCGCGGGGATCTGCCCGAGGCGGCCCGCCTGGTAGTCCTCGAACGCCTGCATGACCTCTTCGCGCGTGTTCATCACGAACGGTCCGGCCCAGGCGACCGGCTCCCGGATCGGGCGCCCGCCCAGGACCAGCACGTCGAGCGAGGGCGCCCGGCTCTCCTGGACCTCGTCGGCGGAGAAGGTGAGCGTGTTGCCGGGGCCGAACACGGCGAGCTGGCCCATCTGCGCCGGCCGCCGCTCCTCGCCCACGGTCCCGCGGCCCGCCAGCACGTAGCCCAGCGCGTTGTAGTCCGCCCGCCACGGCAGCTGGATCGAGGCGCCCGGGGCCAGCGTCACGTGGAGCAGCGTGATCGGCGTGTGCGTGATGCCCGGTCCGGCATGGCCCGCCACCTCGCCCGCGATCACCCGGACCAGCGCGCCGCCGTCGTGCGACGTGAGCAGCGAGACCTCCGACGCACGGATGTCCTGGTAGCGCGGCGGTGACAGCTTCATCGCGCGCGGCAGGTTCACCCACAGCTGGAACCCGTGGAACAGGCCACCCTGGGCGACCAGCCACTCCGGCGGCTTCTCGATGTGCAGGATGCCGGCGCCCGCGGTCATCCACTGCGTGTCGCCGTTGGTGATGACGCCGCCCCCGCCGTTGGAGTCCGCGTGCTCGAACACGCCGTCGAGCAGGTAGGTCACGGTCTCGAAGCCGCGGTGCGGGTGCCAGGGTGTGCCCTTCGCCTCGCCGGGGGCGTACTCCACCTCGCCCATCTGGTCGAGGTGGATGAACGGGTCGAGGTCCTCGAGGAAGGCACCGGCGAACGCGCGGCGGACCGGGAAGCCCTCGCCCTCGTAGCCCTTGGGCGCGGTGGTCAGCGCCGTGACGGCACGCGGGCGGGCGACCATCGGGTCGGGGAGGGTGATCCGGGGGAGGATCGTGAGGTCGTCGACGGTGACGGCCGGCATGAGGGACGCCTGCCTTCCTGGCTGGGTGATCGATCGCTCTTGTGGTTGCGCGTGCAACTATCTCACTGGACGCACGACGTGTCAACTGCCCCGCGTCCGCACGTGTCCCGCGTCTGCACGTCGGCGCAATTCCCGCGCAGCGACCGTCCGGTGCAGCCCCCGTGATGGATTCCCGCCACAAGCCGCATCCGGCATGCCCCAGCCCACCCAGGTGTCGTCCTTCCCACCACGCGCCGGGTTCGTGCACCCCGGCGCGCGCAACGGTCGCCTGGCGGGAAACTGTCGAACGGGGGTCCGAAGCCTGGCTGTGCGCAGACACTGGCTGTGCGCAGCCGACCCGGTCCCTGCGGCCCCCCCGGGCCACGGCCCGGGCCGTACCCTTGACCGCAGCATCACACACGGGAGCCGCCGCCATTCCGCGCACGCCCGCCACCAACCCTGCCGCCGAGCCACCTGCCGCCGTCGGAGCCGAGCCGCTAGCCGAGCCGCTCGCCGCGCTCCTGCCGCGGCTGCGGCGACCGTGCGCGGGACAGTGGACCGACGACGCCGGGACACGCGCCCTGTACGCCTCGGATGCATCGAACTACCGCGTGCTGCCGGCGGCCGTGGTGGCGCCGCGCGACGCCGACGATCTCGCGGCGGTCGTCGCGCTGGCCTCCGAGGCCGGCGTGCCGCTGACGATGCGCGGCGCCGGGACGTCGATCGCCGGCAATGCGATCGGGCCGGGGCTGGTCGTCGACACCTCCCGGCACCTGGCCGGGATCCTGGAGCTCGACCCGGACGGGGCGACCGTCACGGTCCTGCCGGGGACCGTCCTCGACGACGTCAACGCGGCGGCGGCGGCGCACGGGCTGCGCGTCGGGCCGGATCCGTCGACGCACAGCCGGTGCACGGTCGGCGGGATGATCGGCAACAACGCGTGCGGCTGCCCGATCGGTCCGGTGGGGGACGACGGCCGAGAGCGACGCTCGGGCCTGGAGGTGGTCACCGCGGACGGGCGCCGGGGCCGCGTCGGCGACCTGCGCGGGCCCGGCCGGTCTCCTGGCGGCCGAGCGGATGCCGGCGGAGCGTGCAGGCCGCCGTCGACCGGCTGGTCGCGATGTACGGCGACGCCATCCGGCGCGAGCTGCCCGCCGTGGCCGCGGCGCGTGTCCGGCTACGGGCTCGACTGGCTGCTGCCGGAGCGCGGGGGCAACGTCGCAAGGGCCCTGGTCGGGCAGCGAGGGGACGTGTGCCGTCGTCTCCGCGGCGACCCTCCGCCTGGTGCGGCGCGCCCCGCGTGCGCGGCCTGCTCGTGCGTCGCGTTCGACGGACGACATCGCGGCCGCGACCGGCGGTGCCCGCGCTGCTGCCGGAACGCCCGTTCACCGTCGAGAGCCTCACCGGCGATCTCCTCGCCGGCTGGCGCGACCCGGGCCTGCTGCCGCCGCGGCGGCGCGTGGCTGCTCCTCGAGGCCGGCGGTGACACGGACCGATGCGATGCGCGACGCACGCCGCGCGGCTGGCCGTCGCCGCTCGGGACGCGCGTCGGCGCGCGCCGATGCGGTCGCTGCACGAGGCCGCCGGCGCCCAGGCCGCGCTGTGGCGCGTGCGCGAGGACGGCGCAGGCCGGGCCGCCCGCCTCGCCGACGGCTCGCCCGCATGGCCCGGCTTCGAGGACGGCGCCGTGCCGCCCGACCGCCTGGCGTCGTACCTGCGCGAGCTCCGGGCGCTGCTGCGGGACCAGGACCTGAGCGGGCGTGACCTACGGCCACTTCGGCGAGGGGTGCATCCACCTGCGCGTCGGCTTCGGGCTGGACCGCCCGGGCGGCACGGCGCGCTTGCGCGGTCTTCATGGAGGCGGCCGCCGACCTCGTCGTGGCGCACGGCGGCACGCTGAGCGGGGAGCATGGCGACGGACGGGCGCGCGGCGAGCTGCTCGGGCAGCAGTTCTCCCCGGAGCTGCTCGAGGCCTTCCGGGCATGGAAGGCGGCGTGGGACCCGACGGGCGTGCTGAACCCGGGCATCCTCGTGGATCCCGCTGCCGCTCGGACGCGGACCTCCGGCGGCCCCGGCCGACGCTCCTCGACCTGTGCGCCGTCGCTCGCCCACGAGGCCGACGGCGGCGATCTGCGGGCGGCCGTCGAGCGCTGCATCGGGGTGGGGAAGTGCATCTCCCGCCAGGGTGTCGGCGGCGATGTGCCCCAGCTACCGGGCGACCGGCGAGGAGCGCCACTCCACCCGGGGCCGGGCGCGGCTGCTCCAGGAGATGGCGGCGGGGTCGCTGGCGGCGGACGGCTGGCGCTCGACCGACGTGCTCGAGGCGCTCGACCTGTGCCTGTCCTGCCGGGCCTGCCTCTCCGACTGCCCGACCGGCGTGGACATGGCCGCCTACAAGGCCGAGGTGCTCGACCACGCGTACCGGGGTCGGCGGCGGCCGCGGATGCACTACTCGCTGGGGCGGCTGCCGGCGTGGCTGCGGCTCGTGCGGCGGGTGCCGGGCGGCGTGGGGATCGTGGTGGCGAACTGCGGTCATGGGCGTTCGCGCCCGCGCGGCGGGCGTTCGCGGCCGTGGCCGGCATCAGCGGGGAGCGGCGGCATCCCGCCGATCGCGCGCCGGTCGTTCCAGCAGCAGGCGGCGGGGCTCGCAGCGGCCGACTCCGGGCGCCGGGTCCCGCTGGACGTCTCGCGGCCGCGTCGTCGTCTGGCCGGACACCTTCACGAACCACCTGCAGCCCGAGGTCGGCATGGCGGCCCTGCGGGTGCTCCGCGCGGCGGGCTTCGACGCCGGTGGTGCCGCGCTCCCAGGTCTGCTGCGGCCTCACCTACGTGACGACCGGCCAGCTCGATGCCGCGAAGGCGGTGCTGGCACGGACGCTCGAGGCGCCGGAGCTGGCAGGAGACGAGCCGATCCTGGTCCTCGAACCGTCGTGCGCGACGTCGCTGCGCCGCGATCTCCGGGAGCTCCTGCCGCACGACGAGCGCGGCGCCTCGGTGGCACGGCGGGTCCGGACCCTGGCGGAGCTGCTCGATGAGGCCGGCTGGATCCCGCCCGACGGCGTGCCGATCGAAGCCCTCGTCCAGCCGCACTGCCACCAGCAGGCGGTCCTGGGCACCGCGGCCGACGCACGCCTGATGACCGCTGCGGGCATCACCCCGACGCAGACGCTCCACGGCTGCTGTGGTCTCGCGGGCTCCTTCGGCGCGGAGGCCGGCCACGAGCGGATCTCGCGCGACGTGGCCGAGCTCGAGCTCATGCCGGCGCTGCGCTCGACCGGCCCGGGCACGGAGATCCTCGCCGACGGCTTCTCCTGCCGCACGCAGATCGAGTTCCTGGACGGCCGCCGTGCCCGCCACCTCGCGGAGGTGCTCGCGGACCGCTGCTGATCGGGCCTCGCTGCCGCCCAATCGCGCCCAGGGTCTACGCCGGAGCGCCGCCGATGGACGGGGCGTCCATGAATCCTCGGCGACGCTCGGTGGAACGCGCCGCTTGTGGCCGTCCGCTGCACGAGCGTGGACTCCGCGTCCACGAATCCGTTGGGCAGGGCCCGCGTCGGTGCCGGAGCGACGTTTCACGACGCGGCGTCCAGCCGCGGCAGTGCCTGCTTCGCTGCCCCCACTGTCCAGCCGCGGAGTGCCCCCAGCCTCAAGCCGCGGCCGCGGCCCCCGGCGGCTAGCCGCGGCGGCTAGCCCGCGGCGGCCTGCTCCTCGATCCGCTTCACCAGCGACGCCCACGAGTCCACGAAGGATGCGGCGCCCTTGGCCTGGAGCTCCGCCCCCAGCGCGTCGATGTCGATCCCGGCCTTCTCGAAGCGCGCTAGCTCGTTGAGCGCGTGCTCCATGTCGGGATCGAGCAGGCCGCCCATCTCGCCGTGGTCTCCGAAGGCGAGGAGCGTGTCCTCGGGCATCGTGTTGACCGTGTTCGGCGCGGCGAGACCGCCGATGTAGAGCGTGTCCGACTCGGCCGGATCCTTCGTCCCGGTGGACGCGAACAGAAGCCGCTGCGGACGTGCGCCGACGTTCGCGAGCCGCTGCCAGCGGTCCGACGCGAAGAACGAGCGGTACTCGGCGTAGGCGGCCCGCCCGATGGCGATGCCCAGGCGGTTCTTCAGCTCGTCGGGCAGCTTCGACGCGGTGGCCCCGTCCCAGCGGCTGATGAACACCGATGCCACGGACGCGACGTAGGCCGACAGACCCGCCTCCACGCGCCGCTCGATGCCCCGGGTGTACGCCTCGAGGCAGCCGCGGTACTGCTCCACCGAGAACAGCAGGGTCACGTTGACCGGGCACGCCCGCGAAGATCGTCTCCTCGATGGCCCCAAGACCGGCCGGGGTGCCCGGGATCTTGATGAACAGGTTCGGCCGCCCGCCTGCCGCGTGCAGCTTCGCCGCCCAGGCCGTGGTCTGCTCGGCGTCGTCGGCCAGCAGGGGCGAGACCTCGAGCGACACGAACCCGTCGACGCCCAGGGTCCGGTCGTGGATCGGGCCGGAACAGGTCCGCCGCCCGGCGCAGGTCCGCAAGGGCCAGCTCGAAGAAGATGCCCTCGGCGTCGAGGCCGGCCGCGGCGCCCGCGCGCACGTCGGCGTCGTACGACGAGCCCCCGCCGATCGCCTTGTCGTAGATGGTCGGGTTCGACGTGAGCCCCGTCACCGACAGCTCGGCGATGTAGCGCGCGAGCGTCCCCGTATCGAGCAGGTCGCGGGTGATGTTGTCCAGCCACAGGCTCTGGCCGAGGCTGTTGAGCTTCGCGGGGGCGTTCATAGCGGTCTCCTGGCGCCGTGGAGGCGCGGTGGTGAGCATCGGCGACGGCGACGTCGAGCCTACACCGAGGGCCGGGCGTGGCAATACGTGCCGGACGTTGCCTCGCACCGTCGGGGGCGTCGCGCGTGTCGACGACGACCCGACGCGCCTCGGCGAACGGGATGTCGTCGCGCAGCTCCAGCAGCGTGACCAGGCGCCGGGCGTCGTCGGGCATGTGGGGGTTGCCGCAGGCGTTGGTGTCGATGCCGATGGAGCGGCCGCCGTGGAACAGCTCCGCGCCGTCGGGTCGCGGGGTGTGGCCGAAGACGACCCGCGCGATCCCTGCCTGCCTCGAACCGCGTGAACACGCCGGTCTCCCAGGCGGTGGTGAACCACTCGCGTCGCACGTAGAGGTGCTGCTCGGTCTCGGTGCCGAGGTCGTCGAGGCCGGCCCACGGCGGGAGCCCGCCATGGACGAAGAGGACGTCTCGCCAGCGGACGGCGTGGGGAAGGGCGGCCAGCCAGGCGAGGAAGCCGGCCTGCGCCTCGTCCATGCGGCGCAGGGTGGCGGCCGGGTCGGCCGGGGAGGGGAGCGGGAGGCCGAAGTCGTCGAGGGTGGACTCCCCGCCGTAGGTCAGCCAGGTGGCCAGGTCGTCGCTGGTGCCTTCGGCCAGCGTGGAGAGGAGGTGGTCATGGTTGCCGCGAGCGGGGATCACCACGGAGCCGGCGGCCGCGGCCTCCTCCTCGAGCCGGCGGAGCAGCGCGGTCACGCGGCGGTTCGCCGTCCCGCGGTCCACGTAGTCGCCGCAGCCGACAAGGGCGGTCTCGGCCGGGGCCGCCCAGCGGAGGTCGGCGTCCACCAGGCCCGCCGCCTGCAGGGCGGTCTCGAAGCCCGAGGCGACGCCGTGGATGTCCGCGAACGCCCAGACCGTCCAGTGGTCCGGGACGTGCCCGATGCGGCCGGCGGCCCCAGGGTCGCCGTGCTGGCCGGGTCGTCGCGGCGTCGTGGCGGCGTTATGCTCCGAACCGTTCACAGCCCTCTCGAGTGCTCCATGCCAGCCGACCCGACCATCCCCCGCAGCGTGCTCGCCGAGCAGGTCAAGGACCGGCTCCTGCAGGACATCCTGTCGGGAAAGTATCCGCCCGAGGCCCGCATCGTCGAGACGCGGGTGGCGCGGGAGCTCGGGGTCAGCCAGGCGCCCGTGCGGGAGGCCTGCGCGGGCTCGAGGCATTGGGGGTCGTGGAGATCATGCCGTTCCGGGGCGCGCGCGTGCGGCTGCCGTCGACGGCGGAGCTGCTCGAGGCGTACGTGGTGCGCTCGGAGCTGGAGGCGCTGGGCGCACGCCTGGGCGTCCCGCTCATGACCCAGGCCGACCTCGACGCGCTCGAGGCGATCGGCGGCGACATGCAGCAGGCGGCCGGCGCGGAGGATCGTCACGCGGTGGCCGTGCTGGACGCGGCATTCCATGCGCGGATCCTCGCGCTGGCGGGCAACGGGACGCTCGAGCGGCTGTGGCAGTCACTCGAGCCGTTCTCGCGCACCTACATCACGCTGGTCGCGCCGGGGGCCGATGCGCAGTGGTCCGCCGACCTGCACCTGCCCGTGCTGGCGGCCCTGCGCGCACGGGACGCGTCGGCGGTCGAGGCGGCGCTGCGGCACCACTTCGACGATGCGTCGGCGCACCTGGCCGGCGGCTGGGGTTCCGCTCGTTGATCCGCGCCCTGCAACCTCGCGCCGAGCCCCGCCGTCGGCGGCCGACCATCGGGCATCCCGCGTGACATTCCGGTCTTGACGCACGCTTCGGCACGGGCCTACCATCGCTAATCGATTATCGAAGGTCACGATACGTCCGCCGGAGCCTGGCACGCCGGCGCAGGCCGGCATCAGCAGAGCCCCGCCGGCAGGGCGTCACCCGCTCCACCCGGGAACAAGGAGGAAGCACGGTGCCCCTCAAGGAGACAGCGCTCGCCACCTTCCTCGGTGACGAGTCGTTCCCGATCGAGTGGTCCAGCGAGACCGAGCAGCGATCTCTTCTGGGTCTTCGACGACCTGCACTGCCCGCAGCCGCTGTCGCCCATGTACGAGGACATCGGCGGCTGGTGGCTCACCTGCGACCACATGTTCCGCCGCTTCGGCACGCCGTTCGCGAGCGACTGGATCGCCAAGAAGATCAACGGCTACCTGTACACGGCGGCGGTCCCGGCCGAGGCCGGCGTCAAGGTCGCGATGCAGGAGAACGGGTTCGAGATGAACGCCGTCGTCCCGCAGGACCCGGCGTACGCGGCGAACATCGGCGGCTACCTGTTCGGCACGCTCGGCGTGTACGGCATGGAGTTCGCGGACTGGTGGAAGAACCGCCTGGTCCCCGAGATGCAGCGCAACTTCGACTACCTCGAGGCGCAGCTGGCGAACAAGGACAGCATGTCCCTCGCCCAGACCGCCGTCCTGCTCGAGGACGCGATCGACATCCACGATCGCCACTGGAAGATCCACTGGATGCTGAACTTCGCCCAGTTCAGCGGCACACTCGACCTCCAGGCCACCGCCGCCAAGTACGGCAAGGCGGACCCCGCGCTCCTCGGCCGGCTCCAGAACTCGGCCACGGATCGCAACTGGGACAAGATCGAGGCCCTGTGGGTCATGAAGGAGGAGGTCACGGTCAACCCGGACCTCAGGGCCGCCTTCGACCACGAGGAGCCCGCGGACATCGTCGCGGCCCTCGAGGCGAGCCCGCGTGGCCAGCGCTTCATCGCCGAGCGGGTCAAGCCGTACCAGCAGGAGTTCGGCTGGCACGCGGTCTGGAGCCACGAGTTCATCTTCCCGAGCTTCCTCGAGAACATGGAGCCGATCGTGGGCCTCGTCCGCGACCAGGTGACCCAGGACTACGACTACCCGGCGTCCAAGAAGCGCATCGCGGACGACATCAAGGCCGCCTCGGCCGAGATCCTCGACGGTCTCGAGGGTGACGCCCTCGCCGACATGCAGCGGGCCCTGACGGTCAACCTGCGCATGGCGCCGCTCACGCCGGACCACCACTTCTACATCGACCAGGGCGCCAACGCGCACGTGCGCCAGGTCCTGCTCGCGGTGGGCGAGAAGCTCGTGGCATCGGGCGCCATCGACCGCCCCGACGACGTGATCCTCATGCACTACAACGAGCTGCGGTACGCCATCGGCAACCCGACCGGCGACGCCCGCGCGCTCGTCGCGAAGAACAAGGCCGAGCGTGACGCCGCCTACGACATCACGCCGCGTGACTGGGTGGGCACCTGCACCCAGGCCCAGCTCGACTTCCCGTATCTCAACCTGTGGGCCTTCCCGGAGAAGTTCTACCGCTCCATCGGGGCCGCCGAGGCCGAGGTCACCGGCATCCTGGGCTCGCCCGGCACCGTGGAGGGCGTCGCACGCGTCGTCCTGAGCGAGGCCGGCTTCGACCAGGTCAAGCCAGGCGACATCCTCGTCTGCCAGATGACCAACCCGGCCTGGCAGATCCTGTTCGGCAAGATCGACGGGCTCGTCACCGACGCCGGCGGGTTCGCCGCGCACCCGGCCGTGCTCGCTCGCGAGTACGAGATCCCGGCGGTCGTGGGCACCTCCAACGCCACCGCGAAGATCCGGACCGGTGACCGGGTGCGGCTCACCTCCCGCGAGGTCACCCGCGAGGACGGCACGACCTACACCCTCGGCGTGGTCGACATCATCGAGCGTGCGACGCCCGCAGCCCCGGCGATCGACTGACCGGCAACGACAGGATGACTGCCGAGACCGCCATCTCCCGCAGCGTCCTGTCCGACGCTGTCAAGGACCGCCTGCTCGAGGGCATCCTCGACGGCCGCTATCCGCCCGGGTCCCGCATCATCGAGACCCGGGTGGCCAAGGAGCTGGGCACCAGCCAGGCGCCGGTCCGTGAGGCGCTCCGCGACCTCGAGGCGCTCGGGGTCGTGGAGATCGCGGCGTTCCGGGGCGCGCGCGTCCGGATGCCCTCGAAGGACGAGATGCTCGAGGCGTACGTCGTGCGCGCCGAGCTCGAGGCCCTGGCCGTCCGGCTCGCGCTGCCCGCGCTGGCGGACGCCGACCTCGCACGGCTGCAGCGGCGCCTGGCCGACATGCTCGATGCGGCACGTCGCGGGGACACCGTGGCCGAGGCGGCCGCCGACGCGGCATTCCACGGCGACCTTGTCGAGCTCGCCGGCAACGCGACGCTCGCCCGGGTGTGGGGCAGGCTGGAGCCGCACTCGCGCACGTACATCACGATGGCCCTTCCGGGCGGCGACCGCGTCCGCATGGCAGAGCTCCACGGGCCCATCATCGACGCCCTCCGCACGGGCGACCCGGCCGAGGCCGAGGACGCCATCCGCCACCACTTCGAGCTCGCCCGCGCCTCGCTGGCCGAGCGCTGGGTGGACGTTCCCGCCGCCGACGCGGCCGAGCCCGTCGAACCCCTCGCCGACTGACACCCCGGAAGGACCCGATGAACGACACGCTCCAGCTGACCGAGGAGTTCTCCTGCGGCGCCGCGCGACTCCGCATCGACGTCCGCGGCGGCGCGCCGCGCACGCACGTGCTCGACGACATGAGCTTCATGAACTACCGCCTGGCCGACGTCCGGATCTCGCCGGAGGTCACCCTGGCCGAACCCGACATCGTCTGGAACCAGGACGGTGACAAGAAGGTCGAGTACGACGGCCGCCGGGTCACCTTCACCGGCGACTGGCCGGCTGGGCCCATCCAGAAGGTGATCGTCGCGGTCCTCGCGCTGCGCATGGAGGAGGTCGGTCTCCACCCGTCGCACTCGGCAGCCGTCAACTACCGCGGCAAGACCTTCCTGTTCCTCGGCGGCGAGTCGAACCACGGCAAGTCCATGGGCCTGATCGAGGCCGGCAAGCGGGGCGCCACCCAGGTCGCGTCCGAGACCACCGTCATCGCCGATGACGGCCGTGCGGTCATGGGCTCCGTGGACGTGTTCCTCGTCAAGCGCACCGAGGGCACCGAGCGCTCCGACAAGGCCGCCCCGAACAAGGGCGTCGAGAAGTTCTGGGGCCCGGTGATGCCGGAATGGGAGCTCCACGAGGGTGAGCCGGACATCGATCTCGTCATCGTGCCGGCCATCGACGGCAACTTCGACGCGGCCACCAACGAGCTCATCCCGTTCGAGCGCCAGTTCCAGTTCCTGCACAGCCTCCAGAACTACTTCCTGACCAACGAGCTGCTCGCCCCGGGACACGTGATGCCCCTGGTGGACAACGACGAGCTGCGGGCCCGGCGCGCGGCGTTCGTGAACCGGTTCTGCGAGCGGCCCTTCTACTTCATCCGTGCGGCCAACCCCCAGGTCCTCATGGACGAGGTGGACAGGATCCTCGCCTGAGCCATGCATCCGTTCGAGTACGCCCGCCCGACAAGCCTCACGGAGGCCGTGGCCCTGCTCGCCGAGCACGGGCCCGCGTGCGCGCGTGCTGGCGGGCGGCACCGACCTCCTGATCCGTCTCCGCGATGGATCCGCGACGCCGTCGATCGTGGTGGACGTGAAGCGGGTGCCGGAGCTGGCGCCAGGGATCCGTGCCGGCGAAGGGGGCTGGCTGGTCATCGCCGCCACGACCACGATGACCGAGATCGCGGCACACCCGGTGATCCGGCGTCACGTCACTGCGCTCGCGGAGGCGGCGGCGGTCGTCGGCTCGGTCCAGATCCGCAACCGGGCGACGCTCGCGGGCAACCTGTGCAATGCGTCGCCCGCGGCCGACACGGCGCCCGCGCTCCTGGTCCACGGCGCCATCATCGTCGCCGCGGGTCCTGACGGCGCGCGCCGCATCCCCGTCGACGCGTTCTTCGTCCGGTCCGGGATCACCACGCTGGCGCGGGGCGAGCTGGTCACCGCGATCGAGCTTCCCGCGCGCCATGTGCGCCTCGCGAGTGCCCACCAGCGGCGGACCCGGCGCCGCGGCCACGACCTCGCGTCGGTCACGCTCGCCTGCGGGGTGGATGGATCCAGCGTGACCCGGATCGCGTTCGGGAGCGTCGGGCCGCGGCCGCTGCTTCGCGTGGACTCGACGGGCATCCTCTCGGACCCGGCCTCGTCCGAGGAGGATCGCGCGGCCGTCTTCGAGCACCTGTTCGCCGATGCGCACCCGTCCCCGACCTCGATGCGCGCGGGCCCCGAGTACCGGCACGCGATGCTCCGCGTCCTCGGGCGCCGGGCGCTCGCGACGGCCCTCGCCCGCCTCGACGGGGAGGTGCGGGCATGAGCATCCGTGTCGCGATGACCGTCAACGGCATCGTCCGCGCCATCGAGGTGCCGCCGTCCCACACCCTGCTCGACGCCCTGCGCGACGACCTCGCGCTCCCCGGCACCAAGGAGTGCTGCCTGGTGGGGGAGTGCGGCGCCTGCACCGTGCTGCTCGATGGCCGGAGCGTGGACGCCTGCCTGGTGCTCGCCGCGGAGTGTGATGGCGCCGACATCCTCACCGTGGAAGGGCTCGCCGCTCGCGACGGCCGCCTCGCGCCCATCCAGCAGGCGTTCCTGGACAAGGGCGCCGTCCAGTGCGGCTTCTGCATTCCGGGCCAGCTCATGTCCGCGCACGCGCTGCTCGAGGAGCACCCGCACCCCACGCGCGACGAGATCGAGGAGGGGATGGCCGGCAACCTGTGCCGGTGCGCCTGCTACGTGCAGATCTTCGAGGCGATCGAGGCGGTCGCGGACGGGGAGGTGGCGTCGTGAGCGGATCGGACCGCGCCGCCATCGCGCATCGTCGGCGGCTCCCCCAACCGCGTCGGCGGCATCGGCCGGGTGACCGGCGCCCAGCAGTACCTCGCCGACATCCGCCGTCGCGGACGCGCTGCACGCGAAGCTCGTCACGGTCCCGGTCGCCCGCGCCCGCATCCACGCCATCGACACCGTCGGCCGCCCTCGCGCTGCCTGGCGTGCGCCTGGTCCTGACCGCGGCCGACCTGCCGGACCCGATGCCCCGCTTCGGCCCGCAGAACGTGGACCGGCCCGTGCTCGCCGTGGGCGAGACGAAGTTCGACGGCGACCCGGTCGCCCTCGTCGTCGCCGACACGCGCGACCAGGCCGAGGCAGCCGTCGCCGCCGTGCACGTGGCCTACGAGGAGCTGCCGGCCGTCGTGACCCTCGCCGCCGCGCTGTCGCCCGACGCGCCGCTGGTGCAGGATCCCGCGCTCCGCAGGCCCGGCGACCCGCGCGCCCACACGAACGTCCTCAACGAGCACCGTGTCGAGTGGGGCGACCTCGAGGCCGCGGAGCGCGACGCGGACGTCATCGTGGAGGGCCGCTACACGTTCCCGATGGTCACCCACTTCGCCATCGAGCCGCACGCGTACATGGCAGCCCCCGACGGCGACGGCGTCGCGGTCTGGTCGACGATCCAGCATCCCAACTGGCTCCAGAAGACCATCGCGCAGCTCACCGGGCTGCCCCTCTCGAAGGTGCGGGTCTTCGCGCCGGACCCGGGTGGCGGCTTCGGCGGCAAGCAGCACGCCAAGTACGAGCCGGCCGTCGTGTTCGCGGCGCTCAGGGTCGGACGGCCCGTGCGCCTTGTGCTGACGCTCGAGGAGACGTTCCAGGCCGTCCGCCGCGCGGCCTGCGACGCCCGCGTCCGCACCGGTCTCACGCGCGACGGAAGCATCGCGTTCCAGGACATCGAGGCGGACTACCTGATCGGCGCGTACACGGACATCGCCGATCGGGTCGTGGGCAAGGGCTCCTACCCGGGCGCGGGGCCGTACAACGTGCCGGCGGTCCGGATCGTCGCCCGCTCGGTCCTGTCGCACACCGTCCCGTCGACCGCGTTCCGTGGCTTCGGCAACCCGCAGGTGAACTGGGCGGTCGAGTCCACGCTGGACGAGGGCGCGAAGGCGCTCGGCATCGACCGGCTCGCGATCCGCCTGCGCAACCTGGCCCGCAAGGGTGACCGGTTCATCCCGTTCGACACGCCCTGTGACGGGGAGTGGGAGCAGAGCGTCCGCCTCGCCGCGGACCGCATCGGCTGGGACACGCCCATCCCCGACGGCCGCGGCCGTGGCATCGCCCTGGGCATCAAGTCCGGCCCCACCACGGGGCTCTCGTACGCCACCGTCCGGCTGCTGGTCGACGGCTCCGTCGTGGTCCACGCCGGCACCTCCGACATGGGCCAGGGCGCCCGCACCGTCCTGGCGCAGATCGCCGCCCAGGAGCTGGGCGCGCCGCTCGACTGGGTCACCGTCGTCATGGGCGACACGGCCATCGTCCCCTACGACCAGCAGACGTCGGCGTCGCGCTCCACCGTGCTCATGGGCAACGCCGTGCTGGCGGCCTGCCGTGACATCCAGGGGAAGCTCCGGGCGATGGCGGCACGCGTCTTCGAGGTCGACGAGGGGGCGATCGTGGTCGAGGATGGCCGGGTCCGCATTCCCGACGGCCGCGAGCTCACCCCGGTCGAGGTCATGCAGCCCGGCTTCGGCAGGCTCGGCGGCGAGATCACGGGTCTCGGCGAGACCCGCAAGGACGCCGATCCGGCCCACCCGCTCTCGGGCGCCCCCGCATTCTTCGAGTTCAACGCGACCGCCGTCGAGGCCTCGGTGGACGAGGAGACCGGCGACATCACGATCCACCGCCACGTCACCGTGAGCGACGTCGGCAAGGCCCTCAACCCGCTCCAGGTCCGGATGCAGGACGAGGGCGCCGCGATCATGGGCCTCGGCCACACGCTCATGGAGCAGTACATCTGGGACGACCAGGGCCGCATCCGCAACCTCGGGGCCATCGACTACCGGATCCCCACGTCCATGGACCTCCCCGTCGAGCTCCACAGCGAGGCCGTGGAGAACGCGGACGGGCCCGGCCCCTACGGCTCGAAGGGCATGAGCGAGGGCGCGCTGCTGTGCGTCGCGTCGGCCGTGGCCGCAGCCGTGCGAGAGGCTGCCGGCATCGAGCTCCACGACCTCCCGCTCACCCCCGAGCGCGTCTGGCACGCGCTGCAGGCCAGGGAACGCTCCTCGTGACCTTCGCCTTCGCGTACGACTTCGACCACGGCCTGCCGCTCCCCGAGCTGCAGCGCAAGATCGGCGGCAAGGCCGCCAACATCTCGACCATGGCGGTGGCGATGGGACTGCCGGTCCCACCGGCCTTCACGGTGTCCACCGCGGCCTGCCTGGACTACCTCGCCAATGGCTGGCCCGCCGGGCTGACCGACGAGCTGCGCGCGCAGATGGCCGCGCTGGAGCGGAAGGTCGGGCGGGGCTTCGGGTCGGCGATCGATCCGCTGCTGGTCAGCGTCCGGTCGGGCGCCCCGCGGTCGATGCCCGGCATGATGGACACGATCCTCAACCTGGGCCTGAACGCGGCGACCGAGGCCGGGCTTGCCGCTGCCTCCGGCGACGCGGCGTTCGCGGCCGACTGCCACGCACGCTTCCGGGCGTCGTACTGCTCCATCGTCGGCGTCGAGGCCGTTCCCGACGACCCGTGGGCCCAGCTGCGCGGCGCCGTCGAGGCGGTGTTCCGCTCCTGGAACAGCGACCGGGCGAAGGCCTACCGCGAGCACGACGGCATCCCGGACGACCTGGGCACTGGCGTCACCGTCCAGGCGATGGTGTTCGGCAACCGGGGCTCGAGCCTCGGGAACCGGGGTGCTGTTCACACGCAACCCGGCGACCGGCGAGCACCTGCTCTACGGCGACATCCTGTTCAACGCCCAGGGCGAGGACGTGGTGGCCGGCACGCACCGGACCGAGCCGATCTCCTGCCTTGCCACGCGCCTGCCCGCCGTCGAGGCAGAGCTGCGTGCCTACGCCGAGCGCCTCGAGCACCACTACCGCGACTGCTGCGACATCGAGTTCACGATCGAGCAGGGCCGCCTGTTCCTGCTCCAGGTCCGGATCGGGAAGCGCACGCCCCAGGCGGCCGTGCGGATGGCGGTCGAGATGGCCGAGGACCCGGCCTTCCCGCTGACACGGGCCGAGGCCGTGGAACGGGTGCGGGCCGATCCTCGCCGACCCGCCCCGAACGGTCGTGAGCCGGGGCGACGGCGGCGTGGTCCTGACCACCGGCCTGCCGGCATCGCCGGGCGTCGCCTGCGGCGAGATCGCGCTGACCCCCGACGCCGCCGTGGCGGTCGCCGACGCGGGCCGCGACGTGATCCTCGTCCGCGCCGAGACCTCGCCCGACGACGTGCACGGGATGGGCCGGGCGACCGGGATCCTGACGTCCACCGGCGGCTTCGCCTCGCACGCGGCGGTGGTCGCACGGGGGTGGGGGATCCCTGCCGTCGTGGGCGCATCCGACGTGGTGATCGGGGATGGGGTGGTGGCCATCGGCGGGCGCACGCTGGCAGAAGGCACGGTGATCACGATCGACGGCGCCACCGGCGAGGTCTTCGAGGGTGTCGCAGCGGGCGTCGAGGAGGTCGTGCCCGAGGCGAAGGTGCTGCTCGGGTGGGCGCGGGAGCTCGGGATCGCGATCGGCGACGATGAGCAGCCAGGGGCTGCACGCACGTCGTCACCGGCAGCGGCGGCTGAGGGCGACCTGCGGGGCCTGGCGCTCCGGATGCTCAGGGCGAAGGGCAACGCCACGCCGGACACGCTTGCGGTGGCGATGGGCGTGCCGGTCGATGTGGCGACGGCCAGGATCGACACCCTCGTGGCCGACGGCCTGGCCGAGCCGTTCTCGGGCGCCTTCCGTCTCACCGATGCCGGGTCGCGTGGCTGCCGCGGCGCTGGTCGCGGAGGATCGTGCCGCCTGGGGCCCAGCCGCCGCGGACGCGGCGCTCGACGCGTTCGTCACCCTCGACCGGCGGATGAAGCAGGTCGTCACCGACTGGCAGACCAAGGGGCCGGGTGTCTTCAACGACCACGCCGACGCCGCCTACGACGCCGCGGTCATCGCCCGGCTGGGCGAGCTGCACCGTGACGTGGAGGGCTGGCTCGCGTCGGCATCGGCCGGGCTGCCCAGGCTGGCGCTCTACGGCGTGCGGCTGTCGGCAGCGGCGGCCCAGGTGGCGTCGGGCAACGGGAAGTACATCGCGAGCCCCAGGGTGGACAGCTACCACGGCGCCTGGTTCGAGCTCCACGAGGACCTGATCGGCCTCGCGGGGCGCACGCGCGCGGAGGAGACCGCCGCCGGCCGCGCCTGACCTACTCAGCGCCAGGAGCCCGTTCCGGATCGACGACGCCAACGACGGCGTTGAGCGCGGTGGCGATCCTCGTGACTCTCGGGTGCTGCACCGCAACGTGCGACTGACGGCGCCCGACCATCAGCACGCGCCCGCGGTCCGCGCCCGCAACGCCGCCTGGTAGGCACAATGCCCTGGCAGCACCCCCCCCCAATAGGACTGGCCTGTCATTCGGGGCGACGCCACCATGGGCGATAGCGTCCGTGGGCGTGCCTGGGTGTGGAGGGGAAGGCCGTGCGTCCTGTTGCCCGTCGTGCGCGACGCGGGAAGGAATGGCGCCTCGTGCGGGCCGTGGCGGTAGGCGCCCTGGCCGCACTCATCGCAGGCGCCTGCCAGGCGACAGCTGAGGTCCCAGCAGGCAGCCAGGGTGTCGCCACCCTGGCTGCACCGATGGCAAGCCCCCCCGCGCCCGAGCCCACGCGGTCCTCGGTCCCCTCGGCGACGCCCAGGCCCGCGCCGACGCCACGGCCAGTGCAGAGCCTCCAGCCGATGCCGTCGCAGCGGCGGTTGCCCATGCCGGATGCAGGGCCAGCCGACTACCTGGATGTGGCGTTCGGCTACGAAGGCGGCGGCTGCGCCGTCCGGGCGGACGGCACGCTCACATGCTGGGGCGACGCCGGAGATCCTCCCGCGGGAACCTTCGTGTCCATCACCGGGGGCGAGACCTGGTGTGCCCTGGATGCGGCCGGCAGAGCGACCTGCTGGTACGGTGCGGAGGACGGCGAGGGCGGGCCGCCGGAGGCGGACAACCCGCCCGGCCGGTGGCTCGCGGTGGCGGCCCCGTGCGGGGTGCGGCCCAACGGCCGGCTCGCGTGCTGGGACGGCGAGGACCCGGAGTCCACGAGCCCGTCGTCGCTGCCCGCCGGACGCTACGCCGGTCTGGCCGCCGACTACGGGAACGCCGAGGGGGCCACCTGCGCCATCCGGTGGGACGGCAGCCTCGCGTGCCCGGGCCTGACGTTCCAGGTTGGCAGCGCCTACCAGCGGATGCGGGCGCAGCCGCCGGTGGGCCGCTTCAAGGACGTCGCGATCAGCGAGAACTTCGCCTGCGCCATCCGGATGTCGGGCGCCCTCGCCTGCTGGGGCGACGTGCTCCGCGATCGATCCGGCGGCCCGGTGGTCCCGAACGGGCGCTACGTGGCCGTCACCCCGGGCGAGTACGGCACCGACGGGATGTGCGCGGTCCGCGCCGACGGCGTCCTCGTGTGCTTCGGGGGCGATACCGGCGGACTCGTGGTGACCCGGACCGGCAACGGCGTGGATCCGCTGCACCATGGGGAGACGCCCGCACATGCGACCGCTGTGTCCGGCTCGTGTTTCCTGCGCGACGACGGCACGATCGGATGCTTGGGCGAGGGCGACGGCCGGCCGCCGGCCGGGACCTTCACCTCGCTGGCGAGCGGCGAGACCGTCTCCTGCGCGGTCGCCCAGGACGAGCGTCTTGTGTGCTGGGGCTCGCAGGAGGTGGAGTGGGGCGCCGCCATGGAGCCGGATGCGCCGAGCAGCGTGCTGGACACGCCGGCAGGCCGGTTCGCGTCGGTGTCGGTCGGCCTCGGGAGCAACGTCTGCGCGCTCCGCACCGACCGGACGCTGGCGTGCTGGGACGCGCTGCCCGAGGGTGCCGGTGGGACATCCGGCGGCCCGCAGCCTGTCATCGAGCCGCCGTCCGGCGAGTTCGCCCAGGTTGACATCGGGGAGGCCGGCGCCTGCGCGGTCCGGACGGACGGCACCGCTGTGTGCTGGGCGACCGAGCCGTCGAGGCTGCCCGCGCCTCCCGCCGTGACGTTCATCGCGGTGAGCGTGGGGCCGCAGCACGCCTGCGGTATCCGCACGACGGGCGCCGTGACCTGCTGGTGGCCGTCGGGCGACGTCCCGTTCCAGCCGGCAGGCTCGTTCGCGGCGATCGACGACGACTGCGGCATCCGCACCGACGGCACCCTCGCCTGCTGGGGCGTAGGCATGGCCGAGGACGAGGATGGCGAGGACACCGTGGAGGTCGCCCCGCCGGCGGGGACGTTCATCTCCGTGAGCGACCATTGCGCCGTGCGGACCGTGGGCGACCTCGTCTGCTGGGACTGGCTTGGGCTGACCGCGCTCAACCCGTCAGCCAAGCCGATCTCCCCGCGCGCGTGGGTCGCGACCGGCCCAGTGACGCTCCGGTGGACTGCGTCGGGGCCGCTGCCCGTCACCTCCTACGACATCGCGCTGCGGCGCTGGACGCGGGCCGGCGGCCAGCCGACCCGGCAGGTGCTCACCGACACCTCCAAGACCAGCCTGCGCCTGCCGCTCCAGCCGGGCCGCACTGTCTGCCCGAGCGTGGTGGCGCGGGATACGGCGGGGACGGCCTCCGCGCCAGTCGGCTGGACCTGTATCACCTTCGCGCTCGACGACACGGTGCTCGCGGTCCGCAGCGGCCCGTGGGCGCGCGTCGGGGGCGAGGGCCTCTACGGGGGATCGGCGCTCCGGACCACCACCCGGGGCGCGCGCCTGTCGATGACGGCCCACGCGGCGCGGCTCGCCATTGTGGCGTCGACGTGCCCGGGCTGCGGCATGCTCAAGGTCCTGGGACAGCGGATCAGCCTCGACGGCCCGAAGGCAGACCGTGTCGCATTCGAAGTCGACCTCTGCCCCGACCGTGACTGTCCCGAATACCCGGAGCCCTGGTCCGTCGACATCCGGGTCACCTCATCGGGCAAGCCCGTGATCATCGACGGCATTGCCGCCAGCAACGAGTGGAAGTAGCAGGACCCACCGGCGCCGCACGCGGAGACGCCCCGGCCGGTGGGGGAGCCGGACGGGGCGTCGAGATGGAACGAGGAGGCGGTACCAGGCCGCGGGCTGCTATCGGGCCGGCGGGTGCTCCGCGGGGAAGGTCGTCTCGGTGGGCTTCGTGAACAGGTCGTACAGGGCGCCGGCGTTGCGCTCCTGGATGTAATCCATCATGTATTCCTGCCCGATGTCGACCGGGTAGCGCTCGGCGAAGCTGACGCGTGCGATCGTCTCCTCGCGGCTCCATCCCTTGGCGATCGCCACCGCCACGGCCGCCTTCCACTCCAGCATGAACGAGCGCTGGGTGGCCAGGTACGCCTTGGTCTGGACCGGGCCGTGGCCCGGGATGACGTGGTCGATGTCGAGGGCGCGGATGCGGTCGAGCGCCGTGATCCACTGGTCCACGTTGGACGTCATGAGCCACGTGGTGCACTCGGAGAAGATCGTGTCGCCGGTGAAGACGGCCCGCTCCTCGGGGACGTAGACCGCGACCTGGCCCGGGGTGTGGCCCGGGGTGTGGAGCAGCACGAAGGTCCGGTCGCCGACCTTGAGCGTGAGGTCGCCGGTGAACACGATGTCGGCGGTGCCCATGTTCGCGTAGTAGGTCTCGCGGTCGGGGACGAGGGCGGCGCCGTCGGGGTCGTCGGTCGGGAGGGCCTCGAGGGCGTACGCGAACGGGTCCAGCTCCGGGTACACCGTCATGAACCGCTCGTGGACGCCCTGGTGGTGGACGATCGTGGTGCGGCCCTTGAACCAGTAGTTGCCGAAGATGTGGTCGACGTGGTGCTCGGTGTTGATGAGGTACTGGATCGGCCCGATCGACTCGACCATGTCCCGCATCGCGACGGCCTTCGTCGGCAGCTGCGGGGTGTCGATGACGACGGGTCCCTTGGACGTCTTGACGAAGCACGGGTTGCAGCCGCGCACCTTCGTCTCGGCCCAGATGCGGTCGGTGACCTGCTCCATCTCGGTCTCGCTCCCTCGGGGCTACTGGGGGCGGGCTACTGGGTGGCGGTAAGGCCGCCGTCGACGCCGAGCACCTGGCCGGTGATGAAGGCGGCGGCGTCTGACGCGAGGAAGACGACGGGCCCGGTCATGTCGTCGGTGTCGCCCACCCGCCCGAGCGGGATCCGGCTGACGATGCCCGCCTTGAAGGCAGGATCGTCGAGGAGCATCGCCACCTGGGGCGTGTCCACGAACGTCGGCCGGATGGCGTTGACCCGGATGCCGTGCTTGGCCCACTCGGTCGCCCACTGGCGGGTGAGGGAGCTGATGGCACCCTTCGCCGCGACATAGGCCGAGTAGCCGGCATTGATCCCGAGGTCCGCCCGGACGGAGCTGATGTTGACCACGACGCCGCCGTGACCCTGGGCGATCATCTGCCGGACCGCCGCCTGTGTCGCCACGAGCGTGCTGCGGACGTTGAGCTCCATGATCCAGTCCCACGCGTCGCGCGGGTAGTCCTGGGCGTCGAAGAGGACCTTGCCGGCCCCGCCGCCGACGCAGTTGACGATGATGTCCAGCTGCCCGAAGCGTTCGACCGCCGCTGCGACGACCTGATCCGCCCCGGCCTCGGAGGTGATGTCCGCACCCAGCGCGAGGGCCTCGCCGCCCGCCTCGATGATCGGGGCGGCTGCGGCAGCCGCGCGCTCCTCGGTCACGTCGATGAGCACGACCTTCGCACCCGACGCGGCGAGCGCCTTCCCGATCGCGGCACCGATGGCCCCGCCGCCGCCGGGCACGAGGGCGACCTTGCCCGTGAGCGAGAACCTGTCCTGGTAGCTCATCCTGCTGCCTCTCCGCCTGCGGTCGGGCGGCGCGGTCGCCGCTGCATCATCGATTATCGAGCATACCGGGGCGAGGGTGTCGGGTCAACGCTGCTGTCTAGGTCAACGCCGCCGGATACACCGACTCTCGGCCGTGACTGCCAGCGTCCTTGCCGACCAGTTGGGCAGCGATGCGGACGTGACACGTCTCGAGGGCGGGTTGACTCCGCAGTCCAGGCCCGTCCGACCCGACGCGGTCAGGCTAACGGTCAAGTGGCCCGAGAAGACGCTCGTAGACCGCGCGATAACGGTCGCCGTTCGCCCGCCATGTCCGTTCCGAGCGGACCCAGGCTTCTGCGGCGAGCGTCATCCGCGTGCGTGCGGAGGGATCGTCCGCCAAGCGGGCGATGGCATCCGCGAGGGCCCTCGCATTGCCCGCGGGAGCGGTCATGCCACGCACGGGTGGCGCCACGATCTCCACGAGGGCGGGCAGATCGCTGACGAGCACTGGGACGCCCAAGGCCATTGCTTCGTACGGCTTGAGCGGCGTGATGAGGCGTGACGCGCGCTCGTCGAGGCGCGGGTTTGCAAACAGGTCCATCTGCGCGTAGTACTGGGCGACCTCGGTGGGCGGAACTCTGCCTGTGAACTGGCACGCCGCCCCGAGCCCGAGGGCCTCCACGTCTGCTTCCAGGCGATCGCGACGGCTGCCGTCGCCGACCACAAGCATGGCAATGTCGTCGCGGCCGCTCGTCCGGAGCATCGATACGGCAAGTGCCAGCACCTCGATCCCCTCGCGCCAGTGATCAAGGTTCCCGAGGTAGCCGACCACGAACTGCCCGTCAAAGCCGAGCGATGAGCGCAGCGCCGGATCACGGGGTGGCCGTTGGAGTTCGTCGGGGTCGATCCCGTTGGGCAGCACGGTGATCTTCTCGCGGGAGACTCCGCGGGCGACCATGTCCTCGGCGAGGGCCTCGGAGATCGCGAGGATCCCGTCGACTTGATGGAGGATCTGCGTCTCTCGATCCAGGCGCCGTCGGTACAGCTCGGATGCAGCCGCGCGCTCCTGATTGGTCGACCAGTTGGCCTCGAACAGGCCTCGGACCTCATAGACGACGGGAATGCCAAATCGTTGTCGCAGCGCCAGCGCAATCAGCGCATGTTCACCGCCACGATGCCCGGAGTGGGCATGCAGAATCGCCGGACGTAGTCGCGCCACGAGAGGCACGAGGTCGTCAGTGGTGTCTTGAACCCGCCGGTCCACCGGCAACTGTGCTGGCACGTAGGCTGATCCGCGGTCGAGGCGATAGTGTGGAATCCCGTCCACGATGGTCTCGGCGTCCACGTCGCTCACCCCGACGGCGCGCGGCCACCCGAGCTCGGTGACGACGATCGGGTCCAGCCCGACCGCCGCCTGTGCTCGAAGGTTGTGCATCGTGCGGATCGTGAACCCAGACCATCGCTCTGGTGCCGAGCTCTTGACAAGGTGCAGGACGCGAGTCCTCGAGACCGGAGTGAGTCGAGTTGGCGATCCAGCCACGATCGGCAGCCATGCTGGATCGAGCTCATGAAGCTGGCCCTCGATCGCCTGCTCCCGTTCACGGGCATCGGCATCGCCCCGCGAGGCGATAGCCCGCCAGTCGGCGAGAGCGGCGGTCGGTTCGCCGCTCGCCTCAAGGATCTCGGCGCGTCGCCTTGCCATCCTTGCGGTCCAGCGGTTGGCAAGCGCTCGATCCAGCAGTGGGAGCAGCGAGGGATCCCGCGACGACGACCTCGACAGCCCGCGGGCCAGCGCCACCGCGCCGCGTGGCTCCTGCGGCAGCAGCGATCGGGCGTCGGTCGCCAGGAGGCCCGCGCCTGCGCACAAGGCGCGTGCGCGCCTGAGCCAGCCGCTCAAGAACGCTGCCTTTCGATACGCTGCAAGCCCGCCCGGAACGTGTCCCGGGCGCACCTGTCGCTACCTCGACTCAAGCCATTCGCCGATCACGCGTGCAATGCGTCCGCCGGCGCGACCGTCCCACAGGGGCGGCCCACCCTCAGGGACCTGGAGGCCGTGCGCAAGGATGTGGGCTGCTGCCGAGGGTACCGCCTCAGGCTCGACGAGCCGGTTGGTCCCGTGACTGATCGTGATCGGCCGCTCCGTATTCGGCCGAACGGTGAGACATGGGATCCCCAGGACCGTGGTCTCCTCCTGGATGCCGCCCGAGTCTGTGATCACGAGCGCTGCGCCGCGGACGAGCGAGATGAAGTCGAGATAGCCCAAGGGCTCGATGATCCGCAGTCCGTCGCCATCGCGCAGGCCGACTGACTCGAGGACCGGACGCCCGCGTGGATGGAGCGGCACGACTACCGGCACGAGCCTGCTCAGGTCCCGCAGAATCGCGACCACTCGGGCCGCTGCCTCTGGCCGGTCGACGTTCGCCGGGCGATGCATCGTCGCAACCGCGTACGGCCCTTGCAGGCCAAGCCGGGTGCGGATCGCCACCGGGTCGAGCGCATCCAGTTTGGCCAGCAGGGTGTCGATCATCGGATTCCCGACGAAGTGGACCCGGCTTGCGTCGATCCCCATCCGGCCAAGGTTGACGAGACCTTCAGGGCTGGTCACGAAGAGCAGATCCGACAGGAGGTCGGTCACGCGCCGGTTGACCTCCTCGGGCATCGTGTCGTCGAAGCTGCGCAGGCCGGCCTCCACGTGGGCGATGGGACGGAGCGTCTTCGCTGCCACCAGCGCGGCAGCGATCGTGGAGTTGACGTCTCCATACACCACGACGAGCGCGGGGTCGATCGAGGCGAACGCCTCTTCCAGGGCGACGAGCAGGGCCCCAGTCTGGCCTGAGTGCGAGCCGGACCCGACTCCGAGGTTCAGGTCCGGGTCCGGTAGCCCGAGATCACGGAAGAACACGTCCGACATGGCGGCGTCATAGTGCTGGCCCGTATGGATCACGCGCTGGTCGATACCGAGGTCGCCGAGCGCGCGGATCACCGGGGCGGCCTTCATGAAGTTGGGCCTGGCGCCGACGACATGTGCTACGTTTCCTGACATGTTCCCTCTGTGCCACGGTCTGCGGGTTCGGGTGCCCCGGAGGTCATATGCGAGTATGCCTTGCGTGGTCCGCGCCGTGCCTTGTGACGCATGAGGGATGCCAAGGCAGGACCCCTCAGGCGCATCAGGCGGGTCGCCCGCAGCGGCGTCGTCGGGGTGTACTCCATCGCGACTCGTCTGCCGCGAGGCATACGTATGCCGGCCGGACGCACCATGGCGTTCATGCTCGTTCGTGAGCATCCCACGCGCGCCCGCTTCCCGTCTGCAGCGTTCATCGCTCTGAGTGCTGCGGGCCGCAAGCAGGCGGCGATCGCGCTCGCCCGAAATGCGGGCACGATGCCTTCCTCGGGTCCGCGGACACGGGATCGCCTGGCGAGGCTGTGTCTTGCCGCCGGGGATCGCGCGGCGATGGCCGAGATCGTGGTCGTCTCCACGAATGCCACGCCCGGCCTGGACGCGTTACGCGCGGAGGTGGAGCTTGAGGCTGGCGCATATCGCGAGGCCCTCCGCCTTGCAAGGCGCGCCCGCGCGGGCGGCGTGGATGAAGCCCGCCGGGTCGAGGAGCGGGTGACCGGACATCTCGTGGCCCTTGCCCCTGGATGGCTGCCCGACCCGGGTCGTGAGGGGGAGGCCCGCCTGAACTCAGTGCGCGGCGCGGCAGTCCGTGGTCGCGTGCTGCACGTCGTGTCCACGGCCCTGCCACACCGGCTCGTCGGCTACACGGTACGAACACACTCCGTTGTTCGGTGCCAGCGGGACGTGGGCCTCGTTCCCGAGGTTGTGTCGCGGAAAGGCTTCGCTGCCGACTCCGACCCCACCGTCATCGACGAGGTCGACGGGATTCGCTACCACCGCGTTTCGCCAGGCTTCGCGGCGATGAACACCGATCGCCAGCTCATCGAGTTCGCGAAGGCCGTCGTCCCGATCGTGGCCGAGTTCCGACCGGCGGTCATCCATGCCGCCTCAAACCACCTGCATGCCCAGGTTGCCCTTGCTCTTGGGCGCCGGGTGGGCGTCCCCGTCGTGTACGAGGCCCGCGGATTCTGGGAGGAGTCGTGGCTGTCGAGCCGCGTGAACGAGGACGCTTCGCTTACGACGGACCGATACGAGATGACCAGGGCCGCGGAGACATCGGCGATCCTTGCGGCGGATGCGGTTGTGACCCTGTCAGACGTCATGAAGGCAGAGATCGTCGAGCGTGGTCGTCGACCCGAGGACATCACCGTGGTGCCCAACGCCGTGGATGCCGAGGCATTTGCGCCGATGCCGCGTGACGAGCGGCTGGCCACGGCTCTCGGTATCGGGACACGGGATCAGGTCGTGGGCTACATCAGCACGTTCAGCCCGTACGAGGGGATCCCGTATCTGGTCGAGGCAGTCGGCCGGTTGCGGCAGTCGCATCCGGACGTGAAGCTGCTTCTCGTGGGAGACGGCGTCGAGCTGAGCAGCATCCGAGAGGCGATTGCCCACCACGGGCTGCAGCAGGGCGCGATCCTCACCGGGCGTGTCCCGCACGATACGGTCCGGAACTACTACTCGCTGATCGACATCTTCGTCGTGCCACGCACCGGACACCGCGTCTCCCGGCTTGTCACGCCCCTGAAGCCGTACGAGGCGCTTTCGATGGAGCGCGCAGTCCTGGTCAGCGATCTGCCAGCCCTTCGCGAGGTGGTGATCCCGGGCGAGACAGGGCTCACGTTCCGGCCGGAGGACCCTCTCGATCTCGCCGACCGGATCCGTGAACTCCTTGACGACCCGGGGCTCCGGCAACAGCTGGGTCGCCAGGGGAGGGAATGGGTGCTGTCCGAGCGGACATGGGCAGCCAACGGCCACCGGTACCGAGCCCTGTACGAGCGGTTGGGGGCCGCGTGATCGCACTCCGATCAACCACATCCACCTGCTTCCGCCCGGCGCCGACGACCGCACCCGTCACCGGCGACATCGGGCTCCTAGTCCCAGATCAGTCGCTCACGCACCCCATCCACGAACCGGGCTGACACCGCGTCGGGGTTGAACCGGCGCGCTATCCGCAGGGCGGCCTCCCGGGCATCCTGGGTCGCGAGCTCCGGAGCCCCTGCCAGTGCGGCGACGAGCGACCCGGCATCGCCGGGCTCGAACGTGCGACCAGCCCCAGGCTCGAGGATCGCGTGCAGCCCGCCTCCGTCGGGCACGATCACCGGGATCCCGAACGTCAGGGCCAGCAGCTGGGCACCGCTGTTGAGGGTGCGAAGGTACGGTAGGACAGCGACATCAGCGGCGCGGAGGAAGATCTGCATCCGGTCGCTCTCGATCCGCTCGTCGAAAAGCAGGACGCTCGGATGGAGCGTGGCGCGCTCGAGGACCGTTTCCACGCTCGCCTCGCCGCTCGGTGCGCCAGCGATCACGAGCCGACGCGGACCGCCGTCGTCAGGCAGTGCCTCCCACGCATCGAGCAGCTCCAGGATCCCCTTGTAGGGCTGAATGGCCCCGAGGACGAGGTACACGAGCTCATCGGGCATGATCCCGAGCTCCATGCGCGCCTGCCCACGGCTGATGATGTCAGCGTAGGCGCCGAAGTAGCTCGGGTGTGGCACGTGGAGCAGGCGGTCGGTGGGGAGGTGAAAGTAGGGGGCGACGAGCGCGGGCGTCTCCTCCGCCATGATGTGGATGAGGTCTGCACGTTTCGCGACCTCTCCCCGGAAGCGGCACTCCTCCTCCTCGAAGCGGGCGGCGTGCGGCAGAAGATTGTGGACCGTCCATACCACCCGTCCGCCGGCCGCTTGGACGCCGGCGATGGTTTCGAGGAACGCATCGCCGGCCAGCGCTGCGTCTTGCGCGGAGGTCGCCCGCTGCAGCGGGCGATTCAGCCAGTGGAGGTGCAGGACCACCTTGTGGCCGAGCCTCGCGAGTTCCAGAAGCTCGGCGATCTGTGCCTCATCGGGGACCGGGAGGGTGGCCACTCTCGCGTCCCATGCACGCCTGTAGAGCAGGGCCTGAAACGGGTTCCCCTGCGCGGTGGGATGGTAGCCGAGGAGGATGGGGTCCGGCTCACCGCGACCAAGCGCCTTGAGGGCGGTCACGGCGCGGATTGTCAGGGATCCCGGCGGCACCTTGACCCGCTGGAGCCGTGCCTTCACCGGGACGCCTTCACTTGGTCTGCCCACCGTGCCTCGACCGCGCTATACACAGCGCGAAGGCGGGCTCCGTTGGAGGCCCAGCTGCGTTCGGCCGCCACCCAGCGGCGACCGGCTGCACCGAGTCGCAGGCGGAGCGCCGGATCATCGATCAGCCGCTCGAGTTGGTCGGCAAGGTGCGATGCATCATCCGCCCGGAAGGCCAGGCCGCGGGCCTCGGGCTCGGCGATCTCGAGCAGTGCTGGCAGGTCCGCTACCACGAGTGGCAGCTCCATTGCGAGTGCCTCGTAGGGCTTGAGAGGTGTCACGGCGTTCGAGGCACGCTCTGCGCGCCGCGGTACCACGAAGGCATCCATGGTCGCGTAGTACCGCACGACCTCCTCATGGGCCACACGACCGGTGAACACGACCGCACCGCCGACTCCGGCGTCTCGCGCGGCCTGCTCGATCGCCTTGCGGCGGCCGCCATCACCGACGATGAGGCACGCCACATTCCGCCCGCGCTTCTTCAAGACTGCCGTGGCGGCGACCAGGAGCTCCTGGTTCTCGCGCCGGTGATCCAAGTTGCTGACGTATCCGAAGACGAAGGCGCTGCCCAAGCCAAGTCGTCGGCGGAGGTCTCCATCCGGCGGCCGCGGGGCGAATGTGTCTGCGTCCACCCCGTTCGGCAGGATGCTGACGCGCTCGGCCGGCACGCCGCGGTCGATGATGTCTGCGCGCATCGTCTCGGCAATCGTCAGCACGTGATCGGCTGCGAGCATCGTGCGGGTCTCAGTCGCCAGGCGGCGCTCAAACAACTCACCGGAGTGGTTGGCCCGCTCGTCCTGTGACCACGTTGACTCGAAGAAGGACCGGACCTCGTACACGAACGGCCGCCGGATATGCGCACGGAGCGCGATGCCCACAAGCGCCTGGTCGTAGCCTCGGAAACCCGACGAGGCGTGGATGACCGAGGGCCGGACTGTCTCGGCGATCCCGGCCGCAAACCATGCCTGGTCGGCCAGGATGTCGAAGGCCTCGCGGTGAGCCGGGTAGTAGGGACCCATGTCCAACCGGTAGTGGGGTATGCCGTCGACATCGAGAACAGGCTCCACGTCCTGCACTCCCAACTTGCGCGGGAAGCCGATTGGCGTGAGGACTACCGGCCGCAGGCCGGCGTCGCGGGAGGCGGCGAGGTTGTAGCGGGACCGCATCGTGAAGCCATTGGTCAGTTCCGGCGCCGACTCCTTGAGGAGGTGCAGGATCGTGTCCGCAGCCGGGTTCACGGGGCGTGGCGGCCCAGGGATGCGCGGCATCCAGCCAGGTGACGTCTCCACGAGTGCCGCCATCAGCCGACGCTCATCTGGGAAGCGTCTGCGGCTGGGGTCGCTGGCCCGCATGCGAAGCATCATGCGGAGCGGCTCCAGCACTTCACCGTCGGCGGCGAGTACGGACACCCGGCGCTCGAGCACGGGGGTGTTGCCGGGATACGCTTCAGCGAGACGGTCGATGGTCGTGCGTGCCCGGGAAACGTCATGCGCAGCAAGCGCAGCATCTGTTGCGAGGAGGCCGGATCGTACGGACATGTCGTCGCGCCATCGGCGCGGACCGGCAATGCCTAGCCACGCGAACAACCGACTGGACCGGCGAGGGCCAAGTCCGCCGCAGCATCCAGCTGATCAGCGACCGCACGATCCCCCGGGATCTCACGCGCCGCCAGCGGTCGATCATCTGGGGGCGCTCATGGAGCTCGGCATCCCCCGCATGCGCCTCGGGCAATCGCGAAGATCCATGTCCGACGAGTCTATCCTGGGCCGGATCGTAGGCTGGCCCTGTGCGGTGGTCTGGTCCGGATGCATGGCGGCGGCGAGCGTAGCATGACGGGCCACCGCGGACGTCGCCATCCAAAGCTCGAGCCGCGCCTTGTGCTACCGTTTTCCTCATGCTCCCCGGGCCCACGGACTCTCGCGGGCGCACGCCTGCCGGTGCCGGCCTGCCTCGCGGCGCACGATCCCCAGGGATCCTCCTGCTGCGCCTCGTCACGCGTACTCCCCGGGGCGTCCGTGAGCCGATCCTGCGGCCGTTCTCGGCACTCGCCGCCGCTGCCACGCGCCGGCTGAACGGTGATCCCCTCGGTACCACGCTCCCCTTCATCGTCGACATCGGCGCGGGCGACCGCGACCGCGCAGCAGCCATGGTCACGCGTGTGGGCTTGTCGCCGCGCACCTCGCACGGGGCTCGCGAGCGAGCCCTTGAGCTTGCCGCGGCGGCCGGGCTCCACGCTGTCCTTGCTGCCATCGCGGAGGCTCGACCCGACGATCACTCGCGAGGCCTCGAAATGGCGCGGGCATCGGTCGCGCTCGAGGAGGGCCGGTACTCGGCCGCGCTGGAGCATGCTCGAGCCGCCTCGGGCAGCGCCCTCGCTCCGCGCCTCGCTGCCATCGCTGCGGGCCATCTGGCCCTCCTCGCGCCCGGCTGGCTTCCGGATCCCGGTCCGGCGTCGGCTGGGCTGCAGGCGGCGCGACGCGACCGAGTGCCAGGGCGCGTCCTGCACGTCGTGTCCTCGTCGCTCCCCTTCAGTCAGGCCGGCTACAACGTGCGGACGGCTGCGGTCACGGCATGTCAGCGCCAGGTTGGCCTCGAACCGCATGTGGCGGTCCGCACGGGGTACCGGGCCGCCGTCAGCAAGGGCGGCTCGCCGCGCCGCGTCCTCGACAGCATCGCCGTGAGCTGGCTTGGACCGCCTACCGCGGGCAGTCCCTCGCCCGATCGCCTGCAGAACGACAGCATCCGGCTTCTGGCCGCGCTCGCCACCGAGGTGCGACCGGCCGTGCTCCAGCCAGCCAGCGACTACTTGCAGGCCCAGCTCGCCCTCGCACTGCGGGAGCCGTTGGGTATCCCGGTTGTGTACGAGGCCCGCGGGTTCTGGGAGGAGACGTGGGCGTCTCGCCACCCCGGCGGCGAAAGGGTGGCCGTCGCCTCGGAGCGCTACCGCCTCACGCGTGAGGCGGAGACCGCGGCGATGGTGTCGGCGGACGCCGTTGTGACCCTGTCCGAGGTCATGCGCCAGGAGATCATCGGCCGCGGCTGCGAACCGGACTGCGTCGTCGTCATTCCCAACGCCGTGGATGCGGAGCGGTACGTCCCGCAGCCTCGTGACGCACAACTCGCGGAGCGACTGGGCATCGGGCGCGATGATCCGGTCGTCGGGTACGTCTCCAGCCTGAACGGCTACGAGGGCATCCGCTACCTCGTGGAGGCCGCGGCCCGGCTGCGCGATCGGGTCCCGAACCTGCGCGTGCTCATTGTCGGCGAAGGGCCTGATGGAGATGCGATCCGGGAGACCGCGCACCGGCTCGGCCTGGACGGTTCGACGCTCGTCATGCCCGGCCGCGTGCCGCACGACGCGATCGTCGACTACTACTCGCTGATCGATGTCTTCGTCGTGCCTCGGACATCCCAGCGGGTGTCCCAGCTCGTCACCCCGCTCAAACCCTACGAGGCAATGGCCCTCGAGCGCGCGGTGGTCGTGAGCGATCTGCCCGCCCTGCGCGAGATCGTGATCCCCGGGGAGACCGGGCTGACATTTCGGCCTGAGGATGCCGATGACTTGGCAGAAGTGCTGGGCCGACTGCTGGATGATCCGATGCAGCGTGCACGACTTGGCCGTCAGGCGCGGGAGTGGGTGCTTGCCGAGCGGACATGGGCATCGAATGGTCGGCGGTATCGGGACCTGTTCGAGCGCCTCGGGGTTGCCTAGGCGCCGGCGAGAGGCCCGGTGTCGGCGGCCGCGCCTTGGGTTGCCACGGCTGGCGCCGTCCTGGCCTGCCATCGGGGACGAACCGCATCCACGAGGCCCCGGACCCCTGGCCGTCGGCCCGGCGCCACAAGGGTGAATACCAGGAACGTGAAATCCAGGCCAGTTGCCTCCCAGTGGACGACGTGGTCCCGGCAACCGAGGCCCACCGGCGCTGCTGCCCGGAACCCGAGGCGCCCAGCCTCGGCGAGCATCTCTGCGATGGCGGCCGGGCGCAGCACCTGGACCGGTCCGCCGTAGGCCGTGATGCCGGTCGTGTCGATCGGCTGGCACCAGTAGTCGGTTGACGTGACGAGTATGCCGCCCGGCCTCAGGAGACGCCGCGCCTCTCTCAGGTACGCGCCCGGGTCTACGCCGTGCTCGATCACCGAGAGGCATGCGATAGCGTCGAACGAACGCTCCGCGAATGTCGTATGTGTCAGGTCCATCGGCTCGAGGAGGATCGGCCCCCGACGCAACGGCACTGTGTAGGTGAGGTCGATGCCGATGAGGTGCCGATACCCGTACTGGTACAGCCAGGTGAGGAGGGGCGAGTACGGTGCCGCCCCCATCTCGAGGATGCGTGCGCGAGTAGACGTCGTGGCCAGTATCGCGCCCAGTGCCACGGTAAGGTCCCAGTTCTTGGGCGCGTCTGGGTGCGGCACGAGGCCCAGCGAGTCCAACTCCGCAAGGCATGACACCACCTCGGCGGCGTCGAGCAACGCCCGATCCTGGCGCGCCCGCCAAGCAGGGCCAGGAGTACCCGGATGCAGCGATCCGCCGGCCGCCACAATCGACTTGCGGAGCGCCATCTCGCCGGGGACGCGCTGCGGGGCCCGCCGTAAACGGCGGCCGGCCAGCCTCATCGCGCCCGCTTCCACCCGGCGCCCAGGCGCAGGACCTGACGCTCGCTGACGACGCGCCCCCGCGAGGCATTGACCGTGTCCACCACGAGCGGCGCCTGATCGAAGAGGCGCTCCCACTCGATCTCCTTGTGGGCGGTCACGACGACGCACACATCGGCCCAGTGGAGCAGCGAATCGAGGCTCACGCCCTCGTGAACGTAGCCCGTGTCGTCGCGGAACCGCGGGATCAGCGGATCGTGATAGCGCAGCTCGGCGCCCCGGGCGATGATCCCGGGCAGGATCGCACCGGCCGGCGAGTTGCGGGCGTCCTGCACGTCCGGCTTGAACGCGACACCCAGCACGCCGACCCGTGCGCCCTTGAGCGCCTTGCCGCGATCGTTGAGCGCCTCGGCAACGAGGTCCACCACGTGGCGCGGCATCGCGAAGTTGATGTCCCCTGCTGCCTCGATGAAGCGATCCGTGAAGTCGAACTCGCGGGCCCGCCAGGAGAGGTAGTACGGGTCCACCGGGATGCAGTGGCCGCCCACGCCCGGGCCGGGAGTGAAGCGCATGAAGCCGAACGGCTTGGTGGCCGCGGCGTCGATCACCTCCCAGACGTCGAGACCCATCCGCTCGCAGAGGAGGGCGAGCTGGTTGACGAAGGCGATGTTGACGTTGCGGAAGGTGTTCTCGAGGAGCTTGGCCATCTCGGCCGCGTCCGGCGAGGTCATCTGCACGACATGGTCATTGACGTTCTGGAAGAGCGCGGCGGCACGCTGCGTCGCCGCGGGCGTGGTGCCACCCACCAGGCGGGGGATCGTCCGGCCGGAGCTCGCGGGGTCGCCGGGGCTGACCCGCTCGGGCGCAAAGGCGAGGTCGAAGTCGGTGCCGGCGTGGAGCCCGGTCGCCTCGATGACCTCGCGGAAGGGCCCGGTCGTGGTTCCCGGGAACGTCGTGCTCTGGAGGACCACCAGGTGACCGGCTCGGAGACCATCGCGCACGAACGCCGCCGCAGCAAGCACGGGGCCAAGGTCGGGGTCCTTGGTGGCGGTGATCGGCGTCGGAACGCAGACGAACATCGCGTCGACGTCGCGCGGTCGGGCGTCCTCCGGCGAGACCACGCGCAGGCCGCCGTCCAGCGCTGCCGACAGCCGCTCGTCGCCGATGTCGTCGATCGGGGAGTGGCGGGCATTGAGCTCGGCCACGCGGGCCGGCGACGCGTCCACGCCCTCGACCTCGAGGCCCGCCTCGGCGAACGCGATCGCGAGCGGGAGTCCCACATAGCCGAGTCCGATGATCGAGACGCGCCGGTCCTGCGCCATGTGTCCTCCGGGATTGTGGAGTGGCCGTGGGTTCGAGCCCGAGCCCAGCGGAGCGTCACCGGGTGCTCCGCCGTCGAAGCGGGTCCACCCGAGGCGACCGGGCGGCCACGCTCACTGCATGCCTTGACCAATCGGGCGAGGGAAGTGTAGCGGACGGCGCCGTGGCGGCGGCATCGGGTGGCGGCGGCATCGGGACATCGAGGGCGCCGGGAGTCCGCCCATGCCGGGCGTCGGTAGACTCTGGCGCGTGAGCCGCCGCCACCCAGGAACCGCGCCCGAGGTCTTCGCCGCCGCGCTGCGCCTGGGCCTCACGTCGTTCGGCGGCCCGATCGCCCACATCGGCTACTTCCGGCGGGAGTACGTGGAGCGCCGGGGCTGGCTGGGCGAGGCGGAGTTCGCCGACCTCGTCGCGCTCTGCCAGGCACTGCCCGGCCCGGCCAGCTCGCAGCTGGGGATCGCCGTCGGCTCCCGGAGGGCCGGGCTGGCCGGGGCGTTGGCGGCGTGGGTGGGTTTCACGCTCCCGGCAGCCGTGCTGATGATCGCGCTGGGCCTGTTCGCGGCCGGCTCGGACCTGTCCGGCGCCGGGTGGGTCCACGGGCTCAAGATCGCCGCGGTCGCGGTCGTGGCCCAGGCGGTCCTGGTGATGGCGCGGTCCCTCGCGCCCGACTGGCCCCGGCGCCTGCTCGCCCTTGCCGCGATGGCCCTCGCGCTGGCGTGGGCCACGCCGTTCGCGCAACTCGCCCTCATCGCGGCCGGTGCGGCTGGCGGGCCTGATCGTCCTGCGGGATCGGCAGGACGATCGGCCGGCGCCGGGAGGCTCCGTCGCATCCTGGAGATCCGGTGGCCTTGCCCTCGGCCTCTTCGCGGCGCTCCTCGTGGGGCTGCCGCTCCTGCGCGTGGCTGGAGGCCAGGTGGCGGCTGTGGCCGACGCGTTCTACAGCTCGGGTGCGCTGGTGTTCGGCGGTGGTCACGTCGTCCTGCCGCTCCTGCACGCCAGTGTCGTCGAGCCGGGCTGGGTGAGCGACAGCGCCTTCGTGGCAGGCTACGGCGCCGCCCAGGCGGTGCCCGGGCCGCTGTTCTCGTTCGCGGGCTACCTGGGCACCGTGTCCACCGTCGCGCCCAACGGCATCGGCGGCGGTCTCCTGGCGCTGGTCGCCGTCTTCCTGCCCGGCTTCCTGCTCGTCCTGGGCATGATGCCGGCCTGGGATCGGCTGCGGGCGTCGGTGCGCTTCCGACGCGCGCTGCTGGGCATCAACGCGGTCGTGGTGGGCATCCTGGCAGCCGCCCTCTACGCCCCGGTCTGGACGACGGCGATCACGGGCCCGCTCGACGTTGTCGTTGCGGCCGTCGGCTTCGGCCTGCTGCTCACCCGACGGGTGCCGCCCATCGCGGTCGTGGCGATGGCAGCGGCCGCGGGCCAGGCCGGCGTGGCTCTGGGCCTCATGGTCTGACAGCCAGCGCGCCCAGGTTGGCTGCGCCGCACGGGCCAGCTCGGGGTCGGGTAGGGTTTCGGCTCTGGCCGCGGCCGCCTGGAGGCTGTGGCGTAGGGAGGAGCCGGCGCATGCAGCAGGCGCTTGGGGCTGTGATCGCTGTCGCGAGTGGGTCTGGCTTCCCGCTGACCCAGCTGGCCATCGCCCGGTTCGGGCGCCCCGGTGCCGTGATCGTGGGTGTGATGACCGCCGGCATCCTTGTGGTCGACATCGCCACCATCGTGACGCGCGACGCCCGGGCCGAGGGCAAGGGGCAGACGGCGCTGCTGTACGCGGAGACCGCCGTGGCCGCAGTCGCGACGGCGGCAAGTCTCGCGCTCGTGACGGAGCAGGGGCTCGCGGCTGCGTCCACGCGCGGCTGGCGGGTGGGCCGGGTGGAGCTGCTCCGGCGGATCGCGCTGGGGGCCCTGTTCGGGATGCGCTCGGCGCGGTTCAGGCAGTACCTCAAGATCGAGGCGCTGTCCGGCCGCTAGCCGGCGGGAGGAGCACGACGTGGCAGTCAGCGCCTTCGACCTGTTCAAGATCGGGATCGGCCCGTCGAGCTCGCACACGGTCGGCCCGATGCGCGCGGCCGCCCGCTTCGCGCACCGCCTCGAGCGCCACGGCCTCCTGGACACCACGGCGCTTGTGCGCGCCCAGCTCTACGGCAGCCTTGGAGCGACCGGTCGCGGGCACGGGACGGGCATGGCGGTGGTCCTTGGCCTCGAGGGATCCGCGCCGGACACGATCGACACCGTCACCGTCCCCGCGCGGGTCGCGGCGATCGACGCCGCGCGTCGACTGAGGCTGGCAGGCCGCCACGAGGTCGCGGTCGAGGTGGAGTTCAGCGACCGGCTCAGCCACGACGACGGAGTCCCCTTCCACGTCAACAACGTGCGCTTCAGCGCGTTCGACGCGGATGGCCAGGAGCTGGACCACCTCACGGTGTATTCCGTGGGTGGTGGCTTCATCGTGGACGACGAGCTGCTCGCCAGCCCCGATCCCCACCACGTCGTGCCCGAGGTGACGGTGCTGCCGCACCCGTTCCGCACGGGGACGGAGCTGCTCGAGGTTGCCTCGTCCACCGGCCTGACCATCGCGGGCGTCGTCCGCGAGAACGAGCGCAAGTGGCGCACCGATGCCCAGATCGATGCGGGCCTCCTGCGCATCTGGGGCGTCATGCACGCCTGCGTGGAGCGGGGGATCACCACCGAGGGCGAGCTGCCCGGCGGCCTCCGGGTCCGGCGCCGCGCCCGGGCCTTCCACCGCACGCCTGCTCGAACGTGAACGCAGCGGCATGCTGCCCGATCCCTTCGCGACGATGGACTGGGTCAACCTGTACGCGATGGCGGTCAACGAGGAGAACGCCGCGGGCGGCCGGGTCGTCACGGCGCCCACCAACGGGGCCGCCGGGATCATCCCCGCTGTCCTCCACTACTACACCCGCTTCGTCCCCCGGGCGACCGACGCGCGGGATCATCGAGTTCCTGCTGACGGCCACCGCGATCGGGATCCTGTTCAAGGAGAACGCCTCGATCTCCGGCGCCGAGGTCGGCTGCCAGGGCGAGGTCGGCGTCGCCTGCGCGATGGCAGCGGCGGGTCTCGCGGCGGTGTCCGGCGGGACCCCGGAGCAGGTGGAGAACGCCGCCGAGATCGGCATCGAGCACAACCTGGGCCTGACCTGCGACCCGGTCGGCGGTCTCGTGCAGATCCCCTGCATCGAGCGCAACGCGATTGCCGCGGTCAAGGCGATCAACGCGGCGCGCCTCGCGCTGGCCGGCGACGGCGTGCACCACGTGAGCCTCGACGCCGCGATCAAGACGATGCGCGAGACGGGCGAGGACATGCACCACAAGTACAAGGAGACGAGCCGGGGCGGGCTCGCCCTCAACGTCATCGAGTGCTAGCACGCTGCCATCGGGCATGAAGACCTCGCGGTCGCGGCCCTTCGAGGAGCGCGGCCGCTGGCACGACCGGGATCCGTACCCAATGGCACTGGTGGCACGCTGTCCGGCACGTCAGCATCCGCATCAGCGGGAGGCATTGACGCGCGACCGACGCTTCGGCTGCCCCGGTCGCGCGGAGCCACTGGCAGGACCGCCCCGCGCACGCGTCCCTGGAGGACCGATGATGCGTCGGATGTTCGCGGTGGCGGTCGCGATGCTGCTCGTCGCGCTCGTTGCCTCGCCCGCGGCGGCCGGCCCGTCCGTGCGAAGCCCGATCGGTCCGCCGCTGGTCGGATACGTCACCGACGGCCCGGTCCTGTACGACAACAGCTTCGTCGAGGCCGGATGGAATGGTGCGCGGGCGGGCGCCGCGGCAATCGGCGGTGACGCCGTCGTGGCCGTCACGATGCGCCCGAGCGCCGAGGCGTACGCGCGGAACATCGAGCGACTGGTGCGTCGAGGCGCGGTCGTGATCGTCACGGTGGGGTTCCTCATGGCCGACGCCACGCTGACGGCCGCGAACGCGCATCCCGCCGTCCAGTTCTTCGGGATCGATCAGGGCGTGGGAGACGGGCCACCGAACTACCAGGGGCTCGTGTTCGACGCGGCACAGTCGGGGTACCTGGCGGGCGTCGTGGCGGGCATGATCACCGCCAGCGGCACGGTCGGGACCGTCGGCGTGGACCTCGGCGGGGGCGCGTTCCTTGGTGTCCTCGTGTACATGAACGGGTACGCGAACGGGGCGGCGTCCGTGGATCCCGCCATCGGCGTCAGTGCGAACTACGCCGGAAGCTTCGCGGACGTGGCCGACGGATACGCGAAGTCGAGCGAGTTGATCGCCGGGGGCGCCGACGTGGTGTTCGGCGTCGCTGGTCAGTCGACGGAGGGCGTTCTTGCCGCGGCTTGCGATGCCGGGAAGTGGGGGATCGGCGTCGACGCGGACGGCTGGGTGCTCTATTCCGAGCTGCGTCCGTGCATCGTGACCAGCGCCCAGAAGCTGGTGACGCCGGCCACCACGCATGCAATCGTGCGCTGGTGGGCCGATGGGAAGCCGACACCCCAGGCGGGCAACTTCCTCAATGACGTGGCGAACGGAGGGATCGGTCTCGCGCCGGTCCGGAACGTCAGCCTCACGGTGGAGCAGCAGGCGTTCCTCGACGCGGCGATCCGGGGGCTGGCCGACGGCAGCATCGACGCATGCTCACCGCAGGCCTGCGACACCCAGCCGTAGCGGCTTGGCTCAGGCTGAAGCCGGACGAGTACCTCTGGGGGCCCTGACGGCGGAGGCGCGACGATGCGACTCCGTGCCTTCCTCTCCGCCATGGCGATCCTGATCGCCGGGTGCGGTGCGACCGGCCCCAGCGCATCGGTCCCGGAGTCGAGTCCTGTCCAGACCGCATTGCCGACGGCCGCGACGACTCCCACGGTGACC
Source organism: uncultured Chloroflexia bacterium (assembly GCA_963697365.1). Lineage (GTDB taxonomy): Bacteria > Chloroflexota > Limnocylindria > Limnocylindrales > CSP1-4 > CAIXZV01. The sequence continues at coordinate 87,053 of CAVONT010000017.1, forward strand.
GTCGCTGCCACCCTGGCCGTCACCCCGTCGGCGACTCCCATCCCTTCGCCATCGCCCAAGATCGTCGCCGGCGCCCGCTCCGATCGATCCTAGAAGCGCACGCGCCGCCGCCGCAGATCCTCACCGACATTTGGAAGTGACGGCGCCAGCCCCGTTGCGGCGAGCAGGGCCGGACCCATTCTGGGATCCGATGGCGTCGCGTCGCGTCGGCTCGGGGCGTCCTGAGTCGGCCTCGCCGATCAGGAATTGGGGTGGCCTATGGGGCTCGAACCCACAACCTTCGGAGCCACAATCCGATGCTCTGCCCATTGAGCTAAGGCCACCATGCCCTCTCCGGGCACATGGAGCACGAGGCTCCGCTGTCCGGGGACCGGCGAAGTATACGGGACGCGGGCTCCGACGCGACGACGCGGACCAGGATGGGGGTGTCGTCCGGTTGGTGTCCGGTTCTCGCCCGGCGGTCTGACGGGGCAGCCGGGGTGTCGGATTCCCGCCCGCGGACCGGATCGGGGTCTGGCCTAGGTGTTCAGGTGCTGGATTCCCGCCTGGCGGCCGAGACGTGCATCCTGGCGCCCACTGCGGTCGCCCGGCGGGAAGTGCGCGGTTCCCTCGCGTATCCGTGTCATGCACGCACCCGCGGCGCAGCACAGTCCCGCTGTCGCCGCACCCACGAGGTTGCCAGGAATGAGCCCCGAGCCTGACGTCTCCCTGCCTGGCGGTCCCCTGGATGCCGCGTTCGCCGCGGGGCGTCGCCAGCGTCTCCGGTCGGGTGCCGTCCTGTTCGAGGAAGGCGATATCTCGAACAAGGTCGTCCTCCTGCTTGCCGGCCGCGTCAAGGTGTCAACGTTGTCGGAGGACGGACGGGAGACGGTGCTCGGGTTCCGGGTTCGGGCGACGTCCTCGGGGAGTTGTCGGCCATCGGCGGGGAGCCGCACCTCGCCACGGTGACCATCGTCGAGCCCGGCGAGCCGCTGGTGCTCACGCAGGACAAGCGGACCGAGTTCGTGGCACTCGATGTCACAGGCCGGGTCGCCCAGCGGCTGGTGGAGCTCGCCCGCGACTATGGGTCACCGGTGGACGGGGGCATCCGGATCGGGCTTCCGATGTCGCAGCGCGATCTGGCGGGCTGGGTCGGGGCGTCGCGCGAGGCAGCCAACAAGGCGCTGGCGCAACTTGAACGGGCGGGCCTGCTCACCGTCGCCGACCGGCACATCGTGGTCCGCGACCTTGAGGGATTGCGCGCCGGCGGCGCATGAGCCGCGCCTCGCGGGCGGCGCGCGGGCCAGGCCCCGGGTTCAGGCGCTGCGCTGGTAGAGGAGGTCGGTGCGGATCCGGGCGAACCCGACCTTCTCGTACAGGGCGAGCGCGCCCGTCGGGTTCTGGGCGTCGACCCCGAGCGCGGCTTCGGTCATGCCCCGCTCCGCCAGCAGGCGCAGGTTGGCGCCGATGAGTGCCGTCGCGACCCCGCGTCCGCGCCAGGCACGTCGAGTCCAGATGTTCTCGGTGTAGCCACGCCGGCGCCCGAGGGACTGGTTCTCCTCGTCGTTGATGAAGCCGCACACGCCTCCGACCGGATCGTCGCCCGCCCAGGCGACTTGCCAGACGTCGAGCTGCCCCCACAGCGGGTGCTCGAACAACGCGGTGGTCTCCTCCAACGTGTACGCCGGCATCGCCGTGTTGTCGGCGAACGCCTCGTTTATCGCTCCGGCGATGGCGGGCAGGTCGGCGCGGCTCGTCGGGCGCAGCTCGACGCCGTCCGGCAGGACCACGGGCGGCGGGTCGGCGAGGGTTGGGCGCACCATCGCGAAACCGTACCGGACCACCTTGTAGCCGTCATGCTCCAGGAGACGCCGCGCGTCGAGGTGCGTCTCGGCCACGTAGGCCCTGAAGATCGAGCGATCGGGCCGTGGCCCCGGCCGCCGGGCGGACTGCAGGCGAGCCGCGTCCTGGGCCTCGGCCATGAGCCGCCGCCCGATCCCGATGCCGCGCCAGCGCGGAAGCACCGTGCACGAGTGGAAGAAGACCCGGCCGAAGTCCGGGTGGTCGCCGTCGATGAAGGCGTACGCGAAACCGACCACTTCCCTGTCGACCGACGCGATCCGCCAGTCTTCTGCGGGCTCGAAGCCGGGGACGGTCGGCAAGCCGTCCCGCAGCTGGCCGGCGCTGCGCACGGTGTCATACCCGTCGACGACCCGTGAGGCCTCGAGGATGGCGGCCATCGCCTCGTAGTCCGCATCGGACGTCAGGCCGCGGGTGACGATCGGTGTCGAGGCCATGGTGCGCTGCATCCTGATCCACTTGCGGTGGGATGGCAAGACGTCGTGGTGGGCGGGTCGTCGGCCCGGGGTCAGCGATGGAGGCCGTGGGCGACGCGGCCATGGCAAGACTTGATCTGACTGATGCCGGGGAGCGGCCCGGCCTTCGCGGACGCCTCGTCCCGGCGCTGGAGGCTGCAATCTGCTCCGACGCGCCGGCGATTTCAGCGCCCCTGCACATCGGGCAAGCGGAGGCGGCTCAGCTCCTCAGTCCGGGCACCCCGAACCGCGCCGGGTCCAGGGCCGGGTCGATGGCCGGACTGCCGCCCAGCACGAGGTCCGCCACCAGGCGCGCCGAGGCCGGCCCCGTGGAGATCCCCCATGACCCGTGTCCCGAGCACACGTAGACGTTGTCGCGGCCCGGGACACGGCCCACCAGCGGGCGCCCGTCCACCGACTGCGGTCGCGCGCAGCAGCGGGCCCCGCGGATCGGGGCGTCCGCGATGGACGGCACGAACGAGGCGGCGCCGAGGAGGATCCGTTCCACCCACGCGTCGGGGTCCGGCTCCGAGGCCAGGAACGTCGATCCGACCGATGCCGGCCCGGGCGTCGGCACCAGGCTGAACCCGGGCGTCGCGTGGTCCGCCCAGCCGGGCGGGACGGCCTCGACAGCCCCGACGTCGGCCTCGTCCTCGGCGTCCTCCAGCACGTGCCGCGGTCCGGCTTCGCCCAGGAAGGCCTCCACCACGACGCCCCAGCGGCGCACGATCGGATGCCAGCGGCCGGAGGGATCCAGCACGTCCGGCGTCCACGGTCCGGCCGCGACGACGACCGCATCGGCCGCCACCCGGGAGCCGTCGACCAGGACCCCGTCGACCCGCGGGCCCCTGCCCGCAAGTACCGCCGTCCGGCCAGCGCGCACGACGGTGCCGGCCCGCTCGGCCGCTGTCGCGTAGGCATACGTCGCGGAGCCTGGCGCGACCGGGAAGCCGATGTCCACGCGGCACGCGGTGAGCCCATCGGCCAGTGAGGGCTCCAGCGCGCGCAGCGCGGCCCCTTCCGCGACATCGACGTCCAGGTCCGGATGCAGCAAGCGGACGCGACCGGCGAGCAGCCTCGGGAGGTCGCCGTCATGCGAGAGATAGAGCACGCCGGCAGGCTCGTGGCCCAGCGTGAACCCGGCCTCCTCGCGCTCCAGCTCCCGGTACAGCGCGAGCGTCGGGTGGTACAGCCCGTTCAGCACGCGCTCGAACGGGTGGTACACGACGCCTGAGTTCGCGCCCGAGGCACCCGACGCGAGGCCCGCCTGCTCCACCAGCGTGACTCGGGCACCTGCGCGGGCCAGGAATGCGGCTGTGGCCGTGCCCGTGATCCCGCCTCCGACCACCACGACGTGCATCCGCGAAGGGTAGTCCGCGTGCCGGCCGGTCGCGGCACGAACGGGGGAGTGCAGGCCCCGGCGCTCCGGCGCCGGTCTGGATGACGCGTCCGGCACCTCCGGTTGGTAGACTCCGCGCAACGCCGCGCCGTGGGGGCGCGGTTGCAGAGGGCCCAATGAGCTACGCGATCCCGTCACTGACCAGGATTCCGGCTGCCGAGAAGGGCATCACCATCGCGGACTTCCTCGTCCCGGTCTGGGCCGGCGAGCACACCTCGCCCCGCCTGCGCAACGCGATGCTGGTCATGGCCGGCGCGTTGCTCATCTTCCTGACGTCACTGATCGCGATCCCGATCCCCGGCAACCCGGTGCCCTACACGCTCCAGAACTTCGGGATCCTCGTCGTCGGCGGGGCGCTCGGCATGCGGCGCGGCGGACTCGCGAGCTTGATCTATGTCGCGCTCGGCGTGGTAGGCCTGCCGTTCTTCGCCGAGGGCAGCGGTGGTCTCGAGGTCATCTGGGGCGCCACCGGCGGATATCTCATCGGGTTCGTGCTCGCGGCGGCGCTGGTCGGCCGACTGGCGGAGCTCGGCTGGGACCGCCACATCGGCGGCTCGCTCGGGATGAACACCCTCGGGACGGTCGTGATCTACGCGATCGGCGTGCCGTGGCTGGCCGCCACGACCGGGATGGATCTCGGACAGGCGATCGCGGTCGGGCTCGTGCCGTTCCTCGTCGTCGACATCATCAAGCTGGCCGCGGCCGCAGGCGTCTTCCCGGTCGCCTGGTGGGTGGTTGGGCGCCGGCCCAGCGAGCGGTAGCGGTCAACCGTCCGGCGGGACCGTTCCATCCCTGCAGGGTGGGTCCATCCACACGCGGGGATGATCCCGTGGTCTTCATCCCCGTGCGGATGATCCGCGCACCCAGCACGCTGGCATCAGGCGCGGAAGTCGGGATTCGGCCACCGACCCCCGCATGCCTGTCGCGGAATCCATCCACAGCGGGATGAACGCAGCGATTCGATCCTCGTGGTGACGACGATCGACCTCCAGCGTCACGTGCCGTTGAGCGCTGCGCCCAGGCGAGGGTCGCCGAGCAGCTCCGGCAGCGGGACGAGCCGCGCGGGCGGATCCGGGCGCGGGCCGAGCTCCAGCGCGTACCAGTCCACCCCGTGCCACGCGCCGGACTTGTAGCCGATCGCCTCGAACGCGCCGACGTGCCGGTAGCCGAGCGCGAGATGCAGGCCGACCGATCCCGGGTTCGGCAGCGTGATCCCGGCCACCGCGAGGTGCGCGCACTGGAGACGCAGGATCCGGAGCAGCGCCTCCATCGTCGCCCTCCCGAGACCCCGTCCGGTGAACGCGCGATCCACGTACACCGTCGTCTCGACCGTCCAGTCGTAGGCCGCGCGCTCCCGGTGGCGCGACCCGTAGGCGTAGGCGCGGACCACGCCGTCCACCTCCGCCACCAGCCAGGGCGTGCGGGCCACGACGCGCTCGATGCGGGCGGCCATCTCGGCACCGGACGGGGGTTCCGCCTCGAACGAGACCACCGAGTCGGTCACGAACGGCGCGTAGACCGCGGCCACGACGGCCCCGTCAGCGGGCGTCGCCAAGCGGAGTTGCGGATGAAGGTCGGGGACGGAATCCACCGGCGGCACCTCAGTACAGCGTCGGGAAGCGCGCCCGCCAGCGGGCGGCCATGTCGAGCGGCGTCGCGGCATCGAGCGTGTCCAGCAGCGTGCGCGTGTCGGACAGGCCCCACCGCTGCTCGGCGAGATAGCGCCGCACCGCGCCGAAGAACACCGCCGTGCCCATCTCGCGGCGGGCGTTGTCGAGCAGGTTGCCGCCCTGGATGTAGACGACCTCGTAGTAGCAGGCCTCGGAGTAGCCGTAGATGGAGCGGTCGAGGTCCGCCCGTGCGCACCGGGATGCGCGCCGCTGGCCGAGCACGAAGCGGGTGACCATGTCGGCCATGGCCTCGTCGGCGAACGGCTCGCGGGCCTGGTCGCTGCCGACCAGTCCGTAGAACCACTGGTGCGCGAGCTCGTGGGTGACCAGGTACTCGTACCGCGAGGTCGCGGTGCCGGCCGGGATCCAGATGATGCCCGGGCCCTCCATGGCGTAGCCGCCGGCCGACTCCACCACCCGCAGCACCGGCCACGGCGATGGGCCGAGCCGCGCCTCGAGGAGCGGCAGGGCGCGGGTGGCGGCACGCAGCAGGGCCCCCGACGGGCCGCCAGGCCGGGTGGCGACGCGGATGGTCGTCCCGTTGACGGTGGCCGAACGCCGGTCCACGTGGCGCGAGGCGTTGAGCACGAGGTCGCGCACGTCGCGGGCCTCCCACTCGGTCACGAGGCCGTCGGCGGAGCGCGAGGTCCGGGTCCCGTTCAGGGTCACGGCGAGCGGGACGTCGGTCTCGACACGCACCCTGACGAGCGGGCTCGCGGGCGTGACGAACGGATCGCCGTGGTTCGGGCGCTCGAAGCGCGTCGTACGGCTGATCCACGGCACCCAGCGGTACAGGTTCGCGACGCCGTTGGCCCTGGTGAACATCCAGGACGAGCCCGCGGTCCCCGAACGGAGCGTCGCCCGGAACGGCACCCGGATGACGGTGGTGGCACCCGGGGGCAGGACGCCTCCCAGGCGGACGGTGACCGTCTGGCCGGCGAGCGTGGCCGAGTGGGCCGCCCCATCCACCGTCACCGTGCCCAGCCGCAGCCCGCCGAGCGGACCCATCACGGTGTTGAGGCGGACGCGGTCGACGCCGGTCCCGGAGTCGTTGCGGGCCGTGATCACGACGCTCCCGCGGACGCTGCGGGTGGACCAGACCAGGCGCAGGTCGACGGCGTAGGTGGCGTGCATCCGGATGGACGAACGGTCGACGGTGCCCGGGACGATGGCGGAACCAGGCCGGGCCACGGAGGCCGCTCCGATCGCCGGAGCTGGCGCCGCCCGCGCGTCTGTCGCCGCCGATCCCGACACCAGCAGGACCACACCGAGTGCGGCTGCTGCCGCGGCACGGAGCACGGTGCGCCTGACGCCGGTCATGTCCGGATCGTACCCCGGCGCGTATGCGGTCTGGTGCGGCCGGCCCGGCATGCCCCCGATATGCGTCGGGGGCCGTTTGGCCGGGCCGGGTGGCCCGAGCCGAGGTGCCCGGATCGTTGCGGTGCAGGGCACCCTCCAACAGGGGCGTTTGGACCCTGCCCGTCGCCACCCCGACAGCCGACGATCCCGTCACACCGAAGGGAGTCCCACGTTTGGGTGCAGACCGCGTCCTCATCGCCTTCGCAAGCCAGGCCGGATCGACAGCCTCGATCGCCGAGGCGATCGGCGCCGTGCTCCGTCGCTACGGTCTCGAGGTCGAGGCACGCGCGGCGCGCGACGTGACGGACGTCAGCCCGTACGCAGCCGTCATCCTCGGCAGCGGCATGTACGTGCCCAGCCGGCATGGCGACGGCGGCGGGTTCCTGGCCCGTCACGCCGCCGCTCTCGCCGGGCGCAAGGTGTGGCTGTTCTGCGCTGGGCCCATCGGCCGTCGCCGCTGCATCGACGGGCACCATGACGACGATCAAGGCGAGTGTGCGGTGAGCGCCGTCGCCCGCTTCGTCGGGGCGCGCGGCTGGGCCACGTTCGGGCCGCGCGCCGTGGACGGTGGCGCGGACATCGTGGAGCAGCTCGGTCCGGTGGACATCGCGCGGGTGCGTGCATGGGCCGCGGAGATCGGCGAGGAGCTGGCGCCACCGTCGCGCGCGATCCGCCAGACGACGGGCTCCATGGATCCGGCCGTCCCAGGCGAGCACGCCCCTGGGAGCTCCGGGACTCCACGTGCACGCGGGCCGCGCGAGGCTGTGACACACAGCTGACACAGGCCGGCTCCATGGTTGTGCCATGGAAGCACGCATCCTCTCCCTCCCCGGCTCCGGACCCATCGTCCACGTGGACGGCGACCGGATCGTCGTCGAGCGCCTCGTCCTTGCCGATGCCGCCATGGCGGCATCGCTTGCCGAACGCGAGGAGGCCGACCGGCCGGCGGTCGTCGAGCGCGCGCTGCGCATCGGCCTGATCGCCCTCCAGGACGCCGCGACCACGATGGACACCGATGTCGTCCGTCGCGAGTTCGAGAAGCTGGTCACGCAGACCGCGAAGGCCAATGAGGACGCGGCCCGGGAGGTCGAGGCGGTCCTGCGCGAGAACTTTGCCGGCGAGGACGGACGCCTTCCGAGGACCCTGGAGAAGTTCCTCGGTGACCGGGGTGAGCTGCAGACGTTCGTGCATGACCTGTTCGACGAGACCAAGCGGGACTCCGCGATCGGGCGCATGGGCACCTTGCTCGGTCGCTATTTCGACGGAGACCAGTCCCGCCTGGCCGTGCTCCTGGACCCGACCCGCCTCGGCTCGCCGCTCCACCAGTTCCGCCAGGAGGTCGCTGACGGCTTCAAGGTGCTCAACGACAAGCTGGTGGCGCTCGAGGCCGCAAGCAGCGCCCGCGCCGGCGAGCGGGCGAAGGGGACGGCCAAAGGCGGCGACTTCGAGGACCTCCTCCACGTGCTGCTCGGTGACCTGGCCCGCGGCAGCGGCGACATGGTGGACCGGACCGGCACCGAGGAGGGCGCCGTCGCCCGCTCCAAGAAGGGCGACTTCGTTGTCACCCTGGACCCGGCCCTGACGCGAGGCGCGACGGTGCGCGTGGTGCTCGAGGCGAAGGACCGCCGCCTGTCGGGTCCCGACATGCGCAAGGAGCTGCAGGAGGCCCGCCGGAACCGCGATGCGCTCATCGGGGTTGCCGTCTGGAGCGCCCAGCACGCACCCGCAGGGCTACGCCCCGTTCACGGTGGTTGGCGAGGACGTCCACGTGGTGGTGGACCCGGAGGCTCCCGACACCGCATACCTGGCCGCCGCGGTCCGCCTGGCCCGGATCATGGCGCTCGCGAAGCTCGCCGAGCGGACCGTGGACGTGGATGCCCACGCGATCGCCAAGGCCCTCACGGGTGTCCGGGAGCAGCTGGAGCAGGTGCGCAACCTGAAGACGCAGCTGACCTCGATCACCTCGGTCACCAAGGCGGTCACCGATGGCCTCGACATCATGCGGAACGGCATCATCGCCCGCGTGTCCGAGGCGGAGGCCGAGCTCCGCGGAGCCCGGGTGACGGCCGCCTGACAATCGGAGCACGCGGTCCCGACGATGGTCGGGGTTGGCGGGAGTGCGCCCCTTGGGCGATACTCGGCCTGTCCGCGGGGGTGGCTCGCACGCCATCGTGCAGGCACGCCGCCGCACATCGCGCCCACGTGGAGACCCAATGCGACGAGCCGCGCCCCTGGCCATCGCGCTCCTCCTCGCCCTCGGCCTGGCCCCCGCCGCAGAGGCCCGGCCAGCGTCGGTGGGTACGGGCGACCGGTCCACGGAATTGCGTGAGGACGCCGCGCGGGCCGACCGGCCTCTCAGCGCCGACGGTCGCTGGATCGTGGTGCTGGAGGACGGGACGTCGACGACCGCCGAGGCAGGCCGGGCGAAGGCACGCGGTGTCAAGGTCGACCGCACCTTCACGTCGATCCGCGGCTATGCGGCCCGCCTCACCAAGGAACAGGTCGCCGCGCTTCGGGCGGACCCCGTCGTCGCAGCTGTCGTCCCCGACGAGGTCGATCAGCATCGCCGCCGACCAGAGCGTGCCGCGGGGCGTCAGGCGGGTCGGCGGCCGCGAGAGCCTGGTCGCGGGGATCGACGGCAACGACGAGCGGGTGGATGCGGACGTCGCGATCGTGGACACGGGCATCGCGCAAGACCCACGAGGACCTCAACATCGCCGGCGGCGTACAACTGCTCGACGGACGACCCGACGGCCTGGGGCGACGTCAACGGCCACGGCACGCATGTCGCCGGCACCGTCGGCGCGCTCGACAACGGCGTGGGCGTCGTGGGCGTCGCGCCCGGCGCCCGTCTCTGGGCCGTGCGGATCCTCAACTCCGCGGGTGACGGGCTCCTGTCCTGGTACGTCTGCGGCCTCGACTGGATCACCGCCCAGCGCGACCCGGCCGACCCGACGCGACCGCTCATCGAGGCTGTCAACATGTCGGTCGCGAAGTCGGGCACGGACGACGGCAACTGCGGGCTCACGAACAAGGACGTGATGCACCAGGCGGTCTGCCGCGTCGTCGCGCCGGCATCCCGATCGTGGCGGCGGCGGGCAACAACTCGTTCAACGCGAGCAAGCTCCGCCCGGCGAGCTACGACGAGGTCATCACCGTGTCCGCGCTCGCGGATTCGGACGGCAAGCCCGGCGGCCTAGGCGGGATATTCGTGCGGCAGCTCGGACCAGGACGACACCTTCGCCGACTTCTCCAACTACGGGCGCGACGTGGACCTGATCGCCCCGGGCAAGTGCACGCTGTCCACGCTGCCGCCGACCGCATCTGAGCCGAACGGCCGGTATGGCTGGATTTCGGGCACGTCGATGGCCACCCCTCATGTCACGGGCGCCATCGCGCTGTACCGGGCGTCGCGCCCCACCGCGACCCCAGCGCAGGTCAAGACCGCGCTCATCGCGGCGGGTACCCAGGACTGGGACACCGCCACGGACCCGGACAGCTACCACGAGCCGCTGCTCGACGTCTCGCACCTCGTGGACGTGGACGACTTCACGGTCGATGCCACCCCTGACCGGTCTCGCGATGCGCTTGTCGGCCGCGACGGGGCCACGCTCCCCCTGCCGGTGCGCCTCTACCGGGGCGAGGCGTTCCCGGGGCCGGTGGACCTCTCGGCCACCGCCGAAGGCCCGCTTGGGGTGGTGCTGTCGGCCGGCACCCTCGAGGGCCTCGAGGGAACGACAACGTCCATGGCCGTGACCGTGCCGCCTGAGACACCCAGCGGCGACTACAAGGTCACCGTGACGGCGACGGAGCGTGCGGAGGCGCCTCGGGTCGGACCTCGGTGTACATCGTCCACGTCGACAGCGACGTGCCCGTCGCCGTGGCACCGGCCTCCCTGCGGATCACCTCGACCCGCCTGAGCGGGTCGTCGATGCGGCATCAGCCACGGCTGGGCCGCCGGAACGGATGCGTTCGGCGGGATCACAGGTACCAGGCCCGGTGGGTGGTCGACGGCGTCACCGGGAGCCCATCCACCACCTCCCCGACGACACGCTCGGCATCCCGCACCCTGGCAGGCGGCCACGTCTACGAGCTGGAGGTCCGGGCCGGGGACGCGGCCGGCAACTGGAGCCCGTGGCTGCGGGGTGGGCCGCTCAGCATCCAGCTGGTGCAGGACACGCAGCTCCACGATCACGAGGAGCGGCACGTGGAGTCGCTCGACGCGATCGGCCTGGTCGGGTGGCACGACGCTCTACAGCCGCCAGAAGGGCGCTTCGGTCGAGCCGGTCGTTCACCGGTCGCGGGATCGCGTTCGTCGCGGCCACCGCGAGTACCCGCGGCCGCGCGCAGATCTGGATCGACGGCGTCCAGGTCGCGAGCGGTCCCTGTACGCCGAAGACCCTGACGTCGCGGCGGGTGATGTTCACGCGCACCTGGGCGACGCCTGGCCCGCACACGATCAAGGTGGTGGTGGCGGGCACCGCGGGCCATCCGCGGGTGGACCTCGACGCGTTCGTCGTCATCCGCTAGGCCTGCGTCCGGACGGTCGGGCGTTCGCCGTCGCGTCGCGCAGTGCGCTTGCCGCACGGTGGTAGAGTCTGCGTCCCGGTGACGCCGGCGGCGCGGGAGCCGTCAGGACGCCGGGCGGGAGGACCAAGGACCCGTGCCTCGTTCGATGTGGAAGGGCGCCATCCAGTTCGGACTGGTGACCATCCCGGTCAAGCTCTACACCGCCACCGAGTCCGACTACGCCATCCGCTTCAACATGCTCCACGCGAAGGACAACACCCGCATCCAGATGAAGGTGTGGTGCCCCGTGGACGAGGAGATGATCTCCCGATCGGACACGGTGAAGGGCTACGAGTACGCCCCGGACCAGTACGTCATCATCAATGACGAGGACCTCGACAAGGTCCCGCTCAAGACCGTCCGGGCCATCGAGATCGAGCAGTTCGCCCCGCGCGCCAAGACCACCGACGATCACGCTCGCTTCACGAAGCAGGCCTACCTGATCGAGCCCGACAAGATCGGGCGCAAGGCGTTCTACCTCTTGCGTTCGGTCCTGGCAGCCAGGGAGCTTTCGGCCATCTGCAAGGTCGTGATCCGCGATCGCGAGGCCCTTGCCGCGATCGACCCCTACGAGGACACGATGCTCCTCACCACGCTCCACTGGCCCGACGAGATCCGCTCCAGCAAGGAGCTGGACCTGCCGGCCGAGGAGCAGGAGTTCAAGCCCGCCGAGATGCAAGATGGCCGAACAGCTCGTGGAGGCCATGACGGAGGAATTCGACCCGGCGCGCTACAAGGACGACTACCGCGAGGCACTGCTCAAGGTCATCGAGGCCAAGATCGAGGGCGTCGAGGTCGCGCAGCCCGAGCCGGTGGAGGAGTCCACGAACATCGTGGACCTGATGAAGCTGCTCGAGGCAAGCGTCAAGGCCGCCACCGACACCCGGGCCCAGGCGACGACGCCACCGGTGTCGGTGGCCGATGCGAAGCAGGATCGGGCCAGCCGGGCGGCCAAGGCGAAGCCGACATCCGCATCGCCCAAGATCGTGACTGAGGCGCCGGAGGAGTCGGCCGCGTCCCGTCCCGCACGCCGCCGCAAGAGCGCCTGACCGCAGGCGCCACCAGGCGCTTGAGCGCCCGCCCGGGACCGGCGCCACGGGAGCGCGCCGTGGATCGCCGACGGCCCCGGACCGTCGTGAGCGCCCGAATCGCCGGGATTGGGCATGATGGTGTCCCGCCACCGAGCTCCCGAGCCTGCCCACCCGAGGAACCCGATGACCGATTCCCACGCCGTGGTCCACTCCGATGTGCATGACGACGCCCCGCCCAGCCCGCGCGGATGGCTGCTGGTCCTGCTCGCTGCGTCGCTCATGGTGCCCGGCCTGCTCATCGTCCTCGGTGGGCTCCCAGTCGCGGATCCGGTCAAGGCGCTTGCCTACGGCATCGCCATCGTGGGGGCCGCCTTCCTGCTCTCCTGGGCGGCCGAGGTCGTCCAGCTCGACTTCAGCCAGGGTCTCGCCCTCGCGCTGCTGGCCCTGATCGCGATCCTCCCGGAGTACGTCGTGGACGCGACCTACGCCTTCCTCGCGGCCGAGGACCCGGCGTATGCCGGGTATGCCGTGGCGAACATGACCGGTGCGAACCGCCTGCTGATCGGCCTCGCCTGGCCGATGGTCATCGTCATCGGCTGGCTCCGGTTCCGCCGCAGAACGGTGGAGCTCAGCACAGATCACGGGCTCGAGATCGTGGTGCTGCTCGCGGCCACCGTGTACGCGTTCACCCTGCCAGTCAGGGGCGAGATCTCGCTTATCGACATGGCGGTCCTTGTCAGCTTCTTCGTGTTCTACATCTGGCGCGTCGCCCGCCAGCCTGCCGAGGAGCCGCACCTGGTCGGACCGGCCCGGCTTATCGGATCGCTGTCCGTTCGCACGCGGCGGGCCTTCGTCGCACTCCTCGCGATCGGGGCGGCCGTCGGGATCCTGCTCGTGGCCAAGCCGTTCGCGACGGCGCTCGTCTCCACCGGCACCGCGCTGGGTATCGACGAGTTCCTCCTGGTGCAATGGCTGGCGCCGCTCGCATCGGAGGCGCCCGAGTTCGTCGTCGTGGCGCTGTTCGCGTGGCGTGGCGCGGCGACGGCGGCCCTTGGCACCCTCGTCAGCTCCAAGATCAACCAGTGGACCCTGCTCGTGGCCATGCTCCCGCTCGTCTACTCCGTCGGAAGTGGGGCGCCCACGGCGTTGCCCCTCGACCAGCGCCAGCAGGACGAGGTCCTGCTCACGGCCGCCCAGTCGCTGTTCGCGATCGTGATCCTGCTGGACCTGCGGCTGTCGCTGGTCGGCGCCGGGGCGCTGTTCGGATTGTTCATCGTCCAGATGATCTTCCCGGAGACGCGCTCAACGCTCACGATCGTGTACTTCGCGCTGTCGGCCGTCGTGCTCGCCATCAGCCGGCGCTCGGCATTCCAGGCGTTCAAGTGGATGCGGCCGTCCAAGGGGGCCGAGGAGGGCGAGGCAGGGCCAGCCTAGGAGCGATCGCGGCGCCGCGGCATACTCCACTCCATGCCCCTCGACGACTACCGGCGCAAGCGCGACTTCGCGAAGACGCCGGAGCCCGCCCCCCGCGAACCAGCTCCGGGCGGGCGCGCTCCTGGCGGATCCGCGTCTGCCGCGGGCGACGCATGGTCGCGGCGCCGGTTCGTCGTCCAGCGGCATCGCGCCACGCGACTGCACTACGACGTCCGCCTCGAGATCGACGGCGTCCTCGTCTCGTGGGCCGTGCCCAAAGGCCCCACGCTGGACCCCGACGCGCGGCGCATGGCCGTCCATGTCGAGGATCACCCGGTCGAGTACTTCGACTTCGAGGGCGTCATCCCGCCCCGCCAGTACGGCGCGGGCGACGTGATCGTGTGGGACTGGGGCACCTGGGAGCCGGAACCGGAGACGCCCGATCCGGCGCAGGCCATCGCGAACGGCGAGCTCAAGTTCCGCGCCCAGGGCGCCAAGATCGCCGGCCGGTTCACGATCGTCCGGACCAGCCGCAAGCCCGGCGAGCGCGCCGCGGACCGCCTTCGAGGACGACGAGGGCGAGCAGTGGCTGCTGATCAAGAAGCGCGACGAGCACGCTGTCGCCGGGTGGGACGCCGAGGATCATCCGCAGAGCGTGCGATCAGGGCGCACCAACGACGAGGTCAAGGCGAACGCGCCGGCCATCTGGGTGTCCGAGATGCCGGCCGCGATGGCCCGCATCGACCTGTCGGCCGCTCGCGAGGCGCCCGTCCCGCGCGTACATCGAGCCGATGCGCGCGACCCTCGCGTCGCGCCCGTTCCGCGACGATGACTGGCTGTTCGAGATCAAGTGGGACGGCTACCGGGTGGAGGCCGTCGTCGCGGGCGGCGACGTGCGCCTGTACACCCGCAACGGCCACGATGCTGCCACGTACTTCGGTCGTCTCCTTGACCCGCCCACGTGGATCGCAGCGCGCGACGCGATCGTCGACGGCGAGGTCGTGGCACTCGACGACCGCGGCCGCCCCGACTTCTCGCTGCTCCAGGAGCGGATCTCGACGGCCCGGACGGGCGCACCGTCGGGCCTCGTGTACCAGGTGTTCGACCTGCTCCACCTCGACGGCCGCTCCCTGCTCGACGTCCCCCTCGAGGATCGCAAGAGGCTGCTCGAGCTCGTGCTGCGGCCGACGGCCCGGGTCCAGTTCGCCAAGCACGTGGACACCGAGGGGGTCGCGTTCTTCGATGCCGCCGCTGCCCAGGGCCTCGAAGGCGTCGTCGCCAAGCAGCGTCGCTCACGGTACGAGCCGGGACGACGATCGCCCGCCTGGCTCAAGCTCAAGGTGCGCCCCGAGCAGGAGGTCGTGGTCGGCGGCTGGACGCCGGGGGAGGGGAGCGCCAGGGAGCTGGGGGCGCTCGTGCTCGGCGTGTACGAGGGTGACGCCCTCCGCTTCGCCGGCAAGGTGGGGTCGGGGTTCACGTCCCGGACCCGCGCCGACCTGCTGGCCCGGCTCGCCGCCCTGGAGGTGGACGCGCCCCCGTTCGATCCCGCGCCTCCGCCGGACTACAAGGGCCGCTGGGGCGGCGACCTGGCAGGCGTCCACTGGGTGCGGCCCGAGCTGGTCGTGCGCGTGGAGCTGGGCGGCTGGTCGCGCGACGGCCACATCCGGCAGGCGTCGTTCAAGGGCATCGAGCCGCGACGCGAGCCCGCGCGAGGTCGTGCGCGAGCATCCGGTGGACCCGGTTCGCGCGGACCGGGAGGTCGGGACGCAGATCGAGGCCACGGCGCCGAACGTTGCAGCGGCGCCGGACGCTGGGGCGGCGCCGGCAGTTGCGGCGGCGTTCCCGAGCCGCCACGCCCGCCGAGCTGGAAGCGCTCGCGTCCATCAAGGTGGACGGCCCGTGGACTGTCGGCGGCCGCGAGCTCAAGCTCACCAACCTGGGCAAGGTCCTGTTCCCGGCGCGTGACGGGGTCGACGAGGCGCCCGTCACCAAGCGCGACCTGGTCGCCTACCTTGCGCGGATCGCCCCGCTCGTCCTGCCGCACCTCGCCCGCCGCCCGCTCAACCTCCACCGGTTCCCCAACGGCGCGCTGGCGCCGGGCTTCTGGCAGAAGGACATCCCGGCCAGCGCCCCCCGCTGGCTGACCATCTGGCACGAGCAGGGCTTCCGGGAGCGCGACGACCGCGCCGCCAACGACCACCTCGTGGCCGACTCCCTGGCCGCCCTCTGCTGGCTGGGCAACCAGGCCGCCTTCGAGTTCCACGCCTGGACATCGACGCTCGATGACCCGTGGCGGCCCACGTACGCCCTCATCGACATCGACCCGGGGGCGGCGACCACCTGGGAGGAGACCCTCCTCATCGCCCGGCTCTTCCGGACGGCGCTCGAGCACCTGGGTGTCCGCGCCTACCCCAAGCTCACCGGCAGCCGCGGGATCCAGGCCTGGATCCCCATCGACCGGGGCAGCTACACGTTCGATGAGACGTCGGCATGGGTGGAGCGCCTGTCACGCGCGATCGGCGCCGCGGTGCCGGAACTCGTCTCCTGGGAGTGGGCGAAGGCGGACCGGGGCGGTCGCGCCAGGCTCGACTACACCCAGAACCAGCCGATCAAGACCCTCGTCGCGCCGTACGCCGTGCGGCCGAGGCCCGGCGCGCCGGTGTCCGCGCCGATCACCTGGGACGAGCTCGACGATCCATCGCTGGCGCCCGACCGCTGGACGGTGCACAGCCTGCCCGGGCGTGCCGCCGCCATCGGGGACCCGTGGGCCATGCTGCCCGGGGACGAGCAGCGACTGCCGGCCCTCTGACGCGGCCAGCTCCAGGCAGCCGTCCGGCGCAGCCGTCCAAGGCAGCCGGTGTCGGCCGGTCTAGCGCCAGGCGGCGACCGACTGGGGCGGCGGGTAGGGCTGCAGGAAGAACCCGAGCAGCGGCTCCCCGGTCGTCTGGCTGAGGATGAGCCGGCCCCGCCATGGCCCGAGCCCGGGATCGACGCTGATGTGCAGCTCGATGTCGTCACGGCCGGGGTGGTTGGGATCGTAGATGCGCACCGTGACCGCCTCCGGCGTCTCCTCCCAGGCCCAGGCAAGGACCTGGTGGTTCCGGGTCAGTCGCGAGGGCGAGATGCCTGCGGTGCGGATCAGCCCCACGACCGCCGGCCGTCCGGCGGCAAGCTCCCTGCGGATGCGCGGCCACTCCACCAGAAACGTGGGCACCCTCGGCGGCTCGCGGCCGAGCGTGCGGGCCAGCAACGGCGGCGGATCGGGACGGAGCGCCTGCAGGTCGAAGTAGCGCAGCGGCACCCGGAGCCAGTCCAGTGACTGGACCTGGCGGCGGACCAGCGCCCGGAAGCGGCGGCTCCCGTTCGCGGGAGGCGTGGTGTCACCTGGCGCCGTGAGCCCTGCGGCCCACAGGTCACGCGCGGTGAGCGCCATCCCGCCGCACAGCCCTGCAGACGCATCGCCAATCCCCAGGATCCGAGGATCGAACGGGCCGAGGATGAACGTCGGACCGGGCGGGAACGCGTTCGGGAACGCAAGCCCGTGGAGCGAGGGCAGGAAGCGGGGCACCGCACCGGCGCGGATGCCTGGCGAAACGAGGCCGGCCGGCTCGACGTGCCTCAGGGGGCAGGAACGACGGGAGGGGAGCGTCGTCGGCTCCGGCGAAGGCGACAGCGACGGCGACAGCGACGGCCTGGCCGGCACAAGTCCCGGGGCTACCGAGACCCGCACGATCGCGGGCTCGGAACCGAGCGACGACAGCGGGCCGTTGGCCGCGGACACGACGTCGATCAGGAGCAGGTACTCACCAGGATCGCCTGGGACAACCAGCTCCACCTCGGTCTCGACGACGCCACCGGGTGCCGACACGCTCTCCTCGAGTGCCACGTTCACCGGGACGGGGACGGCATGGCCGTCGGTGGAGACCCATGTGGCGACCAGTCGAGCGGGGACCGTGATCATGCGGCCGGGCGCGCGCCGCAGGCCATCGGTGGCCGTCGGCTGCGATGCGATCTCCATGTCCCACCGCTGCGACCCGGAGTTCATGACGCGGACCGGGACCTTGACGCTGTCCCCGGCCTCGAGCTTGAGCGTCGAGGGAACCCCGTAAGCGGCCGCGATCTCGCTGCCCACCTTGACCAGCACCGGCGTGAGCAGCCCCTGCGTCGCGGCATCGTAGGCGACGCCCTCGGCCGTGTGGAGCAGGGCCGTGAGGCGGTACAGGCCTGGCGCCTTCGGGTAGGCGACGGTGAGGCGGAGGCCGCTGCTCTCGCGGGCCACCTTCACCGGTTCCACCACCGAGCCCTCCGCCTCCGGGATGACGAGGTCGACTTCCGGTGCGTCGGGGATCGGCGTCTGCGTCGTGGGCGCCCAGTTGGACACCGGCCCGGTGGACGGCTCGGGCGTCGGGGTGGGTTCTGGGGTGGGCACCGGATTGTCGAGGATGATCGGGTCCCAGCGGATGCTGACCTCGGTGCCGGCGGGGACGCGGTCGACGCGGCCCTTGGCGATGGGCAGGGTGAGGGATGTCGAGGTGCCCGCGATGGGGAGCGCCTCGAAAGCGGGCTCCTTGAACCGGACGCGCTCCTTGACGAGCGACGGCAGCGGTGCCGGTCCGACCACGCCCGGGACGCCGGCAGCTCCCGCCCGGACCTGGGCTGCCGTCACGCCGCGGGACACGAGCGATCGCACGAAGCCACTGGCGGCGCGGTTCGGGTCGAGCTGGAGCGTGTAGCCGGGCGTCCGGCTGCTGGCCACGGCGAACGTGTGCCCGTTCGCAGTGGGTGCCGCATTCCAGATCGCCTCGACGCTGCCACGTCCCCTGAGGATCGACTTCACGTAGTACGCGGGACCGAGCCCGGCCTCCGCAACGATGGCACGGGCCCCCGCCCGGATGAAGCCTGCCGCGTAGTTGTCGACACGCTGCACGGCGTCGGCGGGCGTGCCCTCGGCGACGCCGGGCTCCGAGTTGCCGCTTGCGTAGCAGAGGTGGCTGAACACCACGACCGCATTCGAGGCCATGGTCAGCTTCTCGATCGATGCCTCGCCGAAGTACTGGACCTCGCGGTCGTTGCGGCCAGCCACGGGATTGAGCCCGAACCCGTTCTGGGTGCGCGGGTAGAGCGAGTTGCGGTGCGGGGACGGCCAGCCGTTCCCGTGGCCGAGGTAGACGACGATGGACGCACCCTCGACCGCGCGTTTGACCGCAGGCCAGGTCGCGTTGGGCGAGTAGACGGTGACGACCTGGGCACCCGCATCGCGCGCGACCTTGGCCGCGTCGTCCGCCAGCGCCCGATAGCGCGGCGTGACGCTCCCCGCGGGTCCGACGATGATCGCGACGCGCGTGACACGCGATTCCGCCGCGGCCGGCCCAGCGAAGGCCGTCGCGGCGAGGATCGTGACCGCTATTGCGAGGGTTAGTGAGCGCACGATGCGGTTGTGCAATCCGGCTCCTGGGACGCGGCCCGGTGCATTCGTGTTGAGGTGCATAGACTACGACTGCTGGGTGATCAATGCTAGAGATGATCCTCGCCTGTTCGAGGCAGGCCGTTGGGCCTGAATTGCCTGCGCGGCGCGGGCCCGCCGGCCAGTCCACGCGATACATGGACAAGGCCATCGGATATGGGCCGGACCGTTACCATCGATCCATGCCCGACGCCGTGCACCGCTCCGCGCACACGAACCGGCTCGCCGGGGAGACGAGCCCGTACCTGCTCCAGCACGCCGGGAACCCGGTGGACTGGTATCCGTGGGGACCCGAGGCATTCGAGCGGGCCCGTGCTCTCGACAGGCCAGTCTTCCTGTCCGTCGGCTATGCCGCGTGCCACTGGTGCCACGTCATGGAACGCGAGTCGTTCGAGGACGGGCCCACGGCCGAGCTCCTCAATGCGCACTTCGTGGCGATCAAGGTGGATCGCGAGGAGCGCCCCGACATCGACTCGCTGTACATGAGCGCGGTGCAGGCACTCACCGGCGCCGGCGGCTGGCCGATGAGCGTCTTCCTCGACCCGGAGGGCCGGCCGTTCTTCGGAGGCACCTACTTCCCGGACACGCCGCGCCACGGCATGCCGTCGTTCCGGCAGGTTCTCGAGGGCGTGCGGCTGGCCTGGGACTCGCAGCGCGCGGGCATCGCCGAGGCGGCCACGACCCTCGTCCGCGCCGTCGCCGAGCAGCAGCGCTCGGCCTCGCCTGCCGGCGGCGTGCCGCCGCGGAGCGTGCTCGCCGAGGCTGCCGCCGCACTGGAGGGCTCCTTCGACGGGGAGTACGGTGGCTGGGGCCGGGCGCCCAAGTTTCCCCAGCCGATGGCGATCGAGTTCCTGCTCCGCCGCCACCTCGTGACCGGTGACGGCCGATGGCTGGCGATCGCCCGCCAGGGTCTCGACGCCATGGCGGCAGGCGGCATCCGCGACCAGCTCGGCGGGGGCTTCCACCGCTACAGCACCGATGAGCGCTGGCTGGTGCCCCACTTCGAGCAGATGCTCTACGACAACGCCCAGCTCGCGCGCGTGTATGTGCACGCCTGGCAGGTGACTGGCGACCCGGCCTACGGCGAGGTCGCCCGGGGCACGCTCGACTACATGGTCCGGGAGCTGCGGGTCGAGGGCGGGGGGTTTGCGGCCAGCCAGGACGCCGACACGGATGGGGTCGAGGGTGCGACGTTCACCTGGCGGGCCACCGAGGTGCGCGAGGTGCTGGGCGAGGACGCTGCCCTCTTCGAGGCTGCGTACGGGGTGACCGGGGCCGGCAACTGGGAGGGCAGCACCATCCTCTCCCGTGTCCTCGACGACCTGGTCCTGGCGGAGCGCTTCGATCTCGCGCCCGTGGTCGTCGGTGCCCGGCTCGCGGAGGCCCGCAGGCTCCTGCTCGAGCGGCGTGCCGGACGTCCCCAGCCCGCCCGGGACGACAAGGTGCTGGCCGCCTGGAACGGCCTTGCGATCGCGGCGCTCGCCGACGCTGCGCGGGCGTTCGACGTGGGCGGCTCGCCCGACGATGCCGCCCGCTACCGGGCCGCGGCCGTCGAGGCGGCAGCCGCAGTCGTCGACGGGCTGCGCGCCCGTGACGGACGTCTGCGCCGGTCCTGGAAGGATGGGCGTGCCACGGCCGACGGGACCCTGGAGGACTACGCCGACCTGGCCGAAGGGCTGCTCGCCCTGTACGAGGCGACCTTCGACGAGCGCTGGTGCACGATCGCGCGCGAGCTCGCGGACCGGATCCTGGCCCACTTCGCCGATCCGGCCGGTGCCTTCTTCGACACACCCGATGACGGGGAGGCACTGGTGGTCAGGCCGCGCAGCCAGCAGGACAACGCGACGCCGTCGGGGAGTTCGATGGCGGTCACCGTCCTCCTGCGCCTGGCCGCGCTCACGGGCGAGGAGCGCTACCGCGTCGCCGTCGAGGAGGCGCTCGCGACGGTCGGCCCGTTCCTGGCCCGGTATCCCACCGGCTTCGCACAGTGGCTGTGCGGGCTGGAGGCGACGCACGCAGGCCTCGTGGAGCTGGCGATCGTCGGGGACCCGGCCGATGCGGCGACCCAGGCGCTGGTCCGCGTCGCCGACATGACCTACCGGCCATTCACCGTCCGGGCCGTCGCGGTCGACTCGCAGGCAAGCAGCGTGCCCCTGATGCAGCTGCGGTTCCGCCTCGCCGGTCGTGCAACCGCCTACGTGTGCCGCGACTTCGCCTGCCGGCAGCCGGTCACGGAGCCGGAGGCTCTGCAGGCGCTGCTCGCCGGCGGATGAGCGAGCGGGCCCGCCTACCGCGATCTGGGCCGGGTGCGTAGGCGCTCCCCGGGCCGGCGCACGGCTAGGGGGTCTTCGTCTCGTCCTTGGCGTCGTCCTTGGAGGAGGTGTCGGTCCTGATCTCGTCGATCTCCTTGCGCGCCTCCTTGACACCCTGGCCGAAGGCCTTGCCGATCAGGGGCAGCGTCTTGGGGCCGCGCCAGATGATGACCACGACCAGGATGATGACGAGGACGATCAGGATGTCCATGGCGCGGATGGTAGCAGCGGGCGCACCGCGTGGGCCCCGCCGTGCTGTACGGTGACCGCGTGTCCACCCCGGATGGTCCGCTCCTCGTCTTCGGGCCGCGCTCGCTCCAGTACGACTTCGGGCCACACCACCCGCTGACGCCGCTCCGGTTCGGGCCGGGCATCGACCTCCTGCGCCACGTCGGGGCCGAGCCGGCGCTGGCACCCGAGCCCGTCGACGACGAGGTCCTCCTGCAGGTCCACCTGCCCGAATACGTCGCCGCGGTGCGCCGCTTCTCGGCAGATCCGTCACTGGCGGGCGCGATGGGTATCGGCCTGTCCGACAACCCGGCGTTCGCGGGCATGCACGAGGTGTCCGCGGCGATCGTGGGCGGCGCCGTCGCGTCGATGGAGGCGATCCTCGCCGGGAACGCCGAGCATGCCTTCCACCCGGGCGGCGGCCTGCACCACGCGATGCCGGCCAAGGCCTGGGGCTTCTGCGTCTACAACGACCCGGTGCTCGCGGTGGTGCGGGCACGGGCCGAGGGCCTCCGGGTGCTGTACGTGGACCTCGACGTGCACCACGGCGACGGCGTCCAGGCGATGACGTACGGCGACCCTGGCGTCCTGACACTGTCGTTCCACGAGAGCGGGCGGTACCTGTTCCCCGAGACCGGGTTCGTGGACGAGCTCGGGGTGGGGGAGGGCGCCGGGAGCGCGGTCAACATGCCGTTCGAGCCCTTCGCGGGCGAGGGTGCCTGGCTGCCCGCGGTCCGATCGCTGCTGCCCGCGCTGGCTGCGGTGTTCGGGCCGGACGTCATCGTCAGCCAGCACGGATGCGATTCGCACGCGTGGGACCCGCTGGCACACCTGCGCGTCACGACCACCGGCATGGCTGAGGCAGCCCGGCTTGTCGATGCCGTCGCGCACCGCTGGGCGGCCGGGCGCTGGCTGGCGACGGGCGGCGGCGGGTACGACGCCTACCGCGTGGTGCCACGGGCCTGGGCGCTTGTCTGGCTCGCCGGCGCCCACCGTGAGCCGGAGGCGGCGACGCCGCCGGCGTGGCGCGATCGCTGGGCCATCGATGCGGCCTCCTTCGGCACACCGGGCATGCCCGACACGTTCCTCGACCAGCCCAACGCCGGTCGTCCGGTGAGCCCGACACAGGTCGCGGCGGAGCGGACGTCCCTCGAGACGCTCGCCAGGGTGCGGGCCGTCGCCCTGCCGCGCCTGGTCCGGGAGGCCGAGGACCGCGGCTGGTGGCGGCCCTCGCCGGCGCGTGCGGGTGCAGCGGCCAGGACGGTGCCGGCAGCGCTGCCGGACCCGGTCGTCGGTCCGCTGTCCGCCGGTGACGTCGCCCGGCTCGAGATCGCCCCACGGGTCGTCACCCTCGCGGACCCCGAGGATGCGCGCGCGCTGCTCGTGGCGGCGCTGGCCGATGACGCGCGCGCCGTGGGAGCGGTGTCGGACGGCGTCCTGGTCGGGGTCGCGGTCGCGGCGCCGTCGGTGGCCGAGGCAGCGGTCGAGTCGCTGCTCGTCATCGGTGTGGCTCCGGACCTCCGGGGACGGGGCGTCGGCGGCGCGCTGCTGGCCGCGCTGCTTGAGAGCCGGCCGCCGCGGACCCCGATGGAGGCGCGGATCGGGGTGGCGGAGCGGGACGCCGTCGATCCAGGGCCGCTCGACCGGCGCCTCGAGGTCGCCCGCAGGCTCCTGCTGGGCGCCGGTTTCGAGCTCCGGCGCGCGCACCCCGACATCGTCCGCGACGATCCCTCGACGATCGTCGCCCGGCTGCCCGGACGCTGAGGCCGGCCGCCCCTGACGCCGGGGCCGGCTGCCTGACGCCGAACTCGGCCACCCGGTCGCTGGGGCCGACAGAGGCGCCCGACCACGGAGGTCCCGATTCGGGGAGCCGTACGAACCGGGACATCCGCCGCATCCGTCCCCTGCCACTGGTCCCGTGCCGTCCCGGGATTGCGGGCCGCCCGGCACCGGCACACAGGTCGCGGATGCGCGAGGAATTCATCTCGGCAGCGGAACCGGGAGGGCCGGACCGCTCCAGCAACGAGACACAGCCGAGCACGTGGGTTTCTCCTCCCCCTCCCCCGCGTGATCGACAGGACTTGGGACGGCGGGCCTCTGGCCCGTCGTTCTGATTCCGGGGCAGGTCCGTGACTCACCGGGCCGCCCGCCTGGCCCGCCCTCGCCTCGCCCCGGCGCCCGGGCCCCCGCACCGCGGTGTGGATGTCAACGAGAACCCGCATCCGGGCGCCCATCAGGCCGTTGACCATCGCGTTTGCGGGTCCCTGTTGTCCTGCTGGCCACGGATTCGCAGATCGGTGCCCGTGGATCAAGGTTTGCGGGTTTCCGTTGACCCTGGCGCACGGGAGTTCATGTGCCGCCGTGTCGTGCGGCCACGTAGAACATCTGTACGAATTGTGACGACACGCCTATACTCGCGATCCGTGGCCGCGCGCACCCGTGATCCCCTGGCACCTTTCGGGCCCGCCGTCCGGGCCTGGTTCGAGGCGACGTTCGAGGCGCCCACCGAGGCCCAGGCGGATGGCTGGCGCGCGATCAGCGAGGGCCGCCACACGCTGATCCATGCGCCCACCGGCAGCGGCAAGACCCTGGCCGCATTCCTGTGGTGCCTCGACCGGCTCGCCGACCGGCCCAGCCCGCCGCCGACGCGCGGCGAGCCAGGTTCCGTCCGCGTGCTCTACATCTCCCCGCTCAAGGCGCTGGCCTACGACGTGGAGCGCAACCTGCGAGCCCCACTGGCGGGCATCGCGCTCGCCTCGCAGCGGCTTGGCCTGGAGCCGCCGCGTATCTCCATCGCATCGCGCACGGGCGACACGCCGGCCGACGAGCGGCGCAAGCTCTGACACGTCGGCCACCGGACATCCTCGTGACCACGCCGGAGAGCCTCTACCTGCTGCTCACGAGCCAGGCGAGGGAGATCCTCAGGGGCGTCGAGCACGTCATCATCGACGAGATCCACGCGATCGCCGGGACCAAGCGAGGCGCGCACCTCGCCCTCAGCCTGGAGCGCCTCGAGCGGCTGCGGCCGGCGGACGCGACGCCCGTCCAGCGCATCGGCCTGTCCGCCACCCAGCGTCCGCTGGAGACCATCGCCCGGTTCCTGGGTGGCGCAGGCGACCGGACGGGACGTCGCCGTCGTGGATGCGGGTACGCGCAAGACCCTCGAGCTCAAGGTCGTCGTCCCGGTCGAGGACATGGCCCGCCTCGGCGAGGTCCTGCCGATGGACGAGCAGCCCGGCGGCCCGGTCCTCGGCGGCGAGTCCCGCTCGTCCATCTGGCCGGCCATCCACCCGCGCATCCTGGAGCTCATCCGCGAGCACCACTCCACCATCGTCTTCACGAACAGCCGCCGCCTCGCGCGAGCGCCTGGCCCAGCGCCTCAACGAGCTCGCCGGCGAGGAGCTGGTCCGCGCCCACCACGGGTCGATCGCCCGCGAGCAGCGTCTCCAGATCGAGGAGGAGCTCAAGGCCGGCCGGCTGCCGGCCCTCGTGGCCACGAGCTCGCTGGAGCTCGGCATCGACATGGGCGCCGTCGACCTCGTCATCCAGGTCGAGAGCCCGACGTCGGTCTCGCGCGGTCTCCAGCGCGTTGGCCGCGCCGGCCACCAGGTCGGCGAGCCGTCGAAGGGCGTCATCTTCCCGAAGTACCGCGGCGACCTGCTCGAGGCCGCGGTCGTCGTCGAAGGGCATGCACCTGGGCCGCATCGAGCCCACCGTGATCCCGCGCAACCCGCTCGACGTGCTGGCCCAGCAGATCGTCGCGATGACGCTCGCCGAGCGGATCACCGTGGACGAGCTGCTCGAGGTCGTGCGGCGGGCCGCCCCGTTCGAGACGCTCACCCGCGAGGCGCTCGAGGGCGTGCTGGGCATGCTCGTCGGGCGCGTACCCATCGGACGAGTTCGCGGAGCTCAAGCCCCGGGTCACCTGGGACCGCCTGACCGACGTGGTCGAGGGGCGCCGCGACGCGCGCGTGGTCGCGGTGACGAGCGGGGGGACGATCCCGGACCGCGGCCTCTACCCGGTGTTCATGGAGGGCGAGGCGGGGCAGCCCGGCCGGCGCGTGGGCGAGCTCGACGAGGAGATGGTCTACGAGCTGCGGGCCGGGATGCACGGCGACGTCGTCGTCCTGGGGGCCTCCTCCTGGCGCGTCGCGGACATCACCCCGAACCGGGTCACCGTGCAGCCAGCCCCCGGGATTCCCGGCAAGCTGCCGTTCTGGCACGGAGACGCGGTCGGGCGGCCGGTGGAGCTGGGTCGCGAGATCGGCGCGTTCGTGCGCGAGACGGAGGCCGACCTCGCCAAGGGGTCGAAGGGACGCGCGCGTGCCGCAGCGCGCCTCGGGCGCGATCACGACCTCGACGGGCTCGCAGCCGAGAACCTGCTCGCCTACCTCGACGACGAGCGGGCGGCGACCGGCGTCCTGCCCACGGACCAGCGGATCGTCATCGAGCGCTTCCGCGACGAGCTGGGCGACTGGCGGCTGGTGATCCTGACGCCGTTCGGAGGCCGGGTCCACGCACCGTGGACGCTGGCGATCGAGGCGCGCCTCCAGGAGCGGCTGGGCCTCGAGGTCCAGACGATCTACTCCGACGACGGCATCGCGATCCGCCTGCCCGAGGGCGATGTCGACCCTCGCCGGCGTGGAGGAGCTGCTGTTCCCGGACCCCGACGAGGTGGAGGATCTCGTCGTCGGGAGGGTCGGCCAGTCGTCCCTCTTCGCCTCACGGTTCCGGGAGAACGCCGCGCGCGCCCTGCTCCTCCCGCGCCGGCGCCCCGGGACCCGGACGCCGCTCTGGCAGCAGCGCCAGCGCGCGGCCGACCTCCTCGCGGTGGCGTCGCGCTACGGCTCCTTCCCGATCCTCGTCGAGACCTACCGCGAGTGCCTGGCCGACGTGTTCGACCTGCCGGCCCTGCGCGAGATCCTCGGCGGCGTGCAGCGCCGCGAGATTCTCGTCCACGGCGTGGAGACCGCAGCCGCCTCGCCGTTCGCCTCGTCGCTCCTGTTCGACTATGTCGCGGCGTACATGTACGAGGGCGATGCGCCGCTCGCGGAGCGCCGCGCCCAGGCGCTGACGCTGGACCGCGATCTCCTGCGCGAGCTGCTGGGCCAGGAGGAGCTGCGCGAGCTCCTCGATCCCGATGCCCTCGCCGACCTGGAGCTGAGCCTCCAGGCGCTGTCGGAGGATCGCCAGGCGAAGACCGGCGACCAGGTCCACGACCTGCTGCGACGCCTGGGCGACCTCACGCCCGACGAGGCGGGCGCACGGACCGTCGGCGGGCGCGTGGAGGCCCTGCTGCACCTCGCCGAGCTGGCATCGTCGCGCCGGGCCGTCCGGGCACGCATCGCGGGCGAGGAACGCTGGATTGCCGTGGAGGACGTGGCGCGGTACCGGGACGGGGTGGGGGTGGCCCCGCCGCCCGGCGTGCCAGCTGCCTTCCTCGCACCCGTGGCCGGCGCGCTCGACGGGCTCCTCGCCCGGTTCGCGCGTTCGCACGGACCCTTCACCGGCGCAGAGCCGGCCCGACGCTGGGGGCTGCCCGCCGGGGTCGTCGAGGATGCGCTGCACCGCCTGGTCCAGGCCGGCACGCTGCTCGCAGGGGAGTTCCGCCCGGGCGGCGCCGAGCGCGAGTACTGCGATCCCGAGGTCCTGCGGCTCCTCCGGCGCCGCTCCCTCGCCCGGCTCCGGCGCGAGGTGGAGCCGGTCGATACCGTCGTGCTCGCCCGGTTCCTGCCGGCGTGGCAGGGCGTGGCGCCGTCGCCATCGGCCACCGGCACGAGCAGTGCCTCGCATCCGCCCCTCCGTGGCGATGCTGCCCTGGAGCGTCTCGCCGAGGCGGTGGACCAGCTGGCCGGCCTCCCGATCCCGGCGTCGGTGCTCGAGCGGGACGTGTTGCCGGCCCGTGTTCCCGGCTACCAGCCCCGCCTCCTCGATGAGCTGGGGGCGATGGGCGAGGTCGCCTGGGTGGGGCGGGGGAGTCTCGGGCGCGACGACGGCCGCATCGTCCTGTTCCGGCCCGGCCGCGAGGTGCTCCGTCCCGTGAGCCCGCCCGACGGCGTGGATCGCCCGTGCGGCGCGATCCACGAGCGACTGCGGGCGCACCTGCAGAGGCGTGGCGCCTGCTTCTACCGGGAGCTGTTCACGGCGTCAGGGGCCCGGTCGGACCGCGAGGTGCTCGACGCGCTGTGGGACCTCGTCTGGGCGGGGGAGGTCACCAACGACACCTTCGCCCCGCTGCGGGCGCTCCGCTGGAAGCGGCCTCCGAAGGACCATCGGCCGCGACCCGGACGGCTCACGTCGCTCGGACCGCCGGAGGCCGCGGGCCGCTGGTCGCTCGCCTCGGCGTCGGTGGACGACGCACGAGGGGATGACGGACCCGGGGACGAAGCCGGCTCGCCTGGTGGCGGCGCCGCAGTCCGCCCTCCCTCCCGCACCGAGCGGATCCACGCCCAGGCGATGGTTCTGCTCGAGCGGTACGGCGTTGTCACCCGCGAGGCGGTGGCCAGCGAGGCTGTGGACGGTGGGTTCAGCGCCGTGTACCCGGTGCTCAAGCTGCTCGAGGAGGGAGGTCGGATCAGGCGCGGCTACTTCGTGGACGGCCTTGGTGCGGCGCAGTTCGCGCTGCCGGGTGCCGTGGACCGTCTGCGGGCGCTCCGCGATCTGCCAGGCGAGGTGGCGGGGGAGCACGGGCGGGCGGTGCATGTGCTGGCTGCCGCCGATCCGGCGAACCCGTACGGGGCCGCGCTTTCCTGGCCGCGCAGGGGCGAGGGCGACAAACGGGTCTTCCAGCGGGCCGCCGGTGCCTATGTGGTGCTCGTTGACGGGGCCGCGGCGCTCTACGTGGACCGCGGCGGGTCGTCGCTCCAGGTGCTGCCCGCTGCCGACGAGCCCGCCGTCCTCGGCGTGGCGCTGCGGGCGCTGGGTGATCTCCCGGCCGACGGGCGGGTCCGGGAGCTCGTGATCGGAAAGGTGGATGGCGAGCCGGTCGGGGCATCAGCCCACAGGAACGCCATGCTGGCGGCCGGGTTCGTCGCAGGCTATCGGGGGCTGGTGCTGCGTGCCGGTCACCCGGCCGGCACGGCCACCACGAACGCGGTGCCCGAGCGGTCCTACCCGCGGCGGCGATAGCTCCAGGTCGCCAGCGGCGCGAAGACGGCAACCAGTCCGACGATCCAGGCCGAGGCCAGCAGGATGGTGTCGGTCTGGGGCTGGCCGATGATCAGCCCGCGCGCCGCGTTGACGACCACGGTCACCGGATTCGCCTCCGCGATCGGCTGGAGCCACTCCGGCATCGTGGCCACCGGGACGAAGGCTGACGAGAGGAAGGTCAGGGGGAAGACCGCGATGAAGATCGCCCCCTGTGCCGCCTGTGACGACTTCGCCCGCAGGCCGATGTTCGCCGAGAGCCAGCTGATCGCATACCCGAAGAGCGTGATGATCACGAGCGCCAGCAGGAACTCGGCCACCGAGCCGATGAAGCGGAAGCCGATGAGGAAGCCGACCGCCGTCATCACCACGACGGTGTACGCGTTGCGCAGCAGGTCAGCGAACGTCTTGCCGATCAGCACCGCCGAGGGCGCCATCGGGAGCGAGCGGAAGCGGTCGATGATCCCCTTCTGGAGGTCCTCGGAGAGGCCCACCGCGGTGCCGGTCCCACCGAAGACCACCGTCTGGACGAAGATCCCGGGCATCAGGAACGTGATGTAGTCGAGGCCCGGCGTGTTGATCGCACCGCCGAACACGACCGCGAACAGCAGCACGAACATGATCGGTGTGATCGTGTCCACCACGAGCAGCTGCGGGTTCCGGACGACGGCCAGCATGTTGCGCCAGGCGATCGTGACCGAGTCGGTGACGATCCACCACGGTGAGCGCCGTACACGCCCTCGCTGCCGGTTCGCGGCGCCCGTGGCCGTGGTCGTGGTCGTGCTGACGGCTGTCATGCGGCGTTCCTCCGGGCCGGGCGGCCGAAGCGGCGCCGGGGAGTGAGGGGTTCGGTGGCCCCCGGTCGATGTCGCCCTCCTCGGCGCGACGGCCGGTGAGGGCCAGGAAGACGTCGTCCAGGCTCGGCCGGTGGAGCGAGAGCTCGGCCACCTCGATGCCCGCGCCGTCGATGCGGCGGACGACCTCGGGGAGCGTGCCCGCCCCGTGGTGCACGGGCAGGCTGATCCGCCCGGTCTCGACGTCGATGCGCGGCTCCGCCGCGGCGAGCGGCCGGAGGAGCTCACCGGCCTCGGCCGTACGCGCGGCGACCGCGACGCGGAGGTCGACGACGTCCTCGCCGAGGCGGTCCTTGAGCTCGCCTGCGGTTCCCTCGGCGATCACGAGCCCGCCGTCGATGACGGCGATCCGGTCGGCCAGGCGATCCGCCTCGTCCAGGTACTGGGTCGTGAGCAGGATCGTCGTCCCGTCGGCGACGAGGCCCTCGATGACCTCCCAGAGCCCGAGGCGGCTGGCGGGGTCGAGGCCGGTCGTCGGCTCGTCGAGGAAGAGGACGGACGGCTGCCCGACGAGGCTCGCGGCGAGGTCGAGGCGGCGTCGCATCCCACCGGAATAGGTGCGCGCTGCGCGGCCGCCCGCATAGGTCAGGTCGAACGTCTCGAGCAGCTCGTCGGCCCGGGCGCGTGCCGCGGTTCGGCCCATGTGCAGCAGCCGGCCCACCAGCTCCAGGTTCTCGCGTCCGGTGAGGTTCTCGTCGACGGCTGCGTACTGGCCGGTCAGGCCGATCGACGCCCGCACGGCATCGGGCTCGCGCATGACGTCGTGCCCTGCCACCGTCGCCCGCCCTTCATCGGGACGCAACAGCGTGGAGAGGATGCGCACGGCGGTCGTCTTGCCGGCTCCGTTGGGGCCAAGGAGACCGAGGATCGTGCCCGAGGGCACCAGCAGGTCGACCCCGCGGAGTGCGTGGACGTCCTTGTACGACTTGCGGAGGCCTTCGGCGATGATGGCGTGCTCGAGCATGATTCCCTCGTGGTCCGGCCCACTCGGTGCGGCCGGTACCTCCTCTTCGCACCAGGCCGGCGGCCGGATGGCTTCGGCTATCGTTCGGTACGTGCTCCAGGCGCCTGCAGCCCCGGTTCCCACTGGCGACGGTCTCCTCGCCATGCCCGAGGCCGCGTAGGTGCCCGAGGGCGACACGCTCGTCCTGACCGCGAACGGGCTGCGGCCGTGGCTGGTTGGCCGCGTGGTCGTTGCGGCGAGCGCTCGGCAGCCCGGCCCACGTGTCGAGAAGGTGATCGGGGCGGAGGTCACGGCAGTTGAGGCGCGCGGCAAGAACCTGCTGATCGGCTTCTCGAACGGCCTGGAGATCCGGACGCACCTGCGGATGCACGGCTCCTGGCACCGCTACCGGCCCGGTGAGCGGTGGCGCCTGGCCCCGTCTCGGGCCCGCCTCGTCCTGGAGGTGAAGGGCTCGGTCTGCGTGTGCTTCGACGCGCCGGTGGTGGAGCTGTTCGAGCAGCGGACCGAAGGGCTCCATCCATCGCTGGCGCGGCTCGGTCCGGACCTGCTCAAGCCGCCGGTGGACGTGGATGAGGCGATCCGCCGCCTCCGGGATCCGTCGCGCGCGGAGATGGAGATCGGGCCAGCGCTGCTGGACCAGCGCGCGCTCGCGGGTATCGGCAACGAGGTGAGGAACGAGGTGC
The DNA here is from genome assembly GCA_963697365.1 of uncultured Chloroflexia bacterium. Lineage (GTDB taxonomy): Bacteria > Chloroflexota > Limnocylindria > Limnocylindrales > CSP1-4 > CAIXZV01. Next base: position 118,439 of record CAVONT010000017.1, read on the forward strand.
TCTGGCAGGCGGGCATGTCGCCGTGGTGCCGGGTCGCCGACGTGGATGATGCAACGCTCAGGGACCTGGTCGCGCGCGCGCAGGAGGTGCTGCGGGAGGGGGCCGCCACGGGTCGCCGGCCACGGCACGTGTACCGGCGCGCCGCCCGCCCGTGCCCTCGCTGCAGCTCGATCATCCGCGTCGAGCACCAGGGCATCGAGCTGCCGAGGCTGACGTTCTGGTGCCCGACCTGCCAGTCCGCTCCTGGGGGCGCCCGGACTTGACGCAGACACCCTGGCGTCAAGGCGGCACCGGCTGCTCCTGACACCGCTGGGAGTCAGCAGCGCATCCGGCCCGCACGAGTGGGGCACGAAACCCGAGGTACGTGGACGGTCCGTGCACGGAGAACTCGCAGGTGACTCTGAGCCGGGTCAGGACGTGCAGTCGGGGGACGCTGCTGCGATCATGCGCGGCGACCACCACGAGGAGCGCCCCATGAGTCCCGAACCTCTCGACGTCACCTGCGAGCCCGCCCTCGGCGGCTGGATCTGCCGTGTCACGGTGGGCGACCCGGCCGGCGGCCGCCAGACCGACCACGAGGTGACGGTGTCGCATGAGGACCTGGCCCACCTCGCCCCGGGCGCCGACCAGCCCGACGACCTCGTCGAGCGGTCGTTCGACTTCCTGCTCAGCCGGGAGCCGAAGGAGTCGATCCTGCGCCGCTTCGACCTGCCGGTCATCGGCCGCTACTTCCCCGAGTACGAGGCGACGATCCGCAGCCGCTAGTCCGTGCAATCGTCACGAAGGGGAGACGTGACGTAGTAGGAGAGCTGGACCGCGTCTTCCCTGGGAACGATCCCGAGGACGGACCAGCGCATGACGATCGCCTGCTGGTCCCTCACGCTGCCGACGCCCGACAGCGCCGGATCGAGCGCAGGCCCGATCGAGCACGTGTCTGCGCGCTGCACCAGCCAGAGGATCGTCTCCTCGCCGGGTCCGAGCGTGATGGGCCGGAAGGGATCGCCGGGGCGGCTGAACCCGTCCGGCGCCTGCTCGTCGAACCACAGCGACGGGCGGTCATCCACCCCCGACCACGCGGTGGCGACCATGCCCTCCAGCCGCAGCGGCACGGGGCCGGAGTTCCGGATCGCGAGGGCCACGGCGTACGGCTGCCCGGGGGGCGCCGTCACGTACAGCGTCTCGCGGTCACCGGGCGGAATCCCCAGCGTGCTTCCCGGCACGGTGCCCTCGCCCGATGCCCCACCGGTTCCATTTGGCGGCGGAAGCACCTGGGTGACGAGGAAGGCCCCGGGAATGAGCACGACGAGCACCGCGAGGATGCCGCTCTTCCGGCCCGTCAGGAGCGTCGACCCGTAGAACGCCCCAAGCGTCACCAGGACGACGATGCCGACCACGAGCACCTGGTTCGGCGGATCGACCACGCCGATGCCGGTCTGGAGCAGCGGGTCGATGCCCGACGGCGCGGGCGTGGAGCCCGCCTGGCCGGGCCAGGTGCCCGAAAGCGGGCGTAGGAGCGTGCTGCCGAGGCCGAGAACGACGAGCACGGCGGCGGCTGCAGCCAGCCAGCCCGCGGCCCGGCGGGCGGCCTGCCGGCGTCCCCTGCGCGTCACGGGCACCTGCTCGGGGACGTGGTCCACGCGCTCCCGCAGCGTCCTGGGCGCCGGCCCGGGATCGCGGGCGTCGAGAACGTCCCGCAGCGCGCGCTCGAGGCGCGCGTCCTCGTTCATCGGTCGGCCTCGTCCATGGACGCCCGCAGCCGGCCCAGCGCGTGGTGCAGCCGCGACTTCACCGTCCCCTCGGGGATGCCGAGGGTCGCGGCGATCGCCGGAACGGTGAGATCGGCGTGGAACCGGAGCACAACGACGATCCGGTGGTCGGCGTCGAGCGCGTCGAGGGCCTCCCCGACGGCGAGGCGGTCCGCGGCGGCGGCGGAGGCATCGGCCACCACGGGGTGCTCCCGCTCGGCCAGCTCCCGACCGAGGTCGACGACCCGGAGCTGCGACCGCGCCCGCGCCCGCAGCCGGTCCCGGCACACGTTCACCACGATCCGCTGGAACCACGGCTCGAACCGGTCGAGGTCGCGGAGTGAACCGAAGGCCCGCCAGGCCGCGACTGCCGCGTCGTGGACCGCATCCTCCGCCTCCACGCGGTCGTCGAGGATCACCGCGGCCAGCCGGTACGCGCCGTCCAGGTGCCTGTCGGAGAGGCGCCGGAATGCCGCCTCGCGCTCGCCGAGGACGCGCAGGGACGGCCGCCCCGGTCGTTCCCGCATCGAGTCCCCCACGAGGCTCCCCAGCATGCAACCCTCCGTCACCCGACAGGACGACGAGGAGGGCGTGAATCGTTCACGAGGGTACGCCGGGACGCCTATGATCCGCCCGATGTGTGAGCAGCTCGTCGCCCGCGCCGCCGAGCCCTTCCGCCTCGATGCGCTCTGGGAGCTCGTCGGAGCGGATGGAGCGCTGGGGTCTCGCCGGCTTCGGCTGGGGCGCGGCCTGGGTGACACCCGACGGGACCATCAGCGACCCACCGGACGCACCGCGCCTTCCGCGACGACCCCGGCCGCGACGCGCGTCGGCGCGCATCGAGACGACCAGCGCTGCTCGTCCACCTGCGACGCCCCTCGAAGCTTTCCACGCTCCGCTCGCCGACACCCAGCCCTTCGCCGACCCGGCTGGTCGCTTCGCGTTCTGCGCACAACGGCGAGCTGGCGCGACTACCGGGCCGCGCGTCGACCGGTACCGAGCGAGCAGGGCCGGATCCACGGCCGCGCGGACAGCGAGGCCGGGGCAGCGCTGGCTCGAGGACGCCTGGGCCGGACGGCGCACCGGCCCCGGCCTGCTCGCACGGCTCCACGCGGACTTCGGCGGCGTCGCCAACCTCGCCACGCTCGCGCCCGACGGCAGCGTCGCACCACTACGCCGGCAACCCGGAGAACCCGGTGTTCGCCTACCGGCTGGGCGGGATCGGCATCGCCTCGACCGCCCTCTACTCCGATCGACCGCTCGCTGTTCCGCTTCGCGGCGACAGGCGCAACGGATCGGCACCTGGTGCGTCTCCACCACACGATCGCGCTCGACGAGCGCGGCCAGCCCAAGGACGCCGGCGGCAACCGGAGCGCCGGCGGGACCGAACCCCGAGGGGTTCCACAGCGGGATGGGAGCTCGGAACGTGGACGACCACCGCCGCAACCGCGCACCACCGGCGGCCCGGCGACGCGGCCGAGGACCCCGAGGCGGCGCCCGCCCCACCGCCCTGCTGCCGATCACCCAGCTGCTGCGGATCTCGGCCTACTGGCTGGGCCTGACCGCCATCGACGCCGCCGTCGGCCTGTTCATCACCAACCGGCTCGAGTTCGACGGGCTCGTTCCCGTCGAACGACGTCGGCCAGTCGATGTTCTTCATCGGCATCTTCGCCGCGATCATCGGCATCCTGATCCAGCCCACCGTCGGCTACATCAGCGACTTCACCGTCAGCCGCTGGGGCCGCCGCAAGCCGTACATCGTGTTCGGCTCGCTGCTGGACGTCGTGTTCCTGCTGGGCATCGCGAACGGCAACACCGTGCTGTCGCTGGCGGCGTTCATGCTGCTGCTCTCGGTCAGCACCAACATCGCGCGCGGCCCGTTCCAGGGCTACGTGCCGGACCTCGTCGCCGAGCCCCAGGTGGGCATGGCCAGCGGCATGGTCGGCCTGATGCAGGTCGCCGGCAACGTGACCGGGTTCCTGCTCGGTCGTCGCTGTCGGTCGCCTTCGGGGTGATGGAGCTCGTCGCTGGTCGCCGATCGCGATCGTCGAGCTGGTCACGATGCTCCGCGTGGTGCTCAAGGTGGGCAAGGGGATGCCGCCCAAGGACCGCGCAGGGCCGTCGTGGACGCGGATCGCCCGCGAGGCCTGGGCGACCGACATCCTGCACGAGCGCTCCTACGTCTGGCTGCTGTTCTCCCGGCTGCTGTTCCTCACCGCGGGCTCGCTGCTCGTCAACTTCGTCGTGATCTACCTCGAGCCGGGCGTTCGGCATGAACAAGGTCGAGGCGAACGGGATGTACGTCGCGATCCTGGCCGTCGTGATCGTCGCCAGCGCGATCGCGATCCTGCCGGCCTCCAAGCTGTCGGACCGGATCGGTCGCAAGGCGGTCATCTTCGGGGCCTGCGCGTTCGGTGCGGCTCGGGTCCGGCGTCATCGCGCTGACGCCGTCGTTCCCGATCGCGATCGCGGGCGCCGCGCTGTTCGGGGCGGCGAACGGCACCTTCCTCGCCGTGGACTGGGCGCTGATGACGGACATCATCCCGCGTGCGTCAGCCGGCCGGTACATGGGCATGAGCAACGTGGCGACCGGGTCCGCCGCCGCCGCTCTCGATCGCGATCGGCGGCCTCGTGCTGGACGCGGTCACGCAGGCGCGGCTACGAGCCCCTCAGCCCGCGGGTGGTGTTCATGATCGCCGTCGCCGGTGTTCGCGCTCGCCGCCGTCACGCTGCGGCCGGTCGTGGAACCGCGCCGGAACCGCGTCGTGCTCGCAGGCGCCATGGCGGCCTGAACCGTCAGTCGCCGATCTCGGCGACCGTGTGCACGACCTCGACCTTGCGCGCCCGCCGGGACGGAGGCTGCCAGCCCAGTCCCAGGTAGGCGCGCAGGTACGCCTTGGTCTTGTGCCTCGCAAGCTCGGCGGTGGCCCGCGGCCGGGTCCGGAAGCCCGTGGCCCAGCGGCGGGCCCGCGCCCGCTGCGTCGCGAGCGCAGTCCGCCAGGCCGAGGGCTGGAGGAACGCGAACGGGCGGCGCAGCTGCCACCACCACGGCACGATCGCCCAGATGAACACGAAGTAGTCCGCGCGGAACGGCCGCGTCCCGAAACCGAACAGCGCCTGGAGCTGGACGATCGTCAGCGGCAGCATCAGGAGCGAGAGGACGCCCGAGATCGCGAGGAAGACGAGCCCCCAGGACCGGGTCCGGGGCGGGAAGAAGAACCAGGTGACGGCGGGCACCCACTTCATCCAGGTCGCCAGGCCCCAGATCAGTCCGCCAGTCCGCGGGCCCCATGAAGTGGGCGCCGAACAGGGCCAGCGCCAGCAGGAGGTTGATGTTCCCGGTGTCGATGTTGCCGAGCATCGGGATCAGCAGCAGCCAGACCAGGATCGCGGTGGCGAGCGGGCGACGGGCGTACGCCCAGCGCACCGTCCAGAGCCAGAGCAGGAGCGAGCCGCCCCGCCAGACGAACCACGCGACGTTCCACGGGAGCATCGCCCACGGCGCGAACAGGGGCAGCATCCAGGGGGCGTACACGTAGGCGAGGAAGGGTCCCGTCGGGTGGTACGGATCCCCGCCCTCCAGCCAGATCCGGACGGCAGCCCAGTAGGCCTGGGCGTCCGCGGCCGCGTTGTCGCCACGAGCGATCATGCCTGCGAGCACGAAGCCGAACCACCCCGCGAGCAGCACCATGGCCAGCGCGCGCTGGGGCGACCGGATGCGGACGGTCTCGCGACGCAGCGCACGCCGGACCACCCCTGCCCTGCGGGCGGGGCGCGCCCGGGGAGCGGCGTTCACGTCCATGCACGTGCATTCTCGCCGGTCGGGGAGGTGCACGTCCCGCTGGTAGACTCCTGCGATCATGCCGCACGGAACCGTGATCGTCATCGGCGGGGCGGAGGACAAGGTCCGAGACCGGGTCATCCTCGCCCGCTTCGCGCAGCTCGCCGGTGGTCCGGATGCCCGGATCGCCGTGATCGCGACTGCAAGCTCGTTCGGCGTGGAGGCCGGGGAGCGGTACAAGGCGATCTTCACCGAGCTGGGTGCTCGCGATGTCTATCCGCTCAACACCACGACCCGCGCCCAGGCCAACGACGAGCACGCGGCCACGCTCATCGGGCAGAGCACGGGGATCTTCATGACCGGCGGCAACCAGCTGCGCCTGTCGTCGATGCTCGGCGGCACCCGCCTCGCGACCGCGATCATGGAACGCTTCCGCGAGGGCGCCGTGGTGGCCGGGACGTCCGCGGGCGCGAGTGCCGTGTCCAGCCACATGATCGCGTTCGGCGCGTCGGGGGCCACGCCCAAGCACCGGATGGCCCAGATCGCCGCGGGCCTCGGCCTGCTGCCGGGCGTGATCGTGGACCAGCACTTCCAGCAGCGGAACCGGCTCGGCCGCCTGCTCTCGCTCATCGCCCAGAACCCGATGCTCCTGGGCCTGGGCGTGGACGAGGACACGGCCGGCGTGGTCGGGACCGGACCAGGTCATGGAGGTGATCGGGCGCGGCTCGATCACGGTGGTCGACGGGGCTGGCTCGGACACCGATGCCTGGGAGATCCGCGGTCACCGGCCGCTCATGATCAGCGGTGTCGTGCTCCACAGCCTGCCGGCGGGCTACCGCTTCGACCTGCGCCGCCGGACACGCGTGGCCGACAGCACGGTGGCCGACGCCCTGGGCGACGCCGCCACCTGACGACGCCGCCACCTGACGACGCCCCCGCGTTGGCCGCGAGCGCGACTGGGTAGTGCGCAGCGCGTACACTCCGGTCCTCGCACACCGAGGAGGGAGCCCGTGGCGCAGAAGGACCCGGCGACGCCGAAGCGGTCGAAGAAGGGCATGTCGGCGAAGGCCGCGCAGGTCGCCGGAACGGGGGCCACCTCCGAGACGGCCACCGCCGCAGACATCGATGCCGAGGCTCCGGTCTCCCCGCCGCCGCCGGCCGCCCCCGTGCTCCAGATCCTCGAGACGCGCGTCCTCCGCGGCCCCAACTACTGGGCCAAGGAGCCGTCGATCAAGATGCTCGTGGACCTCGGCGTCCTCGAGCAGTGGAACAGCGCCACCCTGCCCGGCTTCGCCGAGACCCTCATCGGGCTCATCCCGAGCCTCGATGACCATGCCTGCTCGCTGGGCCGCCGCGGCGGGTTCATCAGCCGCCTCCGCGAGGGCACCTGGGTGGGCCACGTCGCCGAGCACGTCGCCCTCGAGCTCCAGAACCTCGCCGGGACCCTCGTCCGCCACGGCAAGACCCGCAGCGCCGGTGAGCCGGGCCGCTACCACGTCGTCTTCGAGTACCGCGAGGAGCACATCGGGATCGAGGCGGGCACGAAGGCCGTCAGGCTCGTCAACCACCTCGTGGCCCCCGACGATCCCGCGCACGCCTTCGACTACCAGGCCGAACTCGAGGATCTCATCCGGCAGGCGGAGCGGCTGGCCTTCGGCCCGTCGACCCAGGCGCTCCTCGATGAGGCCGCCGTCCGGGACATCCCGTTCATCCGCCTCGACCGGTACAGCCTCGTGCAGCTCGGCCAGGGCGTCCACCAGCAGCGCATCCGCGCGACGATGACGAGTCGGACGGGCGGGATCGCGGTGGACATCGCGTCCGACAAGAAGCTCACGAACCGCCTGCTGGACTCGGCAGGCCTCCCGGTGCCGCGCGCGGAGCTGGTGGACACGGAGGACGATGCCGTCCGCGTCGCCCGCCGGATCGGCTTCCCGTGCGTCATCAAGCCGCTCGACGGCAACCACGGACGCGGCGTCGCCCTTGATCTCAAGGACGAGGACGCCGTGCGGGCGGCCTGGCCGGAGACCGTCCGCCAGAGCCGGCGCGGGGACGTCGTCGTCGAGACCTACCTCACCGGGCGCGACTACCGGTGTCTCGTCATCGGCGGCAGGATGGCGGCGATCGCAGAGCGCGTGCCGGCCAGCGTCACCGGCGACGGGACGAGGACCGTCCGCGAGCTGGTCGAGGAGACGAACCAGGATCCGCGCCGCGGCATCGGCCACGAGAAGGTCCTCACCCGGATCAAGCTCGATGCCACCGCCGACGAGGTGCTCGCAGGACAGGGCTACACCACGGAGTCCGTGCCGGACGCCGGCGCCTTCGTCAAGCTCGCGCTCACCGGCAACATGAGCACCGGCGGCACGTCGATCGACCGCACGTTCGAAGCCCACCCCGACAACGTGGAGATCGCGGAGACCGCGGCCCGCATGGTCGGCCTCGACATCGCGGGCATCGACTTCATCTGCCCCGACATCACGGAGCCGGTGCGCGAGACGGGCGGAGGCATCGTCGAGGTCAATGCCGCCCCGGGCTTCCGCATGCACACCCACCCGACGGAGGGCGAGCCGCAGTACGTGGCCAAGCCCGTCATCGACCTGCTGTTCCCGGCCGGCGCCCCCGCCCGCATCCCGATCATCGCGGTGACCGGGACCAACGGGAAGACGACCACCGTCCGCATGATCGCCCACATCCTCAAGCTCATGGGCCGCCGGATCGGCATGACCTCGACCGACGGCATCGTGATCGACGGGCGCCTGATGAAGCGGGGCGACATGAGCGGCCCCAAGTCCGCGCAGATGGTGCTCCAGAACCCCACCGTGGACACGGCGGTCTTCGAGGTGGCGCGCGGGGGCATCCTGCGCGAGGGCCTCGGCTACGACCGCAATGACGTCGCGGTCGTCACCAACGTCACCGGGGACCACCTGGGCATCGGCGGCATCGACGCGATCGGCCAGCTGGCGGGCGTCAAGGGCGTGGTGGTGGAGGCGGTCCCGCGCTCGGGCACCGCGGTCCTCAACGCCGATGACCCCCTCGTGTACCGGATGGGTCGCCACTGTGCCGGGCGTGTCGTGCTGTTCACGATGGCCAAGCACAAGGGTGAGGACGGCTTCGACCGCGTCGACGGGCACACCAACCGTGGCAACGCGGCGTTCTGCCTCGAGGACACCCCGCAGGGCGAGCTGGTCGTCCTCAAGCACGGGCCGCGCAAGATGCCGGTCCTGTACACCCACCTGATGCCCTCGACGTTCAGCGGCAAGGCGCGGATGAACGTGGCCAACGCGCTCGCGGCGGCAGCGGCGGCGTGGGCGGCAGGAGCCCACCTCCACGACATCCGCCAGGGTCTCCGCACGTTCAGCACGTCGTTCTTCCAGGCGCCGGGACGACTGAACCTGGTCGAGGTCGCCGGGACGCGCGTGGTCATCGACTACTGCCACAACGTCGACGGGATGCGCAACCTGGCCGACTTCGTGAACCGGATGATGGTGGAGCCGGTCACCCGTGCCGGCGTGCTCGGGGCGCCGCACGGGCAGGCCCACCCGCCGCGGACCGGTCGCGCGATCGCGGTCATCGGGATCCCGGGCGACCGCAGGGACCAGGACCAGCACGACTACGGCTACCTTGCCGCGGGCTGCTTCGACGAGATCCTGATCCGCGAGGACCGCAACCTGCGCGGGCGCGAGCCGGGTGTGTCGGCGACCAACGTCGCGCGGGGCGCGAAGACGGCCAAGGCCGACGGCACCGGGCGGGCCTACAAGGTCGAGAAGATCCTCGACGAGGAGGCGGCGGTCAAGCTGGCGCTCCGGCGCTCGTCGCCGGGTGACCTGGTGGTCGTCTGCGCCGACGACGCACTCGGCGTCTATCGCGAGGCGATGGCGCTCGCGGGGCGCGACCAGGGTGGCACGGCATTTGCCGATCCGGGTGAGCTCGAGGCGCCGTTCGGCTGACGTCGCCGTTCGGCTACACCGCCGTTCGGCGACGCCGCTGTTCGCGGCTAGGGTTCGCCCCGGGCGCGGGCGCGCAGCTCGACGCTCACGTCGGCAGGCGTGGCCCCGTGGGCAGCCAGCAGCTCGAATACCTGCTCGCGCTCCTCGTGGCAGAACAGCACCACGACGCCGGGTCCTCCAGCCTGTCCGGCCTCGTCCAGGACGGCCCCCAGGGCCGCCGTCTCGCTCTGGTAGACGGGGACGTCCGCGGGGTCCATGCCGCCCTCGGTGACGCCCTCCGACACCAGGCGGACGATCTCGTCGCGGTCCCGGCCGCGGAGGTAGGCGAGCGTCTCCTTGATGACGACATGCTGCACGCGCTGGGCCGCCATCCGCCCGATCCCGCGCAGCGTGTCGTCCGGGCGGTCGCCGGCGGTGCCGATGATGGCCGTGACCGGCGCCGCGCCCGCCAGGCCGAGCGCGACCCCGAGGATCACCTCGGTGCCGGCCTCGTTGTGGGCGAAGTCCACGATGACCACTCGCTGGCCGACGCGGAACAGGTTGCAGCGGCCTGGTGACAGCTCCGGCGACGAGCGGAAGTCCGCGAGACCTTCGGCGACGTCCTGCCGCGTGGCGCCCAGCGCCCGGGCACCGCCCGCTGCTGCCAGCGCATTGGCGATGTTGTAGCGGGCGAGGCCGTCGAGCGCGATCGGAAGATCTGCAACGGCGAGGAGCCGGTGGGCCTCGGGTCCCTCCCACTCCCAGAGAGCGCCGTCGTCGAGGACCCACGCGCGTCCGCCGGCCTTGCGATGGCGTGCCAGCAGCCGCGAGTCCCGGGGCGCCATGCTGAAGTAGGCCACCCGGGAGTGGACCCGCCGGGCAACGGCGGCCACCAGTGGATCGTCGGCGTTGAGGACCGTCCAGCCGTCGGGCCGGGTCACGCGGCAGACGGTCGCCTTCACCTCGGCGAGCTGGGGCAGGGTGTGGATCCCCTGCAGGTCGAGGTGGTCGGCGGACACGTTGGTGAACACGCTTGCCTCGTTGGACTCGTAGCCCATGCCCCGCAGGACGAGGCCGCCACGCGCCGTCTCGAGCACGGCCACGTCCACGTCCTCCCGCCGCAGGATGGCGGCGGCACCGCCCGGGCCCGTCCAGTCGCCGGCGTCCACGAGCTGCTCATCCACCAGGATCCCGTCCGATGTCGTGGTGCCGACCCGGTGGCCGGCCACCACGAGGATGTGCGTGATGAGCCGGGTCACGGTGGACTTGCCATTGGTCCCCGTGATGCTGACCACGGGCTGACGTCGCTCCCCGTCCCGGATCCACGCGGGGGGGGCGGTGGTCGCCGCGTCGATCCGCGTCGTCCATGTCCCGATCAGCCGCGCCTGGGTGCCCGTCACGCGGACGCGGCGGGCGGGTGAGACCGACCGGACGGCCAGGTCCATGGCCGCCTCGGCGATCGTGCGGGCGCGCCCGGCTCCCGACCACGGCCACGTGACGACCCAGCGTCCGGCATCGGTGCCGCGGTGGACCTGGACGGGACCCTCGTGCTCGCCGTGATCGGCGCGGAGCCGGCGCGTCCACGCGACGAGGTCGGCGACGGGATCCGGCCACTCGCGCACGGGCACCGTCCGGCCGATGCCGACGAGCGTGCCCTCCTCGCCGCTGCGGGACCCGGACCACGTCCGCGACCGCCCGACGACAACCTCGACCTTGACCACCGGCCTGAGCCGGTAGACGTTGGGGCCTTCAAGCAGCCGGATCTCGACGAGTCGCACAGTCCGCAAACTCTACGCGAGCCTGCTGCCCCGCCGCCGGGAGGGTGTGCAGCGCGGACGATCGCCACCGGGTGGATGGCGCAGACGATGGCCACCGGGCCGATGGCGTGGCCGGAACCCCTGCGAGGTACGCTGTGGTCATGCCAGCCAACGACGCCACGCTCGTCGCCCACGAGGAGATCGCCGCGCTCCGCGAGGTCATCGAGCGCACCCACGACGCCTACCTCGCCGACCTCGAGCGGCTCGTCAACACGGACTGCGGCTCGTACAGCAAGTCCGGTGTGGACATCATCGGCCGATGGACCATGGAGCACCTTCGCGCCATGGGCGCCGCCTCGGTCTCCAGCCACCCCAACGACGAGAACCTTGGCGACACCGTCGTCGCCGAGTTCAGGGGGACCAGCCCGGACGGCCCGACGATCCTGTGCATCGGCCACATGGACACGGTCTTCGATCCGGGCACCGCCGAGGAGCGGCCGTTCGCCATCCAGGGTGGCATCGCCACCGGCCCCGGCGTCACGGACATGAAGTCAGGGCTGCTCACCGGCCTCTACGCGATCGCCGCGGTCCGCGAGACCTTGGGCGGGCTGCCCGTCGACCGGCTCGTCTTCGTCGCCAATCCCGACGAGGAGATCGGCTCGCCCGCGTCCACGCCCCACATCCGGCGCCTCGCCGCCGATGCCGACGTGTGCCTGGTCCTCGAGTGCGCACGCGCGAACGGGGACATCGTGTCGTCGCGCAAGGGGGCGCTGGACCTCGTGGTCACGGTCGACGGCCGGGCGGCCCATGCCGGCATCGAGCCGGAGAAGGGTCGCAGTGCCATCCTCGAGGCGGCCCGCATCACGGTCGACCTGCACAGCCTCAACGGGCGCTGGCCGGGGGTGACCGTGAACGTCGGCGTGATCGACGGCGGCACCCGGCCGAACGTGGTGGCGGAGCGCTGCACGCTCGAGGTGGACGTGCGCGCGGTGACCCGCGAGGGGATGGAGGCGGTCGAGGCGGCCATTGCTGGGATCCTCGTTCCGACGCTCGTCCCAGACGTCACGGTGACGGGCGAGCAGACCGGGCGCCACTGGCCGATGGAGAAGCTGGAGCGCTCGGGGCGCCTCGTCGATCACGCGATCGCGCTGGCCGCGGATCTCGGCTTCGAGCTCCGCGATGCGGCAACGGGCGGCGCCTCGGACGCGAACACGACGGCCGGCATGGGCATCCCCACGATTGACGGGCTGGGCCCGATCGGCGGAATGGACCACTCGCCCCAGGAGTACCTGGAGGTCGCGTCGATCGTGCCGCGCACGGTGCTGCTGGCCGCCCTGATCAGCGCGATCGGGCGCGATCCGGTGATCGCCGGGTGGAAGGCGGAGCGCCTGGCAAGGCAGGCCGGTTGAGCCGCCGGCACGTCAGCACCGGGGGACCCTGGGAGGCCGGTGGCGGCTACTCCCGGGCCGTCGCCGTCGGCGACTCGTGCTTCGTGGCCGGCACGACGGACGCTGGGCCGGACGGGCGCTCGCTCCATCCCGGCGATGTGGCGGCCCAGGCGCGCAGCGTGCTCGCGATCATCGAGGGCGCCCTGGGCGAGGCCGGCTTCGCGCTGGCCGACGTGGTCCGCACCCGGATGTACATCGTGGACCCGGCGCATGCCGGCGACGTCGTCGCGGTGCACGGCGAGGTCTTCAAGCACGTGCGCCCCGCGGCCACGCTCGTGGTCGTCGCCCGACTGATCGAGCCGACCCTGCTCGTGGAGATCGAGGCCGAGGCCCGTCGCGCCTGAGGGGCAAGGGATTTCGTCGCATGAGGCTGTGGCCACCACCCTTGTCCCTGGTGTCCGCCTCGGCTGCGGCCGACCACCCTTGTCCCTGATGCCCGTCCGGGCATCAGGTCGTGCGCCTCGCTGATGCCCATACGGGCATCACGGAAAGGAGGGCATGCGGACGCCGGCAGCACGGTATCCGGACGCCGGCGGGTCAGCCGATGCCGACCACCCGGAGCACAGCCACGAGGATGACGCCCCCGAACAGTCCGAGGAACAGGTTGCGCCGCCAGGCGACGAGACCGATGCACACCAGGACGCCGAGAGCATCCACGCTGACATGGAGCGCGTACCCGCCGCCCGGGCCCGGGGCCACGAGCGTGTTCGCCGCGGCCAGCGAGGCGAGCACGGCCGGCCCCACGAGACGCAGGTAGAGCAGCGCCCTCGGCGGCAGGCGGTCGATCCCCGGGGCGAGCAGCGGAAGGGCTCGCGACGGGTAGGTGACAAGCAGCATGAGCCCGGCGAGGGCCACGAGCTCCGTGCTCATGGTTCGGGCTCCACGGGCGTGTCGCCGGCCCGCGATCCGCCTTCGGAGGGACGGACCCCGGCGACTCCGAGCCCGCCGGCCTCGGCCAGCGCGAGGTCGATGTCCACGGGCTGGCCGCTCACGTCGGAGTCGGGCGCCATGTGGACGCGCCCCTCGGGGACGGCCATCCCGACCAGCGGTCCGAGCAGCCCGCCCACCACGATGCCGACGCCCGGTCCAAGGACCAGCGAGGCGACCACGCCCAGCGCGGCTCCGGTACCCGCCGCCACCAACTCGCGACGGCCTGTGACGAGGCCGACGGCGAGCCCGGCCATCGCCGCTGGGAACACGATGTCGAGGCCGAGCGCCGCAGGCTCCACGATCGCCCCGCCGAGCAGCACGCCGGCGACGGTCGCCAGGTTCCAGGGGATGTAGACACCGACGACCGCGGCGATCCAGTACCCGACCGCGTCCGGAGCGCCCAGGCGGTGGAAGTGGGCCGCGGTGAGCGCGAAGGCCTCGTCGGTCAGGAAGTGGGCCATGAACGCGCGATGGGGTCGGGAGGCCACCCGTCGGAGTCCCGGCGCGAGGCTCGCGCTGTACAGCAGGTGTCGTGCGTTGAGGGCCGCGGTGAGGACCACGATCGGCAGCCACGGCAGCCCGGCCGCCACGTACCCGACGGCCGCGAACTGCGCGGCGCCGGCGAAGCACAGGAGGCTCATCGCGCTCGCCTCGAGCGGCGAGAAGCCGGCCTCCTTGGCGGCCAGTCCGAAGACGAAGCCGAAGGCGACGATGGACGCGACGATCCCCGCCGTGTCGAGCAGCAGCTGGCGGCGGCCCGCGCGAAGGTCAGGTCCGGACGTCGAGGCGGCCTTCACCGGGGTGGCCTGGCGGATGCCGGCCGGACGGCTAGCGGAGGAAGGTCTTCGCGCAGGTCGCGTCGCAGACGACGAAGACGGCCCGCTTCTCGGCCGCGTAGCCGGCGGCGTGCAGAAGGCCCGCACAGCCCTTGGTGGGGCACTTGTAGACCCACCGTCGGGGAGCGTCGTCGAGTGGCGTCGTCTCGGCCCTGAGCTTGTCGGCCAGGCCCTCCCGGGTCTCGAGGAGCGCGGCGATCGCGGCGGCGCGCTCGGTTTCCGATTCGCTGGTGTATGGGTAGCTCTGCCCGACGTTCGAGGTCACCTGTGCCTCCGCTGTCCACACGAGACCGGCGGCAGGTCGTGTGTGAGCGCGGCTGCCACCGGCGGCCCGAGGATACCACCGGGTCCATGCCAGACGAGCCGGCCTGACAGCATCCCGCCTGCCCGGAGACGGCCGGCGGGTGTACCTTGCGGCCGGCACCAGGACGCGAGGCCGACAGGCCGGCGCGCGGTGTGCGACTGGGACGACGAGCAGCATGGTGGGACGACGAGGAGCACGGTGAGCAGGACCTGGGGCCATGCCGAGGACAAGGACAGCCGCCTGCCGTTCAGCTGGGTCTCGGACCACGAGATCGAGCCCGACGCGGTCGACGGGACCTGCACCGGCTGCGGCGGGCGGATCGCCCTGGTGTGGACGGAGGCCTGGGACTGCGGCTGCGTCTTCGCCGTCGCGGAGGGCGCGCTGGTCCGGCCTTGCCAGGCCCATTCCGCCGAGGGCGACCACCTCGAGGCTTGAGAGCACGGTCAGGCGCCGCACGCGACGACCGGGCTGCCGGGTCTGCCGGACTGCCGGACTACCGGACTGCCGGACTACCGGACTGCCGGCAGCCCGGCGCTCCGCGGATCGGTCATCGCGAGGAGCGTGCCCCCATCGGCCGGCCCGCCGTCGACCAGCTCGATCGCGTGCTCGTGCCCGAGCGCCCCGTTGTACAAGCTCGCGTTCGATGTCGTGGCCCCGGTCGCGGAGTCCCTGCTCCACGCCTGCCGCCAGCTCCCCGTCCGCGAACACCGCGGTGGGTGGTGCGTGCCAGCCAGCCGGCTCGACGGTGATCCTCGGCGCCGCGATGGCCGTCGCGAGGTCGGCCCGCCCGTCCACGAGCGCCGAAACGAGCTGGACGTGCAGCTGGGGCTGGATGTCCCCACCCATCGAGCCGCCGACGATCCAAGGCCGCCGCTCGCCGGCCCGGAACAGCATCCCGGGCAGCAGGGTGTGCGCGGTTCGCTTGCCGGGCTCGATGACGTTCGGGTGGGAGGGGTCCAGCGAGAACGAGGCACCCCGGTTCTGGTAGTGGACGCCGGTCTGGGCGTCCACGACACCCGAGCCGAACCCTGCCGCGTTGGACTGGATCAGGCTCACCGCGTTGCCCTGCCCGTCGACCACGGCGAGGTAGATCGTCCCGCCCACGAGCGTCCGGACGGGGAGCGGCGAGGGGTCGGCACGGCGCGGATCGATCCGCCCGGCGAGGTCCTGCGCCCGCGCCCGCGAGAGCAGCAGGTCAACCGGCACGTCGCGGAACGACGGGTCGGTCAGCATCGCGTCGCGGTCCGCGTAGACGAGCTTGGCCGCCTCGAGCCACAGGTGTGGCCACGCCGCATCGGTCCAGCCAGCAGGGCCGAACGCCGCCCCGGCCGGCGGCTCGAACTCCCCGAGGATGTTGAGCAGCTCCAGCGCCAGCACGCCGCTGCTGTTGGGCGGATGCGTCGTCACCCGCACCCCCCGGTACTCGGTGGCGATGGGCGTTGCCCACGTGCTGCGATGGGTGCGCAGGTCGGTGGCCGTGTGCAGCGCCCCTGCCTCCGAGAGGTTGCGCGCCAGTCGCTCGCCCAGGTCCCCGTCGTAGTACGCGTCGAAGCCCTCGTCGACGAGCGTCTGCAGCGTCGCGGCCAGGGCCGGAAGCTGGACGGGCTCGCCGGGGCGCCAGGGTCGGCCGTGCGGGCGCCAGACCTGCCGGAAGCCGGTCGCCCAGCCCGCGTCACCGAGGTCCGCATCGGTGGCCTCGACCGCGGCGATCAGCCCGTCCCAGGCTGGGAAGCCGGCCTCGGCGTGCTCGATCGCCGGCGCCGAGGACCGTGGCTCCGCGTGAGGCGGCCCCAGCGCCCATGGGCATCGGCCCACGACCGCACGGCGCCCGGCACCGTGATGCCGTAGGGCCCGCGCAGTGGGATGCGATCCAGGCCGCGCGATCGCAGGAGGGCCACATCGGCTGCCGCAGGCGCCCGGCCCGAGCCGTTGAGCGCGACCTGCTCGCCCGCCACCTCATCCCAGACCAGCCAGAACGCGTCACCCCCGATGCCGCACCCGTTGGGCATGACGACGCCCAGCACCGCGTTGGCCGCGATTGCGGCATCCACGGCGTGGCCACCGGCCGCCAGCACGCCCAGGCCGGCGGCCGTCGCAAGGTGGTGCGGTGCGACGACTGCACCGCGGGATCCCCGGACGGCCCGGGCGGGCACAAGGGGAGTCCAAGGGCAGTCACAAGGGGGTCGCTCCGGCCATCAGGCGGGCCCGAAGGTCTCGGCCGCGTTCGGTCCCACGAAGTGCTCGTACCGTCGGAGGTGGCCCAGCGGCAGCAGCGCCACGCCCAGGAGCACCACGGCGACGACGAAGATGCCGTCCAGGCCCCAGGCTGCAGCGGATGCGCCGCCCAGGAGGCTGCCGACGATCTGGCCGAGCGCGAGGAAGACCGAGTACAGGCCCATGATCGCCCCGCGGTCGTCTGGATAGGCCTCGGTCACATCGGCCAGCAGGCCGATCGCGGCCGGTGTGGCCCCTGCCAGCACGAACAGGCCGGCGATGGCGAGCACCGCGAGCGCGAGCGGGACAACGAGCGGCAGGCCGGCCGCATGGTTGACACCGAACCCGGCCGCCAGCACCGCGCCACCGCCCAGGATCCCGTAGAAGATGATCGTCGTGCGGCGCATCTGGGCGAACCGACGTCCCCACCAGAAGATGCCGGCGAAGAACAGGAGTCCGCCCAGGCCGAGCACCACGCTGATGACGTTGCGGTCCACGCCGCCCATGAGGAGCTGGTCCGAGAACTCCGGGCTGGGCTTGCTCACCAGCTGGAAGAGCGTCTGCGTGGTGAACAGTCCCAGCACGGCGTTGATGGCGATCCACGTCGGTGCCAGCAGCCAGACATGGGAGCCGGTGAGGATCCCCCAGTAGCGCTTGAGCGAAGCTGCGCCGCGGACGCCCTGCTCGGGGTGCGGCGGCGGCTCGGCGTCGGCCGGGACGCCCAGCTTGTAGATGGCGAAGGAGACGCCGTAGAGCACCGCGTTCAGCAGGAACACCGTCGGGCCCAGCGCGGTGAACAGGGGGCCCGCGATGACCAGGCCGCCGAACAGGCCCGCGAGCGTGGCCGCCTCGAAGCGGGCGGTCGCCCGTCCACGGAGCGCCTCGTCGCTGGCGGTCGCGAAGGCGATGAAGCCGAGGATCGATGGGATCGAGGCCGCCGTCGAGGCGCCCTCGAGCAGGCGCGTGCCCAGCAGCACCGGGATGCTCGTGGCAAACGCCGTGATGATGACGGCCACCGCACCGAACGCCGGCCCGAACAGCATCACGCGGCGGTGGCCGAGCCGGTCCGAGAGCACCCCGAACAGCGGCGAGCCGACGAGCTCGGCCGCGTAGAACAGGGCGACGAACCAGCCGAGGGTGATCGCGTCGACCTTCGGCCCGCCGTACACCTCGAGGTCGGCGAGGTAGTAGACGAGGGCTCCGCCCGTGAGGCCCGTCGAGAGCCGCAGGGTGAAGGTGCCCAGGATCACCGCCAGCAGAGATCGCGCCATCTCGCGGAAGGGTAGCGGGTCGCGCCGCGGCCGACAGCGCCGCCCGGCGCACCCCGGCCGAGGGCGCCGGCCCGGATGTGCCGGCCCCCGAACGCGCCGGAGGGGTGACGGGGCTGGCGCCTGTCCGTATCATCGGGCGCCCGGAGTGGACCGCAGAGGCGCGGCCAGCTCACAGCAGGAGGGATATCCGACCGTGTCCCGCGTCGCGCTCATCACCGACTCCGCCAGTGACCTGCAGCCCGAGGTGGCGGCCCAGCACGGGATCACCGTCGTGCCGCTCCAGGTCAGCTTCGGCGACGAGGCGTTCCTGGCCAACAAGACCCTGACCACGGACCAGTTCTGGCAGCGGATGCTCGCCCCAAACGCGCCCTTCCCGACGACCGCCGCCGCCTCGCCCGGCGAGTTCGCCGCTGCCTTCGGGGAGGCGTTCGACGCCGGTGCCGAGTCGATCGTCTGCGTCACGGTCTCGGGCGACCTGTCGGGGACGCTCAAGTCCGTCCAGATCGCGACGGCCGGCATGCCCGATCGTGACATCCACGTGGTGGATTCCCGGACGGTGTCGGCGGGCCAGGCGATGCTTGCCCAGCACGGCGTGCGCCTGGCGGCCGCGGGAGCATCCGGTGCCGAGGTCGCCTCGGCTCTCGAGGAGCGCAAGGAGGACGTGGGCCTCTACGTCGCCCTCGACACCCTCGAGTACCTCAAGCGCGGCGGCCGGATCAGCGGCACCAGGGCTGCCGTGGGCTCCATGCTGTCCATCAAGCCGATCATCACCGTGGTCGGCGGCATCGTCGAGAACGCGGACCGCGTGCGGACGCGGGCGAAGGCACGCGAGCGGGTGCTCGAGCTGCTGACCTCGCAGGCGCTCGAGGAGGCGACCGTGCTGTACACGCCGGGCGCCGACGTGGACGAGTTCCGCGACGAGTTCATGGCCCGGTCCGGACTGCCGGCGGACAGGATCCAGACGATGATCGTCGGGCCGTCGGTTGGCCCGCACATCGGCCCCGGGTGCCTCGGCGGCGTGTTCGTCCGCCGGAGCTGAGCGTCTGACGGCGATCCTGCCAGGGCGACCCCTGCCACCTGACAGGTGCGACAGGGTGACGGATTGGTTGCGGCCGGGTGCCGAGCGGCACGGTCCGCGGACGCCTCCATGGCTATACTCGGCCATCAGAGGCGGTGTTCGGACGCGTCGGCCATGCCACGGCCGGCCGGTCCCGGATGCCCCCGTGTGGTCGCCCGGAAGACGACCAAACGCATCGGGATGGCGGTCCCGCATCCCACCACGAGGATCACCCGTTCAATGACGACGGAGAACATGGCGCCACCGATCAATGCCTGGCAGGTCGCCCAGCAGCAGTTCGACCTTGCGGCCGAGATGCTCAGCCTCGATCCCGGCCTCCGCCGCGTCCTGCGCGAGCCGCGCCGCGAGCTGACGGTGCACTTCCCGGTGCAGATGGACGACGGCTCGGTCCAGGTCTACACGGGCTACCGCGTCCAGCACAACCTCAGCCGCGGGCCCGCCAAGGGCGGCATCCGCTACCACCAGGACGTCACCCTCGACGAGGTCAAGGCCCTCGCGATGTGGATGACCTGGAAGTGCGCGGTCGTGGGCATCCCGTACGGTGGCGGCAAGGGCGGCGTGTCCGTCGACCCCAAGAAGCTCTCGCTGAAGGAGCTGGAGCACCTCTCCCGGCGCTACTTCTCGGAGATCTCGGTCCTGGTCGGCCCCGAGCGCGACATCCCCGCGCCGGACGTCAACACCACGCCGCAGATCATGGCCTGGATCATGGACACCTACTCCATGCACGCCGGCTACACGGTCCCGGGCGTCGTCACCGGCAAGCCGATCAGCATCGGCGGCTCCGAGGGCCGCAACGAGGCCACGGCGCGCGGCTGCGTCTTCACCATCGTGCAGGCTGCCAAGCACCTGGGCATGGACCTGACCAAGTCCACGGTCGCGGTGCAGGGCTTCGGCAACGCCGGCTACATCGCCGCGCAGCTCATGTCCGACGAGGGCTCCACGGTCATCGCCGTGTCCGACACGGGCGGCGCGATCCTGAAGCAGGAGGGCCTCGACATCCCGAAGGTCCTGGCCTGGAAGAAGGAGCACGGCACCGTCGTCGGCTTCCCGGGCAGCAAGACGATCACCAACGGCGAGCTCCTCGAGCTCGAGTGCGACATCCTGATCCCGGCCGCCTACGAGAACCAGATCACGTCCGCGAACGTGGACAACATCAAGGCCAAGATCATCGCCGAGGCCGCCAACGGCCCCACGACCCCCGAGGCCGACGAGGTCCTCTGGAAGAAGGGCGTGTTCATGATCCCCGACATTCTCGCGAATGCCGGCGGCGTGACCGTCTGCTACTTCGAGTGGGTCCAGGACCTCAACCGCGACCACTGGACCGAGACCGAGGTCAACGCCAAGCTCAAGGTCATCATGGACAAGGCCTTTGCCGAGGTCCTGGCCCAGAGCGAGAAGCACGGCGTGAACATGCGCACGGGCGCCTACCTCAACGCCGTCCAGCGCGTCGCCGACGCCACGGCCCTCCGCGGTCTCTACCCGTAGGTCACCCGCGGCAGCCGCTGCCGCGCTTCGAACGCCGAACGGCCCGGGCTTGTCCCGGGCCGATCGCTTCCCAGCGCCCCCGACGTCCCAGCGCCCCCGACGTCCCAGCGCCCCGCCGCCATCCTTGTCAGATTCCCACCAGGTGGGCGCTATCGGGCGAGTTCGTCACGGGCACCGGCCCCACGCCGCGGGGCCGAGCGTGGCGGTCCACCACGACATGCGCTTGCTCCCACCTGGCGGGCGCTATCCGATGTCCCGGCCCTTCGACCTGCGCTTGCTCCCACCTGGTGGGCACTACGGGGTGTCCGACCCGGTTCCGGGCAGATAGCTCCCACCTGGCGGGCGTATGGCGGTTGGCGCCCGAATAGCTCCCACCTGGTGGGCGTATGGGAACCAGCGGGGCAGGGGCCACGCACGGGGCCGCGGGCAGCGCGTGGGCCGCGGCATCGGGCACCCCAGCGGCAGGGAACCCGGCGCGCCCCCTGTTACCATCCGACCATGCTTGACCACGAGGAGAAGTTCCTCTTCAAGGAGGAGATCCTCCACCTTGCCAACGCCCTCAACGACCCGGGCAGCCTCGACAACGTCGAGGACCTCCTGACCGACGTCATCACGAGTCCCCGGTTCGACTCGGAGGTGTTCACCCTCGAGCGCAGCCTCCAGGTGATGCTCGGCGCCCGGGCCGGGACGACGCTCGTCGGCCTGCTCACCGTGGCCCCCGAGGTGTTCGACGAGGTGGGCGAGGTCCGGATCCCGCCCGAGGTCTACGAGCGACTGGTCGCCTGGCGAGCCCGCTTCGGCCTGGCCATCGACAACGCCCTCAACTTCCTCAACAACCCCGATGGCATCCAGGGCCACAACTTCGGCACCCAGGTCGCGCACGTCGAGGAGCGCCGCGTCCTGCAGGGCCGGCTCACGCTGGTCCGCTACAACAACGAGCCGCAGTTCTTCGTGGCCGATGCCGCGGTCTTCCTCGGCGTTGTCACCGACATCCTCGAGCGGCTCGGACCCTACCTCGAGCCCGACTCGGTGGACGAGGAGTCCATGGTCCGCCTCCGGGAGGCGCTCCAGCTGATCGAGCGCAAGACCGCGCCGCGCGGGTAGCGCCACCCGCAGGCCGGGGATCGCCCCCAGGGGATCGTCCCGCACGCCACTCGACCAAGGGGACCCGCCGTGCGCCAGCTGTACCTCGCCGCAACCGGCCAGAACCGCGGCAAGACCACCGCCAGCCTCGGCCTGCTCGACGGCTTCCGCCGCCGTGGCTACCACACCGGGTTCACCAAGCCCGTCGGCCAGCGCACGATCGAGCTCGACGGCGAGCCGATCGATGACGATTCCTTCCTGATGCGGTCCGTCTTCGGCCTGCCCGAGCCGATCTCCGTGATGAGCCCGGTCCACATCCCGCGCGGCTTCACCAAGCGCTACATCGCGGGCGAGGTCGTCGAGGATCTCGGCGAGCGGATCCTGGCCTCGCAGCGGGCCTTCGCAGGCCACGACATCGTCCTCATCGAGGGCACCGGGCACGCGGGTGTCGGCGCGGTCGTCGGCCTGTCCAATGCGCAGGTTGCCGCGATGCTGGGTGCGCCGGCCGTCATCGTGTCCGAGGGCGGCGTCGGGCGGCCCATCGACGAGATCGTCCTCAACGTGTCCCACTTCGAGGCGCACGGAGTCCCGGTGGCGGGCGCCATCGTCAACAAGGTGCACGTCGAGCAGCAGCCGGGCATCGCGAAGACGCTCCAGCGCGGTCTCGCGCTGCATGGGATCCCGCTCCTGGGCGTGCTCCCGTACCGCCCCATGCTGTCCAGCCCCACCCTCGACATGATCCTCGATGGCACCGGCGCCCGCGTCATCCACCCGGGCGGCGACCTGGACCGGGTCATCGGCGGGATCGCGATCGGCGCGATGGAGCCTGCCCACATGCTGGAGCGGGTGAACCCGGACACCCTCGTGATCGTCCCCGGTGACCGGGAGGACGTGATCCTGACCCTCGTCTCGGCGCACATCGCCGACCGCTTCCACAGCCTGCCCGCCACCGTCGAGGAGATCGACGCCCTGGTGGAGGAGACGCCCGGCGCCATCGATGCCGGCCCCGAGGCGAGGGCCCTCGGCATCCTGCTCACCGGGGGCTATCAGCCACGCCCGGAGGTCCTCGAGCTCGTCAACCAGGCTGGGATGTTCTGTGCCTCGCTGCCGGACGACACCTACTCCGTCGCCTCGCAGGTGCACGATCTCATGGTCAAGACCCACCCCGGGGACAAGGGCAAGATCGAGCTCATCAAGGAGCTGGTCTGGGAGCACCTCCAGATGGACCGCTTCCTCGAAGTGGCAGCCGAGGCGCGGTTCGGCTGAGCACCCTCGACCCGATGACCGGACCCTCGCCCAGCGCCCTCCCGGGCGAACGCCATAGCTCGGTCGTACCCTCGGCGATCGTCTACGCCTTCCAGTTCGCCGCCGTCGCCGTCTGGGTGGCGTTCGCCACCGTCTACTTCAAGGAACAGGGCGTGGACCTCTCGGCGATCGGGGTCCTCGCCGCGGTGCCGGCCCTCGTCGCGATCGTCGCGGCGCCTGCCTGGGGGATGCTCGCCGACAGGCTTGGCGACATGCGTCCGCCGTACCTCGCCGGCGCGCTGTGGGCGGCGCTCGCGGCGCTCCTGCTGGTGACGGGTCCGCCGATGCCGTGGCTGGCGCTCATCGTGGTGGCCGTGGCCATCGGCGTGGCCGGGCTGACACCCCTGGTGGACGCGCGGACGGTGCAGCGGCTCGGGCGCAACCGGGACCGCTTCGGCCAGGCGAGGGTCTGGGGCTCGATCTCCTTCATGGCGACCGGGGTCGCGGTGGGAGCCCTCGTGGCAGCCTTCGGCCTGCCCGTGAGCTTCCTCGTCTACTCGGCGGCGCTGGTCGCGTCGGCGGTGGCGGCGTATGCCCTCCTGGGCAAGCCGGAGCGTGGACTCCGCGTCGGACACACGGGCCCGCTGGCTGCGCTGGACCTGCTCCGCGCTCCGGGGATGGCCCTGTTCTTCATCGGGACGGTGGTGGCCTGGACCGCGAACGGGATGGTGCTGACGCTGCTGTCGCTGCGGATCCTGGAGCTGGGCGGCGGGTCGGCCCTGGTGGGCATCGGCTGGGCGGTGAACGCTGCCCTGGAGATCCCCATGATGCTGCTCTTCCCCCTGCTGGCCCGGCGGGTGCGGGTGGAGCGGCTGATCGTCGCGGGCATCGCGCTCTATGCACTGCGCTCGGCGGTCTGGGGCGTTGCCCCGGGTGCCCTCGCGTTCGTGGCGGTGGCGGGGATCAGCGGGATCGGCTTCACCCTGCTCCTCGTGGGCACGACCACCTACCTGGCGGCCCGCTTCGCACCCAGCGTGCAGGGAACGGCCCAGGCGCTCTTCGGCGGGACCGTGTCGTCCATCGGGTACATCGCCGGGGCGGTGCTCGCGGGCCTCGTCGCCCAGCAGGCCGGGATCGGTGCCGTCTATCCGGTGAGTGCCGTGGGTTGCGTGGCCGGTGCCGTCCTCGTCTGGATCGCGGTCGCCCGCAGGCGCCAGCCGGGCGACGTCGCCTGAGCTACGAGACCAGCTCGTTGTCGATCAGGCGGACGTCGTCCACGCGGACCGCCAGCGAGAGCAGCGCGCGGCCCTCCACCTCGACCAGCTCCTTGAGGGTGTCGGGGTCCGCCACGGAGACGTAGTCGACCACCGCGGACGGCTCCGTCGCCAGCACCGCGAGCACGGCTCCCCGGACCGACGCCGCCTCCCGTACCCCGCGCCGCACATGATCTGCTCCGGCCACGAGCGCCCGGTGGATCACCGGCGCGACCATCCGCCCGGCCGGCGTCAGGCGGGCGTTGCGCGAGGACAGGGCGAGCCCGTCCGGCTCGCGGACGGTGGGGCAGGGGACGACCGTGGTGGGCAGGGCGAGGTCCAGGGTCATGCGCCGGATCACCTGGACCTGCTGGTAGTCCTTGAGGCCGAAGTAGGCACGCTCCGCGGAGACCAGGCTGAACAGGAGCGCGACCACCGTGGCGACGCCGTCGAAGTGGCCCGGCCGGGCGCGGCCCTCCAGCGGATGCGCGATGGCTCCCACGGACACGACGGTGTCGAAGCCGGGCGGGTAGACCTCGTCCACGGTGGGAGCGAACATGATGTCAACGCCCGCCGCCTCGGCCCTGGCGAAGTCGCGTTCCTCGCTGCGGGGGTACTTCTCGAAGTCGGTCGACTCCCCGAACTGCTTCGGGTTCACGAAGATCGACATGACCACCGTGGCGTTCTCGGCCCGGGCCTGCTCCACGAGCGAGACGTGCCCGGCATGCAGCCAGCCCATCGTGGGCACGAGGCCGACCGGCCGCGGAGCGGCGGCGAGCGCGGCGCGCAGGGCGGCGCGGGTGCGCACGACGAGCATCGGTCGACTCTGCCCCGGGTGCCCGGCGTCGCGGCCTAGAGGTCGCGGTCCAGCGGGATGCCGCCGAGGCCGGCGATGAAGTCGCCCGCCTGGTCCTCGGGTGTCCGGCCCAGCACTTCGTCGAGGACCGTGGCGTCCATCAGCACGGTCTCGGCCGCCCCGGGGAAGTCACCCGTCTCGACGTCGGCCTTGTACTCGCCCAGCGCGGCCAGGATCGTCCCGCGCAGGTCCGCATACCGGCGCGCGTGCTTCGGCGCCCAGCCCGTCCAGCCCAGGATGTCCGTGATGACCTGGATCTGGCCGGAGCACCCGGCGCCCGCCCCGATCCCGATCGTGGGGATGCGCAGGCGGTCCGTGATGGCCTGGGCGAGCTGGCCCGGCACGAGCTCCAGCACGACGGAGAAGGCACCTGCCTCCTGGACCGCGAGCGCGTCCGCAAGCAGCGAGCGAGCCTGCTCGCGGCTCTTGCCCTGGACCCGGACCCGGCCGATGGCGTTGATCGCCTGGGGCGTCAGGCCGATGTGGCCCATGACCGGGATGCCGGCCTTGACGAGCGCCTCGATGGTGCGGGCCGAGCGGACGCCGCCCTCGATCTTGACCGCCTGGGCACCGGCGTCGCGCAGGAAGAGGCCGGCGTTGCGAATGGCATCGTCGGGGTTCGTGTAGGTCAGGAAGGGCATGTCCGCCACGACCAGCGCACGCTTCGACCCGCGCACGACCGCCTTGGTGTGGTGGAGCATCTCGTCCATCGACACGCGGACGGTGGTGTCGTAGCCCAGCATCACCTGGCCGAGCGAGTCGCCAACGAGGATCAGGGGGATCCCCGCCTCGTCGACGAGCTGGGCGGTGGGAAAGTCATAGGCCGTGATCGTCGCGATCCGGGCTCCATCGCCGTACAGCCTGGCGATGTCGACGACGGAGAGGCGGCGGACGGTCTCGTTCTGGGCGCTCATCGGGTGGTCTCGTGCATGGGACCGCCAGTGTGCAGCCGGGCGTCGCGTTCGTCCAACAGCGCGACCACCCGGTCGAGCAGGAGGTCGGCCACGGCCCGCTTGCGCATGAGCGGCAGGTCGTCGCGGGAGCCGTCGGCGCTGAGGATGACGACGCGGTTGGTGTCGGTGCCGAAGCCGGAGCCGGGCTCCGCCACGTCGTTGGCGACGAGGAGATCCACGCCCTTCCGGCGCAGCTTGTCGGGGGCGCGGTCGAGGGAGCCGGTCTCGGCGGCGAAGCCGACGAGGATGGGACGCGGATCGAGGTCCTTCGCCCGGACCCCGACCTCGGCCAGGATGTCCTCGGTAGGCTCGAGCTCCAGGATCATGCCCTCGCCCCGGGTCAGCTTGGTGTCGGCTGCCTGCTTCGGCCGGAAGTCCGCGACGGCGGCGGCCATGACGAGGACGTCGGCGTGCGACTCGATGACCGTGGCGAGGACGGCGTCGCGCATGGCGGCGGTGGACTCGGCCTGGACGATGGTGGCGGCGGGCGGGAGCGGGACCTCGGTCCGGCCGGCCACGATGGTGACGTGGGCGCCCCTGGCGATGGCGGCCTCGGCGATGGCGGCGCCCATCCTGCCGGTGCTCCGGTTGCCGATGAAGCGGACGGGGTCGATGGCCTCCGCGGTGCCGCCGGCGCTCACGACGATGTCGCGCCCGGCGAGGTCCTGCTCCACGTAGGGTGCGGTGAGGGGCGGCCTCGCAGTCGCGTCGGGCTGGCGGACGGGGCGGTCGCCGATGGCCTCGACGATGGCGTCCACGATGGTGCCGAGGTCCGCGAGGCGGCCGATGCCCTCCTGGCCGCTGGCGAGCGAGCCGAGCTCGGGCGGGACCATCCGGTAGCCGAAGTCGCGCTGCAGGCGGGCGGCGTTGTCCTGGGTGGCGCGGTGGGTCCACATGTCGCCGTCCATCGCAGGACAGAACACGATGGGTGCGGACGATGCGAGGCAGGTGGCGGTGACCACGTCGTTCGCGATGCCGTTGGCCATCGAGCCCAGCCAGCGGGCGGTGGCGGGAGCGATCACGATGGCATCGGCGGCGTCGGCGACGACGATGTGGCCGATGCGCTGGTCCGGCAGGAGGCCCAGCACGTCCGTCTCGACGGGGTGGCGGGACAGGGCGCCGAAGGTGAGCGGGCCGACGAAGGCGGTGGCTGCCGGGGTCAGCATGGCGACCACATCCGCGCCTTCCATGCGCAGGAGGCGCAGGAGCTCGACGGCCTTGTAGGCGGCGATCGAGCCGCAGACGCCGAGGCCGATGAGGCGGCCCTGGAGGCGGCCAGTGCGGGGGCTGGGGGCCACCGCGCTCATCGTGTGCCCTCCAGTGGCTGCCCGCCTGCGACCTCGGCGTGGAGGATCGCCAAGCCCTTGAGCGTCAGGTCCGGGTCGATCACCGACACGCCCTCGATGTCGCGGGCCCACGGCTCGTTGGCGAGGCCGCCGGTCAGGATGCCGTGAACGGAGTCCGGCGCCACGCCCGTCATCTCCGCGAGCTCGCGGCGGATCCGCCCGAGGAGTCCGTTGACCAGGCCCTGGTAGCCGAAGACGGTGCCGCTCTGCATGGCGCTGACGGTGTCGCGGCCGATCGCGCGGTCCGGGGTGCGCAGCTCGATCCGAGGCAGGCGGGCCGTGTTGCCGGCCAGCGCCTCCAGTCCCAGCTTCAGGCCCGGGGCGATGGCGCCACCGAGGAAGGCGCCGTCGGGGCCGACGCAGTCGAACGTGGTCGCCGTGCCCATGTCCACGACGACGGCTGGCGCGCCGTAGAGGCGCTTGGCCGCGAGAGCGTTCACCAGGCGGTCGGGGCCCGCCTCGCTGGGGCGGTCGATGCGGATGGCGATCGGCACCGTGCCGGCAGACGCGACGACGATCGGGATGCCACGCCGGTCCGCGACCTGCTCGAACATGGCCGTCTGGGCTGGAACGACCGAGACGAGGGCCATCGCATCCACGGCGTCCAGGCTGCGGCCGTCGAGACCGAGAAGCCCGTCGAGCAGGATCTCGAGCTCGTCGGTGGTGGAGGCGCCATGCGTGCCGTGCCGCCGGGTGCCGGCGATGGCTCCGCCCTCGACGAGACCGAGGGTGACGTTGGTGTTGCCGATGTCGATCGCGAGCAGCATGGGCCAAGTCTACGCGGGGTCCACGCGGGCGGGCGCCGACGTCCGACCGGGCCGACGTCCGGCCGGGCCGCCCCAGCCGTGCCGCCCCCAGCCGTGCCGCTCCCCAGCCGTGCCGCCCCCAGCCGTGCCGCCCCCAGCCGTGCCGCCCCCAGCCGTGCCGCCCCGACCTGGCCGCTCCTCAGCCTTGGCCGCCCCCGACCCGGGACCCGCAGTCCCGTTTCGTGCCCCGTAGTGCCGGCGTGAGCCTGGTGGCGGGCCTTCGGCTGCACAACCGGGATTCGCAGTCCCGTTTCGTGGCGCTGACGCGTCGCGAGGCCTTCGGGAGTCCTCGAACGACCGGGAACCGGGACTGCCAGTCCCGCCGCCGTGCCTTCGTGCGGGCTGGGGGCAGCCTGCGGGCTGGGGGCAACCTGCGGATACCGGCGCATCTCGCAGGCCGTGGGTCCGCTACGATCGCACCTCGCCCCGCTCGCGCCCCCGAGCCCCACCCCGACCGCGACCCCGCCCGCAACCCCGACCGCACCCCGACCGCGACCCCGCCCAACCCCCGCTATCGACCGTGAGGCATCCGCATCCCGTGGCGACCGATCCGCCGGCCAAGTTCTTCGTCAACCAGGGTGTCGTGACCAGCCGGACCGACATGCAGCACCTGCTGCGCCCGGTCGTGCACCAGACCGTCACCTACAGCTTCTACCGCGGCCGTGAGCTGGTCACCTCTGGCAGCGGCTGGGTGGAGCGGATCGTGGCCGACGAGCCCGAGATGTCCACCTACTTCACCCCCATCGCGATCACGATCAACGTGGACTCCTTCGAGCACATGGAGTTCGAGACCCGGCCCGACCAGCTCCTCGTCTACACGCTGGTCCAGGCCGACGAGCGGGTGGTGCTGGAGTACGTGCCCGGCCAGGACGGGGACGCCGAGGATACGGCGAACCAGGTGACCCCGAGGCGGCTGGAGCTCGCGATGGGCTTCGTGCAGATGGAGCTGCTGACCGACGAGCCCGCCGAGGAGTAGGTGCGGGCGGGCATCCGCGCGGCTGCCCCCCGTTTGGCTGGCACCGTTTCCCGGGGGGCCGTGCGGCCGGCCGGGACGCATCCCGTTCGCGTCCGCCGCCGGGACGCATACCGTTCGCGTCTGGCGACCGTTCTGGGCGCACGAGCGCACAGTGCAGGCGCGACGTGGCAATCCGACACGCGGGGAGGGCGCAGACGGCACGAAGTTGCCGCCTGGCGGCAATCTGGCGCATGGGTGTTCCCGAGTGATCGCCCGGCGGGAACTCGCGCGAGGACGCCCAGGAACGGGTCGCAGGAGCTATCGGCCGCGCTCGCCCCGGACGTAGGGGATCCCGAGCGCCGCCGGCGCGCCGATCCGCTTGCGCATCGCCTCCCGCGACCCCAGGACCAGGGCCAGCAGCACGAGCGCGTACGGGAGCATCTCGAGGAAGAACGTGTTCGGGTGGTACTCGAAGAACGGGTTCGCGATGCCCAGGATCGTCGGCGGCAGCTGCATCGCGAGCGCCAGCTGCACGACCGCCCCGAACAGGAAGGCGCCGAACGCGGCCCGGAACGGCGACCACTGGGCGAAGATCACCAGTCCCACCGCGATCCAGCCACGCCCGTTGACGGTGAGCGCTCCAAACCAGCCGGGCTGGATTGCCAGCGTGATCGTCGCTCCGGCGAGCCCTGCCAGGAGGCCACCGGCGATGACATAGCGGTAGCGGGTGGCGAAGACGTTCACGCCCAGCGCATCGGCGGCGGCGGGCTCCTCGCCCACGGCGCGCAGGTTCAGGCCGGGCCGCGTGTGGTTGATCCAGTACCAGACCGCAGGCACCAGCAGGTAGCCCACGTACACGAGGATGCTCTGCTCGGTGAACGCGATCGGGCCAAGCACCGGGATCGCGGACAGGCCCGGGATCGAGAAGCGCGGGAGCAGCGCGATGGAGCCCGCGCTGCTCAGGCCCTCGCCCAGCACGCGCGCGAGGCCGGTGCCCAGGAACGTGAGCGCGAGGCCCGACACCACCTGGTCGGCGCGGAAGGTGATCGTCACGATCGCGTGCAGGAGGCTGAGGAGACCGCCCGCCAGCATCGCCAGCACGACGCCCAGCCACGCGTTGCCGGTCGAGACAGCCGTCGCGTAGCCCACGACGGCACCGATCAGCATCATGCCCTCGACACCGAGGTTGAGGACGCCCGCGCGTTCGCACAGGATCTCGCCGACGGCGGCGAAGAGCAGGATCGTGCCCACCGCGATGCCGGCCGCCATGATGAGCTGGAGGTCCATCGCGCTAGGCCTCGGTGCTCGCGGCGGGGGCGCTGCGGCTCACGGACAGCCGCCGGACGATCCCGACGCGGTAGCGCAGGAAGACCTCGCTCGCGATCAGGCAGAACAGGATGATCCCCTGGATCATCGCGGGCACGCCGGATGGCTGGATCTCGCGTCCGGCCAGGATGAGCGCGCCGAACAGGATCGCCACGGGTACCACGCGCAGGGGATGGAACTTCGCGAGGTACGCGATGATGATCGCCGTGTAGCCGTAGCCCGGCGAGAAGTTGTCCTGGAGCCGGTGCACGCTGCCCGCGACTTCACTCATACCGGCGATGCCCGCCAGGCCGCCCGACACGGCGAACACGAGCATGATGTTGCGCGCGATCCGGATGCCCGCGTAGCGCGCCGCTCGCGGGCTGTCGCCGGTGAGCCTGATCTCGTAGCCCCAGGCGCTGCGCTCGACGATGTACCAGACGACGACGGCGGCGCCCAGGGCGATCAGGAACCCGGCGTGGACGGTCATGCCGCGGAGGGCCGGGATGGCCTCGGACAGGTCGCTCAGCCGGGGCAGCCACGCCTCGGGCGGGAATTGGGCGGTCATCTGGAAGCCCCCCTCCGTCCACGGCCCGAAGACCCAGTACTGGATCCACGCGTACGCGATGCTGTTGAGCATGATCGTGGCGATGATCTCGTTGACCCCGAGGCGGGCCCGCAGGAAGCCCGGGATGAGGCCCCAGAAGGCACCGCCCAGGAAGCCCGCGACGAGCATCGCGGGCAGCAGGATGAAGGCGGGCGTCCCGGCGGGCAGCAGTGGAACGAGCACCACCGCGCTCGCGGCCCACGCCCCGAGGAGCAGCTGGCCCTCGGCGCCGATGTTCCAGAGCCGCATCCGGAAGGCGATGGAGCAGGCGAGGCCGGTGAGGATGAGCGGCGTCGCCTTGACGAGGGTGTCCGAGATCGCGCCCGGGCTTCCCAGCGACGAGCCGACGATGTGCAGGTAGACCTTGACGGGGTTTGCGCCGACGATCGCCAGGATCAGGCCGGAGATGAGCAGCGCAACGGCCAGCGCGCCCAGCGTCAGGGCAGGGGAGAGCCAGCGGCTCCGCTCGAGCCGTGGCTCGAGGCGCACCGACCAGGGCAGCCCGCGCCGGGACGGACGCACGACCGGGGAGCTCATCGATTGCCCGCTCATGCCGGGTCCCCTGGCGTCGTGCCGGCAGCGGCAACCCCGCTGGCGGGGTCGGCCTCGAGGGTGCCGCCCGTCATCAGCAGGCCGATGCGGTTGACATCGGCATCGGCCGCGTCCTCCATGCCGACGATCCGGCCCTCGAACATCACCGCGACCCGGTCCGACAGCGCCAGCACCTCGTCGAGGTCCTCCGAGATCAGCAGGATCGCCGCGCCAGCCGCGCGACGCTCCATGAGCAGGCGATGCGCGGACTCCACGGCACCGACGTCCAGGCCGCGAGTCGGCTGCACCGCGATCATCAGTCGCGGCTCCGACTCGATCTCGCGCGCGAGGATCAGGCGCTGGATGTTGCCGCCCGACAGGAGGCGCGCCTCGGTGTCGATCGACGGGGCGCTGATCTCGTAGCTCGCCTTGAGCTCCGTGGCCGCAACGCGGGCGGCACCCATGTCGATCGACCAGCCATGGGCGATGGGCTTCTTGCGGTAGCGCTTCATGATCAGGTTGTCCACGAGCGACAGGTTCGGTGCCGTCCCGACGCCGGTGCGGTCCTCTGGGACGTGGGCGACGCCGTGCTGGATCACGTTGCGCACGGGCCGGTTCGCGATCTCGTCACCCGACACGACGATCCGTCCGCGACACGGTCGCAGGCCGGTGATCACCTCGGCCAGCTCGCTCTGGCCGTTGCCGGCGACGGCCGCGATCCCCAGCACCTCGCCCGAGTGGACCTGGAGCGACACGCCGCGCAGGGCGGGCAGGCCCTTGTCGTTGTCGGCCTTGACGTCCTCGACGGAGAGGACCACGTCACCCGGCGGCAGCCAGGTGCGCTCGTGGGTGCCGAGCACCTCACGCCCGACCATCAGCTGGGCGAGCTGGGGCTTCGTCATGCCGGCGGCCGGCAGACCCTTCGCGGTCACCCGGCCCCGGCGCATGACCGTCACCGTGTCCGCGATGGCCAGCACCTCGCCCAACTTGTGGCTGATGAAGACGATGCTGCGTCCCGACGCCGTCATCGACCGCAGCGTCCGGAAGAGGTCGTCCACCTCCTGGGGCGCCAGGACGGCGGTGGGCTCGTCCATGATCAGGACGCGCGCCCCCCGGTAGAGGACCTTCAGGATCTCGACCCGCTGCCGCTCGCCGACGGAGAGCTGCCAGATCTTGGCGCTTGGATCCACGTGGAGCCCGTTGGCCTCGGCCAGGGCAGCGACCTCACCATCCTTGCCCTTGAGGTCCAGCCGGAAACGGGGCCGCTGGAGGCCCACCAGGATGTTCTCGGTGACGGTCATGGACTCGACCAGCGTGAAGTGCTGGTGGACCATGCCCAGCCCCGCCGCGATCGCATCGCGGGGCGAGCGGAAGGCGACAGGGACGCCGTCGATCAGGATCTCCCCGGCATCGGGCTGGTACAGCCCGTCGAGGATGTTCATCAGGGTGCTTTTCCCGGCGCCGTTCTCGCCGAGGAGGGCATGCACCTCGCCCCTTGCGAGGCGGAAGTCGACGCCGTCGTTGGCGACGACGCCCGGGAACCGCTTGACGATCCCGCGCAGCTCGACGGCCGGCACCTCGTCGAGGGCCGGCCGTCCGCTGTCTGTCACGTGGTTGGTGTCGAGACCGGAGGGTGCGGCAGCCATGTGCTCGTTACCCTCCGGCATCGTCGTGGGCTGGGCCTAGTTGCCGAGTTCCGGCAGCTCGGCGGTGATGCCGTCGTTCCACCAGTACATGCAGGTGGTGCACTCGGAGCCGGGGGCGCCGGGCGGGAACTGGTCGAGGTCCGACTGCTGGAGCTTCTCGCCGTCGGCGAGCAGGGTCTTGCCGGTGTTGTCCACGATCGGCCCGGGGAACACGATGTCGAATCGCCCGGTGCTGCTCTTGAGCATCGTCGCGAGCGTGTCCTTCACCGCCTGCACGTCAGCCTCGGGCAGGCTGGCCACGCCCTTGCGCAGCGTCTCGCCTTCCATGAAGCCCAGCAGGCCCATGGCGCCCGCGTCGGCGTCGAAGTACTCGTAGCCTGCGGTGTAGGTGCCGGCCTTGACCTTCTCGGCGATCCGGGCGTACTCCGGGCCCCAGATCCAGTAGGGGGCGGTCAGGCAGGCGTCAACCTTGCAGGAGGCCGGGTGGTCGTAGGTGATGCCCCACTTGCCCTTCTCCTGGGCGACGTCGGCGACGGCCCCGGTGTCGGCGCCGGTGAAGACGACCTGGGCGCCCGCGTCGAAGAGCGCGGTGGCGCCTGCCTTCTCCTTGATCGGGTCGTGCCAGGTGTTGATGAACACGACGTCCATCGTGCAGTTCGGGCACGTCTCCTTGACGCCGCGCATGATCGCGTTGCCCAGCCGCAGCTCCTCCGGGATCGGGAAGGTCGCCATGTAGCCGACCTTCTCGTTGCCGTCGGCCTTCGCGCGCGAACCGGCGACCATGCCGGCGAGGTACTTCATGGTCTCCATCGCGCCGAAGAAGTTGCCGAAGTTCTTGCCGTTGCTCTTGTACCCGGTCAGGTGGAGGAACGTCGTGTCGGGGAACTCGCCGGCGACCGTCTCCATCGGATCCATGTAGCCGAAGGAGGTGCCGACGATGAAGTCGAAGCCCTTGCGCGCCAGCGACCGGAACGTCTGCTCCGAATCCGCGCCTTCGGGGACGTTCTCGATGTAGGCGACGTGAGAGTTCTCGACGTTCTCGCAGACGTACTGGAGGCCCTCGTAGTGGGCCTGGCTCCAGCCCCCGTCGTCATGGGGTCCGATCAGGACCATGGCGACGTTGAACTTGCCGTCCACGACCTCCGGGATCTCGGTGCCCGCCGCAGCGCCCACCTCGCAGCCCGCCGCTGCCGCCGACCCGTCCGAGGGGGCCGCACTCGGCGTTGCCCCTCCGCAGGCTGCGACGACCACGACCGTGGCCGCCAGCAGCGCCAGAATCCGACCATTCCGACCGACCATCGATACAGCTCCTCCTGCGCGGGACGCGATATCCCACGTCTGGGCAGGCGGTTGCTCCAGCGTCGCCAGCCGTCGTGGTAAGACCGCCATTCTAGGGCCCGCAGCGGCACCCGAATGGGACGCGCGCGCATGGGATCGGGTGCGGATCGGGGACGGATCGGGGGCGATCGGGACGCAGTTCGGGGGCGCCCGACCGGCGTACGCACGGCCCTGCCGATGATGCCGCTCCCGCCGCCCGCACGGCCCCGCCCGGCCGGGCCGCCGGAAGGGCTACCATCGGGCGATGTTCGAGCGTACCGAGCTGCCTGATGGGCCGCGGGTCATCTCCGCCCGCCTGCCCGGGTCGCGGAGCGTGTCCGTCGCCGCCTACGTGCTGGCAGGGTCACGCCTCGAGACGCCCGACGAGGCCGGGGTCGCCCACTTCATGGAGCACCTGACCTTCAAGGGGACCGCGGGCTATCCGTCGAGCCGCGCGATCAGCGAGGCGATCGAGGGGGTTGGCGGCTCGGCCAACGCGGCCACGGACCGCGAGTCGACCGTCTACTGGGCTCGGGTGCCGCGCCGCCAGGCGGCAAGGGCGATGGACGTCATGGGCGAGCTTGTCGTCCGGCCCACCCTGTCCGAGTCGGACATCGACCAGGAGCGCACCGTCATCGTCGAGGAGATCCGCTCCTACCTCGACGATCCAGGCGAGTACTGCCAGATGCTCATGAGCCAGGCGCTCTTCGGCGATGGCCCGCTGGGTCGCGAGATCTGCGGCGACGAGGACGGCATCCGCGCGCTGCCGGCGGCGGCGATCCACCGGTTCTGGGGCGCCATGTACCGGCCGGCGAACACGGTGGTCGCGGTCGCCGGCGACATCGCGCACGAGGAGGCGGTGGAGCTCGCGGCCCGCGCGTTCGGGGCTGGTGCCGGCCGGGCGCCCGCCTGTACGCCGGCTCCCGAGCTGCCCGCAGGCCCGCGCGTGCTGACAGGCCGCCGGGACACCACGCAGGCGCAGCTCTCGATCGCCGTGCCCGCCCTCCAGCGCGACCACGCCGATGCCTGGAATCTCGCCGTGCTCAACGCGGTCCTGGGCGACGGCATGTCGAGCCGCTTGTTCCTGAAGGTCCGCGAGGAGAAGGGCCTGGCCTACGACGTGTCGTCGGGGATCGTGGAGTACGCGGACGCCGGCGCGCTGGAGATCTCGGCCGGCGTCGACCCGGCCCGGCTGCCCGCCGCCATCGGCGCGATCATGAGCGAGCTCGTCCGCATCTCCGAGGAGCCCGTCCCCGCCGATGAGCTGGCGAAGGCCAAGGCGTACCTCGCTGGTGGCCTCGAACTCCGGATGGACGACTCGCGGCACCTCGCGTCGTGGATCGGCGGCCAGGAGGCGCACCACGCCCAGGTGCTCACGCTCGACGAGGCGCTTGGCGCCGTCGACGCGGTGACCCCCGAGGACATCCTGCGCGTCGCCGGCACACTGTTCCACGACGACCGGCTGCGCATGGCGGTGGTTGCCCAGGGCCGCCACCTCCGCGGGATCGACCGGCACCTGCGGCTGCCGCGATGACCGATCACCGCGAGGATCCCGGGCAGCTGCCGGACGACTGGGATGCCCAGCCCGAAGCCGCAGCCGAAGCCGAAGCCGCAGCCGAAGCCGAAGCCGCAGCCGCAGCCGAAGCCGGAAGCCGCGAGCGGAAGCCGAGCCCGGGCCCAGGTGTCCGATCCCGGCCGCTGCCCGAAGCCGAGCCCGAGGTCCCGTTCGTCCTGCCGCTGCTCGCGCCCGAGCCGGACCCGGAGCCGGCGGACCCGCCCCTCGACGGCCGCCCGCTGTCGCTCCGGCTTGCCCACCTGCACCTGCGCATGGGCGCGCACGCCCAGGCTCGCGCCGAGCTCGAGGCCCTTGCCGGTCGCGGCGCTCTCGACGAGGACGCCCTGATCGATCTCGCCGAGATCCGCTGGCGGACAGGCGACCTCGCGGGAGCGGGCGAGGCCGCGAACGCGGCGATCGCTCGTGGTCGCCTTGACGGCGCCGCGCTGGTCATCGCCGCGGAGGCCATGGCCGCACTCGGGCGCCCGAGCGAGGCCCGTCGCCTCGCCGCGCGTGCGCTCGGAGCGATCGAGGGGCCGCTGGACCCGGTCTTCGCGGGCATGCCACGAAGCGTGGTCTGGCCAGGCGACCACATGCTCGACGCGGCCGTCCCTGATGCCGGCATCGACCGGGCGCGCGCTACTGCGGGTGGCGCAGCCGCCGCCGCGAGTGCCGCAGCGGAGGCGTTCGCCGGCGGCCGGGCCGCGATGAACCGGGGCGACAGCACGACCGCCGCGGTCCGTCTCGGCATCGCGCTGCGGCTCGATCCCGGGTATGCCCGAGGCGTGCTGGACCTGGTGGAGGACCGGACCGAGGCACCCCTGCTCGCGCTCGTCGCCGGCGACGCCCTCCGGCTGCTGGGACGCGAGGACGAGGCGCTGGAGGCGTACCACCAGGCCCGCGGCCTGGCCACCGCGACCAGCGGGCGGCGGACGGACGAGGACGACGACCTCCCGTAGGTCCGAACTGCCGTCCAGGTCCGAACTTCCGTCGGCCTGCCAGCCACGCTACCCTGTCCCTCCCGCGCCGCGAAGTCCTATCCCCGGGTTGCGACCGGCTTCGCGCCGCCACCCATCCGACCGCGGGCCCGGACCTCCGGCGCCCCAGACCAGCGAGGCGTGCAGCATCCCATGGCAGAGCTCCAGCGAACCCTCCTCCTCGTGAAGCCTGACGGCGTCCAGCGCCAGCTTGTCGGCCGCGTCCTGACCCGGTTCGAGGAGCGTGGCCTCAAGCTGGTCGGCCTCAAGCTGGTCCACGTGGATCGCGCACTCGCCGAGCAGCATTACGCGGTCCACAGCGAGAAGCCGTTCTTCAGAGGCCTCGTGGACTTCATCACCTCGGGTCCGCTCGTGGCCGCGGCCCTCGAGGGCCCGAACGCCATCGCGATCGTCCGTGCGATGAACGGCGCGACGAGGCCGCACGAGGCTGCGCCGGGCTCGATTCGTGGCGACTTCGCCGTCGAGACCGCGCAGAACCTTGTCCACGCCTCGGACAGCCCGGAGAACGCAGCCGCCGAGCTTGCGCTCTGGTTCAAGCCCGACGAGCTGCTCGCCTACGAGCGCGAGATCGACCGGTGGGTACTCGCCCCGGAGGCGTAGGCCCTCACTTCCTCCCGGCGGAGCGAGGAGGCCGCGCCGGCTGCGAGCGGCGCGGCCTTCGCGATTCCTCGCGTCAGTCGCCCTGGCGGACGACGACCGCCGGGGCCGGCTCCGATGCCGCACCGGCGATGTCGAGGGCTCCCCACGACGTCAGGGCGGCGAGCAGGGAGAGCGCGAGGACGGCGCCCGCGAGCAGCTCCGCCCGGTCGCGCCGAAGGGTGGCGGAGAGGCGCTCGTGGAGCGGCTCGTGGTCCGCGTGCGGCATTCGTCGGGCGGCGACCGCCTGGCGTCCGGACTCGCCGGCGGACCTGACCGAGGCCCCGGCCGCGGCCAGCGCGGCGCCGGCCCTGCCGCGCAAGGGGGCCAGCCGTGATCCCCCTGCGGCCGCCGGCGTCGTCTCGGGCTCCGCGCTGGCGGCGCCGGGCTCGGCCGTCGAGGTGGGCGCGATCCCGGCTGCCGTCTCGATATCGGCAGGTGGCTGCTCCTCGCGCCGGCGCTCGCTGCGCGATGCCCGGGTGAACCGCTCGGGCGCCGCTGCGTCCACCTTGCTGGTCACGCGTCCTGCGCCCACCACGAGCAGCCGCACGTATGCCGGCAGCGCCAGCCACCCGAGCAGGACGAGGATGGTGGCCCATGACCCGTCCGCCACGAGGCCGGCGATCAGGTCGCGCACGTTGAACGCGACCCAGCCCGGCAGGCCGAACGTGGCGATCGTGGCGACGACCAGGGCGGCCGCCAGGAGCGGGGACCGCCGCATCCAGCCGCGCAGGTCGGGGATGCTCCGGCTCCCGAAGCGGTGCTCGGTGACGGCTGCCCAGGCTGCCAGCGCGGTCTTCGACGCGGCGAGCACCACCACCCACGCGCGGGTCGGACCCCACGAGGCGGGGTCGAGCGTCGCTGCAGCCAGCAGCAGCAGTCCGGCGTCGGCGATGACCAGGTAGCCCGTCGCGTGGCGCAGGTCGTCCTGTGTGAACGCGGCGATGGAGGCGCCGACCATCGTTGCCACGGCGAGCAGGATCATGATCGTCCGTTCACCCTCGAGCGGAAGCGCGAGCGGGGCCACGAGGTTGTCCACGGCGGAGATCGCGGCCACCGCCAGCGGCAGGGGGATCCAGGCCAGGAGGAGCGGCAGCGTGATCGGCGGCACGAGATCGGTGAGGCGCGGAACGCGCAGGTGGAACGGCAGCACGCCATAGCGGGCGGCGACCGCCCCGGTGCCTGCCAGGGTGAGGAGGCCGACCAGCGCGCCGACCTCGCCGCTGCCGGTCGTGCCCTCACCGGCAGCGAGGCTGCGCGTCACCAGGTCCGCAAGCAGCGGCAGCACCTCGACCACCGCGAGCAGCACGGCCCCGCCGACCAGCGTCACCTGGAGCTCCCTGGTGGCCGGGACGATCGCGCGCGGACCCTCGACATCGAGCAGGACGATCGCGAGCGCGGCCAGGCCCACCGTGATCGCGGCCGCGACGGCGAGCCCGAGGTCGGCCGAGGCGAGGGCCACCGCGGTGCCGCCCAGTGCGGCCAGCGTCGCCGGCAGCAGCCCGCGGAGGATCCGCATGCCACCCAGCAGCCAGGCGATGAACACGAGCACGACCGACATCAGGGCCTCGAGCCCCACGACCAGCCGCATGTAGGAGGTCGGGACGAGATACCCGCCGAACGGCTCGTCGGCCGCCGCGACCGGCTTGCCACCGGGCCCCAGGGGTGCCGGCGTCAGGGCGAACGTGAGGACGAGCACGCCGAGCAGGGCCAGCACGCCGATCCACAGGCCGATCCGCGCGGGACGCCCCCTCCGGGGCAGGCCCCAGGCGG
This sequence comes from uncultured Chloroflexia bacterium, assembly GCA_963697365.1. Taxonomy (GTDB): domain Bacteria; phylum Chloroflexota; class Limnocylindria; order Limnocylindrales; family CSP1-4; genus CAIXZV01. Next base: position 158,076 of record CAVONT010000017.1, read on the forward strand.
CGCCGGCAGCCCCAAGGGCCGCCACCGCGATGATGGCGGGGAGGATCATCAGGCCCCGTCCCCGTCGAGGTGCGCATCGTCGGCGGCGCGATGACGAACGAGGACATCGCGCCGGAAGCTGTCGCGCAGGACGAGGTCGCCGGTCCGTCGCAGCGAGCTCGCGATGACCGCTCCGATCGCGGCGCCGGCGGCAGCGGTCAGGACCGCGACGCCCAGCTCGAAGACCGGATCGGGGGAGGTGCCGAGCGCGTTGCGCAGCAGCGTTGCCGACGCGAGGAGCAGCAGGAGGCCGAGCCCGGTGCGGAGCAGGTCACGCGCCATCACCACGGGTGTCACCGCGACCGCGGCCAGGGCAAGCGCCGCCCCGAGCGCGGCGCGGGCCACCGGTGAACCCGCGGCGAGGGCGGCCCCGACAGCACTGAGCCCGGGTCCATCGCCGGAGACGGCGGCCAGGGTCTCGCCCAGCGATCCCGCCGCGAGCCAGCCCGCCACGAATGCCACACCGGCGACGGCGAGGGCGCCCGGCCACGCGACGGCGATGCCCGGGATGTGGGCCGGGGCGCCGCGCAGGGCGATCCACACCAGGTACGCCCCGAGGGTGGAGCCGACGAGGCGGACGGCGAGCGCCAGGGTGCCCGGGAGCGGGTCGGCGACGTACGCGGATCCGACCAGCGCGATGAACATGCCGAGCGCGGCGAGTCGCGGTGTGGCGGCCCCGACGGCGACGACCGCACCCCCGGCCACGAGGAGCGCCAGGAGGACCAGGGCGACGGTCATGGCGGAGGGACGTCGCTACTGGGCGTCCGGGATGTCCGGGTAGGTGGGGGTCTGCAGGATGCCGAACGTGGAGATGGGCCAGTAGCGCAGGAACGCGCGACCGACCACGGTCTCGATCTCGATCGGCCCGAAGATCCGCGAGTCCGCCGACGCCATCCGGTGGTCGCCCATCACGAACAGCTCGCCCTCGGGGACCACCCACCGGACCTGGTCCGGCGAAGCTTCGGTGGGCTCGTTCACGCCCTCCTCGTTCTGGTAGGTGTACGGCTCGTCGAGCTTGACGCCATTGATGTAGACGAACCCGTCGTCCCCGATCTCGACGGTGTCACCCGGCTCGCCGATGACGCGCTTGATGAACGGCGTCGGGTCGGGTGTCCACGACTCGGGCGGGTTGAACACGATGATGTCGCCCCGGTTGTACTCGTCCCAGCGTGGCGTCAGCTTGTCGACAAGCACGTACTGGTTCGGCTCCAGGGTCCGCTCCATCGAGTTCTGCTGCACCTGGTAGGGCTGCGCGATGAAGTTCTGGATGACGAAGAAGATGACAAGGGTGAGGATGAGTGTCTCGACGACTTCGACGAGGCACCCTACGGAGGCGCGTCGGTTCACGAGCGGGGAGTATAGGGTGCGAGGGCCCCGTCGACCGACAGGGCCGTTCGGACCGCTCGCGGCCCACCGGGGGTCGAAATGCATAGGACCCCTCAGCCGCTGGAAGCCTTCCGTTCGGGGACGCATCCGGTTTGACCCCCGTCTGCGCGCACGCATAGACTCGTCATCGCTGACCCGGCGGTTCCTGTGCGTTCCGAACCCCGGTCATCCATCGCCCAGCGCTGGCGCGGCAGCCCCGGCCTTCGGAGGGATCCGGTCGGCTCGCGACGACCCGTCGCAAGCGCACGCACAGCGGCTCGAATCCTGCGTAGGAGGCTCTGCAGAACCTGATGGCCCAAACGCTCCAGTGGCTTGTACCGATCGCGGGCATCGCCGCGATCCTCTTCGCGCTCTATCTCGCGCGCGACGTCCTCTCCCGTGACAAGGGCCCCAAGGCCATGCAGGACGTGGGCGACATCATCCGCGAGGGCGCGGACGCCTTCGTCAAGCGCCAGTACGTGACGATCGGCGTCCTTGCGCTGGTCGCCGCGGTGATCATCGGCGTGGTGATCGCGCTGGTCGAGAACGAGGAGGTCGCCGATGTGCCCTCGCTCGCCGGCCTCCCGATCGGTGCCCTGACCGCATTCGCATTCCTTGTCGGCGCGGCGTGCTCGATGGCCTCGGGCATCATCGGCATGACGGTCAGCGTCCGCTCCAACGTGCGGACCGCCGCGGCCGCCCGCCGCAGCCTCGTCGAGGCGGTGCAGGTCGCGATGCGCGGTGGCGCCGTCTCCGGCTTCCTCGTCGTCGCACTCTCGCTCCTCGGCGTGTGGGGCATCTTCACGCTCTACCAGGTGATGTTCGAGGAGGTCGGCATCGCCCAGGCACCGTTCGTCATCGTCGGCTTCGGCTTCGGCGCCAGCTTCGTGGCGCTGTTCGCCCAGCTCGGCGGCGGCATCTACACCAAGGCCGCGGACGTCGGCTCCGACCTCGTCGGCAAGGTGGAGAAGGGCATCCCCGAGGACGATCCCCGCAACGCGGGCGTGATCGCGGACCTCGTCGGCGACAACGTCGGCGACTGCGCCGGCCGCGGCGCGGACCTCTTCGAGTCCACCGCCGCCGAGAACATCGGCGCCATGATCCTGGGCGTCGCGGTCTACACGATCGCGGTCAACGCCGGCTGGCCGAACCCCGAGGCGTGGATCTTCTTCCCGCTCGTGGTGCGCGCCTTCGGCCTCCTCGCCACCATCGTGGCCGTCGCGTTCTTCATCCGCGGCAAGGAGGACGAGAACCCGATGAACATCCTCAACCGCGGGTACTGGGCAACGACCGCCCTGTCCGTGGTGGGGCTGGGCATCACCACCTACGTCATGATGGACACCAGTGGCACGGGTGCCAACGGCATCCCCGCCTGGATCTGGTTCTTCTTCGCCGGCATCGTCGGCCTGGTCACCAGCGTCGCCTTCGTCTACATCACCCAGTTCTACACGGCCGGCTCCTACCGCCCGGTCCGCGAGATCGCGGAGGCCACGCAAGACCGGCCCGGCAACCAACATCATCAGCGGCACCGCGGTCGGCTACGAGACCACCGCCGTCACGGCGATCACCATCGGCATCGCGCTCATCGCCTCGCACTGGCTCGGCTCGCAGGCCAACCTCACCAACGAGGCCGGCCACGACGTCGGCGGCATCTTCGGCACCGCCGTCGCCACGATGGGCATGCTGATGACCACCGCGTACATCCTCGCGATGGACACGTTCGGCCCGATCACCGACAACGCCGGTGGCATCGCCGAGTTCTCACGCGCCGAGGCCGGCGCCCGCGAGATCACCGACCGCCTCGACGCCGTCGGCAACACCACCAAGGCGCTGACCAAGGGCTACGCGATCGCATCCGCCTCTCTGGCCGCCTTCCTGCTGTTCTCGGCCTACATCGACAAGGTCAACCTGATCCTCACCAACCAGGGCAAGTCCGCCGACGAGCTCCTCACCTCGGTCAACATGGCCGACGTCAGCGTCTTCGTGGCCGCCTTCATGGGCGCGATGCTCGTCTACTTCTTCAGCAGCCTCGCCATCCGCGCCGTGGGCAAGACCGCGCAGTCGATCATCGTCGAGGTCCGCCGCCAGTTCCGCGAGATGCCCGGGATCATGGACTACACCCAGAAGCCGGACTACGCGCGTGTCGTGGACATCACGACCCGGGCCGCCCTCCGCGAGATGGTCGCCCCGGGCATCGTCGCCGTCGCGGCGCCGATCCTCGTCGGCATCATCCTCGGCTACGAGGCCGTGGCCGGCTTCCTGATGGTCGGCACGATCGCCGGCGTCCTGCTCGCCACCGTCCTCAACAACGGCGGCGGCGCCTGGGACAACGCCAAGAAGTACATCGAGTCCGGGAACCTCAAGGACGCGGACGGCAACGTGCTCGGCAAGGGCTCCGACGCCCACGCCGCGGCCGTCGTCGGCGACACCGTCGGCGACCCGTTCAAGGACACCGCCGGCCCGTCGCTCCACGTCCTCGTGAAGCTGATCGCCACCATCACCCTGGTGCTGGCGCCGCTCTTCATCCGCTAGACGGAGCGCATCCCTCGGGCGGTCGGGTCCTCGTGATCCCGGCCGCCCGGGGCTGATTCATGGACCAGCTCCTCCAGGCGCTGATCATGGGGGTCGCGCAGGGGCTCACCGAGTTCCTGCCGATCTCCTCGTCCGGTCACGCGATCCTCATCCCGTACCTGCTCGGCTGGACGGACCCGTCGGTCGAGTCGTTCATCGAGTCGCTCGCGTTCTCCGTGGTGCTCCACGCGGGCACGCTGGCGGCGCTGCTCGTCTACTTCCGCGAGGACTGGATGCGGATGATCCCGGCGTTCTTCGCCTCGATCCGCGACCGCTCGCTCGGCCGACGATCCCGACCGCCGGCTCATCTGGCTGCTGGTGCTCTCCACGCTGCCGGCCGCCGTGATCGCCTTCCTGCTCAACGACCTCGCCGAGACGGCGTTCCGCCAGGCCGGTCTCGTGGCGGTGATGCTCGTGGTCGGTGCCGGGATCATGTGGGCCGCCGATCGCTGGGGCCCGCGTACCCACACCATCGACCGGCTCACACGCCGCGGCGCCCTGGGCATCGGCCTCGCCCAGGCCCTGGCGCTCGTGCCGGGCGTCTCGCGCTCCGGCATCTCGATGTCGGCCGGCCTGTTCGCAGGTCTCGACCGCGCCGACGCCGCCCGGTACTCCTTCCTCATGGCCACCCCGATCACCGCGATGGCCGTGGCCTACGAGAGCCTCAAGCTCATCCGCGGCGAAGTGGCAGGCGCCGATCCCGCGGTGCTGGTCGTGGGCGTCGCATCGTCGTTCGTCGCCGGCATCCTCGCGATCGCCGTGCTGCTGCGCTACCTGCGCACCCGCTCGTTCATGGTGTTCGTCGTCTACCGCCTCGTCCTGGCCGCCGTCGTGGTGGCCGTGTTCCTGCTGCGCTAGGAGGACGGCCACGATGGAGGTCATGAAGCAGCTCCGCCAGCGGGCCATCCGGGACCTCGTCGAGCAGCGGCCCATCCGCACCCAGCAGGAGCTGGCGGCCGCCCTCCGGGAGCGCGGCTTCCGGACGACGCAGGCGACGATCTCCCGCGACGTGGCCGAGCTCGGCCTGGTCAAGGCCGGTCGCAACGGCATGCAGGCCTATGCGATCCCGCCGCGCCTCCGCGAGGCCGACACGAGCGGCGAGGAGCGGATGCGCCGCCTGCTGCACGAGATGCCGCTCGACATCCGCGAGGCCGGAACCATGCTCGTCATGCGCACGCTGCCCGGGTCGGCACATGCCCTCGCCGCCGCCCTGGACCGGGCCCGGTGGCCGGAGGTGGTCGGGTCCATCGCCGGCGACGACACGGTGTTCGTGGCGTTCGCCGACCGCGGGTCGCTGGGGCGCGTCAGGCGGCGCCTGGAGCAGATGGCCGAACCGGTGGAGTAGGTGTCATGTCCGTGACGGAGATCGAGGCGGGCGCCGTGCTCGCAACGTGGCAGCCTGTGCTGCGGCTGGCGGACTGGGATATCGATGTGCGGCTCGTCACGACGCCGTGGCGCAAGTCGGGCGACATCAAGGTGGACCTCGACGACCGCAAGGCCGTCATGCTGCTGGCCGCCGGCATGCCGGCCGCCGACCTGGAGGAGGTCGTCGTGCACGAGCTCCTGCACTTGCGCCTCTTCGGCCTCGACCGGATGCTCAGCGACCTCCTCGACGCGGTGTTCGGCGCCGACACCGGGGAGCCCCGACGCGGGTTTGCCGAGAACCGCTTCATGACCGAGTTGGAAGCCACGACCGAGGACCTCACCAAGGCCGTGCTGGTAGCGGCCGGCCGGACCGCGCCGTTCACGTTCCGGCGCCTGGAGGCCGAGGTCGAGCGCGAGATCGGCGGCTGAGGAGGGCGCGGCGGCACCGGCCGGCCGTGCCCTGGCCGACGGGCGCATCGACCAGCCCGCAGCGCCGTCGCGCTTTGACGGAATCCGGTTCCGCCGATACCATTCCGCCCGATCCACGAGCCTCGGCGGCGCACCTTCGGCGCCCCGGGGTCCTTTTGTTCCATAGCGATCCAAGCGGCGGCACCGGTGGTGCCGGTCCCGCACCCCGGGGGTCACCCGAGTGAACAGCAAGACGACCTACATCAGCAAGGACGGGCTCGAGCGGCTTCGCGAGGAGCTGGCCGAGATGACCAACGTCCGCCGCCCCGAGATTGCCCAGCGGATCCACGACGCGAAGGAGCATGGCGACCTCTCGGAGAACGCCGAGTACGAGGACGCCAAGAACGAGCAGGCGTTCGTCGAGGGCCGGATCCAGACCCTCGAGACGATGATCAAGAACGCCACCCTGATCGACGAGAACCACTCCACGGACCACGTCCAGATCGGCTCCACCGTGACGGTGACCGGCGAGGACGGCGAGGAGTCGTTCATGATCGTCGGCTCGGCCGAGGCCAAGCCCGCCGAGGGCCGGATCTCCAACGAGTCGCCGGTCGGCCGTGCCCTGCTTGGCCGCAAGAAGGGCGAGAAGGTCGTCGTCAAGGTCCCCGCCGGCGACTTCACGTACAAGATCCTCAAGATCAGCTAGCAGCAACCGAGCGGCCCCGCGGCCGGCACCAGGCGGCGCGACGGGTCACACCCGGCCGCAGGCGTGCCGGAGGAAGGGGCAGCACCGTGGATTGGGCGGACGAGCTCGCGGCAAGCGTTGAGGGCCCCCAGGTCGTCAACGACTCCAAGACCCCGTCCGGCACCGTCCACGTCGGCTCGCCTGCGCGGACCCGTCATCCTCGACGTGATCACGCGCGCCCTGCGGGCCCGCGGCCTCGAGACGACGCTGCTGTACGGCGTCGATGACCTCGACCCGATGGACGCCCAGGCGCTGCTGTCGCCCGACGCGATCGAACGGGAGATGGGCCGCCCGCTCGCGCACGTGCCGGATCCCCACGGCGACTGCCACGTGAGCTACGCCCGCCACTTCGCCGGCATCTTCATCGACACGTTCGCGGGCCTGGGCATCCTGCCCGACCGCTACTACTGGATGAGCGACATCTACCCGACGGGCCAGATGGACCCGTTCATCCGGATCGCCCTCGACAAGGCCGAGACCGTTCGCGAGGTGTACCGCCGCGTCGCCAACGTCCAGCACCCCAGCCACTGGCTGCCGCTGGGCGTGATCTGCCCGAGCTGCGGCAAGGTGGGCACCACCATCGCGTCTGACTGGGATGGCCAGACCGTCCACGTCGCCTGCAAGCCGGACCTCGTGCAGTGGGCGGTCGGCTGTGGCTGGACCGGGCGCATCGCGCCCTTCGGCGGTGCCGCCAAGCTGCCCTGGAACCTCGAGTGGGCGGCCCAGTGGACGCCTCTTCGGCGTCACGATCGAGCCCAACGGCAAGGACCTGGCCACCGCGGGCGGCTCCCGCGACCGCTCCAACGCGATCGCGCGTGAGGTCTTCGAGCGCGAGCCGCCGATCAACTTCCCCTACGAGTTCCTGAACATCGGCGGCAAGAAGATGTCCACGTCCAAGGGACGGGGCGCCGCCGCCCACACCATCGGCAGCGTCGTGCCGCCGGAGCAGCTGCGCTTCCTGTTCGTCCGCCAGCGCCCGGAGACCGCGCTCGACTTCGATCCCGAGGGCACGGACGCGATCCCGCGCCTGTTCGACGAGTTCGACCGCCTCGCGTCCGCCACGGCGGGCAAGGAGGTCAAGGGCGAGCTCCCGTCGGGCTACGAGAACATCTTCCGGTTCTCGCTTCTCGACCCGGACGCGGATCTCGCGGTCGCCGCGGACCAGTTCCGGCCGGCGTTCGCCCACCTCGCCCTGCTCGTCCAGATCCCCGGCATCGAGGTCCGGGCACGGGTCGAGGCCGAGAAGGGCGCCCCGCTCACCGAGGCCGAGGCGGCCGAGCTCGAGATCCGCCTGGCCGCGGTCCGCCGATGGCTCGATGCCTACGCACCCGAGCGGGCGATCATCGAGGTCAAGCGCGATTCCATCCCCGTCGAGGTGGAGCAGCTGCGGCCGGAGCAGCGCGGGTTCCTGCGCGCCCTCGCCGACGCCGCCCACGGCGATGCCCCGGCCACCGGGGAGCAGTGGCAGTCGGCGATCTTCGCCGTCGCTGCCGAGCACGGTCTCGACGGGAAGGGCGCCTTCAACGCCCTGTACCTCTCGTTCCTCGGCCGGCCCAACGGTCCGAGGGCCGGCTGGCTGCTGGCCAGCCTGGAGCGCGACTTCGTCATCCGCCGCCTCACCGAGGCCGGCGCGGCCGCAGCCGAGTAGGAGGCTCCCGATGAGCGTCGGCGTCCAGCGGCTCCGCGAGGAGCCCGACCGCATCCGCCAGGGCGCGATCGACAAGCGCGAGGATCCGGCGCTGGTCGATGCCGCCATCGAGAAGGACGCGCTCCGGCGTCGGCTCCAGGCGGAGAGCGACCAGCTCAAGGCCGAGCGGAATGCGGCGAGCAAGCAGATCGGCGAGGCCATCCGGGGTGGCGCCCAGCCGGGCGGCCCGGAGGTCGCGGCCCTGCGCCAGGCGAGCACCGACGCGGGCGTCCGCATCGACCAGATCGACGCGGAGCTCGCGGCTGCGGAGCAGGACCTGGAGGACCTCCTCCTGCGCATCCCGAACCCGGCGGACCCCGAGGTGCCGGTGGGCGGCGAGGAGGCCAACGTCACGGTCCGCACCTGGGGCGAGAACCTTGCCCGGGTGGTCACCGCCGGCGATGGCAGCACGTGGGAGCGCAAGCCGCACTGGGAGATCGGCGATGCCTTCGGGCTCATCGACAACCCGCGTGGCGCCAAGATCGCCGGCTCCGGGTTCCCGGTCTACAAGGGCCAGGGCTCGCGCCTGCAGCGCTCGCTGATCTCCTGGTTCCTCGACGTCCACACCGCCGAGCATGGCTTCACCGAGGTCTGGCCGCCGGCCGTCGTGAACTCGGCATCGGCTCGCGGGACCGGCCAGATCCCTGACAAGGAGGACCAGATGTACGTCGCCACCCGCGACGACCTCTACCTGGTCCCCACCGCGGAGGTCCCGGTCACCAACCTCCACCGCGACGAGATCCTCGAGGCCGACGAGCTGCCGATCCGGTACGCCGCCTACTCGCCGTGCTTCCGTCGCGAGGCGGGGGCGGCCGGCAAGGACACGCGCGGCATCCTGCGCGTCCACCAGTTCGACAAGGTCGAGATGGTGCTGTTCGAGAAGCCCGAGCACAGCCCGGAAGCCCTCGAGTGGATGACCGCCCGCGCGGAGGTCCTGCTCCAGCGCCTCGGCCTGCCGTACCGCGTGCTGCTCATGAGCACCGGGGAGATGGGCTTCGTCCAGCGCAAGAAGTACGACCTCGAGGTCTGGGCGCCCGCCGTGGAGCGCTGGCTCGAGGTCAGCTCCTGCTCCAACTTCGGCGACTACCAGGCGCGGCGCATGGCAATCCGGTACCGCCCCGAGAAAGGCGCGAAGCCGGAGCTCGTGCACACGCTCAACGGCTCGGGCTTGGCGCTGCCCCGCATCGTGGCCGCAATCCTGGAGCACTACCAGCAGGCCGACGGGACGGTTATCGTTCCTGATGTCCTGCGGCCGTACATGGGGACGGACCGTATCGGTATGCCCGCCGCCTGAGACCCGGGCCGGGGCCGCTGTTCATGGACCGGTGAGGGACCGGTCCCGAGGGAGGAACCACGCATGACCGAGCAGCCTCCGGGCCTGCCGCCGCAGGAGCCACCGCCCGTCGCCCAGCCCGCGGCGGTCCCGGCACCCCCTGTCGCGCCCGCCGCACCGCCTGTCGCGCCCGCCGCACCGCCTGTTGCGCCGGCGCCGCCGGCCGCCCAGCCGGCCCCGGCCCCGGCCGCCGCGCAGTACGGCTATGTCCCCGCGTCCGGCCGCCCGGGTCCGATGCCCGGCGTCTACTTCGCCGGCCACCCGGCCCGCCTGATCGCCTGGATCCTGGACGGGATCATCCTCTCGATCGTGGTCACGCTCCTCTACTTCGTCATCGGCATCTTCGGCGCCCTCATCTCGTCGGCCAGCAACGAGCTCGGCGTGCTGATCCTCGTGGTCGGCTGGGTGGTGGTCGCCATCGTCAGCCTCATCTGGTACCCGTACTGGTGGTCGAAGTCCGGCCAGTCCCCGGGCAAGAAGCTCATGCACCTCAAGGTCGTGCGCGCCGAGAACGGCGAGCTCCTGAGCTTCGGCGGCGGGTTCCTGCGCCTGATCGGCTACTTCGTCGCGGCGTTCGTCTTCTACATCGGGTTCCTGTGGATCCTGGTGGACGGCAAGCGCCAGGGCTGGGCCGACAAGTTCGCCAGCACGTACGTCATCGAGGTCCCCTGACCTTGACCACCGGGGAGCGCCTCGCTGCCTTCGGCCTGGCGCTCCCGCCCGGTCACACGCTCGTGTCCCTCGAGGAGCGCCCGGACCTCGAGGACGCACACGATCACCTCAACGGCTCCGTCTGGCCGGAGTTCATGCTCCAGGACCAGGTGGTGGACACGTACTGGGACCGCCTGTTCGGCGACTTCCGCCGTTTCCAGTGCTCGCTGCTCGACCCGACCGGTGAGCCCGTGGCCGGGCTGAACTGCGCGCCGCTGGCCTGGGATGGCACCGAGGACGACCTCCCGGCCGGCTGGGACCAGCAGGTCATCCGCACCTTCGAGGGGCTGGATGCGGGCGAGGTCCCCGACACGCTCGGCGCCGTCCAGATCGTCGTCCGCGAGGACCGTCAGGGCACACGCCTGGCCGGCGTCATGGTCCTGGCCATGCAGGCCCTTGCACGCGAGCAGGGGTTCGCGGCGCTGATCGCGTGTGTCCGGCCGACGGCGAAGGACCAGGACCCCTACGCGGACATCGACGAGTACGCCCTCCGCGTGCGCGACGACGGACTCCCCGTGGACCCCTGGATCCGGCTGCACGTGCGCCTTGGCGGACGGGTCGTGCGCGGCGAGCCCGAATCCATGCGGATGGAGGGGACCATCGCCGAGTGGCGTGCGTGGACCGGGCTGCCGTTCCCGGTGAGCGGCCTCTACACGCCCCGGTTCGCCGCGGCACCGGTCGACATCGATCTCGAGGCAGACCGCGGCGTCTACCTCGACCCCAACGTCTGGGTGGTGCACTGGCTCCTGTGAGCCGCCGATACCCGCCGCAGGCCGACACCTGCCGCAGCTCGGGTGAGCCGGGAGTCAGATCGAGGCAGGTGCCTCGGCCGGCGCCCCATCGAGGATGCCGTCCATGATCCGGCCATCGACCATGTGGACCGTCCGCCCCGTGCGCACGGCGAGGTCCGGGTCGTGGGTGACCATCACGATCGTGCGGCCACCCTGCACGAGCCGCTGGAACAGCTCGAAGACCTCCTCCGCCGTGACGGCGTCGAGGTTGCCGGTGGGCTCGTCGGCGACGACGATCGGCGGGTCGTTGGCGAGCGAGCGGGCGATGGCCGTGCGCTGCTGCTGGCCGCCCGACGTGGAGGCCGGAAGCTTGGACGCCTGGTCCGTCATGCCCACCATGTCGAGCAGCGCCATCGCACGCTCGTAGCGCTCCTTCGGCGACCAGAGACCGGCGAAGTCCATCGGGAGCATCACGTTCTCGATGACCGTGAGCGTCGGCAGCAGCTGGAAGAACTGGAAGATCACGCCCACCGTCCGGCCGCGCCACTGGGCCATGCGGCTCTCGGACAGGCGCGAGAGGTCCGTGCCGCCCACCCTCAAGATGCCCTCGGTGGGCCGGTCGATGCCGGTGATCATGTTCATGAGCGTGGACTTGCCGCAGCCCGACCGCCCGACGACCGCGATGAACTCGCCCGCGTCGACCTGGAGGCTGACCTCCTTGAGGGCGCGAAACGGACCGGCGTCGGTGACGTAGTCTTTGACGACGTCCCGCAGGTCGATGAGGTGGCCGTCTGCGAGGGCGCGGTCGGCGAAGGGTGCACGGATCACGCGCGAACGATACCGGGGATGGACGCGCTTCGCGGCCAGAGCGGTTTCCTCCAGAGCCACCGGATCTGCGGAGGGTGGACATGGCAGGCGACGGCGGCTGGGTGCTGGTCGGCCCGGGCTCGGAGTGGTTCTGGAGCATCGTCGGGAATGCCGTCCTGGTGGTCACACTGGTCGGCCTGTACCTGCAACTACGGGCGGAGCGGGCCTCGCGGGTGTTCGAGCAGGTGAACACGCTCGAAGCGCAGTGGAACGAGCGGCACTTCAAGATCCGCAGGCTCCAGGCACTACTCGATCTCGAAGGCCGTCCCGTGGAGGCCGGCATGCCGGAACAGGCGACGATCGTGACCGCCTGGTTCGACCGGCTCGGGCTGCTCGTGCGCAAGGGCCACGTCCCCCAAGTGGACGTCGCCGACTCCTTCGCCGAGAGCGTCCTCGCATGGTCGTCCCTCGTGGGGCCGTACCTGGCGCACGACCGTGAGCGCTTCAACGCGCCTGCGCACCTGCGAGACTTCGACGACCTCGTCGCCCGGATGCGGCGCTCGTGGGAACTGGACTTCGGCCGGCCGTACGAGCCATACGGCACGCTCGAAGACCGCATCGACGCCCTGTCGCATGCCCTGCGCTTCGAGCAGGATGTTGATGCGGGGCGGATCCCCGAGCGGGTGTCAGCGCCCGCAGCGGCGCAGCCATAGGCATCTGCTCGCGTCGTGATCCTGGCAGCGGCGAATCCATCACCGGACCACACGGGCCGGGCCATCCCGACGGCGGTGGCTCCCATCCGAGTGCGGCCGGCCGCCGAATACAGAGCAAACACCACTGAGGAGAACCCGAGCCCATGTCCGCCCAAGCCGACGCTATCGCCGCCCAACCCACCGAGAAGGCTGCAGCAGGAATTCCCGAGGCCCGCAGCCGCTCGTTGCGCCGCTGGAACCGCTTCCTCGTGTTCGCGCACGGTGGCCAGTTCCTGCTGATGGTCCTCATCTCCGGCACCGCCGCCCTGTTCGCCCCCTTTGTGCCCACGATCAAGCCCATCATTGAAGACGGCGCGTTCGCAGGCCTCGAGCAGACGGAAGTCGTCCTCTTCTCATTCCCGCTCGCCTACCTGATCGCCAGCTTCTTCCTCATGAGCGCCATCGCGCACTTCGCCGCCGGCTGGCCGCTGCGTGCCCGCTACGAGGCATGGCTCGCGCGGGGCATGAACCCGCTCCGCTGGGTCGAGTACGCGTTCTCGTCCACGGTCATGATCGTGGCCATCGCGTACGTCAGCTTCATCCAGGAGTTCACAGCGCTGGTCGCCATCGCCGGTGTGAATGCGGCCATGAACCTGTTCGGCTGGTCGATGGAAGCGGCAAACGAGGGACGCCTGGGCCGCGGCGAGCGAGTCGACTGGAAGCACTTCATCTTCGGCTGCATCGCGGGGGTCGTCCCCTGGATCGCGATCTTCTCGGTCATCTGGGCCTACAACGTCCAGGAGGGTGTGCAGCAGATCCCGGCCTTCGTGTACGTGATCATCGTCAGCCTGTTCGTGGCCTTCAACATCTTCGCCATCACAATGGTCTTGCAGTACAAGCAGGTGGGCCGCTGGAAGGACTACCTCGCTGGCGAGAAGACCTACATGATCCTCAGCCTGGTCGCCAAGTCGCTGCTGGCCTGGCAAGTCTGGTCCGGGACTCTCCGCCCGCCCGGCTGATCCCAGCTCTCTCGACCCGGGGTCGCGCTGCATGCCGGCCCCGGGTCTCTTCATGTTCCGACCGGACGCTGGCGGGCCGCAGGCGGGCACCGTGCCGTGGCTTGGTATCCTCCGAAACGGAGCGGTGGCCGAGTGGTTGATGGCAGCGGTCTTGAAAACCGCCGGGGTGCAAGCCCTCGTGAGTTCGAATCTCACCCGCTCCGCCAGGCCCGCTCAGGAGCGCACGGGGCATGGACATCGACATCGTCGGCAGCCTGGTCCAAGTGGCGCAGGTGCTCCTGATCGTCGTGGGGCTCCTGTCGCCGATCATCCTGTTCGGTCTGCTGATCTGGCTGGCCGTGCGCCACCTCCAGGGCAAGCGGACCCGGTTCGACGGCCTGTTCGGTGGCATCGGGCGGGCAAGCGCGATGAACTCCCATCTCGGGGCCGGGACGCCCCACCCCGACGACCTCTCCGTTCCCGTGCCGCCGCCGCCCGGTCCGGGCAGGCGTCGCCGGAGGCGTCGACGCTAGCGTGAACCGGATCGAGGTCCGGGGCGGCCCGCCCTCATCCCCCACGTATGTGGCGTTTCGGCACCGTCCACGCAGCGATCGACCGCCGAATTGTCGGATCCGGGGGTGAGCCACGAGGGCAGGGGCCCGGAATCCCCCATAGCTGGGGGAAGGCGTGACATGCGCGCTTGACGCCCCCGGGGCACCACCCTATCCTCCGCCCACAACTGAACACGTGGCTTTGATCGGGACGAGTACCCGTCAGGCGCCATCACAGAGACCCGGCGGCTGGTGCGAGCCGGGATGGCGGCGGCGGCGAATGGACCCGGGAGCCTCCGGACCGAACGCGGGGCGGCGGAGACCGACAGGGACCGCAGCGGACCGCCAGTCAAGTAGGCTCCGGCGCAGAGCGCCAGCGATACAGGGCAGCACCGATCGATCCACCGGTGGCGACACCGGGACGCCGGATCCGTCGGCCAGAGTGCGGCACATCGCCGAACGTGGGTGGCACCGCGGAAGGACCTACGACCTTTCGTCCCGGATGACGATCAAGGTCGTTTTCGATTCCAAGGCACCGCAAGGACCGCCACCATGACCGACCCGCTCAGCCTCGCCGAGACCAGGCGCCTCGCCGGAACCGCCGACACCATCCTCCTGCGCGCCACGCGCACGGCAGACCTCGAGACCCCGATCGGCGCGTTCCTGCGCCTCGACGACGGGGTGACGCCCGCCTACCTGCTCGAGTCTGTCGAGGGCGGTGAGCGCCTCGGCCGGTACTCATTCCTTGGCATCGGCCCGCGCCGGCTCCTCGAGGTCAAGGACGGCATCGCGCGCACCACCAGCCGCCCCGTCGGCGTCACCGACTACGCCCCCGACCTCCCGGTGACGGTCGAGGAGACCCCCGACCCGCTCACCGCGCTGCGCGCCTTCGTGCCGCGCCGCCGCGTCGTCCCGGTGGACGGGATGCCGCGCTTCACGGGCGGCGCGGTCGGCGCCCTCAGCTACGACGCCGTCTCCACCTTCGAGCCGTCGGTCCCCACGCCCGAGCGCGACCCTGTCGGCGTCCCGCTCGCGAGCTACATCGAGACCGACCTCGTGATCGTCTTCGACCACCTCACCCACCAGCTCAGCGCGATCGCCAGCCTCCACACCGACGCCCCCGACCTGGAGGGCCGCTACCGCATCGCCGAGCGTGCCGTCTTCGAGGCGCTCGAGCGGACCGCCCGACCGTCGGCGGCAGAGCTGGCCGCGTCCTTCACGCGCCGCGGCGAGGAGCCGGTGCCGCCCAGGCTCGCACAGCCTGACACCAGCCTCGGTCGCGACCAGTACATCCGCGCCGTCGAGAAGGCCAAGGACGCGATCGCCGCAGGCGAGGCGATCCAGGTCGTGCTGGCCCGCCGCCAGAGCTTCGACCTCCCGGCAGCCGACGACGGCAAGCCCATCGATGGGATCGGCCTGTACCGCGCCCTGCGCCGGGTCAACCCGAGCCCCTACCTGTTCTTCACCCGGACGCCGTCGTTCGAGGTGGTGGGCGCAAGCCCCGAGCTCCTCGTCCAGGTCGTGGGCGACCGCATGTCCACCCATCCGATCGCCGGCACCCGGCCCCGTGGGGCAACCACCGCCGACGACGAGCGACTGGCCGACGAGCTGCGCCGCGACCCCAAGGAGCGCGCCGAGCACGTGATGCTGGTCGACCTCGGGCGCAACGATCTTGGCCGGGTGGCAAAGCCCGGCACCGTGAGCACCAGCCAGTACATGGAGGTGGAGCGCTACAGCCACGTCCTGCACCTGGTCAGCCACGTCGAGGCGCGCCTGCGTAGCGACCTCGACGCGCTCGATGCCCTGCGATCCGTGTTCCCGGCAGGCACCCTGTCCGGCGCGCCCAAGATCCGGGCGATGCAGCTGATCGCCGCGGCCGAGGGCGAGCGCCGCGGGCTGTATGGTGGCGCCGTGGGCTATCTCGGCTACGACGGCAACCTCGACACGGCCATCACGATCCGGAGCGCCGTGCTCAAGGGGGCCAGGCGCACGTGCACACGGGCGCGGGCATCGTGGCCAGGAGCGACCCCGAGTCCGAGTTCATGGAGACCGAGCACAAGGCCGCGGCCTTGCGCCGTGCCATCGAGCTGGCGGCCGCCCCGGCCGTTCCGGCCACCCGGAGCGCGGTCGATGCGACCGATGCGCCGGACGCCGCCCCGCCCGCCGCAGGGGAAGGGTCCGCCTCGTGATCCTGATGATCGACAACTACGACTCGTTCACCTTCAACCTCGTCCAGGCGCTCCAGGCCGCCGGGGCCGAGGTGCGCGTGATCCGCAACGACAAGATCACCCGCGAGGAGGTCGAGGCGATGGCCGACGACCCGGCGCAGGAGCTGCGCGGCATCGTGATCTCGCCCGGGCCCGGGGACCCGGACACGGCGGGCGTGTCGGTCGCGACCATCAACGTCGCCCGGGAGCGCGCCATCCCGCTGCTCGGCGTGTGCCTGGGCATGCAGTCGATGGGCGCCGCCTGGGGCGCGCGCATCGTCCGCGCGCCCACGCTCGTCCACGGCGAGGCCTCGTCGGTGGCCCATGACGGCCAGGGCCTCATGGCCGGCATGCCCGATGGCTTCATGGCCGCCCGCTACCACTCCCTGTGCGTGGATCCTGCCACGCTGCCCGACGACCTCTACGTGACCGCCACCAGTCCCGACGATGACGTGGTGATGGGGCTGCGCCACCGGACGCTCCCGATCGAGGGCGTCCAGTTCCACCCCGAGTCCGTGCTCACGCCCGATGGCCCGCACCTGCTCGCCAACTTCCTCCGGCTCGCCGGGGAGGGGGAGGCCTCGCGTCTCGACGCCGCGACGGGCTCGTTCGCGACGCGCGGCTTCACGGACCTGGACGACGAGGTCGACGCGGCGCGGTAGGGCACGGGGAGGCTGCCGCGAGGGGGCCGCCCGATGAGCGAGCTCGTCCGGGATGCGGTGGCCGCGATCGTCGATGGTCGCACGCTCACCCTCGAGGAGGCGCGCGACGCCATGGGCGCCGTGATGGACGGCGATGCCACGCCGTCCCAGCTGGCGGCGCTCCTCATGGGCCTGCGGATGCGCGGCGAGACCACCGACGAGCTGGCCGGGCTTCGCGACCGCGATGCGCGAGCGCGTGGTGCGCGTCGAGGCGCCCGAGGGCTCGATCGACGTGGTCGGCACCGGCGGTGACGGTGCGGGGACGTTCAACATCTCCACCACGGCGGCGCTGGTCGTCGCGTCGCTCGGTGTGCCGGTGGCCAAGCACGGCAACCGTGCATTCACCTCGAAGTCCGGCTCGGCCGATGTGCTCGACGCACTGGGTATCCGGATCGACCACGACGCGGTCTCCGCGGCCGAGGCCCTCCGCGTGAACAACTTCGCCTTCCTGTTCGCCCAGGCGTTCCACCCGGCGATGCGCCATGCCGGGCCCACCCGCCGTGAGATGGGCGTCCGCACGGCGTTCAACCTGCTCGGTCCGCTGACCAACCCGGCCGGTGCCACGCGGGCGCTGATCGGCGTCGGGGTGACCGAGGCAGCCCCCAAGATCGCGGAGGTGGCCCAGCGCCTGGGTACCGAGCGCACGTTCATCATCCATGGCGACGGCGTGGACGAGCTGCCGCTCGACGACACGGGCGTGCTCTACGTCGTCACGCCCGACGGCATCGAGCGCCACGAGATCAAGGCGACGAAGCTCGGCTTCACCCTCACGCCGACGCGCAAGCTCGCGGGCGGCACGGCAGTCCAGAACGCGAAGATGGTCGAGGACGTGCTGCGCGGCGAGCCCGGCGCCCGACGTGACGTGGTCCTGCTCAACGCGGGGGCTGCCCTCCTCGTTGCAGGCGTCGTGGATCGGCTGGAGGACGGGGTTGACAAGGCATCGCTCGCGATCGACGCGGGCATGGCCGAGGAGCTGCTGGGCGCGCTGCGCATGGAGCGCACGGACCCACGAGGCGGCCTCGGCCGCGGAGGCGGACGCGTGAGCACCAGGCAGACCAAGGTCCAGGAGATCGCCGCGCGCCGCCTGGCGGACGTCCGTCCCGAGCTGGATGCGATCGGGAAGGACGGCCTCCGGATGCTCGTCGCCGCGGCGCCCGCGCCGCGCGACGTGGCCCGCGCCCTCGCCGCACCCGGCCTCCACCTCATCGCCGAGGTCAAGCGGTCGTCGCCCGTCAGCCGGTGCTATCGCGGCCGGCGCCGACGCGGTCGCCCGCGCCCGTGCCTATGCCGCCGGCGGCGCGGCCGCGATCTCCGTCCTGTGCGAGCCCCACTGGTTCGGGGGCTCCGTGGACGACCTGCGCGCCGTGCGTGCGTCGGTCGCGGTGCCCGTCCTGGCCAAGGAGTTCGTGGTGGACCCGCGGCAGCTCGACCTGGTGCGTGGCGCCGGTGCGGATCTCGTGCTCCTGCTCGCCGTCCTGCATACGCCGAAGCGGCTGGCCAGCCTCGTGGCTGCGGCGCGGGACCTCGGCATGGAGCCGCTCGTCGAGGCGCATGATGCGCGCGAGCTCGAGGCTGCGCTGGCCTCGGACGCGCGCCTGGTCGGGATCAACAACCGCGACCTGCGGACGCTCGATGTCGATCCGGAGCGCGCCGTCCGCCTGTTCGACCTCGTTCCAGCGGACCGCCTGGTCGTCGCCGAGTCCGGGGTCCGCGACACCGCCACGGTCGCAGCGTGGCGCGCAGTCGGCTTCGACGCTGCCCTCGTCGGGGAGGCGCTCATGCGCGCCGGCGACCCGGCCTCCACGGCCCGCGCGTTCGTGGCCGCAGGCCGGCACCCGGCCAGTCCTGCGTCAGACGCCCGCCTGCCCGGGGTCAAGATCTGCGGTGTCACCGACGCGAAGGGCGTCCTCGCCGCGGTCCGCGCCGGCGCCGACGCGATCGGCATCAACTTCGCCCCCGGCACGCCGCGCTGCCTCACGCTCGAGCAGGGCGCGAACCTCGCCCGCCTCGCCAGGCAGGCCGCCTCGTCCGCGGCACGCTCCCCGAGGATCGTGGTGGTGACCGCGGATCTCCCCGCCGACGAGCTGGCCCGCGTGATCGCCGCGGTGGACCCCGATGAGGTCCAGCTCAGCGGCGACGAGCCGCCGGCGGCGATCGCCGCCATCAACCGCCCGGTGTGGAAGGCGCTGCGCGTCGGCATGGACGCCGTCGCCGACGAGGTCATCGGCCGCGCCCGCTCCTACCTCGAGGCCGGCGCTGCGGGCATCCTGCTCGATGCCGCAGGCGGCCCGCACCCGGGTGGCACCGGTATCCGGGTGAACACGGCGCTCGCCGCCGCCATCGCCCGCGAGGTCCCAATCGTCCTGGCTGGAGGTCTGACCGCCGCGTCGGTGGGGGAGGCGGTGCTCGCCGTGCCGTGCATCGGCGTGGACGTCGCCTCGGGCGTTGAGGCGCCGCGCACGCCGGGCGACCGCCCGCGCAAGGACCCGCTGAGGGTCGCGCTGTTCACCAAGCGTGCCCGTGATGCCCGTCGCTACCGGCCCAACGTGTCGTTCGGCCCCACGCCGGTCCACGCCGGCCTCCTCGAGGTCGATGCCGCGGGCCGCTGGGGGAAGGAGCGCGACTTCGGCGGTCGCTACGTGCCGGAGACGCTCATCGCGGCGCTCGAGGGACTCGAAAGCGCCTACGACGCGATCCGCCACGATCCACGGTTCTGGGCGGAGCTGGACGAGCTCCTTGCCCGGTTCGCGGGCCGGCCCACCGCGCTCTACCGGGCAGACCGGCTCGCCGTTGAGGTTCGCGCGGAGGCCGCCCTCCTCGCGGGCGAGCGTGGCTGGAAGGTCCCGCAGATCCCGGCGATCCGCCTGTATCTCAAGCGCGAGGACCTCGCCCACACCGGCGCCCACAAGATCAACAACGCCATGGGCCAGGCGCTGCTGACCCGCCGCCTCGGCAAGACCCGCGTGATCGCCGAGACCGGGGCCGGCCAGCACGGCGTCGCAACCGCCACGGCGTGCGCGCTCCTGGGCCTGCCGTGCGTGGTGTTCATGGGCGAGGAGGACATCCGCCGCCAGGCGCCCAACGTCCTGCGCATGCGCCAGCTCGGCGCCGAGGTCCGCTCGGTCACCTCGGGCACGGCGACGCTCAAGGACGCCGTCAACGAGGCGATGCGCGACTGGGTGACGAACGTGGAGACCACCCATTACGTCCTGGGTTCTGCGATGGGCCCGCACCCGTACCCCACGATCGTCCGCGATCTCCAGCGCCGCATCGGCGACGAGGCGGCGGCGCAGTTGCACGCGCTCGAGGGGCGGCTGCCGGACCTCGCGCTGGCGTGCGTCGGCGGCGGCTCCAATGCGATCGGGCTGCTGGCCCGGTTCATCGGGGAGCCGTCCGTGCGGCTCGCGGTCGCGGAGGCGGCGGGCGACGGGGTGGCAACCGGGCGGCATGCGGCCGCGATCGTCGGCGGGACGCCGGGGATCCTCCACGGCTCGCGCAGTCTGATGCTCCAGGACCGCGACGGCCAGGTGGTCGAGGCGCACAGCGCGTCGGCAGGTTTGGACTACCCGGGCGTCGGGCCGCAGCTGGCCGCCCTGGCCGAAGGGGGCCGGCTCGAGGTGGGCACCGCGACGGACCGCGAGGCGATCGCCGCGATGAAGACGGTCACGCGGGAGGAGGGCATCCTGCCCGCCCTCGAGACCTCCCACGCGGTGGCAGCCCTGCCCAAGCTCCTCGCGGGCCTCGAGGGATCAGGGGTGCCGTACCCCGACGAGGCCGTCATCCTCATCGGCTTCTCCGGTCGTGGCGACAAGGACATGGCGGCCCTGGAGCGCTTCGACGACGTGCAGCCCTGGGACACGAGGCGATGACCATGCGGGCATCACGCGGCACGGGTCCCGTGCCGCACACCAACGACACCGCCGGCGCCAGGCGCATCGCCGAGGCCTTCGCCCGCTCCCGTGCCGAGGGTCGCGCTGCCCTCATCCCGTACGTGGTCGCGGGATTCCCCGATGCCGGCACCTCGTTCGAGATCGCCTGTGCCGCCATCGATGCGGGTGCCGACCTGCTCGAGGTCGGGCTCCCGTATTCCGACCCACTTGCCGACGGTGCCACGCTCCAGCGCGCCTCGCAGGGCGCGCTCGCTGCAGGGGCCACCTTCGAGCGATCCCTGGCCCTCACCGGGCGCATCGCGGCCGCCCGTCCCGGCGTCCCGGTGGTCGCCATGGGCTATGCGAACCAGCTGATCGGCGGTGGCGACGGCCGTGACCGGGCCCGGGCCCTCGCACAGGCCGGCGTCGCTGGCGTCATCGTTGCCGACCTCACGCCCGACGAGGGCGCCCCGTTCGAGGCGGTCGCGGCCGAGGCCGGCATCGCGGTGGTCTACCTCGTCGCCCCCACGTCCTCGCAGGCACGTCGCGCCGCGGTGGCGGCCCGCAGCGGCGGCTTCCTGTATTGCGTGTCGCTCGTCGGGGTGACCGGCGCGCGCGCCTCGCTCCCGCCGACCGTGGCGAAGCTGGTCCGGGAGGTGACGGCGGTATCCCCCGTGCCGGTCGCCGTCGGCTTCGGGGTCTCGCGGCCCGC
This sequence comes from uncultured Chloroflexia bacterium, assembly GCA_963697365.1. Classification (GTDB taxonomy): domain Bacteria; phylum Chloroflexota; class Limnocylindria; order Limnocylindrales; family CSP1-4; genus CAIXZV01. The sequence continues at coordinate 179,568 of CAVONT010000017.1, forward strand.
CCATGTGCGTGCGATCGCTTCAGCCGGCGCCGACGGCGTCATCGTGGCCTCGGCGCTCGTGGACGCGCTGGGTCCGGACGGCACGGACATCGCCGCCCTGGAGACCCTCGTGACCGCGCTGCGCGCCGCGACGCGCCGCTGACCCGGACCTCCGTCAGGCCGGTGGAGGCGGCGGATCGAACGGCCCGCGGGCCTCGGTCGTGACCGACCCGACGGCAGCCTCCGCGCCGGGCGCCAGTGAGGCCTGGTAGGCCGCGGAGTCGGTTCGGAGACGCTGGGACTCGAAGAGCACAGCCATGACGACGACCGTCCACGCCGTGAGGAGGGTCTCGACGGTGCCGCTCACCACCGCGCCGATGGCCGGCAGCGACGGGGCGACGAGGTCCAGGAGAGCGAGCGGGATGCCCGCCAGGAACCCGATCGCCGCGATCGCCAGGCTCCAGCCGAGCACGCGCAGCACCGCGCGGCGGGTGACCTGCCACGAGGTCCGGGCACCGCCGAGGATGGGCTGCCCGTCGAAGATCGCGAGGGTCCAGAACGTGAGGCGGAGCCCCACGTAGACGCCGACCGGGCCCGCCACGACGCCCACGATGAGGCCTGCCGGCCCCAGTGTCAGGGCGAAGCTGAGCACGCTGACGATGGCGAGCGACACGATCATGTCGGCGGCGAAGGCGCGGATGCCGGCCCCGAGGATCCACCCGGTGGCGCGGTCGCGGCCGCGGAGACCCGCGATCGCATTGGCCACGAGGAACCAGCGTGCGACCACCGTCACCAGGCCGACAGCGACGGGCCCGGCGATCACGCGCGGCAGCCCGGCCGTGTCGAGCTCGGGCCCCTGCGGGCCGGTCACGATGACGGCCTGCATCTGCTGGGTCGTGATGGTCGCGCCGCCGAGCACGAGGGCCGCAAGCATGTTGACGAGGGCCACCGCGACAACCGGCAGGACCCAGTGGGCGGGCGTCGCCACCCAGTAGCGGCCGGCGGCCCGCAGCGCGACCGCGAGCCCGACATCGGCGGGGTTCACCGGGAGCTCGATACGGGGCTGGGGTCGGGCGCTCGTCGTGACGGACATCCCGGGAAGCGTATCGCGCGTGACGCCATACTGGGCCGATGGCCGACCAGCAGCTCCGCGTCCTCGTCGAGACCACCCCCAAGAAGGCCTACGTGTCGGCGCTCGACTGGCCGGGCCTGGCCCGGTCCGGGCGGGACGAGGCTGCCGCCCTTGACGCGCTGCGGGACGCCCTGCCCCGGTACTGCTCCGTCCTCGAGCGGGCCGGGCTCACCGGCCCCGATCTCACCGGCCCCGATCTCACCGGCCCCGACCTCGCCGGGCTCGAGGTCGTCGAGCGGCTCGAGGGCGACGCGAGCACGGCGTTCGGCGTCCCCGCCCGCATCGGCGACGCAGACCGGCGCCCGGTGGATCATCGCGAGGCGGCTGCGCTGGCCGGGATCGTCCGGGCCGCCTGGCAGGCGTTCGACGCGACGGCCGCGGCGGCACCCGAGGAGCTGCGCAAGGGCCCGCGGGGCGGCGGCCGCAACACGTCGAAGGTCGTGGAGCACGTCCGCCTTGCCGACGAGGCATATGCCGCCAGCATCGGCATCAAGGCGCGTGGTCTCGACGTGCACGCGTTGCGCGACGCGGTTCTCGAGGTGCTCAGCCTGCCCTCGGACGGCGGCCCGATCGCCGGCAGGCGCTGGCCGCCGCGCTATGCCGCGCGCCGGATCGCGTGGCACGCGCTGGACCACGCATGGGAGATCGAGGACCGCTCCACTCCCGCTTGAAGCCCCGTGGCAGGATTGCGGCATGCCCGATGCACCCGACAGCAGGCCGCTCGTCCACCGCCGGGGCGCCGACGGCCGGATGGAGGTCGGCCCGGACTGGGAGACGCTGATCGACCGGCAGATCCGGGCGGCGATGGAGGCCGGGGAGTTCGAGAACCTTCCCTACCAGGGCGAGCCGCTGCCGGACGACGACAACCCGTACGCCGGCGACATGGCGCTCGCGTTCCACCTGCTCAAGGGCCAGGGCTATGCACCGCCCTGGATCGAGGCCGACAAGGAGGTCCGCGGCCTCCTCGATCGCCGCGGCGCGATCCTCGCGAGGGCAGCTGCCGGGCCGGTGCCGTCGTCGGGCGCCCGCTCCCGCGACCGCGCCGAGCTCGCGGACCTGGTCGTCCGGATCAACGCCGCGATCGCGCGGGTCAACGCCGAGGCGCCATCGGACCGCCAGCACCGTCGCCCACTCGCCGCCCAGGCGGAGCTCGCCCGCTACGACGAGGCCTGCCAGAGGTAGCGGCGCGTCCCGGCATCCCTGACGCCAGGCGACCACCCTCGCCCACCCGGGCCCACCGGTTCCTGCCCCGATACCCGAACGGCCCGCCAACCGGGCCTCCACGGCCCCGCTCCATCGTGCCGTTCGGCCGGATCGCCCGATATATGCCTGCGACACACTCGCGCATGAGCCCCAACCCCATGGAGGATCACCGCGCCCGTGGATCCGCTGTTGCTGGCGCGATGGCAGTTCGCCATCACGACCGTCTACCACTTCCTGTTCGTCCCGCTCACGATCGGCCTCGCGTTCACGGTCGCGGGCCTCCAGACCGCGTGGTACCGCACCGGTAACGAGCGCTGGCTGCGGCTCACCCGCTTCTTCGGCGAGATCTTCCTGATCAACTTCGCCCTGGGCCTCGTCACCGGCATCGTCCAGGAGTTCCAGTTCGGCATGAACTGGAGCGACTACAGCCGGTTCGTGGGTGACATCTTCGGCGCTCCGCTGGCCATCGAAGGACTCCTCGCGTTCTTCCTCGAGTCCACGTTCCTCGGCCTGTGGATCTTCGGGTGGGGCCGCCTGTCGAAGGGCGTCCACCTGGGCACGATCTGGGTCGCCGCCATCGGAACCGTCCTGTCGGCCTACTTCATCCTCGCGGCCAACAGCTGGATGCAGCACCCGGTCGGCTACACGCTCAACCCGGTCAGCGGCCGTGCGGAGCTGAACGACTTCCTCGCGGTCCTCACCCAGAACACCGCGGTCATCACGTTCCTGCACACGATCCCGGCGGCGTTTATGACGACCGGCGCGCTGGTCGCCGGCATCTCGATCTGGCGCCTGGTCAAGGACAAGAGCGAGGCTTCGGCCCCGTTCCGGTCGACGGCCAAGGCGGGTGGCGTGATGATCCTGGTCGCGGGCCTCCTGGTGGCCGTCACCGGCGACGTCCAGGGCAAGATCATGACCGAGCAGCAGCCGATGAAGATGGCCGCCGCCGAGGCGCTCTGGGAGACCGAGCAGCCCGCGTCGTTCTCGGTCTTCACGATCGGCACCCTCGACGGGAACGAGGAGGTGTTCTCCATCCGCATCCCGTACGTGCTCTCGTTCCTGGCCACCGGCGACTTCAACGGCCGGGTGGAGGGCATCAACGACCTCCAGAAGATGGAGGAGGCGAACTTCGGGCCGGGCGACTACACCCCGAACCTCCCGGTGACCTACTGGACGTTCCGCTGGATGATCGGGGCCGGGGCGCTGGCCGCGCTCATCGGCGCCTGGTTCCTGTTCGCGATGCGCAAGGGCCGCGTGCCCGGAAGAGGGGCGGTCGCCGCCGCGCTCGTCATTCCGTTCCTGCCGCTGGCCGCGAACTCGTTCGGCTGGATCTTCACCGAGGTGGGCCGCCAGCCGTGGATCGTCTACGGCCTCATGACCACGGCGACGGGCGTCTCGCCGCTGGCAACCACGTTCGAGGTGCTGACCACGATGATCGGGTTCACGCTGCTCTACGGCGTGCTGGCGATCGTGATGGTCGGCCTCGTGGTCCGGCGTGTGCGGGCCGGCCTGCCAGAGGCGACCGACGACAAGGGGTTCGAGCATGAGGCCGAGCCGGCGCTCGGACTCGGGTACTAGGGGCTACGACGATGGAGCTGACAACCCTCTGGTTCGCGCTGATCGCCGTCCTGTTCATCGGCTACTTCGTCCTCGAAGGCTTCGACTTCGGGGTCGGCGTCCTGCTCTTCGTGCTCGGCAGGAACGAGCCCGAGCGCCGCTCCATGATCCGGACCATCGGCCCGGTCTGGGACGGCAACGAGGTCTGGGTCCTGGTCGCGGGCGGAGCGATGTTCGCCGCGTTCCCGAACTGGTACGCGACGCTGTTCTCGGGCTTCTACCTCGCCCTGTTCCTGATCCTCGTCGCCCTGATCCTGCGCGGTATCGGCATCGAGTACCGCAACAAGCGCGGTGAGGGCTGGTGGCGCCTGCGGATGGACGCGCTCATTGCGGTGGGCAGCTTCATGGCAGCGGTCCTGTGGGGCGTCGCGTTCGCCAACATCGTGGCCGGCGTGCCGATCAACGAGGACGGCAACTTCACCGGCAACCTGCTCACGCTCCTCAACCCCTTCGGCCTGCTCGGGGGGCTGACGACGCTGCTGCTGTTCATCACCCACGGGCTCAACTTCCTGGCCCTCAAGACCGACGGCGTCATCCGCGAGCGGGCGGCGAAGCTCGTCCTGCCGGTGGGCCTGGTCACGGCCGTCGTCGCCGTGGCGTTCCTGGTCTGGGCGAACCTCATCCGTGGCGACGCGCTCTCCATGGCCGTGGCCGTCGTGGCGGCGCTCGTCGTGGGTGGGCTCGATCGTGGCGGGCAAGGTCCGCAAGGAGGGCTGGGCGTTCTTCGGGTCGGCGCTCACCATCGGGCTCGCCGTGGCGAGCCTGTTCCTGGCCCTGTTCCCGGACGTCATGCCGTCCACCACGGACCCGGCGTTCAGCCTGACCACCACGAACGCCGCGTCGACGCCCGTATACGCTCACGATCATGACGGTCGTGGCCGTGATCTTCGTCCCGGTGGTGCTGATCTACCAGACCTGGACCTACTACGTGTTCCGCAAGCGGGTCACCGTCCCGCGGTCGACGGTCGAGGCACCGCCGCCGGCGGCCGCCGAGGCCTGACCGCGTGGCCGCGTCCCCACGGCCGCCCGTGAGCCCCACCCGCAGACTCGTCGACGCTGCGCGCATCGCACGCGGGTCGCTCATCGCGGCCGTCCTCCTCGGGGTGGCGGCCGCGCTGCTCGCCGTCCTCGGGGCGTGGCTGCTCGCGACGTCGATCGCCGGGGCGGTCAGCGACGGCCTCGGACTCGCCGACCTCGCCCCGCAGCTGGCGGCCCTCGCCGTCGTCCTCGTCGGCGCGCGCCGTCCTTGGCTGGGCGGCAGACGTCACGGCCCAGCGCATCAGTGGCACCGTCAAGGCGGACCTGCGAGCACGCCTGCTCGAGCGCGGCAGTGCTGCTCGGCCCGCGCTGGGCGGCGGACCAGGCGTCGGGCAGCCTCGTCCTGCTCGCCACGCGCGGGCTCGACTCACTCGACGGCTGGTTCGGGCGCTACCTGCCGCAGGTGGCGCTGGGCGCGGTGGTCCCGGTGCTCGTGGTCGTCGTGCTGCTCGGGATCGACCCGATCTCCGCCCTCACGGTCGCGGCCACCGTGCCGCTGATCCCGGTGTTCATGGTCCTGATCGGGAAGATGTCGGCGGCGCACCGGGCGCGGCGCTGGGCCGTGCTCGGCCGGCTCGCCCACCGGTTCGCCGACGTGGTCGCGGGCCTGCCCACGCTCCGCGCTTACGGGGCGGCAGAGGCCCAGGTGGACATCCTGCGCCGCATCACCGACGGCTACCGGACCACGACCATGGCCACGCTGCGGATCGCGTTCCTCTCGGCGATGGCCCTGGAGCTGCTCGCGACCATCTCGGTCGCGCTGATCGCCGTGGGCATCGGCCTGCGCCTCGCGGGAGGATGGATGACGCTCGAGGTGGGCCTGTTCGCGCTGATCCTCGCCCCGGAGGCCTACCTGCCGCTGCGCCGGCTGGGCGCGGAGTTCCACGCGTCCGAGGAGGGGGCGACGGCGGCGGCACGCGCGTTCGCGATCATCGACGCGGAGGTGCCGGCGGCCGGCGGCGCGGGGCGCGTGCCCGCTGCCGCTCGAGGCGCTGCATGGTTGACGGCGTGTCCGTCGCCCAGCCGGGGCGCGACGTGCGTGCGCCGGCCGGGCCCGTCTCGAGGTGCGCCCTGGCGAGATCGTGGCGGTCACCGGACCCAGTGGCTGCGGCAAGAGCACCCTGCTCGCGGTGGTGCTCGGGCTGCTGGAGCCTGACGCCGGTGCCGTGCGCGTGGCCGGCGGCGGACGGGTCGAGGACGTCCGCGACCTCGACGCCGACGCCTGGCGGGCGACGGTGGCCTGGGTGCCGCAGGTGCCATTCCTGTTCGCGGGCACCGTCGCCGACAACGTGCGCCTGGGCGCGCGGCGCGAGATCGCCGACGCAGAGATCGCGATCGTCCTGCGTTCGCTCGGCCTGGATGGCGTGGCGGCGGACCTGGAGCTGGGCGAGCGCGGGGCCGGTCTCTCCAGCGGCCAGCGGCGGCGCGTGGGCATCGCCCGGGGGCTGGTGCGGCGGACGCCGGTGCTGCTGCTCGACGAGCCGACGGCGGGCCTGGACGACGAGGCCGAGGTAGCGGTGCTTCGCGCGGTCCGGGCAGCGGCAGACGCGGGCGCCGCCGTGCTCCTGGTGGCCCACCGGCCGGGCGCGATCGCGGGGGCGGACAGGGTGGTCGAGCTGGCCTGGGAGGCGATCGAGCCGGTCGTGGCTGCAGGAGAGGCCGCATGAGCTCTCTGTTCGCCATCCTGCGGATCGGCCGCCCGGTGCGGGGGCGGCTGCTGCTGGCCGTGCTGGCCGGGGTGGGCGCGGCCGGGGCGGCGATCGGCCTGGCGGCCACCGCGGCGTGGCTGATCTCGAAGGCTGCCGAGCAGCCGGTGATGATGACCCTCATGGTCGCGGTCACGGCGGTGCGCGCGTTCGGCATCGCCCGCGGGGTGCTGCGCTACCTCGAGCGCCTCGCGGCCCACGACGCCGCCTTCCGGGTCCTCGCCGAACTCCGGGGGTCCGCCTATGCCCGGCTGGTCAGGCTCGCACCCGCCGGTCTCGTGGAGCTGCGCTCGGGCGACCTCCTGGCGCGTCTCGTCGGCGACGTGGATGGCCTGGCCGACGTGTGGCTGCGCGTCCTCCTGCCGTACGCGTCGGCGGCCGTCGTCGCCGCAGGCACCGTCCTCCTCGTCGGCTGGCTGGTGCCGGCCGTGGGTCTCGTGCTGGCGCTCACCCTGCTCGCAACGGCGATCCTGGCCCCGGCCGCGGCCAGCGCGGCCTCGCGGCGCGCGGAGGGGAGCCTGGCACCCGCCCGGGGCGAACTAGCCGATGCCGCGCTTGACCTGGTCCGCGGAGCGCCGGAGATCCTCGCCGCGGGGGCTGCGGCGCGCGGTGTGGCCGACGTCGGGCGGGTGAGCGCACGCGTGCTCGCAGCCGAACGGCGCTCCGCGTTCGGGTCGGGTGTCGGCAACCTGGTGGCCGCGCTCTCGTCGGGGGCGGCCGTGTGGCTCGCCCTGGTGCTGGGGATCGCCGCGCTGCGCGAGGGGAGCCTCGCGGCCGTGTCGTTGGCCGTGGTCGTGCTCACGCCGATCGCGCTCCACGAGGTCGTGGCGCCGCTCGCGCCGTCCGCGCGCCTGCTGCCCGGTCTCGCGGCGTCCGCACGACGGGTGATGGCCGTCGTCAACCGGCCGGAACCGGTCCGCGAGCCGGCAGCCGACATGGCCCAGGAGCCGCCTGGGGGTGCGCTGGGGATCCGCGTCCGTGACCTGGAGGTCCGCTACCCGTCCGACGATCGGGTGGCGATGCGCCTGCCGGCCATGGACGTCGCGCCGGGCGCCCGGGTCGTCGTGACCGGTACGAGCGGGGCCGGCAAGAGCACGTTGGCGGCCACGCTGCTGCGGTTCCTCGACCCGTTGTCGGGCTCGGTGGAGCTCCTTGGCGGCAGAGGGGGGGACGAGGCGATCGACCTGCGGCGCATCCGCGGTGATGCGGCACGCCGGGCGATCGGCCTGTGCGAGCAGGACCCGCACATCTTCGACGCGTCGATCGCCGACAACCTGCGGCTGGCCCGGCCGGGCGCTCCGGACGGCGAGCTGGAGGCCGTCCTCGGCCAGGCCCGCCTCCTCGACTGGGTGCGTGGCCTGCCCGACGGGCTCGAGACGCAGGTGGGGGAGCACGGCGCCCGGCTCTCCGGTGGCCAGCGCCAGCGGCTCGCGCTTGCCCGGGCGCTCCTCGCTGACGTCCGTATCCTCGTCCTCGACGAGCCCACCGAGCACCTCGACGAAGCGGCGGCCCGAGCGTTCGTGGGCGACCTGCCCGCCGCGGCCGGCGACCGGACGCTCATCGTGCTGACCCATCGCCCGGAGCTGTTCGCAGGTGCGGCGTGGGCGCATGGCCCGGCATTGGAGCCCGCGAGAAGCGCTACCGGCGGACGTTCGCCGGCAGCACCGTGAAGCGACCGCCGTCGAGAGGCCGCAGCACGTCGAAATGCCGGCGGTCGAGCGTGACGATCGTCCGCGTCTGGTAGCGGCCAGCGAGGACCACATTCGAGGCATCGGCGACGCCGACGTGCTGGTCCGCGTAGCGCTCGATGATCGTCACCGCCTGGCGAAGGTCGTCGCCATCGAATCCAGGCAGGTCCCAGGCGCCGCCCGCCAGCTCGGCAAGGACAGCCAGCTCGGCGGTCACGCCGTGCCGGGTGGCCACGAGGTAGTCGAGCTCGGCAACCACGAACGGGGAGACCACGAGGGGCTCAGCAGGATCGTTGAGGACCTCCGCGACGGCCTGGTGATCGGGCTCGTCCGTGTCGAAGAAGGCGAGCAGCGCGCTCGTGTCGACGATCACCGTTCACCAAACCCGGTGAGGTGATCGTCGGCCTCCCGGGCGATCGGGTCGCCGCTCGCGAACAGGCCCCCACGGGGACGGGGCCGGACGGAGCCGACCGCCGCCCGGATCGAATCCCTGATGACCTCGGCCTCGGATATGCCGCGCTGGCGGGCGACACGCTTGACCGCCGTCTTGAGCTCCACGGTCAGGTACACCGTCGTCTTGTCCATCCATGTATGGTACCACCGGTGGCACTGGTAGAGCCGCCGAGTGGCAACCCGGGACGCACCCGTGGCCTCCGACCTGCGGGGCATCACGACTAGACTGCGCGACGTGCAGCACCACGATCTCTGCTTCCGCCCAGCGTCTGAACTCGCCGCCCTGATCGCCAACGGCGACATCTCCTCAGCGGAGGCCGTCCGGTCCTGCCTCGACCGCATCGAGGAGGTCAACCCGCGCATCAACGCCGTCGTCGCGTTGAACCCCCGCGCGCTCGAGCAGGCGCGCGACGCCGATGCGGCGCGGGCCCGCGGGGAGCGACGAGGCCCGCTCCACGGCGTGCCGTTCACCCTCAAGGACTCGCTCGACACCGCCGGCGTCACTACCACCGCCGGCACGATCGGCTGGCGCCAGCGCGTCCCGCCCCGCGACGCCACGGTCCCGGCGCGCCTCAAGGCTGCGGGCGGGATCCTGCTGGGCAAGACCAACACGCCCGAGTTCACGTGGTCCAACGAGACCGCGAACGACGTCTACGGCCGGACCTCGAACCCGTACGACCTGGCCCGCTCACCGGGCGGCTCGTCGGGTGGGCCGGCGGCAGCGGTCGCGGCCGGCTGCTCGTTCTTCGACATCGGGTCGGACACGGGAGACTCGATCCGCCAGCCGGCACACGTGTGCGGAATCGCGGGGATCAAGCCCACCAGCGGCCGTGTGCCACGGACGGGGCATTGGCCCGGTCCCGGGGGCCTGCTCGACCGGCTGACCCAGCTGGGGCCGATGGCCCGGACCGTGGCCGACCTCGCCCTCGTGCTGCCCGTGATCAGCGGGCCGGACGGGTATGACCCGCATGTCGAGCCGGTCCCGCTGGGCGACCCCCGAACAGTCCGTATCGACGGTCTCCGCGTGGCGCTCTTCATCGACAACGGCGTCCGAACGCCAAGTCTGGAGACGCAGGCCGCCGTGGTCGCCGCCGGGGAGGTGCTGGAGGCCGCGGGCGCCATCGTCGAGCGCCGGATGCCACCTGATCTGGCCGCCATCGACGAGGCCTACGACGCCCTGGCCGGCGCGGACGGGCACGCCTGGCTGCGCCGGCTGATGAGCGCGGCGGGCACCCCGGGCCTGGGCTCCTACGAGTCGGCCCCGTGGTTCGGCCCCAGCCACCCTCTCGCCGGCGACGAACTCAGCGCCCTCGTTGACCACGTGGACGACCTCCGCGGGCGTCTCCTGTGCTGGCTGGACCGCACCGGGACGGACCTGATCGTCAGCCCGGCCATGCCGCATCCCGCCGTGCCCCACGGCCAGGGCGATGCCCCCGACTTCGGCGACAGCTACAGCAACATCCACAACATCACGGGCTGGCCGTCGGTCGTCGTCCGTGGGGGACGGCCCCTGGCGGAAACACGGCACCGGGCGGTCTGCCCATCGGCGTACAGGTGGTGGCAGGCCCCTGGCAGGAGCACGTCACGCTGGCTGCGGCCCAGGTCGTCGAGGCCGCGTCGGGCGGCTGGGTCCGCCCTCCGCTCTGAGCGCCGGCAGTCGGGCGCAGGAGACGCCGCCGTGCCGCGCATGTGCGCCACCACTACCATGCTAGTGGTAGAGTAGATGCCATGAAGACAACCATCGACAAGGCAGGGCGCCTGGTCATTCCGCGGAGCCTGCGCGAGCGGGTCGGGCTGGCCGGCGGCGGCGTGGTGGACGTGGAGCTGGACGGCGGCGCGATCCGCATCGCCCCGGTCGAGGGGACGGAGGTCCGGCAGGTCGAGGGTCTGCTCGTGATCCCGGCCACTGGCACGCCCTTGACGGCATTGGATGTGCAGGGACTCGTCGATTCCGACCGCCATGGCCGCTGACCTCGAGGAGATCCTCCTCCTGGACGCGAGCGCGGCCGTGGCCCTGGTTGTCGAGGACCACGAGGCGCACGCGTCGGTCATGCGGGCCGTACAGGGCAGCCGGCTCGGGCTGGCCGGTCATGCATGGTTCGAGACGTACTCCGTGCTCACGCGCCTGCCCGGTCCGTCACGCCGGTCGCCCGCGGTCGTCCTCGACATGCTCGAGCGCAACTTCTCCGCGACGGTGTTCCTCTCGGAGGCCGCGACCCGGGCGCTGGCCTGGGAGTTCGCGAGCCGCGGCATCGCGGGAGGATCGGTGTACGACGCCATGGTCGGCGCCGCGGCGCGGGAGAGCGGCCACGACCTGCTCTCCGTGGACGGCCGCGCGCGGCCCGTGTACGAGGCGCTCGGGGTCCGGGCCAGACTCGTCAGGTAGACCTGCGACCCTTCGTCCCGGCACACAATTGCGGTGAGAGTGCCTGGAGAGTCACCGATCAGACTTCACTTCAAGGCCGGTCCAATGCCGGATCACCTCTGATAGTCCGCCTTGACGATCTCAGACGCTGCATGCGTGACGACTATCTCGCACGATGGCAAGTCGTTCAGGCGACATCAGGGGGACATGGGAACTCCCGCTCTCCGCACGCGGACGCAGTGATGTCGCTGATCGAGCTGATCCGCGACAACGTTCTTCGCGCGTCGGACCCAGACACGGACATCTGGTTCGATCCCAGTCAGGACGACGCGAGTGGCACTCCAGCGGCGCGGACGGGTCCAGCTGGACCGTGATCCTCTGGACTGGGCCCGCGACCTGCTGCGGACGCCCGGGATCGACGAGGCTCCGCTGAGCCTTGCGGCCGGAACGTGGGCCGGGACGCGGGAGGACCGCTTCCCGGGCGACCCGATCGACCGGCTGCTCTACGCGACGGCCCGCGATCTTCGCGCGCCCTTCGTGACCAAGGACGAGTGGCTGCACGCCTGCGCTTCAACGGCCCGCGACGTCGCCGTCGTCTGGCAGGCGGCTCGCCCGAGATCCCTACCGCCGCGGGACCCGGCAGGAGCCCTCGTTCTTGAGCCAGCAGAACGCGATCGACACGCGGTTGACCAGCAGGATCCAGCCGAACCCGGCGAGGCCCCATCCGATCGCGGACACGATCGGGGGCACGTAGCCGACGATCGGCACCCACGTGGAACGCGGGTCGGTGAGGGCCAGCGCGAAGGCGGTCACGGCGAAGGCGACCGCCGCGATCCTCCAGCCGCGCGTCATCGGGATCCCGCTCCGCGCAGGGACGTCGCCCAGTCGAGCAGCTCGTCCACGTGGCGGCGCGCCATGCCCTCGGCGGCATCGACGTGCACCAGGAGCGTCGGCGCAGCGCGGCCGGCGGCCCACGCTCCGCGTCCGCGTGGAGGTCGTCGTCGATCCAGGCACAGGCGCGGTCGTCCACCCAGGCCGCGAGGCTTGGGAGCTTCGGCGTGCGGGTCCGGTGATCCATGTCGAACTCGATGAAGGGCAGGCGCGGCAGCCCGAGCGCCGGCCCGATCGCGCTGTTCGCCCGGTCTTCCCACGTCGTCGCCCACGCGAGCTCGAAGTTCCGGCCGAGCTCCGCGAGCCAGCCTGGCGCATCGGGGTGGAAGCCGACGTCCTCGTCGAGCCCCTCGTCCCACGCCGACCCGCGCCAGATGAGGAGGACGCCGTCGACGTCGAGCAGCAGCAGCGGACGCTCGTGCCCGCCCGCGGCAATCGTCCCGCTCACGATGCCGGCTCCCTGAACAGCGAGCCCAGCTCCGTCACCGCGAGCGGCGCGTCCGTGTCCCGCAGGCCGGAGAGGCGCGCCGCCCGCCCGAACAGCACGGCGGGTGTCAGGCCATCGTCGAGCATCGAGCGGACCGAGGTGTCCCGCTCGGCCTTCGAGAGCTTCTGCCCGCTCATCCGTCGCACAAGGGGATGGTGCAGGAAGCGCGGAGAATCTGCCCGGCCGAGCAGGCGGGCCAGGCGCAGCTGGACCGGCGTCGCATCGAGCAGGTCGCGGCCCCGGATGACCAGCGAGACCCCGTGGCGCATGTCGTCCACCACCACGCAGAACGCGTACGTCCAGTTGCCGACCCGGTCGCGGACCAGGGGGTCACCGGCCGTCGCGGGCTCGTCGGCCACGGGGCCGGCCAGCAGATCCACCCAGCGTTCCGAGCCTGCCCCCACCGCCACCCGCAGGCCCACGTCGCCGTCCTCGGGGAGCCCCAGCTCGCGACAGCCGCCAGGACAGCCGATCCCACGCCAGGGTCGGCCGCGATCGGCCTCGTACGCGGCGAAGGTCGAACGTGTGCAGGCGCAGGCGTACACGAGGCCGTCGGCACGGAGGCGCTCGAGCGCCGCGGCGTAGACAGGCCCGCAGTCCGACTGGCGGTGGGCGGACGACGCCGTGACCAGCAGCTCACGCACCGTGGGGGAGGAGGCGGTCAGGCCCAGTCGCTCGAGATCCTCGAGCAGGTCCATCTCGTACTCGGGGCGCGAGCGCTGGCGGTCGTGGTCCTCGATGCGGAGCACCACGCTGCCGCCGGTTGCGGCCGCCACGCCCCAGACGTAGATCGCGTTCACGAGGTGGCCCAGGTGCAGGTGGCCGGTTGGCGCGGGCGCGAACCTCGTCACGGGCGAGGCAGGGAGCACGCGCGGGTCGGGCCGGGCCGAACCGGTGACAACCGGGACGAACAGGTCGCCGCCGGCGTCGGTCGCGGGATCGGCACTCATTCCTCGACGTGCCCCTCGCGGTCACGGTGCTCGAGGTCGCGCGTGATGGCGATGATCTGGTGGTACAGGCCCAGCAGGTCGGCCTGGGCGATGGGTCCCTGGTTGGCCATGGCCACGCGCAGCAGCACCTCGCGCTCCCGCTCGGCGTCGAGGACGTCCTCGCGACCCGCCGCGGCCTTCGCATGGCCGGCGGCGCGACCCAGCGAGGCCCGCTCGTTGAGGAGGGCGACGATCTGCCGGTCAAGCCCGTCGATCCGGGCGCGGACGTCGGCCAGGTCAGCGTCGGCGTCGGCGCCCGGGTCGGACGTCGTGTCGTCGCTCATCGCGCAGCCTCCCTTCCGGCCAGCACGGAGCGGATGGTGTCCGCCACGTGCGCCTCGTCCACGTCGTCGCGCACGAGATAGCCGTCCGCCGTGGGCAGGACCCAGCGCTGGCGCCCGCCGGAGCGCTTCTTGTCGGTGGCGGTCGCGGCGAGGACGTCATCGACGGCGTAGGGGAGGGGAGCGGCACCCAGGGCAAGGCGGTCCAGCAGCCGCTCCACCCGGCTGGCCCGCTCCGGCGGTGTCACACCGACTGCCACCCCGATCCGGCACGCTGCGCGCAGCCCGTACGCCACCGCCTCACCGTGCATCAGCGTCTCGTATCCGTCCACGGCCTCGATCGCGTGGGCCACCGTGTGGCCCAGGTTCAACGAGATGCGCCCGGTTGGCCCGCCCTGCTCCTTCTCGTCGGCCGAGACCACGGCGACCTTCGCCCAGCCCGCGCGCTCCACGATCTCGGCCACGACGCCGCGCTCGTAGGCACGCTCGAACGCGCGCCGATCGCCCGCCGCAACCGCTTCGGCATCGGCCTCGAGCGTCGTGAACAGCGCCTCGTCGCCGAGGGCCGCCATCTTCACGATCTCGCCCAGGGCGGCGCGCAGCTGGCGCTCGGGAAGCGTCCGCAATGCGGCGACGTCCAGGACGATCGCTGACGGGTGGTGGAACGCACCGAGCAGGTTCTTGCCCTCGGGCAGGTCCACGCCGGTCTTCCCGCCGATCGATGAGTCGACCTGGGCCACGAGGGTGGTGGGCACCTGGATCCAGGGCACGCCGCGCAGGTAGGCGGCCGCGATGAACCCGGCCGGATCACCCAGCGCCCCGCCGCCGATCGCCACCAGCGGCTCTCCGCGCTCCACGCGCCGCCGGGCCAGCTCGCGCGCTGCCTCGCCGATCACCTCGAAGCGCTTGGCGCCCTCGCCCTCCGGAAGCATGAGCCACTCGATCGGCCAGCCGTCCGCGGCCAGCGCTTCGGCCAGGCCATCGCCGAATGCCTCGCGTGCCCGCGGTTCCGAGACGAGGATCGCCCGCCGCGCCTGCGCCGCCCGCAGCGCATCCCCGACCGCCCCGGCGGCGATGCCCTCGCCGATCGCCACCTCGCCGATCGACGTCGAAGCCCGGAGGATCACCGTCGGGTCATCGCGACGCCAGTCGCGGGCCAGCGTCTCGACGGCATCGACAACGCCCTGGATCTCGGTGATGCCATTGACGCGGTGGGCGGCCGCATAGAACCGCTCGCGCGAGGCGGAGAGCTGGCGGATCCGGCCGAGAGGATCGCCGCCCTGGACGAGGGGGCGCACGTTCGGCGAGCGGCGCAGGCGCTGGGCAAGGACCTCAGGGCGGACGTCGAGCCAGACGGGGAGGCGGCCGCGGAACAGGAGCCAGCGGTTGCGCGGGTCCACCACCGCCCCGCCGCCGGGCGAGATCACGCGCTTGATGGCCGACCCGGGATCGGGGTCGCCCAGGGCGATGACGGCCTCGCGTTCCAGGTGCCTGAACCGCGCCTCGCCGTCCTCCGCGAAGATCTCGGGGATCGTGCGCCCGGCAGCCTTCTCGATCTGCTCGTCGAGGTCGAAGAAGAGGGCGCCGTTGCGCTTGGCGACGCGCCGGCCGACGGCGGTCTTGCCGGCCCCGGGCAGCCCGACCAGGACGAGGTCCACGCCAGCCCCGTTCAGCCCGCCCCGCGGGCGGCGTCGCGACCGCCGGGGGCGATGTGGCCGCCGTCACGGGCGCCGGGCGCCGGTGCGGCCGGGGTGCGCGCGATCCGCTCCTGGTAGCGGTGCAGGTTGTCGATGACCTCGGCCATCGAGTCGCCGCCGGTCTTCTCGAGCACGAACTGCGCGAGGGTGAGCATCACCATCGCCTCGCCGATGACGCCGGCGGCCGGCACGACCGAGATGTCCGACCGCTCGTAGTGCGCCTTCTCGACCTCGGTGCCCGTGATCAGGTCCGCGGTGGGCAGCGGCCGGGCGAGCGTGGAGATGGGCTTCACGGCGCCCCGGATCACGATCGGCTCGCCGTTGGTCATGCCGCCGGTGAGGCCGCCCGCGTTGTTCGACCGGTGGACCCAGGTGCCGTCATCGCGGCGGCCCTCGATGACATCGTGGACCTGGGAGCCGAAGCGCCGCGTCTGCTCGAAGCCGAGCCCGATCTCCACGCCCTTGACGATCTGGATCGACATGACGGCAGCCGCCAGCGCGGCGTCCAGGCGCCGGTCCCAGTGCGTGTAGCTGCCCAGGCCGATCGGCGCGCCGTGGACGACCACCTCGAACACGCCGCCGACGGTGTCACCGCTGCTGCGCGCCTCGTCGATGCGGGCGATCATCGCCGCCTCGGCGTCCGGGTCCGGGCAGCGCAGCGGCGACGCCTCGGCCTCCTCGCGGGTCCGGCGTGCAGCGGGCCGGGTCCACGGCCACGCCGCCGACCTCCGCGGTGAACGACCAGACCTCGATGCCAAGGGCCGCCAGGAACGCGCGGGCCACACCGCCCGCCGCAACCCGCGCCGTCGTCTCCCGGGCCGACGAGCGCTCCAGCGCGTTGCGCACGTCGTTGAAGCCGTACTTGAGCGAGCCCGCGAGGTCGGCGTGGCCGGGCCGGACGGCCGTGATGGGTTTGGCGCGCTTGTTGCCGTCGTCAGCGAGGGCGGCGAGCTCGGCCGCGTCCTCGTCGGTGAGCGGCCCCACCTGCATCACCCGGGTCCAGTTCGCCCAGTCCCGGTTGTCCATCTCCAGCAGGATCGGTGAGCCCAGGGTGTAGCCGTGGCGGACCCCGGACAGGATGCGGGCGCGGTCCTGCTCGATTGCCTGGCGGGCACCCCGGCCGTAGCCACGCTGGCGACGTCCCAGGTCCACCGCGAGGTCGGCCTCGGTCAGGGCGAGCCCGGCAGGGACGCCCTCCACCACGGCACCCAGCATGGGTCCGTGACTCTCGCCCGCGGTGATGAACCGGAACCGTTCCATGTGCGCCGCCGCCTCTCCGACCCAGCCGTCAGCGGGCGGCCGGGGCCGTCTCGCTGGCCGTCTCGCCGGTCGCCTCGCCCGCGGCCTCGCCCGCGGGCTCGCCCTCGGCCGAGCGGATGCCGTGGGCCCGCGCATCCTCCAGTGCCGCCTGCATCTCGTCGAGCGGGGCCGGCTGTCCGGTCCACAGCGAGAACGCCGCCGCGCCCTGGTGGAGCAGCATCAGACCACCGTCGGCCGTAGCGCATCCCGCCTTCTGGGCATCGCGCAGCAGCCGCGTCTGGTTGTAGATGAGGTCCAGCACGAGCAGCTCGGGCGTGATGATCTCGGCCGGGATGGGTGATTCGTCCGCGGTCAGGCCAATGGAGGTCGCGTTGATCAGGATCTTGGCCTTGGAGAGCTCGGCCTCGATGATCGACTCATGCCACGGCATCGCGCGGAGATCCATGTGGGACGAGCTGCGGCCAAAGTGCTTGACCATCTGCTCGCCGCGGTGCAGGTGGCGGTTGAAGACGATCACCCGCTGGAACCCTTCGCGGATGAGGCCGTAGACCACGGCCCGGGCACCGCCGCCGGCGCCGAGGACCACCGCGTGGCGCGGCATCTTCTGCTTGCCGACCAGCTTGTCGAGGGCGATCTTGAAGCCCGGCACGTCGGTGTTGTGGCCGACGAGCTTCTTGCCCTCCTTGGTGATCGTGTTCACGGCGCCCGTCGCCTGTGCCTCGTCCGTGTGCCGGTCGATCAGCGAGACGACCCGCTCCTTGTGGGGGATCGTCACGTTGGCGCCGAGGAACTCCTCGGCTCGCAGCTCGGCCACGGCGGCGGCAAGCTCCGCGGGCGTCTTGTCCCACAGCTCGTAGCCCGCATCGATACCCAGCTTGTCGAAGCCGGCCTGCTGCATCGCCGCTGACAGCGAGTGGGCCACCGGATGGCCGATGAGGACAACCCGCTTCGTCATGCTCGCACCCCTTCGAGTTCACGGAAGAAGCCGGGGTAGGAGACTGCCGCCGACGCCGGTCGGAGTACGACGGTCTCGCCCTCGGCGATAAGACCGGCTACGGCGAAGGTCATCGCCAGCCGGTGATCGTCAAGTGTCTCGGTGACCGCCCCCGTGAGGCGGCGGCCCCCCTGGACCACGATGTCATCACCCTCGACGCGGATGTCCGCGCCCAGGGCCGTCAGGCCGTCCACGATCCCCGCGACCCGGTCCGACTCCTTGTGCCGGAGCTCGCCCACGCCGCAGATCCGCGTGGTGCCGCGCGCTGCGGCGGCGGCCAGGCAGAGCACGGGGATCTCGTCGATCGCCGACGCGACGTCGACGGGCGACAGGTCGATTCCCGTGAGGCTGCTCGAGCGCACCACGAGGTCCGCGAGGGGCTCGCCGTCCGGTCCCCCCGGGGCCGGCCGGTCGTGCTCCTCGATGTCGGCGCCCATGCGCCGGAGGATGTCGATGATGGCACGCCGCGTCGGGTTCGTGCTGACGCCGTCGAGGTGGAGCTCGGCATCGCGATGCACGGCTCCCGCCACCAGCCAGAATGCTGCGCCCGACGGATCCGATGGGACCGTCTCGTCGATGGCCGCAGGGATCGCCGGCCCGGCCAGGCGCACCGTGTGGGCGCCGTCGGCCGCCAGCTCCTCGCGTACGGCGATCCCCCGCGCGCGCAGCATCCGCTCGGTGTGGTCCCGCGTCGCGACGGCCTCGGTCACCGTGGTCTCGCCGTCGGCCGCGAGCCCGGCAAGCAGGATCGCGGACTTCACCTGTGCCGAGGGGACAGGCGTGGTGTAGGCAAGCGGTGCCAGGCGGGCGCGGCCGCGGATCGCGAGCGGCAGGAGCGTGTCGCCCCGGCGGCCGGTGAAGGTCGCCCCCATCGCTCGCAGCGGCTCCACCACGCGACCCATCGGCCGGCGGCGCAGGGAGGCGTCTCCTTCGAGGATCGCGAACAGGTCGCGCCCGGCGAGGAGGCCCGCGACCAGCCGCGTCGTGGTCCCGGAGTTGCCGCAGTCGAGGATCTGCTCTGGCTCGACGAGGGCCGCGCCCCCGGGAGAGGCCACGCGGTAGTCGACGCGTCCGTCGCGCTCCGAGACACGCTCGACGGTGGCGCCGAGCGCACGCACGACCGCCGCGGTGGACCGCACGTCGGCGCCGTCACCGGCCGCCGTGATCCGGCTCTCGCCCGTGGCGAGCAGCGCGAGCAGCAGCGCCCGGTGCGAGATGCTCTTGTCACCGGGCAGCGCAGGGCGGCCGCGGAGGCGTACCGCGGGGTGCACGACCAGCGCGTCGTCAGCGGGGCTGC
This sequence comes from uncultured Chloroflexia bacterium, assembly GCA_963697365.1. Lineage (GTDB taxonomy): Bacteria > Chloroflexota > Limnocylindria > Limnocylindrales > CSP1-4 > CAIXZV01. The sequence goes on from CAVONT010000017.1 coordinate 198,645, forward strand.
CCGCCAGGGTGACCATGATCCGATCCGCGCCTAGACCTGGTCGCCCGGTGCCGGGTGGCGGAGGAGGTCGCCATGGAGGTCCGCCACATGGCTGTGGACGGCGGTGATCGCCGTCATCATCGAGGCGTACATCGGGAAGTCCAGCTGCTGCTCGGCGTCGGACAGCGCCTCGTCCGGCCGCGGGTGCACCTCGACCATGATCCCGTCCGCGCCCACCGCGACCGCTGCGATCGCGAGCGGCTTCACCAGCCAGCGCTTGCCCGTGGCATGCGACGGGTCGATCACCACCGGCAGGTGGGTCAGGTGGTGGAGCAGGGGGACCGCCGTCAGGTCGAGCGTGTTGCGGGTCGCGTTGTCGAACGTCCGGATGCCGCGCTCGCACAGGATGATCTGGCTGTTCCCGGCCGACGCGATGTACTCGGCCGCCATCAGCCACTCCTCGATCGTGTTGCCGAAGCCGCGCTTGAGCATCACCGGCCGGCCCGCGCGTCCGCACGCGAGCAGGAGCGAGAAGTTCTGCATGTTCCGGGTGCCGATCTGGAGGATGTCGCTGTACTCGGCGACGATGTCCACCTGGGACGGCTCCATGACCTCGGTGATCACGGGCAGGCCGGTCCGGGCCCGCGCCTCGGCGAGGTAGCGCAGCCCCTCGACGCCCAGGCCCTGGAAGCTGTACGGGCTGGTGCGCGGCTTGAAGGCGCCCCCGCGGATGATGGTCGCGCCGTGCGCGGAGACGAAGTCGACCGTCTCGAACAGCTGGTCGCGGTTCTCCACGGAGCATGGACCGGCCATCACGGTCAGCGATCCGTCGCCCACGCGCGCGTCCAGCACCCGGATCACCGTGTCCTCCGGATGGAACTCGCGCGACACCAGCTTGTAGGGCTTGGTGATCGGGGTCACGTTGGCCACGCCGGGCGTGCTCTCGAGGCGCGAGCGGAGCGCCTCGCGCCGCCGTCCGATCTCGCCGACCACGGCGATGACCGTCCGGTCCGAGCCGGCGTTCTCGAACGGGGTGAGACCCTCGGAGAGGATCAGCCCCTTCACGCCGTTGACCTCGGCCTCGCTGGCCCCGGTCCGCATCACCACGAACATCTGGCTCTCTGGTCCCTTGCCCTGCAGGTGGGGGCGCGATCCCGCGCCGCCGCATCGTCGGAGAACAAAAAAGCAGAGGTCCTGGACCTCTGCTCACCCGGCACGACCCGCCGTCCGGAGGGGGCTAGGCCCCTCGAGCGGTCATGCCGGGCAGGTAAAGCGATAGATGGCGCACATCCTGCGTTCGACGGTACCGGCCCTGCTCCTGCGCGTCAACCGGCGCGAGGAGTGTCCCAAACGTGGAACCGGGCGGATCCGGGTCGATCGACTGGGGTCAGTCGAGCAACCCTGGCTCCGCCCGGGTCGCGAGTGTGAGCGTACGCCGAGGCGCTACGCGTCCGCCATGCCGAAGGCAGCCTTGACCGACGGACGGTTCAGGTACCAGAGCAGGATGAGCGGGAACGCGGTCGTCGCGAGGGCGTAGTTCAGGCTGCCCGTGCCGAGCAGCGCGAAGACCGCCTCGAGAAGGCCGATGATCGCGAGAATGTGGCCGAGCATCCAGCCATACGGCTGGAGGCGCCAAGCCGCCAGGCCGCCGGTCCAGAACGCCAGACCGGTGAGCACGATGAGCCAGCCCCAGATCCACGTCCCGGTCCCGGCCGGCAGGGGGCCGAAGGTGACGGCGGTGGTCATCTGGAACCCCAGCATCATGTAGCTGAAGCCGGCTGCCGCGAAGATGATCGCGAGCAGCGTGATCCCGAACGGTCGTTTCATCCAACCCTCAACTGCAAACCTCCGGACCGCAGCAGGGCACTGCAGCCATGGCGGCACACGCCACCCTGCCCGCGATGGTACGCAGCGAAGCGCGCGCTGGCATCAACCACAACGGGGGATGCCGGGCTCTCAGGCGTGCCGGGCTCCCAGGGCCCCGCGCGATCGCCCTACCGTCCCACCTGGATGACCCCGTCCCAGCGGATGTAGTGCGTCCGCCACGTCTCGCTGTGGATCACGCCGCCCTTGGCGCTGCGCACCACGCGGGTGACCGCGACGTCCATCTGGTTCGCCGGGTACTCCACCTGCATCCGCTGGCCCCTGGGCAGTTCGTCGGTGTACTCGGTGCGGGTGGTGGCCTTGACCACGTTGCTCACCCTCGGCCGACTGATGCTGACCTTGCGTCCGTCGGGCTTGCCCCAGATCTCATAGGTGACATAGCCGGTGCTGCCGCTGCGGGTGCGGACGCCCCGGATCAGGATCGGCGAAGGCATGTCGTTGGTGAACGTCATCGACTGCACCCCGCCGCCCATGATCCAGACCGTCGCGTCGAGGCCCAGCGGGTAGCGGCTGATGTAGTACTTGTGGTTGTCGCGCGCGCCCATGCGCAGGCCCGCGCGCAAGGCCGCGTTGAACAGCGTCGTGGAGCTGGAGCACATGCCGCCGCCCATGGCACCGGTCGGGTCCGTGTACGAACCCCGGATGACGCCACCGGCCCCGAAGCCGCGTGCAGAGGTGACCGGTCCGATGGCGCTCCACCACTCGAACGACTGGCCTGGCTTGAGCACGGTGCCGTTGATGTATTGGGCAGGCTTCCAGATGTTGGCGCCGAAGTAGTTGCGGTCCGAGATCGAGAACCAGGTGGTCCAGCTGCCTAGCTTGGTCATCACGGGGGCCTTCTTGCCGGCCTCCTCGGTGGTGACCTCGGGCTCGACGTCCGCCATCGCGACCTTGACGACAGCCGGGGCGGCGCCCGTCATCCGCGAGGCGAGCTCCGCGACCACGAGGTCGGCTGTGGCTGCCACATCGAGCTTGCGCCCGTAGGCGCCCGGCGCCACGCCGAAGACCTTGCCGGCCTTCGTGCGCAGGAACACCGCGCTCTGGGGCTTCTCCTTCACTGCCTTGCGGGCCCTGGCGAACGCCTTCGCCTGGACGACCTTGGCGCCGTCCACGTGCGCTCGGACGGACTCGCCATCAGCGGTGAACGAGATCCAGGACTGGACCGTCGGTGCCTTGATGGTCCAGGTCTTCTTCTTGAACTTGAGCTTGACGTCGGCGACAAGCCGCTCGCTGGCAGCGATTGCCTCGGCCACCTCGGCGTCGGTCACGCCCGGCTCGACCGACGTCGTCTCGATCGGGACGGTGACCGTCTCGGGAGCGTCCATCGAGCGAAGTGCCGCAAGCGCCGCGTTGACGGCAGGCTCCGGATCGACGCTGCGGCCGCTCGTAGCCGGCGTCGTCAGCGGCCCGTCGGCCGTCATCGTGACGGTGGCGTCCACCGCTGGTGCGGCCATCGGGGCGACGGCCTTGCGGATCGCAGTCTCGAGGGCCGCCTCGTCGAACCGCAGCTCGGGGCCGGGGAGCGATGCGCCGTCAAGCGCGATCCGGATCTCCGCGGGCAGCCGGGTGGTGAGATCGCCGGCTTTGCCCACCGCCAGTGCCTGGTCCACGACAGCCGCGGCATCGACGCTCCGCCCGACGCTCGCGTACGTGATCTCGATCGGGCCTTTCGGGGTGTCGAGGACGACGCTGCCCTTGTCGACCGGATAGGCGGCCTCGAGCGCGGCGATCGCCTCGTCGCGTGTCATCTCTGACAGGTCCACGCCGCCGGCGGTCACGCCGGGCAGGATGCGGTTGGCGTACTGCGCATCCCATGCAGCCGCCCCGGCAGCGGTCCCGCCCACGCCGAGCGCGAGGATCGCGACCACGACGAGCAGGCCGCCGAGGATCCAGCGCCGTCTGCGGTGCGTGCGATGCGGCGCGACACCCGGAGGATCGATGGACGCCACGGGCTGGACGGGCGCGCCGGGCTCGGCCTCTTCCGGGATGCCCGCCAGAGGATCTGCCAGGGTTCCAGACGGAGCTGGTGTCGTGTCGGAGACGGGGTCGGTCAATGGAGTCCTGGGATTGCGGTTGCATGGGCTGGGGGCCGGAGATCGTTGCGGCGGAAATCATGCCGCATGTCGTCAAGTCGCGATTGGGTCTCGCCACGCGGCGGGGTCTGGTGCGAGGTGCCTCGCGACACCGCCCACGCCAACGTCCGCGCGCTGGCCGAATGCACCGGTCCGCGCGATGATCCTGCTATGATCCCGGGCGCTGCACGGAGAGGTCGCATAGAGGTCTAGTGCAGCGGTTTGCTAAACCGCCGAGTGGGGTAACCTGCTCCGAGGGTTCGAATCCCTCCCTCTCCGCCAGTCACATCGTGCGCCCGTAGCTCAGTGGATAGAGCGTTAGGTTGCGGACCTAAAGGTCGTGAGTTCGAGTCTCGCCGGGCGCGCCACCCCCTGAAACACCGAACGACCCCGGAGTGATCTCCGGGGTCGTTCCATGTCGCGCGTGTGGTGCCGGGCGGACCTGCCGGCGGTTACTCGGCGGCGTACGTCGCCTGCATGGCGCCCGCGTCGTCGCGGAAGGTGAGCACGCCGTTGGCGAGCTCCCAGGTGGTGGTGTTGCCCAGGGCCACCAGGTACGCCTGCTCCTGCGCGTTGAGCTCGTCCGACTCGCAGGCCATCTTGGTGGACATCATCGGCCCGAAGGTGATCTTGGCGCCGTCCACGGTGTAGTCGCCGTTGTACGTGTTGCAGGTGGCGTTGCCGGTGACGGTACCGTCGTCGCTCAAGGTCATCGTGATGGTGGAGCCCGCCACGAGGCTGACGACGGCCTCCTTGCCATTGTTGATGCCGGTGGCCTGCCACTCGACACCGGTGACGCCGGTCGAGCCGAGGGTGTAGCGCATCAGGGTCTTGCCGCTCTCGTCGCCCAGGGTCAGGGTGTTGACGTCGCCCTTGAGATCGATGACGAAGGCCCGGACCTTGCCCAGCGCCGCCAGGTAGGCCGTCTCGAACTTGGACTGGACGTCCGTCGCGCAGGCCATCATGGTCGATGCCGGAGGCGCAATGGTCAGCGCGTCCCCGTCCACGGTGTACGTGCTGGTGTAGCTGTTGCACGCAGCATTGCCCGAGACCTTGCCGTCGGTGCTGAAGTTGATGGTCGGGTTGAGGTCGCCGCCGATCGCGATCGATGCGTCGGGGCTGAACTCGACCAGGTTCCAGGTGCCATCGGTCAACGTGGCGGCGTCGGGGTTCACGGTCGGCGCGGGCAGGTTGGTCGCCTGCGGGGCGGCCGTGGAGCTGCAGGCGGCCACGGTGATGGCGGCGCCGACCAGGGCGGCGGCGAGGAACGGGCTCGAACGCATATCGGGGTAGACCTCTCGAATTCGGGATTGAGTGGCGTCATTCTGCCGTAAACCGGGGCGTCATGATCCACGGGCACCTTGGCGGTGTGCCCGGGCTGTGACGCCGGAACCCCGCCCGCGGTTCCGGCGGCCGTGGCAGTGGCACCGGCCGCATCCGCAACAACCGCACCCGACCGGCTGCCGCAGGCGTAGGCTGCAGCGCATGAGCGAGATTGCACAGTCCTGCTGGTGGCTCAAGGAGGCCCTCGAGCACCCGGAGTTCCGAGGCGACCCGGCGCCTGCCCTGGACCGGGACATCGAGGCCGACGTCGTGATCGTCGGCGGCGGCTACACGGGCATGTGGTCGGCGTGGCAGCTCGTCCGGCGTCGCCCGGGAATCCGCGTGGTGATCCTCGAACGCGACGAGTGCGGCTTCGGCCCGTCCGGACGCAACGGCGGCTTCATCAATGGCTTCTACGATCACGCAGGCACGCTGCTGGAGCTGTTCGGGCGGGACGGTGCGCTTGCCGTGATCGAGGCCGGCGCCCGCACGATCGACGAGCTCGAGGCGTGGATGTCGGACCAGGGCGTCGATGCCTGGTTCCGCCGTGACGGCTACATCGGCGTCGCCTCCGCGCCCCGCCAGGCCGGTGGCTGGGATGAGCCGGTGGAGACCGCTCGCGAGCTGGGGATCGGCGGGCACTACCGGGTGCTGTCCCGCTCGGAGCTCGCCGCCTACTGCGCATCGCCGGTCTTCGAGGGAGGCCACCACGTCGATGACGGCGGCACCGTCCAGCCCGCGCGCCTCGCCCGCGGCCTGCGGCGCGTGATCATGGAGGCCGGCGTCCAGGTCCACGAGCACTCCCCGGTGGCCCGGCTCGCACCCGGCGACCCCGTTGTCGCGACGACGGCCCGTGGCTCCGTGCGGGCACCCCAGGCCATCCTGGCGATCAACGCCTGGGCGGCCGCGACAAAGCGGTTCGGGAGCCGGATCGTCGCCCGCGGCTCGTACATGGCCATCACCGCGCCCGCCCCGGAGCGCCTCGCGGAGATCAACTGGACGACGGGGGTCTCCATCTACGACTACCGTGCCGCCCTGCGCTACCTCCGCACCACGCCGGACGGGCGGATCGCGATGGGTGTCGGCGGCGAGCGAGGCATGTTCTCGGGCAAGGTCGGCACCGCGTTCGACTACGACGAGGCCGGGACGCAGCATGCGATCGACGCGATCCACCGCTTCTTCCCGGGCTTCCGCGACGTGCCCATCGAGGCGCGCTGGGGCGGGCCGATCGACGTGGCCGCACCCCACCAGCCCTTCGCCGGCTCATTCGGAGGCGGACGCGTCCACTATGCGCTCGGCTACACCGGCAACGGCGTCGGACCCAGCCACCTCATGGGCAAGGTCCTGGCGGCACTGGCGACGGGCGAGGAGACCGAGGACACGCGGCTCCCCCTGGTGGACATGGAGCCCAAGCGGTTCCCGGTGGAGCCGTTCCGCAGCGTCGGTGCCGCGATCGTGAACGCCGCAACCGTGCGCCGCGACGACGCGCTTGACGCCCGCGGCTCAGTGGACCCCGTGACCGACCAGCTCGCGAGGCTGCCCCGGCGGATGGGGTACCACCTCGGCCCGTAGGGCGCCCGGGAGCCCCCTCGCCGCGGCTCAGGCCGTCCGGCCCAGGATCTCCGTCAGCATCCGCACGAACTTGGGCTCGTCGGCGTCCATCGCGAAGTGCACGTTCGCCGGCCGCCGGCTCCGGAACCGGAAGTCGCACACCGTGCGGCCCACCGACAGCTCGCCGCCCGTCTCCACGTCCACCGGGATGAAGTGCGTCTCGAGGATGGAAGGGTCGATCACCGCGCACACGGCAAGCGCGTCGTGGACGGGCGCAGCCCCCGCGCGGTGCATCGGCTGGGTGGCGTCGTACCCCTCGATCCGCTTGAGGATGAAGCGCGCCGCGGCCTCGCCGGCCGGCGTGCCCAGGGCTCGCAGCGCGTGCGCATCCTCGGTCGAGACGAGCGCCCGGTGGGTGGCATCGAGTGGCACCATGCGGATCGGCCGGCCGCAGTTGACGACGATCCGCGCCGCCTCCGGGTCGAGCCAGATGTTGAACTCGGCGGACGCCGTCGAGTTCCCGTGGTCGTGCGCCCCGCCCATGATCACGATCTCGGGGATCCGCTCCAGGATCCGGGGCTCCTTCTGGATCGCCGTCGCGATGTTGGTGAGCGGCCCCACGGGCACCAGCGTGATGTCGCCGTCCGACGCGAGATAGGTGTCGATCAGCCAGTCCACGGCGTGCTGGTCCTGTGCCTCGATCGTCGCCTCGGGCAGGTCCAGCCTGTCACCGTGGATGCGGGTCGCCGGGTTCAGCTGCGTCATCTGCGGCCGGGCGAGCGGCTTCGACATGCCGCGGAACACGGGCACGTCCGGCATCTCGATCCACTGCAGGACGCGCAGCGTGTTGTCCACGCACGAGTCGAGGACGGTGTTGCCGTTCACGACCGTGGCGCCGACGAGATCGATGTCGGGCGAGAGGGCGGCGGTCATGAGCGCGACTGCGTCGTCGGTGCCGGTGTCGACGTCGAGGATGATCTTGGTGGCCATGGCGCTGAGTGTGCCCGATGCCGGCCCGTTCAGGCTGGCAGGAAACGCTCCACGAACCGCTCGGACGCGTGCCCGTCGCAGCCACCAAGGTGGCGGGCGAGGAACACGTCGTAGGCGGCCTCGTCCACGTGGGCCGTCGCGAGCGCGGCGGCGACACCGGCCGTGTCCGTGACCAGCGTGCCGACCATGTCCGTGCGCATGTCGAGGTACAGACCCGGATCGCGCTCGTAGCTCTCGAGGTCCCCGACCAGCAGCACGATCGGCCGGCGCAGCAGGGCGAACTCGAACACCGACGAGGAGTAGTCCGTGACCAGGACGTCCGCCGCGGCCAGCAAGTCGTTGATGTCGTCCGACGGCGCCGCCACCACGTCGTAGCCCTCGGTGCGCACCCAGCGAGGCTCGAGGTTCGGGTGGGACTTGAGCACGAGGATGGCCTCCGGCTCCAGCGTCGCCCGCAACGCGACCGCGTCGAGCTGGCCGTCGCCGCGCTTGGCGGCGCCACGCCCTCGGAAGGTTGGGGCATGCAGGATGACGCGGCGTCCGGCCAGCTCCGGATAGGCCGCGAGCGCACGACCCCGGGCCGCCTCCACGGCATCCGGATCGAAGAACGCGTCGGTCCGCGGCGTGCCCAGGGGCAGCACCCGGCCAGCCGGTGTCCGCAACGCCGCCGACCACGGTTCGCACGACGCCTCGCCACTGCAGACCACGTAGTCGTAGTACCGGTGGAGGAACGTCCGCTCCGGCTCCTCGAGCGGTGTGATCGTGTCCACGCCGAACCGCTTGAGCGCGCCGGCCGCATGCCAGACCTGCACGACCGTGGTGCCGGCGCGGTGTGGTGCCACGTGGACCGGCAGCCAGGCGTTGTCGACCACGATCAGCCCGGCCGTCCGGACGTGGTACATGCCCCGGACCAGCCGGAGCATGTAGCCGATCTTGGCCGCGAGCCCATAGCCGTAGGGCTCGAGGAGCAGGACGACATCGGCGTTCGGGCGGAGGCGGCGGATCGCGTCGTGGATGCCCTTGAGGTTGCCCTCGAGCAGCTGCGAGCCGGGCGGTGGCAAGCACGACGCGGTTCCGCCGGATCGGAAGGAGGCCGAACAGTGCGCCGACGACCCGCAGCAGCAGCGCGGACAGGCGGTACTCGAGCGGTGTCACGGGCGGAAGGGGCTCACCCCGTGGCGAGGTCGCTGCGCTTGACGTCCACGACCTGGCCCGTCAGGTCCGAGCGGATCAGGCGCAGCGTCGCCAGGGCGACCTCGTCGGCGCCGAGCATGCCGTCGCGGTTCTCGTCGGGGAAGGCCGCCCGCCGCAGGGGGGTGTCCGTGCGTTCCGGGCTCATGGCATTGACGCGGATGCCATCGTCCGCCCATTCGTCGGCCAGGCCCTGCGTCATGTTGACGACCGCTGCCTTGGAGGCGGAGTAGGGGACGTAGCTCGGCCGTCCGCGGGTGAACGAGCTCGACGTGAACAGGGTGAGCGAGCCCCGGCTCTGCGCGAGGTACGGGTGCGCTGCCCGGGCCACGTTGAGGCTGCCGGTGAGGTTGATGTCCACGACCTCGGCAACGGTCGCGACATCCATCGTCGCCAGCGGCCCGATGCGCAGGACCCCCGCCGTGCACACCACGTGGTCGATACCACCGAGGATCGCTGCGGCTGCCGCCATCCGCTCGGCCACCGACGCCGGGTCCCGGACGTCGAGGCCGGTGGACATGCCATCCACCACCGCCTCTGCCCCGAGCAGGCGGGCCTGTTCAGCGATCGCTCCACCGATGCCCCGTGTGCCACCCGCCACGTACAGGCGTGCGCCCGCCAGGGACGCGGTCGGGCTCGGCTCCGCGCCCGGAACCAGCACGCTCATCTGGAGCATCCGATCGGCCATGACCATGTCGATGCGGGTCGTGATCTTGAGGTTGATCTCGTCGCCCGCCACACCGAGCATTCGCGCCCCCGGCACGTAGCGCAGAACGAGGCTGCAGTCGTCGGTCGCGGTGAGGTCGCCGGCCCGCTCGGCTGCCGCGTAGGCCTCCTTGAGCACGCCCACGCGGAACGTCTGGGGCGTCTGGCCGCGGCGGTACCGGCTCCGGTCGGGAATCTCGACGACATCCTCGCCGTCCACGATGACGAGGGTGTCGGCGCTCGGGATCACCGTGTCGGTCGCGTCGGCACGGCCCGAGATGATCGGCTCCACGGAGCGCTGGATCACCTCGAGCGGCAGGAGCGGCCGGACGGCATCGTGGACCAGCACGATGTCGTCATCGTCAGCCTCGAGGGCGGCGATGCCGTTGCGCGTGCTCTCGTTGCGGGTGGCCCCGCCGGCCACCACCCGGATCTCGACGCCCAGGTCGACCTCCCCGAGCAGGCGGATCGTCTCCTCCAGCCAGCGGGGGTGCGAGACCACGACGACACGGCTGAGCTTGGCGGCGCTGAAGCGGCGGAGGGTGCGCAGCAGGATCGGATCGCCGGCCAGGCGGACGAACTGCTTCGGCATCTCGCCGCCGAAGCGGTTGCCGTCGCCGCCGGCGAGGACGATGGCGTGGATCTGCATGCGGGCGGAGCTCCTGTGGCGCGGAGGTCACTGGCGGTGCCCGAAGGGTAGCCCGGCCAGCGGGGGCCGTGCTCCGACGCTGCCGGTATCATGCCGCCGATGCATCGACCCCTGCTGCGGTGACGCTGGCGCCGCCTCGCCCGCACCCTCCTCTCACGTGTCGGGTTCGCGGCCGGGCGCCTGCGCCCCGTACGCGCGACGGTCGTCTTCGCGACCTCCCATAGCCCCCGCCTCACCGGCAATCTCGCGTGCATCCGTGACGAGCTGCAGCGCACGCACCCGGAGGTCCGGATCGCCGAGGTCACCCTCACGGGGACGGGCGTCCTCCGCATCCTCGCGCCGCTGTGGGCCTCGGTACGCAGCGGCTACCTCCTGGCGAGTGCGCGCGTCGTGCTCGTGGATGACTACTTCTTCCCGATGTACGTGATCTCGCCGCGCGAGGGAACCCTGCGGGTCCAGGTCTGGCATGCGGCCGGGGCGTTCAAGAAGTTCGGCTACAGCGTCCTGGACAAGACCTTCGGCGCCGACGACGACCTCGTGAAGAAGGTCGCCATCCACTCCAACTACAGCATCGCGATGGTCTCGTCCATGAGCGTTGCGCCGCACTACGCGGAGGCGTTCAACGCGCCACCCGAGATCTTCTGCTCGGCGGTCGGCATGGCGCGAACGGACGTGTTCGAGGACCCCGGGCGCCGGGCGGCCGCCGAGGCGCGCGCGCGCGCCGCCTTCCCGCAGGTGGCAGGGAGGAAGGTGATCCTCTACGCACCCACGTTCCGTGGCGAGACCGTCGGGGTTGCGCGATACGGGAACCTGCTCGAACTCGAGGAGATGCACCGGGTGCTGGGCGACGGCTACCTCGTGCTGCTCAAGCTGCACCCGTTCGTGCGCGAGGGACTCGCCATCCCGCCCCAGCTCGCGGACTTCGCGCTCGACGCCTGCGCCTATCCGGATGTCAACGAGCTCATGCTCGTCTCGGACGTGCTGGTCACCGACTACTCGAGTGTCATCTACGAGTTCGCGCTCCTCGGCCGCCCGATCCTCTTCCTGACCCCCGACGAGGACGCCTACGACAGCGAGCGGGGCTTCTACTTCGACTTCCGGCGTCAAGCGCCCGGCCCCATCTTCGAGGACACGGTCGGTCTCGCGGCCGCCATCCGCGACGCCGGGTGGGACCTCGACGTGGTGCGCGCCTTCGCGAAGGCCAGCTTCGACGCAGCCGATGGCCGGGCGACCGAGCGCATGATCACGGACGTCATCCTGCCCGCCCTGCGTGGTGACAAGGTGACCGCCGCCGGGCTCCAGGCCCGTCTCGCACTGCGGGCAGGCGAGCGCGCCTAGCCGGCTGGTTCGGTGCCCGCCGCGTCAGGCCTCGGGCGACCCCGCTGTCCCTTGGGCGCGCCGCAGTCTCCACCCGACCCACGCGCACATCGCGGCCCCGACGGCCACCCAGGCCAACAGCAGGCCGCCGAGGGCGATGCCGCCGATGACGAGGTCGACCAGCTCGTCGATCCGGTCGAAATCCGCCACGGCGGTGGAGAGCTCCTGCACCTGGGACTTCAGCTCGCGCACCTGCGCGGTCATGGCCGTCACGTCGCCCGCGTTCGTGTCCAGGTTCTGCGCGAGGGAGCCGGCCTGCTCGTCGAAGGCCGCGATGCGGAGCGCCAGGGCTCCGATGCGATCCGACGCACCCGCGAACGGCTTGCTGCCCAGGATCGAGATGTCGAGCGCGGATGCGAGGGCGCCCGCGGCGGTCGCCGTGTCCTGCAGGACGAGCTGCGCCTCGGCGACCGCCTCGGCCGACGTCGCCAGGGTGGCACCGGCATTCTCGGTCGTCATCGCCAGCGACTCCATGGACACGGTCAGGCGTGTCAGGGCGGCGGCGATACGCTGCTGGTCGGCGACGAGCCGCTCGTCGAGATTGCGGGCGGCCACCGCCCCGCCGATCAGGCCCGCGGCGATCAGGCCCGCCAGCAGCACACCCGTGAGGCCGAAGGCAAGGAGCCCTGCTCCCAGCTTGCGTCGATCGAATCCAAGTGCATCCATGCCGCGCATCGTACGGCCCCCGGATCTCACCGGAACGGCCGATACGCAGGCGCCGCCGGTCGGTACCCTCAGGTCCACTGCGAAGGAGGCATGTGTGGAGCGGATTGCGTTCGCGGGCATGGGCACGATGGGATCGGCCATGTCCGCCAACCTGGCGAGAGCCGGGTTCGACGTCACGGTCTGGAACCGGACGCCGGGCAGGGCGGACGACGTCCTGGCCCTCGGCGCCGTCGAGGCGTCGACGCCCGCGGAGGCAGCTCGACAGGCCACGGTCGCATTGACCTGCGTGTCGGACACGCCGGACGTCGAGGCCGTGCTCTTCGGTGCCGATGGCATCGTGGAGGGCCTGCCCCCGGGCGGGCTCGTGATCGACGTGTCGACGATCGCGCCAGGTGCCACCCGTGCCTTCGCGGCCCGCCTGCTCGAGCGCGGCATCGGCTTCGTGGATGCGCCCGTCTCCGGTGGCTCGGAGGGTGCCCGCAAGGCGACGCTCACGATCTTCGTCGGCGGCGAGGACGCCGACGTCGAGCGCGCCCGGCCAGTGCTCGCGGCGATGGGCACGACGATCACGCACTTCGGGCCCGCCGGGTCCGGCCAGGCGGTGAAGGCCGTCAACCAGGTGATGATCGCCGGGGTCTACCTGGCCGTCGCCGAGGGGATGGTCCTCGCGATGAAGGCCGGCCTCGACCCGGCCGCCGTCGTCGGGGCGCTGGGTGGCGGTGTTGCCGGGTCCTGGATCCTGGCCAACCGCAGCGCCAAGATGATCGCCAACGACTATCCGCTCGGGTTCCGGACGGCGCTCCACCTCAAGGACCTCGGCATCGCGCTGGAGCTCGGACGGGAGACCGGGACCGTGATGCCGCTGGCCGGCCTGGCGGCCCAACTCGAGGCCGGCCTCGTGGCGCGCGGGTACGGCGACGAGGACATGTCGAACCTCGCGCGCGCCATCCGCCAGCTGTCGGCGCTCGACGGCTGAGTCGCGATCCCGGAATCGGAACGGGCCGCCCGGAGGCGGCCCGTGTGCCTGGAGGGTGAAGGCCCGGTGGCGTCCGCGCGAACCGCCGCCTACTCCGCGGGGCCCAGGGAGGGCGTGAGCAGGAGCGGCGAGCCCAGCTTGTCCGAGTACCTCGGGCGGAAGCGCTCCAGATCGTAGGCGTCGAGCTGGACGCGGCGCGGTGGCTTGCCGGTCTCGGCCAGCGAGACGTGGCTGTACTTCCCGTCGCGGATCGCGACCATCCGGCCGCCGATGCCGTCGCGGATGAGGTCCATCGCCACGTTGGCGAACGTGGTCGCGACCATGGAGTCGAGCATGTCCGGCTCGCCGGAGCGCAGGTCGTAGGTGAGATCCGACGCGACGGCCTCGATGCCCGTGAGCGTCTTGAGCTCGGAGGCGAGCACCTCGCCCACGTTCATCTTGTGGCGGTGCCCGAAGGCGTCGGCCTCCCCGACGTCCTGCATCTGGCCGCCCTCCCAGATCGCGCCCTCGGCGGTGATCAGGATCGCGTAGCGGGAGGGGTTGTTGCGATGGTCCTCCTTGAGGATCTCCGCGAGTCCCTTGATGTCGTACTTGAACTCGGGGATCACCGCGCGGGTGCTGGTGACGTAGGCGGTGTAGAGCGCTGTGAAGCCGGCGTCCCGCCCGAAGATCCGGAACACGCCGATGCGCTCGTGTGACCCGAGGGTCGTGCGCTGGCGGTTGAGGACCTCCTTCGCCCGGGTGATCGCCGACGAGAAGCCGATGCAGTACTCGGTCCCGTTGACGTCGTTGTCCATCGTCTTCGGGATGGCGACCAGCGGCAGGCCCCGCTCGTAGAGCACGGATGAGAACGACAGGGTGTCATCGCCGCCGATCGTCACGAGGTGCGTGAGGCCCAGGTGCTGGATCGTGTCCAGGACGTGGTCCGTCAGGTTGAAGACGCCGTCAGCCGTCTCCTTGTCGGCGACCGACTTGGGGTCGAGCCAGCTCGGGAAGGCATTCGCCCGCATCTTCCGGGGATTCGTCCGGGACGAGTGGAGGATCGTGCCGCCCGTCCGGTCGATGGTCCGGGTGTTGGTCCGGTCCAGGACCCGCACGTACTCGGGGTCCAGTTCGGACCCGCGGCGCTGGTGGGTCAGGCCTTCCCAGCCGCGCCGGATCCCGAGCACCTCGTAGCCCAGGTCCGTCGCCCGGTAGACGACGCTCTTGATGACGGAGTTGAGACCGGGGACGTCGCCGCCGCCGGTGAGGATCCCGATTCGCTTGGGTGCAGCCATTGCGTGGAGGCTCCGGTTGGACCCGGCCGACGGCCGGGAGATGGTGTGGTGCCGTCTGGGAGCACGCATCGCACGCCACGATGCGGGCCGGCGCTCGGCTGCGCCGGAGATGCGGCACGGATCAACTGCCATCGTAGCGCGCGAGGCGAGTGGTTATCATCGACGGCATGAACTACGCGCTGTTTATGGGCGAGGCGCTCGCGGAGGCGAGGGCGGCCGCGGCGCGAGGGGCGCCGGCCGTGGGCGCGGTCGCGGTGCTCAATGACGCGATGATCGCGCGCGGCTCCTGCTCCTCCGGTACTGGCGCGGACCCGACTGCCCATGCCGTGGTCACGGTGCTCCGCGCCGCAGCGCGCAAGCTCGGCACGCCGCGCCTGTCGGACCTCACGGTGTTCACCACGATGGAGCCCTGTCCCATGTGCGTCGGCGCGCTCCTCGAGTGCGACGCGGCCGCGCTCGTGTTCGCCGTGCCCAACCCGGTGTCGGGGGCGGCAGGCACCGTCGTCCAGCTGGCGCAGCACCCGGCGCTCGGGCGGCGCCTCGAGGTGGTCTCCGGGATCTGCCGGGCAGAGGCCGAGGAGCTCGTCGGCCTCGGGGCCGCGACGGGAGCTTGACCGCTCGGCGGGGCCCTGGCAGTCCATGACACTCCGCCTGGCCATCCTGTTCCTGCTCCGCGGCTCCTGCTATGGGGCGATCGGGCCGTTTGCGGCGGTCGTGCTGCTCGAGCGCGGCCTGCCGCCGGCCCTCATCGCGCCGCTGGCTGCTGCGGCGGCGATCCTCACCCTGATCGCCGCCCCGACCTGGGGCCGGCTGGGCGATCGTCACGGGCGCCGTCGGATGCTCGTGGTCGCCTTCCTGATCGGGGTGCCGGCCGCTCTTGGCCACGCGGCGGGCCTGCTCGGGGTGCTGGTGGTGGCCTTCGTCGCGTGGGCGATGATCTCCTCGGCGTTCGCGCCCCTCGCCGATTCCCTCGCGCTCGCCCGCCTCGAAGGCAGCAGGTCCCGCTACTCACGCGTGCGCATCGGCGCCTCGACGGGCTACATCCTGTCGGCCCTCGCCGTGGGTGCCGCCGTGTCGTTCACGGGTCTCGCATGGGCCGCACCGGGCCTGATCGGCGCGGGGCTGTGTGCGGCGACCGCCGGGGTCGTGGCGGTGCGGCTCGGCGGCGAGTTGCGGCGGGGCACGGGTGTCGCCGGGGCCGACGGCGGGAGCATGCTCGAGGGCGTGCGCGCGGGGGTCGGCCGGTCGCCGGTCTTCCTCGCGGGTCTTGCCGTCGTGTACGCGGGTGCAGCCGCCCCGACCATCTTCGTCGGCCCCCGGATCGCGGAGATCGGCGGATCGGGCTGGGACATCGGCCTCGCGACGGCAGCCAGCACGATCGTCGAGGTGCCGGCCTTCCTCGCCGTCCCCCTGTTGCTGCGCGTCCTTGGCGGTCGCCGCATGTTCCTCACCGCGGGCCTCCTCCTCGGAGCGTCCGGCCTCCTGACCGCCATCGCACCGACACCCAGCCTCCTGATCGCCGCGCGGCTGCTCTTCGGAGCGGGGTTCGCCTGGGCGGCACTTCCCTCGCTGGCGGCGGTCCTCGCCGCGGCCCCTCCCGACAGCCAGGCCGCGGCCTCCGCCCTCCACTTCGCGACTGGCGCAGTCGGATCGTTGCTGGTGGCGGCGGCGGGCCTGCCGCTGGTGACGGCGACCGGGTCGGTGGCAGCGGTGCTCGCGGTGGCCGCGATCGCAACGCCCTTCGCAGCCGTCGTCAGCATGCGCGCCTGGCCCGCGCCCTTCGCCCAGCGCGCCGGCGCCATGCGCGGCACGTGACGGAGCCTTTGCTATCCTCTCCGGCGGAGAGGTGTCCGAGTGGTTGATGGTGCCGCTCTCGAAAAGCGGTCTAGCGAGAGCTAGCGTGGGTTCGAATCCCACCCTCTCCGCCACTCGCAACGAACGACCCGGCGAGGCGACTCGCCGGGTCTTGCTATCCTCTCGCGGCGGAGAGGTCGCCTAGTGGCCTAGGGCGCCGCACTGGAAATGCGGTATGGGGCAACCCATCGCGGGTTCAAATCCCGCCCTCTCCGCCAGCCCTTCCCGGCAGTCGAGCCCGGCTCCTGCCGGATGGCCCCCCTGGTTGTCATCCGCGCTAGACTCTGCGACGCCGTGCTAGGCGGGGAACTAGCGGTGCCCTGTACCTGCAATCCGCTCCAGCAGGGCTGAATTCCCTCCCGAGGTCGGCGTTCTCGAGAGCCGACGGTGTTCGCGACGTAGAGGACCGGGTCCCGCGCAGCGGCGACTCGTGAACCGTGTCAGGTCCGGAAGGAAGCAGCACTCAGCGATGATCGTCGGGTGCCGCGGAACGGCCTGGTCCGAGCCGCGTTCACCGCTGGGCGCGGGGGCGTCCGTATCGACGGAGGGTGCACGGCACTTCAACCCTCGAGGCGCCCCATGCCCGTCAAGCAGGAGCGACGTTGACCATCGGGACGCCCCACCAGGCTCTCTACCGCCGCTGGCGGGCCCAGACCTTCTCCGAGATCGTCGGTCAGGAGG
This sequence comes from uncultured Chloroflexia bacterium, assembly GCA_963697365.1. Lineage (GTDB taxonomy): Bacteria > Chloroflexota > Limnocylindria > Limnocylindrales > CSP1-4 > CAIXZV01. The sequence continues at coordinate 215,820 of CAVONT010000017.1, forward strand.
CCGTGGTCACGACGCTGCGCAATGCGGTGCTCACGGGGCAGGTCTCGCACGCGCTGCTGTTCACCGGCCCCAGAGGTACCGGCAAGACGTCGCTCGCGCGGATCGTCGCCAAGGCCGTCAACTGCCTCGAGCTCCAGCCCAACGCGGATCCCTGTGACCGGTGCCAGTCCTGCACGTCGATCCGGGAGGGCACCACCCTTGACGTGATCGAGATCGACGCCGCGTCCAACCGCGGTATCGACAACGTGCGCGAGCTGCGCGAGCGGATCAACTACCCGCCCGGTGACCTGCGCCGGAAGGTGTACATCCTCGACGAGGCGCACCAGATCACGAAGGATGCCTGGAACGCGCTGCTCAAGTCGCTCGAGGAGCCGCCGGACTTCGTCCTCTTCATGTTCGCGTCCACCCACCCGCAGGGCTTCCCGCCGGCCATCCTGTCGCGCCTCCAGCGCTACGACGTCCGTCGGCTCACGGTCCCCGAGATCACCGGCAAGCTCCAGCGGATCCTGGCTGCCGACGGCCGGGAGGCGGACCCGGAGGCGGTCGCGGTGATCGCGGGCCTCGCCGCGGGAGGCATGCGCGACGCCGAGTCGATCCTGGACCAGCTCCTGGCGTCCACGGCGGACCGGATCACGGCGGACGCCGTTCGCGACCTTCTCGGGCTGGCCGACGGCGAGCTGGTCGACGCCTTCACGATCGCCCTCACGACGGGCGATGCCGCTTCCGGGATCCTGCAGCTCGACCAGCTCGAGGAGCGGGGCCGCGACCTTCGCGCCTTCCTCGATCAGGCCGTGGACGCGCTGCGCGCCCGATTGCTCGCCGACCTCGCGTCCGGCACCGGCACGGACCCCGCCGTCACCGCGGCCGCCCGACGCCTCGCCTCGATCGACCCGACGCGCCTGGGCCCCGGAGGCCTGCGCCTCCAGCTCGAGCTGGCGCTCCTCGAGGCCGCGCCCGCGACGCCCCGGGCTCCAGCCGCCGCTGCCACGCGCAAGCCCGTGCCTGTCCCAGCGTCTGCGCCCGGACGGACGACCGCCGCGCCCGCACCGCTCGCGGAGCCGCCAGTGCCAGTGCCGGAGCCGGCGCTGCTGCCCGCCGAGCCCGCCGAGCCCGCCGCGCCCGCCGCGCCCGCCGCCCGCTACGCGGCCGGCCGAGACCCCGGCCGAGACCCCGTCCGGCGGGCGGGACGTTGACCTGGAGCGCCTCCGACGCGGCTGGACGTCCGTCGTCTCCGCGGTCGCGGCGAGGAGCCCGGCTGCCAAGGCCGCCATCGTCGACTGCCGGCCCATGGGAATCGAAGGCCGGATCGTCACGATCGGCTTCCCCGAGGAGAAGTCGTTCCTCAAGGATGCAACCGAGCGGCGCCGACCTCTGCTCGAGGCGTGCATCGGCGAGTTCCTCGGCCACGAGGTCGGCGTGCGGCTCGTCGCGACGAACCTCGAGCTCGTACCGCCGCTCCCGGATGACCAGGAGGCCGCGGCGATCCTGACGCGCGCCCATGAGATCTTCGCCGACGACCGCCTCGACGTTCCGGAGGTCAGCTGACCCGGGCACGACATGCACGACACGCCCGCATGGGCGAGACTGGCGGCGACGAGGATCCCGACCACGACAGCATCGAGGAGCAGACACCGATGGGCATGGGCAACCTGCAGCGCATGGCGATGCAGATGCAGCAGGACATGGCACGCGTGCAGGGAGAGCTCGAGACCCTGACGGTCGAAGGCTCGGCGGGTGGCGGCGTCGTGAAGGCCACCGTCAACGGAAAGCAGGAGCTCCTCGGGCTCGTCATCGACCCGGCCGTCGTCGATCCTGACGACGTCGAGATGCTCCAGGACCTGGTCCTGACCGCGGTCCGCGAGGCGCTGAAGGCCTCGCAGGACCTCGCGTCCGAGAAGATGGGTGCCGTCACCTCCGGCCTGCGCATCCCCGGCCTCGGCTGACGCCCGGCCGATGCCAGGCGCCGTCATCGAGCCCGTCGCTCGCCTGATCGAGTCGTTTGCCCGCCTGCCGGGCATCGGCCCGAAGACGGCCCAACGGCTCACCTACCACCTGTTACGTGCCCCGGACGCAGAGGCGCGAGCCCTCGCCCGCGCCCTGATCGCGGTTCGCGACGAAGTGGTCTTCTGCGATCGCTGTTTCAACATCAGCGATGCACCCCTCTGCCCGATCTGCCGTGACCCCGGGCGCGACACGGCCCGGCTGTGCGTCGTGGAGGAGCCGCTCGATGTGCTCGCGATCGAGCGCACTGGCGAGTTCAAGGGGCAGTACCACGTGCTCCACGGCGCGATCAGTCCCATCGACGGGATCGGTCCGGACCGCCTGAAGATCCGAGACCTCATCGAGCGTGTGGTCGAGGCCGAGGTGGGAGGCGAGCGTGTCGAGGAGGTCATCATCGCGACGAACCCGACCCTCGAAGGGGAGGCGACTGCAATGTACCTGGGCGAGCGACTCGACGGGCACGTCGGGTCCGTCACCCGCATCGCCCGTGGACTGCCGGTCGGCGGGGACCTCGAGTATGCCGACGACGTGACGCTGATCCGGGCCCTGCAGGGCCGGCGGGAGCTATGAATGCGTGAACTTGTCTTCGAGATGCTGCTCCGGGGCATCAAGCCTCTGTTCGCCGTCCTCGTCGCGCTCCTCGTGTGGGCCGTCGCACTCGGTGTCGTCGGAGCAACGCCAACCGTCGAGTTGGGAATCCTGTGCTTCCTCGCCGGCGGCTTGCTCGTCCTCCTCGTCCAGGAGGGGCCAATCTGAGCGTGGCCACGAGCCTGCGAGGGCTCACGCCACGGCCGTTTGACAGCCGCCTCAAGGTTCCCTAATATCCCTCCTCGCGCCTCATGAACCCGAGGCTCGCCGGTCGGTCGCCAGTGCGGCCACCACCCCGATACCCCGTTTGACACGGGGAGCGAACTGCGTCATCATGGGCAGTCCGCGCTCCGGGCGGTAAAGGCCGGGCGCTGCACCTTAACAACTGAAGAGTGGTAGGAACTTCAGCACGAGAACGTGCCTGGACCAAGCTTGAGCTTTGACTCAACCGCAAGGTTGAGTATTCGCGGAGAGTTTGATCCTGGCTCAGGATAAACGCTGGCGGCGTGCATGAGACATGCAAGTCGAACGAACGAGCTTGCTCGTTAGTGGCGAACGGCTGAGTAACGCGTAGGTGACCTGCCCTGAAGTGGGGGATAACGGCCCGAAAGGGTTGCTAATACCGCATGTGGCGACGTGTTCATTCACGTCATCAAAGCCGCGAGGCGCTTCAGGAGGGGCCTGCGTCCGATTAGCTCGTTGGTGGGGTAACGGCTCACCAAGGCGACGATCGGTAGGTGGTCTGAGAGGACGATCACCCAGACTGGGACTGAGACACGGCCCAGACTCCTACGGGAGGCAGCAGTCGGGAATTTTGCTCAATGGGGGAAACCCTGAAGCAGCAACGCCGCGTGCGGGATGAAGGCCTTCGGGTTGTAAACCGCTTTTATCAGGGACGATAATGACGGTACCTGGTGAATAAGTCACGGCTAACTACGTGCCAGCAGCCGCGGTAATACGTAGGTGACCAGCGTTGTCCGGATTTACTGGGCGTAAAGAGCGCGCAGGCGGTCGTTCAAGTCGAGTGTGAAAGCCCCCGGCTCAACTGGGGAGGGTCATTCGATACTGATCGACTGGAAGGCAGGAGAGGGAAGCGGAATTCCCGGTGTAGTGGTGAAATGCGTAGATATCGGGAGGAACACCAGTGGCGAAGGCGGCTTCCTGGCCTGTTCTTGACGCTGAGGCGCGAAAGCTAGGGGAGCAAACGGGATTAGATACCCCGGTAGTCCTAGCCGTAAACGATGGACACTAGGTGTTGGTGGTATCAACCCCACCAGTGCCGAAGCTAACGCATTAAGTGTCCCGCCTGGGGAGTACGGCCGCAAGGCTAAAACTCAAAGGAATTGACGGGGCCCCGCACAAGCAGCGGAGCGTGGGGTTTAATTCGATGCAACGCGAAGAACCTTACCAGGGCTTGACATGACCAGGAATCCGGCGGAAACGTCGGCGTCCCGCAAGGGACCTGGCCACAGGTGTTGCATGGCTGTCGTCAGCTCGTGTCGTGAGATGTTGGGTTAAGTCCCGCAACGAGCGCAACCCCTATCGTGTGTTGTATCACTCACACGAGACTGCCGAGAGAAACTCGGAGGAAGGCGGGGATGACGTCAAGTCAGCATGGCCCTTACGTCCTGGGCTACACCCACGCTACAATGGCCGGTACAACGGGCGGCGAAACCGCGAGGTGGAGCAAATCCCTTAAAGCCGGTCTCAGTTCGGATTGTAGGCTGCAACTCGCCTGCATGAAGCCGGAGTTGCTAGTAACCGCCGGTCAGCATACGGCGGTGAATATGTTCCCGGGGCTTGTACACACCGCCCGTCACGTCATGAAAGCTGGCAACACCCGAAGCCGGTGGGCCAACCCGCAAGGGAGGCAGCCGTCGAAGGTGGGGTCGGTGATTGGGACGAAGTCGTAACAAGGTAGCCGTACCGGAAGGTGCGGCTGGATCACCTCCTTTCTAGGGAGATCCGAGTCCGGTCCAAAACGGTGGGGACCGGGCGTTGATGGCTCCCAGGTTGATCGCACGATCGTCTGCACCTCCAGCCGAGTGGGGTGCGCCGGCGCAAGCCGGAGATCGAACTGCGACTCGGTGAGACACCGTACCGGGCATGATCTACGGCCCTGTTCCTACCACTCTTCAAGGGTTACGGTGCAGCCGCCCTACCGGCTATCCGGGGCGCATAGCTCAGCTGGTTAGAGCGCGGCCCTGATAAGGCCGAGGTCCCTGGTTCGAGTCCAGGTGCGCCCACCACTTACTGTCCGTCGCCTCATGGGGACGTAGCTCAGTTGGCAGAGCATCTCCTTTGCAAGGAGAGGGTCAGGAGTTCGAGTCTCCTCGTCTCCACCACTCCAGGCCACTGAGCAGGACAGCAACCCACCTTCAAACTGCATACACAGCCCGGGCTCTCCCCGGGATGGCCTTCCCCTGATCCGTGTGCTCGTTATCCGAGCCCACCGACCAGCGGATGCGCTGGACGACCGGTTCGCCGGCCGTGAACCGCCTCGGCGGTGCACCTTAACAACTGGATAGATGACGGCAGTAAAGAAGATCGAGCGTCGTCGCATTCCCTCCCAGGAGCGACGGCGGCAAGATCACTTCGCCGTAAATTCAAGGAGAACCCCGATCACGATCCCGTCCCGCACTGGCCGCTTGGTCAGATGCTGGCGGAGGTCAAGCTACACAGGGCACGGGGTGGATGCCTTGGCGCCAAGAGCCGATGAAGGACGTGGCAGGCTGCGTTAAGCCCCGGGGAGTCGCGAGCAGACGTTGATCCGAGGATGTCCGAATGGGGAAACCCGGCTGGGGTCATGCCCAGTCACCCATGGTTGAACACATAGGCCATGCGGAGGTAAGCCAGCGAACTGAAACATCTCAGTAGCTGGAGGAAAAGAGATCATTCCCTGAGTAGTGGCGAGCGAAACGGGAATAGCCCAAACCAGTCCAGCGTGATAGCCGGCAGGCGTTTCTGGAGTGGGGTTGTAGGAGTCGAACATTGGAGAGCTGCCGCTCTCCTGCAGAGTTACAAAGCCGGTTGCTAGTCGAACTCACCTGGAAGGGTGGGCCAGAGCGGGTGATAGCCCCGTAGACGAAAGCAAGCCGGCCTCTGGATCGACCACCTGAGTACCACGTGGAAGGTCTCTCATGTGGGAAACTGGGCGGACCACCGTCCAAGGCTAAATACTCTTGGCGACCGATAGCGAACAAGTACCGTGAGGGAAAGGTGAAAAGCACCCCGGAAGGGGAGTGAAATAGTACCTGAAACCACGTGCCCACAAGCAGTCAAAGGGTGTTGCCCCGCAAGGGGTAGCCTGATGGCGTGCCTTTTGAAGAATGAGCCGACGAGTTACTTGTGTGTGGCAAGGTTAAGCTTGAGAAGAGCGTAGCCGGAGCGAAAGCGAGTCTGAATAGGGCGCGAGTCGCACACAGTAGACCCGAAACCGAGTGACCTATCCATGGGCAGAGTGAAGCGAGAGTAATGTCTCGTGGAGGCTCGAACCCACCAGCGTTGAAAAGCTGGGGGATGACCTGTGGATAGAGGTGAAATGCCAATCGAACTCGGAGATAGCTGGTTCTCCCCGAAATAGCTTTAGGGCTAGCCTCAGGCGTTCAATCGCGGGGGTAGAGCACTGGATGGGCTAGGGGGCTTCCCGCTTACCAACCCCAACCAAACTCCAAATCCCGCGATTTAAGAGCCTGGGAGTCAGACTGCGAGGGCTAAGCTTCGTGGTCAAAAGGGAAACAGCCCGGACCGTCAGCTAAGGTCCCTAAGTCCATGCTAAGTGGTAAAGGATGTGGATTCGCATAGACAACCAGGATGTTGGCTCAGAAGCAGCCACCATTGAAAGAGTGCGTAACAGCTCACTGGTCAAGTGGATCTGCGCCGAAAATGTAACGGGGCTCAAGCATGGCACCGAAGCTACGGACTTGCCGCAAGGCGAGTGGTAGGGGAGCGTTCCGCTCTGCTGAGAAGGTCGACCGTGAGGACGGCTGGAGCGTGCGGAAGTGCGAATGTCGGCATTAGTAGCGAGATGTGGGTGAGAATCCCACACGCCGTAAGCCTAAGGTTTCCTGAGGAAGGCTCGTCCGCTCAGGG
>CAVONT010000017.1:225000-436619 GCA_963697365.1 uncultured Chloroflexia bacterium
GCGAGCGCGAGCCCGGACGTGGCCTCGACGCCGACGGCCAGTCCTGCAGGTACGCCTCCGCCCGCGTCAGCCGAGCCCGGGCCGAGTGCCTCAGCCTTGCCCAGCGGGCCGGCAGCGAACACCTACAAGGTCAAACGCGGTGACACCCTGAGCAGCATCGCCCTCAAGTTCGGGGTGACGTTGAAGGCGCTCCGCAAGGCAAACGGACTTTCCAAGGATGCGGTGATCCGTCGCGGTCAGGTCCTGGTGATTCCTGACGCTGCGACGACGCCTGCCCCGTAGGCCCGCGAGGCCGGAGGAGGGGCCGTTCGTCCGACCGCCTAGCTCTGGCACCCACGGCAGTAGCCGGTCGGGAAGCCCCCCGCACGCACCGCGGTGATGCGGGTACCGCACCGCGCGCACGGTTCGCCACCCCGGCCATGCACGGCAAGCCGGTCGCGCACCTGCCTCTCGAACGTCGGCGGAACGAGGCCGCGCAGGAGCTGGACGCTGTCGGTGAGCACACTGCGCATCGATCGGTACAGCTCGTCGACCTCCTCGGGCGCGAGGGAGGACCGCTTGCGGAAGGGCTGCAGGCGGGCGGCGAACAGGATCTCGTCAGAGTAGGCATTCCCGATGCCGGCCACGAAGGCCTGATTGCGCAGCAGGTTCTTCAGCTCGCCCGGATGCCTTCGGATGCGGTCCCGCCACACCTCGAGCGTCAGCCCCGGGTCGAGCGCGTCTGGCCCCATCTCGCCGGGCCCACGGCCGGGAACCCGCCGCTCGACGTCGGCCGGCAGGACATACACCTTGCCCATCTGTGTCGGGTCGCGATAGCGGACGATCAGCGGGGCGGCATCAGCGGGCAGCCATCGGGCGCCGACCACCCAGGGTGCGGCGTCGGGGAGCGGTCTGCGGCGCGACCCGAAATGCAGCTCCACCGCGACCTGCGAGGGCGCCTTCTCGCCGGAGCCTGCCAGCTGGAAGCGGCCGGTAAGCATCGGGTTCACCACGAGGCGATCGCGCGCGAGGTCAATGTCCAGGAACTTGCCCACCCGCACGACGCGCTCGACGCGCTGGCCGACCAGCGCCTCGAGCTCAGCGGGCGTCCCCCGCACCGTGAGCGGCAGCAGCGCACGGACGCCCTCGATCCGCCTGCCGGCCAGCGCGGCATGGAAGGCATCGGCGACGACGTCGAGATCGGGGAGCTCCGGCACGGCGACTCGATTGTACCCACGCACCCGGAGTGCTAGACTCGCCCCGCCCATCGGGCACAGACAGTTGAAGAGCATCGATCCAAGTCGTTGGCAGCGAAGGAGCGGACCGCAGGCCCAGCACGCACGATCCAACTCCCTCCCAAGGTGACGGCCCCGGGCTCGGTGTTCGGCGGCCGTTCGTGATTCCTGAGGGCGAAATCCACCAAAGGAGAATGGATCACCTTGACCGAAGAGCAGCAGGGCGGGACCGCGCCGGAGCCGGAGGCGGTCGCCTCCGTTGAGACCCCGGCGTCCGAAGAGACCGTCGCGGCGGTTGCCGCCGCCGACGAGACCGCCACCGAGCCCGAGACCGCCACCGACCCCGAGGCACCCGCGGCCCCCGCAGAGGCGGCAGTCGAGCCGCCCGGGGCCCCCGACCCCGAGGCCGCAGTCGAGCCCGAGGCCCCCGCCGAGGCGGCAGTCGAGCCCCAGGCCCCCGCCGCGCCCGCAGAGCCCGAGGCCCCCGCCGAGGCGGCAGTCGAGCCCCAGGCCCCCGCCGCGCCTGCAGAGCCCGAGGCCCCCGCCGCGCCCGCAGAGCCCGAGGCCCCCGCCGAGGCGGCAGTCGAGCCCCAGGCCGCAGTCGGCGACGACTTTGCCGATGCGCCGCCCGCGGCCGTCGAGGAGGACGAGGAGGTCATCGTGGCCCCCCGTCGCCCAGCCGGTCCGGAGCCGACGACCATGGAGGAGCTCCTTGCCGAGCAGGACTCGGACATCAAGAGCTTCAAGCACGGTGATGTCGTCGAGGGCACCGTCGTCCGCATCGACAAGGACGAGATCCTTGTCGACATCGGCGCCAAGTCCGAGGGCGTGGTCAGCAATCGTGAACTCTTCGGCCGCCACGCCGAGTCTGCTCCTGAGCTCAACATCGGCGATGTCGTACTCGTGTACGTGCTGCAGCCGGAGAGCCCGGAGGGCCACGTCGTCCTCTCGCTCCGCCGCGCGGGCCTCGAGCGCAAGTGGCGCTCCATGCAGGAGTTGTTCGAGGCCGGCACGATCATCGACGCCCCGGTCATCGACCACAACAAGGGCGGCCTGATCGTCGACTGCGGCATCCGCGGGTTCGTGCCGATCTCCCAGATCGTGGACTTCCCGCGTCGGCCGCAGAACGAGCAGCCGCGAGATGCCGCGCAGGAGATCGCCGAGAAGCTCCAGCCGTACATCGGCCGCAAGCTCCGGCTCAAGATCCTCGAGGTCAACCGGAAGGCCAACCGGCTCATCCTGTCCGAGAAGGTCGCCCTCTACGAGGAGCGTCGCGAGAAGCGGGACGAGCTGTTCAGCAGCCTCCAGGTCAACCAGAAGGTCACCGGCAACGTCCGCTCGATCGCTCCGTTCGGCATCTTCATCGATCTCGGCGGCATCGACGGCCTCGTCCACAAGAGCGAGCTCTCGTGGAACAAGGTCAACAACCCCGAGGCCGGCTACAAGGTCGGCGACGAGGTCGAGGCCGAGGTCATTGACATCAACCACGAGCGCGGCCGGATCAGCCTCTCGATCCGCCGCCTCCAGCCCGATCCGTGGGAGAGCACGGTCGCCGACTTCAAGGTCGGTGACGTGATCGACGGGACCGTGACCAAGCTCGTGAACTTCGGCGCCTTCGTCCGGGTCCGCGAGGGTCTCGAGGGCCTCATCCACATCAGCGAGCTGAGCCACCAGCGCGTCGCCCACCCGGGAGACGTGGTCCACGAGGGCCAGGTCCTCAAGCTCAAGATCATCAGCCTCGACTCCGAGCGCCATCGCCTGGGCCTCTCGCTCAAGCAGGCCGAGGAGCCGCCGGTGCGACCGGCACCGGAGCCGGGCACCTCGACGCCGTCGGTCGCTCCGACCGGCGAGCGCCGCGAGCGCCGTGAGCGCCGTGAGCGCCCGGACCGCGGCTACGCGCCGACCGATGCGAAAGCGGAGCCCGAGGGTGGTATCGACACGACCCTTGCCGCTGCCTTCGCCCAGGTCCGCAGCCAGCTGGCTGCTGCCGAGGCCGAAGCGAAGGTCGAGCAGGCCGTGGAGACCGCAGTCGAGGCCGAGATCGTGATCGAGGCCGCACGCGAGATCGAAGTCGAAGCCGTCGAGACCGCGCTCGAGGCCGAGGCTGTCATCGAGGCAGCTGAGGACGTCGAGGCCGAGGCAATCGCCGAGGCGATCGAGGCCGAGGCGGTCATCGACGCTGTCGACGCCGGTGCCATCGAGGACCCGGTGCTCGCCGAGGAGGTCCTCGAGGCCGCCGAGGTGATCGAAGTCGAAGCCGTTGAGACCGCGCTCGAGGCCGAGGCTGTCATCGAGGCAGCTGAGGAGGTCGAGGCCGAGGCAATCGCCGAGGCGATCGAGGCCGAGGTGGTCATCGAGGCCGTCGAGGAGGCAGCCGAGGAGGCAGCAGCCGAGGCGATCGCCGCCGAGGTCGTCGCCGAGGAGGCCGCCGAGCAGGTCGAGGCCACCAAGGAGTAGTCGTCGGCGGTGCACACGCCGCGACCATGACGCAGACGACCCGTCGGGCAGCCGGCGGGTCGTTTCGATTCCTTCACCCGATCGTGAGCCGCTCGCACCATCCCAGTGGGCGGCGATAGCGAACAATGGGGTGCGGGGACGGTGACATTCGGACCTCGCTGCCGCAACCGGCCCTTTTGTGGCCCCGCGAGGGGCAGGTGCTAGGATGGCCCTCAGGTCGCCTCCGCGGCCAGGGAGTAGAGCTCGGCGCATGGATCGCTTCGACAAGTTCACGGACCGCGCACGGAAGGTCCTGACGCTCGCGCAGGACGAGGCGCAGCGGTTCAACCACAACTACATCGGCACAGAGCACCTGCTGCTCGGTCTCGTGCGCGAGGGCGAAGGTGTCGCGGCGCGCGTGCTCGAGAACATGAACGTCGAGCTTCCCAAGGTCCGCACGGCCGTCGAGTTCATCATCGGCCGCGGCGACCGGCCGGTCGTCGGCGAGGTCGGACTCACGCCGCGCGCCAAGCGGGTGATCGAGCTGGCCATCGACGAGGCGCGCCGGCTCGGCCACAACTACATCGGCACGGAGCACCTGCTGCTCGGCCTCGTGCGCGAGGGCGAGGGCATCGCCGCGGGCGTGCTCGAGAGCCTCGGGGTGAACCTCGACAAGGTCCGCCACGAGGTGATCCGCGTCCTGTCGCAGTCGTCGTCCGCGGGTCCGGCCCAGGAGACCAAGCGGGCCAGCAAGACTCCCACGGTCGACGCACTCGGCATCAACCTGACGGACGCTGCCCGCGCGGACAAGCTGGACCCGGTCATCGGCCGCGAGAAGGAGATCGAGCGGGTCATCCAGATCCTGGGCCGCAAGACGAAGAACAACCCGGCCCTGATCGGGGAGCCCGGGGTGGGCAAGACCGCGATCGCTGAAGGCCTCGCGCACCGCATCGTTGCGGGCGACGTCCCGGACATCCTGCTCAACAAGCGGGTCCTCACGCTCGACATCGGATCGCTCGTGGCCGGCACCAAGTACCGCGGCGAGTTCGAGGAGCGCCTCAAGAAGATCATCGAGGAGCTCCGGAACACCAACGACGCGATCCTGTTCATCGACGAGCTCCACACGCTGGTCGGAGCGGGCGCGGCCGAGGGGGCGATCGACGCAGCCAACATCCTCAAGCCCCCGCTCTCGCGCGGGGAGCTCCAGTGCATCGGGGCCACCACGCTCGACGAGTACCGCAAGTACATCGAGAAGGACGCCGCCCTCGAGCGCCGCTTCCAGCCGGTCATGGTGGAGGAGCCCACGCTCGAGCAGACCATCGAGATCCTGGTCGGGATCCGGGAGCGGTACGAGGCGCACCACAAGGTCACCATCACCGACGAGGCCGTCCGCGCCGCTGCCGATCTCTCGATCCGCTACATCACCGACCGCCACCTGCCCGACAAGGCGATCGACCTCATCGACGAGGCCTCGAGCCGCGTCCGCCTCCGCCACTCGTCCGCCCCGCCCGAGCTGCGCGCAGCCAACAAGGAGCTGGACAAGATCACCAAGGAGAAGGACGCCGCGATCAACGCCCAGGAGTACGAGCAGGCCGCCACGCTGCGCGAGGCCGAGGCTGCCCAGCGCGAGCTGGTGGACCGTCTCCGTGCGGAATGGCAGCAGGCCCAGGGCGGCGAGGCTCCCAAGGTCGACGAGGAGGAGATCGCCCAGGTCGTCGCGATGTGGACCGGGATCCCGGTCACCCGCATCGCGCAGGAGGAGTCGGAGCGCCTGCTCAAGATGGAGGAGGTCCTCCACACCCGGCTCATCGGCCAGGAGGAGGCGATCGAGACCGTGTCGCGCGCGGTCCGTCGCGCCCGCGCAGGCCTCAAGGACCCCAAGCGCCCGATCGGCTCGTTCATCTTCCTCGGGCCCACCGGCGTCGGCAAGACGGAGCTCGCCAAGGCCCTCGCGGAGTACATGTTCGGTTCCGAGGACACGCTCATCAAGATCGACATGAGCGAGTTCATGGAGCGCCACAACGTCAGCCGGCTGGTCGGCGCGCCGCCAGGCTACGTCGGGTTCGACGAGGGCGGCCAGCTGACCGAGGCCGTGAGGCGCAAGAGCTACGCGGTGATCCTGCTCGACGAGATCGAGAAGGCCCACGCCGAGGTGTTCAACATCCTGCTCCAGATCCTGGAGGACGGTCACCTCACGGACGCCAAGGGCCGCCGGGTGGACTTCCGCAACACGATCATCATCATGACCTCGAACCTCGGGGCCGCCAAGATCCAGACCAACTCCTCACTCGGGTTCCGCCAGCAGGGCGACTCGGTCGAGACGCGCGCGGCGGCGTCGTACGACCTCATGAAGGAGAAGGTCAACCAGGAGCTCAAGGCGAACTTCCGTCCGGAGTTCCTCAACCGGCTCGACGCGACCGTCGTGTTCCGGAGCCTGACGGTCGAGGAGATCACGAAGATCGTCGACCTCATGCTCAAGCGGGTCCGGGACCAGATGAAGGCCCAGGGCATGAACCTCGAGATCACGCAGCCCGCGAAGGAGCACGTGATCAGGCTGGGGTACGACCAGGCCTACGGGGCCCGGCCGCTGCGCCGGACGATCCAGAACCTCATCGAGGATCCGCTGGCGGAGCACCTCCTGCTTGGCCGGTACAACGACGGGGACACGGTCCACATCGACCTCGATCCCGACGGCAAGGGCCTCACGATCACGGCCGTCGAGGCGAAGACGCCGGTCGAAGCCTGACGCGGGCGGTCGCCGCACGTGGCACGCGCCCAGAGTCGCTTCGTCTGCCAGTCGTGCGGGGCGTCCGTCCTGCGCTGGGAGGGCCAGTGCCGCACCTGCGGTGACTGGAACACGCTCGTGGAGACGGTCGTCCGGGACGAGCCGCGGGCACGTCCCGCGGTGCTTGCGGGGCCCGGCGCCGTGCCGCTCCCGCTGACCCATGCCGACGACGCCGACACGCAGGTGCGGCGACCCATCGGGATCGGCGAGCTGGACCGCGTCCTCGGCGGCGGCGTCGTGGCCGGGTCGGTCGTGCTGCTCGGCGGTGAGCCGGGGATCGGCAAGTCGACCCTGCTGCTCCAGGTCGCGGCGGGCATCGCATCGGCCGGAGGCACGGTGCTGTACGCCACCGGCGAGGAGTCGTCGTCCCAGGTCCGCCTGCGCGCATCACGCCTCGGCATGGCTGATGGTCCGCTCGGCGACGCGATCCGGGTCATGGCCGAGACCGGGGTCGGACGGATCACCGAGGTCGCCCGAAGTGAGCGGCCGACCCTCCTCGTCGTCGACTCGGTGCAGACCGTCGTGTCCGAGGAGCTCGACGGGCCCGGCGGCAGCGTCGGCCAGGTGCGCGAGGCAACGCTGCGTCTGATGGAGCTGGCCAAGGGCGAGGGCATCCCGATCGTCCTCGTGGGCCACGTGACGAAGGACGGGACGCTGGCGGGTCCCAAGACGCTCGAGCACCTCGTGGATGTCGTGCTGTCGGTGGAGGGCGACCGGACGGGCGGTCTGCGCCTGCTCCGCGCGACGAAGAACCGGTACGGCTCCACCGAGGAGGTGGGGGTGTTCGAGATGGGCGATCGCGGCCTGACGGAGGTCGCCGACCCGGCGCGCGCATTCCTCGCCGAGCACGAGGTGCCTGCGCCCGGCAGTGTCGTCGCACCGGTGCTGGAAGGGTCGCGGCCGATCCTCGTCGAGGTCCAGGCCCTGGTGGCGCCCACCGCCGCACCGACTCCGCGGCGCACGGCGTCGGGCGTCGATCCGAACCGGCTCGCCCTGCTCGTGGCCGTCCTGGGACGGCGGGCCGGCATCGGCCTGGGCCAGCACGACGTGTACGCGAACCTGGCCGGTGGCCTGTCCGTCTCGGAGCCGGGTCTCGATCTGCCACTGGCACTCGCGCTCGCCTCCTCGCTGCGCGACCGGCCGCTGGTGGGTGGCACCGTCGCGATCGGCGAGGTGGGCCTCCTCGGCGAGCTTCGGAGTGTCGGCGGCCTGGACCGGCGCCTCAAGGAGGCAGCCCGCCTCGGGTTCACCCGGGCGGTGGTTCCGCGTGCCCATGGGCGCCCGAACCCCGAGGTCTCCGGCATCACGCTGGTCACGGTCGCGACGCTCGCCGACGCCGTCCGCGCGGCGCTCGCCGATGACGGCGCCGGCGAGCGCCCGCATGCGCGTGGGGGCGCTGCGAGACCCTGACCTTCGACCCGGTGCCGTGGTACCTGTCGCGTGTTAGGCTCCCCGGGGTTCGAGGCTGGAGGGGCGTCCGGCCCCGTTCAGAAGTTGCACGAGGACAAGGCGTGACCCGGACCATCCGGATCCTCGGTGCCGCGCTCGGGTCGTTCGTGGGCCTCGGGATCGCGGCAGCGGGGGGCGGGCTCTTCACAGGCAGTGCCTACAGCGGGCTCCTGCTTGCCGCCTGGACGATCTCCTGGATGATCGTGGGCTTCGCCGTGCTCCCGTACCTGACGATCGTGCCCGCCCAGTGGCTGATCACGAGGGTGCAGGAGATGTCCACGGCCGAGTTCGTGGCCGCCGTGCTGGGCCTGTTCGTCGGCCTCCTGTTGGGCCTCCTGCTGTCCCTCCCGCTGGCCCAGATCGAGGGGCCGCTGGGGACATGGCTGCCACTCGGCATCTCCCTGTTCCTGGGCCTCGGCATGATGGGTCTCACCGTTGCCAAGCGGCAGGACCTGATCGCCGCCGCCGAGGGTGCCGGGATCATCCGCCGGCCCGACCCGGATAAGGGGCGCCGCGAGGGCGAGCCGCGAATCGTCGTGGACACGAGCGTGCTCATCGACGGACGGGTCGCGGACATCATCGAGTCGGGGTTCATCTTCGGCACGCTCATCGTGCCGACATTCGTTCTGGAGGAGCTCCAGCACATCGCCGACTCGTCGGACACGCTGCGCCGCAATCGCGGCCGGCGGGGCCTCGAGATGCTCCAGCGGATCCAGCGCGACACGCGCACGCCGGTGGAGGTGGTCGACGACGAGGCGCCCGGCCTCACCGAGGTTGACGCCAAGCTGGTCGAGCTTGCCAAGCGGCGCAGTCGGATCATCCTCACCAACGACTTCAACCTCAACCGCGTGGCGGAGCTTCAGGGCGTGCGGGTGATGAACATCAACTCGCTCGCGAATGCCATGAAGCCGGCGGTCCTGCCCGGCGAGGAGCTGCTCGTGCGGGTCATCCAGGAGGGCAAGGAGGCCGGGCAGGGTGTCGGGTTCCTCGATGACGGCACGATGATCGTCGTCGAGGGTGGTGCGCGCCTCATCGACCGGGAGGTCGAGGTGACCGTCACCCGCGTCCTCCAGACGGTGGCCGGACGGATGATCTTCGCCCAGCAGCGCATCGACCAGGGGTGATGCAGGAGGCTCGGCTGCCGGAGGCTCGGATGCCGGAGGCGCCCGCACGGCCGATCGCCGACGCCGTCGTGGTCGCCGCCGGCTCGTCGCGCCGGATGGCTGGCGCGGACAAGCTCGCCTGGCCGATCGCGGGCCGGCCACTCCTGCACTGGACGCTGGCCGCGCTTCGCGCCTCGGCATCCGTGGATCGACTGATCCTCGTCACGGCCGCCGACAAGGTGGACGCGATCAGGGCGGATCCACTCACCGGCGGCCTCGCGGACGCCGTGGTCGCTGGCGGCGCGACGCGGCAGCAGTCGGTCGCGGCCGGTGTCGTGCATCTCGACCTCACCGACCCCGGTGGGCGGGACCGCCCCGTCCTCGTCCATGACGGAGCCCGTCCGCTCGTGTCCCCGGCGCTGGTCGTCGCGGTGGCCGATGCCGCCGTCGCGATGGGCGCCGCGCTGCCGGTGCTGGCGGTGGCGGATACGCTCAAGCGGGTCGTTGGCGGAGTCGTCGTCGAGACGGTGGACCGTTCGACGCTCGCGGCCGCCCAGACCCCGCAGGGCGCGAGGCGGGCCCTCCTGCTGGAGGCGTGGGCGGCCTTTCCGCCAGGCGGCCCCCGCGAGTTCACGGACGAGGCCGCCCTGCTCGAGGCCTGTACCATTCCGGTCTATGCGATCCCCGGCGAAGCGGCGAACCTCAAGGTGACGCTGCCCGAAGATCTCCAGCGTGTCGAGCAGGCGCTGGCGCCTGCGTCGGCGCGGATCGGCTTCGGCCACGACAGCCATCCCTTCGGGCCCGGGACTGGTCTCCGGCTCGGCGGGATCGAGATCGCGGGCGCGCCCAGACTCGCCGGGCACTCGGACGGTGACGTCGTGCTCCACGCAGTCGCCGATGCGCTGCTGGGAGCGGCAGGCCTGGGCGATCTCGGACGGCTGTTCCCTGCGGATGCCCGGACCCCTCGGGGCATCGCCTCGACCGAGCTCCTCACGGAGGTCGTACGGCGCCTCGCTGTCGTCGGGTTGCAGCCCGGGAGCGTGGACATCGTGGTGATCGGGGCCCGTCCGAAGCTCGGCACGCGCCTCGACCTGATGCGGGGGGCCATCGCCGGCCTGCTGGGAGTGAATGAGGGGGCTGTGAACGTGAAGGCCTCGACGGGCAACCTGGCCGGCGACGATGGCGCGGGGCGGTCGATCTCGGCGCGTGTCGTCGCCAGCCTTCGGGGTGCCGTGGCATGACGATCCGACTGCAAGACACGCTCAGCGGTGAGACACGCCCGCTGGAGCCGCTGGAGCCCGGGCACGTCCGAATCTACAGTTGCGGCCCCACCGTGTACGGGCCCGCCCACATCGGGAACTTCCGGTCGTTCCTGTTCGCTGACCTGCTCGTCCGCTTCCTGCGCTGGCGCGGCCTGCGGGTGACCTGGGTCATGAACCTCACCGACATCGACGACAAGATCATCCGGGGCGCGTCGGCCGAGGGCATCCCGTTCACCGAGCTGGCGGACCGGTACGCCGAGCGGTTCCTCGCCGATGCCGACGCGCTGGGCATGACCCGTCCCGACGTGCTGCCCCGGGCCACCGAGCACATCCCACAGATCGTCGAGCTCGTGACCGAGCTCCAGGCGAAGGGCCACGCCTACACCACGGAGGACGGCTCGGTCTTCTTCCGCATCGCCTCGTGGCCGGCGTACGGGCGGCTCGCCCGCCTCGACCCTGACAGCCTGCGCGTCGGCGAGCGCGTGGAGGCCGATGAGTACGGCAAGGACGATGTCCGCGACTTCGCGCTCTGGAAGGGCGCCAAGCCCGGCGAGCCCGCGTGGGAGACGGCGCTCGGCACGGGCCGGCCCGGCTGGCACATCGAGTGCTCGGCGATGAGCATGGCGCACCTCGGTCCGTCGTTCGACATCCACACCGGGGGCGTGGACCTCGTGTTCCCGCATCACGAGGACGAGATCGCCCAGTCCGAGGCGGCCACCGGCCAGCCGCTGGTGGGCACGTGGCTGCACTGCGCCCACCTCCGGATGGGCGGTGAGAAGATGGCCAAGTCCACCGGCAACATCGCCCGGGTCGCCGATCTCGTGGCAGGCGGCGTGTCACCGCGCGCCCTGCGGTATTCGCTGATCGCGGTCCACTACCGGGCGCCGCTCAACTACTCCGACGAGTCGCTCGCCGCCGCCGCCGCCGCGATCGAGCGGATCGATGCGCTGCTCGCCGCGCTTGCGGCCTACACGGAGGAGCGCGAGGACGATCCCGGGCTGCCCGAGATGCTCGACGGGCGTGCGCTCGGCATTCGGCGCCGGCCTCGACGACGACCTGAACGTGTCGGCTGCGCTGGCGGCCCTGTTCGACGGGATCAGGGAGCTCAACCGCCGGCTCGACGCCCGCTCGCTCTCCACGGCCGATGCCGGGCGTGCGCTCGCCCTCCTCCGCGACGTCGACCTGGTGCTGGGGATCGCTGCCCCGCCCGAGGCCGCGCTCGACCCGGATCTCGCGGCGCTGCTCGAGGCCAGGGTTGCGGCCCGGGCTGCGAAGCAGTGGGCGGAGTCGGACCGGCTCCGCGACGAGCTGGCCGCACGCGGCATCGCGGTGGAGGACACCCGGGACGGGCAGCGCTGGCGGCACATGGTGGCGTCCGGTGGCTGACCGGCCGCGCCACGACGACGGCCGCCCGCCGCGCCACGACGACGGCCGCCCGCCGCGCCACGACGACGGCAGGGGCCACCACGGCGCCGACCGCCGGCATGATCCGCACCCCGGCCACAGGGGCCCGCGGCCCTATGGCACGCGTCCGGGCGGGGGAGGCCATCCGGGTCAGGGTAGCCAGCAGCCTTGGAGCGACAGGGCGCCCAGGCCCTGGGAGACCGGGGACCGAAGCCCCGCCGCGGGCGATGGTCGAGGCCGGGACCATGACCGTCCCCGGTACGACGGCCCCCGCCACGACGACCGTCCCCGCCACGACGACGGCCCCCGCCACGACGGCCCCCGCCACGACGACGGCCCCCGCCACGACGGCCCCCGCCACGACGGCCCCCGCCACGACGGCCCCCGCCACGACGGCCCCCGCCACGACGGCCCCCGCCACGAAGACCGTCCCCGGTACGACAACCGCAACCAGGGTCCTCGCCGACCTCCCCATGCCGCGCAGGGCGGCCCCGGCCGACCGGGCTATGGCCCGGCCGCACGGTACGACACCCGCCCGCCGCGACCGATCGACCCGACCTTGCGTCTGGCCGAGGACGAGGAGCTGGTCGCCGGTCGTCGCCCCGTCGAGGAGGCGTTCGTCGCGCGACGGGAGGCACGACGGCTCCTCGTCGTGCCCCAGCGCCGGCATGCGCTCGAGAAGCTGGTCCTCCACGCCACGTCCCTGCGCATCCCGGTCCTCGAGGTGGAGGGCGGCACGCTCACCGCGGTGACCGGCTTCGACGGCCACCAGGGCATCGCGCTCGTGGTCGCGGCCCGTCGCTGGGCCACCCCCGACGACATCCTCGCGGTGGCCATCGAGCGCGGGCAGGACCCCCTGATCGTGGTGCTCGACTCGCTCGAGGATCCGCAGAACGTCGGCACGCTCCTTCGGACGGCAGAGGCATCCGGTGTCCATGGCGCGATCTTCCCGACCCATCGCCAGGCGCCGCTCACGCCGGCCGCCGTGAAGGCATCGGCCGGCGCCGTCGAGCACCTCCGGCTCGCCCCCGTGGACGACCTTCCGGGCGCCCTTGCCGACCTCCATGGTCGCGGCCTGCGGATCGTCGGGGCGGACGGCGACGCTCCGCTCACGGCCAGGGAGGCGGACCTGCGTGGCCCGGTGGCCATCGTGGTGGGCAGCGAGGGCCGAGGTCTCGGACCGGCCGTCCGGCGTCGCTGCGACCTCCTGGTGCGGATCCCGATGCACGGACGCATCGAGTCGCTCAACGCCGCAGTGGCGGGCTCGATCCTGCTCTACGAGGTGGCAGCCCAGCGGGGCCTCGAGGCCGCGGCACCGGACTCCGTGGGAGCCGCAGAGCCCGGCGACGATCCCGTCGACGACCCCGCGGGCGACCCGGTGGCCGACGTGGCAGAGGACCGCCGTCCAGGGGCATCCGGCGAGCCTGACGGAGCGCCCGAGGTGACCGACGATGGGCAACCGGGCGAGGCAGACGACGACGACCTCCTGCCCGGCGGCCCGGCCGTCCCGGCACAGGCCGCGGGGGGCGACGAACCTCCGTTCCGAGGTTTGACGCCCACGGCGGTGGGCCGTATCATTCCTCGGCTCGCAGGGTCCTACTCTTGTTTGACTGTGCGCGCTCGCCGACGTAGCTCAATTGGTAGAGCAGCGGTTTTGTAAACCGCCGGTTCCGGGTTCGAGTCCCGTCGTCGGCTCCAACAGGCAATGCACGTGTCCAGGGGGACACGCCGGGGTCGGCGGTGTCTCCTCCGGGCCCAGATAGCTCAGCTGGCAGAGCACATCCTTGGTAAGGATGAGGTCACGGGTTCGAATCCCGTTCTGGGCTCCATCTCTCGACGATACCGGTCCGAACCGGCGGCCAGCACCGCCCAGCAGTGGAGTGAGAAGGGTCCTGTGGCCAAGAAGAAGTTCGAGCGCACGAAGCCGCACGTCAACGTCGGCACGATCGGCCACATCGACCACGGCAAGACGTCGCTCACGGCCGCCATCACCAAGTACCTCGCGCTCAAGGGCGACGCGGAGTACCGCGCGTTCGACACGATCGACAACGCCCCGGAGGAGCGCGAGCGCGGCATCACGATCGCGATCGCCCACGTCGAGTACGAGACCGACGCGCGCCACTACGCGCACGTCGACTGCCCGGGCCACGCCGACTACATCAAGAACATGATCACCGGCGCCGCCCAGATGGACGGCGCGATCCTGGTGGTCGCCGCGACCGACGGCCCGATGCCCCAGACCCGCGAGCACATCCTCCTGGCCCGCCAGGTCGAGGTGCCCTACGTGGTGGTCTTCCTCAACAAGTGCGACATGGTCGACGACCCCGAGCTGCTCGACCTCGTCGAGCTCGAGGTCCGCGAGCTGCTGACCAAGTACAACTTCCCCGGCGACGACCTCCCGGTCGTCCGCGGCTCCGCCCTCAAGGCCCTCGAGGCCCCCGACAACACCGCCGACCCGGCCTACGCGTGCATCCAGGAGCTGATGGACGCGGTCGACTCCTACATCCCGGACCCCGAGCGCGCCATCGACAAGCCGTTCCTGATGCCGGTCGAGGACGTCTTCGGCATCAAGGGCCGCGGCACCGTCGCCACCGGCCGCATCGAGCGCGGCATCATCAAGGTCGGCGAGGAGATCGAGATCGTCGGCGTCCGCGCCGAGACCCGCAAGGTCGTCGTCACCGGCGTCGAGATGTTCAAGAAGCTGCTCGACCAGGGCCAGGCGGGCGACAACGTCGGCTGCCTCCTCCGGGGCGTCGAGCGCGACGACATCGAGCGCGGCCAGGTCCTGGCCAAGCCGGGCTCGGTCAAGCCGCACACCAAGTTCATCGCCCGCGTCTACGTCCTGACCAAGGAGGAGGGCGGCCGCCACACCCCGTTCTACAACGGGTACCGGCCGCAGTTCTACCTGCGCACGACCGACGTGACGGGCTCGATCGGCCTGCCTGACGGCGCCGAGATGATCATGCCCGGCGACAACGTCGACATGACCGTCGAGCTCATCACCCCCATCGCCCTGGAAGTCGGCCAGCGCTTCGCGATCCGCGAGGGCGGCCGCACCGTCGGCGCCGGCGCCATCACCACGATTATCGAGTAAGAAGGCAGCATGGCCAAGGTTGAAGCGCGCCCGGTGATCCAGCTCGCCTGTACCGAGTGCAAGCAGCGGAACTACACGACGCGCAAGAACAAGAAGAACGATCCCAACCGGATCGAACTCCTGAAGTACTGCCCTCGCGAGCGGCGGCACACGCTGCACCGCGAGGCGAAGTAGCCGGAAGGACCTCCGCAGGGGTGTAGCTCAATTGGCAGAGCACCGGTCTCCAAAACCGGGGGTTGTAGGTTCGAGTCCTATCGCCCCTGCCACCTCCTTCCAGCGCTGAAAAGGCATCCGTGAAGCGTTTTCGCCAGTTCATCAAGGAATCCTGGTCCGAGCTCAAGAAGGTCTCGTGGCCGACCCGGCTCCAGGTGCGCAACCTGACGATCCTGGTCTTCGTGATCTCGTTTGTCGTCGGGCTGTACATCACCGTCCTCGACGCGGCGTTCACCGAGCTCATCAAGCTCCTCTCGGGCGTGATCGCATGAGCGAGCAGCTGGCGGTCACGCGTGCTCCCGAGAAGCGCTGGTACGTGATCCACACGTACTCGGGCTACGAGAACAAGGTCAAGGCGAACCTCGAGCACCGCATCGAGTCGATGGGCATGGAGGACAAGATCTTCCAGGTCCTCGTCCCGATGGAGGACGAGATCGAGATCCGCCAGGGCCAGCGGCACACCGTCCAGAAGAAGGTCTACCCGGGCTACGTGCTGGTCGAGATGATCCTCGACCCCGAGTCCTGGTTCGTCGTCCGGAACACCCCGGGCGTCACGAGCTTCGTCGGCAGCGGCAACATCCCCGGGATGCGCAGCGAGCCGATCCCGCTCGACGAGACCGAGGTCAAGCAAATCCTCCGGCACATGGGCGTGGAAACGCCGAAGTACCGGGTCGCGTTCACCAAGGGCCAGAGCGTGCGCGTCACCGACGGACCGTTCGCGGAGTTCATCGGCACCGTCGACGAGGTCAACCCGGAGCGCAACAAGCTGAAGGTCCTCGTGAGCATCTTCGGCCGGGAGACCCCGGTCGAGCTCGACTTCCTGCAAGTCGAGAAACTCTAAATCGAGGCAGGAGCGAGCTAGAACCGTGGCCAAGAAGATCCGAATCGTCCTCACCCTCCAGCTGCCGGCCGGCAAGGCGACGCCCGCCCCGCCCGTCGGCACCGCGCTGGGCCCGCACGGCATCAACATCGTCGAGTTCACGAAGTCCTACAACGAGAAGACGGCGGACAAGGCCGGACAGGTCATTCCCGCCCAGATCACGATCTTCGAGGATCGCTCGTTCACCTTCGTCCTCAAGACGCCGCCTGCGCCGGACCTCCTGCGCAAGGCCGCCGGTGTCACCGCCGGCTCCGCCACCGCCGGCAAGGAAGTGGTCGGCAGCGTCACCAAGGACCAGGTCCGCCAGATCGCCGAGCTCAAGATGCCCGACCTCAACGTCAACGACGTCGAGGCCGGCATGAAGGTGATCGAGGGCACCGCCCGCAGCATGGGCATCGAGGTCGTCGGCTAGAGCAGCCGGCAGGCGCCCGGGATGGACCCCGGCCCGGGCGCGCATCCATAGGGGCAGGTCGCCAACGACCGAAGGAGCACGAACCATGCCCGATCGCGGCAAGCGCTACCAGGATCTCGCGAAGCTCGTCGACCGCACCCAGGCCTACCCCGTCGCCGAGGCCGTCGCCCTCGCGAAGGAGACCTCCACCGTCAAGTTCGACCCGTCCGTCGAGGCGCACCTCCGGCTCGGCGTCGATCCCCGTCACGCCGACCAGATGGTCCGTGGCACGGTTGTCCTCCCGCACGGGACGGGCAAGGTCATCCGCGTCGCGGTGTTCGCCCAGGGCGAGAAGGCCCAGGAGGCCCTCCGCGCCGGTGCCGACGAGGTGGGTTCCGAGGACCTCGTCAAGAAGATCGAGGCCGGCTGGCTCGAGTTCGATGTCGCGATCGCGGCGCCGGACGTGATGGGCATGGTCGGCAAGCTCGGCCGGATCCTAGGCCGCCGTGGCCTCATGCCGAACCCCAAGGCAGGCACGGTCACGTTCGACATCGAGCGTGCGGTCAAGGAGGTCAAGGGGGGCCGCGTCGAGTTCAAGGTCGACAAGGGCGCCATCATCCACGTCCCTGTCGGCAAGGCCTCCTTCGACGCGCAGCAGCTCGAGGACAACCTTGCCGCCCTGGTGGACGCGGTCAACCGCGCCAAGCCCTCGGGTGCCAAGGGCCAGTACCTGCGCACCCTGTCGGTGGCCACCACCATGGGCCCCGGCATCCGCGTCGACATCCCGAGCGTCCTCGCCGTCGCCAAGTAGCGACCCGCGAGGGACCATGGCTTCGGGCTCCCACCCGGGGCCGCATCATATGCACGGTCACGCCGAGAGGTGATGGCTGTACCAATAGAAGACGGATCGCCGCAGACAGCCTGCGCCCCGCACGACGCCGACCGGCCGCAAGGCCTCGCCGACGTCGGGGGCTTGATCCGCCGGACCGGACCGGACCTCATCCCACGCGGATGGGGCAGGGGACGCCGGCGGGCACGCCGAGGCAGAGGCCATCGCCCCGACTCCTTGCGGAGTGGGTCGCGCCCCCTGCGCACGTGGCCCGTCGCAGGGGATGAACCGGTGCCAACCACACCGGGCGCACCCACCGCCGCGCGCCGGCTGCGCGCAGGAGCAAGGAGGTCAAGGAGGCTCGATGCCGACCGAGGCCAAGCGAGAGACGATCGAGGAGCTGCGTGCCGTCGTGGACGCACATCCGACGATGATCGTGTCCGAATACCGCGGCCTCAAGGTGAAGGAGATCACCGAGATCCGGCGCGCGCTGCGCAAGAGCGACGTGCAGTACCGGGTCGTCAAGAACCGCCTGATGCGGATCGCAGCGCAGGAGAACCCTGCCGCGGCCGCACTGTCCCCGCTGCTCACCGGCCCGTCGGCAATCGCCTTCGGCACCGATGAGGCGGCGACGGCCAAGGCGGTCCTCGATGCCGTCCGCCCGTACGCCAAGATCGTGAAGATCACCGGTGGCGTCCTGGGCAGCACGGCAATCAACGCCGATGGCGTGACCCGGCTTGCCACCCTTCCGTCCCGCGAGGTTCTCCTCGCCGAGGCGATCGGTGCAATCTCGGCTCCGCTGTCGACCGTCGCCGGCCTGTTCGACGCCCCCGGGCGCGACGTGGTGGGCCTGGTCCAGGCGCTGATCGACAAGCGCGGCGGCGACGCCGCTGCGGCCTGACCCTCACCTTCGAGACCTATCCCGCGCCCGCTGACGGCGCGCCACCACCAGGAGATAGCACCACCATGGCCAAGCTTTCCATCGAGGAGCTGCTCGCCGCTTTCGAGCAGATGACCGTCCTCGAGCTGTCCGACTTCAAGAAGGCCTTCGAGGAGAAGTTCGGCGTCACCGCCGCCGCTCCGGTCGCCGTTGCCGCGGTTGCCGCCGGCGCCGCCCCGGCCGCCGCCGCCGTCGAGGAGGAGCAGACCGAGTTCTCCGCCGTCCTCACCGAGATCGGCCCGAACAAGATCCCGGTCATCAAGGTCGTCCGCGAGCTGACCGGCCTCGGCCTCAAGGAGGCCAAGGACCTGGTCGACGCTGCCCCCAAGCCGGTGAAGGAGGGCATCGCCAAGGACGAGGCCGAGAAGATCAAGGCCGCGCTCGAGGACCAGGGCGCCAAGGTCGAGATCAAGTAGGATCGTGTTCGTCGCGCGGCGGTGGCTCCAGCCCGGATCCGCCGCCCGCCCGGACACAGTGTGGGTCGATCTGCAGTAGACGGCGTCAGCCGGCATTCCCGGCCTTCACACCACACCGGACGAGCGATGGCCCCCGGGTCGTCGCTCGTACTGCTGCGCCCTGGGGTTGACATTGGCGACGAGCGCGGTATCCTACTCCTTCTGTGAGCGCGGCCGTTCCCCCTTTCTCCCACTCCGACAAGGAGTCGTCCTTCATGCTGTCCGTCCCGTCTCTCGCCATGACTCGCTCCGGTCGTCTGACCTATGCCCGGATCCACGAGGTCACTGACGGGATCAGCGACGACAAGTTCGAGGTCCCCAACCTCATCGAGCTCCAGCTCGAGTCCTTCCAGTGGTTCATCGAGAAGGGCCTGCGGGACCTGTTCGACGAGATCAGCCCGATCGAGGACTTCACCAAGAAGGTGATGGAGCTGCAATTCCTGGACTACGAGTTCGGGGATCCCAAGTACTCCGAGGAGGAGTGCCGCACGAAGGACCTCACCTTCAGCCGGCCGCTCTACGTCCAGGTCGAGCTCCTGATCAAGGAGACGGGCGAGATCCAGCGCCAGCGCGTCTACATGGGTGACTACCCGTGGATGACGGACATGGGCACGTTCGTGATCAACGGCGCCGAGCGCGTCGTCGTGTCCCAGCTCGTCCGCTCGCCGGGCGTCTACTACAGCGAGGTCGAGGATCCCACCACCGGCCGGATGCTCTTCAGCGCGAAGGTCATCCCCAACCGCGGCGCCTGGCTCGAGTTCGAGACGACCAAGACCGACCAGCTGTACGTCAAGGTCGACCGCAAGCGCAAGATCGCGGCCTCCACGCTGCTGCGCGCCGTCGGCTACGAGAACAACGAGATGATCTCGGGCCTGTTCGGCGCGGTCGACATCGACCCCGAGCACCCGTTCACCGCGAACACACTGGACAAGGACCTCACCAAGACGCCGGACGAGGCGCTCGTCGAGGTCTACAAGAAGCTCCGCCCGGGCGATCCGCCCACCAAGGACAACGCGCGCCAGCTGGTCGAGAGCCTGTTCTTCAACTTCCGGCGCTACGACCTCGGTCGCGTCGGCCGCTACAAGTTCAACAAGAAGTTGGACGAGGTTGCGGCGCGGATGGGCATCGAGCTCCCGCGCGAGCAGCGCACGATCACCCGCGAGGACATCGCGGCCATCGTTGGCTACCTCATCGAGGCCAACCGCGGCCTGCACCCCAAGGACGACATCGACCACCTGGGCAACCGCCGCATCCGCGCCAACGGCGAGCTGATCCAGAACGCCTTCCGCATCGGCCTCCTGCGCATGGAGCGCGTCGTGCGCGAGCGCATGACGATCCAGGAGATCGACAAGGCGACCCCGAACGCCCTCATCAACATCCGCCCGGTCGTCGCGGCGATGAAGGAGTTCTTCGGCGGCAGCCAGCTCAGCCAGTTCATGGACCAGACCAACCCGCTGGCCGAGCTCACCTCCAAGCGGCGCCTCTCGGCCCTCGGCCCGGGCGGCCTGTCGCGCGAGCGCGCCGGCTTCGACGTCCGTGACGTCCACCACAGCCACTACGGCCGCATCTGCCCGATCGAGACGCCGGAAGGCCCCAACATCGGCCTGATCGGCTCGCTCGCCACCTACGGACGGATCAACCCCTACGGCTTCATCGAGACGCCGTACCGCAGGGTCAAGCGGACGGTCGCCCACGACGACCCGAACCTGCTGACCTACGAGGCGGGCGTCGACCTGGCCGGCAAGGACGGCAAGGTCATCGTCAAGAAGGGCGAGCAGTTGAACGCTGCCGCGGCCAAGGAGCTGGCTCGCCAGAAGGCGCTGGCGTTCCCGGTCCGCCCCGTCGTGACCGACGAGATCGACTACCTCCCGGCTGACGAGGAGGAGGAGTTCCACGTCGCCCAGGCCAACGCCCCGCTCGACGAGGAAGGCCACTTCACCGGCGAGCGGGTCCCGTGCCGCTACCGCGACGTGTTCCCCGAGGCGCGCCCGGACCAGATCGACTACATGGACGTCAGCCCCAAGCAGGTCGTCTCCGTGGCGACCGCGCTGATCCCGTTCCTCGAGCACGACGACGCCAACCGCGCCCTCATGGGCTCGAACATGCAGCGCCAGGCCGTGCCGCTCCTCGAGCCGGAGAGCCCCATCGTGGGCACCGGCATGGAGGCGCGCGCCGCCAAGGACTCCGGCCAGGTGGTCGTCGCCCGGCACGCCGGCGTCGTGACCAGCGTCACCGCGGAGCGCATCCAGGTCGAGGCGGACTCGGGCGAGCTCGACGAGTACCGGCTGCTCAAGTTCGTCCGCAGCAACCAGGGGACCTGCATCAACCAGCGCCCGATCGTCTCGGTCGGCCAGCGCATCGAGGCGGGCGACCCCATCGCAGACTCCTCGTCCACCCAGGGTGGCGAGCTCGCGCTCGGCCGGAACGTCCTCGTGGCGTTCATGAGCTGGGAGGGCGGCAACTACGAGGACGCGATCGTGATCAGCGACCGGCTCGTCCGGGACGACCTGTTCACGACCATCCACATCGAGAAGCACGAGATCGAGTCCCGGGACACCAAGCTCGGGCCCGAGGAGATCACCCGCGACATCCCCAACGTCGGCGAGGAGGCCCTCAAGGACCTCGACGAGGAGGGGATCATCTACATCGGTGCCGAGGTCCGCCCCGGCGACATCCTCGTCGGCAAGATCACCCCCAAGGGCGAGACCGAGCTGACGGCCGAGGAGCGCCTCCTGCGCGCGATCTTCGGCGAGAAGGCCCGAGAGGTGAAGGACTCCTCGCTGCGCCTGCCCCACGGCGAGCGTGGCAAGGTCGTCGAGATCAAGGAGTTCCGCCGCGAGTGGAACGACGACCTGCAGCCCGGCGTCAACCGCATGGTCCGCGTGTCGGTTGCCCAGAAGCGCAAGGTCTCGGTCGGCGACAAGATGGCCGGCCGCCACGGCAACAAGGGCGTCATCGCCAAGGTGCTGCCCGTCGAGGACATGCCGTACCTGCCCGATGGCTCCCCGGTCGACATCGTCCTCAACCCCCTGGGCGTGCCGTCGCGCATGAACATCGGCCAGATCCTCGAGACGCACCTCGGCTGGGCGCTGGGCACGATGGGCTACAAGGCGGCGACGCCGGTCTTCGACGGTGCCAACGAGAAGCAGATCCGGGAGGCGTTGATCGCCGCCGGTCTGCCGCAGGACGGCAAGACGACCCTGCGCGACGGTCGCACCGGCGAGGCCTTCGACCGGCCGATCACCGTCGGCCAGATCTACATGCTGAAGCTGCACCACCTGGTCGAGGACAAGATCCACGCCCGGTCCACCGGCCCCTACAGCCTGATCACCCAGCAGCCGCTGGGCGGCAAGGCCCAGTTCGGCGGCCAGCGGTTCGGCGAGATGGAGGTGTGGGCCCTCGAGGCCTACGGCGCCGCGAACATCCTCCAGGAGCTGCTGACCGTCAAGTCGGACGACGTCCTCGGACGCGTCCAGACCTACGAAGCCATCGTCAAGGGCGAGGAGATCCAGCCCCCGCGGGTCCCCGAGTCCTTCAAGGTCCTCATCAAGGAGCTGCGGAGCCTCGGGCTCAACGCCGAGATCCTCGATCAGAACGACGAGGAGATCCCGCTGGCCGAGGACGACGCCTCCGGCTACCTGCTCCCTGACCTCGGCGGGATCAACCTCGCCGGGTTCGAGGACTAGCACCAGGACCATCCGCACGGAGGGGGCTCGGCGTCCGGCCGGCCCGATCCCCCCTCGCTGAACGCAACGTACGCGCCACCTGGCCGCTGTGGCGCGGAGGAGACCGATGCTCGAGGTCAACAACTTCTCGGCAATCCGCATCTCGCTCGCCAGCCCGGACCAGATCCGGGAATGGTCGAAGGGTGAGGTGACGAAGCCTGAGACGATCAACTACCGGACGCTCAAGCCCGAGAAGGATGGGCTCTTCGACGAGCGCATCTTCGGGCCCACCCGGGACTGGGAGTGCTACTGCGGGAAGTACAAGCGCATCCGGTACAAGGGCATCATCTGCGACAAGTGCGGCGTCGAGGTCACCCGGTCGAAGGTCCGCCGCGAGCGCATGGGCCACATCCAGCTGGCGAGCCCCGTCTCGCACATCTGGTACTTCAAGGGCACCCCGAGCCGACTCGGCATCCTGCTCGACATCAGCCCCCGCAACCTCGAGCGCATCCTCTACTTCGCCCTGTACATCGTCACCCACGTCGACGAGGAGGCGCGCCAGCGTGCCCTGAAGGCTCTCGATGAGCAGTCCGAGGGTCGCGGCGGCGCGGGCGGCGAGCGTGTCGCGGAGCTCGAGGCCCAGCTGAAGGCGGACATCCGCCGCCAGTCCGACGAGCTGCGCGCCTCCCTGGCCACCACCAAGGCCGAGGTCGACACGAAGCTGAACGCCGACATCGAGGCCGTGGCCGC
This sequence comes from uncultured Chloroflexia bacterium, assembly GCA_963697365.1. Taxonomy (GTDB): domain Bacteria; phylum Chloroflexota; class Limnocylindria; order Limnocylindrales; family CSP1-4; genus CAIXZV01. The sequence goes on from CAVONT010000017.1 coordinate 247,871, forward strand.
CGAGGCCAAGGCCGTCGAGGAGCGTCTCGGTGCGCTCGGCACGAAGGTCGCCGAGGAGACGATCGCGTTCTCGCTGACCGGCGAAGTCGTCGTCGCGGCCGGCGACAAGGGTGGCAAGACCGCCACGGCGGCCTTGCGCAAGATCGCGACCGCCGAGACCGAGCGCCTGACCGCGGAGGCGCAGCAGCGCGCCGCGGATGAGGAGCGCGGGACGGAGCAGAAGATCCAGGACCTCCAGGCCTCGATGGACGAGGCGCTCCAGGCGGAGCGCGATCGTGCCAAGGAGGAGGCAGCCGGCCAGAAGGAGGAGCTGCGCCAGGCTCGCGCCGAGATCGAGTCCCTCAAGCCGCTCATCACGATCGGCGAGATGGAGTTCCGCCAGCTCGACGAGAAGTACGGCTCAGGCTCCAAGACCGGTCGGATCTTCTGGGCCGGCATGGGCGCCGAGGCGGTCCGCGACATCATCGTCCGGATGGACCTCGACGAGCTCAGCCGCGGCCTCCACGCCGAGGTCCGCACGAGCTCCGGCCAGCGCCGCAAGAAGGCGATCAAGCGCCTCCGCCTGATCGAGGCGTTCCGCCGCTCCGGCAACCGTCCCGAGTGGATGATCCTGTCGGTGCTCCCGGTCATCCCGCCCGACCTGCGCCCGATGGTCCAGCTGGACGGCGGCCGCTTCGCGACGTCGGACCTCAACGACCTCTACCGGCGCGTGATCAACCGGAACAACCGCCTCAAGCGGCTCCTCGAGCTCGGCGCGCCCGAGATCATCATCCGCAACGAGAAGCGGATGCTCCAGGAGGCGTGCGACGCCCTGATCGACAACGGCCGCCGTGGCCGGGCGATCGCGGGCACCGGCAACCACCGCCTCAAGAGCCTGTCCGACATGCTCAAGGGCAAGCAGGGCCGGTTCCGCCAGAACCTGCTCGGCAAGCGCGTGGACTACTCCGGCCGCTCCGTCATCGTCGTGGGCCCGGATCTCAAGCTCCACCAGTGCGGCCTGCCCAAGAAGATGGCGCTCGAGCTGTTCAAGCCGTTCGTCATGCGCCAGCTCGTCGAGAAGGGCTTCGCCCACAACATCAAGAGCGCCAAGCGCATCGTCGAGCGCGTCCGGCCCGAGGTCTGGGACGTGCTCGAGGAGGTCATCAAGGACCACCCGGTCCTCCTGAACCGCGCCCCGACGCTGCATCGCCTCGGCATCCAGGCGTTCATGCCCGTGCTCGTCGAGGGCTCCGCGATCCAGATCCACCCGCTGGTCTGCACCGCGTTCAACGCCGACTTCGATGGCGACCAGATGGCGGTCCACGTGCCGCTGTCCACGGCCGCCCAGGAGGAGGCGCGGACGATGATGCTGTCGACCGCGAACCTGCTCTCGCCCGCGGACGGCTCACCGGTGGTGGCGCCGACCCAGGACATGGTCCTCGGCAACTACTACCTGACCATGGATGCGCCCGGGCGCAAGCCGGCGACCCTGCGTGGTTTCGCGTCGGAGGACGACGCCGTCATCGCGTACGAGTTCGGTGCGCGCGGCCTCGCCTACGCCGGCCGCGTGGACAGCCGCTCCGAGGATGACGGGGTCGAGCGCGTCAAGCTCACGCCCTCGTCCATCTCCCTGCACGAGCCGATCCGCGCAACCGTCAGGACCTGGGACGTGGAGTCTGAGGCGCTCGTCGACATCAACGTCGAGACGACCGTCGGCCGCATCCTGTTCAACCGGATCCTGCCCGACCGGCTGCGCTTCGTGAACAAGCCGATGCGGCGGACCGACCTCAAGGCGCTTGTCGACCGCTGCTACCGCGAGCTCGACGGCGACGCCACCGCGCACCTGGTGGACGGCATCAAGGGCATCGGCTTCAAGTTCGCGACCCGGGGCGGCATCACGATCGGCCTCTGGGACATCGTCGTGCCGGAAGCCAAGACGAAGCTCCTCACCGAGGCCGACGACAACGTCACCAAGATCGACAAGCAGTTCCAGCGCGGCCTCATCACCGAGGACGAGCGCTACGAGCAGGTCGTCGAGCTCTGGCAGGGCGTCACGAAGGTCGTGGCCGACCGGATGATGGAAGGCTTCGGCGACGAGAACCCGGTCCGGATGATGACCGACTCCGGTGCCCGAGGCAACAAGGGCAACATCGGCCAGCTGGGCGCCATGCGCGGCCTGATGGCCGACCCGTCGGGCCGGATCATCGACGTGCCCGTGCGCAGCAACTTCCGCGAGGGCATGACGGTCCTCGAGTACTTCATCTCCACGCACGGTGCCCGCAAGGGCCTCGCCGACACGGCACTGCGCACGGCGGACTCCGGGTACCTCACCCGGCGTCTCGTCGATGTCGCGCAGGACGTCATCACCAAGGACGAGGACTGCGGCACGGAGCAGGGGAGCTGGATCATCCGCGCGGAGTCCGCGGAGGAGCCCGAGGCATTCCAGCGCCGTCTCGTCGGCCGGCTTGCCGCCGCCGACGTGCGCGATGCGAAGGCCAAGGTCAAGAAGGGCCAGGAGCTGCCGCTCGTCGTCGAGCGCAACCAGATGATCACCGAGGCGATCGCCAAGGCCGTCGAGGCGGCGGGGATCGACGAGGTGCTGGTCCGCTCGCCGCTGGCGTGCGAGGCCCGCTACGGCGTCTGCCGCAACTGCTACGGCCGCAACCTCGCCACCGGCGGGATGATCGGCATCGGCGAGGCGGTGGGCATCATCGCGGCCCAGTCGATCGGCGAGCCCGGCACGCAGCTCACCATGCGGACGTTCCACACCGGTGGCGTCGCCGGCCACGACATCACCCAGGGCCTGCCGCGCGTCGAGGAGCTCTTCGAGGCGCGCATTCCCAAGGGCAAGGCCGAGATCAGCCACATCGACGGCATCGTCGAGGTGCTCGACAGCGAGACCGGCCGCAAGGTCAAGGTCACCAGCCGCGAGGCCTTCGACACGCCGGTCGTCCTGCCGGAGGGCGCCGAGCTGCTCGCCGCCCCCGGTGACCTCGTCGAGGCCAACCAGGTGCTCGCCCGGTCCGAGAGTGGCGATGTCACCGCGCCGGTCAAGGGCTTCCTGGCCCGCACCGACGACGGCGTCGTCGTCCGTGCCGAGGACGTGGTGGAGCGCGAGTACGCGATCCCGCACAGCGCCAAGCTGCTGGTCGAGAACGGCCAGGAGATCCGGGCCGGCGATGCGATCACCGATGGTCCGATCAACCCGCAGGAGTACCTCGACACCCGGGGCAAGGACGCTGTCCAGCGCTACCTGGTCCGCGAGGTCCAGCGGGTGTACCGCTCCCAGGGCGTCACGATCAACGACAAGCACGTCGAGATCATCGTCCGCCAGATGCTCAAGAAGGTCCGGATCGACCAGCCGGGCGACCTCGAGCAGCTGCCGACCGAGTTGATCGACCGCCTCGACTTCGAGGAGGCGAACAACAAGGTTCTCGCCGAGGGTGGCGAGCCCGCCACCGCGCAGACGGTGCTCCTCGGCGTGACCAAGGCCTCGCTCAACACCTCGTCCTTCCTCGCGGCGGCCTCCTTCCAGGAGACGACCCGGGTGCTCACGGAGGCCGCCATCAACGGCGCCCGCGACCACCTGATCGGCCTCAAGGAGAACGTCATCATCGGCAAGCTCATCCCGGCCGGGTCGGGCGCGCCGCAGAACGTCGCCGCGCTCAAGGAGCGCCAGCGCCGGGCCGCCCTCGAGGCGCTCGCCGGCGAGGCGATCGAGGGTCTCGGGGTGGACGAGTACAACCCGTTCCTCGAGGACGGGACGCGTCCCTCGCTCGGGGACGAGGCCGCCGGCCTCGCCCTGGCGGCGACCATCGCCGGCAAGGACTCGGACGACGACGAGAACCCGTTCCTCGGGGCGCTCGAGAGCGCCGTCGAGACGGAGGACGTGAAGCCCGAGTTCAATCCGTTCCTCGCCGAGGACGCCTCGGAGGAGGGCTGATCCCCGCGGGCCTGCGCCCCTGGGCTCCCTCGCCACCAGCCATGAGCCCCGGATCCACCGGGGCTCATGCACGTCATCGCCAGGCACCGGGCTCGACAGGGCGCAGCCCGGGGTTTGACACTCCAAACGGCGCGTTGGTACACTTCGCGGCCGTGGCCTTGAAGGGGTCCAGTGTGTGTTGTGCGCGCTGCATGCCGCTCCAAGATCCGTGCGGAACCCGCCGGAACTCCCCCGGCGACGGGTGGACCCGCCGGTCCAGACCACTATCGACAGACCACTCGTAACGAAAGGAGCCGCGTCTCCGTGCCGACCATCAGCCAGCTCGTGCGCCACGGGCGGAAGCCGAAGATCTCGAAGGTCAAGGCGCCTGCCCTGCGCAAGAACTGGAACAGCCTGCGCCAGCGCCAGGTGCCGATCCCCGGTGCCCCCCAGAAGCGCGGCGTCTGCCTGCAGGTTCGAACGATGACCCCGAAGAAGCCGAACTCGGCTCTCCGGAAGATCGCGCGCGTGCGGCTCACCAACCAGATGGAGGTCACCGCCTACATCCCGGGCATCGGCCACAACCTCCAGGAGCACTCCGTGGTCCTGGTCCGTGGCGGCCGGGTGAAGGACCTCCCGTCGGTGAAGTACCACATCATCCGCGGCACCCTCGATGCCGCCGGCGTCAAGGACCGCAAGCAGGGTCGCAGCAAGTACGGGGCCAAGGTCAGCCAGGCGCCGGGTAGGAAGTAAGAGATGCCGCGTCGTCAGTCGATCCCCCGCAAGGCCAAGTACCAGCCCGAGGCCAAGCGCGTCACGGACCATTTCCGCGCGAAGCTGATGCGTGACGGCAAGCGCACGCTGTCGGACCGCATCCTGCGCCAGGCGCTGGCCCGCGCCGAGTTCCAGGCAAAGCGCCCGGGGCTCGAGGTGCTCGAGGCCGCGCTGCGCAACGCCACCCCGATCATCGAGGTCAAGCCTCGTCGCGTCGGCGGCGCCACGTACCAGGTCCCGGTCGAGATCCGGGGCGACCGCCGGATGTCGCTCGGCGTGCGCTGGCTCGTCCAGTCCGCCCGCAAGCGCAATGGCAAGAGCATGAGTGAGAAGCTCGCCGCCGAGTTCGTCGACGCCTCAAACGGCCTCGGCGCCGCGGTGAAGCGTCGCGAGGACACCCACAAGATGGCCGAGGCGAACCGCGCCTTCAGCCACTTCAAGTGGTAGTCCGATCCAGTAGGAGCTAGACAGATCGTGGTACGTGCCGTTCCGCTCGAGCGAACGCGGAACATTGGAATCATCGCCCATATCGACGCGGGGAAGACCACCGTCACCGAGCGGATCCTGTTCTACACGGGCAGGATCCATCGGACGGGCGAGGTTCATGAGGGCGCTGCCACCATGGACTGGATGGTCCAGGAGCAGGAGCGCGGCATCACCATCACTGCCGCAGCCACGACTGCCTCGTGGAACGACCATCGGATCAACATTATCGATACGCCCGGGCACGTGGACTTTACCGTCGAGGTCGAGCGCAGCCTCCGGGTGCTCGACGGCGCGGTGGTGGTCTTCGACGGCGTCGCCGGAGTGGAGCCCCAGTCCGAGACGGTCTGGCGCCAGGCGGACCGGTACGAGGTCCCGCGCATCTGCTTCATCAACAAGATGGATCGCACGGGTGCGTCGTACTGGCGTTGCGTCGACATGATCCGCGAGCGCCTGGGCGTGCGCCCGGTGCCGATCCAGATCCCGATCGGCAGCGAGGCGGACTTCCAGGGCGTCGTGGACCTCGTGACGATGCAGGCGCTCATCTGGCGCGATGACGCGGGCAACGTCTTCGACAGTACCGAGATCCCGGCCGACATGGCTGCCGAGGCCCGCAAGTGGCACGACAACCTGCTCGAGGCCCTCGCCGACGTCGATGACGAGCTCGCTCACAAGTACCTCGAGGGTGAGTCGTTCTCGATCGACGAGATCAAGCGCGGCATCCGCCTGGCGACCCTGCAGTACACGTGGGTGCCGATCCTCACCGGCTCGGCGCTCAAGAACAAGGGCGTCCAGCCGATGCTCGACGCGGTCGTGGACTACCTCCCGTCACCGCTCGACGTGCCCGCGATGCATGGCATCAAGCCGGGCACCGAGATCGAGATCCTCGTGGATCCCGACGACGACGCCAACTTCTCCGCGCTCGCCTTCAAGATCGCCGCGGACCCGTTCGTCGGCAAGCTCGCCTTCTTCCGCGTCTACGGCGGCACCCTCAAGGCCGGCTCGTACGTCCTCAACGCGACGAAGGGCAAGAAGGAGCGGATCGGCCGCATCCTCCAGATGCACGCGAACCACCGCGAGGAGATCGACACGGTCTACGCGGGCGACATCGCGGCCGCGGTGGGTCTCAAGGAGACCTTCACCGGCGACACGCTGTCCGACCCCGACCACCCGATCATCCTCGAGTCGATGACCTTCCCCGAGCCGGTCATCGAGGTCGCGATCGAGCCCAAGACCAAGGCCGACCAGGACAAGCTCGGCGTCGCCCTCCAGCGGCTGTCCGAGGAGGATCCGACCTTCCGCGTCAAGACGGACGAGGAGTCGGGCCAGACCCTGATCGCCGGCATGGGCGAGCTGCACCTCGACGTCCTCGTCGACCGGATGGTCCGCGAGTTCAAGGTGGCAGCCAACGTCGGCAAGCCGCAGGTCTCCTACCGCGAGACCGTGCGCCGCAAGGCCGAGGGCAACAAGCGCTTCGTCCGCCAGACCGGTGGCAAGGGCCAGTACGGCCACGTCGTCCTGACCCTGGAGCCCGGCGAGAAGGGCAGCGGGTACGTGTTCGTCGACAAGATCGTCGGCGGCACCATCCCGAAGGAATACATGAAGGCGATCGACCACGGCATTCGCGAGACCCTCGACACGGGTGTCTACGCGGGATACCCGATGGTCGACGTCAAGGTGACCGTCTTCGACGGGTCGTACCACGAGGTGGACTCGTCCGAGATGGCGTTCAAGATCGCCGCCTCGATGTCCCTGAAGGACGCCGTCGAGAAGGCGAGCCCGGCCATCCTCGAGCCGATGATGGAGGTCGAGGTGACGATGCCCGAGGAGTTCATGGGCGACGTCATCGGCGACCTCAACAGCCGGCGCGGGCAGATCGAGGGCATGGATCCCCGCGGCTCGACGCAGGTCGTCCGCGCGGCCGTGCCGCTCGCCCAGATGTTCGGGTACGCCACCGACCTGCGGTCGATGACCCAGGGTCGAGCCAGCTACTCCATGGAGCTCAGCCACTACGCCGAGGTTCCGCCGAACCTCGCGGCCGAGCTCGTCGCCAAGTCGAAGGTCTAGGAAGGGTCTGCTCGCCCCGGCGAGCGAGCAAGAGGAGCACGCCAGCATGGCCAAGAAGAAGTTCGAGCGCACGAAGCCGCACGTCAACGTCGGCACGATCGGCCACATCGACCACGGCAAGACGTCGCTCACGGCCGCCATCACCAAGTACCTCGCGCTCAAGGGCGACGCGGAGTACCGCGCGTTCGACACGATCGACAACGCCCCGGAGGAGCGCGAGCGCGGCATCACGATCGCGATCGCCCACGTCGAGTACGAGACCGACGCGCGCCACTACGCGCACGTCGACTGCCCGGGCCACGCCGACTACATCAAGAACATGATCACCGGCGCCGCCCAGATGGACGGCGCGATCCTGGTGGTCGCCGCGACCGACGGCCCGATGCCCCAGACCCGCGAGCACATCCTCCTGGCCCGCCAGGTCGAGGTGCCCTACGTGGTGGTCTTCCTCAACAAGTGCGACATGGTCGACGACCCCGAGCTGCTCGACCTCGTCGAGCTCGAGGTCCGCGAGCTGCTGACCAAGTACAACTTCCCCGGCGACGACATCCCGGTCGTCCGCGGCTCCGCCCTCAAGGCCCTCGAGGCCCCCGACAACACCGCCGACCCGGCCTACGCGTGCATCCAGGAGCTGATGGACGCGGTCGACTCCTACATCCCGGACCCCGAGCGCGCCATCGACAAGCCGTTCCTGATGCCGGTCGAGGACGTCTTCGGCATCAAGGGCCGCGGCACCGTCGCCACCGGCCGCATCGAGCGCGGCATCGTCAAGGTCGGCGAGGAGATCGAGATCGTCGGCGTCCGCGCCGAGACCCGCAAGGTCGTCGTCACCGGCGTCGAGATGTTCAAGAAGCTGCTCGACCAGGGCCAGGCCGGCGACAACGTCGGCTGCCTCCTGCGGGGCGTCGAGCGCGACGACATCGAGCGCGGCCAGGTCCTGGCCAAGCCGGGCTCGGTCAAGCCGCACACCAAGTTCATCGCCCACGTCTACGTCCTGACCAAGGAGGAGGGCGGCCGCCACACCCCGTTCTTCAACGGGTACCGGCCGCAGTTCTACCTCCGCACGACCGACGTGACGGGCTCGATCGGCCTGCCTGACGGCGCCGAGATGATCATGCCCGGCGACAACGTCGACATGACCGTCGAGCTCATCACGCCCATCGCCCTGGAAGACGGCCTGCGCTTCGCGATCCGCGAGGGCGGCCGCACCGTCGGCGCCGGCGCCATCACCACGATTATCGAGTAGGGACGAGATGGCGAAGCAGCGGATCCGGATCCGCCTCAAGGCCTACGACCACCGGCTGCTCGACCAGTCGGCAGCCCAGATCGTCGAGACCGCCCAGCGCACTGGCGCCGACGTGGTCGGTCCGGTCCCGCTGCCGACGCGGATCGAGAAGTTCACGGTCCTCCGGTCGCCGTTCATCGACAAGGACTCCCGGGAGCAGTTCGAGATCCGCACCCACAAGCGGCTCATCGACATCCTGGACCCCTCGTCGAAGACGGTCGACGCCCTGATGCGACTCTCGCTGGCTGCGGGCGTCGACATCGAGATCAAGATGTGATGAGCCAGCACACGATTGGCCTGATCGGCCGCAAGGTGGGCATGACCCAGGTCTTCCAGCCTGATGGGACCATGATCGCCGTGTCGGTCGTCCAGGTGACCCCCAACACCGTGACGCGTCTCCGGACGGCCGAGCGTGACGGCTACACCGCCGTCCAGCTCGGCGCCGGCGAGCGCAAGAAGCTCACGAAGCCGCTCGCCGGCCAGCTCAAGGATCTCCCGCGCGTGCGCACGATCCGCGAGTTCCGCCTCGACGACGTGGATGGCTACAGCGTGGGCCAGCAGATCTCCGTGGCCGACGTGTTCACCGAGGGTGAGCTCGTCGACATCACCGGGATCTCGAAGGGCCAGGGCTTCGCCGGCACCGTGAAGCGTCACAACTTCTCGCGCGGTCCGAAGACCCACGGTTCCGACAGCTACCGCAAGCCGGGCTCCATCGGCCCCGGCACCACGCCCGGGCGTGTCTACAAGGGCCTCAAGATGGGGGGCCACATGGGACACGAGCGGGTCACGATCAAGAAGCTTCGCGTCGTCCGTGTGGATGCCGAGCGGAACCTGATCCTGGTCAAGGGATCGGTTCCCGGTGCACCCGGCGCACTGACGTTCGTCAAGAAGGCGTGACGATGCCGCAGACCACCCTCTACGACCGCACCGGCGCCGCCGTCGGGAGCGTCGACCTCAACGAGGTGCTGTTCGCAGCCCCCGTGAACGAGGCCGTGCTCCACCAGGCAGTCGTCGCACAGCTGGCAGGCCGCCGGCTCGGAACCCATGACACCAAGACCCGCGGCGAGGTCCGTGGCGGTGGCCGGAAGCCCTATCGCCAGAAGGGCACCGGCCGCGCCCGCCAGGGCTCGCGCACCGCGCCCCACTACAAGGGCGGCGGCGTTGTGTTCGGCCCGCACCCGCGGAGCTACGAGCAGAAGCTGCCCAAGAAGATGCGCCGCCTGGCGCTCCGCTCGGCGCTGACCGCCAAGCTCAACGACGACGCGATCCGCGTGGTCGATGCGTTCGGCATGGCCGACGAGCCCAAGACCAGGGTGTTCGCGGGCGTGCTCGCGGCGCTCGGCGCGGGCGACGGTCACGGCAAGCGCGTGCTGGTCGTGGCGCCCGCCAAGGACGCCATGCTGCTCCGCTCGGCCGCCAACCTGCCGTCCGTCTCGGTGATCCTCGCCGACTCGCTCAACGTCGTCGATCTGCTCAACGCGGACGCGATCCTGATCGAGCAGCCGGCCCTGGCCCGCATCGAGGAGGTGTACGCGTGAGCGCCCTCACCGCCGCCGACATCATCCTCCGCCCGGTGATCTCCGAGAAGTCCATCGACGAGTCCGGGCGCGGGCAAGTACACCTTCGCCGTCCACGACAAGGCCAACAAGATCCAGATCAAGGCCGCCGTCGAGGAACTCTACGCGAAGGAGAAGGTGACCGTCGTCGCCGTCAACGTGCTGACGACGAAGCCCAAGGAGAAGCGCCGCGGCACCAAGCGCGGCCGGATCACGGGCTACACCTCGTCCTGGCGCAAGGCCATCGTCACCCTGGCTCCCGGCCAGAAGATCGAATTCTTCGAGGGAGTGTAAGGATGCCGCTCCGAAGCTATAAGGCGACCTCGCCCGGCCGCCGGTGGATGACCCGCTCGACGTTCGAGGAGATCACCACCGACAAGCCGCACAAGCCGCTCCTCGAGCCGATGAAGCGCGGCTCCGGGCGCAACAACAAGGGCCGTCTCACCGTGCGCCATCGCGGCGGCGGCGAGAAGACCCACTACCGCCGGATCGACTTCAAGCGGGACAAGTTCGGCGTGCCGGCGAAGCTGGCCACGATCGAGTACGACCCGAACCGGTCGGCCCGCATCGGCCTGCTCCACTACCGCGACGGCGAGAAGCGCTACATGCTCCTCCCGCACGGCCTCAAGGTGGGCGATGTGGTGGTCTCCGGGCCGGATGCCGAGGCGCGCGTGGGCAATGCGCTGCCGCTCGCCAACATCCCGCTGGGCACCACGGTCCACAACATCGAGCTCGTGCCCGGCAAGGGCGGCCAGATGGTCCGCTCCGCCGGGACGTCGGCCCAGCTGCTCGCGAAGGAGGGCGACTTCGCCACCCTGCGCATGCCGTCGGGCGAGATGCGGCGCGTCCCGTTGCGCTGCATCGCGACCATCGGCCAGGTCGGCAACCTCGATCACGAGAACCAGAGTCTCGGCAAGGCCGGACGCGCCCGTCACATGGGCCTGCGTCCGGAGGTCCGCGGCGTTGCGATGAACCCGCGGGACCATCCCCACGGTGGCGGCGAGGGCAAGTCCCCCACGGGCATGCCCCCGAAGACGCCTTGGGGCAAGCCGGCGATGGGCTACCGGACTCGGCGCGGCAAGACGCAGAACCGGCTCATCGTCCGCAGCCGTCATCGCAAGTCGTAAGGAGAGGAGCTAGAGCATGTCACGTTCGGTCAAGAAGGGACCGTTCGTCCAGCCCCGGCTTCTCGCCCGGGTGCAGGACATGAACAAGCGGAACGAGCGCAAGGTTCTCAAGACCTGGTCGCGCGCCTCCGTCATCTTCCCTGACTTCATCGGCCACACGATTGCCGTCTACAACGGCAAGAAGCACGTGCCGGTGTACGTCACGGAGAACATGGTCGGCCACCGCCTCGGCGAGTTCGCGCCCACCCGCAACTATCGCGGGCATGGCAAGAACGCCGACCGGTCCGGCGGACTGCGGTAGGGAGACGAAGCAGATGCGCGTTTCCGCTACCGCCAAGTACCTGCGCGGCTCCACCCGGAAGGCCCGCCTCATCACCGAGGCGATCAAGGGCAAGCCGGTGGAGGAGGCGCAGGCCGCCCTGCGGTTCATGCCGCAGGCAGCTGCCCGCGACGTCCTTCGCGTCCTCAACAGCGCGACGGCCAACGCTGAGAACAACCTGAATCGCTCCGCAGACGAACTCTACGTCGCGGACGCGATCGCGAACGAGGGCCCCACGATCAAGCGGTGGCGTCCCCGGGCCCAGGGTCGGGCATTCCCGATCCACAAGCCCATGACGCACATCACGGTCGTCGTGGCCGATCGGGAGGCCTAGGCATGGGACACAAGGTCCATCCGTACGGCTACCGCCTGGGCTATACCCGAACGTGGACTGCCAAGTGGTACGCCGACAAGGAGTACACCGCCCTCCTTCGTGAGGACATCTCGATCCGGCAGCTGCTCGACAAGCGGCTCGCCAACGCCAGCGTGAGCGGCGTCGAGATCGAGCGCGGCATCAACCACGTCACGGTTGCGATCCACACGGCGAAGCCCGGGATCGTGATCGGCCGCGGCGGCCAGAACGTCGAGGTCCTGCGCAAGGACATCGGCGACCTGACCAAGCGCAAGGTCAAGCTGGAGATCAAGGAGATCCGCCAGCCCGAGCTTGACGCCTATCTCGTCGCGCTCAACATCGCGCAGCAGCTCACCCGCCGCGTCGCCTACAAGAAGGCGATGAAGCAGTCCATCCAGCGTTCCATGAAGGCGGGCGCGAAGGGCGTGAAGATCGCCCTGGCCGGCCGTCTCGGCGGGTCGGAGATGGGCCGCCGCGAGTGGGACCGCGAAGGCCGGATCCCGCTCGGGACCCTGCGCGCGGACATCAGCTACGGGCAGATCCACGCCCATACGACCTACGGGCGCATCGGCGTCAAGGTCTGGATCTACCGGGGCGAGATCCCCGTGGAGCGCAAGCGCCGTGAGGCCGCTGCTCCCGCCAGCGCAGCGGCGACCGCCGCGCAGGGGGGCTGACACCATGCTGATGCCCCGTCGCGTCAAGCACCGCAAGGTGATGCGCGGCCGCATGTCGGGCACCTCGAAGGGCGCCACGACCGTGGCCTTCGGCGAGTACGGCCTGGCGACCCTCGAGCCGGCGTGGATCACCTCCCGCCAGATCGAGGCCGCGCGCCGCGCGATGACCCGCTCGATCAAGCGCGGTGGCAAGGTCTGGATCCGGATCTTCCCGGACAAGCCCGCCACCAAGAAGCCCGCCGAGACCCGGATGGGTTCCGGCAAGGGTGCCCCGGATCACTGGGTGGCCGTCGTCCGCCCGGGCCGGATCATGTTCGAGATGGCCGGCGTCGACCGCGAAGCTGCGGTCGAAGCCATGCGCCTGGCGGCCCACAAGCTCCCGGTGGCGACCAAGGTCGTCTACCGCGAGACCGCGAAGGAGGTCACCGATGGAGATCGGTGAGATCCGGAAGCTGACCGACCGGGAGCTCGACGACCGGCTCAAGGAGGCCAAGCAGGACCTCTGGCAGGCCCGGTTCGCCCTCTCGACGCGCCAGTTGAAGGACTACAGCCAGATCCCGGCGACCCGACGGACCATCGCCCGGATCCTCACCGTCCAGCGTGAGCGCGCCACCGCGCCGCGCTCGGCCGAGTAGGAGGCCGGGATGCCTGTTTCAGGAGCAGCAAGCCCCGTGAAGGGACAGCGGAAGACCAAGGTCGGCCGCGTCGTGAGCGACAAGATGGACAAGACGATCGTCGTGTCCGTCGAGCGCCTGACGCGACACCGGCTCTACAAGCGCGTCATGAAGGCCTCGACGAAGTTCGCGGCCCATGATGAGCTCAACGAAGCGAAGATCGGCGACACGGTCCTCATCGAGGAGTCGCGTCCCCTCTCCGCCACCAAGCGCTGGCGCCTGGTGTCGGTCCTCTCCCGTGCGGGCGAGGAGCGGGCCGGGGTCATCATCCCGTCCGAGGAGGCCGCGACCACCGAGGCGATCCACGGCGCCGCGCACCCCGGCAGGCATGCCGAGGGTGAGGAGGGCCAGGCGTGATCCAGGCCTCCACGCGGCTTCGCGTCGCAGACAACACCGGCGCCCGCACGATCGAGTGCATCCGGGTCATGGGCCGCTCGCGCAAGACCGTCGCCGGCATCGGTGACGTGATCGTGGCAAGCGTCAAGACGGCGATCCCGAATGCCCCGGTCAAGAAGGGCGACGTCGTCCGCGCGGTCATCGTCCGGACTTCGAAGGAGATCGGGCGGCCCGACGGGTCGTACATCCGCTTCGACGAGAATGCGGCCGTGCTGATCAACAACCAGGGCAACCCGCGCGGCACCCGGATCTTCGGCCCGGTCGCGCGCGAGCTCCGTGACCGCAACTACATGAAGATCGTGTCGCTCGCGCCGGAGGTGCTCTGATGGCCGTGCGCTCGATCGAGCACCAGACCAAGGTTCCCGAGATCCGCAAGGGCGACACCGTCGTCGTGCTCGCCGGCAAGGACGCCGGCAAGCGTGGCAAGGTCACCTCGGTGATCCGCCGGGATCAGTCTCCGACCCCCGTCCGCTCCGGCTATCGGCGCGTCTCCCTGAAGGGCGGCGTGTACGTGGTCGTGGACGGTGTGAACATCGCCCGCAAGCACACCAAGCCGCGCCAGCGCAGCACGGGTGGCATCGGGTCCATGCCGACCGTCGATCCGGGCGGCATCCTGGACCACACCATGCCGCTGCCGGTCAATCGCGTGATGGTCGTCTGCACGAGCTGCGACAGGCCCACGCGGATCGGCCACCGCACGCTGGACAACGGCACCCGGGTCCGCACCTGCGGCCACTGCGGCGAGCCGATCGAGGTGAAGGCGTGAGCGGGCAGCTGAAGGACAAGTACACGACCGAGGTCATCCCGGCCCTGAACAAGCATTTCGGGTACACCAACCCGATGCAGGTGCCGCGCCTCGAGAAGATCGTTGTCAATATCGGCCTGGGCGAGGCCCTGACGAACGCGAAGGCAGTGGACGCCGCCGTTGGCGACGTCCAGTTGATCACCGGCCAGAAGCCGATCGTCACGCGCGCCAAGCGCTCCATCGCCCAATTCCGCGTCCGGACCGGCAACCCGATCGGCGTGAAGGTGACCCTTCGCGGCGAGCGGATGTGGGACTTCCTGGAGCGCCTCACGCGGATCGCGCTACCGCGCATCCGCGACTTCCGAGGCGTCCCGGGCAAGTCGTTCGACGGCCGCGGGAACTACTCGCTGGGTCTCCGGGAGCAGCTTGCTTTCCCCGAGATCGACTATGACAAGGTTGACCGTCTCCGCGGGCTGGAGATCAGCATCGTGACGACGGCGAAGACCGACGAGGAGAGCAAGAAGCTTCTTGAACTCCTCGGCATGCCCTTCGCCGGCTAGGGCGCGGGGAGGAGTCCAAATGGCCAAGAAGTCAATGATCGCGAAGGCCAAGCGCGAGCCCAAGCATCCGGTGCAGGGGTACCACCGCTGCTTCGTCTGCGGTCGGCCGCGGGCGTACATGCGCCGCTTCGCGCTCTGCCGCATCTGCTTCCGCGAGCGTGCGCTCGTCGGCGAGCTGCCCGGCGTCACGAAGTCGAGCTGGTAAGAAGATGAACGTCTCCGACCCGATCGCGGACATGCTCACGCGCGTCCGCAACGCGTCCCGGGCGCGCCACACGGAGGTCGTGGTCCCTGCCTCGCGCACCAAGCGCGAGATCGCGCGGATCCTCAAGGATGAAGGCTTCATCGCCGACGTCCGCGAGGAGCGCGACGGACCCGGCAGCATCCTGCGGCTGCAGCTCAAGTATGTTGACGGCAAGGTGCCGGTCGTCTCAGGTCTCAAGCGGATCAGCAAGCCGGGTCTGCGCGTGTACGCGCAGAAGACGGAGATCCCGCGGGTCCTCGGCGGCTTGGGCATCGTGATCGTCAGCACCAGCAAGGGGATCATGACCGGCAGCCAGGCCAAGCAGGCCCAGCTCGGCGGCGAGATCCTCGCGTACGTCTGGTAGGCGAGCGATGTCCCGTATCGGCCGCCTCCCCATCATCGTCCCGGCGGGCGTGGATATCACGCTCGACGGACGCGTCATCACCGTGACGGGCCCCAAGGGAACGCTCACGCGTGAACTGCCGCCGCGCATCGAGATCGAGCGTGAGGGCGACGTCATCAATGTCGTCCGCCCGACCGAGAACAAGCTCGACAAGAGCCTGCACGGCCTGACGCGCACCCTCGTCAACAACATGGTCGTCGGCGTGACCACCGGCTACCGCAAGGGCCTCGAGATCATCGGCGTCGGCTACCGCGCGCAGAAGGTGGGGGACAACCTCCAGCTGGCGCTCGGCTACAGCCACCCGGTCGAGATCCAGCCGCCTGCGGGCATCAGCTTCGAGCTGGAGACCCCCCTCAAGCTGGCGGTCGTCGGCATCGACAAGGAGCTGGTCGGCCAGGTCGCGGCCAAGGTCCGCGCCACGCGGAAGCCCGAGCCCTACAAGGGCAAGGGTGTCCGCTACGCGGGCGAGAAGGTCCGCCGCAAGGCCGGCAAGGCCGGCAAGATCGGCGGGAAGAAGTAGCCCATGAAGAAGATCGTCGCCAGCCGCTCGGCATCGCGCGCCAAGCGCCATGAGCGGATCCGCCTGCGGCTTGCAGGCACGTCGGAGCGCCCCCGCCTCGCCGTGTTCCGCAGCCTCAGCCACATCTACGCCCAGGTCATCGACGACACCAGCGGCACCACGCTGGCCGCGGCGTCCTCGCGCGAGGCGTCCTTCAAGGACGGCTCGAGCACCAAGATGGACGACGCCAAGGCCGTCGGCAAGCTCGTCGCCGAGCGCGCCAAGGCTGCGGGCGTGGACAAGGTGGTCTTCGACCGGGCCGGCTTCCAGTACCACGGGCGGGTCCGCTCGCTCGCCGAGGCGGCCCGCGAGGCCGGCCTCGACTTCTAGGAGACGCCTGTGGCCCGCATCGACCCGAACAAGCTCGCGCTCGAGGAGCGCGTCGTCCAGATCAACCGCGTCGCCAAGGTCCACAAGGGTGGCCGCCGCTTCAGCTTCTCGGCGGTCATCGTCGTGGGCGATGGCAACGGCCACGTGGGCGTCGGCCTGGGCAAGGCCGGCGACGTGCCCGAGAGCATCCGCAAGGGTGTCGAGGACGCGAAGAAGCACATCGTCAAGATCCCGATGATCGGGACGACGATCCCGCACGAGGTCCGCGAGGAGTTCTGCGCCGCGCAGGTGCTGCTCAAGCCGGCCTCGAAGGGAACCGGCGTCATCGCCGGTGGTGCCGTCCGCGCTGTCGTCGAGGCCGCGGGGATCCGCGACATCCTGTCCAAGGTGCACGGCTCCACCAACCCGGTGAACGTGACCCGTGCGACGGTGAACGCCCTCACCAGCCTCCGCTCCGTCGAGGAGCTGGAGCGCCAGCGTGGTGTCAAGCTCCGCCTGTCGGTCCCCGGCCAGGCCGCTGCGATGGTGGGGGAGGCAGCCGATGGCCGGTAGCCTCAAGATCACCCAGACCAAGTCCACGATCAGCCACATCCACCGCAACCGGGCAACGATCCGGGCGCTGGGCCTGCACGGCATCGGCAGCTCGTCGACCCTGCCGGACAACCCCGCCGTCCGCGGGATGGTCCGTCAAGTCCGGTTCCTGGTGACGGTCGAGGAGCTCCCCGAGGGCACGACGACCCCGGAGAAGAACTGATGAAGATCCACGACCTGAAGCCCGCGGAGGGTTCGGTCACCAAGAAGGTCCGGGTCGGGCGCGGTATCGCGGCCGGCAAGGGCAAGACCGCAGGCCGCGGCACGAAGGGCCAGCGCTCGCGCGCTGGCGCCTCGATCCCGGCCTGGTTCGAGGGTGGCCAGACCCCGATCCACATCCGGATCCCGAAGCTCCGCGGCTTCCGCAACATCAACGATGTCGAGTACGAGGTCGTCAACGTCGGTGCAATCAGCGCCGCCGTCGAGGCCGGCAAGCTCGCGAGCGAGGGTGGCGCGCCGGTCACGGTGAACACCGACACCCTCAAGGCCGCCGGGCTTGTCCGGCGCGATCGTCTCCCGCTCAAGATCCTCGGCCACGGTGAGGTCTCGGCCAATCTCTTCGTCCTCGCGGACGCGTTCACCAAGAGCGCACGCGAGAAGATCGAGGCGGCCGGGGGCACCGCGCAGGTGATCGAGATCCCGAGTGAGCCATTCGCGGCCCTGGGCGTCGAGCCCGTGGCCGAGGCCGGCGCGGCCGACAACGGCTAGACGACTGTGTTCGAGGGTCTGCTCAACGCGTTCCGGGCGCCGGATCTCCGGCGCCGGATCCTCTTTGTGGCTGGAATCCTGGTCGTGTTCCGGCTGCTCGCGCATGTCCCGGTTCCGGGCGTCGATCGCGATCAGCTCGCGTCCTTCCTCGGCGACAACGCGATCTTCGGCCTGCTCGACCTGTTCTCGGGCGGCGGCCTGACCAGCTTCTCGGTCGTGGCGCTCGGCGTGAACCCGTACATCAACGCCTCGATCATCATGCAGCTCATGACGGGCGTCGTCCCGTCGCTGCAGGCGCTGCAGCGAGAGGGCGAGTACGGGCGGACCAAGATCAACCAGTACACCCGGTACCTGTCGGTGCCGATGGCGCTGCTCCAGGCCTACGGCTTCATGGCCCTGCTCAATGCGAACGGCGTGCTCTCCACGCCATTCGACTTCGGCAGCTGGGAGACATGGACGCAGATCGCCACGCTGACCGCCGGTTCCGTCACCCTCATGTGGCTGGGCGAGCTGATCACCGAGAAGGGCATCGGCAACGGCATCAGCTTCATCATCTTCGCGGGCATCGTGTCGCGCGCCCCGGTCGCGATCGTCTCGCTGATCGAGGACCCGGACCTCGCGAAGATCGTCCTCTTCGCGATCATGGCGATCGCCGCAGTCGCGACGATCATCTACGTCCAGGAGGGCCAGCGCCGGATCCCGATCCAGTACGCCTCGCGCGTCCGCGGCCGGCGCATGTACCAGGGAGGCCAGACCTTCCTGCCGCTTCGCGTCAACCAGGCCGGCGTCATCCCGATCATCTTCGCGGTGAGCATCCTGCTCTTCCCGAGCCAGATCGCCAGCTACTTCACCACGGCCGGGGGCCTGGTGGGGGAGATCGCGACCGCCATCGTCAACCTGCTCGGCAGCTCGTCGCCGCTGTACGTCGCGCTGTACTTCTTCCTGACCGTCGGCTTCACGTACTTCTACACGGCGTTCACGTTCAAACCGGACGAGACCGCCGAGCAGTTGCGCAAGAACGGCGGCTTCATCCCCGGCATCCGGCCGGGTCGTCCCACGCAGGATTACCTGGCGAGGGTGGTCACCAGGATCACCGTGGCCGGCGCCATCTTCCTCGGCGTCGTCGCGGCCCTGCCCCCCTTCATCAGCCTCGTCCGTCCGGAGTTCCAGAATCTCGCGTTGGGTGGCACGGGCATCCTCATCGTTGTCTCCGTCGTCGTCGAGACGATGAAGCAGCTTGAGGCCCAGCTGCTCATCCGCCAGTACGAGGGCTTCATCAAGTGAACGTGGTCGTCCTCCTCGGCGCTCCAGGCGCCGGGAAGGGCACGCAGGCCCCGCTGCTCGCGGCTCGGCTCGGGATCCCGGTGGTTGCCACCGGGGACATCTTCCGGGCCGCCGTGCGCGACGGAACGCCCCTGGGAATGGAAGCGCGGCGCTACATGGACGCGGGCCAGCTCGTCCCCGACGAGATCACGGTCAAGCTGCTGCTGGACCGCCTGGCCCGCCCCGACGCGGCCGCCGGTGTCATCCTCGACGGCTTCCCGAGAACCGGCGTCCAGGCCCAGGCGCTCGACAACGGCGCTCGCGGAGCGCGGGCAGGCGGTGTCCGCCGCCGTCCTGGTCGACGTGCCGGCCGACGAGCTCGAGCGGCGCATGTCGGGCCGCTGGATCTGCCGTGCCTCCGGGCATCCCTACCACGAGACGTTCAGCCCGCCGAAGTCGGCCGGGGTGTGCGATCTCGACGGCTCCGACCTGTACCAGCGGGCCGACGACCGGCCGGAGACCATCCGGGCCAGGCTCGACCAGCAGCTGGGCGCGCTCGCCGAGGTCATCGACCACTACCGCGCGTCGGGCGTGATCGCGTCCGTCGACGGGCTCCAGGGTATCGATGCGGTCGGCGCTGCGATCGACGTGGCGCTGTCCGAGCACGGCGTCGCGCCGCTCGCCGGCCAGGTGTCCTGAGCGTGATCAAGCGCCACGCCAAGGCCGACATCGCAAAGATGCGGTCGGCAGGCCGCATCGTCGCCGAGGTGCTGGCGCTCGTCGAGGAGAACCTGGAACCCGGGATCTCCACGGCCGAGATCGACCGGATCGCCGAGCAGCACATCCGGGCCAGCAAGGGCATCCCGTCCTTCCTCGGCTATCTCGGCGGCCGCCGCTACGACGTCCGCGACCCGCGCGCGTACAAGGCGTCCACCTGCATCTCCATCGACCACGAGATCGTGCACGGCATCCCGGGCGACCGCGAGGTCAAGGCCGGGCAGATCGTGTCGGTCGATGTGGGCGTGATCTACGACGGCTGGCACGGTGACGGCGCCCGCAGCTTCATCTGCGGCGGCGACGCCGCCGGCAGCCCCACGGCCGTTCGCCTGGTCGAGTCCACGCGGCTCGGCCTGATGGCGGGAATTGCAGCCGCCCGGCCCGGCAACCACATCGAGGACATCGGCGCGGCCGTCGAGGACGTCGCGCTGGAGCGCGGGTACGGCATCGTGCGCGGCTACACCGGGCACGGCATCGGCACGAACATGCACGACGATCCGTCCGTCCCCAACTTCCGCACCGGCCGGCCCGGCGCGAAGCTCGAGACGGGGTTGTGCCTGGCCATCGAGCCGATGTTCATGATCGGCTCCGAGGAGACCGCGGTGCTGCCCGACGGGTGGACCGTGGTGACCGCAGACGGGTCGCTCGCCGCCCACTTCGAGCACACGATCGCGATCACGGCCGACGGGCCGGAGATCCTGACGACGGCGTAGGTGAGCACCGTGTTGTCGGATCCGCGCAGCTTTGATATCCTCACCATTCGTGTGTCGGCCCGACTGGGTCGACATTCATGCTGAGAAGGACCCAGGAGCACAGTTGGCGAAGAAGGACGCGATCGAAGTCGAAGGCACCGTGATCGAACCGCTGCCGAACACCATGTTCGCAGTGGAACTCGAGAACGGCCATCGCGTTCTCGCGCACATCAGCGGCAAGCTCCGGATGAACTTCATCCGGATCCTGCCCGGCGACAGGGTTCGTGTCGAGCTCTCCCCCTACGACCTCACTCGGGGTCGCATCACCTACCGACTGAAGTAGATCGAGGAACCCGGTGAAGGTCAGAGCGTCAGTCAAGACGCGTTGCGACAATTGCAAGGTCATCCGGCGCCACGGCACCGTGATGGTCATTTGCGAGAATCCCAAGCACAAGCAGCGGCAGGGCTAACGCGATGGCTCGTATCGCCGGTGTCGATATCCCGCGCGAGAAGCGCGTGGAGATCGCCCTCACGTACATCTACGGGATCGGGCTCAGCTCGAGCCAGAAGATCCTCAAGCAGACCAACGTCAACCCGGACACGCGTGTCCGCGACCTCACGGAGGACCAGGTCAACCGGCTCCGCGAGGTCATCGACCGCACGCACAAGGTCGAGGGCGACCTCCGTCGCGAGGTGGCGCTGAACATCAAGCGCCTCATCGAGATCGGGTCGTACCGCGGCGTCCGGCATCGCCGCAACCTCCCGGTGCGCGGGCAGCGCACCAAGACCAACGCCCGCCAGCGCCGGGGGCCGAAGAAGACGGTCGGCGCCCGCAAGAAGAAGTGACGAGGAACCGGTAAGGCATGGCCGATCGGAAGCGCGCCGTCAAGCAGCGGCGCCGGGAGCGGAAGAACGTCCCGCAGGGACACGTCCATATCATGGCGAGCTTCAACAACACCATCGTGACGATCACGGATCTCACCGGGAACGTCATCTCGTGGGGTTCTGCTGGCATCGCCGGGTTCAAGGGCTCCCGGAAGAGCACGCCGTACGCCGCCGCGCTCGCCGCGGATGGCGCTGCCAAGCGCGCCATGGAGCACGGCATGCGCCAGGTCGAGGTCTACGTGAAGGGCCCCGGCGCTGGTCGCGAGCAGGCCATCCGCTCGCTGCAGGCCGCCGGCCTCGAGGTGAGTGCGATCACCGACGTCACCCCCATCCCGCACAACGGATGCCGCCCGCCCAAGCGGCGCCGCGTCTGAGCACCGAGAGACCATGGCCCGTTACACCGATCCCGTCTGCCGGCTCTGCCGCCGCGAAGGGCTGAAGCTCTTCCTGAAGGGCAGCCGCTGCTACACCAAGAAGTGCTCCTTCGAGAAGCGGCCCACGCCGCCCGGCCAGCACGGCGTCCGCCGCCGCAAGGTCGGCGACTACGGCCTGCAGCTTCGCGAGAAGCAGAAGGTCCGCCGCGTGTACGGCGTGCTCGAGAAGCAGTTCCGCAACTACTTCATCGAGGCCACCCGCCACTCCGGCGTCACCGGCGAGTACCTGCTCCGCTCCCTCGAGCTGAGGATGGACAACGTCGTGTACCGCCTCGGGTTCGCGCCCTCCCGCGCCGCAGCCCGCCAGATGGTCGCCCACGGCCACTTCGCGGTGAATGGCGTGCCGACCAACATCCCGTCGTACAGCCTCAAGATCGGCGACCGGATCGAGGTTCGCGAGTCCCACAAGGAGCGCGAGCTCTTCAAGACCGTCAAGGAGACGATCCGCTCGCACCAGGCTCCTGACTGGCTGAGCCTTGACGCCGCGAAGATGAGCGGCTCCGTCCTCGCCCTGCCGCGTCGCGACCAGATGCCGCTCGACTTCAACGAGCAGCTCGTGGTCGAGTACTACTCGAGGTAGTCGCCCTTTATGATCGAACTCGAGTCCCCGCAGATCGAGCCCGTCTCCGAGCTGGGCACGTACGCCAAGTACGAGGCCGGCCCCCTCCAGGCCGGGTACGGCGTCACCTTGGGCAATGCGCTCCGGCGTGTGCTCCTGTCCTCGCTTGAGGGCGCCGCCGTGACGTCGATCCAGCTTCGCGACGTCTACCAGGAGTTCTCCACGATCCCCGGGGTCAAGGAGGACGTCACCCAGATCGTCTTGAACGTCAAGAAGCTCCGCGTCAAGAGCTTCGCGAGCCATCCCGTGCAGCTCCGCCTCATCAAGAGCGGCGCCGGCCCCGTGGTCGCCGCGGACATCGCCGAATCGGCCGACGTCGAGGTCGTCAACCCCGACCTCGTGCTCATGACGATCGACTCGGACGACGTGACGATCGAGATGGACCTGACCGTCGAGCGCGGCGTCGGCTATCTCGCCGCCGAGCGAACCGAGGCGTTGCCGATTGGCGTGATCGCGGTCGACGCGATCTTCACCCCGATCCGCAAGGTCAACTACTGGGTCGAGAGCATGCGCGTTGGCCAGATGACCAACTACGACAAGCTCACGATCGAGATCGAGACGGACGGCACGATCACCCCCGAGGAGGCGCTCTCGCGCTCCGCGGACATGCTCGTGCACCAGTTCCAGCCGTTCGTCACGATCGGCGTCCAGGCCGCTCCCGTCGACCGCGCGTCGACCGGCGTGCCGCAGCTCCCCCCGAACATGCTCGACATGCCGATCGAGGAGCTGGACCTGCCGATGCGGGCCTACAACTCGCTGAAGCGCAACAACATCGTCAAGGTCGGCCAGCTGCTGCAGCTCAAGGACGACGATCTCCTCCGCATGCGCAACTTCGGCAAGAAGTCGCTGGACGAGATGAAGGAGCGCCTCCGCATGCGCGGCTTCATCCTCCCGGAGACGGAGTCCGACGGCGACTACGACGCGGACGGCGCGGCGGCCGACGAGCCCTTCGCCGACGACGAGGAGTAGCAACACCATGTCCTCGCATCGAGTCGACGGGCGCAAGCTCTCGCGCAAGCGCGGGCCGCGTCTCGCCCTCTACAAGAACCTGATGGTCTCGGTCCTCCGCTACGAGCGGGTGCAGACCACGGAGGCCAAGGCCAAGGAGATCCGCGGCCAGGTCGAGCGCATGATCACGCTCGCCAAGCGCGGTGATCTCGCGGCCCGGCGGACGGTCGTCTCGGAGCTTCCGAACGAGCCGCTCGTCGTTGCCAAGCTGTTCGACGTGATCGCCCCCAAGTACGCCGACCGCACCTCGGGCTACACCCGGCTGGTGCACATCGGCCAGCGCAAGGGTGACGCGGCCGAGATCTTCCAGATCGAACTGGTCTGACCAGGCGGTCCTGGTGAGCGTCCGAGAGGGCGCGCCGGTGCGCTACCGCGCCCGGTGTGAATATGACGGAACGGACCTTGCGGGCTTCCAGCTCCAGTTGAATGCCCGGTCGGTCCAGGGAGAGCTCGAGGCCGCGCTGGCCCGCCTCAACGGAGGCGAGCGGGTCGTGGTCGACGGGGCAGGGCGCACGGACGCCGGCGTCCACGCCACCGGTCAGGTGATCGCATTCACCTACGCTGGCGGGGTCACGGGCAAGGCGCTCGAGCGGGCCATCAACAGCCTGCTTCCACCGGAGATCGCGATCCGCGACCTGCGGCGGGCCCCTGACGGGTTCCACCCACGCTATGCGGCGCGGTACCGGGAGTATCGCTACACCGTCTGGAACGGGCCGCGAAGCCCACTCCGCGAGCGTTTCGCGCTCGGGGTGCGGGCCCCGCTCGATGTCGCCGCGATGGCGAAGGCTGCGACGGTCTACCTGGGCCGCCACGACTTCTCCCCGTTCGGCGGGATCACGGACCGGTCCCCGGTCCGGACCGTGCACATGGTCCGGGTCCGGAAGGAGGGTCGCCTGGTGACGATCGATGTCAGGGCGGACGCCTTCCTGCGGGGGCAGGTGCGACGCATGGTTGCCGGTCTCGTGGAGGTCGGCCTCGGAAAGATCGATGACACGGCACTCGCGGCGGCCCTGGCCGGCGCGGAGCCAGCCCTCAATGGGGCAGCGGCACCCGCGAAGGGTCTCTGCCTCCGGCACGTGGCCCTCGGGCGGCGGCCGGATGACGACAAGGAAGACGAGGAATGAGCGCGAACGCGAAGACCTATTCGCCTCGAGAGAGCGAGATCGAGCGACGCTGGTACGTCGTCGACGCGACGGACGAGACGCTCGGCCGCCTTGCGACGCGGATCGCGTTCGTCCTCGAGGGCAAGCACAAGCCAACCTACGCGTCCCACATGGACACCGGCGACCACGTCATCGTGGTGAATGCCGCGAGGATCACCGTGACCCGCGACAAGCTGACGTCGAAGGTCTACGCGCGCCACAGCGGCTATCCCGGCGGCTTCAAGGAGGAGACCCTGGGTCACCTGCTTGCCCGCCGGCCGGAGGAGGTCATCCGCCGGACCGTCAAGGGGATGCTGCCGCACAACCGCCTTGGAGCCCAGCAGCTGCGGAAGCTGAAGGTCTATGCGGGTGCCGAGCATCCGCACCAGGCCCAGAAGCCCGAGCCGCTTGCCTGATCGAGGAGCCCTGATGTCGACGCCTGCGTTCTACTGGGGCACCGGCCGCCGCAAGACGGCTGTGGCCCGGGTCCGCCTCATTCCCGGTGAAGGCCAGATGGTCATCAACGGGAAGACCCCCGAGGACTTCTTCGGCGGGATCCTTGCCGAAGCGGAGCTCTTCCTCCCGTTCCGCGTGACCGGGACCGACGGCCGCTACAACACCATGATCAAGGTCGCCGGGGGCGGCACCACGGGCCAGTCGGGCGCGATCCGCCACGGCATCGCCCGCGCGCTGCTCCAGTCGGACCCCGAGTCGTACCGCCTGCCGCTCCGCCAGGCCGGCCTCCTGACCCGCGACCCGCGGATGAAGGAGCGCAAGAAGTACGGCCTCAAGCGCGCCCGGAAGGCGCCGCAGTACACGAAGCGCTGACGGCGCTGGCGGCCTGGCCGCCCAACCAGCGATGATTGTCGCCCGCGCTCCCGGCTTGACCGGAGGCGCGGGCGATCTGCATTCCCCGAGGTCCACACTCCAGCCATGACGACGAGCAGCCTCCGCGGAAGGGACCTGGTCAGCGCTGCCGACCTGACGGCGGACGAGATCGGCCGGCTGTTCACGCGGGCGACCGAGCTCAAGGCCGAGTACGCGGCGGAGCACCGTCACGCCTCGCCGCCGCTCGAGCGGCGGACGCTGGCGATGCTGTTCCAGAAGCCCAGCCTCCGCACCCGGGTCACCTTCGAGGCCGGGATGACCCAGCTGGGCGGGCACGCGATCTACCTCACCGAGGGTGTGGTGCTGGGCGGTCGCGAGACGGTCGGCGACGTGGCCCGGAACCTCGAGCGGTTCGTTGATGCGGTCATGGCCCGGACAGGCCCGCACGAGGTGGTCGTGGAGCTGGCCGCGCGAGCCGCAATCCCCGTCATCAACGGCCTCACGATCCGCGAGCACCCGTGCCAGTCGCTCGCGGACCTGTTCACGCTCCACGAGAAGCTGGGCGACCTGGGCGGGGTCGTGCTCGCGTTCATCGGCGACGGCAACAACGTGTACCACTCGCTCGCGCTGATGGGCGCGACCCTCGGCATGGAGGTGCGGCTTGCGCACCCGGTGGGCTACGGGCCGAACGAGCGGATCGTGGCGCGGGCGCAGGAGCTTGCTGCCCAGGCCGGCGGTCGCCTCGTGTTCACCGGCGATGCCCGCGAGGCGGTCCAGGGGGCGCAGGCCGTCTACACCAATTCCTGGACGTCGATGGGCCAGGAGGCCGAGGCCGAGGAGCGGCGTGACGCCTTCGCCGGCTACCAGGTCAACGCCGATCTCATGGCCCTCGCGCCCGACGCATTCGTGATGCACTGCCTGCCGGCCCACCGCGGCGAGGAGATCTCGTCCGACGTGATGGACGGCACCCAGAGCATCATCTTCGATCAGTCGGAGAACCGGCTGCACGCGCAGAAGGCGCTGCTCGTCGAGCTGATGGGCTGACGGCGGCACGTGGAGGCGAACGGACGATGAGCGGCGAGGCCCTGTACGAGCGCTACAAGGATGCGCTCAAGCGCGGTCACGTCGCCTCCCTGCGGGGACGGATCGACGAGGCGCTCGCCGCCTACGCGGAGGCAGCGAGGATCGCCCCGGAGCGCTCCACGCCGCACACCAGCGCTGGGACTGCGCTCATGCGCCGGAAGCGGCCCGCCGACGCCCTGCGGCAGTACGAGACGGCCCTGCGGATCGGGCCGCGGGACGTGGCGGCGATGCTCGGCCGGGCGCAGGCCCTCGTGGCGCTCGGCCGCAGGGCCGATGCCGCCGACGCCTTCGACTGCGCTTGCGGATCTCTATGCGTCGAGCGGCAAGCTGGCCGACGCGGTGGACGCCGCGCGACGGGGCCTCGAGCTGGCCGAAGGGCGGCACCGGCGCCGGACCCTCGAGGTCCTGATCGAGCGGCTCCGCGCGTCGGAGCCTGGCGAGCCCGATCGCCTGGCGCTGGAGCGCGCGCTGAGCGTGCTCGATGGGCCGGCGCTGCCGCCTCGGCACCGGGTCGCCCCGGCGGTGGAGGTGGCTTCGGTCGAGACCCCGATGCCGGCGCCGGGCCCGATGCCGGCGCCGAGCCCGATGCCGGCGCCGGGCCCCACGATGAGCCGGATGCTGCCCGTGACGGCGCAGCCGAGGCAGAGGCGGCGGCCCAACCCGAGCCCGAGCCGGAGCCGGAACTCGAGCCGGAACTCGAGCCCGAACTCGAACCGGAGCCGGAACCGGAGCCAGTGATCGCGCAGGTGCTCGACCGGGTCCTGCCCGACCCCGTGGATCTCGAGGCACTCGCCCTGGCCGCGGAGCTGGCCCTGGACTCCGGTGACCCATCGGCTCCTGGGCGCTTCCTCGACCTGGCCGCCGCCAGCCTGCGCGAGGGCAGGGTCAATGCCGCCCTCGACGCCTGCTACCAGGCGCTCGCGATCGATCCGGACGACACGGAGCTCCACCTCGCCCTTGTCCAGCTGTACGACCTCGAGGGGTGGACCACGCTCGCCACCGAGAAGCTCTCCCTGCTCGCCCGGCTGGCGTCGATCGCCGACGATCCGGACAGCGCGTCGCAGATCGCCACTGCGCGGGCTAGACTGGTTCGCTGATGCTCCCGTTCGTCGACTCGCTCGTCCGGCAGGTCACGCTGACGACCCTGCTCGACATCGGCATCACGGCGATCTTCCTCTACTGGCTGTTCAGCCTGATCCGGGGCACGCGAGCCGTGACCCTGGTGATCGGTGTCTCGATCCTGCTGGGCATCTATGCACTCGCCCAGTTCCTCGAGCTGCGCCTCTTCACGCAGATCCTCCAGGCTGGTGCGGTTGTCGGCCTGTTCGCCCTGGTCGTCGTGTTCCAGCCGGAGTTGCGCCGGGCGCTCGAGCGGATCGGGCGCGTCGGCGCGGTCGGACGCCTCTTCGCCCCTGCCAGCCAGCGCGAGGTGGAGCACGTCGCAGGCGAGGTCAGCAAGGCAGCGGGCATGCTGTCGCGCGAGGGCCACGGCGCGTTGATCGTCGTGGAGCGGGAGACCGGGCTCGGTGAGATCGCCGAGACAGGGGTGATGCTCCACGCCGACCTCTCGCGCGAGCTGCTGTGCACCATCTTCATGCCCCGGACGGAGCTCCACGACGGGGCGGTGATCATCCGCGGCGACGGCATCCTCGCTGCGGCAGCGTTGCTCCCGCTCACCGAGATGCAGCTCTCCGAGCGGTTCGGCACCCGGCATCGTGCGGCGCTGGGCATCACGGAGCAGACCGACGCGGTGGCCGTCGTGGTCTCCGAGGAAAGCGGCCAGATGAGCGTCGTGGAGCGTGCCCGCATCGTCCGCGTGCCCGGCGAGCAGCAGCTGGAGCGAGCGCTCACCGCACTGCTGGAGACGCCCACGGTGCCCGGATCGCGCACGGGCAGG
This sequence comes from uncultured Chloroflexia bacterium, assembly GCA_963697365.1. Lineage (GTDB taxonomy): Bacteria > Chloroflexota > Limnocylindria > Limnocylindrales > CSP1-4 > CAIXZV01. Next base: position 276,247 of record CAVONT010000017.1, read on the forward strand.
CTGCTCGGCGGCAGACGGCAGGGCCGCTTGCGTATCGCTCGACGCCGGTCGCCTGCGACCACGACGCCGGCAGCAACGACGCCCGCAACCACGACCCCGGCGTCGCCCGCTCCGGCCCCGGCAGCTGATCCGAGCCCGGCGGTGCCCGACGGCGCTGCGTCGCGGGACGGCGCGTCCGGCGACTCGCCGATGGCGGAGGCGTGATGATGCATCGCGCCTTGCGCCGCCTCCGCCGGGGCATCGTCCACAACTGGCCGCTCAAGCTGGCTGCGATCGTGCTTGCGACGTTGCTCTATGCGGGCCTGGTCGCCTCGCAGGACAGCAGCACCTACCCGGGGCCGGTGACGGTCCTGCCGGTCAACCAGCCTGCCGACACCGTCATCACCAACCAGCTCAAGGACATCGAGCAGATCCGGTACCTCGCGCCCGCTGATGCCGGCCGTCTCCAGGCCGAGGACTTCAAGGCGACCGTCGATCTCGCCAACGCGAAGGCCGACGGCCAGGCGGCGAACTACCGTGTGACCGTGGCCGCGGTGGACCCGCGGGTGACGATCCTCGACTTCCGCCCCAGGTCGATCCAGGTGGTCCTCGACGTGTCCGCCTCCAAGACGCTCGACGTGACCGTGGACACGGGCACCCCGCCCGTCGGCCTCGAGATCGGCGAGATCACCGTCGACCCGCCCGAGGTCACCGTGTCGGGTCCGTCGGCGTCCGTCAACCGGGTCGCCGTGGTCAAGGTCGTGGCAGGCATCGACTCGAGCGGCATCGACATCGATCGGGACTTCCAGCCACGCGCCGTGGATGCCAACGGTGAACTGGTCAGCGGCGTCGAACTCGACCCGCCCACGGTGCACGTGACGATCCCGGTCTACACCGACAAGGAGACGCGGACGCTGCCCGTGAACCCACTTGTCACCGGCAGCCCGGCCGCCGGGTTCCGGGTCGCGGCGGTCGCCGTCGAACCGCTGGTGACCCAGGTGGAGGGCGACGGCGAGCAGCTCGCCGACCTCACCGCGGCCGACACCATGCCCGTGTCGATCGCCGGGGCGACACGGTCGGTGACGACCGAGGTCGCGCTCGCGCTGCCAGCAGGGGTCACCTCGTCCACCGCGACGGTCAAGGTGGTCGTCTCGATCGAGCCGGTCACCGAGACCCGCTCGTTCGTCGCCGGCCTGCAGCTGTTCGGCCAGAAGCCCGGCTTCACGTACGACACGTCGCCGCTCACGGTGCTCCTGACCCTGTTCGGCTCGACGGCCGACCTCGACACGCTCGGGTCGGCGCCGATCGTCGTCGCGCTCAACGTCGCCGACCTGGAGCCCGGGACGCACCGCGTCACGGTCATCCCGACGCTGCCATCGGGCGTCACCGTGGCGGCCATCAGCCCGGAGAGCGTCACGGTCACCGTCGAGGCGATCCCGTCACCCTCTCCTGTCCCGACCCCGACGCCGACCCCGGGCACGGATGCCTCAGCGGCCCCATCGGAGCCGCCGACCGAGCCGCCGCCCGTGGTGCCCTCGCCCTCGCCCTCGCCCTGACAAGGGCACCTCTCCGCTCCCGAGCCCGCACGAGGATCCTGCATGACCCGCCTCTTCGGCACTGACGGCATCCGCGGTGCCGCCAACGTAGACCTGCGGCCATCGCTCGCGTTCCAGTTGGGACGCGCAACCGCCTACCACATCGTCAAGGCGGGCGGTTCGCTCGTGGTCGGCCAGGACACGCGCAGGTCTGGCGACATGTTCACCGCCGCGATCACTGCCGGCGCTGCCAGCATGGGCGCCGACGTGCACGCCGTGGGTGTCGTCCCGACGCCTGCGCTGGCCTATCTCGCCGCCACGCGCCGGTTCGCGGCCGGGATCATGGTCTCGGCATCCCACAACCCTGCCGAGGACAACGGGCTCAAGGTCCTCGACACCTCCGGCCTCAAGCTCGACGACGACGTCGAGGACGCCCTCGAGGCCCTCGTCCTCCGCGCCGAGGAGCTGCCTGGCGTGGAACCCGGCGGCATCGGGCGCTCGGTGGACGCCCACGGGCTGCTCGAGGACTACGTGGCGCACCGGCAGTCGCTTGCCGGCCTGGTGGACGGCGGTGGCCTGCACGTGGTCCTCGACACCGCCAATGGGTCGGCCTGGGACGTCGGTCCGCGGATCCTCCGGGCCACCGGTGCTCGCGTCACCGTGATCCACGATGCCCCCGATGGCGACAACATCAACCGTGGCTGTGGCGCCACCGAGCCGGCCTCGCTCATGGAGGCGGTTCGAGCGCACGGCGCCGACGTGGGGTTCGCGCTGGACGGCGATGCGGACCGCTGCATCGCCGTGGACGCCCACGGCGACCTCGTCGATGGCGACCAGGTTCTCGGCATCCTGGCGCTCGAGCGGTTGCACCGGGGCGCGCTTCCCCAGGGCAGTCTCGTCGTGTCGGTGCTGTCCAACGGCGGGCTGCAGGCTGCCGTCGAGGCTGCTGGCGGCAGGCTCGTGCGGACCCCGGTGGGGGACAAGCACATCCTCGCCGCGATGCTGGTGTCGGGTGCGGGTCTCGGCGGCGAGAAGAGCGGCCACGTCATCGTGCGCGAGCACACGACATCGGGTGACGGGATCGTCACCGCCATCGAGCTCCTGCGCGTGATGCGCGCTGCCGGCACCGGCCTTGACGGGCTCGCCACGCAGATCCCGCTCCTGCCCCAGCAGCAGCGGGCGATCCGGGTCCGCCACCGTGACCAGTGGGAGGCGGACGCGGTCCTGGGGGCCGCCATCGCCGACGCGGAGGCACGTCTCGCGCCACACGGCCGGATCCTCGTGCGTCCGTCGGGCACCGAACCCGTCCTCCGGGTGATGGTGGAGGGCGCCGACGGCGCCCTCGTGGCGGAGGTGGCCGACGCGATCGCGGCCGTCGCAGGGGAGCGTCTACACTAGCCCCAACCCCCCACGACGAGCGCCACGCGCGTCCCCGAGGAGTACTCCAGAGCATGTGCGGCATCGTCGGCTACACCGGTCCCCGCGAGGCCGGCCCCATCCTGGTCGAGGGCCTCCGGCGCCTCGAGTACCGCGGCTACGACTCGGCTGGGATCGCGCTCGTGGACGAGGAGGGCGCGCTCTTCGTCGAGAAGAAGGCGGGCAAGCTCGTCAACCTGGAGGTGGCGCTCGCCGACCGGACGCCACATGCCACCATCGGCCTCGCGCACACCCGCTGGGCGACCCACGGCCGGCCCAACGACCTCAACGCCCACCCGCACCAGGACTGCACGGGCGCCATCACGGTCGTCCACAACGGGATCATCGAGAACTTCCGCGAGCTGCGCGACGAGCTCGAGGCCAAGGGCCACCGGCTCACGTCGGAGACCGACACGGAGGCGCTCGCCCACCTCGTGGAGGATGCGTACCGGGGCGATCTCGCCGAGGCGGTGCGGGCAGCCCTGGCCCGCGTCAAGGGCGCATACGCGATCGTTGTCATGCACCGGGCCGAGGTCAACCGCCTCGTCGGGGCGCGCCACAACGTCCCGCTGATCGTGGGTCTCAACGGCGAGGAGACGTTCCTCGCGAGTGACGTGGCGGCGATCCTCGCCCACACCAACCGCGTGGTGTTCCTCCAGGAGGGTGACGTCGCCGACGTGCGCCCGACGGGCGTCGTCGTGACGGACGTGGCAGGCACGCTCCAGGAGCGCTCCGTCACGACGATCGACTGGACCCAGGACGCGGCGTCGAAGGGCGGCTACCCGCATTACATGCTCAAGGAGATCCACGAGCAGCCGGAGGCGCTTGCCCAGTCGCTCGCCGGGCGACTCTCAGCCGGTGGCGGCATCCAGGCGGCCGAGCTCGATGGGCTCCAGGACGCCTTCCGCCGGGTCAATCGCGTGGAGCTCGTGGCGTGCGGCAGCGCATCCTATGCCGCACTGGTCGGCGCGGCGGCGCTCCAGGACTGGACGGGCCTGCCTGCGCGCGTGACGGTCGGCTCCGAGTTCCGCTACGCGCCGCCGCCGCTGGACGGGAACGCGCTGGTCATCGCCGTCACCCAGTCGGGCGAGACGGCCGACACCATCGCCCCCACCCGCTGGGCCCGCGAGCAGGGCTGCCCGATCGTCGCGGTCACCAACACGGTCGGCTCCGCGATCACGCGCGAGGCGGACGCGGTGATGTTCCTCCAGGCCGGACCCGAGATCGCCGTGGCGGCCTCGAAGACCTTCGTGACCCAGGTCACGACGCTCGTGGTGCTCGCAGCGGCGATCGCCAAGGCCAGGGGCTCCATGGGCCTCGAGCAGGAGCTGGAGCTGGCGGCTGCACTGCGCCACCTGCCGGAGGCCGCGGCGCGCACGCTGGAGCTCGCGGCCGAGGTGCCCGAGCTGGCGCAGCGCTACGCGGGCTCGCGGGGCTTCATGTACATCGGCCGCGCCTACGGCTTCCCCGCGGCCCTCGAGGGCGCCCTCAAGATCAAGGAGGTCAGCTACATCCACGCGGAGGGATATGCGGCCGGAGAGCTCAAGCACGGTCCCATCTCGCTGCTGGACGCGGAGTGCCCGCTCGTGGCCGTCGCGACGCAGTCCCGCATCTACGACAAGCTGATCAGCAACGTCATGGAGGGCCGGGCCCGGGACGCGAAGGTCATCGCCGTGGCCACCGAGGGCGACGAGGCGATCGCCCGCTTCGCCGACGAGGTGATCCTCGTGCCGGCCACCCACGAGGCGCTTGCGCCGGTTCTCGCGGTGATCCCGCTGCAGCTCTTCGCGTACCACACGGCCGTCGCGCGCGGCACGGATGTCGACCAGCCACGGAACCTCGCGAAGTCGGTCACGGTGGAGTAGCGCCGATGTCCCGCTCCGAGCCCGCCCCGCCCGACCCGGTCGTGCCCCCGGGCGCCGTGCCGCCCGGCACCACGGAGCTCGGCATCGACATCGTCAAGGTGGACCGGATCGCCGCCGCCATCACGAGGTTCGGCCAGCAATTCGCGGATCGCGTCCTGACGCCCCTCGAGCAGCGGTACGTGCGCCAGCGGCCCGAGACGTTCGCCGGGCGCTGGGCGGCCAAGGAGGCCGTGTCCAAGGTCCTCGGGCTCGGCGTCCGGGGTGTCGGCTGGCGCGACATCGAGGTGGAGCGCCTGCCGACCGGCCAGCCGAACATCATCCTCCACGGACGGGCGGCCCAGCGTGCGGACCAGCTGGGCATGGGCCGGATCGCGGTCTCCATCAGCCACGAGTCGGACTTCGCGGTGGCGGTGGCCTTCGGCGTGCGGACCGCGGGCGGCCGGTACGTGTTCCCGCTCGACATCGACGCGCGCCTGGACGATCGCGAGCAGGCACTGCTCGCACGGATGGACCGGCTGCGCACGCTCCACGAGGCATCCTCCGCGCTCGCCGCGGGCCTGGAGGCGGAACCGGAGGGACGGGATGGCTGATCGACGGCCGGTGGGGTTCGGACGGCGCGAGGACGACGGCAGCCCGGTCCCCGCAGGAGCCCAGCGTCTCGACGACGAGTACGTGGCGCGGCTGCTCCCGGTGCGCGAGGCTCGTGGTCACAAGGGAACCTTCGGACGGACGCTCGTGATCGCGGGGTCGCTCAACTACGCGGGAGCGGCGCTGCTCGTCTGCCGGGCCGCGGGTCGAGCAGGCGCGGGCCTGGTGACCCTCGCCGTCCCGGAGTCGCTCCAGCCGCTGTTCGCGTCGAAGGTCGTGGAGGCCACCACGCTCCCGCTGCCCGAGGACGACGTCGAGGAGGTCGATCCGGAGTCTGCGCTGGCAGCCGTCCTGGACAACGAGCACGACGCCCTGGTCATCGGGCCGGGCCTCCGCCCCTCCCTCGCGCAGGCCGACCTGCTGCGGCTGGTGCTGACCGCTCCCGAGGAGGCAGGTGGTCCGCCTGCGGTGCTCGACGCCGAGGCGCTCCGGACGCTCGCGTCCGCCGACGAGTGGTGGGTGAGCGTCACGCGCCCATGTGTCCTGACGCCGCACGTCGGTGAGTTCATCCGCCTGCGGGCGGGAGCCGGCCATGACCCGGCCGGGGACGGCGACCTCAATGCGGACGATGAGGCGCGGGTGCGGGCTGCCTCTGCGGCTGCCGTCGAATGGGGCCAGGTGGTGGTGCTCAAGGGCGCCAACACCGTGATCGCCAGTCCAGACGGCGCCGTCGCCATTGCGCCGTTCGAGAACCCGGCGATGGCGACGGGCGGAACGGGCGACGTCCTGGCCGGAACGATTGGTGCGCTCCTCGCCCAGGGCCTCGTGCCGTTCGATGCCGCGAGGCTCGGGGTCTACCTCCACGCACAGGCAGGCGAGCTGGTCCGCGAGCGCCTGGGTGACGCGGGGTTGCTCGCCTCCGACCTGCCCGACGCCGTGCCGATGGTCCGCAAGCGGCTCGCCGCACTCGCCGACCGCCAGCGCTCCGGGCGTCGGCTCGGCTTCGGGGCCGGCCCCGCGGACGGCCGGCCACGCGGACGCCGGGCCAGACGGCCCAGGGTCATGAGCACGCCGATCGACGAGCGCCTCGCGTCCGCGGGCCTGCCGGCGCTCGCCCGCCCGGTGTGGGCGGAGATCGACCTTGACGCGCTCGCCGGCAACCTCGCGGCCATCCGGTCTGCCCTGGGACCAGGGGTGCGGGTGGAACCGGTGGTCAAGGCCGACGCCTATGGCCACGGCGCCGTCCCGTGCACCAGGGCCCTCGAGGCGGCCGGCGCCGACGGCTTCTCCGTGGCCACGCTGGATGAGGCCTACGAGCTGCGGGCGGCCGCGATCACGAAGCCCCTGATGGTGCTGTACCCGATCGCGGCCCGCCACGTCGCAAGCGCTGCTGCCGCCGGTATCGCGACCTCGCTCGGACCCGGCCTCGCGGGCGACCGGATCCTGGCGGCGGCCGCCGCCAACGCGTCTGCCGGCGGACCGGCGCTGGACGTCCACGTGGAGGTGGAGACGGGCCTGGGCCGTGGGGGCGCCCTGCCGCAGGACGCCGCCAGCCTCGTGGAACGGATTCGCCAGACTCCAGGCGCGCGGCTCGTCGGCATCTGGACGCACCTCGCGGCTGCGGGTGATGCCGCCTACACGCAGGCCCAGGACGCGTGCTTCGGAGAGGTGCTCGGGGCGCTCGATCCCGACGTGGGGCTGGGCGCGCAGGCAGGTGGAGTCCGCCGGCACCTCGCCGGCAGCGGCGGCGTCCTGGGGGGCAGCGCCTCGCCCTGGGACACCGTGCGCCCGGGCATCGCGGTGTACGGCCTCGTTCCCGACGGGCTCACCACGTCCGCGGCTGCTGCCGGCGCAGCAGCGGCCTTGCGACCGGTGCTCTCGCTGCACGCCCGTCCTGTCCGCGTGGTCGATCTCCCGGTCGGGCACGGCGTCGGCTACGGGCCGGTCTTCGTCACGCAGCGGCCATCGAGGATTGCCACGCTCGCTCTCGGCTACGGTGATGGCTGGCACCGGGTTCTCACCGGCCGCGCGTGGGCCCTGGTGCGCGGTGTCAGGGTCCCACTGGTGGGCCGCGTGTCGATGGACGCCCTCATGGCCGATGTGACCGACGTTCCGGGCGGTCCGGTGGACGAGGACGACGAGTTCGTGCTCATCGGCGCCCAGCAGGGGGCCCGCATCACCGCCTACGAACCTGCGTCGGCAGGCGGGACGATCAGCTACGAGGTCGTGACCGGCGTGTCCCGACGCGTGGCGCGGGTGTACCATGCCGCCGGTTCAGTGGCAGGTCTGCGGACGCTCACGGGGTAGCAACTTGGCGCGCATCGAGCTGTGGAACGGCGATATCTGCCACCTCGAGGTGGATGCTCTCGTCGTACCCGCAGCCACGTCTCTCTGGATGTCGGCCGGGATTGCCGCGGATGTCAAGCGCGCCGGTGGTGATGCCATCGAGTTGGCGGCCGTGCGCCAGGGCCCGGCCCGCATCGGGGAGGCCGTCGTCACGCCGGCCGGCCGTCTCGCCGCGAAGGTGGTGATCCACGCGGTCTCGCTCGAGCGTGATCGGCGCACGAGCCCCGCCGCCATCGAAGGTGCGACGCGCTCCACCATGGCGCGGGCGCGTGAACTGCAGATCGGCAGCATCGCGATCCCGGCTCTCGGGACCGGCCTGGGTGGCTTCCCGCTCGACGAGGCGGCCCGGATCGTCGTGGCCACCGTGCGCGACGAGCTGGAGACACCCTCGACGCTGGAGCACGTGATCTTCGCGCTCCGCGGCGCGGCGCCGTTCGCGGCCTTCGCCACGGCGCTCGAGGCGGCCGAGCCCGTCGCCTCGCGCTCCATGATCTCGCCGGAGTCGCGTGCATGAGCTTCCCGATGGAGCCGCTCGACGAGCGCCGCGAGGCGCTGGTGGAGCAGGTGGCCCAGGAGATCCGCCTCAGGGGCCTCACCGGGCCCGCCGTCCACTTCCTCGAGGCGAGTCGGCCGTACCGCCCGCTCGGGGCCCCGGCGATGCTCTTCTTCGACCCGGTCCTGGTCGAGCTGTTCGGTGGTGACTCTCCGCCGGCGACCGAGATCCTCCGCGATGACATCGGCATCGAGGCGCTGATCGACCGGCTCGAGGAGATGGACGAGGTCGAAGGCTGGGACGCCTGACGGGACCTGCGCTGGTAGCATCGGCCGCGTGAGCAGCGAGCGGCGCGTCTACGTCACCGTCGACCGGGGCACCGCGACGACCGCCGTCGCCCTCCTGGGACGGGTTGCCAACCGCTGGCGGCTCCTCGGGTCTGGCGCCGCTCCGGCGGCCGTGATGCCGATGGTGATCGCGGAGCGGATCAGGGGCCGGCTTGCAGCGGTCGACCCCGACCTCGCCGGCCACCTCGGCCTCGATGACGCCACGTCCCTGGACAGCATCCCCGTCCTCAGCTGCTCCACGGCGCGGCCGCTCGAGATGGCGGTCGTCGCGGCCACGGAGCGAGTGGTCACGCCGCTTGCCGATGCCGCGGCGACGGCCGGCTGGCGGGTCCGCCGGCTCGCCCTCGATGGGGCGGATGTCCTCGAGGTCGCGTCGGCGCTGGTCGACCCGCGGGTGTCCGTCGTGCTCGCGGGCGCATCGGATCCTCCCGGGGCCGACGAACGCCCGCTGATGCAGCATCTCGCGACGCTGGTCGCCGCTGCAGCCGAACGGCGCCCCTCGCGGATCACGGTGCTCGCCGGCGGGCTGGCGGTGCCGGGCGGCAAGCTGGAGGCGATGCTCGGGCCGCAGGGTCCTGGATCCACCCTGCTCGCTCCCGCCCCGTCGACCGGCGGTGGCGAGCCGCTCAGGCTGCTGCTCGAGAGCCTCCGCGGCGGGGACGACGATGGACGGCGAGCGATCGCGGACGCCACGGGGACCCTTGCCGAGGCGTTCGAGCGACGGGTGGAGGTGATCGAGGTCGGGCAGTCGGCCGGGCTCCGTGCGGCGGCCTCGTGGACCGTTGGCGGCGCTCGGTCGCCCGATCGGCGCTGGTGCCCGCCGGGGCACTCCTGCCCGCCTCCTTCAGCGACGCCAATCTCGACGCCGTCGAGCGCTGGCTCGCGGTGCCGCTTGACCGGCTGCGCATGCGCGACCGCCTGCGCGAGATGTCCATCGTTCCCTGGGGGGATGTGGCCGGTGACGGCGCGCTGCTCCGGCTGGCAGCCGCCAAGGCGTCCGTGGAGCGCATCCTGGACGCCACGCCCGCCCTCTCCGCACTGCCGGCGCCGGACCTGCTGGTCGCCGCGGGGGGCGCGTGGCAGGTGGCGCCCGGCCCGGCCGTCGCGCTCGCCCTTGCCGACGTCGTCCGCCGCCCCGGCGCCAGGAGCCTCGGACTGGATCACGCCCGGCTCCTCGGGCCGCTCGGGAGGATCGCCGATCCGGACGAGCGGCTGCGCATCATGCGCGATCTCCGTGACGACCTGCTGGTCCCGTTGGGCAGCCTGCTGATGCCGGCTGGGATGCGCCCTGGCCGTTCCGCCGGCTCGCTCCTCGTGGGCCGGGCCGACGGCGACTCGTCCGCCACGACCCTCGACCTGCAGCCGGGCGGCATCGAGCTGGTGGACCTGCCGCCCGGGGAGCGGGCGACGGTGGAGCTGCGCCTGCGCGATGTCGTCGACATGGGCGTGCGAACTCGCCATGCAGTCGTCGAGGTGACGGGCGGACTCGCCGGCGTCCTCGTGGACCTGCGCGACATCCCCATGCACCTCCCGGACCGGCCCGAGCGGCGGCGCGAGGTCCTGGCCGAGTGGCAGGCCGCCCTGTGGCCCGGGATGCTGGCATGACGGACGCAGCCTGGCTCGACGAGATCCCGGTCCGACGCTTCGTCGAGGATGGGCTCGAGGCACGCTTTCCGCTGCCGCCTGGTGACCGGCCGCTGGTCGAGGCCGGCGCCACCGTGGAGGCCGGCGAACCGCTGCTGGAGCACATCCGCGACCGGCACATCGTCGAGGTGGATGCCCGGAGCGGGGCGGACGGAGCAACCTGGCTGCCAGGCACGCGCTGGGCGCCGGCGCCCGGTCGCCGGGGGGCGGACTACGAGGGGGAGCTGCTGGCGCCGGTGCCGGGCAAGCGTGACCGCTGGCGACTGGTGACGGGCGAGCACCGCGACCAGGTTCCCTCGCCCATGCGCGGCGTGGTCACCGAGGTCCAGCCCGGTGCCGAGATCCGCCTCCGGGCGACCGGTCTCGCACTGCGCGGTGCGTTCGCCGCCGGCTCCGCGGCCCATGGCCGCCTCGAGCTCGCGACCGATCCGTTTGGCGAGCTCCGGCCCGGCGGCATCGACGTGGGGCGGGCGGGGAGCATCCTCGTCGTGGGCTCGCGGATCGATGCGGAGGCGCTCACGCGGGCCCGGGCCATGGGCGTGCGCGGGATCGTGGTGGCGTCGCTCCCCGGGAAGGAGCTGCGGGACTTCCAGGCATCGGAGCGGCGCCAGCGCGCGGGACTCCATCCCACGCCTCCGTTCGGTGTCCTCGCGCTCGAGGGGGCCCTTCGCCGGCCGCTGCCACCGCTCGTGATGACGCTGCTCGAGTGGCTCGCCGGCCAGGACGTCGCGCTGCTCGTTGACCCGCCTGCGCTCGTGTTCGAGGCGGATGGTCTCGAGCTGCCGTCCGTGGACCCCGATCGGGTGCGCATCCGGAGTGGCGCAAACGCCGGCGTCGAGGGCCGGGCCCTGGGGCCCGCGGGCCCTCGCCGGTTCGCCGCCGGTGTCGTCCTGGAGGCTGCCTGGGTGGCGATCGACGACGAGCCGCCGCTCGACGTGCCGCTCGGTGACCTCGAGCGACTCGGCTGACCGCCGGGCCAGCCCGGCACGGGAGGAGCAAGCCCGGCACGGGGCGGAGCAGGCCTGGATCAGGGTCGGAGGCCCGCGTTCGGTACCATCTCGCGTGATGTCCTCCACCCTTCCCGCAGAGACCATCATCGCCACCGATGATGCCGCCGCCACCCGTGCCCTCGGCGCGCGCCTGGCCGCCGTCGCCCGCCCCGGCGATCTCGTGTGCCTGGTGGGCGACCTCGGCGCGGGCAAGACGCAGCTGGCGAAGGGGTTCGCCGTCGGCCTTGGGATCGACGATGTCGTGAGCTCGCCGACCTTCGTGCTGATGACCGAGTATGCCGGGCGGCTGCCGCTCTTCCACCTCGACCTCTACCGTCTCGCGGACGCCGCCGATGCCCTCGCGGGCGGGTTGCTCGACGAGCGCCAGCTCGAGGGTGTCGCGCTCATCGAGTGGGCGGAGCGTCTGGGTCGTGCCCTGCCCGTCGCGCGTCTCGACGTGGTGATCGACGGCACCGGCGACGAACCGCGCCGCATCGCCCTGCGGACGGCCGACTCCGCGTACCTGCGGTACCTCGAGGTGGCGTCGTGACCGCCGGCGGACCGGTCCTCGTCATCGACACCGCGACGACCCGCGCCGTGATCGCGCTCGGGACGGCGGGCGGATCGCTCCTCGAGGCGCGGTCCTGGGTGGCCGGCTACCGGCATGGGGAGGAGCTCCTCGCGCGGATCGAGTCGCTGCTTGGTGACCGGGATGTCAGAGGGAAGGACCTCGGCGGGATCATCGTCGGTACGGGCCCCGGTGCCTTCACAGGCCTGCGGGTGGGGCTCGCGACCGCGAAAGGCATCGCCCATGCCTTCGGCCTGCCCATCGCCGGCGTGGCAACCGCGGGCGCCCTCCTCCATGCATCGGCCGCAGCCGGTGACCTCGACGTCGCGACCCTCGTCCTGCTGCAGCCGGCCGGTCTCTCGGACCGCGTCGTCAGCCGTCTCGGGGCGGCACCGGTGATCCTGCCAGGCGGCGAGGAGCCTGACCTTGCCGGGAGGTCGCACGCTCATCGCGCTCGACCTCGCCGGCCGGGCCCCGGACGAGGCGGTCGTGCTGGGCGAGGCAGCCCATGCCGGCCTTGCCGGGGCGCTGCTCGCCGACGGCGCCCCGAGGATCGCGTCCGGTGGCGACGACCTCGCGCGGCTCGTCCCCGAGTACGTCACCCTGCCGCGAGGCGTGCCCGGCGCGCTGCCGGACGACGGCGTGGAGATCACGGGGGGACGGTCGTCGTGATCCAGGTCCCCATCGTCATGGTCCAGCCGATGACCGTCGCGGACCTGCCCGACGTCCAGGTCATCGAGCGCGTGTCCTTCACGACCCCGTGGCCGGCCAACGCCTACCGCCAGGAGCTGGAGGCCAATCGCCTCGCCCACTACCTCGTCGCGCGCATCGGCGAGCGCATCGTGGCCTACGGCGGCATCTGGCTCATGGTCGACGAGGCCCACGTGACGACCTTCGCCGTCCACCCGGGCTACCGCCGCCGCGGCATCGGCGAGCGGCTGCTGCTCGCGCTGCTCGACCTTGCCATCGACCGCCAGGCGCGCGAGGCCACGCTCGAGGTCCGCCTGTCCAACCTGCCCGCCCGACGGCTGTACGAGAAGTACGGCTTCCGGCCGGTGGGCATCCGTCCCCGCTACTACAGTGACAACCAGGAAGACGCCCTGATCATGACCACGGAGCCGCTCGAGCTGCCCGCGATGCGCGAGCGGATTGCCCGCCTTCGAGCCGAGCTCGACGCGTCGCCCGCGCCCGGCGCCGAGCCGGATCTCAACGCGCCGGCCTTCAAGGACTCCGGCGAATGAGCGGCCCGCTGCTGCTCTCCATCGAGAGCTCCTGCGACGAGACGTCGGTCGCGCTGGTCGAGGATGGCCGGCGCATCCATGCCAACGTGGTGGCGAGCCAGGTCGCGCTGCACGCCCCGACGGGCGGCATCGTCCCCGAGGCTGCCGCCAGGGCGCATCTTCGCTGGATCGTCCCGGTCACCGACGAGGCCCTGGCAACCGCTGGCGTGACCATGGCCGATGTCGATGGCGTGGCGGTCACCTACGGCCCGGGGCTCGCGGGCTCGCTGCTGGTGGGCATCAACTTCGCGAAGACGCTGGCCTGGGCCCACGGGAAGCCGCTCATTCCGGTCAACCACCTCGAAGGCCACGTCTACGCGGGCTGGCTGCTGGACCCCGGCGAGGCCGAGCACGAACCGCCGCCGTTTCCCCTCGTGGCCCTGGTCGTGTCGGGAGGCCACACGTTCCTCGTCGAGATGCGCGACCACCTGACCTACCGGCTCCTCGGCACAACCGTGGACGACGCGGCGGGCGAGGCCTTCGACAAGGTCGGCCGGCTGCTGGGCCTCGGCTACCCGGGCGGCCCGGCGATCTCGAAGGCGGCCGACGCGGCCGTCGAGCGGAACCGGGTGTTCCCGCGTGCCTGGATGGGCGACTCGTACGACCTGAGCTTCTCGGGTCTCAAGACCGCGGCCCGGCGGATCATCGCCCAGGCCCGTGCCGACGAGGGCCTGCCTGCGGACGCGCGCGAGGGCTCGCTGTCGGACGCGGCGGTCGCCGAGCTGGCCTGGGGCTTCCAGGACGCGGTCGTGGACGTGCTCACCGTCAAGACGCTCCGGGCCGCCGAGGCGACCGGCGCGCGCGGCATCGTGCTGGGCGGCGGCGTTGCCGCGAACCGCGCCCTCCGCGACCGGATCACCGGCGAGGCCGAGGCACGTGGGATCGGGATGGTGACGCCGCGGCCGGGCCTGTGCACCGACAACGGCGCGATGATCGGCGCGGCCGGCGCGCGCAGGCTCGCTGCGGGCGTGACTGCGGACTCGACCTCGACGCGCGCCCGTCACTGCCCCTCGCCCGATGACGCCTGATCGTCCGCAGGACCCGGTGCGCGCACCCGATCTGCGCCTGGATCCACGCTACGTGCAGCGGCGCCTGCGCGAGGAGGGCCTGCGGGCGCGTCACAACCTCTCCCAGAACTTCCTCGCCGATGTCGATGTCCTCGAGGGCATCCTGCGTGAGGCCGATCCCGCCCCCGGGCGGGGCGTGCTCGAGATCGGCCCTGGGCTCGGCTTCCTGACCGGCGGCCTCCTCACGGCAGGGGCACACGTCACCGCCGTGGAGTTTGACCGGGGGCTCGTGGCCGTCCTGCGTGACGCCTTCCCGGCCGAGCTGGCCGCCGGCACCTTCCGCCTGGTCGAAGGTGACGCCCTCGACGAGGACCTCGTGCACCTGGTGCCCGAGCCCTATGACGTGGTCGCCAACCTGCCGTACCACATCACCAGCCCGATCCTGCACCGGCTGCTCGGCCAGGCTCCACGACCCGAGCGGCTCGTGCTGATGGTCCAGCGGGAGGTCGCCGAGCGGGTCGCCGCGCCTCCGGGCTCGATGAGCTACCTCTCGGTGTTCTGCCAGTACCACGCGAAGGCGCGGGTCGCCTTCCGGGTGCCCAGGGAGGCCTTCGAGCCCGCGCCCAAGGTGGAGTCGGCCGTGCTCGTCCTGGAGCCGTACCCCGCCGACGACCGGCTCGACGCGGCCGCCGAGGACAACCTCTGGCGGATCGTCCAGGCCGGGTTCCGCGAGCGGCGCAAGATGATCCACAACGTGCTGGCCCGCCAGCTCCCCGTGGAGGCCTCGCGTGTCGACGCAGGCGCTCGCCGCGGCCGGCATCGAGCGCGACCGCCGGCCGCAGACGCTCGGGGTGGGGGAGTGGCTGCGCCTGGCCGAGACGCTCGGCGAGCTCCCCGAGCAGGCCTGACCGGATCCCTCCCCGATGACCTCCGACCCCGGCCGCACCCTCGCCCCCGTCGTCCGCCTTGCCCCTGCCAAGGTCAACCTCACGCTCGCCGTCCTCGGCACCCGCCCTGACGGGTTCCACGACCTGCACAGCGTCTTCGTCCCGCTCGACCTCGCCGACCGCCTCTCCGTCGCGGTGCTGCCGCCCGGCGCCGTGGACACCCTGCACGTGGACGGCTTCGACCCGGGTCCCACGGCCGACAACCTCGTCCTGCGGGCGATCCGCGCAGCTCGCGAGGCCGCCCATCCGGCCTGGGGCCGTCCGGAGCCGCCGCCACCGCTGGCCGCCCGCCTCGAGAAGCGGATCCCGGTCGCCGCGGGCCTTGCGGGCGGGTCGTCGGATGCTGCAGCCGCGCTCGACGCGGCGCTCGAGGCCTGGGGCGTCGACCTCGATGCCGCGACTCGTCACCGGGTCGCCGCCTCGCTCGGCTCGGACGTGCCGTTCTTCGCCATCGGCGGGCCGGCCCTCATCGAGGGGCGTGGCGAGCGGCTCACCGCGCTGGGCTGGCTCCGGGACGCGGACAGCGCCCATGACCGGCCTGGCCTGCTGCTGGTGACGCCGTCCTGCGGCGTCTCCACGCCGGCGGCATATCGCGCCTGGGACGAGGGGGCGAGGTCGCCGGGCGGCGTCGCCCGCCTCGCGTCGGTCCACCTCGCCGACGAGCTGCGCCGTGGCGCCCTGGGCGTGGCCGACCTGCTCGCCCGTGCGTCGGTGCTGGCCTCCGCCAACGACCTCGGCCCGGCCGCCGCCGTCGTGGAGCCGGGCCTCGTGCCGTTCAAGCGGGCGCTGCTCCGGCTGCTCGGGCGCCCCGTGGGCCTGTCGGGCTCAGGCCCGACCCACGTCGCACTCTATCCTTCGCTTGCTGAGGCGTCGGCGGCCGCGGACGCGGTCCGGGCCGCCGTCGCTTCCGGCGATCTGCTGGCACCCGGTCCGCGCGAGCCCTTCGTCGCGGCCGTCCGCATCCTCGCCCCGACGGGGGCGTCCCGGAGGGATCGATGACCCGCAACGCGCTCGCCACGTCCGGCGCCCCGGCCGCGATCGGCCCCTACAGCCAGGCGATTGCCACCGACGGCTTCGTCTTCACCAGCGGCCAGCTGGGCCTGGACCCGGCCACCGGCGAGCTCGTGCCGGGCGTCGAGGCCCAGGCGGAGCGTGCGCTCCAGAGCCTGGGCGCGGTGCTGGACGCCGCCGGGCTTGGCTTCGCAGACGTCGTGAAGACCACCATCTTCCTCGTCGACATGGCGGACTTCGCCGCGGTCAACGCCGTCTACGCGAGCCACATGCCCTCCCCGCCGCCGGCCCGTTCGACGGTCCAGGTCGCGGCGCTGCCGAAGGGCGGCCTGGTCGAGATCGAGGCCATCGCTGTCCGCCGCTGACCCCCGGCTGGCCGTCGTCCGGAGCCCCTGCCGTGCCCGTTGTTGACACCCGGCGGTACCGACCCCAGAATCTCGCCCTCAGATGACGACTCCACCTGCACCAACCGGCGACAACGTGCGCCGCACCGTCGCCGTCGTGCTCGCGGCCGGGCTCGGCACGCGCATGAGATCGGTGACACCCAAGGTCCTGCACCGGATCTGTGGCCGAACCCTGGTCGACCATGTCCTCGATGCGGCCGATGAGGCGACCGGCACTCGGCCGCTCGTCGTGTACTCGCCGCTGACGGAGGCCGTTCGCGACCACGTGGCCGGGAGGGCCGACACGGCGCTCCAGGCGGCCCCCAACGGGACCGGCGATGCGCTGCGAGCCGCCCTCGCCGTCCTCCCGGACGATGTCGCCGAGGTGCTGGTGCTCTCGGGCGACGTGCCGCTCGTCCGGGCGGACCTGCTCGGCGCGCTGCTCGAGGCCCGCTTCATGGACGCCGCCGCTGTCGCGCTCGTGGCCGTCGATGCCATCGACCCGACCGGCCTGGGGCGGGTGGTGCGCAACGAGGCCGGAACCGTCGAGCGGATCGTGGAGGAGAAGGACGCCACCCCCGACGAGCTCGCGATCACCGAGATCAACGCCGGCCTCTACGCCTTCGACGCGACATGGCTGCGACGGCGGATCGGCGACCTGCGGCCCTCGGCCGTGACGGGCGAGATCTACCTGACCGACCTCGTGCGCTTCGCCCGTCACGACGGCCGGCTGGTCGCCGCGCTTGACGTGACCGACGACGGGCGCCTCACCGGCATCAACGACCGCACCCAGCTCGCGCGTGCCGAGTGGGACATGCGGGTGGACATGAACGATCGCTGGATGCGCGCGGGCGTGACCATGGTGGACCCGTCGACGGTCTACCTCGACCACGCCGTGGATCTCGCCCAGGACGTGGTCCTCGAGCCGAACGTCATCCTGCGGGGCGCCACGCGCGTCGGCGAGCGGACGCGGATCGCCGCGGGCTCGCAGATCATGGACTCGGTGATCGGACCCGATTGCGTGATCTGGGCGTCGGTGATCGAGCGCTCGACGGTCGAGGATCACGTCACGATCGGCCCGTTCAGCCACCTGCGGCCGGGGTCGCACGTGGGCCGACGCTCCGAGATCGGCAACTACGCGGAGATCAAGAACAGCCGCCTGGGTGAACACGTCCGCCAGCACCACAACAGCTACCTCGGTGACGCCGACGTCGGCGCCGACACGAACGTCGGCGCGGGCACGATCACCGCCAACTACGACGGCGTGCGCAAGCACCGCACCGTGATCGGGGAGCGCGTGTTCCTCGGCGTGGACACCATGCTCCGCGCGCCGGTCACGCTCGGTGACGACGCGAGGACGGGGGCGGGTGCCGTGGTCACGAAGGACGTCCCGGCGGGCAAGCTCGCCGTGGGGGTGCCGGCCCGCATCCGTGAGCCGCGCCCCCTGCCGCCGAAGGAGGCGCCTGCGCCGGACCCGGACGGGACGGCTCCGGACGTCATCGCGGCCACCTCGACGGAACCCGCGACCGGTGGAGGCGGCGCCGCTTCCTGATGGGCGACAACCTCGTCGAGATCGGGATCATCGTCCTGCTGGTCCTGCTCAACGCGGTCTTCGTCGCCGCCGAGATCGCGCTCGTCTCGATCCGCCCGAGCCGCGTCGAGCAGCTCGTGGACGACGGGCGCCGCGGTGCCAAGCGCGTCCGCAGGTCACCTGCGGCCACCCGGGCCGCTTCCTCGCGGTCATCCAGCTCGCGATCACCTTCATCGGCTTCCTCGCCTCGGCCTTCGCCGGCGTCAGCCTCGCGGCTCGCCCTGGGCGAGCTCGTTCGTCTCATGGGGCATGAGCTCCCGGCATTGCCGGCGTCGTCGGCCTGCATCACCGTCACGGTCCTGCTCTCGCTGTTCACGATCGTCTTCGGCGAGCTCGTGCCCAAGACGCTCGCCCTGGCCCACCCGGAGGCCTTCGCGCTCGCCCTCGCGCAGCCCGTCGACCTGATCGGCCGGGTGTTCCGGCCGGTGGTGGCGATGCTCACCTTCCTCACCCGGCCACGATCGCGCGCCTGTTCGGGGCCGAGGTCACGACCGAGTCGCGGATCACCGCCGAGGAGCTGCTCCTGATCGTGGAGCGCGGCGGCGAGCAGGGCATCCTGGAGGCCGAGGAGGAGCAGATGATCAACGCGGTCATCGAGCTCGGCGGGCGGCGTGTCCACGAGGTGATGGTCCCGCGTGTGGCGATCGTCGCCCTGCCGGCGTCCGACGACGATCGACGAGGCGATCGACACGATCGTGGACGAGGGCCACTCGCGGGTCCCGGTGTACGAGACCTCGATCGACGAGATCGTCGGCATCCTCTACGCGAAGGACCTGCTGCCGTTCCTCAAGTCCGGCAGCGCCGCCACGGCCGGACATGCGGACCCTCCTGCGCACGCCGGTGTTCGTGCCGGAGTCCATGTCGATCGACGACATGCTCCACGAGTTCCAGCGGCGCAAGGTCCACATCGCGATCGTGCTCGACGAGTACGGCGGCACGGCGGGCCTGGTCACGATCGAGGACCTGCTCGAGGAGATCGTCGGCGAGATCCAGGACGAGTACGACGTGGAGGAGCCCCTCATCGAGGCGCTCGACGCCGACCACTTCCGGGTGGACGGACGCACGTCGGTGGACGATCTCGAGGACCTGTGGGACACGAAGCTCGAGCTCGACGACGACGACGAGTACGACACGCTCGGCGGGCTCGTGTACCACCGGGTGGGTGGCATCCCCCAGCCGGGCGACGAGATCCGGATCGACGGCATGCGCCTCACCGTGGAGACCACGGATGGCCGTCGCGTGGGCAAGGTGCTGGTGACGCGCGAGCGCCCGGTCGAGGACGAGTCGGCACCGGACGACGACGAGTAGGGGTCCGCCGGCGGCCGAGGTCGCCGCAGGCGAGTCCGCCGCAGGCCCAGATATCAGCCCGCCAGCGGTCGTATCGCAGGCTGGAGCCGCGCCGGGAGGACGACCTGCCACGGACCACTGGTACCTGCGACGCGGATCACGGCCGGCTCGTCTCGGACAACGCCAGCCTGGGCGACGGTGAACCTGCAGCCGCGAGCCGTCGCTGCCGCGAGTCCTCGCTGGCGCGGCCGGCCGGGCTCGGGCTAGGCGCTGATCACCGCGTTGATGATGCCGGTCAGCTTGTCGCGGGCGCGCGGCTCCACGACGGTGAGGCCGTCGAGCTCCGCGAGGCACTCGTCGCGCCAGCGGCGCGCCTCCGAGCGGGTGAAGTCCTCGGCGCCCGAGCGCTCGAGGATGGCCACGGTCTCCGCGATCTCGGCCTCGGAGGGCTCCTCGATCGTCGCCAGCATCACGAGCCGCTCGCGGTCCGCGGGCGTCGCGTGCTCGAACGCGTACAGCACCGGCAGGGTCTTCTTGTGGCGCGCGATGTCCGTCGGCACCTTGCCGGTCTTCTGCTCCTGGCCCCAGATGCCCAGGAGGTCATCGTTGAGCTGGAACGCCAGGCCGAGTGCCCAGCCGAAGCGGCGGTAGCGCGCGATGACGTCGTCGTCGTCGGTGGCCAGGAGGGCCCCGGCCTCGATCGATCCCGCGATCAGCGCCGCGGTCTTGCGGCCGATCATGTCGAAGTACAGCTCCACCGTCATCGGGTCGCCCTGCGAGGACGTCGCGATGTCGATGTACTGGCCCTCGCACAGCATCACGCACGTCTCGTCGTAGAGGCGCATGAGGCGCAGGACCTTGTGGTCGGGGAAGCCGAGATCGGTCAGGCGGTGCAGGGCGACGCGGCTCAGGCTGAAGATGAGGTCGCCCGTGTTGATCGCCTGCGGCACGCCGTGGACCGCCCACAGGGTGGGCCGGTGGCGCCGCTCCACGTCGCCGTCCTCGATGTCGTCGTGGACCAGGCTGAAGTTGTGGCCCAGCTCCACGGCGGCAGCGCCCGGCAGCGCCCGCGTGTGCTCGCCGGCAATCGATGCGTATGCGAGGAGGCCCAGGAGCGGCCGCATGCGCTTGCCGCGCGGGCCGTCGGAGCCGTCGAGCCCGAGGTGGTACCGGATCATCTCGTACACGCCGATGGTCGAGGCGTCCCGGTCCCGGACGACGCGGAGGATCTCCGCCTCGGTGTCGGCGAGGAGCTGGTCGAGGTCGAGATCGGACGACACGGTCATGGTTTCCGGAGTGTAGCGGGTCACGCCCATAAACGTGTCCGCGAAAAGTAGCCTGTTGAATCAGCTCACGCGCCGGACAGGCGGCTCGCAGCCACGCGGCCGGTCGTCGGTCCACCGGAGTGCTACCGTCGGGTCGTGCCCGCTCCCCGCCGCTACGTCACCGATGCCATCGTCCTCTCCCGGTTCGACCTGGGCGAGGCGGACCGCGTCCTGACCCTGATCACGCCGCAGCACGGGAAGCTCAAGGCCATCGCCAAGGGCATCCGCCGGCCGTCCTCGCGCCTGGGCGGCAGCCTGGAGCCGTTCGCCGAGCTCAACATCGCGCTTGCCCGCGGCCGCACCTTCGATGTCGTCACCGAGGTCCGGGTGGGCCATGCGTGGCTCCGCCTGCGCGACAACCTCGAGAGTGCCGCCACCGCCTGGTATCTCGCCGAGCTCGCGGACCGCAGCCTCGAGGAGCGCCACGAGGCCGAGCCGCTCTACGACCTGCTGCGGCGAGCCTACGAGCTGCTCGATGCCGGCATGGCCCCCGGCCGCGTCGCCCGCTGGTACGAGCTGCACCTGGCCGACGAGCTGGGCCAGCGACCGGAGGTCGACCGCTGCGTGGAGTGCGACCGGATGCTGGAGCCCACCGAGACCTACCGCTGGGTGCCACCGCTGGGCGGGGTCGTCTGCAGCCGCTGTCCCGGGCCGCCCGCGGACCGGTCCGCACTCTCGCTCGATGCGCTCAAGCTGCTCAAGGCCTACCAGCGCCTGGACATCGAGGCGCTGGCCACCCTTCGCCTGTCCGAGGCGACGGAGCGCGAGGCGGAGGCCGCCATGCGCGACTTCATGCGCGTCGCGCTGGAGCGGGATCCGCGCTCCCTTGCCTTCCTCGACGAGGTGCGGTCCGGCCCGTCGCACCCGTCGCACAACCCGCCAGCACCATGAGGAGGTTGTCGTGATCTTCGCTTCCGGCTCCGACGCTGACCGCCATGCCCTCGAACGCCTGGCCACGGACCCGATTGGCTGGCTGGCAACCGTCACGCCCGACGGCCAGCCGCAGACCTTCCCGATCTGGTTCCTGTGGGAGCACGGCGAGATCACCATCTACAGCGACCACCGGGCGAAGCGCAACGAGAACATCGCGGCCAACCCCCGCGTCTCGCTCCACCTGAACGACAACGGCAGGGGCGGCGACGTGGTGATCGTGGAGGGCGAGGCCAGGATCGATCCGGACGGGCCCGCGGTGATGGACAACCCGGCATACCTGCGCAAGTACGGGGACTGGATCCGCGACTTCATCAGCTCGCCCGAGGAGATGCACGCGGTCTACAACGTCGTCGTCCGGATCACCCCCACCCGCGGCCGGGCATTCGGGGCATGAGCGCCGTGCGGGCGGGTGTCGCTGTCGGGGCCGCGGTGGCGGCTGCCGGTGCCATCGCGGCGGCCGTGGCACGGCCGGCCCTGGACAGGAGGGTCGAGCAGATCGAGGATCGCTCCAACCCCGTCTGGCCGCACGACGATGCGCCGGTGTCGGAGGCCGCCGCCGCCCTCCACGACACGCTGCGGGTCGCCGACCTGCACGCCGACTCGCTGCTCTTCGGCCGGGACCTGCTCCGCCGGGGCACCGTAGGCCACGTGGACGTGCCGCGCCTGATCGAGGGCCGGGTCGCCCTGCAGGTGCTCTCCATGGCCGTCAAGACGCCGTCGAGCCTCAACTACGACCGCAACGACGACCGCACCGACGAGGTCCGCAAGCTCGCGCTCGCCAAGCGCTGGCCGCCGTCCACCTGGTTCCGCCTCCTGCCCCGTGTCGCCTATCTCGCAGGCCAGGCCCGGCGCCTGGAGGAGCGGTCCGGCGGCCTGTTCCGGGTCGTGACGTCGGCGCCCGGCCTCGCGGCCTACCTCGCGCTCCGCGCACGTGATCCCCGGATCACGGCCGGCCTGCTCTCGATCGAGGGAGCCCACGCGCTCGACGGCGACCCCGCCAACGTCGATGTCGTGGCCGGCATGGGCATCCGGATGATCTCGCCCGCGCACTTCTTCGACACCGAGTTCGGTGGCTCGGCGCACGGGATGGAGCAGGGAGGCCTCACGGCCAAGGGACGCGAGATGGTCCGGCGGATGGAGGCCCGGCGCATCGTGCTCGACGTTGCACACGCGTCGCCGGCCACGGTGGACGACTGTCTCGCCATGGCGACCCGCCCGGTCGTCGCCTCGCACACCGGCCTGCGCACGCTGGTGGATTCACCCCGCAACCTGTCCGACGAGCAGGTGCGCGGCATCGCGGCCACCGGCGGCCTGGTCGGCATCGGGTTCTGGGACGCCGTCGTGGGCGGGCGGACGGCTGCCGATGTCGCCCGCACGATCCTGCATGCGGTTGGGGTCGCCGGGGTGGCCCACGTGGCCCTCGGCTCGGACTGGGACGGCTCCGTGGGCGTGCCCTTCGATGCGGCCGGCGTGGTCCGGCTCACGGACGCCCTGCTTGCGGCCGGCATGGCCGAGGACGACCTCCGCCTCGTGATGGGCGAGAACGTGCTCCGGGTCCTCGGCGAGGTGCTCCCGGCGGGCTGACGGGGCGGCCCCGCTCGGGTACGCTCAGGGCATGCGCACCGCCGAGACCACCGTCCGCAATCCCACCGGAATCCATCTCCGCCCGGCCGCGATGTTCGTGCGAACCGCAGCGGGCTACAAGGCCGTCATCACGGTCGAGAACCTCGACAAGCCCGGCGAGCCGGCCGACGCGAAGTCGATGATCAAGGTGACCTCGTTGCAGATCCGCCTGGGCAACCGCATCCGGATCGCCGCGGACGGGCCCGACGAGGAGGCCGCCGTGGAGGGCATGGTCGCCTTCGTCGACGGGGGCTGCGGCGAGAAGCTCGAGGGCTGAACCGGGGCAGACCAGCTGCGCCCGTCAGGGCTCGCGCTGGTCTGATCCCGCTCGATCGGGCGCATCAGCGGAGGCTCCGGGCGGCGCGTCCCTCGGGCCCAGCAGCCGGATCTTGCGCTCCTCGCCCCGGAGGAGCCGGCCGATGTTGTCCCAGTGGAACAGCCAGACCAGCACCGTGCCGCCGATGGCGTAGACGTAGAGCCACGGGCTGAGTCCCTGGACGGCCACGGTGCCAGCCATGAGCACCCCGGCCAGTGCGGATGCGGCCAATGAGGCGAGCGACGAGTAGCCGGTCACAAGGATGATCCCGAAGAACACCGGCGGCAGCACCAGCGCGATCCAGGGCTGGAACGCGAGCAGGCCGCCGTACGCCGGTGCGACGCCGCGCCCGCCGCCGAACCCGAGGAAGATCGACCGGCTGTGGCCGATGATCACGGCAAGGCCGGCCAGCACCTCGACCTCGATGCCGGCGCCGAGCCAGCGGACCACGAGGACCGCCACCGTGCCCTTGAGCATGTCGAGCAGGCCCGACAGCAGGGCGAGCCGCGGCCCGAGGGCCCGCATGGTGTTGGCGCCGCCGGTCCGCCCGCTGCCGATCGTCCGCGGGTCCGGGCCGCCGGTGAGCCGCGCCACGACGACACCCCACGGGATGCCGCCCAGCAGGTAGGCCCCGCCAACGAGCGCGATGTCCCGGATCAGCGTGAGGATGTCCACAGGGCACGGAGTATAGGATCCGTCGCGGGTCGAGGCACCGGCTCGGCGCTGGCTAGGCGAGCCCGAGCGTGGCGGCCAGCCGGTCCGGCCGACCGGCGAACCATGCCGCCCGGGCGGGGTTGCCCGCGACCTCGTCGACGAGGCCGGCGAGCGCTCGGTTGAGCGGAGCTGCGACGCCGGCCCTGCCGCCGGCCTCGGCGACGGCGCCGTTGAGCCACAGGGCCTCGGTGGGCAGGCCGCCGCCGTTGCGCACGTGCAGGCGCAGGGAGGGCGACTTGCCGCCCCGGGCGCCGGCGATCGCGCGGGCGACGAGCGGGCGACCGATCGCCTCCGGGAGGGCGAGGCCACGCAGCAGCAGACGCGTGTGCGCTCCGGGCAGTGCGACTGGCGCGAGGCCGAGCCCCCGCATGACCGCCACCGCCTCGTGGAGCTGCCGCCGCTCGATGGCGTAGCCCAGCCGGTCGGCGTAGATCGCCCCGGGGTCCATGTCGAGAATGGCGCTGGTCGCGTTGCCGACGAGGTTGACAAGGACCTTGGACCACTTCATCGCCGCGGCGTCCGGATAGACCCGCGTCGGCAGGCCGGCCCTCGTCCACGACGACGCGAGGAGGTCGGCCAGGACGGCAGCTCGGGCGGTCCCGGTCCCCGGCCAGGCAGCCACCCCCATGCCGCCCGTCCGCAGCCGGCGGACGCCGCCCGGGACCGGCTCCACGGCCGTCGTGAGCGATCCGGCAAGGATCGGCGACTCCCGGGCCGCCCGTGCCAGCTCCTCCGCGCCTGCGCCGTTCTGGACGGTCAGGAGCGGCGCCTGGGGCCATGCTGCCGCGGTCTCGAGGGCCGCAGGCAGGTGGAAGGCCTTGACGGCCAGGATGACGACCCCTGGGACCGATGCCATGGCACCTGCAGAGGTCGCACGCGCGATGGGCACCTCGCGGGTGCCACCGGGCTCTTCGACCAGCAGGCGGTCCGGGTGATCGTCCTCGCGGACGCTGCGGCCGAGCAGCACGACATCGTGGCCGGCGGCGGCGAGCATCCCGCCGAGGAACGACCCGACGGCACCCGGCCCGATGACCACGACCGACGGCAGGCTCCCGCCAGGACGTGTCGCTTGGGGGGCTGCGTCGGGCACGTCGCTCCTCGTGTCTGCGGTGGTCAGGCCTCCGTGGCCGGCTGCGGTTCGGCCGCGTGATCGAGCGCCCGGTACGCGTCGGCGAGGATCTCGACCGGATGCCGGGTCCGAACCCCGGTGGCGGTCTGGATCTGCCAGCGGCAGGTCTCCGAGTCGCACGCGGCCACCGTCGCCCCGGTCGCCTTCACCTTCGCGAACAGCGGCTCGCCGACCTTCATCGCGATCGGGTACTTCTCCTTCTTCATGCCGTAGGTGCCCGCGATGCCGCAGCAGTCGTGGTCCATGTCCTTGGCCCGCAGGCCCGGGACAAGGGCGAACAGGTCCAGGGCGGGCAGCCCGATGCCGTGGCTCCGGAGCTGGCATGGCGCGTGGTAGGGGAGGTCCTCGTCCAGGCGCCCGAATGCCGTGTTCAGCCTGCCCTGCTCGTGGAGGTCGAGCAGGAACTCGCAGATGTCCCACGTGGCGTGCGCCACGGCCTTCGTGTCGTCGTCCCGCATGTCGAGCATCTCCTCGTACTCGGCCTTGAGGGTGTGCGTGCACGAGGTGGAGGTTCCGACGATGCGGTAGCCGGCCCTGGCGTACTCGGCAAGGACCTTGTTGTTCTTGCACGCGCGCTCGCGGGCGTCGTCGTAGAGGCCGTTGCTGATCAAGGGCAGGCCACAGCAGACCTGCTCGGGAATGATCGTCTCGAAGCCGTTCCGCTTGAGCACGAAGATCGCGGCCTCGGCCACGTGCGGCTCGTAGTAGTTCACCGAGCAGCCGTGGAAGTACACGACGGCCTTGTCGGGGCCCGGCCGGGTCTTCGTGGTGCCGCCGTCGGGCCGCTTCGCCATGCGCCGCTTCCAGGTCGACTGGTACGTGCGCTTGGAGAACCGGGGGAAGGGCGCCTTGCTGTGGACGCCGAGCACCGCCTCGAACACGGAGCGGATGACCCGGTTGTGGAACGCGAAGTTGGCGATGGGGGAGAACAGGACGCCCATCGTCCCGACCAGGTCGGTCTGCCCGAGGCCCCAGTCGCGAAGCTTCGGGATCCTGCCCTCGCGCAGGCGGCCGCGGGCCTGGTTGTTCATCTCGGCGATCTTCACTCCGGCCGGGCACACGGTGGTGCACCAGCCGCAGCCGTTGCAGTAGTCGACGGACGCGTCGGGCGAGCGCGGATTGATCGAGTACGGACCCTGGATCTGCTGGTAGCCCGCCAGCCGGAACCGCTGGGCCTGCGGGCCCGAGTACTTGGGCCCGGGGAACTTGTCGGTGACCCGCATGATCGGGCACACGGTGTTGCAGACGTTGCACTTGAGGCACTCGTCGGCGGAGGCGGCGACGGGCAGCTCCATGGCGTCGCGGACGATGTCGGCGATGGTCACTGGTCGGCCCTCGCGCTGGCCGGCTCGAGGCCGAAGGGTTGGCGGGTGGCAGTGGCAGTGGCAGCCAGGAGACCGGCAGCGTGCCAGCCCGAGGCGATGGCGACCCCGTCGCCGCAGCGCTCGTGTATGGCGCACTGGTTGGCGAGGAGGCCGCCCACGACGTGCACGTTGTGGTGGGAGACCGCGCGGTCGGGGCCGAGCGGGCGCAGGGCCTCGTCGGTCGTCACGCCGGCCGCCTCGACCGGGTGGCCCGTCAGGCCGAGCGCGTCGCCGGCCAGCCAGGTCTCGTGGTCCGGTGCCTCGACGTGGAGGCCGAGCACCGGCTCCACGATCCGACCGTCGCCGGTGGCGACCAGGCCGCCCCCGACCAGGCCGCCGGTGGCCAGCACCACGGCCCCGGTCCGGATCCTGTGGGTCCGGACGGCGGCCTCCATCTCGACGGCCGTCACGCGGCCGTCCTCGACGTGCACCCGGGCCACCTTCTCGCCCACCTGGACGCGTCCACCGGCGGCGCGGATCAGCTCCCGCAGCACGCGATAGAGCCGCACCCCGGGCACGGACGGCGGGACGAGCGGGACCTCGAACGGCTCGAGCGGCAGGCGTGCCCGCAGCTCCGCCCACGTCTCGGCGTGCGAGGCGAGGCCGAACACGGCCGGCAGCGCGACCCGCCCCGCCTTGCCGCCCGCAGCCTTCTCGACCGCCCTTGCCAGGCGGGCGATGTCATCGGCCCGGGTCAGGCCCTCGTCGAACCTTCGGGCGAGGTGCATGGCGTTGAGGTTGTGGCGCCCTCCGAGGCCTGCCAGCTCGACAGCGACGCCGCGCACGGCGGCGGGCCGGTCGGATCCCATCCAGACCGACTCGCGGCCAAGGCTGTCGGCGATCGCGCCCGGCCAGAAGTCCTTGTAGCCGGCGATGCCCGCGACCACGAGGACCTCGTCCTCCGCCCACGGGCGAAGCGCCGCCGCTTGGGCGATGGGCACGATGGCGGCCCGACGTGTCCCGCCGATGGCCGTGGGCACGCGCCGGATCGGCGTGTCGAGGGTGCCGGCGTACGGAAGGCCACCGGCGGCGAGCCGATCCTGCAGCCAGGCGACCGACGGTGCGACGTCCGCACCGAGGATGCTGTAGGGGTGTCCGTCCGCGGCGAGACGGCTGATCCCGTCGGCCGGGCTCGTCGCACCGTGCGGGGCGGCGATGTCCAGGCCACCCGAGCCCCAGTGCGTCCGGGCGTGGCCCTTGGCGACCAGCGTGACGACTGCGCCGGCCTCCGCGAGACGGGCGGCGGCCACCAGGCCCGAGAGGCCGGCGCCGATGACGACGACGTCAGCGTGCGGCATCGAGGCTCTCCTCGTCGATGGTGGAGGCGGGGGCCGACGCCAGGGACTCGAGGCCCATGACGCCGGTGTAGATCGCGCCGGTGAGCATCAGCTCCTGGAGCTGCCGGCCTTCCGCGATGGGTCGCGTGCCCTTGAATCGCTCCCGCAGGAACGTCGTGAGCGCCTTGTCCGCGATGGCCGCGTGCAGCTCGGCCGAGCCTGGGGCGTGCCCGCCCTCCTCGCCCGTTGCCGGGTACCGGCGTGCCGGCGACGCCGTCGTGCGCGTCGAGGCGCTCCGCCACCAGGCCCGCAACGCGGAAGGTGCAGAACGCCCCCTGGCAGGGGCCCATGCCGACACGGGTGCCGCGGCGGACGTCGTCGATGGTGCACGGCCAGTGGGTGTCGAGATACGCGTCGGCCATGGAGCGGGTGACCATCTCGCACTCGCAGACGAGATCCGCGTCGCCGCCACCGGTGGCCTCGTGGTCCCCGAGGCGGTGGCCGAGCCAGTAGAAGTGGCCGGTCTCCATGCCCGGGAGGACCTCGTCGGCCGTGGTGCACGGCTCGGTCACGCCGAGCTTGGCCGCCACGACGTCCACGGTCTGCTCGGCCATGAGCCGGTGGGTGGTGAACTTGCCGCCCACGATCGACACGAAGTTGTCGATGCCCTGGTCGGCATGGTCGAGGATGGCATGCGCCCTGGAGATGGCCCGGTTGCCGGCCCCGGCGACGGCATCCGCCGGCGGCTGGTAGAGCGGCCGCACGCCCGCGTAGGCGCGCAGGATGCGCATCCGCGGCAGGGCGGGGAACATCTTGGCGCCCTCGGCCACGAGGCGCTGGACCTCCGCGCGGGTGATGTCGTAGTCGTCCGGATCGGGCACCTTGATGTCGGTGGTGCCCAGGATCGCGACGCTGTGGACGGGGACCATGATGTCGCCATCGGCCGACTTGTGGCAGCGGTTGACGACCGCATCAGCCATCCGGGTGTTGTAGATGAGCATCGTGCCCTTGCCGGGCGTCATCTCGACCTTGACCCCGGCGAACGAGGCGATCTGGCCCGCCCAGGCACCTGCGGCGGACACGACGAGCTTCGTCCAGACGCGCGAGACCGTGCCGGTCCGCTCGTCGCGAAGCGTGACGGAGGTGATTCGACCGCCGTTGGTCTCCATGTCCACGACGCGCTGGTAGGTCAGTGCGTCGGAGCCGCGCGCGCGCGCGTCGGCGACGGTGGCCTCGATCAGCATCCACGGCTCGATCGAGCCGTCGGGCACGCGGAACGCGCGGCGGATCTGCGGGTTCAGCGCGGGCTCGCGACCGAGGAGATCCTTGATCGCGATCTCGTCGCAGTCGACGCCTGCGAGGCGGCAGTTCTCGGGGAAGGCCGCGACGTAGTCGTCGGGATCGTCCGGCGTGGCGACGAAGTAGCCCCCGGTGTCCTCGATGGAGGCAGGTGCGATCCGGCGCAGGACCCGGTTCTCCTCGACGCACTCCTCGGCGGCCTGCCGGTCCTTGGCGACGTACCGGCCACCGGAATGGAGGAGGCCGTGGTAGCGCCCGGATGTGCCGGTCGCGAAGTCGGAGCGCTCCACCAGCAGCGCCTTCATGCCGCGGCGGGCGAGGTCGCGCAGGATGCCCGCGCCGGTCGCCCCGCCCCCGATCACCAGGACGTCGACCGTGTGCGGCAGCGCCATCATCATCACCTCATCGTTGATCGCCGGCTGCGAGGCCCGGCGCGAGGGCGGCCCCGTCCGGGCCGCGCTCCCAATCTAATCCTTTGTCAGCCTTTCGGGAGATCGCGCGCGCCTTCGGCCGCGTCGAGCACCTCGTCGAGCGGCGAGCCCACGCTCGCCTGGACGGCTGCCATCACGGCGCCCTCGACGATGGGTCCCTTGCTGAGGCGCACGTTGTCCGGGTTGTCGAGGAACTCGAGGGCGGTGACCGCCGACAGCACGGCGCTGCCGAGGTCGGCCACGATCACCACGCCTGCACCAGCATCCGCCTCGCCGATCGCAGCCGCGATCCGCACGGCGTCCGTCCCGATCGACCCGTCGTCGAGACCCCCGGCCGCCACGATGCGGACATCGGGACCGGCCATCTGGCCGGCGAGCTCTGCGGTGCCCTCCGCGATCCGCGCGGAGTGGCTGACGATGACGAGTCCAACACAGGCGATGGGGTCATCAGCCATGACGTGGTGTTCCCTCTCAACGAGACAGCCCCGGCGCCTCGCGACGCCGGGGCTGTGCTGGTTCAGGTCCTGACGAGGACTAGTCGACCCAGGCGAAGGTCCGCGTGACGGCCTTCTTCCACTGGGCGTACTCCTTCGTGCGGGTCTCGGGATCCATCTCCGGGGCCCACTCGGCGTCGCGCGCCCAGTTCTCGCGCAGGTCCTCGATCTCGGCCCAGTAGCCGACCGCGAGGCCGGCGGCGTAGGCCGCGCCCAGGGCCGTGGTCTCGGCGACGACCGGCCGGATGACCGGGACGCCCAGGACATCGGCCTGGAACTGCATGAGCAGGTTGTTGAACACCATGCCGCCGTCGACCTTGAGGGCCGTGAGCGGAACGCCGGAGTCGGCGTTCATGGCGTCCAGGACTTCGCGGGTCTGCCAGGCGGTCGCCTCGAGGACGGCACGCCCGATGTGGCCCTTGGTCACGTAGCGGGTGAGGCCGGCGATGACGCCGCGCGCGTCGCCCTTCCAGTACGGGGCGAAGAGGCCCGAGAACGCCGGGACGAAGTACACGCCGCCGTTGTCCTCGACCGTGGCCGCGAGCGACCTCGATGTCCGAGCTCTTCTCGATCATGCCGAGGTTGTCGCGGAGCCACTGCACGAGCGCGCCCGTGATGGCGATGGAGCCCTCGAGGGCGTACACGGCCGGCTGGTTGCCGATCTTGTAGCCCAGGGTGGTGAGGAGGCCGCTCTTGGACGGGACGATCTTCTCGCCCGTGTTCATGAGCATGAAGCAGCCGGTGCCGTAGGTGTTCTTCGCCTCGCCGGCGGAGAAGCACGTCTGGCCGAAGAGGGCCGCCTGCTGGTCGCCCAGGTCGCCCGCGACCGGAACGCCGTCGAGATCGCCGACGCACGTGCCGTAGACCTCGGAGGAGGCCTTGATCTCGGGGAGCATGGACTTCGGAACGCCCATGATGCCCAGGATCTCGTCGTCCCAGTCGAGGGTCTCGAGGTTCATGAGCATGGTGCGCGACGCGTTCGAGACGTCGGTGACATGCACGCCGCCGTTGACGCCGCCGGTGAGGTTCCAGATGCACCAGGTGTCCATGTTGCCGAACACCAGGTCACCGGCCTCGGCCTTCTCGCGGGCGCCGGGGACGTTGTCCAGGATCCAGCGGATCTTGGGGCCGGAGAAGTAGGTGGCCAGCGGCAGGCCGACCTTCGCCCGGAAGCGATCCTGGCCGCCCTCCTTGGCGAATTCATTGACGAGGGTGTCGGTGCGGGTGTCCTGCCAGACGATCGCGTTGAAGACGGGCATGCCCGTCTTCTTGTCCCAGACGAGGGCGGTCTCGCGCTGGTTGGTGATGCCCACGGCGGCGAGGTCGCTGCCGGTGATCCCGGCCTTGTCGAGGGCGCCCTTGATGACTTCGCGGCAGCGGGTCCAGATCTCGATCGCGTCGTGCTCGACCCAGCCCGGCTTCGGGTAGATCTGCTCGTGCTCCTTCTGATCGATCGCGACGACAGCGCCGGCGTGGTCGAAGATCATGAAGCGGGTGCTCGTGGTGCCCTGGTCGAGGGCGCCGACGTACTTGGTCATGCGGTTTGTCTTGTCCTCCAGATGGAACCTATGTGCCTACGCCTGGAACCAGGTGTCGGCTGCGGCCTTGAGCAGGAGATGCGAGGACGTCGCGCCCGGGTCCTGGTGGCCCGCGCTGCGCTCTCCGAGGTAGCTCGCACGTCCCTTGCGGGCGACGAGCGGAATGGTCGCGAGCATGCCCTGCTCGGCAGCCGCGACGGTCGAGGCGAGGGCGTCGGCGGGGGCGAGGCCCCCATCGATCCCCGCCTGCAGCGCGTCCCGGGCCGGGATGAGCGCGTCGAGCATGGTCTTGTCACCAGGCTCGGCCTTGCCCAGGCCCCGGATGCCCTCGATGGCGGAGTCGAGCGCGGCCAGGAGGTCCGCGATCCCGATCTCGGTCTTGCCGGCGGTGATGGCGCCGAACCGGCGGAAGAGCGTCCCGTAGAGCGGGCCGCTCGCGCCACCGACGGTGGACATGAGCGTCATGCCCACGCCCTTGCAGAGTCCGCCGATGTCATCCGCCGGCAGCGTCGGCAGCTTGGCGGCGACCGCCTGGAACCCGCGATCCATGTTGATGCCGTGGTCGGCATCGCCGATGGCAGAGTCCAGGTCGGTCAGGTACGCCTTCTGCTCACGCAGCCGCACGGCCACGAGGCTGATCCAGGACACCACGTCGTCGTAGGTGATTGACGCCGTGCTCATCGTGGTGATCCGGCTCCCGGTTGGCGGACGCCTGTCACACGCCCCAGCGCAGGGCCGGGGTGTTGACCGGGGCGTCCCAGTACTTGGTGAGCTCGTCGTCGAGCTTGAGGAGGGTGATCGAGCAGCCCGCCATGTCGAGCGAGGTGATGTAGTCGCCCACGAGGCTGCGCGTGATCTTGACCCCGCGGGCCTCGCACATCTGGACAAGCTTGTTGAACACGACGTAGAGCTCGATGAGCGGCGTGCCACCCAGGCCGTTGACGAATGCGAGCACCTCGTCGCCGGCCGCAAAGGGCAGGTCGTCGAGGATCGGGGTCGCGAGCATCTCGGTGATCTCGTCGGCCGTGGCGAGCTTCATGCGGGTCCGGCCCGGCTCCCCGTGGATGCCGATGCCGATCTCCATCTCGTCCTCGGCGAGCTCGAAGGTCGGCTTGCCCGCGGCCGGGACGGTGCAGCTCGTGAGGGCCATGCCCATCGAGCGGACGTTGTCCTGGACCTTCTGGCAGAGCGCCGTGACGGTCGCCAGGTCGGCACCCGCCTCGGCGGCCGCGCCGACGATCTTCTCCGCCAGCACCGTGCCACCGACGCCACGCCGGCCGGCCGTGTACAGCGAGTCCTTCACCGCGACGTCGTCGGCGATGACGACGGCCGTGACCTCAATCCCCTCCTCGCGAGCCATCTCGGCTGCGATCTCGAAGTTCATGATGTCGCCGGTGTAGTTCTTGACGATGTGCAGCACGCCCGCGCCACCGTCGACGGCCTTGGTGGCCGCGAGCATCTGGTCCGGGACCGGCGAGGTGAAGACCGCGCCGGGGCAGGCCGCGTCGAGCATGCCCATGCCGACGAAGCCGCCGTGCATCGGCTCGTGGCCCGAGCCGCCACCCGAGATGACGCCGACCTTGCCGGCCTTCGGGGCGTCCTTGCGGACGACGATGTTCGGCTCCTCGACCCGGAAGTACCCCGGATGGGCGGCGAGCATCCCGGCGAGGGCCTCGTCGACCTGGGCCTCGGGCGTGTTGATCAGTTTCTTCATGCGCTCTCCCCGATGGTGGAAGGGGCCCGCCGCCGGTGACCGGAGGGAGATCCGGCGGCGGGCCAGTGGAGGTCAGTGGGGAGGGGACTACGCCGCCGGGATGAACCCCTTGACGACCAGCCAGAGGCCGGCGGCGATGACGGCGCCGACGATCGGGCCGACCACCGGGATCCAGGAGTAGCCCCAGTCCGACTGGCCCTTGCCGGGGATCGGCAGGATCTGGTGGATGATGCGCGGGCCCAGGTCGCGGGCGGGGTTGATCGCGTACCCGGTCGTGCCGCCGAGCGACATGCCGATCGACCAGACGAGGACCATGACGGCGAGCGCGCCGATGGACGCGACCGCGGCGTTGCCGCCGAAGTTGAGGATCACGTACACCAGCACGAAGGTGCCGACGATCTCGCCGATCAGGTTGAACGGCACGTTGCGGATCGCGGGGCCGGTGCTGAAGACCGCGAGCTTGAGGCCCTGGTCCTCGGTCACCTCGAAGTGCTTCCAGTAGAAGATCGCGACCAGCGTTGCGCCGATGAACGCGCCGATGAACTGGCTCACGATGTAGATCGGCACCTGGTCCCACGGCGTGCTGCCGGCGACCGCGAGGCCGACGGTGACGGCCGGGTTCAGGTGCGCGCCGCTCATCGGCGCGGACACGACGACACCGCAGAAGACCGCCATGGCCCACGCAGCCGTGATGACGATCCAGCCCGCGTTCTGTGCCTTGGACTTGGCAAGCAGGACGCCTGCGACGACGCCGTCGCCGAGCAGGATCAGCATCGCCGTCCCGATGATCTCGCCAACGATGATGGATTCAGTGGTCATTGTGTGAGCAACTCCCTCTAACGGAACCTTGATCCCGGCGTTTCTCGGGGGCCGGGATCTCCTCCCGCCGCTCGTCCAGCGATTCGCGCGGGGCGCGCGACTGGCAGCGGCATGTCCAGGTGCAGAGTCTCCTCCGGTTGACTCCTCCTTTCGCAGGGCTGGGGGCCGGTGCGCAACCTTCATGGTGCAGGCAACCAAGCCGCCGCTCATGCGGACAACGACTGACTCTACGGGCAGGTGGGGGACGAGAATCTCAAGAGAAAGTGAATCCGTCCCGAACCATCGCCGATACCTGACCGCAAGGAACCGCCGGGAGTCGCGGGGTGCCTGCCGCTCGGTCAGGAGTGCCTGCCGCTCGGTCAGGAGCCGTCCGCGAGCTCATGCGCAGCGTCCGCGAAGCAGCGGACGAGGATCGCCGACGATGCGGCCCCCGGGTCCACGTGCCCGGCCGATCGCTCGCCGAGGTAGCTCGCCCGACCCTTGCGGGCCACCAGGGGTGCGGTGGCGGCGGCGCCGGCTTCGGCAGCGTCCGCGGCTGCCGCCAGCACCGTGGCGGCCGTCTCGTCCGGCGCAGCGGCGCACACCGCGTCGAGGGCCGGCAGGAGCGCGTCGAGCATGGTCTTGTCACCGGCCGTGGCCCGGCCAAGCGCGGTGATCCCGGCGACGGCGCCCTCCAGGATGAGCCGGGCCAGGTCGACCGGGCTGGCGTCGGACGAAGGCAGTCCCTCGCGCACGTGACTGCCGGCGATCATCAGGCCCCGCCCGTACAGCGCGCCGCTGGCGCCACCGACGACGCCGAGCACCCTCCGGCCCGCTGCAGCGAGCGTCACGGAGGGATCTCCGGCGGGCGGCGTCCCCGCCCGCAGGCCTGACGCCACCGCGGCCAGCCCGCGATCGAGGTTGATGCCGTGATCGCCGTCCCCGATGGCTGCGTCAAGATCGGTCAGCCAGTCACGCTGCGCCGCGACGGCGTCCGCGGATCGCACGAGCCAGGCGCGGACGAGTGCGTCGAGGCGGTCGAGGCCGCCCGGCGGATCCGGCATGCCTGGAATGGCTGGTTCCTTCTGGCTGGCGGGGGCGTCCAGTTCGGGGTGTCTGGCGGGCGGCTCAGTCACGAGGCACCTTCGGCCTCTCGAGCGCGGACTCGGCGGCTGCCCGCACCGCGGTCGGCGTCCCCCCGTGGGCGGCGGCGACCGCGGCTGCCACCGCTCCTTCCACGAATGGTCCCTCCGAGACCATGACCCGCGTGCGCTCCTCGGGGGCGAGCTCCTCGAGCGCCATCTCGAGCGCCATCGCCGCACTGCCCAGGTCCAGCAGCACGAGCACGGCATCGCCATCGGCGCGGCCCAGGATCACCCGGAGCACGGCCGCGACCTCCTCGGCGTTCGTGCCGAGCCGCCCGCCGGACAGGCCGCCCGCGCCACCCGCGGGCACCGCCGGGGCGGCCTGCGCGATCATCGCGACGACCCCGCGCGTCACGTCGGCGCTGTGCCCGACCACCACGATCCCGACCACCTGCGTCGACCCTCGTACGTCCCGCGCACCAGCTCCTGGATGTCCGGGGCCCATACACTACCCCTCGACCATGGACGAGCGCACCACCATGACCACCGACTCCAGGCGCGACGCCGGCCCTCACCAGGACGTGGTGTTCGCCGCGGCCGATCTGCTCGCCGTTGTCGCCCGCGCGGAGCACCTGCTGCTGCGCAACCGGGTGTACCTCGATCGCCTCGACGCGGCCCTGGGCGACGGCGACCACGGCGAGAACATGAGCGCCGGGTTCGTGGATGCAAGGCGCGCCCTGGCGGCGGACGTGGCGGGTGCGGACATCGGCGACCTGCTGCGACGGTTCGGTCACCTCCTCGTCGCGGGCGTCGGCGGCGCCGGCGGGTCGCTCTACGGTACGGCGTTCATCGAAGCCGGGATCGCCGTGGCGGGCCTGCCTGGCCTCGATGCGGCGGCGACGGCGGTCGCCTTGGACGCGGCCGCCGAGGGCATTGCCCGGAGAGGTCGCTGCCGCCTCGGCGACAAGACGATCTACGACGCCCTGCGACCCGCGGCGGATGCCTTCGCACGGTCGCTTGACGCCGGACTCGGCCAGGAGGCGGCGATCCTCGCCGCAGTCCGTGCTGCACGCGACGGCATGCACGCGACCCGCCCGCTGATCGCCCGACGGGGCCTCGCGATGCGGCTCGGTGACCGGTCCCGCGGCCACCAGGACCCCGGGGCCACGTCGTGCTATCTGCTGGTGCGCGCGCTGCTGGCCACCGGCCGCCACGCCTGATGATCCCGCGCGAGCCCGCCGTGAGCGATCGGACCGCCGCGCTCTCCGAGTCCGAGCTGCGCCGCAGCTTCGAGGAGGCCCAGCGCCAGGCGGATGCCGTCTTCGCGCAGTACCAGCTGAGCCAGCTCGTGGCGCTCGGCGGCGCGCTGCCGCTGCTCGCGGGAAGCATCATCGCGGAGCTGGTCCGGATCACGGACGCGCAGGCGGGCGCCATCTGGCTCGCGCGACCCGGACGCTCGGAGCTGCGCCTGGTCGCAACCGAACCGGACCTGTTCCTCGGGCCGGGCGGTCCCACCGGGTGGACCATCGGCGGCACGGTGGTGGAGCCGGGGAAGGAGGGGGACTGGCCGGGGCGCGTCATCCCTGGGGGATTCGCGACAGGCGGCATCGCGCGGTCCTGGTTCACGCGTCACGGATGGCACGGGGTCCCGCTCGACGAGCGTCTCGACACCGGCACCGCCGGAGACGCGCCCCAGAACGTCGGCTACCTCGCGCTGCGACCGGCAGACGCGGGTCGCCTGACCGCCGAACGGATCCGGTTCCTCGCCCTCGTCCGCCACGAGCTCGCGATCGCCTTCCGGGCGGCCCTGCTGCGCGAGGAGCTCGCAGGTGAGCGGGTGCTGCTCGCGGCGATCCTCGACGGCGCGACCGAGGGGATCATCGCGGTGGACGAGAGCTGCCGGGTGGTCCGGGTCAATCGCGCCGCGTCGACGCTTCTCGGGGGCCGCGCGGTCCCGGCCGATGCCACGTGCGCATCGCTGCTGCGCTGCCGGACCGGCGCGGGTCTTCGCTGTGGACGACGCTGCCGTTTCGAGGAGGTGCTCCGCGGGCCGGCGGGGATCGCCGTCGCCGAGCTCCAGCTGGGCTCGGCGGACGGAGCACCGATCCCGGTGCAGGCCACGTTCTCGGTGATGGCGGAGCCTGACGGGGACCGGTCCACGGGCGCCGTGGTGGTGCTGCGCGACCTGCGCACGGAGCGGGCGGCGGCTGAGCTCCAGTCCAGCTTCCTTGCCGCGGTGTCCCACGAGTTGCGCACGCCGCTCGCGCTGATCACGGGCCATGTCGACACGCTGCTGGACCTGGGGCTCGATGCCGCGGGGCAGCGCCGGTCGATCGAGCGCATCGGGGCAGCAGCGGATCGCCTCCAGACGCTCGTTGACGAGCTGCTCACGCTCACGGGCCTCGAGCACGCGAGCCTCGGGCTGCGCCGGGCGCCGGTCACCGTCGCCGATCTCCTCGACCAGGCGATCGGCGGCATCGGGGAGTGGCCCGGCATGCCGCCGGTGACCGCCTCGATCCCGCCGGGCCTTCCGGTGGTGGACGTCGATGCCGTGCGCATCGCGCACGTGCTGGTCAACCTCGTCGACAACGCCCGGCGGTACGGCGACGAGGGACGGGTCCAGATCCGGGCCCGGCGGCGGCGGACCACGGTCGTGGTCACTGTCCAGGACGACGGCCCCGGAATCCCGCCCGACGAGCGCGCCGTCGTGTTCGATCGCCACTATCGGGGCCGGGCCGCCCGCGACGCCTACCCGGCAGGGACCGGGACCGGCCTGCACGTCTGCCGCCGGCTCGTCGAGGCCCACGGCGGCACCATCTGGGTGGAGCCGGGCATGCCGAGCGCGATCTCGTTCTCGCTGCCGGCGGCGCGGCGAGCCGGGCGCGCCGGGGACCGGGAATGACCGACAGGGCACGCCCTTCGCAGCCCGAGCCCGCGGACCGGCGGCGGGTTGTCGCGCCGCCCGGGGCCGAGCCGGCGATCCCCGGCCGCGGCGAGCTGGTGCTCATCGTCGAGGATGAGGCGGACTTCCGCGAGCTGGTCGAGCTCTGGATCAGCCGCCACGGGTGGCGCACGGCGACGGCCAGCGACGGCCTCGAGGTGATGCGGCGGTTCGAGGAGGAGCCGCCCGACCTCGTCCTGCTGGACCTCAACCTGCCCGGCATGAGCGGCTGGGAGGTCACTCGCTGGATGCGGCTCCGGAGCACCGTCCCGATCCTGATGGTCACCGCGATGGGCGGCGAGGCGGACGTGGTCATGGGACTCGAGTCGGGCGCCGACGACTACCTCACCAAGCCCGTCCGCATGGCCGAGCTCGTGGCCAGGGTGGCGGCGGCCCTGCGCCGGGTCCAGCTCGCGAGACCGCACCCCGCCGGAGGACGAGGTGATCGAGCATCCCGGGCTGCGGATCGAGCCGGTTGCGCGGCGCGTGGTGGGGGTGACGGGCGAGGTCCACCTGACACCCACCGAGCTGCGCCTCCTGGTCGTTCTGGCCTCGCGCCCGGGTCAGCCGGTCGGCCATGCGGAGCTGTTGCGCCGGGTGTGGGGACCCACGTACGGCGCCGAGACGCAGCTCCTGCGGGTGACGATGCGCAACCTCCGCAACAAGCTGGCCGAGGCGACGCCCGGTCGGGCCTTCATCGCCACCGAGTACGGCGTGGGCTACCGGTTCAAGCCCGGTCCCTGAGCCGCGGTTCGGGCGGGGCGCTCTGCTACGATCGGGCTCCGTCCACCACGCCCGCCCGTGTCCCTGCCAAGGCCGCGGGCCCTCGGAGCCCTGAGACCCCGTGACCGATCCCCTGACCGAACCCGCCGCCGATCCCAACGCCGTCGCGCCGGCCGTCGCCAACCTCGAGACGATCGTGTCGCTGGCCAAGCGCCGCGGCTTCGTCTTCCCGTCGTCGGAGATCTACGGCGGCATCAACGCGGTGTGGGACTACGGGCCCCTCGGCGTGGAGCTCAAGAACAACGTCAAGCGCGCCTGGTGGCGGGCCATGGTCCAGGACCGCAACGACATCGTCGGCCTCGACGCGGGCATCCTCATGCACCCCCAGGTCTGGGTCACGTCCGGTCACGTCGGCTCGTTCAGCGATCCGCTGGTCGAGTGCGCGGAGTGCCGCCGGCGCTACCGCCTCGACGAGCTGCCCGGGACCGAGGACCTCACCCAGACCGACCTGCGCGACGAGACGGTGAGCGCAGCGCCTCGGCCTGGTCTGCCCCAACGACGGCAAGCCGCTGTCGGCACCCCGCCGGTTCAACCTGATGTTCACGAGCCACATGGGCCCGGTGGAGGACGACGGGAACATCGTCTACTTCCGCCCCGAGACCGCCCAGGGCTCGTACGTCAACTTCAAGAACGTCCAGCAGAGCTCGCGCAAGAAGGTCCCGTTCGGCATCGCCCAGATCGGCAAGTCCTTCCGCAACGAGATCTCGCCCGGCAACTTCGTGTTCCGGATGCGCGAGTTCGAGCAGATGGAGATGCAGTACTTCGTCCGCCCCGAGGAGGGTGCCACCGACCGCCTTCGAGGAGTGGCTGCCCAAGCGCAAGGCGTGGTACGAGGCGTACGGCGTGACCCCCGCCCGCCTGCGCTTCCGCGAGCACGCGCCCGACGAGCTGGCCCATTACGCGAAGAAGGCGATCGACGTCGAGTACCGCTTCCCGTTCGGCTGGAAGGAGCTCGAGGGCATCCACAACCGGGGCGACTTCGACCTCGGCAACCACGCCAGGGCGTCGGGCGAGAACCTCGAGTACTTCGACCAGGCCTCGGGCGAGCACTTCATCCCGTGGATCGTCGAGACGGCGGCCGGCGCAGACCGCGCGGCGTTCACCTTCCTGATCGATGCGTATCGCGAGGAGGAGGTCCGCGGCGAGACCCGCGTGGTCCTCGGCCTGCACCCCGACCTCGCCCCGTACAAGGTGGCCGTCCTGCCGCTGCTCAAGAAGCGCCCCGAGATCGTGGAGATGTGCCACCGGCTCCTCGGCGACCTCAAGCGCGACATGATGGCGGTCTACGACGACACGGCGGCCATCGGCAAGCTCTACCGGCGCCAGGACGAGATCGGGACGCCGTGGTGCGTCACGGTCGACGTCGACTCCCTCGAGGACGGCGCCGTCACCGTGCGCGACCGCGACACGATGACGCAGGAGCGGGTGCCGCTCGAGAGCGTGAAGCGACTGATCCTCGATCGTATGGCGGCCGTCAGGCCGTAGCAGCCGGGGCGGGCAGGTCCCGCCGATCCCCACGCCGCACGGGAGGGGCATGGGCATGGCAACCAGGGCCCGGGACGGCGTTCCGGTGAAGGCGGCCGCACTGGCCGCGTTCGGCTACGCCGGTGGGGCGATGTGTATCGTGCTGATCTTCCTGGGCATGCGCAGCGTGATGGACATCGGCGGCTTCTGTGCCGAGGGCGGGCCGTACGTCATCGCGCAGGCATGCCCCGATGAGGCGGCGCCGGCGCTGGTGCTCGGCATGCTCGGGCTGTTCGGGTTCGGGGCGATCGCAACCGTGGGCGGCGTGATGGTCGGCGGCATCTGGGCGGCGGCGCCGCATCATCGGGTGGTCGGCGCTGTTCGGTCTGCTCGGCTGGAACTTCATGGAGTACGGCGTGTTCTCCGTGCCGGGCGATGGGATCGAGCTGGGATGGGCGATCTGCGGCGTCGTGTTCTGGCTCATGGCGGCAGCACCGCT
This sequence comes from uncultured Chloroflexia bacterium, assembly GCA_963697365.1. Classification (GTDB taxonomy): domain Bacteria; phylum Chloroflexota; class Limnocylindria; order Limnocylindrales; family CSP1-4; genus CAIXZV01. The sequence goes on from CAVONT010000017.1 coordinate 317,250, forward strand.
GCTCCTGCTGCCACTGGGGAACTTCGCTGGTGTCCGCGCCGACCGACGCCGTGGCGAACCGCCAGGCCCGCAAGGAGGCCAAGGTGCCGTACCAGCCGGACCCGGCCACGGGGACCATCATCCGCATCATCGATGCCGATGGCGTCCGCGTCGTCCCGGCCGACGGCCCGGAGGCACAGGAGCAGATGGCCGCGATCGCGGCGGCCATGGAGGCAGCGCTCGACAAGGTGGAGGGGGTCACGCCCGCCCTCGTGTCCGAGGATCCGACCCCGGCGGAAGCCGGTGTGGCATCGCCGGAGGGCACGGCGCCCGGCATGGCTGCGCCGGATGGCGCACGGCGCCTGGCATGGCAGCGCCGGACGGCCCGGAGTTCGCCGAGGGGACCCAGGCGCTCCTGGACCGCCTCGAGCGGCTCGCCGACATGCGCGACAGGGGGCTCCTCGAGCCCGCCGAGTACGAGACTGCGAAGGACGCCATCGTGCGCGAGCTGGAGGCCCGTCAATGACCCTGCCCCGTCCCCTCGTGCACCTCATCCTGCTGGCCTCGATCGCCCTGGGCATGGCCGCAGGCGTGCGCCTGTTCACGTTCTTCGGCGGCTGACCGGTGCGCGTCGCTCGTCTCCACGGCGCTGGTGACATCCGGATCGCCGACGAGGCCGAGCCGGTGCCGGGCGCCGGCGAGGTTCTGGTGCGGGTGACCTCCGTCGGCATCTGCGGGTCTGATCTCCACTGGTTCGACGAGTCCGGGATCGGGGAGGCGCGGCTGGACCGGCCGCTCGTCCTGGGCCACGAGGCTGCGGGGGTCATCGCGACCGGCCCGCGCGCTGGAGTGCGGGTCGCGATCGACCCCAACATCGCGTGCGAGCGGTGCCCGGTCTGCGCGCGCGGCCTCGGCCACCTGTGCCCCAACGTCCGCTTCCTCGGTCACAGCACCACTGACGGCGCCCTGCGCGAGTGCATCGCCTGGCCGGAGGCCCTCCTGGTTCCCGTGCCCGACTCCCTCGATGACGACGCGGCGGCGATGCTCGAGCCCCTGGGTGTGGCGATCCACGCCTTCCGGCTGGCGCGATTCGCGCCCGGGGGGACCGTTGCAGTGCTCGGGGCCGGGCCCATCGGGCGGCTGCTGATCCGGCTGGCCATCGCCGCTGGGGCGACGAAGGTGGTCGCAACCGACGTGCTGCCACACCGCGTGCGCTGCGGCGAGGGATGACGGCGCGATCGCCGAGCTGGTGGACGGGGGAGGGGAGCGGGCTCGCCTGCTCGAGGCGCTCGGGGGCCGCCTGGTGGACGCCGCGATCGAGATCGCCGGCGAGGCTGATGCAGTCGCTGCCGGAGTGGACCTCGTGAAGCCGGGGGGCGTGGTCGTCGTGGCGGGCATCCCGATCGGCAACGAGATCCCCGTGCCGGTGTCCGTGGCCAGGCGCAAGGGCCTGGACATGCGCTTCGCGCGGCGGATGAACCGGGTGCACGACGAGGCGATCGCGCTCGCAGGCAGCGGCCGGGTGGATCCGGCGATGGTGGTGAGCCACCGCTTCCCGCTGGCCGAGGCGGCCACGGCGTTCAGCGTTGCCGCCCGACGCGAGGGACACAAGGTCGTCATCCACTGCGACCGCTGAGCGGCCATTGGCGGCGCCGCGACCGCTGAGCGGCGACGGGCCACGCCGCGCCCGGTCCCGCGTCACCGCATCACGATTCTCATACGCGCACCAGGTGGGAGCTATTCGCGAGCACCTGCGATACCGCCCACCACGTGCGCGGTAACCCGTTGCCGGTCCCCCTGGGCCCGCCATACGCCCACCAGATGAGACATAGCGCAACAAGGTGGCGGAGCACATCCGCTAGTTCCCACCTGGTGCGAACAAGCGCAGGTCGAGGGCCAGAGTCCCGCCTGATTGCGATGAGGCCCCGCACAACGGCGCGACGCCCGGCCCCGTCGTGCAGGGACGGTGAGCGCCTCGTCCGTTTGCGCCCACCTGGCGGGAATTGAGAATCCTGGCGGCGATGCCCGCCCTGCGGCCGCCGCGGTCGGGTCCCGCCGGGTGCCGGACGCCGGGCCGTGGGCTCACCAACGCCGGGCTGTGCGCGAACGGACCATCACCACTGCCGCTCCCACCGCGAAGCGGGTCGGGAGAGCCGCGAGCGCAACCGTCCGGAAACCCTGCGACAACGCGTTGCAAACCCTTGACGGCTGCGGTATGGTGCCGCATGTTACCGATAACCGATACCGGTAACACAACCTTGCCGACACTTGGTCGGCCGCCGCTCCCCCCGCAGAGGAACAGCGATGGGCGAAGCACCCGCGATGGGCGATCTCCTGGTCGAGATGACGGACATCTCCAAGAGCTTCCCCGGCGTGCACGCGCTCGACAACGCCCGCTTCGAGCTCCGGCGCGGGGAGGTCCACGCGCTCGTCGGTGAGAACGGCGCCGGCAAGTCCACGCTGATGAAGGTCCTCGCGGGCATCTACAAGCGCGACGGCGGCTCCATCCGGGTCAAGGGCGAGGAGGTCGAGATCGCCAACCCCAAGGCCGCCCAGGACCTCGGGATCGCGATCATCCACCAGGAGCTCAACCTCGCTGGCCACCTCACCGTCGCCCAGAACATCTTCATCGGGCGCGAGCCGCGTCGCGGGTTCGTCCTCAACGAGAAGGCGCTGAACCGCAAGGCCGAGGAGCTGTTCGAGGAGCTCCACATCCACCTCGACCCGCGCGCCCGCGTCTCGAGCCTCGCGGTGGCCCAGCAGCAGATGGTGGAGATCGCCAAGGCGTTCTCGTACAACCCTGACGTCCTGATCATGGACGAGCCGACGGCCGCTCTCACCGAGACCGAGATCGACGAGCTCTTCCGCATCACGCGCCACCTGCGCGAGCGCGGCCACGGCATCGTGCACATCTCGCACCGCCTCGAGGAGCTCAAGAAGATCTCCGACCGCGTCACGGTCATGCGGGACGGCCGGTTCATCGACACGGTCATCACCGCCGACGTCGGGATCCAGGACATCATCGCGATGATGGTCGGCCGGACGATCTTCGAGGAGGCGCCGGACCTGCCCGAGAACCCCAGCCAGGAGGTCGTCCTCGAGGTCCGCAACCTCAACCGCGGCCGGGTGATCCGTGACGTCAGCTTCCAGCTGCGCAGGGGCGAGATCCTCGGCGTCGCCGGTCTCGTCGGCGCCGGACGGACCGAGGTCATGCGCGCGGTGTTCGGCGCGGACCCGCACGACTCCGGTGAGATCCTCGTCCACGGCAAGACGGTGACCATCCGGTCCCCGCGCGAAGCGGTCGCGAGCGGCATCGCCTACCTGTCCGAGGATCGCAAGCGCTACGGCCTCGCACTCCCGATGGATGTCGAGGCCAACACGGCGATGGCCAGCCTGCGCAAGTTCACCGGGCCCCTGGGCACCATCAGGTTCGCCCGCACGAGGCAGAACGCGCTCACGTACGTCGAGAGCCTCGCGATCAAGACGCCGGGCATCAAGCAGAGGGTCAAGAACCTGTCGGGCGGCAACCAGCAGAAGGTGGTCATCGCCAAGTGGCTGACCGCCGACACCGACATCCTGATCTTCGACGAGCCCACCCGCGGCATCGACGTCGGCGCCAAGAGCGAGATCTACCACCTCCTCAACGAGCTGGCCCGCCAGGGCAAGTCCGTGATCATGATCAGCTCCGAGCTGCCCGAGATCCTGCGCATGAGCCACCGGATCATCGTCATGTGCGAGGGCCGGATCACCGGGCGAGCTCATGGCCGGCGAGGCCACCCAGGAGCGGATCATGACGTTCGCCACCCAGCGCGAATCGATCGCGGCCGCCTGACCACCGATGCAGACCACGAGAACCGAGCAGACGAGGGCAGCAGTCACATGGCGATGACGACCGGAGCCGGCAAGTCGCGGTTCAAGACCGCCCTCGGCGGCGACTCGCTCCAGCAGGTGCTGGCGCTGGGTGGCCTGCTGATCCTGCTCGTGTTCTTCTCGGCGATCTCGAGCGCCGTTCCGGACGGTCGACAACTACATCTCGATCCTCGTTGCCACCGCCGTCAACGGCGTCCTGGCGATGGGCGTGACGTTCGTCATCATCACCGGCGGCATCGACCTGTCGGTCGGCACCACGATGACCTTCGCCTCGGTATGCATGGGCATCGTCGTCACCAACGCGGGCCTGCCGCTGCCGCTCGGCATCGCGGCGGCGCTCCTCGCCGGCATGTCCGTCGGCCTCGTGAACGGCATGCTCATCGCGAAGGCGAAGCTGCCGCCGTTCATCGCCACCCTCGGCATGCTGAACGTGACCCGTGGCCTCGCCCAGATCCTCTCGGACGTCAAGCCGATCTACTTCGACGGGACGCCGGCGTTCTACGAGTTCTTCATGGGCAAGTTCATCCTGGGCATCCCGAACACCGTGTTCATCATGTTCGGGGCGGCCATCGTCGCCAGCCTGATCCTCACCAAGACGACCCTCGGACGCTACGCCTTCGCCCTCGGCTCGAACGAGGAGGCGACCCGCCTCTCCGGCGTCAACGTGGACCGCTGGAAGATCGCCGTCTACACGTTGGGCGGCTTCTTCTCCGGCCTCGCGGGCGTCCTCATCGCCTCGCGCATGAACTCGGCCCAGCCCTCGGTCGGCATGGGCTACGAGCTTGATGCGATCGCCGCGGCCGTTATCGGCGGCACGTCCCTGTCGGGCGGCGAGGGCAGCATCTTCGGCACGATCATCGGCGCGTTCATCATCAGCACGCTGACGATCGGCCTGTCCATCATCGGTGTCCCCGACCAGTGGAAGCTGGTGATCACGGGCCTCGTGGTCATCGGCGCCGTCTGGCTCGACATCGCCCGTCGCCGCCGGCGCGGGTAGCCATCGGGCTCCGGCCCCATCCCCATCGGACCAGGCGCCGGTCGGCTGACCATTCGGCAGCCCCGGTACAGCAGGTCAACCACCACTCATGGAGGAGGAGCATGAAGCTCACTCGTTACATTGCCCCGGTCGCGGGCGCGATCGTTGCAGCATCCGTTCTCGCCGCGTGCGGCAGCGGCAGCACGGCAACGACGGCTCCGGCCGAGTCGGCGGCGGCCGGCGGCGACGCGCCGTACATCGCCATCGTCTCCAAGGGCTCGCAGCACCAGTTCTGGCAGGCCGTCCAGAAGGGCGCCACCGACGAGGCTGCGAAGCTCGGCGCAACGATCACCTACGAGGGCCCGGCGTCCGAGTCCGAGGTCGACAAGCAGCTCACCATGCTGCAGACGGCGCTCGACAAGAAGCCCGCGGCGATCTGCTTCGCCGCCCTCGACAGCAAGGCTGCCACGCCGCTCCTGGAGAAGGCCAAGGCTGCCGGCATCCCGGTCGTCGGCTTCGACTCCGGCGTTGACAGCGACATCCCGGTGACCACCGTCACCACCGACAATGCGAAGGCCGCCGGCGAGGCTGCCGACCAGATGGCGAAGCTCATCGGCGACGCCGGCAAGGTCGCGGTCATCGTTCACGACCAGACCTCGCGCACGGGCATCGACCGCCGCGACGGGTTCGTCAACCAGGTCAAGGCCAAGTACCCGAACATCGAAGTCGTCGCGATCGAGTACGGCGCGGGCGACCCGGTCAAGTCGGCTGACCTCGCCAAGGCGATCATGACGGCCAACCCGGACCTCAAGGGCTTCTTCGGCGCCAACGAGGGCTCCATCAAGGGCGTCCTCAACGCGCTCAAGGAGACCGGCAACCCCGGCAAGATCGTGGCCATCGGCTACGACTCCGGCGAGCAGCAGATCACCGCGATCAAGGACGGCACCCAGGCCGGCGCGATCACCCAGAACCCCATCGGCATCGGCGCCAAGTGCGTCTCGGCCGCGATGGACGCCATCAACGGCAAGTCGATGGAGAAGATCATCGACACCGGCTACTACTGGTACGACAAGACCAACATCGACGCCCCCGAGATCCAGGCGGTCCTCTACCAGTAATCCGATCGGCTTCGGCCTGATCTGAGCGAACGTCTCGGGGGCTGCCCGCACCGCGGACAGCCCCCGAACACCAACCGGCCCGTCCCTCCTTCCGAGCCAGGTACCACTCTCCAGATGAGCACCATCAGCGACGTCGCCCGGCATGCCGGCGTGTCCACGATGACCGTCTCGCGTGTCGTGAACGGCACCGGGTACACCAGCGCCGAGACCCGCGCCCGCGTGGAGGCGGCGATCGACGAGCTGGGCTACGTGCCCAACGCGCTGGCCCGCCAGCTGCGCTCCAAGCGCACGAAGTCCATCGCGCTGCTCGTCTCGGACATCTCCAACCCGTTCTTCACCACGATCGCCCGCGGCGTCGAGGACTTCTTCGTCAGCCACGGGTACTCGGTGATGTTCTGCAACACCGACGAGGATGCGGCAGAGGAGGAGCGGTACCTCCTGATGCTCATCGAGCGCCAGATCGACGGCGTGCTCCTCGTCCCCGCGCGCAGCTCGGGCGAGTCCTTCGAGCTCCTGCACGCGCACGGCGTGCCCGTGGTCGTCATCGACCGCCGCGTCGCCACCCGCAACGTCGACAGCGTCCGCTGCGACTCCGAGGCCGGCGCCCACGCCCTGGTCCAGCACCTCGTGGAGCTCGGCCATCGGCGGATCGCGGTGCTGACCGGGTCGGAATCCATCTCAACCTCCGCGGATCGCGTCGCGGGCGCCCGCCGTGCCCTCCAAGAGGCCGGCCTGGAGCTGCCCGATGACCTGGTCCACTACGGCGGCTTCAACTACGGCAAGAGCAACCAGGCCGACGGCCACCGGATGGCGCTCGAGATGCTGGCCGTCCCAGGCGACCGCCCGACCGCGGTCCTCTGCGCCAACAACTTCATCGGCTTCGGCGCCCTTCGCGCGCTGCGCGAGTCGGGCCTGCGGGTGCCGGACCAGATCTCGGTGGTGGCCTTCGACGACCTGCCCGAGGAGTGGATCGCCGAGCCGTTCCTGACCGTCGCGCGCCAGCCGGCCTACGAGATCGGCTACCGGGCGGCGACGCTCCTGATGGATCTCATCGCAGGGACCCGCCAGCCCGCAGGGGAGTCGGTCATCCTGCCGTTCGAGCTGATCATCCGCCGCTCGAGCGCGCCGCCCCGCCATGTGGCAGCACCGGCCGACGAAACCCCGCGAGAACCCGCGAAGACGCGTCGAGCAGGCGCGGCGCTGGGGGCCCCGGCGTAGCGGCTTCATCGTGTTCCAGCCCGCTGATTGAACGAGGAGATCCCATGCTCAAGACCCGCCTGCTCCACCCGGAGCTCCTCGCCGCGCTGGGCGAGGCCGGACACGGCGCCCAGGTGCTCATCGCGGACGGCAACTACCCGCTCGCAACGCGCTCCAACCCCGACGCCTACCGGGTGTTCTTGAACCTGGAGCCCGGCAAGCTGACGGTGACCGATGTCCTCGCGGTGATCGCCGACGCGATCCCCGTGGAGGCCGCCTACGTGATGGGGCCCGACGATGGCTCCGAGCCGTCGATCTACGAGGACTTCCGCACCCTGCTGCCGGACAACGAGCTCGAGCGGCTCGGGCGGTTCGAGTTCTACGACATGGCCCGCAGCTCCGACTGCGCGCTCGCCATCGCCACGGGCGAGCAGCGGATCTACGCCAACATCCTGCTCACGATCGGCGTGGTGATGCCCGAGTAGGGCGGCAGGCGAGCAACCACTTCCCGCGTCCCTCAAGCACGAGGCATGGCATGACCAGCGTCAACACCTCCGGCCGCTTCGTCGGCGACTGGCCCAAGATCGGGATCCGCCCGGCCGTCGACGGCCGCTTCCACGGCGTGCGCGAGTCGCTCGAGGAGCAGACCCGCAACATGGCCCTCCGGACGGCGGAGCTCATCAGCAGCACCCTGCGGTACCCCGATGGCAGTCCCGTCGAGTGCGTGGTCCCCGACCACAACATCGGCGGCGTATACGAGGCCGCCAAGGTCGCCGAGCTGTTCCGCAAGGAGGGCGTCGGCGTCAGCCTCACCATCACGCCCTGCTGGTGCTACGGCTCCGAGACCATGGACATGGACCCCCTGACGCCCAAGGCGGTCTGGGGCTTCAACGGCACGGAGCGTCCGGGCGCGGTCTATCTCGCCGCCGTCCTCGCCTCGCACACCCAGAAGGGCCTGCCCGCGTTCGGCATCTACGGGCGCAACGTGCAGGACGCCACCGACGGCACCATCCCTGACGACGTCCAGGCGCGGATCCTGCGCTTCGCGAAGGCCGGCCTCGCCGCGGCGATCATGCAGGGCAAGTCCTACCTGTCCCTCGGCGGCGTGTCGATGGGCATCGCCGGGTCCATCGTGGACCAGCCGTTCTTCGAGAAGTACCTGGGCATGCGCGTCGAGGCCGTCGACATGTCCGAGATCTACCGCCGGCTCGAGGAGGACGATCTACGACCCCGAGGAGTTCGAGAAGGGCCTCGCCTGGACGCGCGCCAACTGCCGCGAGGGGGTCGACTTCACGAACGCCCCTGAGAAGCAGAAGTCCCGCGAGGAGCTCGACGAGGACTGGGCGACGGTCGTCAAGATGTTCCTCATCACCCGCGACCTCCTGGTCGGCAACCCGCGCCTCGCGGAGCTGGGCCACAGGCGAGGAGGCGATGGGCCGCAACGCGATCCTGGGCGGCTTCCAGGGCCAGCGCCACTGGACCGACCACAGCCCCAACGGCGACTTCATGGAGGCGATGCTCAACTCCAGCTTCGACTGGAACGGGATCCGCGCGCCGCACATCTTCGCGACCGAGAACGACTCGCTCAACGGCGCGACGATGCTGCTCATGTACCTGCTCACCAACCGGGCCCAGATCTTCGCCGACGTGCGGACCTACTGGAGCCCGGAGGCGGTCGAGCGGGTCACCGGCTACAAGCCCGAGGGTCTCGCCGGCGACGGCTTCATCCACCTCATCAACTCCGGCGCGGCGACGCTCGATGCCACCGGCGCCATGACTGACGCCGACGGCGAGCCCGCGATGAAGCCGTACTGGGAGATCACCGAGGGCGACGTCGAGGCGGCGCTCGCGGCGACCACCTGGTACCCGGCCGACCGTGGCTACTTCCGCGGCGGCGGCTACTCCAGCCAGTTACGTGTCCAAGGGCGGCATGCCCGTCACGATGGCCCGGATCAACCTGGTCAGCGGCCACGGTCCCGTGCTCCAGATCGCCGAGGGCTGGACGGTGGAGCTCCCGCAGGAGGTCCACGACATCCTCGACAAGCGCACCAACCCGACCTGGCCGACCCACTGGTTCGTGCCGCGCACGACCGGCGAGGGCGTGTTCCGCGACGTCTACACGGTGATGGCCAACTGGGCCGCCAACCACGGCGCGATCAGCTACGGCCACATCGGCGCGGACCTGATCTCGCTGGCGTCGGTGCTGCGGATCCCGGTCCACATGCACAACGTGCCCGAGGAGGACGTCTTCCGGCCGTCGGCCTGGGCGAACCTCGGCACGGCCGATCCGGAGGGCGCGGACTTCCGCGCCTGCGCCAACTTCGGCCCGCTGTACGGGCGCAAGTAGGCCTCCAGCTCCGCTCCTCCAGCGCGAAGCCCTCGTCCGCACCTGCGGGCGGGGGCTTCGTCCCTTCCGCTCCCTCGCAGCGGCAGTTCCGGATCGCGGTGCTTGACCGGGCTGGGCGTCCTGTTCTACTGTCATTCAATCGATTGAACGCTCGACGCCGCCAGCCGGCGGAGCGGGCGATCAGCAGATGGAGGTCGAGAGGGTGGGACCCACGAGCCGGTTCTCCGGCCAGGTCGCCGTGGTCACCGGCGCTGCCCAGGGGATCGGCCTGCGGGTGGCCGAGCGCCTGGCCGCCGAGGGTGCGTCCGTGGCGCTCTGGGACTACGACGGCGAGCGGGCCATCGCAGCGGCTCAGGCCATCGACGCCGTAGGCGGGCCGGGCCAGGTCGCCGCGGGCATGCGCTGCGACGTCGCCTCCGAAACGGAGATCGAGGATGCCCTCGCCGCCACGATCGCCAGCGTCGGCCACCCCACGCTTGTCGTCGCCGCGGCGGGCATCTCGCGCATCGCCCCCTTCCTGGATGCCGACGCGGACGAGTTCCGGCAGGTCCTCGCGACCAACCTGACCGGCTGCTTCCTGACCATCCAGCGATGCGCTCGTGACATGGTCGCGCGTGGTGCGGGGGGCAGCATCGTCGCCCTGTCCAGCGTCGCCGGCCGCGGGCCACGGGCGGAGGCCGCGGCGTACGCGGCCAGCAAGGCGGGCGTCATCAGCATCGTCCGGTCCGCTGCCGTTGCGCTGGCCCGCAACAGCATCAATGTCAACGCCGTGTGCCCCGGGATCGTGGACACGCCGATGACCTACCAGAACGCGCAGGCCAGGGCCAGTGCCCTGGGAATCGGCGCAGACGTTGCGCTCGCGAACCTCGTGGACCGCATCCCGCTCGGCCGGATCGAGACGGCCGACGATGTCGCCGATGTCGTCCTGTTCCTCTGCTCGGGGGCAGCCGGCTACGTCACGGGCCAGGCCATCAACGCATGCGGAGGGCTCGAGTTCGACTGACAGGTCCGCTCCCACGGGCGGCGTCCAGCCGGCGTCCCGTCTTCACCCCGAGATCCCGAGGTCCTGCACATGCTTGGCGTCTGGCACTTCAGCTTCACCGTCTCCGACATCGATGGCGCGGTCGACTTCTACACCCGCCTCCTCGGGTTCGAGCTCGTCCACCTGCAGCAGCAGTCCAACGAGTACACGCGGCGCCTCGTCGGCTACCCGGATGCCGACCTCCGCGTCGCCCAGCTCGCCGTGCCCGGCCAGCCGCGCGGCCTGTCGACGCACGACCTCGAGCTCGTCCAGTACGTGTCGCCCAGCGGCACGCGGGGCGACGACAACATCAAGAACCCGGGCCAGGGACACCTGGCGCTGGGCACCGAGGACATGGCGGCCGAGTACGCCCGCCTCGTGGAGGCGGGAGTCGAGTTCTTCTCGGAGCCCAACTACATCACCGCCGGCATCAACGAGGGCGGCTACGCGGTCTACTTCTGGGGGTTCGACCGCATCGTCCACGAGCTTGTGCAGCCGCCGAAGCACCGGCTCGACGCGCATCGCGAGCACCTCGCGCAAGGTGCGGCGTGATGCGGATCCTCGACGGTACCCGCGAGCTGGTGGAGGAGGCGACATGGAGTTCCTCGTGACGATCGAGGTCCGCTGGCCGGACGCGCTGGACGATGCGGCCAAGGCCAGGCTCACCGAGGCGGAGGGGGTGCGAGGCCGCGAGCTCGGGCAGCAGGGGACCATCCGCGCCATGTGGCGGATCCCGGGACGTCTCGCCAACGTGGGCATCTGGGCCGCCCGCGACGCGGACGAGCTGCACGCGGCGATCACGTCGCTGCCCCTGTGGCCGTACATGCGCGTGGAGGTCACGGCCCTCGCGACCCACTACCTCGCGCCGTCGCTCCCGTTCTTCGTGGAGCGTGGTGCAGCGTCCGCGGGGGAGGCAGGTACCGGTGGTTGACCCGGCGCCGCGCGACCCCATACGATCAGGCAAACGTTTGAACTGTCCAGGATCCGCGCGTCGTGCGGCGCGCGAGGAAGGCCCGAGGAGCCCATGGCAAGCCCGATGACCGACCGCCTCGCCACGAGCCCCGACGTCCTCGAGGCCTACACGGCGATGCTCCGCATCCGTGTCGTGGAGGAGACCATCCTCGCCATGCGCCTGGCCGGCACGATCGTCGGCTCGGTGCACCTCGAGATGGGCCAGGAGGCCGTCCCGGTCGGTGTCGTGGGGGCGCGCCAGCCGGGTGATGCGGTGTTCTCCACCTACCGTGGCCATGGCTGGGCGCTCGCCTGCGGGCTGCCGGTGCAGTCGCTGCTCGCCGAGCTGGCAGGCCGGGTGGGCGGACCCAACGACGGGCGCGGTGGCTCGGCCTACTTCAGTGATCCCGGACCACGGGTTCTACGGCGAGAACTCCATCGTCGGCGGCGGCGTGCCGATCGCCGTGGGGGCGGCGCTCGCCGGCCGCTTCGACGGCACCGGCCGGGCGGCCATCACGGTCTTCGGGGACGGCGCCACCAACCAGGGGTCGGTGCACGAGTCCATGAACCTCGCTGCCGCGATGCGCCTGCCGGTCCTGTTCGTGTGCGAGAACAACGGGCTGTCGGAGCTGACACGGATCGCCGACATGGTCGGCGAGCCGGAGCTGTACCGGCGGGCCGCGGGCTACGGCATGCCCGGTGCGCGGGTCGACGGCAACGACCCCTTCGCGGTCCGGGCGGCCGCCGCTGAGGCGCTTGAGCGGGCTCGCGCCGGAGACGGGCCCACCTTCCTCGAGGTGCATGACGCAGCGCATCACGGGGCACTACATCGGCGACGCCGAGCAGTACTGGCGGCCCGGCGAGCTCGACGCCGCCAGGGCCGACGAGCCGCTGGCGCGGATCCGCCGACCAGTTCGCCGCGGCCGGCCTCGACGACGACGCGATCGCCGCCATCGAGGCACCGGTGCGAGCGGAGGTCGCGGCCGCCGCCGCCGCCGTCGAGGCGCTGCCGCTCGTCGATGCAGGCACGGTCAAGGAGCACCTCTATGGTTGAGACGGCCACCGCGGGCACCGTCACGCTCACCTATGCCAAGGCGATCACCGCTGCGCTCGAGCGGGCGCTCGAGGACTTCCCGGAGGCACTCCTCTACGGCGAGGACCTCGCCCTCCCGGGTGGCATCTTCGGCGTGACGAAAGGGCTGCGCGACCGGTTCGGCGACCGGGTCTTCGACACGCCCGATCAGCGAGACAGCGATGCTCGGGGCCGCCGTCGGGGCGGCGATGATGGGCCGGCGGCCCATCGTCGAGATCATGTGGGTCGACTTCAGCCTCGTGGCCTTCGACCAGATCGTGAACCAGGCGGCGAACGTCCGGTACGTGTCGGCGGGACGCCTCCACGCGCCGCTCACGATCCGGACCCAGCAGGGCATCCTGCCCGGCTCCTGTGCCCAGCACTCCCAGAGCCTCGAGGCCCTGTTCGCACACATCCCGGGCCTGCGCGTCGCGATGCCGTCCAACCCCCAGGAGGCGTACACCCTGCTGCTCGCGGCCATCGCGTGCGACGACCCGACGATCGTCATCGAGCACCGCGCCTACTACCACACGCTCTCCGGTGAGGTCACCCTCGACGGGCCGATCGAGCCGGTCGGCGGGGCGCGCATCGTCCGCCCCGGTGCGCACGCCACGGTCGTAGCCCTTGGCCCGATGGTCCAGGTCGCCCTGGATGCGGCCGACCGGCTGGCACAGGAGGGCATCGAGGTGGAGGTGATCGATCCCCGCTGGATCGCGCCGCTCGACACGCCGACCATCCTCGAGAGCGTCCGCAAGACCGGCCGGATCGTGATCGCCCACCAGGCGAACGTGACCGGCGGGTTCGGCGCCGAGATCGCCGCCCGTGTCGCGAGCGAGGGATTCTGGTCGCTCGACGCGCCGGTTGAGCGGGTCGGCGTCCCCGACATGCGGATCCCGGCCGCCCCGGTGCTGCAGGCGGCGCTGGTCCCCGGGGCGGCGGAGATCGTCGCGGCCGTCCGCCGCGCCGTGCACGCCTGAGCGGACGCCGATGACCGCTGCCACCCAGCACGACCGGCGCAGCAAGGGAGCGCCGGACGGGCGACCCGCGGCCGGCGACCCGCGGCCGCCGACGCTCAAGGACGTGGCGGCGATCGCCGGCGTCGATGTCAGCCTCGTGTCGCGCGTCGTCAACCGCGACCAGAAGCTCAGCATCCTGCCTGCGACCCGCGAGCGGATCATGGCCGCGGTCCAGCAGACCGGCTACCGGCCCAACGTCCAGGCTCGAGGCCTGCGCACCGCGCGCACCTTCACCATCGGGTTCCTGCTGCCCAGGGTGGGCAACCCCATCTACGATCCGATCGTCGCCGGCGCGATGCGCCGCGCGGCCGAGTCCGGCTACCTGATCGTGCTCGGCGGCTCGGTTGAGGCGGCCTACGGCGACCGCCCGTTCGAGAACCTGCTGCTCGAGCGTCGAGTGGACGGGCTGATCGTCGCGTCGGGCGAGATCGGTGATGCGAGCCTGCGGGATCTCGCGGCCGGCGGGTCGCCGATCGTGTTCGCCAACCGGCGGGTCTCCGGGGTGGCCGGCAGCGTGGTTGTCGACGACGCGGAGGGAGCCCGGCTGGCAACCAGCCACCTGATCGAGCTCGGTCACCGGCGGCTCGCCCATCTCGAGGGACCGACGGGCATCGACACGGCCGGCCGGCGGCGCGACGGGTTCCTGGCCGCGGCATCCGCCGCGGGCCTGCCAGTGGCGCTCGTCGAGGCCGCAGGCTACGACGCGGAGGGCGGACGGCAGGCCGCAACGAGCACTCTCCTGCGCGACCCGTCGATCACGGGCATGGTGGCGGCGAACATGCACGTCGCCATCGGTGCGATGCGTGCGATCGCGGACGCTGGCCTCCGGGTGCCTGAGGACGTGTCGGTGATCGCCATCCACGATCATCCGATGGCCGCCTATCTGCGACCGGCGCTCAGCTGCGTGCTGCTGCCCCTTGCCGAGCTCGGTGCCGCCGCTGCCGATCTCGTGCTGCGGCGCGTCGAGGGAGAGCCGGCGCGCGACGTCATGGTCACCGGCGAGATCAGGCTCGTCCAGCGCGAGTCGACGGCTCTGCCGCCGTCGCCCGCACGATGAGTCCGATGCGCCAGCCCGACCTCCCGCTGCTGCGGGTCTTCGGCGACGAGGAGACCGCCCGCCTCCTGGCGCCCGAGGCCTCGACCCAGGCATGGCTGGACACGGAGGCTGCCCTCGCTCGCGTGCAGGCGGAGCTGGGGCTTGTCCCGGCCGATGCCGCCCGCCAGATCGAGGAGGCGGCCGAGGCCGGCGCCATCGACCCCGAGGCGCTCGCCGATGGCATGCGCGTGGTCGGCTACCCGATCCTGCCCCTCATCGGCCTGCTCGGGAAGGCCGGCAGCCCGGAGGTGGCCGCGTACGTCCACTGGGGTGCCACGACGCAGGACATCATGGACACCGGGATCGCCCTGCAGTACCGGCGCGTGCTGGACCGCGTGCTCGATCTCGTCGGCACCGCGGGCGACCTCATTGCCGCCCTGGCCGACACGCATCGCGGCACGGTCATGGCGGCCCGGACGCATGCCCAGCCGGCCGTCCCCACCACGTTCGGGGCGAAGGCTGCCGTCTGGCTGGCCGAGATCGCGCGCCACCGGGACCGGCTCGAGGCTGCACGCGACCGCGCCTGCCGCATCTCGCTGTTCGGCGCGGGCGGAACGGCGGCTGCGCTGGGGCCGCACAGTGCCGAGATCAGGCGGCGGCTTGCGCTGGAGCTTGGCCTGGGTGCCGCGGACGTGCCCTGGCACACGGCGCGCGACGGGCTCGCCGAGGTCGGGTTCACGCTGGCCTTGGTGGCGGCCACCTGCGGCAAGATCGCCCGCGAGGTCATCGCCCTGTCGCGACCGGAGATCGGCGAGGCCCGTGAGGCCGGCGGATACCACCGCGGTGCGTCCTCGACGATGCCGCAGAAGGCGAATCCGATCTCCAGCGAGGTCGTGGTGGGCATGAGCTCGCTGGCTGCGCAGCAGGTGCCCGCGCTGGTCATGGCCATGACGGCTGGCCACGAGCGCGCCGCGGGCGAGTGGCAGATCGAGTGGGACGCCCTGCCCCTGGTCTCCGCGCTGGCGGCCGGGAGCCTGGCCAACACCATCGAGATCCTCGACGGCCTCGTCGTCCACCCCGATGCCATGCGCGCCAACCTCCTCACCGACGGGGGCACGATCATGGCCGAGGCCGTGATGTTCCGGCTCGCCCCGCACGTCGGGCGCTCGGCCGCCCACGACCTCGTCTACGACGCGTGCATCATCGCCAGGGAGCGCCGGATCGACCTGCGCGAGGCGCTCCGCACAACGCTGGCCCCTGGCCAGCTCACGCTGATCGAACCGCTCGACGAGACTCTGGACCCCGCCCGCTACCTGGGCGAGGTGGATTCGATCGTGAACGCCGCCCTGGCCACCTGGGGCGGGAGGCTGCAGCTGGAGGGACGCTCGTGACCGATGCCCATGGTCCAGGCCCGCTCATCGACGCCCACCTGCACCAGTGGGACCTCGAGGCCTGCGAGTACGCGTGGATCACACCCGCCGTGGGAGTCCTCAACCGCACGCACACGCTCGACGAGGTCGAGGCGGAACGCCGTGCGGCCGGCGTGACCGGAGCCGTGCTGGTCCAGTCCGCCAACACCCGCTGCGACACGGACTCGATGCTCGCCGCGATGGCGGTCCACCCGTGGGTGGCCGGTGTCGTGGGCTGGACGGACCTCACGCGTGGTGCGGCCGTCGAGGCCGAGGCGGCCGGGCTGGCCGCCGACCCGCGCATCGTGGGGATCCGCCATCTGAACCACGACGAGCCGGACCCGGACTGGCTCGTCCGCCCCGACGTGCTGGACGGCGTCCGCGTGCTTGCGCGCGTGGGCCTCGCGTTCGACGTGGTCGCGATCTGGCCGCTCCATCTGGACCACGTGCCGGCCCTGGCGCAGGCGGCGCCGGACCTGCAGATCGTGGTGGACCACCTTGCCAAGCCGCCGATCGCATCGGGCGACCTCTCGGCCTGGCGGGCATCGATGGCCCGGGCCGCCGCACACCCCAACGTCGTGGCGAAGGTGTCCGGGCTGGACACGGCCGCCGGCTCGCCTGACTGGACCCCGGAGACCCTGCGGCCGGCCTTCGAGACGGCGCTCGAGCTGTTCGGCGCGGACCGGCTCATGTACGGCGGGGACTGGCCGGTGTCCCGGCTGGGAGGCGGCTACACGCGGCAGCACGCGGCGTTCGACGCGCTCACGGCCCCCCTCGCACCGGACGAGCGCGCGGCGATCCGCGCCGGCACGGCCACGCGCGTGTACGGCCTCGACCCGCGGTCATGACCGTTCGCCCTCATCTGTCGAGTTTCGCGCTGCATGGAGATGAGCGATGACGCGGTACGGCTACCACGGCAGGATCGCGATCGTGGACCTCGCGACGACCGAGGTGCGGACGATCGAACCGGAGGATGACTGGTACCGGGTCTACGCCGGTGGTGGCCTCCTGGGAGCCTGGCTGCTGCTCACGGAGACCCCGGCGCTCATCGACCCGATGGATCCTGCGAGCCTGCTGGTGTTCACGTCGAGTGTGATCGCGGGACACGACGGCCCCGGCCTCGCACGGTTCAGCGTGGTGACGAAGTCGCCGCTCTCGGGTGGGATAGCGGAAACCCGCTGCGAGGGCCAGTTCGGGCAGTACCTCAAGGGTTCGGGGTTCGACGCCATCGCCGTGACCGGGCGCGCGGCGACACCGGTCATCCTGGTGGCCGAGGGAGGCCGGCTGCGTGTCAGCGACGCGGCCGACCTGTGGGGCCGGGACACGCTCGAGACGGCAGAGGCCATCCGCGATCGCCTGGGAAGGACCGACGTCAGCGTCGCGGCGATCGGCCCGGCAGGCGAGCACCTCGTCCGGTACGCCTCGATCGTTGCCGACGGCTCCATCCAGGCAATGCGCATGGGCGCGGGTGCCGTGATGGGCTCCAAGCGGCTGAAGGCGGTGGCGCTCGCAGGCCTGGACATGCCGCGCGTTGCCGATCGGGCGGCGCTCGATGCGGTTGCCGCTCGTTTCTCGGGCGCCATGGCGGACAACACGCTCTCGATGTTCCAGAAGGACCCGCCGGGCTTCTCCGCCTATGCGGACCTGTCCGATGTCAGCACGGCCTACATGGGCCGGAACAACTACATGGCCGACGTCAGCGAGTCGCTGCCGACGCTGGCCCGTGACCGGTTCCTCGACCACTACGTGAGGGACCTGCCATGTCCCGGCTGTCCCAACGACTGCATCAAGGTGATCGATGCCGACCGCGCCGACGACCCGGCGTCCGGCATTCACCAGGAGATCACGGCGGCCCTCGGCCCGAACGTGGGCAACACCGATCTGTCGCTCATCCTGCGCCTGAACAATGCCTGCAACCGGCTGGGACTGGACCCGGTGTCCCTCGGCTTCACGATCAGTTGGGCGATGGAATGCACGGAGCGCGGACTGCTGACGCGCGAGGCTGCCGACGGGCTGGACCTCCGCTTCGGAAACACCGAGGTGCTGCTCCCGCTGCTGCACCGGGTCGCAACCCGCGAGGGGGTGGGCGACCTGCTCGCCGAAGGGGTGCGGCGCGCATCGGTCGCACTGGGCCAAGGCAGCGAGCGCTATGCCCTCCACGTCAAGGGGATCGAGATGGTCTCCTTCGAGCCGCGGACGATGACGAATCTCGCGCTCGGCTACGCGACGGCCCCGGTCGGTCCACGGTACGACATCTGCGAGCACGACTGGGATTACGACACCGAAGCCGGGTGGTCGCACACCCTCGACCTGAGCCGGACCCTCGGCATCCTCGACCGCATCCCGATGGAGTACGTGGGTACCGACAAGGTCCGCAACTTCAAGGCGCTCAACACGATCTGGAGCGCCTGCGACGCCATGGACCTCTGCGTCTTCGCCAGTGCACCGACGCGATCCCTTGACCTGGAGATGATGGCGGGCCTGGTCGCCGGGATCACGGGCTGGCGGACGAGCTCGTGGGAGTTCATGCGCTGGGGGGAGCGGCGCAACCACCTGTTGCGCGTCTACAACCTGCGCGAGGGTCTCACAGCGGCCGACGACACGCTGCCGGAACGGTTCTTCACCGAGCCCGTCCAGCATGGACGGCTCGCGGGCGCCGTGCTCGACCGCGCCACGTTCGGGGAGGCGATTCGCACCTGGTACCGCATGATGGGCTGGGATGACCGCGGCGTGCCCCTCGCAGCGACCCTCGTGGACCACCACCTCGATGCGTTCGTGACACTCGTGGCCTGAGCCACCCTCCGCGGAGGGTTTGATCGCGCCGACTGCAGGATCCCGCGCGACGCATGGCGGATCGATCTGCCGTGGCCCGGGACGTGCCGGACCTCACCTCGTTGCTGGCCGCCCTGATGGGCGACCTCGTGGTCGAGCGGCCCGGGACCATCGTCCCCTTGGTACGCGGATCGCGTCCCGTCCGCCGACCGCCCGTGACACGCGGCTCCGGCGTGCGGTAGCGTTATCAGTGATGAGAAGGGCAACCGCGACTCCCTCGCAACCCACGCTCGTCGACGTCGCCCGTGAAGCAGGTGTCTCGCCGATGACCGTGTCCCGCGTCGTGCGCGGCATCGGTCCTGTCGAGGAGGGGACACGCCACCGCGTCCGGAAGGCGATCGCCACCGTCGGGTACGTCCCGAACTCCGCTGCGCGCGGGCTCCGGGGGACGCGCACCGGGATGATCGGGCTCATCGTGCCGGACATGACGAACCCGTTCTTCACGACGCTCGCCCGGGGCGTCGAGACCGCTGCCCGGAAGGAGGGGATCGCGATGATCCTCGCCGACAGCGACGAGCACGACACCGAGGAGCAGCGGCTGGTCGGGATGCTCATCAGCCGCCAGGTGGACGGCCTGCTGGTCTCGCCTGCCAAATCGGGCATGGAGGCGATGCGCCTCTGCCGGGCACGCGGCACGCCGCTGGTGTTCGTGGCGCGGCGGCCGAAGGGCAGTCGGGCCGACGTGGTCCGGTCTGACGCCGAGGGAGGCGCGTACCTTCTCGGCCGGCACTTTGCCGAGTTGGGCCACGTCGTGACCGCCGCTGTGGCCGGTCCAGCCTCGGTGACGACCTCCGAGGACCGCGTCAGGGAGTTCAGGCGGGCGATGCTCGAGGCTGGAGCCCCTGAGCCGATCGTGCTTCACCGGTCCGCCTTCAGCGTCGAGGCCGGACGCTCGATGGCCATCGAGGCCATGCGCGCGGAGCCGCGGCCGACGGCGATGCTCGCCATCAACAACTTCCTGGCGATCGGGGCACTCCAAGGCCTCAACGAACTCGGCTTGTCGGTGCCTGGAGACGTGGCGATTGCCGGCATCGACGAGCTCCCGACGACGTGGACGCCCTCGCCGTTCATCACCTCGGCGAACCAGCCGGCGTTCGAGCTTGGGGAGCAGGCGTTCCGGATGCTGCTTGATCGTCAGGCGCATCCCGACGCTCCGCCGCGGGACCTGGTCCTGCCCGCGGATATCGTGATCCGGGGCTCGAGCGAGGGACATGTGAAGCCGGAGTCCCGAGAGCTCCCCGAGGTGGAACCGGTCGGCGGACGGGCCCGATAGGCCGGACGGCACGGGTCGGCGCATATCAACGGCCACCGCCTGCACACCTGGATCGATTGCCGCGATCGCCAGTGCGCCCAGCCCCAAAGCCAGCGACAGGCCGTTCGGCCCGTGCCGGTTGGCACGATTCTCAGGAGATGGTTGCGTTATCTCATGGTGGCGTTATCATCGCGCCCAAGGTCACGGTCCCGGTGCCGGGACGGACCTCGTCCGCGACCACGTCGCAACCTGCGGTCGCAGCGGACGGGGAGTGACCGAGGTGAAGGCGGGTCCCAGATGGGGTGCCGCACGATCTAGTGGAGGAGTGGAATGGCGCGACGTCTGATTGTGGTCGCAGCTGCTGCGGCGCTCGCCTTGAGCGCGTGCGGTGGCTCGGCAGCCACACCCGCCCCGGCCGTCACGGATGCGCCGGCCGCCACCGAGGCCCCTGCGGCCACGGAGGCGCCCGTAGCGACGGAAGCCCCAGCAGCCAACATGCTCATCGGCATGTCCAACCAGGGCGCGACCTACCCGTTCCCGGGCGCGATCGGTGAGGGCGTCAAGGCCAAGGGCGCCGAGCTCGGCTTCGAGGTCATCCAGACCGATGCCGGCCTCAAGACCGACAAGCAGACCACGGACATCAACGACCTGATCGCCCAGAAGCCCGCAGCGATCATCCTCAACCCGGTGGACGGCACGCAGGCCATGGGCCTCGTGGACAACATCGTCGCCGCCAACATCCCGGTCTTCGTCGTCCACGGCAACGTCGGCCGAGCCCGGTCACGCCATCGACGACATCTACAAGGGCGTCCTGCTCCAGGTCACCGAGGACGACGTCCTCGCGGGCAGGAACGCGGGCGAGATCGCGGTCAAGGCCTTCCCCGAGGGCGCCAAGTACGCCATCGTCGAGGGCGCCGCAGGCTTCGTCGAGGTCGAGCTGCGCTCCAAGGGCTTCGAGGAGGCCCTCGCCGCCAGCGGCAAGACGTTCACCAAGGTCGCCAGCCAGCCCGGCGACTGGGTCCCGGACAAGGGCAAGATCGCGTGCCAGAACATGCTCCAGGCCAACCCGGACATCCAGCTCTTCTACGCGCAGTCCGACGACATGGGCACCGGCTGCTACGAGGCCATCGAGGCCGCGGGCTCCAGCGCCAAGGTCATCGGCATCGGCGGCGCCAAGCTCGGCATCGACGCCGTCAAGGCCGGCCAGCTGCTCGGCACCGTGTGCTACAAGCCGTACACCTCGGGCGAGATCGTGATGCAGGCCGTCGCCGACCACCTCGTCCGGCACGAAGACCTACGCCGGCGAGCTCAACGCCTACGACATCCCGGGCATCACCGCCGACAACATCGCCGACTGCGACCCGCAGTGGTAGAAGCCTGATCCCATGACTGACCGGCCGGGCGACACCATGCAGCCGATCCTCGAGGCGCGAGGGCTCTCCAAGGTCTTCGGCAACGGGACCCAGGCCCTCACCGACGTGGATCTGCAGGTACGCCCGGCCACCATCCACGGGATCGTCGGCGCCAACGGCGCCGGCAAGTCAACGCTCATCAAGATCATCAGCGGCGCCATCCGACCCTCGGATGGCGCCATGCTCTGGAAGGGCCGCGAGGTCGACTGGTCCAGCCCGCGCGACGCGCGGGCGGCCGGCATCCGGACGATCTACCAGCACATCCCGCTGGTCCCCACCCTCTCGGTCATGGACAACGTGTTCCTGGACCAGAAGGGCCTCCTGCGCGGCGAGGGCAACCTGCGGGTCGCCTTCCGCGCAGCTCCTCGAGCGGATCGACTACGAGATCGATCCCGACGCCATCGTCTCCGACCTGCCGATCGGCGACCGCCAGATGGTCGCGATCCTCCAGGCGCTCTCCACCGGTGCCGAGCTGGTGATCATGGACGAGCCCACCGCGTCCCTGTCGGACACGGAGCGCGAGCTCGCCTTCGCCATCGTCCGCCGCCTGCGTGCGCAGGGCACGACGTTCCTCTACATCTCCCACTTCCTCGACGAGATCCTCGACCTGACCGAGGAGGTCACGGTCCTGCGCGACGGGCGCGTGACGCTGCGGGCGGCGACCGCCGACCTCGACGCCGCCAAGCTGGTCACCGCGATCGCCGGCGACCGCCTCGTCGCCACCGAGCACCACCGGACCGCCGCCGAGTCGATCGGCGAGCCGCTGCTCGAGGTGGAGCACCTCCACGTCCCGGGGCGCATCGAGGACGTGAGCATCACCGTCCACGAGGGCGAGGTCGTGGGCCTCGCAGGCCTCCTGGGCTCCGGGCGCTCGGAGCTCCTGCACGCCATCTTCGGCGCCGACGGCAGGGCGCAGGGGCACCGTCACGGTGCGGGGCCGCAAGGTCGGCCGCTCGACCGGCGCCGCCGTTGACGCCGGCATCGCGCTCGTCCCGGAGGACCGCTTCAAGCAGGGCCTGCTCGGCCCGTGGTCGATCTGGGAGAACACGAGCCTTCCGGACATCAAGCGGCTCGCCTGGCGCCGGCTGATCCCGAGCGAGGCCGCAGGAGCGCGCCCGCGCGGACCGCGTGGTCGACGCGCTGGGCGTCGTCACGCAGTCGCATCGACACGGAGGTCCGCGACCTGTCGGGCGGCAACGCCCAGAAGGTCGTCTTCGGCAAGTGGCTCGACGGCGCCGCGCGAGGTGATCCTCCTCGACGACCCCACCGTCGGCGTCGACGTCGGCGCCAAGAGCGACATCCTGGAGCTGATCCGCGGCTTCGCCCGCAACGGCAAGGCCGTGCTCATGGCCTCGTCGGACTTCGAGGAGCTGCTCGCGGTGTGCGACCGGGTCCTCGTGCTCGCCGACGGCGGCATCGTGGCCGAGCTGGACGCCGCCCGGACCACCGAGGCGGAGGTGCTCTGCGATCGCGAGCGGCCTCGGCTCGGCCGCAACCCCAACCGACCCCACGTCGCCGGTCACGCCGGACGACTCCACCGCCGCCGCGTAGGGAAGCCCGCATGAAGCGTTCGATGTTCGGCCTCAAGACCGCTGGCGTGTACTACGCGCTGGCGGTGCTGGTCGTGGTGCTCGTGGCCCTCTCGGCGGCGGCCGGGCGACCGTTCTACCTGAACCCGACCAACGTCGCCAACGTCCTCGACCAGACCGCCTGGACGGGCATCGTGGCCGTGGCCATGACGATGCTCCTCATCACCGGCAACTTCGACCTCTCGGTCGGCTCGGTGGCCGCCTTCGCGGGCGCCATGACGATGCTCGTGCTCGACCAGGTGGGCACGCCGCTCACGATCGCTGCTCGTGTTCGGCGCAGGCCTCATCTTCGGCCTCATCAACGGCGCGCTCGTCCAGTACGTCGGGCATCAACGCCTTCATCGTCACCCTGGGCACGATGACCACGATCCGCGGCCTCGTGCAGATCCTCACCGACAGCCGGACGGTCATCGCCGAGACGACGGCCGAAGCCCTGACGCCGATCCAGAACGCGACCTGGGCCTTCTCGAACACGCTGGTCCTGGCCATCGGCGCTGATCGTGCTGCTGCTGGGGATCCTCGCCTACGTGCGCCGCGGCACAGGGCAACAGGGGCTTCGGCGGGCATCGCGACCATCGTGGGCGGCGCGATCGCGGTCGCCGATCGGCCTCCTGACCAGCTTCTCGTGGGACCTCACGATGCCGGTCCTGTACCTGATCGTCATCACGCTTGCCGCCTGGCTGTTCCTGCGGTTCACGGTGTTCGGCCGGCGCTGGTACGCGGTGGGCGGCAACGGCGAGGCGGCGAAGCTGTCCGGCATCCACCTCAACCGCTACAAGATCGCGGGCTTCTGCCTGCACGGCGGTGGCCGCGTCGTTCATCGGCATCCTCTACGGCGCCGAGATCAAGTCGGTCAACCCGGGCACGCTGTCGGGCCTGGAGCTGTCCGTCCTCGCGGCGGCGATCCTCGGCGGCACCTCGCTCAACGGCGGCTCCGGCAACCCGATCAAGTCCGTCATCGGCGCCCTGATCCTGACCACGCTGACCAACGGCTTCAACATCCTGAACCTCGGCGCCACGTACCAGTCGTTCGTGGTGGGCCTCGTGATCATCGGTGCGGCGGCGATCTACACGGCATCGCGCTCCGACGGCGGGAAAGCGCTCGAGCCGCGCCGGCCACAAGGGCGCGGCGAGGCACCGCGGCCCGCCGCACCGGCAACCCCGGCAGCCTCGACCTCTGCCGGATCCGGGAGCCCGTCAGCATGATCGGCGAGCTCGCGGAGATCGCGGCCGCCTGCGATCTCAGCGTTCCCGACGAGCATCAGCCGGCCCATCGGCATCGTCGGCTCGGGCGCCGTCCTCGACGTCGCGCACCTGCCGGTCTACCGGGACGCGGGCATCCCCGTCCCGGCGATCTGGGCGCGCAACCGGGCCCATGCCGAGCGCCTCGCCCAGGCACACGGGATCGGACGGGTCCACGCCACGCTGGACGACCTGCTCGCGGATCCCGGATGTGGCGGTCCTCGACATCGCCGTCACCCCCGAGGCCCAGGTCGAGTTCGCGCTGCGGGCGCTCGACGCCGGCAAGGACGTGATCTGCCAGAAGCCGTTCGCCCTCGACGTCGGCCGACGCCGAACGGATCGTGGAGCGCGCGGACGGCCTCGGCCGGCAGGTCGCGGTCCAGCAGCAGATGCGCTTCTCCGAGGGGATCCTCGCGGCCCGCCAGATGGTGGCGCGCGGATGGATCGGCGAGGTCGTCGCGATCACGTTCGAGATCGACATCGCGACCGACTTCGCCTCGCTGGGGCTGGCTGGGCACCGTGCCCAGGCTGGAGATCTACTTCCACTCGATCCACTACGTCGACACGATCCGCGCCTTCCTG
Source organism: uncultured Chloroflexia bacterium (assembly GCA_963697365.1). GTDB lineage: Bacteria > Chloroflexota > Limnocylindria > Limnocylindrales > CSP1-4 > CAIXZV01. The sequence continues at coordinate 342,151 of CAVONT010000017.1, forward strand.
GGCGATCCGACCGCCGTCTTCGGGACGCAGTGGCGGCGGCCCGGCCAGAAGCCGGTCGGCGAGACGCGCACCGTCAGCGTGCTGCTCTACCCGGGCGACGTGCGCGCGGTGATCCTGGCCAACCACGAGAACGTCGCGGGCGACAACGAGGCCCGCTTCCGCATCGACGGCTCCGAGGGCTCGATCAAGGGCACGATCGGGCTGCTCTACGACTACCCGAAGGGCCGGGTCGACACCGTCGAGCTGTCCAGCCGCGTCATCCCCACCGACGGCTGGGTCCCATACCCGGTCACCCGCCGATGGATCCCCGACGCATTCCTGGGCCCCGTGGGGTCCATGTTCCGCGCCATCGCCGAGGGCGGCGAGGCGGAGACGAGCGGCCGCGACAACCTGCAGACGCTGCGGGTCGCAGAGGCGCTCTACCAGTCCGGCGAGACCGGCCAGGTGGTCCCCATCGAGCCCCGCAAGGGACAGGAGCGGCCATGACACGCTACGCGAGCGTCCTGCGGATGCCGCCCGAGAACCTGGCGCGGTACACGCGAGCTCCACGCGGCCGTGTGGCCCGGCGTCCTCGCCAAGATCACCGAGTGCAACATCCGCAACTACTCCATCTACCACCGGGGCGGCTGGCTGTTCAGCTACTTCGAGTACGTGGGCGAGGACTACGACGCGGACATGGCCAAGATGGCCGACGACCCCACGACCCAGGAGTGGTGGGCGATCAACATGCCCGCTCCAGGAGCCGCTCGACGATCGCGCCGAGGGCGAGTGGTGGGCATCCATGGACGAGCTCTTCCACCTCGACTGATCAGCGGCCCCCACGGCGCCGCCGCCGGGAGCCACCACCGCCACCGGGCTGACGTCCCCGGCCCGCGAAGGAGATCCGCAGCATGGGCATGTTCAACTACTCGGGCAAGGGCGCCGGCACCGAGCGCAAGCCGGGCACGTACGCCAAGCTGGAGCGGCTGGCGAAGACGTTCCGCCACGAGGAGCCGGACCGCGTGCCGATCAGCGACTTCTTCTGGGGCAGCTTCACGCGACGCTGGCGCAGGGACCTCGGCCTGCCCGCGGACGCCAACCCGTACTACTACTACGACCTCGACTTGGATCGTCACGGTCCCCAACATGGACCCGCAGATCCGGCCGTTCGAGACGCTCCAGGAGGACGACGAGGAGGTCGTGTCAAGACGGGCTTCGAGACGACGATCCGCAAGCGCTTCGACCTGCCGATGCCCGAGCAGGTGAGCTGGGAGACCGACACGCTCGAGAAGCTCGAGGCGTTCGAGTTCGACGATCCGGCCGACCGCCGCCGCTTCTTCGAGGCCGGCGACAACCAGATCGCGGGCGTCGGCGACGGCTTCGAGCGCAACAGCCCGCCCTGGGTCGACACGGTCAAGTCCTCTGCCCGGACTTCCCGGTCTACGGCAGCATCACCGAGGCGTCGCGAGATCACGCACCCGGCTGATCGGCCAGCTCAACACGCTGATGTGGATCGGCGAGGAGCCCGAGCGAGTTCGGCGAGCAGCTCGCTCCGGATCGGCGAGTTCTACCTCGAGTGCGCCAAGGCCGCGATCGAGGCGGCCGACGGGCTGCTCGACGGCTTCGTCATCTGGGGTGACGTGGCCTACAGCAAGAGCACGTTCATGAAGCCCGACTACTGGCGCGACGTACTACAAGCCCTCGGTGGCGAAGATCATCGAGCTCTGCCACGACCACGGGCTGCCGGTCATCTACCACGGCTGCGGCAACGTCCAGGCGATCTTCGAGGACATGATCGAGATCGGCCTCGACGCCTACAACCCGCTCGAGGCGAAGGCCGGCATGGACGTCGTGGAGCTGCGCCAGGAGTCTGGGCCATCGGCTCACGTTCTGCGGCAACAGCGACATCCAGGTCTGGGAGCGCGGCGATCCCGACGGAGGTCCGCCGCGAGGTGCTCCACCGGCTGAGCTGCCGCCAACGGCGGCGGCTACATCTTCATGAGCCGACCACTCGGTGGCGAGCGATGTCTCCGGCCACACCTACGACTAGATCGTCAAGCTCGTGCGCGAGTACGGCACCTACCCCTTGAATCTCCCCGCGGAGTAGTCAACCACGCATCCGTGCCGCCCGGCGGAGCTCTCCTCCCCGCCGGGCGGCACACCTCTCACCAGGAGCCCCACCCCATGGCCGACCTCGCCGCCCTCAGCGCCGCCATCGAGGCGGGCAACCGCACCGCCTCCGCCGAGCTCACCCGCGAGGCGCTCGACGAGGGTGTCGACCCCGAGACCATCCTCGGCCGCGATGACCGGCCGCGATGGACGTCGTCGGCCAGAAGTTCCAGGAGGGCGAGCTGTTCGTCCCCGAGATGCTCATCGCCGCCCGGGCCATGAAGGCGGGCGACCGAGATCCTCGAGCCGGCCCTCGCCGCGGCTGGCGTCGTGCCCGAGCACACCGCCGATCGTTGGCACGGTCGAGGGCGACCTCCACGACATCGGCAAGAACCTCGTCGCGATGATGTGGAAGGGCGCCGGCTTCGAGGTGGTCGACCTCGGCGTCAACGTCCCGGCGGCGAAGTTCATCGAGGCGGCTCGCGAGCACGAGGCGGACATCGTCGGGCTGTCGGCGCTGCTGACGACCACGATGCCCAACATGCGCGGGGTCGTCGAGGCCGTTCAAGGCGTCCGGCCTGCCGGCCGAAGGTCGTCATCGGCGGCGCGCCGACGACCCCGAGTTCGCCGAGCAGATCGGCGCCGATGGGTTTGCGCCCGACGCCGGCGCCGCCGTCGACCTGGCTCGCCGCCTGCTCGCGAGCTGACGCCGGCCGCGACGGGCTCACGCCGTCGACCAGTGACCGCACGGCCAACGCCTGGGCATAGGGTCGACGCCCGGGCCGGCAGCCCGCCTCGGAGCGCGACGCTCGGCGGGGGAGGCGGTAGCGACGGGCCCGCCGCTCGAGCTGGCGGACGACCAGGCTCGGTCGGGAGCACGACCTCCTGCGCGGGCCCGTCCGGACGCTGCGATCCGTTCACCAGGAGCGTCGCACCGCCCCGGCGGCCCATCTCGAAGGCGGGCTGGGCCACGACGGTCAGGAACGGGAAGGTGACCATCGCCTCGGGCAGGTCGTCGAAGCCGACGACGGCGACGTCGTCGGGGACGCGCAGCCCGAGCTCGTCGAGCGCGTGCAGGACGCCGATGGCGATGAAGTTGTTGGCGGCGAACAGGGCCGTCGGGCGCGGCACCCGCGCATCGCGGCCAGCGCCATGGCGCGCCCGCTCTCGATCGTGAACGCCCCGTGCAGCACGGGCGGCGGCGGGCAGGCCCGCCTCGTCCACGAGCGCCCGCGAGAAGCCGGCGACGCGGTCGACCGCCGTGGGGACCGTCGCCGGACCCGACAGCACCGCGATGTCGCCGGTGCCCGAGGCCCACCAGCAGGCGCCCGAGCTCGAGCGCGCCGCCCTCGGAGTCCGCGCGGACGACGTCGGCGCCCTGGCGCCTGCGGGCGCCGGTCGACCACCACCAGCGGGACGCCCCGCTCCCGGCAAGCCGGACGGTCTCCTCGCCGGTGCCGGCCGGGACGACCAGGAGGCCGTCGACCTGCCGCTGGAGGAGCATCGGGACCAGGCGCCGCTCCTCGTCCTCGCGCTCGTCGCTGTTGGCGAGGAGCAGCGAGATGCCGGCCTCGCGCGCGGCCGTCTCGACGCCCTGGGCGAGCGTCGTGAAGAACGGGTTCGTCATGTCGGGCAGCAGCGAGCGCGATCGTGTCGGTCCGCTTCGTGCGCGGAGGTTGCGGGCCAGCGTGTTGGGCATGTAGCCCGTCTCGGCGAGCGCCTGCTCGACGCGGGCGCGGAGCGCCGGGCTGACCGGGCCGGAGCCGTTGACGACCCGCGACACGGTCATGGGCGAGACGCCGGCCCGCCGCGCGACGTCGAGCAGGGTCGGGCACGGTCCTAGAAGCCCCGCAGGGCCGTGCTGGACCGCGCCGGCAGCCCGGCGTGCGGCACGCGCTGCAGGACGACGTACTCGATCCCGTGCTCGCGGCAGAACTCGCGCTTCTCGGGCTGGTCGCCGTCCTCGTTGACGACGTAGTGGGTCGGCCGGATCTCGGCGATCTCGGGCTCGGCGTCCATCCAGCCGGAGCCGGACGAGACGAGGCACTGGTGCACGCTCTTCACGGCGCCGACCATGTACCGCCGCTCCTCCTCGCGCTGGAGCGGGTGCCCGGGCCCCTTGAGGAGCTCCACGTTGCGGTCGCTGCCGACGACGGCGTACAGCGCCCCGTACGCGGCGGCGTCCATGAAGAACCGGATGTGACCGGAGTGGAGCCAGTCGTAGCAGCCGGTGACGACGACCCGCGGCGTGCCCGTCGGGCGGAGCGGCGGGCTCGGGGACCGGGAAGCCGGCGCGGTCGGCGGCTGACGACGTGGACGGCGATGCCCGCGCGTCGGCGGCCGCCTCGCACGGCCGGATCCAGCGTCCTCCTCGCGCACGGCGAGATCGGGCGCCGGCGCGGCCAGGTCGTCGAGCACGTCCGCCACGGGCCGGTCCACGACCTCGGCGGAGGTCGACGAAGCGGAGCGACTCGGCGAGGAACAGCCGCTCGGCGGCGGGGAACAGCGGCGGGCGCCGGTCCGGCGCCGCCAGCAGGGCGTCGGACGGGATGCGCACGTGGAGCGGCCCGAGGGCGGCGGCCTCCTCGAGGAACCGCACGTCGTCGAGCGAGGTTGTCGAGGCTCGCCTCGACGACGACCACGGGCCCGCCACGGCCGGCGTCATGCGCGCACCGCGATCGCGCGAGGAGCCCGGCGGCGGCGTCTCCGACGCCACGATCACGTACCCGCCGCCGCACCCGGAGAACATCGCGCCCGGGTGGTCGGCGGCGTAGGCGGCCAGCGAGGCCAAGCAGGTCGATCGTGATCGTGGGGTGCTCGAAGACCTGGGGCAGGATCGCGTCCCACGCGCGCGAGCACTCGTTGAGCGACTCGCCGAGGGCCCGCGAGGTCCATCGCCACGATCGCGTCGTAGCAGGCGCGCCCGCTGGCGCCGAGGCGGGCGATCCACGCCGGATCCAGTCGCTTGATGCCCAGGGGCCCGTAGCCCGGCGGCCGCTGCATGACCGGGACCAGGTGGATCACCCGCTCCAGCCATGCGACGACCTCGGGGTCCGAGGTGGACTCGACGTGCGACGGGAACCAGCCGCCGTCGACGGACGCGTCGTAGTCGAGCCGGCTGATCCCCGGGTAGATGAGGCCGCACATGTCCTGCGACCCGGACGGCTCGGTCAGGTCGGCGTTCTCGACCGCGTAGAGCTCGCGGACGAGGCTGGCCGGCGTCCGGTCGGCCGGGAACGCGTCGCCCCACAGGGCCTGGGCCGCGATCCGGGTCCCGGTCGCCATGCCGCAGCGGTCCATGTAGCGGACCACGGGCTGGAGCGAGACGACCACCATCGACCCCGGCGGCTCCGGGTTGAGCGAGCTAGACGAACGGCTGGTCGATCCAGCCGCCCGCCATCTGCAGCCGGTAGGGGAGGCTCCCGATGGCACCGCGCACGGCGGAGGCGCGGGCGCCCGGCGGGGCCGCCGGGGAGGGGGCCGCGGCCGACCCGGTCATCGCGGTCTAGCCCTCGACGACGCGCTTGCCGGCCTTGCGGGCGGCGAACTGCTCGGCGATCCAGGCGTAGGTCTCGGCCATGCCGTCGCGGAGGGGCGTGTTGGGCTCCCAGCCGAGGATCCGCTGGATCATCGTGTTGTCGCTGTTGCGGCCGGCGACGCCCTTGGGCGCGTCCAGCTTGTACGAGCGCTCGAGCTTGACGCCGGCGATCTCCTCGACGATCGAGACCAGCTCGTTGATCGAGACGAGCTCGCTCGAGCCGAGGTTGATCGGGGTCGCGATCAGCTCGGGCGTGTGCATGATCAGGTCGATGCCGTGGACGCAGTCGTCGATGTAGCAGAAGCGGCGCGTCTGGGTGCCGTCGCCCCAGATCTCGATGCGCATGTCGCCGCTGTCCTGGGCCTCGAGCACCTTGCGGATCATCGCCGCCGGCGCCTTCTCGCGGCCGCCGAACCAGGTGCCGTTGGGGCCGTAGATGTTGTGGAAGCGGGCGATGTGGGTCTCGAGGCCGCGCTCCGCCCAGTACTCCTGGCAGAACATCTCGGAGATGAGCTTCTCCCAGCCGTAGCCGCGCTCGGCCATCGCCGGGTAGGCGTCGGACTCCTTGAGCGCGATCACCTCGGGCGTCTTCTGGAGGTCCGTGTTGTAGGCGCAGGCCGACGAGGAGAAGAAGTAGCGCGAGACGCCGGCCCGGTAGGAGGCCTCGGTCAGGTGCGTGTTGACGAGGATGCTGCGCAGGCACTCGACGCGGAAGTTCTCGATGAAGCCCATGCCGCCCATGTCGGCCGCCAGGTTGTAGACCTCGACGGCGCCCTTGACGGCGTCGATCGCGTTCTGCTCGTGGCTGAGGTCCATGGAGATGGACTCGACGCCCGGGACGCGCAGGTACCAGTCGGGGAGGGGCTTGCGGTCGATGGCCCGGATGTTGGTGTAGCCCTGCTCCGCGAAGTAGCGGGTCAGCGATCCGGCGATGAACCCGCCGGCGCCGGCGATGACGATGAGGTCGTCCTTGGCCAGGCCGCGCGTGACGCTCGTGCCGGGGATGGTGTCGGTGAACTCGGTGGTCATCGCGCTTCCTCTGTGTGCGCGATCGTTGGGGGCCTGTGGGTGTAGCGTCGGTTGTGGTGTAACGTTACCAATCGAACCCGGCGGTTGTCCAGCCCGAATTCACCGGACCGGCATGCCGCCGGCCGGACCAGCGAACAGGGACCACGTCGCGATGTACGCAGTGATCCTCGCCGGCGGTGGCGGCACCCGCCTCTGGCCGCTCTCCCGCCCGGAGTGCCCCAAGCCGTTCCTGCCGCTGATCGGCGACCGGACGCTGCTCCAGCGGACCTGGGACCGGATCGTGCCGGACCTCGTCCGCGCCGAGGACGTGGCCGTCGTCACGGACCGGCGGTACGAGGCGCTCGTGCGCGAGCAGCTGCCGACGATCGGCGCAGGGATGGTCCTGTGCGAGCCGGTCGGGCGCAACACGGCGGCGGCCGTCGCGCTCGCGGCGGCGGCGCTGGACCGCGCGGACGACGACGTGATGCTCGTGCTCCCGGCCGACCACCTCGTGGCGGACGAGCCGGGGTTCCGGGCCCTCCTCCGGCGGCGCCGCGGACGTGGCGGCAGGCGGGCGCCTCGTGACGCTCGGGATCGCGCCGGACGGACCGGAGACCGGGTACGGGTACGTGGTGGCGGGCGAGCCGGCTGCGCCGGCGACGCCGGGCGCGGTCAGCGGTGGCCCGCTTCGTGGAGAAGCCGTCCGAGGACGCGGCCCGGGCGCTGCTGGCGGGCACGGCACCGGTCGCCTGGAACGCGGGCATCTTCCTGTGGCGCCGGGACGCGATCCGGGCGGCCTTCGCGGCCTCGTCGCCGGACATCCTCGCGGACGTCGAGGCCGGCTGTGCGGGCGGCGCCGGATGCGCTGGCGTCCAGCTATGCGCGGGTGCGCGCGACGTCCATCGACTACGCGGTCCTGGAGCCCGCCGCAGCGGCCGGGCGCGTCGCGATGCTGCGCGCGGCGGTCGGGTGGAGCGACCTTGGCAGCTGGAGCAGCCTGCGGGATGCCCTGGCCGGGGGGGAGGTGGAGGCGTCCGGTGTCGTGGGCCACGGTCCGCGTCACGACATCGGGTCCGAGCGCACGCTCGTGTTCGCCGCCGACCGCCCCATCGTCACCATCGGCCTGCGCGACGTCATCGTCGTGGATGCCGGGGACGTGGTCCTCGTCGCCGCGGCGGACGCCGCCCAGCAGGTCAAGGTCGTGGCCGAGGCGTGGGCCGCAGGCGAGATTGCCGCAGGCTGAGCGGCAGCAGGAGACGCAGGTCCGGTGCAGCGCGTCACCGACCCGTTACTCACGGCCCATGGACTGCGCCACCAGCCTCGGCGAGAGTGGCGCACAGGGACGCGGTCGTCGCGCAGGGTTGCGGAGACGGCCGCGCCCATCCATGTCAGGTCACCGACGCCCGCCTGGGTAGCAGCCAGCTGCCGGGTGTGTGCCCCAGATCGGTGCCACCGATCATTCGCTGGTGGTCGCTGTGTTCCGATCGGTGGTACCGATCCCGGCGACCGATAGCCATGGCCGCAGCCATCGATTCGATCGGTCGTGCCGATCAGGCTGCGACCGCGGGGCCGGCGCGATCGGCCTCGCCGATCAGGTAGCGAGGCGGCGCCGTTGTTGATCGGCGGTGCCGATCACGCGGCGAGGAGCGGCGGGCGTCGGACCGCGCGCCGGCCCTGAACGCGGAACGACGGGCGTCGCCTGCGCGTCGCCCGTCGTCGAGGATCTGCGAGACCCCTCGCGGGGCCGGGGGATCAGCCGGCCGCGGCTTCCGCGGCCTCCGCGGCCTCCCGGCCACGGGCTCGGCCTTGCCGGCCGCGGCCACGGGCTCGGACTCGGTCCCGGCCCAGGGGCGTCGCTCAGCGCAGGCACTGGAACGGACCCGGTGCACCACAGGCACGCGGCGCACGGGACCTGGACGAGGTGGCAGTCCTGCTCGAAGTCGCCGTCCTGGACGTAGTCGCACATCGCGAGGTTGCAGTCATAGCAGAACGGGAAGTCGTAGCGCGTGACGTCGCCCCGGAACGCCGCCACGGCCGCGCCGTTCCAGAGTCTCGAGGATGCCGGCGTCGCGCGAGGTTCCCGAACGACTGCGGCCGGACGGTCTTCGCGACGCCGCCGAGATGGCAGTCGAACCGGTGCCACAGGAAGTAGCAGGGGTGGACGTCGCCGTCCCAGGACACGAACGCCGCCCCCTCCTCGACGAACTCGCAGCGCCGGACCTGCGGTGGGGACGGCCGACGGCAGCGCGCAGCTCGACGCCCAGCTCGCGCGCGCGAGCGAGGCGGCCTCGGCGAAGGCCGCCTCGGTGGCCTCGAGCGCGCGCCTCGTCGAACGGCAGCAGGTCCTCGATCCTGAGCGAGACGCCCTGCGCCGTCGGCGTCGGCGACCATCTCGCTCACCAGGCGGATCGGCGCGCTGCGTCCTCCTCGGGCGGCGCGAACCGGTGGCGCGACTCGAGATAGCGACCGAGGTCGATCCCCTCGGACATCCGCCCGGGCGCGCCACGCGCGGTACACGCGCGAGCGCCCGGTCGGACGTCGGGGCTGAACGCGGCGTGCTCCGCCATCGTCGGGTCGTAGGCGAGGAGGTGGCTGACGATGATGAACTCGAACCGGTGACGGGCCGCCCAGCGCACGAGCAGCGGCAGCTGGTCCAGGTTGTCGCGCATCGCGACGAACTCGAGGCCCAGCGAGAGTCGCCGGCCGCGGCCGCGCGGCGCTGTCGTGGAGCGCGGCGCGCGGCGGCCTCGATCGGCGCCAGCCGGGCGCCACCGCGGAGCGAGCGGAGGCGCTCGGGGCTCACGGCGTCCGCGGAGATCGCGATCCGGTCGACGCCCGCCGCCACGAGCGCCTCCGCGCGCCGCGGCCCGATGAGCTGGCCGTTGGTCTGGAAGCCGACCCAGGCACCGGCCGGCATGCTCGCGCCTTGGCCGCGCGCGATGAACCCCTCGAGGCCGCGGGTGGAGGAGCGGCTCGCCGATGCCGTTGAGCACCAGCGACTCGAGGTGCGGGAAGGCGGGCGAGAGGCGCTCGAACGTCTCGCTCGCGTCAGGTCGCCCTCGACCAGCGCCCTGCCCGGGCGCGTACTTCACGCACATCGCGCAGCGCAGGTTGCAGCGCGTCGTGACCTCGACGAACAGCTTGGACGGGTGCATCGCGCCGGTGGGCCGGCACCGGGTCGGCCGCGAGCGGGGTGCTCAATGGCGGCTCACCGGGTGCGACGGCGACCCGTCCTGGGCGTCGGATCGATGGTGGGACGCATCACGGCTGCTTGCAGACTCCCATCCCGCTGGTCGGCCGGTCGGTGGAGCGGCTGCGCTCGCGAGCTCAAGTCGTCGGTGACGATCCCAGCTGGCACGAACGGCGTTCGCGGGGCGAGGCGTGCCGCGACCCGGCGCGGCTCGCCCAGGTGGAACTGACGGCGACTACCAGTTGAAGACCGAGTCGAGCTCCTCGTCCGTCACGTTGAAGGTGACTTGTGCGGCGCGATCGGCTCGGTGTAGAAGAAGCGCGGCAGCCGGTCGTCGATCGCGTGAAGCCGGCCCGGGCGTTGAAGTCGCGCTCGGCGGAGAGGATCTGCTGGCCGAAGCGCCGTGACGTCGTCGCGTTGATGCCGTAGAAGGGTTGACGAGCTCGAGCAGCGCCTGGAAGGTCTCCGGCTGGTCGAGGATCGGGAAGGCGATGAACAGGCACATGCCGGTGGAGTCGATGGCCGCGGTGGCGATCTGCAGGTTGCGGGAGAGGTCGACCTGCCCTTCGGTCTTGAGCGGATCGACGATCCCGCCGACCTTGAGGATGTTGGTGGCGATGGCGTAGCCGGCGGTGTGGTCGGCGCCCATGGGGGTGGTGGCGTAGGTGACGCCGATCCCCTGGATCGGCGCGCGGATCGTAGGCCGGCAGGGCCTGGTTCTTGACCACCGGGACCTGCTCGACGCCGAAGACCTTGCCGGTAATCCCGGCGCCGCTGCCGAGGATGCGGCCGAGCGGCGTCCCCTTGCCGACCTCGTCCAGCAGGCGGATGGCGCCTTCGCCGGTCGCCGAACGGGATGAGGCCGGCATCCATGGCGACGCCGATGGTGACGCCCATCTCGATGGTGTCGACGCCGATGTTGTCGTCCATGCGGTCGAGCTTGGCGACGGTGTCGAGATCGTCGATGCCGCAGTGGCCGCCGTGCGACCAGACCGTCTCGTACTCGGGCTGCTTGGTGACGTAGTTGCCGTCCTTGTCGTTGTAGATGCCGGAGCACTGGATGACGCAGCCGCGGTGGCAGCCGTGGGTAGCCGGCCGCCGCGCTTGACTCCATCGTGCGCGGCCTGGGCCTCGCCGCTGAGCTTGGTGGCCGCCGTCGAACTGGCCCGGGCTGAAGTTGCGGGTCGGGTAGCCGCCGGCCTCGTTGAGGACGTTGGTGAGGACGTTGGTGCCGATAGGCCGGCAGGCCCTTCGCCGGTGACCGGGTGGTTGCGCAGCCCCTCGACGAACTTGCGGCGGCCTCCGGAATCGTTCCGGATCCTTCGGCGGCGCAGCTGACGTTGCACCCGGCATCGTCGAGGATGATCGCCTTGACCCGCTTCGAGCCCATGACGGCGCCGACGCCGCCGCGGCCGCAGTGGCGGGTGGGGCGCAGTTCGCGGTCGGTGCAGGCGATGGAGGCGGCGCCCAGCTTCATCTCGCCGGCCGAGCCGATCGACATGTAGGCGACCTTGTCGCCGTACTCGTTCGCGCAGCTTCTCGACGAGCGGGTAGTTGTCCAGTCATCCTTCAGGCTGTTGTCGACCTCGAACGATGACGCCGTCCTTGTCGATGCATGATCTTGTACAGGTCGTCGCCCTTCCGGCTTGCCTTCGAGGACGATCGGCGGCATAGCCGAGGCGGGCCAGCACCTGCCGTTGCTCGACGCCCCATGCCGGGGCGGGGGATCAGCCTGCGGCGGCCTCCGCCTTCGCGGCCTCGGGCTCAGCCGCAGCAGCGTTCTCGTCGACCGGCGGCCAGACGCCGCGCAGCCAGCTGTCGATCGCCTTGGCGGAGTCCTTGCCGTCGCCCATGGCCAGGATCACCGTCGCCGCGCCGCGCACGATGTCGCCGCCGGCGAAGACGCCCGGCATCGATGTCATGCCGTGCTCGTCGGTGATCATGTAGCCCCACTCGTTGACCTTGAGCTCCGGCGCGGAGCCTGTCAGGAGCGGGTTGGCCTTGGTGCCGATCGCGACGACCACGAGGTCGCAGTCGATCACGTGCTCCGAGCCCGCGATCTTGACGGGGCGCCGGCGTCCGCTCTTGTCGGGCTCGCCGAGCTCCATCTTCGAGACCTTCAGGCCGGTGACCCAGCGGTTCTCGTCGCCGATGACCTCCTCGGGGGCGGTCAGCAGCTCGAACCGGACACCCTCGTCGTGGGCGTGGTGGACCTCCTCCTTGCGGGCGGGCAGCTCGTCCATCGAGCGCCGGTAGACGATCGTCGCCTCGGCCGCGCCCAGGCGGCGGGCGGTCCGGACGGCGTCCATGGCCACGTTGCCGCCGCCGACCACCACGACGCGCTGGCCGTGGAGGACCGGGGTGTTGGAGTCCGAGTTCCAGGCGCCCATCAGGTTGACGCGCGTCAGGTACTCGTTGGCGGAGTAGACGCCCTTGAGGTTCTCGCCGGGGACGTTCATGAACACCGGGCAGGCCGGCGCCCACGGCCAGGAACAGCGCGTCGAAGTCCTCGCGCAGCTCGGGGACGGTGTAGGTCCGCCCGACGATCGCGTCGACCTCGATCTTCACGCCGTCGGCCACCAGGCGGTCCACCTCGGCCTGGACGATGTCCTTGGGCAGGCGGAACTCCGGGATGCCGTAGATGAGCACGCCGCCCGGGGCGTGGAACGCCTCGAACACCGTGACGTCGTGGCCGCGCTTCGCGAGCTCGCCGGCGGCGGTCAGGCCGGCCGGGCCGGAGCCGACGATCGCCCACCTTCTTGCCGGTCTGCACCGGGTGGGCCTTGGGCATCTTGTCGATGTTGGCCTGCGCCCAGTCGGCGACGAAGCGCTCGAGGTAGCCGATGGCCACCGAGTCGCCCTTCTTGGTCCGGATGCAGACGCCCTCGCACTGGCTCTCCTGCGGGCAGACGCGGCCGGTGACGCAGGGGAGCGCGTTGTCGTTGAGGAGGCTCTCGGCGGCGGACTGGCATGTCGCCGTCGCGGAGGAACTTGATGAAGCGGGGGATGTCCACGCGGACCGGGCAGCCGTCGACGCAGAAGGGCTTGGGGCACTGGATGCAGCGCTCCGCCTCCATCATCGCCAGCTGGTAGGAGAGGCCGAGGTTGACCTCGTCGAAGTTGTCGGCGCGGACCTCGCCCTCCTGCTCGGGCATGGCGACCCGGCCGATCTGCCATCCGCTCCTTGTTGGTGAGCGGGGCCTTGACCTCGCCCGGTCTCGTCGCGTCACGCCCCCACCTCGGTCGTCGCGCAGGCGCCCTTCGCCGCGTCGGCCTGCTCCTGCGCCTTGGTCAGCGCCGCCTGCTCGAAGGAGCGGTAGGTGGTGAGCCGGTCCGACAGCTCCTGGAAGTTGACCTTGTGGGCGTCGAACTCCGGGCCGTCCACGCAGGCGTACTTGGTCTCGCCGCCGATGGTGACGCGGCAGCCGCCGCACATCCCGGTGCCGTCGACCATGATCGCGTTGAGCGAGACGGTGGTCGGGACCTCGTACGGGAGGGTCATGTCGGAGACGGCCTTCATCATCGGCACCGGGCCGATGGCGTAGACCGCGTCCACCCCGCCCGCGTCGAGCAGGTCCTTGAGGGCCTGGGTCACGAAGCCGTGGCGGCCGTACGAGCCGTCGTCGGTGCAGACGACCACGTCGCCGCACGCGCGCAGCTCGTTCTCGAGGATGACCCACTCCCTGCTGCGGCCGCCGATGACCGACGTCACGTGGACGCCCTTGTCCGCCAGCGCGCGCACGATCGGCAGGAGCACCGCGGTGCCGACGCCGCCGCCGACGCAGACGGCGTGGCCGCTCTCGATGAGGTGGGTCTCGGCGCCCAGGGGGCCGGCGACGTCCTGGATGCCGTCACCGACCTGGAGGCTGGTGAGCTCGGTCGTGCTGGCACCGATGGCCTGGATGACCAGGGTGATCGTGCCGGCCTCGGGATCGTTGTCCGCGATCGTCAGCGGGATGCGCTCGCCGCCCGGACCGCGCCGGACGATGACGAACTGGCCGGGACGACGGACCTTCGCGATCCGCGGGGCCTCGAGGACGAGGCGCACGACGTTCGGGGAGAGCTGCTCGCGCTCGACGATGGGATGCAAGAGGACCTCGCTGGTATGTCAGGGGCAGGACGCATCATCGCCCATTCCCGGGCGACCTGCGCAGGATCGCGCATATGCACGCGGGCGCGTTACGGCCGTTGGCCCCGCGCTGTGGTCCGAAGGTCACGTCCGGGGCGTGCCGAGGGGGGCCAACGAGGGCCGGGGGAGGCGGGCCGAGGCGAGCCCTGCCATGACGTGCCTCGCCCGGCGAGGCAACGAGCGCTTCGAGGCCTCCAGCGCCTCGCCCGGCGAGGCAAGCTGTCTGCACTCGATGCGAAACCGGTCATTCCCGTCGCCCAGCGAGTGGCGCGTCGGCCCGCGAGGACGCTGGTTGCCTCCCTGAGCGAGGCGCACGTCGGCGCGCGAGGAGAAGCGTGGGCCAGGGAGCCGGGTCGCGGCACTGGCCGGGACGACGGCGTCAGCCGGCGGCGGGCTGCCGGAGCGGTCTTGCCCTTCGGCCAGTAGAGCTCCTTCTTGACGTGGAACTCCGGGAAGCCGCGGTCCATGAGCTCCCGCTCCACGTTGAGGATCATCTCGGGGTTGCCGCAGATGTAGACGATCGTCTTGTCGGGCTTGAGGCCCAGGTCCTTGCAGACGTCCTTCACGACACCCTCGGCCCGGCCCGTCCGGCCGGACCAGCCCGCGTTGCGCGGGTCGGCGGGACGGGAGATCGTGGGCACGTAGGTGAGCTTGCGTGCCGGATCGGCCGCCCACTCCTCGAGCTCCGCGCGGTAGCCCAGCTCGTCCGCGTACGAGACACCGTTGAGCAGCACCGTCTTGCGCGTCGCGCCACCCTGCAGCTCCACCTGGCGCAGCTTGGCGAGGAACGGCGCGATGCCGGTGCCCGTGGACACGTACAGGTGGGTCAGGGTGTCGTCCGACTCCATCGTGAACTTGCCCTTCGGGCCGATCATCCGCATCCGGTGCCCGACCTGGAGCCGCCACAGCGCGGTGGTGAAGCGCACGACCGGCACGTGCCTGACGAACAGCTCGTAGCCGAGGGTGTCGGCGGTCTCCGGCGCCGAGGCGATGGAGTAGGGCCGCTGGAGCATCTTCTCGTCGGTGACGACGCCGATGGTCATGTACTGGCCCGGGATGAACGGGATCGCCGGTCCGTCCAGCTTGACCCGGAAGTAGGCGAGGTCCGCGTTGAGGTCCTCGCGATGGACGAGCGTGGCGTTGTACTGGTCGTCGAAGATGTCGATGACCCGCGGATCCTCGAGCGGACTTGTCACGTGCGTGCTCCTGGGCATGACAGCGTCAAGAACGTGGTTGCGGCAAGGACATGACGGGGCGCGGCCTTCGTCTGAGTGTACCGGTTGGCCCGTCCGCGAGGCCGCTCAGCCGTCCGTGACCGTCACCGAGGAGCCACTGACCTCGATCCGCTCGGTGCGACCTCCGATCCGGATCAGGAGCCGGTAGCCGCCTGCCGTGCGCGTGAACGCGAGCACCTCCGGGCTTGGTCGCCCGGCGGCTGGAACGAGGAGCGTCACGTAGCGCACGCTGCGGGCGCGTTGCGCCACCTCGAGCACCGGGGCGGGCTCGAGCGTCGAGTACCGGAAGCTGGTCCAGCCCTGGATCGGAGACCTCTGCCCGGTCACGACGCGCTGGCTGAAGTCCCCGGTGAGCTGCCGGATCAGGATGTTGCCCCGTGGCCGCACCGTCCGGGCGGCGCGCGTTCCGACGATCAGTCGCGTACCGGGTGGCAGGTGCCAGAGCTGGCGGTAGGTATGGGTCGTTGACGAGCGGAGCCGGTCTTCCACGACGACATAGTCGAGGCGTCGTGACCAGGTGATCCGCCGGTCGTGGACCACACCTGCGTAGCCGGTTGCACGGAGGCGCACATCGAGGTAACGCGCCGTGGTCGCTGACCCGATGACGGTGGTCGGCGTGCTGCGCCACGTGGTCCCGCTGACGGTGACCACGTTGTGCGCGCTTCGTCCCCGCATGTAGGTCGCGGAACGCGCCACCCTGGTAGGCGTACATGCCGGGATCGACAAGGAGGCGGCTGCCCCAGGCCGCCAGGGTCAGGCTGGCGCCGTCGTCGTGGCCGTGGATCGCCTGCTTGGGGCCGTACCGGATCGAGAGTGCGGTCTCATCCTGGAACGTACGGCTGGTTCCCCAGCCGGAGCGGGCGAACAGGAAGCCCGCCGCAAAGCGCCGGATCCGAGAGGGAGGTCGTGGTCCCGACGCCCCTGCGGTCGCGGTGAACTCCGCCCAGGTGCCCGGGATCGACGCCGCCTGAAGGTCGCTGGTGTCGCCCAGCAGCTCGTAGTAGCCCGACGGCAGCGTTGCATAGGCGAGCAGCTCCGGCATCAGCTGCGACACGGTCGAAGGCTGCGGCCGGCGTGAGGCCGAGTGCGAGCAGCCTGCTCTTCGCAACCGAGTAACGGCGGTAGTTGTAGAGCTGGTACGCGATCGCCTGCTCGTTGGTGACCCCCTGGGCGTCGATGCTCTTGTCGACAGGGTGGTGATCCGCTGGACCGCGAGGTCGATCCAGTCCTTGCGGGCCAGCACGCGCCCGACTTCGAGCAGGCCGATCGCCTGGTTGAGCGCATGGTTGCCGCGGTTCACGTAGAACGCCGGATCGGCGAGCGTCTCGCCGTGCACCACGAGCGACGCGAGGAGCCAGTCGGGGGCGGCCAGGCGATCCGCGATACACGCGAAGACCACGGCCCGCAGCGCCGTGGAGTGGTCGTTCCAGGCCATGTCGGCCACGGCACCGTCCCGCGGATTGTCAGCGATCCAGTCGGCGGCGAGCTCCAGGGCGCGATCGGCATAGGCGGGCACGTCGTCTGGATCCCGGCCTCGACGAGGTTGATGACGTAGCGCAGGGAGTGGAAGTTGAACCGCCAGTTGGCGTCCGCGTACGGGTCCTCGGACCACGTGAGGTCGTGTGGCAGCGTCGCGGCCGGCCACGACCCGAGGGTGTACTGGTCGGCCAGGAGCGCATCTGCGGCGGCCACGGCGTCCGCCGATTGCAGGCAGTCCGGGGACAACCCCTCCTCGAGGGCCGAGGTCCCGACCGTCCCGTACCCTGCCGTGCCGAAGACATCGAGCAAGGGGTCGCCGGTGACACCGGCGTCGGGCTCGACACCTGGGTCGGCCGGCGGACCTGGGTCGACGGCTGGCGGCGCGCTTGGGGTTGCCGAGGGATCCGCAGCATGAGCGGCAGGGACCAGCGCGACGACGAGGACGCAGGCACCAAGCGCGGCGACGAGTCGCTCGTGTGTCGCGGGCCAGCGGCGTCCGCGGGTGAGGGACCTGGAACCGGGTCGTCCGACTCTGCGTTGCACGGGTACGATCCCCCACCTCGACCGCCAGCCTCATGGCCGACGGACCCGGTTGATTCTACCCGGATCCACAACCGCGTCTCTGCACGTCCTTCGGCCCCCTCGGCGCCGCCGAACGGCAGGGGCAGCAGGGCGATCCGGCCCCGTCGTTCGCAACCCCTCCGAAACCGGAGCAGCGCGCACAGGCGGCGTACAATTCGGGTGATTTCCACAAGGGATACATGCGGGCCGCGTCCCCACCCTGCCCGCCGATGCACAAGGAGCCCAGCCACGATGGCAGAGACCAACGAGCGCGCGCACGTCGCCGCCAAGCGCTACATCTACGCTTGGGGTGCCGGCACGGCCGAAGGCAACGGCACGATGAAGGATCTGCTCGGCGGCAAGGGTGCCGGCCTGGCTGAGATGACGCTCGCCGGCCTCCCGACGCCTCCGGGCTTCACGATCACCACCGCAGCCTGCAACGACTACTTCGCCAGCGGCAAGCAGCTGCCGGCCGGCCTCTGGGACGACGTCCTGGGCGCCATGAAGCAGGTCGAGGAGCGCTCCGGCAAGGGCTTCGGCGACCCGAAGAACCCGCTGCTCGTCTCCGTCCGCTCCGGCGCCAAGTTCTCGATGCCGGGCATGATGGACACGGTCCTCAACCTCGGCCTCAACGAGGAGACCCTGGCCGGCCTCATCGAGCTCTCGGGCAACGAGCGCTTCGGCTGGGACGCCTACCGCCGCTTCATCGGCATGTTCGGCCGCATCGTCATGGACGTGAAGGCCGAGCGCTTCGACGAGCCCCTCGAGGCCCGCAAGCACGCCCACGGCGCCGACGCCAAGGACACCGATCTCACGGTCGAGGACCTCAAGGCGCTCGTCGTCGACTTCAAGCAGGTCGTCCGCGAGGACACCGGCCGCGAGTTCCCGACCGACGTCTACGAGCAGCTCGACCTCGCGGTCAAGGCCGTCTTCGCCTCCTGGTTCGGCAAGCGCGCCAACGACTATCGCAACAGCCAGAAGATCGCCCACGACCTCGGCACCGCCGTGAACGTGATGAGCATGGTCTTCGGCAACATGGGCGACGACTCGGGCACCGGCGTCGCGTTCACGCGCAACACGTTCGACGGCACCAAGGAGCTCTACGGCGAGTACCTCGTCAACGCCCAGGGCGAGGACGTGGTCGCGGGCATCCGCACCCCGGAGCCGATCAGCCAGCTCAAGGACGAGATGCCCGAGGCGTACGAGGAGTTCGTGCGCATCGGGAACCAGCTCGAGGCCCACTACAAGGACGTCCAGGACCTCGAGTTCACGATCGAGCGCGGCAAGCTGTACATGCTGCAGACCCGCATCGCCAAGCGCACCGCCGCCGCGGCCGTGAAGATCGCGGTCCAGATGGTGAACGAGGGCGTGATCGGCAAGCGGGAGGCCGTCGAGCGCATCGAGCCGGCCCAGGTCGACCAGCTGCTCCGCGCGCAGTTCGACCCCAAGGCGATCAAGGCCACGGCGACCGTCGCGAAGGGCCTCAACGCCTCCCCCGGCGCCGCCGTCGGCCGTGCCGTCTTCGATGCCGATGTCGCGGTCGAGTGGGTCGAGAAGGGCGAGAAGGTCGTCCTCGTCCGCGTCGAGACCAGCCCGGACGACTTCCATGGCATGGTCGTTGCCCAGGGCATCCTGACCGCTCGCGGTGGCGCCACGTCGCACGCCGCGGTCGTCGCCCGCCAGATCGGCAAGCCCTGCGTCGCAGGCTGCGCCGAGCTCGTGGTCGACTATGGCACCAAGAGCGCCAAGTCCAGCCTCACGGGCACCAGCTTCGCCGAGGGCGACTGGATCAGCGTCGACGGCTCGACCGGCATCGTGTACGCCGGCGCCCTGCCGACGGTCGAGGCCCGGTTCGAGGATCAGCCCGAGCTCCAGACGATCCTCGGCTGGGCCGACGAGATCCGCCGGATGGGCGTCTGGGCCAACGCGGACACCCCCGAGCAGGCCACCAAGGCCCGATCGTACGGCGCCGCGGGCATCGGCCTCTGCCGCACCGAGCACATGTTCATGGAGGGTGGCCGGCTGCCGATCGTGCAGAGCGCCATCCTCGTCGCCGGCGTGGCGACCCGGGCCAAGGCCAAGGCCGCGGCCGGTGAGGCGCTCACCGCCGAGGAGCAGGCCGCGGTCGCGCAGTTCGACGACGCCATGGCCAAGCTCGAGGTCCTCCAGCAGGGCGACTTCGAGGGGATCTTCAAGGCGATGGACGGCCTGCCGGTCGTCGTGCGCCTGATCGACCCGCCGCTCCACGAGTTCCTCCCGAACCTCGAGGAGCAGCTGGTCAAGGTCACCCGGGCCGAGATGAGCGGCGGCGCCTCCGAGGAGGACAAGGAGCTGCTCAAGACCATCCAGTCGATGCACGAGCAGAACCCGATGCTGGGCCTGCGCGGCTGCCGCCTGGGCATCATGATCCCGGACTTCGTGAAGATCCAGACCCGCGCGATCCTCAACGCGCAGGTCGCCGTCCGCAAGGCC
Organism: uncultured Chloroflexia bacterium; assembly: GCA_963697365.1. GTDB lineage: Bacteria > Chloroflexota > Limnocylindria > Limnocylindrales > CSP1-4 > CAIXZV01. The sequence goes on from CAVONT010000017.1 coordinate 361,851, forward strand.
GGCGGGCACCCGATCGCCAAGATCATGATCCCGCTGGTGGGCCACGTGAACGAGCTGCGGGTCACCCGCCGCATGCTCGAGGTCGAGGCGGACGCGATCGCCAAGGCGGCCGGCGTCGATCTCGACTACAAGTTCGGCACCATGATCGAGATCCCGCGCGGCGCCCTCACCGCCGACGAGATCGCGACCGAGGCCTCGTTCTTCAGCTTCGGCACCAACGACCTCACCCAGATGACGTTCGGCTACAGCCGCGACGACGCCGAGGGTGGCTTCCTGCTGAAGTACGTCGAGGACAAGATCCTCCCGTACAACCCGTTCCAGACCCTGGACGACGCGATCGCCGGGCTCATGAAGATTGCCGTCGACAAGGGCCGCAGCACGCGCCCCGACATCGAGCTCGGCATCTGCGGCGAGCACGGTGGCGATCCCGAGTCCATCCACAAGTGCGAGAAGATCGGGCTGGACTACGTGTCCTGCTCGCCCTTCCGCGTGCCGGTTGCCCGCCTCGCGGCCGCCCAGGCCGTGCTCCAGACGGCGCACGACAAGTAGGTCCGCCGCCGGCCCGGCCGGCTGTTCATAGGACGAAGTGCGTAGCGGCTCCTCCTGGTTGGGGGGAGCCGCTACACGATTCCGCGTGGCTCGTTCGACATGTGGCCGGTGCGACATGTGGCCGGTGCGGCATGTGTTCACTGCAACATGTCGCCCGCCGGTCAGCGCGGTGACCGGCCCTGGCGGATCCTCGCGTCCGAGGAGGTCACCGTCCCGTAGGCGCCGGCCCGGGCTACAACCCCGTGGCGCCGAACGCGATCACCTGGCGTGCGGCACGGCCCTCACGCAGCCGGTCGAAGGCGTCCTCGAGATCCTCGAGGCCGATGGTCCGGTCGATGAGCCGGTCGGCCGGAAGGCGGCCCTGCAGGAACATCCCCGCGTAGCGCGGGAAGTCGATCCCCGCCACCGCCGAGCCGTAGTTGGAGCCGATGATCCGCCGCCCGCCGTCCACGAACGGGAACGGCTCGAAGGCCGCCATCTCGCCGTACCTCGTGAGGCCCACGAGACACGCCGTCCCGCCCGGGGGCAGTGCCGCGATCGCCTGCCCGATGGTCTGCGGCAGCCCGATCGCTTCGAACACGTAGTCCGGCCCGCCGTTGCCGGCCGCCGTCCGGATCCCGTCCACCACGTTCGAGCCATCCGCCGCCGCGTGGACCCAGTGGGTGGCGCCGAGCTGGCCGGCCAGCTCGATCTTGTCGCGGTTCACATCCACCGCGATGATCCGCGAGGCCCCCGCGATGACTGCACCCATCACGCACGACAGGCCGACCCCGCCCAGGCCGATCACGGCCACCGTGGCGCCCGCCGGGACGTCAGCGGTCTTGAGCACGGCGCCCACACCCGTGGACACGCCGCAGCCGATGAGCGCCGCCACGCCGTCGGGGATGCCGTCCGGCATCGGGATGGCCGCCGCAGCCGGGACGACCTGGGTCGTCGCCATCGTCCCGATGGAGAGATAGGTGAGGACGGGCGTGCCGTCGGGCCGCCTGGTACGGGTGGTCCCGTCCGCCATGGCATGGCCGAGAGCGGGGGAGGCGGTGCAGATCCACTGGCGCCCCAGCTGGCAGTTGCGGCAGCGCAGGCACGGCGCGTACCAGGTGAGCGCCACCTGGCGGCCGATGGCAGCGCGGTCGATCCCGGCGCCGACCTGCTCGATGATGCCGGCGCCTTCATGGCCCATGACGATGGGGCCGGGCCGCTCCCAGTGGCCGTCCCGGACGTGCAGGTCGGAGTGGCAGACGCCTGCGGCGGTCATCCGGACGAGGACCTCGCCGGGCCCGGGGTCGTCGAGGAGCAGGGTCTCGAGAACGGTGGATCGGCCGCCCTCGATGAGCACCGCCGCAGAGATCTCGCGCATGGATCCTCGTCCCTCGTGTCGACCGCGTCATGGGCTCGGGCGGATCCGGGCGGCCCCGCTCGTCGCGGCGTGTCCACGTATGGTGCCTGTCCGGTGCGGTGTGCGCGCGCCGGTGCGGACCGGTGCGCGCGTGCCCTGGCGGTGCGCGCCTCAGCCGGTGTTCTGCAGCCCCGCTGCGATGCCGTTGATCGTCGCGCCGATGACCGCGCGGATCGCGGCCGGATCGGTGGCCCCCTCGGAAGCGCCCGCGCCGGCCTCCTCCACGTCGCGCAGCCGGGCCAGGAGCTCCACCTGGACGGCCGACAGCGCGTCGACGTACGGGTTGCGCACGGCGATCGCCCGCTCGAGGCGCGGGTGGCCTTCCAGCAGGCGCTCCCGGCCGGTGATCAGCAGCAGCATCCGCACGGAGCGCACGTACTCGGCCTCGATCATGCCCCGGATCGCCAGCGCGTCCGCACCCGGGGCGAGGTCCGCGTAGCGCCGGAATGTGCCGAGATCCGCCTTGGCGAGCGACAGCTCCGCGTTGTCCATGACCGACGCGAAGAACGGCCACCGCCGGTACAGCCCGGCGAGATCCTCCACGACGGACTTCCCACCGCGCGCCGTGACCGCCTCGAGCGCCGTGCCGAGCCCGTACCAGCCGGGCAGGTTCGCGCGCGACTGCGACCATGCGAAGACCCACGGGATGGCCCGCAGCGAGCCGATGTCCGGCACCGCCCGGTGGCTGCCCCGGCCGCCCGGGCGGCTCGACGGGCGCGACCCCAGGCCCAGCCCGGCGATGAGGTCGATCGGGGTCGACGCCTGGAAGAAGGCCGCGAACGCCGGTTGCTCCACGAGGGCCCGGTACGCGGACCGGCTGATGGCCGAGAGCTCGGTCATCGTGGCGTCGCCTGCGCCCGATGCCTCCCGGGCCGTCGCGGCATGCTCGGGGCGCAAGGCGAGCAGCACCGCTGACGTCACCTGCTCCAGGTGCCGCTGGGCAATCGCGACGTCCGCGTAGTGGGCGGCGATGACCTCGCCCTGCTCGGTGAACTTGAGGCCGCCGTCCACCGACCCGGGCGCCTGGGCCAGGATCGCCCGGTTGGCAGGCCCGCCTCCGCGTCCGATCGCTCCGCCCCGGCCATGGAACAGCACGAGGTGCACCTCGTTGCGCCGGGCGACCGCCACCAGCGCCTCCTGGGCCCGGTACAGCTGCCAGTTCGCGGCCAGGAAGCCGCTCTCCTTGGACGAGTCCGAGTAGCCGAGCATGACCTCCTGGCTGCTGCCCCGGGACCGCAGGTGCGCCCGGTAGGCAGGATCCGCGAGGAGTGCCTCGAGCAGCTCGCCGGCGCCGCTGAGCGCCTCCGACGACTCCAGCAGGGGTACCACGTCGAGCACCGGGAGCGCGGCCGGCAGGTCCGCGAGGGCGGGGGTCGGCCGGCCGAACGGCTCCGGCTCGGCGGCCAGTCGGGCCAGCTCCAGGACGTTCGCGACGTCCTCGAGCGTCGTGGTGAACGAGATCACGTAGCGATGGCAGGCATGGACGCCGTAGCGCTGCTGCAGGCGCGCGATCGCGCGGAACGTCGCCAGCACCTCGGCGAGCGTGACGCCTCCCGCGACCACGTGGTCCGGGCCGGCACCGGCCCGGATGGCCTCGAGCGCCGCGCGGTGGACCCCCGCGTGCTGGCGCACCTCGAGCGATGCGAGGTGGAACCCGAACGTCGCCACCTGCCAGCGCAGGTCCGCCACCGCCCCCCACGCGACGCGGGCCAGGCCATCGGCCACCAGGGCGTCCTGCAGCACGCCGAGGTCGAGGTCGAACGCCTTCGCATCCCCGTAGCCGCCGGCTCGCGGCGCAGTCTCGCCGGTCAGCGTGGCACGCGTTCGCCGCAACCGCTCGGCCATGGCGCCCAGGCGCTGGCGGTAGGGCTCGTCGGGGAAGCGGCGGCGCAGCTGGCGGACGGTGTCGGGCAGCTCCTCCGCGTCGCGGGCCAGGGCGGAGGCGAGCGGCCGGTGGACACGCTCCGGACCGAGGCGCGCGGCCACGGTCTGCATCAGGCGGGACGTGACCGCCTCGTAGCCACGCAGCAGGTGCTCGGCCTGGAGACGCGCCACCGCGACTGTGATGTCCGAGGTGACGCCCGGGTGGCCGTCGCGGTCCGAGCCGATCCATGACCCGAAGCGCAGCACCGCGGGCGGAGCAGGGCGGTGCGTTCCGGTTCGCCCGCTGTCGCCGGCCACGGGGGGCGGGGCGTCCATCGGATGGTCGGCCGCGGTCTCGTCGAGGGCACGGTCCAGTGCGCGCATGAAGCGCGGCACGACGATGAACAGCGTCTCGTCGAAGATCGCCAGCGCGGAGCGCACCTCGTCGAGCGGTGTCGGCGCGATCGCCCGCAGGTCGCCCGTGTGCCACAGCAGCGAGATCTCCTCGCGCAGGCGGCGCCGCAGGTCGGCGTCCTCGTCGGGCGTGACGAGCGGGTCGTCGAGGTGGTCCAGCAGGCGGCGGATACGGCGCTGCGCCACGAGCAGCGTCCTGCGCCGTGCCTCGGTGGGATGCGCCGTGAGCACCGGGTGGACGCGGACCCGCGCGAGCACGTCCGCCGTCTCGTCCGCAGTACGGGTCGCGCGCAGGGTCCGGATGGCCTCGGTGACGGAGTCGTCCACCGGCTTCCCCCGGGCCAGCCGCGCCCGCGAGCGCAGGACGCGGATGCGCTGGCGCTCCTCGGCGATGTTCACCAGCTGGAAGTACGTCGTGAACGCCTTGCCCACCGCGGCCAGCTGCTCGAGGTCCAGCGACGCGATGTCGGCGGTGAGGCGATCCCGATCCGGATCGGACCCGGCAGGTGGTTGTGGCTCCTGGCGCAGCGCGATCGTCCGCCGGCGGATGCCCTCGACCAGCTCGAACAGCTCCGGGCCGGCCTGCTCGGCGATCACCTGGCCCAACAGCGCGCCGAGCAGGCGCACCTCCGCCGCGAGGACGTCGCGTGACGCGCCCATGCCGGGGCCGGGCGGCTCGGCGGCGACCGCGGGGAACTGGGCGGCGACCGCGGGGAACTGGGCGTCGACCGCGGGGAAGCGGCCGACGCCGGTGCGCGGGGCGGTGTCCCGCCTGGTGCGGGCTGGGCGGTCTGCCATGGCGGACAGGATGGCCCATGCCGCGGCCTACTGTCAGCGGACGCAGGGTTACGGTTCGACTGCAAGGACACCGTCCCGCTACCGCACCGCAACCGACGCGGGTTGCGGAGCCGCCTAGGCTCTTCTCGTGACCGGCATGCCGACGTTCGACAGCGACGACCACGCGACCCTTCCGCCCGACGCCACCGGCCTCGTGGAGGGCATCGATCTGCGCGGTCCATCCGGCCCCGAGCAGTTGCTCGTCGCGCCCGGCGCTGCGGACGATGCCATCCCCGGCTCTGCCGTCCGACAGCCAGCCGCGGAGCACCAGCTGCCGGCCCCACCGCCCCCGGACGACCCCGTCGCGCAGCTCACGTTCCTCCACGAGCTGCTGCGGCTTGCGACCACGGCCAGCACCTTCGAGGGGCTCCTCGAGACGGTGGTCGACGGCACCCGCGACGCCCTTCGGGCCCGTGTCTCGTCGCTCTACCTCATGGACCGGGACGAGCTGTCACTCACGCTCGCAGCCACCAACGGCCTCGACCGCCACCACATCGGTCGCGCCATCGTCCCGGTCGGCGAGGGCATCACCGGCCGGGTCGCCGCCCGCCGGGAGCCGATCGCCGTGCGTGACGTTGCCGAGGACGAGCGCTTCCTGTGGGTCCGCGGGCTCGACCAGCGCCGCTTCATCGCCGCGATGCTGTCCGTCCCGCTCACCTGGCACGATCACGTCATCGGCGTCCTCAGTGTCCAGACCGAGGAGGCCCGCGACTTCACCACGGGTGACATCGCGCAGCTCTCCGCCATCGCGGACCTGCTGGCGGGGATCGTCGAGAAGGGCCGTCTGCAGCGCGAGGCGGAGGCCCAAGTGGCCCAGCTGCAGGCCCTGGACCAGGCCCGCAACGAGCTCATCGCGCTCGTCACCCACGAGCTGCGGACGCCACTGGCGGTGGTGCGCGCGTACACGGACCTGCTCGCCGAGGAGCCGACGCTCGATGGCCGCTCATCGCGCGATCCCCAGCGGCGCATGACCCGCTCCGCCTGGCATCTCGGCACCGTCGAGCAGATCGAGCGCTTGGACCGCCTGGTCGACTCGATCCTCGAATCGGTCCGCGTGGTCCCCGACCAGCCCGCGGAGCTCTCCGACATCGACGTCCACGAGTTCATCGAGGATGTCCTCGAGGACGTGGCGCCCCTGCTGCACCGGCACCGGCCGGAGATCGCTCGGTCGCGGCGCCTCCACGTCCTGGCGGATCCGGCCCGCCTCCGGCAGGTGCTGGAGCACCTGCTCGAGAACGCCGTGAAGTACGCGCCACCCGATACCCGGGTGGAGGTCGGGTGGACCCTCCACGAGGGGATCGCCCGCATCGCCGTGTCCGATGAGGGGCCCGGCATTCCGCCCGAGTGGCGGGAGCGCATCTTCGAACCCTATTCCCGGCGGGAGACGCTCACCGCCCGTGGGTCCGGCATCGGGCTCTACGCGGCGCGCCGCCTGGCCAAGACGATGGGCGGCAGGCTCTGGTGCGAGCCCGCTGACGGCGGTGGGGCGCGCTTCGTGCTCGCCCTGCGTGCCTCGGCTGCCGCCTGACCAGCACATGAGGTAGAGAACGATGATCGGAACACGGCCCCTGCGGATCCTGGTGGTGGACGACGACCCCGCGATGGTCGGCGCGATCACCGCGCTCGTCGGAACGGAGGGCCACCAGGTCATCACGGCGTACGACGGGCTGACGGCGGTGAAGCGATTCCGCGAGGAGAACCCGGACCTCGTGCTTCTTGACCTCGCCATGCCGGGCCCCGATGGCTTCACCGTGATCGGCCAGCTCCGGGCCGCCGGCAACGTCCCTGTCCTCGTGGTGTCCGGCGAGAACGCCGAGGCTGCCAAGGTGAAGGCGCTGGGCATCGGTGCGGACGACTATCTCGTCAAGCCGTTCGGCAAGCAGGAGCTGCTGGCCCGGATCTCGGCGGTCATGCGCCGCGTGGACCTGGCCTCCACCGGCCGCCCCGGCGGCGGCGATGGCGCGCCCGGGATCCTCACGGCGGGCTCGCTCACGCTTGAGCCGGCACGCCACGAGGCGCGCGTGGGCGCGATCCAGCTGGGCCTGACCCCCACCGAGTTCCGCCTGCTCGAGGCGCTGGTCCGCGCCGGCGGCGACCTCGTCCCGCACCACCGCCTCGCGCGCGCCGGCTGGCCGGCCGAGCCCGACCCGGATCTGCTGTGGCTCAAGCCGCACCTCGCCCGGCTGCGCTCGAAGCTGGAGGCCGTCGGTGGGCCGCGGATCGTGGCCATCCGCTCCGTCGGCTACCGCATCGAGGCCGACGAGCGGGCCTGAGGCCGACGAGCGGCCCTGAGGCCGACGCGATCAGGGAGCAGCGAAGCCGGGCCGCGAGGCCCGGCTTCTTCGTGTGGAACGGTGTGGGTCCAGTGAGCGGCCGGTGCGCACACCGTGCGGTGATGTCGCGGTATGCGCACGTCACGCACCCATCGTGCGGTGTGGCATTCCCCGGGACGACCTGATCGGAGCGCTGTCCGCTCAAGCAGCGACGGGACGGCACGATGGGAGCGCGTGGCGCTCAGCCGGACTCGATCGCCCCAGCCGGACTCGATCGCCCCAGCCGGACTCGATCGCCCCAGCCGGACGCGATCGCCCCCAGGCGGAGGATGGGCTAGAGGCTCTTGCCGCGCGAGTCGTGGAGCTTGTCGGCGCACTCCACCACGCATCCGGCGGCATCGCGGCCCGCCCGCGGCGAGAAGTGGAGGTAGCCGTTGAGGTCCTCGGCGCGCTCCAGGCGGCAGCCGCAGGAGACGCAGGTCACGGCCCGTCCGAGCTGCGCGCTGCCGGGGGCGGTGGCGGGGGCGGGCTCGAATGCGGGGTAGGCCATCAGGTGATCCTCGGGTCGGCGCAGCGGCGGTCCGGACCCGGGCGATAGCGCCGAGCCAGCGGTGTGCTGGTCGATCGTGGACCCCACGAGGAGGCGCAACCATGGGGCACCGGGCGGCAGCCCGGTTGCAGGTCGGTTGTACCGGGAATCGAAACGGCCCCGGGGGCGTGACCCGGGGCCGTGTCGTTGTGGTGGGGGACCGGGCTCTAGGCGCCCGTCGTCCGGCCGTGGCTGTCGTGCACGGCGTCTGCGCACTCGACCCGGCAGCCGCGGGCATCGCGGCCGGCCATCGGCGCGAAGTGGAACCATCCCAGTCGGCCCTCTGCCGCAGGCTGCAGCCGGCAGCCGCAGGACTGGCAGGTGACCGGGCCGCTGTGAGCCTCGGCTCCTCGGATACCGGTGGTGTCGAAGGCGGGGTATGTCATCGTCGTGGTCCTCGTCATGCGCGCTGGGTCGTGGGTGGAAGTGCTGGCACGGGCCGGGACCGGGACCGCAGGCATCCATCGAGCGCCCGGCGTTCACCGGGAGGTGGATCGTGCGCCGAGGGCATCGGCGGCACCATCTCCGATCGGGCATCGGGCTGGTTGCAGTTGAGTTGCCCTGGCACGTGGGACACACGCCGGGCATCGGCGTGGCTCCGGCGCTACGCTGTCGGCTCAGGGATCGAAGGAGGTAGGCTGATGGACCTGGGGCTGCAGGGTCGTCGCGCGCTGGTCGGCGGCGGCGGATCGGGGATCGGCGGCGGGATCGCGTCGGTCCTCGCGGCCGAGGGCGCCCGGGTGGCGCTGATCGGCCGCACGAGCGAGCGGGTCGAGGCGGAGTCCGTCCGCCTGGGCGGCACGCCCGTCATCGCGGACCTGGCGACACCCGGCGGACCGCAATCGGCCGTTGACCAGGCCGTCGTCGCGCTTGGCGGCCTCGACCTGCTCGTCATCAACACCGGCGGGCCGCCGGGCGGCACCTTCGACACCCTGACCCCTGACGACTGGGAGGCCGCGATCGACGGCACCCTCAAGTCCGTCCTGCGCCTGCTGCGCGCGGCGCTGCCGCACCTGCGGGAGGGCCTGGATCCCGCGGTCCTCGTCGTGCTGTCCTCGTCGGTGCGTGAGCCGATCCCGTCGCTGACGACGTCGAACGTCCTGCGTCCGGGGCTCGCCGGCCTCGTCAAGACGCTGACGGCCGAGATCGCCCCGGTGCGGATCAACGGCGTGGCGCCGGGACGGATCGCGACCGATCGCATCCGCTACCTCGATGGCCTGCGCGCGGAGAAGGCCGGCACCACGCCCGAGGAGGTCGCACGCCAGGTGCAGGCGACGATCCCGCTGGGCCGCTACGGCGATCCGGCGGAGATCGGGCGGGTGGGGGCGTTCCTGCTGTCGCCGGCAGCCTCGTTCGTCACCGGGGCGATCGTGCCGGTGGACGGTGGCATGGTGCGCGCGCTTCCGTAAGCACCGCGCCTGCCGGGGCGCCGCACGCCGCATGCGGGGGTCCGGCGGCGGACGGTTCTAGGGTCGCTGGATCCGCACGTCGTCCACGGCCGCCTCGAGGAGCGTTGAGGCGCCGCCGTCGACGGCCTGGAACACGATGCGCACGGTCTGGCCTGCCCATGCCGTCGGCGCCTCGAGCGGCGCGGTCGTCCACGCGGCGTCGCGGTCCACCGGCGTGCCGAGCACCTCGAAGACCAGCGTGCGCGTGCCGTCCTCGGCCTCGATGAAGGCCCGGAGCGCATCGGCCGGCGTGCCCCTGGCGTTGTGGGCGAACGTGTAGCGGAAGGTCAGGGGACCGATCTCCGCCGGGTCGTCGGGGAGACGGAGCGGTCGGCTGCGCACGGTGCTGGTCCCGTCGAGGTCGTACGCGCTGGGCCTGGTGCCTGCAGGGGCCCCGGTCACCAGGTCCCTCGACCCGGAGGTCGCGTTGAGCTGCTTGGAGCCGCTCGCGTCGACCGGTGCCGGGTCGGCGACGGCCCATGCGCCGGCGGTGGCCGTGTCCGTTCCGTCCGGGTTCACCGTCCAACCCCGGTTGACCTCGAGGTCGTCGTAGAGGGCACCGCAGTTGGCCGCGTCCGATGCGTCGTCCACGGCCGCGTACGGGCACGCCGCCCGGTCGAGCAGGAGCAGCAGGGCCTCGCGATTGCGGGCGGTCTGGGCGGCGATGGTGGAATCGTCGGGGTAGTGGTCGCCCCAGACCGTGGCCTTCTCGGTGGGGAACAGCTCGTAGGTGTAGCTGAAGATGCGGTGCACGCCGTACAGCCAGTCGATCTGGTCGCCATCGGTGATGTACAGGTCCGATGACTGTTGGGCCCTGTACCCGTTGAGGGCAGCCATCGCGTTGCCGAGTGCGACGAACGTCCGGTGGTCGAGCCTGGTCATGTCGGCCGGCACGTCGCGGCGCGTGTAGCCGTACGGCCACAGGATCAGCTCGCCGTTCGTGTGCAGCGTCACGTGGGTGCGGATCTGCTGCACCCCGCCGACGACCCGGCTGTTGACGAAGTTGCGCAGGGCGCGGGTCTCGGGCGCCGAGAACGGGCGCGGACCGCGGTACGTGTTGCGGGCCTTGTCGCCCGACGAGCCTCCGCAGCACGCCCATCGGTAGCCGTAGTTCCGGTTGAGGTCCGTGAACAGGGGCGCCCCGGTGGCCGTCCGCTGGCGGTTCTTGCGCCATGCGCGGAACGGGTCGCCGGTCAGGTCGTAGCGCAGCCCGTCGGGGTTGAGCGCGAAGACGATGAACGTCTCGCGCCGGTCCACCAGCCGGGTGATCGTCTCGTCGGTGCCGTAGCCCGTCGTGAGCCAGCCGCAGCAGCGCCAGGGCCTGCTCGGTGGTCATGTGCTCGCGGCCATGGTGGAGGGCGTCCACCAGGACCTCCGGCTCGTCCTCGTCGTCGGCCACGTTGTCGCTGACCTTGGCCATCCAGATGTCGCGACCCTGGTAGCTCCTGCCGATGGAGAAGACGCTCACGATGTCCGGGTAGTCCACGGCCGCCTGCTTGATCTCGCCGACGAGCTCGGGCCAGTTGTGGTACCCCGACATGGAGGACGGGAAGTCCGGCTCCGCGGCGGCCACGGGTGCGGGACCCGCCGCGGTCGCGACCAGCGTGGCGAGGAGGAGGCCGGCGAGCGCGGCGGTCGATCGGGCGCGGGATGGGAGACGCATGCGCTCAGGGTGACAGATGCGGGCCGGGGAGGGGAGGGGGTCGATGGTCCGGCTCGAGGTCGTGCGGCGACGTGCGCACATGCGCAGTGCCGCCATCTTCGGTCTTGACAGCGGCACGTAGTAGTGTCATGATACAGCCATGCACACTGACTACAGCCTCGCCGACCTCGCCCGGCTGGCGGACGTCACCCCCAGGACGATCCGCTACTACGTGGCGCAGGGCCTGCTGCCGTCTCCGGACGCGGCAGGGCCGGCAACGCGGTACTCGGAAGGGCACCTGGCCCGGCTCCGGCTGATCCGCCGGATGCAGCGGGACCACCTGCCGCTCGCGGAGATCCGGGAACGGCTCGAGCAGATGGGTGACGCGGAGGTGGTGAAGACGCTCGCGGCGATGGGCAGCCAGCCGCCGTCGCAGTGGACGACAGGCACGCCGGACGAAGCCGTGGGGTATGTCCGCAACCTGATGGAGCAAGCCCGCATCGAGCCCAACGTCCACCCGGCAGGTGAACCGGCCGTCCGTCGCCTCGCCGAGCCGATGGCCCCGGCGGCGCCCAGGATGGCGCTCAGCAGGAGCATCCAGGCGGACAGGCCGTCGGCCCCGCTCCGCGAGGTGGCCCGGCCGGCAACCGGTGAGACCGCTCCGCACACGAGGCCGTCACGGTCCACCTGGGAGCACCTCGTCATCACGCCCGACATCGAGATCCACGTCCGACGGCCCCTCAGGCCGCTCGACAACAAGCGCGCCGACCACCTCGAGCGCTACGCCCGGGAGCTCTTCCAAGACGAGCCGTGACCCGCCGGCGGCACCGCCGGATCCACCAAGTCACCTCGCGTGGCATCGCCGCCGCGCCAACTCCACACCCTGAGACCCGCTCCATCCGGGCCTCGAAGAAGCTTCGAGAAGGAGGCCCCTGCATGACCCTGCCCAACGAACCCCGCCCCGAGTCCATCCCGACTCCCGCCCGATCCCGTCTCCGGCCATGCGTCCACGCCGGATGCGGCGCCTGGAGCAACCCTGCGCGTGCGCACCGACCGTCGTCTCATCCGCGCGCAGGCCCGCAGCGTGCGCTACCTGCTCGTCGACGTCGTCGCGCCGACCGTCGCGCGTGACCCGTCGCGGCGACGCCCGCCCGTGAACCTCGCGTTCGTCCTCGACCGCTCGGGCTCGATGAGCGGCCACGCCAAGCTCACCCTCGCCAAGCAGGCCGTGCTCGAGTCGATCCACCGCCTGGAGGACGAGGACCGGTTCGCCGTCGTCGTGTACGACAGCGAGATCGACGTCGTCCTGCCCGGCAGCCACGCCGGTGAGGCCGCGCGGCGCACGGCCGCCGACCGGCTGCGGCACGTCGAGCCGCGCGGCAGCACGGCCCTTCACGGCGGCTGGGTCACCGGCTGCAACGAGGTCGCCGGCGGCCTCGGCGAGGGCGTGAACCGCGTCCTGCTCCTGACCGATGGCCTTGCCAACGTCGGGATCAGGGACGGTGAGGTGCTTGCCCGCCAGGCCTCGGAGCTCCGCGTCCGCGGCATCACGACCAGCACCTTCGGAGTCGGCCGCGACTTCGACGAGCAGCTGCTCCAGGGCATGGCCGACAGCGGCGGCGGCAACTTCTACTTCATCGGTGACGTGGCGCAGATGCGCGACCACATCACGAGCGAGGTGGGGGACACGCTCGAGGTCGTCGCTCGGGACGTCGTGCTCGAGCTCGACGTGCCGGCCGGCGCGAACGTCACGGCCCTGTCGGGCTTCCGCCTCGAGCAGGCAGGCTCGCGGGTCCGCGTCCACCTCGGCGACCTGGTCTCCGGCCAGGTCGTGCAGGTGGCCCTCGCGCTGCGGTTCGACGTCGGGTTCATCGACTCGGTGGTCGAAACGGTGATCCGGCTCGAGGACCGGGCGAACGTCCTCCGCGCCGCGGGCGACGCCGCACCGGTGGTCGTTGGCTGGACCTATGCGGATCACGAGCGGAACGATGCGCAGCCGCGCGATGCCGAGGTCGACCGGTTCGTTGCCCGGATGACCGCCGAGCGGAGCCGGGTGGAGGCAGCCCGGCTCAACAAGCAGGGCCGCTATCGCGAGGCGCGGGAGCAGCTCGTCGAGGCGAGCGCCTGGATGGCGCCGCTCGCCGCCGACGACGCGGAGGTCCTGAGCCTGCGGGCGATGGTCGACGCGGACGCCGATGCCTTCTCGGCCCCGATGGACGCCCGGGAGCTCAAGCAGCGGCACTTCGCGGCCGTGTCCGCCAGTCGCGCCCGCAGCGCAGAAGGCAAGCCGGTTCGATCCGGCGACCAGCCGGAGCAAGGGAGCGGCGACGCCTGACCCTGTCGCGGGGGGAGGTCGAGAGAGCAGCGGGAAGCGGACGCCTGTCGGCCACGTGCCGGCGGGCCTCCCCGCGCTTCCACTGCCTCTTCCGCATACGCCCACCAGGCGCGCACTAACGCCGCGAATGCGGCTCCGCACCGCCATACGCCCACCGGGCGCGCACTAACGCCGCGGATGCGGCTCCTGACCGTCATGCGCCCACCAGGTGGGAGCAAGCACATCTCCTGGCCGGACGACATCCGCTAGTGCCCGCCTGGTGGGAGCAAGTGCGACAGGCGGGCCAGCCTGAGCGTGGCCGGACGCAGCGGTCGCGGCCGAGGTGATCGTGAGCCGTCGTAGCGCCCACCAGGCGGGAGGATGAGAACCGCGGTGGCCACGGCGATCAGCGTGGTAGCCGGGCTCGCGGGCCCTGCGACGTCCCGGGCGGCACGTCCGGGGAAGCCCCTTGACGGGGCTCGCCCAGCGCGGCACACTACGTCATGTAATCGATTGCCGGAACGTGAGCCACGGCGGGCACCGCATCACGCGGACCACGGCTCCTCCGGCGGGCGCCGCGGAGGAACTGCACACCATGACCGCCCCCACCGCACCCGCGGACCCTCGCGCCCACTCCGACCGTCACGCGGCCGCGCGGCAGCTCCTCCGCCGCGCGGCCGCACCCGGTCCCAGCGGCCTGGTGCAGGGCTTCAGCCCTTCCGAGGCCGGCTGGGACTGGACGAGCTTCCACGTGTACGAGCTGCAGCCCGGGCAGACCGTGACCCGGGACGCCGACGACCAGGAGCGCCTCGTCCTCGTCCTCGAGGGCCACGCGACCGTCCGGGCAGGGGAGCACGACTTCGGGACGCTGGGCTCGCGTGACTCGGTCTTCGACGGCCCGCCGCCGCCCGTCGTCCTGCTGGAGCCCGGCCTCCCGCTCGAGGTCGTGGCCGGGACGCGCGTGCTGCTGGCCATCGGCGCGGCTCCCGGGGGCACCGTCCGCCGGACCGCGCTCGTCGCGCCCGAGGACGTCCACGTCGAGACCCGCGGCTCCGGCAACACCCAGCGCCGGATCCACCACCTGCTGCCGCCCGCGGCGGAGGCCGGCCGGCTCATCGCGTTCGAGGTCTTCACGCCCGGTGGCAACTGGTCCTCGTACCCGCCGCACAAGCACGACACCGAGAACCCGCCGGTCGAGGCGCGCCTGGAGGAGCTGTACTTCTACCGCTTCGCCATGCCCCAGGGGTTCGGCTTCCAGCGCGTCTACACGCCCGATCGCAGCCTCGACGAGTCCATGGCCGTCGGCGACCGCGATGTCGTTGTCGTCAACGAGGGCTACCACCCGTTCGGCGCGCCGGCGGGCTACGACGCGTACTACCTCAACGTCATGGCCGGCCCCAACCGTGCGTGGTACTTCACGATCGACCCGGACCACGCCTGGCTCATGAACTGGACACCGCCGCAGGTCAAGGCAGGCGAGTGATCATCCAAGACGTGACATCGATAATCGATTATCCTGCTTGCACGAACTGTCCGCTCCCGACCGGAGGCCCCGCCCGATGACCACCGCTATCGCCACCGTCGACAGCCCGCTCACGCGGATGGTCGAGGCCACCCCGACCGACTTCTGGAACGACTCCTGCGCCGTCGCCGAGCTCGCCTACGCGGTGGAGCGGGGCGGGACTGGCGCCACCTCGAACCCGGTCATCGTGGGCGAGGTGATGAAGAAGGAGAAGGACCACTGGACGCCGCGGGTCCGCGAGATGATCGCGGCCAACCCGACGTGGTCCGAGGTGGAGCTCACCTGGGCGCTGATCGAGGAGATGGGTGTCCGCGGCGCCGGCATCCTGCAGCCCGTCTTCGACGCCAACGACGGGATGAAGGGCCGCCTCAGCCTCCAGACGAACCCGGCCAACTACCGCACGCCGGACCGGATGGTCGAGCAGGCCGTCCACTTCAGCACCCTCGCGCCGAACATCCAGGTCAAGTTCCCGTGCACCGCGGCGGGTCTGCAGGCTGTCGAGGACGCCACCGCGCAGGGCGTGGTCGCCAACGTCACCGTCGTGTTCACCGTCGCCCAGTGCATCGCGGCGGCCGAGGCCGTCGAGCGGGGCCTCCGGCGCGCTGAAGCTGCCGGTATCGACACAAGCAAGCAGAGCCCGGTCTGCTCGCTGATGATCGGCCGGCTCGACGACTGGATGAAGGTCCTCGTCGAGAAGGACAACGTCGCGCTCGATCCGGACGCCGCCAACTGGGCGGGGATCGCCGCGTTCAAGCGGGCCTACGGCATCTTCCAGGAGCGCGGCTACCGGACCCGGCTGCTGGCGGCTGCCTACCGGCACCGCCTCCACTGGACCGAGCTGGTCGGCGGCGACGTCGTGCTCACGATCCCGCACGCCTGGCAGGTCCGCTTCAACGGCTCCGGCATCGGGCCCGAGGCCCGGATCGACAGGCCCGTCGACCAGCACCTGGTCGACGACCTGGCGGCGCGCATCCCGGACTTCGTGCGGGCCTATGAGCCGAATGGACTCCGGCCCGACGAGTTCGCAGGCTATGGAGCCGCCGTTCGGACCCTGCGCGGCTTCGTCCAGTCGTATCACGATCTGCAGGGCGTCGTCCGCGACATCATGATGCCCAACCCGGACGTCAAGTCCGCTTGACGACCACGCGCACCATCTAGGCAACACACGACCCAGGCACCCAGCCCGAGCCCGGTCAACAGGAGGATCTCCGTACCCATGGCCATCGAGTCCCAGAGCGAATCGGCCGTCCTGCCGGTCCTCTCCCACTGGATCAACGGCACGGCCGTCGAGGTCCTTCCCGAGAACACCGGCCCCATCTACAACCCGGCGACCGGCCAGATCTTCGCCCGCGTCCCGCGCGGCGGGCAGGCCGAGGTCGACGCCGCCGTCGAAGCCGCCGCTGCGGCGTTCCCGGCGTGGCGCGACATGCCGCTCATCGCGCGCAGCAACATCTTCTTCAACTTCCGGACGCTCATGTACGAGAACCGGGAGGAGCTGGCGCGACTCATCACGCGCGACCACGGCAAGACGTTCCCGGATGCGCTCGCCGAGGTCCTTCGCGGCATCGAGACGATCGACTTCGCCTGCGGTCTCCCGGTCCACCTGTCCGGCATGATGACGCCGAACGTCTCGACCAAGGTCGACACGTTCACGCTCCGCGGCCCGTTGGGCGTGGTGGCGGCGATCACGCCGTTCAACTTCCCGGTCATGGTCCCGACGTGGATCTACCCGATCGCGCTGGCCTGCGGCAACACCGTCGTGTTCAAGCCGTCCTCCCACACCCCCGGCGCAACGCAGCTCCAGGCCGAGCTCTGGACGCAGGCCGGCGGCCCCGACGGCACCCTCAACGTCGTCTACGGCGGCCGCGAGGCGGTCAAGGCGATCGTCGAGCACAAGGACATCAAGGCGATCCAGTTCGTCGGCTCCACCGCCGTCGGCCGGTACGTCTACGAGGAAGGCACCAAGCGCGGCAAGCGCGTCGGGTCCTACACCTCCGCGAAGAACGCCATGCTCGTCCTGCCGGACGCGGACCTCGACCTGGTGGCCGATGCGGCGGTCGCGGCGGGCTTCGGCTCGGCCGGCGAGCGCTGCATGGCCCAGACGCTCATGATCGCCGTCGGCGACACGGGCGAGCGCCTCAAGCCCAAGATCATGGAGCGGATCGCCGGCCTCAAGATCGGCAACGGGATGACGCCCGGCACCGACATGGGCCCGATCTACTCCACCGAGCACCGCGAGTCGATCATCAAGTGGATCGACATCGGCGAGGCCGAGGGTGCCGAGCTGCTGGTGGACGGGCGCGAGTTCAAGAGCGAGGAGAACCCGGACGGCTTCTTCCTCGGCGTGTCGCTCTTCGACCACGTCACACCGGACATGAAGATCTACCAGGAGGAGATCTTCGGCCCGGTCTTCGGCATCAGCTACGCGGAGACCTTCGACGAGGGCCTCCAGATGATCAACGACCACAAGTACGCCAACGGCACCGCGATCTTCACGACCGACGGTGGCGCGGCGCGGCGCTTCAAGCTCGAGGTCGAGGTCCCGATGATCGGCGTGAACGTGCCGATCCCGGTGCCCGCCGGCTTCATGAGCTTCTCGGGTTCGAAGGAGTCCGCGATCGGCGACCTGGCCATGCGCGGTGAGGACGGCATCCGCTTCTTCACCCAGCAGAAGATGGTCACCGAGCGCTGGCCGGAGCCGGGCAAGCAGGGCCCGCTCTCGCTGGTCTTCCCGGGCAACTCCTAGTCCTCTCGCACCGTGGGGGGCCGCGAACCGGCTCCAGCCTTCGGGCGGGGGCCGGTTCTCCATTTCCAGCCTCCGGGTCTCCTGGCCTCCGGGTCTCCTGGCCTCCGCGCCAGGCCCCGTTCGGCGTGTGGCTCACCAGTGCGGGGGCCGCCGCGGGCCGGCGACGCGGCGTACCTTCCGTCGATGTGGAGTCCAGGCTCCCCGCGTGGCGCGACCGACGGTCCGCGGTCGCCGCGATCCGTCGTCGCGATCCGTCCCCGCGATCCGTCGTCGCCGTGCCCTCATCGCCGAGCTGGTCACCAACCCGGCTGGCGCCGCAGATGGCGGATCGCTCCAGGCCGGAGCGGGAGCCGCGCATATCGGCCCGGCCGAACGATTCTGAGAGCCTGAGTCGAACTGATCGGTGGCGCCGATCGACGACGTCTGGAGTGGCCTGGTGGGCCGGCGAGGGGGCCCGTCCGGGATCGGCCAGGTCGCGTTGATCGGCCGTAGCGATCAGGTGACGAGGCCGCCCCGCAATTGATCGGTGCCACCGATCGGAGGGTCGCGGGGCCACCGGTCGGGGGCGCTGCGGGGTCGCGGGAAGGTACCCGGAGGCGGGGGCGGTACGATCGGCGTCATGGACACGCTCGCGGGGACCGTTGGGGCCGGCGTCGTCGCGATCGTGCTCGGGCTGCTCGCGGCGTGGGCGCTGCTCGTCCTCGTCCTGTGGCTCGTGCGCCCGCGCGACGTCTCGCTCGCCGCCCTGGTCCGGGTCGTGCCGGACATCGCACGGCTCGTCCGCGACCTGCTCGCCGATCGTGCCACGCCTGCGCCCGTGAAGGCCGCGCTCGTCCTCCTCCTCGTGTGGCTGCTCTCGCCGGTGGACCTGATCCCGGAGTTCATCCCGGTGCTCGGGCCGCTCGACGATGTCGTCGTGGCCGTGCTCGTGCTCCGGTACGTGCGGCGACGGATGGGCGGCGAGCGACTACGGGCCCGATGGCGCGGAACCGAGGATGGATTCGCGCTGCTCGAGGGGGTGCTGGGCGGCGCCTGAGCGACGCCGGCGCGCCGGCGGCGCCCGCGCGGCCCTCACCGCGCGGCCCCGACGCCTGAACCCCGGCCCTGATCAGGCGACCGGACCGGTCGACTCGCGGATGCGCAGGACCATCGGCACGCGGGTGGTTCCCGGTTCGCCGGCCTCGTCGGGATGGTCGAGCATCGTGGCCACGCGCTCGACCGCGAGGCTCCCCATCTCGGCCTTCTGCTGGGCGACCGTGGTGAGGGCGGGTACCACCCACGACGCCGCCGAGATGTCATCGCAGCCGATGACGCTGACCTCCTGGGGGACGCGGACGCGCGCGCTGCGCATGGCGCGCAGGACGCCGATCGCGGTCAGGTCGTTGTGGCAGGCGATGGCCGTGACGCCGGTGTTCGCGGTCAGCAGGTCGCTGGCGGCGCGCTCGCCGCCGTCGAAGCCGGCATCGCCTCGCACGACGAACAGGTCCTCGTCGGGGACGCCGGCGGCCCGGCAGGCGGCCTGGAACCCCCGGAAGCGCGGGACGTCGGCGCTGAAGGCCTCGAGGCCGCGCACGTAGGCGAGACGGCGGTGCCCGAGCCCCAGCAGGTGCTCGGCGGCCAGGCGGGCGCCCGCCTCGTTGTCGCTGGTGACGACGGTGATCGGGACGCCGGAGGGCTCCGCGTTCACGACGACGACCGGGACGGGCGACGCGGCCAGCCAGCGCCAGCTCTCGTCGGAGATCTGCGAGGACGCGATGATCAGCCCGTCGACGCGTCGGTCCACCATGAGGTCCAGGTACTCGACGGCACGGTGCTCGTCGTAGGCGGCGGAGCCCAGGATGATCGAGTACCCAAGGTCGCGCGCGGCCTGGTCGGCTGCCTGGACGAGCTCCGGGAAGAACGGGTTCTGGATGTCGGTGACGATCAGGCCCAGCGTCCGGGTCCGCTTCATGCGCAGCGAGCGGGCGACGCCGGACGGCCGGTAGTCGAGGGCGTCGACGGCCGCCATCACGGCGGCGGCCGTGTCGGGCTTGGGGTGGCCGATGCCCGCCAGCACGCGGCTGACCGTGGCGGTGGAGACGCCGGCGCGATCCGCGACGTCACGGATGGTGGCGGGGGCGGTCCGGTCGGTCATGCCGGCATCGCGCGCGTGGCGGGAGCGGTGGCCCCGCGTCCTCCTGCCGGTCGATCCACCATCTCGCGCCGGGTGCCTCCGCACAGGTCTGCATCGCCGGGCATGGCGGCGATCAAGTAATCGATTGCGAGCGTAGGCCGTGCAACCGATTGCGTCAAGCCCGACGGGCTCCGGGGACTTGCCGAACCGGGGTCGCGCCGGGTATGCTTGTAAACGATTGCACAAGCGATCCGCACGCGGGGCCGCCACGGAGCGACGCGACCCTGTGCCCGGACGAGAGGAGCGTTCAGTGGGAACCGTACGGCTGACCGTCGGACAGGCGATCGTCCGCTTCCTGGCCGCCCAGTACGTCGAGCGTGACGGCGTCGAGCAGCGCTTCATCGCCGGCGTCTGGGGCATCTTCGGGCACGGCAACGTGGCAGGCCTCGGCCAGGCCCTCGAGGAGCTCGGCGACGAGTACGCGATGCCGTACTACCGGCCGCAGAACGAGCAGGGCCAGGTCCACATCGCCACCGCCTTCGCGAAGCACAACAACCGCCTGCGCGCCTTCGCCTGCACCAGCTCCATCGGCCCGGGCGCCACGAACATGATCACCGGCGCCGCCACCGCGACCGTCAACCGGCTCCCGGTCCTCCTCCTCCCGTCCGACTACTTCGCCAACCGCCTGGTCGACCCTGTCCTCCAGCAGATCGAGCACCCGATGGAGCACGACGTGTCCGCCTCGGACGCGTTCCGCCCCGTGTCGCGCTACTTCGACCGCATCTCCCGCCCCGAGCAGCTCCTCTCCAGCCTGCCCGAGGCGTTCCGGGTCCTGACCGACCCTGCCGAGACCGGTGCCGTGACGGTGTCCCTGCCCGAGGACGTCCAGGCCGAGGTCTGGGACTGGCCCGAGCGCTTCTTCGAGAAGCGGGTCTGGCGCGTGCGGCGGCCCCGGCCCGAGGCAGAGCTCGTGGACGAGGTCGTGGAGCTCGTCAAGGGCGCCAGGCGCCCGCTGATCGTGGCCGGGGGCGGTGCGATCTACGCCGGCGCGGAGGCCGTGCTCGACACGCTTGCCACGACGTACGGCATCCCGGTCTCGGAGTCCCAGGCCGGCAAGGGCGTCCTGCCCTGGAACCACCCGTACAACGTGGGCCCGATCGGCTCCGCTGGTGGCCTTGCCGCGAACCGGCTGGCCAAGGAGGCCGACCTCGTCATCGGTGTCGGCACGCGCATGGGCGACTTCGTGACGGCGTCACGCTCCGCGTTCCAGGACCCGGACGTCACGTTCGTCGGCATCAACATCAACAGCTTCGACGCCTCCAAGATGCGCTCCCTGCCGCTGATCGGCGACGCACGCGAGGCGCTCAAGGCCATCGCATCCGGTCTGGCCGCGGCGGGCGCCACGGGCACCAGCCAGGAGTACCGCCAGGTGGTGGCGGCGCTCAAGACCGAGTGGGACGAGATCGTCTCGCAGCACCGCGCGCCCAACGGCGAGCCCGGCGACCTGTCCCAGCCCGAGGTCATCGGCATCGTCAACGACGCCGTCGGCGGGCACGCGACCATGATCTGCGCGGCCGGCTCGCTCCCGGGCGACCTGCTCAAGCTCTGGCGGCCCGAGGACAGCAAGGCCTACCACCTCGAGTACGGCTACTCCTGCATGGGCTACGAGATCCCCGCGGGCATCGGCGTTGCGCTGGCCGAGCCCGGCCGCGAGATCGTCGTGGCCATCGGCGACGGCACCTACCTCATGCTCAACTCCGAGATCGTCACCGCGGTGGCCGAGGGCCTGAAGATGACGATCGTCGTCTTCGACAACCACGGCTACCAGTGCATCAAGGACCTCGCCTGGAACTGCGGCGTGCCCCAGTTCGGCAACGAGCTCCGGTTCCGCGAGGCCGGGACCGGGCGCCTGACCGGCGGCTACATCCCCGTCGACTTCGCGAAGCACGCGGAGTCCATGGGCGCGCTCGGCCTCCGCGCCGGCACCGAGGACGAGATCAGGGCCGCGATCGAGCAGGCCCGCGCCCACGACGGCGTCACGGTCATCCACGTCGCCGTCTCGCCGGACAAGCGTGCCCCCGGCTACGACACCTGGTGGGATGTCCCGGTGGCCGAGGTCTCCGGCTCCGACCTGGTCAACGCCGCCCGCGTCAAGTACGAGGGCAACCTGTCCAGGCAGCGCGCCGAGCTGCTCTAGGCCGTCCGTCCGCCTCCTCGCCGCGCACCGCGGCACTCCAAGGAGCCTCGATGAGGATCGCAACCGCGCCCGTCAACTGGAACAGCCCCGACGTCCCCGAGTACCGCCCGTGGCTGCCCTACGAGCGGATGATGGACGAGTTCGTGGAGGCCGGCTACGACGCCACCGAGTGGGGTCCGGGCATGCCCGAGGACCCGGCCGAGCTCAAGGTCGAGCTGGACAAGCGCGGCCTCGAGATGGTGGGGGCGTTCGTCGGGCTGCCGTTCCGGGACAAGGACCGCTACGACGAGGCGATGGAGCGCGGCCTCACGATCGCGCACCGCCTGCACGCCGCCGGTGGCAGGCTGCTGATCGCCGCCGAGGCCGGCGATGACCGCCGCCGCGGCGAGGCCGGCCACGTCGACGAGGCGAATGGCCTCACCGACGAGCAGTGGTCGAACCTCGCGCAAGGCCTCCATGACCTCGCCGACCGGATCGCCCCGCTGGGCATGAGCGTCGTCTTCCACAACCACGTGGGCACCTACGTGGAGACCCAGGCCGAGACCGAGCGCTTCCTCGATGAGACCGATCCGGCGAAGGTCGGCTGGTGCCTCGACATCGGCCACCTCGCCTACGGCGGCGGCAACAGCCTCGCGATGCTGGCCGCGTACGGTGACCGGGTCCGGCACATCCATCTCAAGGACGTTGACGGCGCCATCCTCGAGCAGGCCAGGGCCGGGGAGTGGTCGTTCGGCACGGCGCTCAAGGCGTACATCTTCCCGCCGCTGGGCGAGGGGATCGCGCAGGTCGAGGCGGTGGTCGACGACCTGCTGCGCCGCGGCTACGACGGCTGGTTCGTCCTGGAGCAGGACACGTGCGTGGGCGATCCGAAGGACGTCGCCCGCGTCAACCGCGAGTGGCTGGAGGCGAGGCTGGCAGCCCGCGGGGTGACCGACCGGCTGATGGCGCCGCTCACCGCCGCCCGTATCGCGGAGCTCGAGGCGATCGCCAGGCGCGGCCGCCTCCTGCTGGTCGACACCGTCGCCCGGGCCCAGGCCGGCCACATGGGCGGACCGCTGTCCGCGATGGACATGCTGGTCGCCCTCTACTTCGAGGTGCTGCGCATCGACCCGGATCGTCCCGACTGGCCCGAGCGCGACCGCTTCGTCCTCTCGAAGGGCCACTCGGGCGTCGGGCTGTACACCGTGCTCGCGATGCGCGGCTACTTCCCGGAGAGCGAGCTCGCCACCTTCGACACGGGCGACAGCCGTCTCCAGAGCCACCCCGACATGCACCTTGCGCCGGGATCGACGCGTCGGTCGGATCGCTCGGGCAGGGGTTCTCCATGGCCCTCGGGATCTCGATGGGCCTGCGCCGGCGGGCCAACCCGGCCCACGTCTTCGCGATGCTCGGCGACGGCGAGCTGCAGGAGGGCCAGGCCTGGGAGGCGATCCACGTGGCGCCGCGGTACGGGGCCGGCAACCTGGCGGCCATCCTGGACTGGAACGGGATGCAGCAGTACGGCTGGCGCCTCGAGGCCGGCGAGGAGCACCGGGGCAGCCGGCGCGACCCGTGGGCCGGCGTGGACCTCCGGGCGGCCCTGACCGCCTTCGGCTGGCGCGTCCTCGAGATCGACGGGCACGACATGGGGCAGATCGCCGCCGCATGCGAGGACGCGCGGGCCGCGGGCTCCGGATCCACGCCCACGATGATCCTGGCCCGCACCCAGAAGGGGAAGGGAGTCGTGGCGACCGAGGGTCGCGCCGAGTGGCATGCCCGCGCACCCCAGCCCGCTGAGCACGCCGCGTTCCGCGCCGAGCTGCTCGGGGCCGACGACCCGCCGCACCGACGCACCCGCCGCCGGCGGGGAGGACCAGGCATGAGCAAGGCGCAGCGCGAGGTGTGGGCGGAGACGCTCATCGAGATCGCCGCGGAGAACCCGGACCTGCTCGTGCTCGATGCGGACCTCGCGTCATCCACGCAGGCGGCCAGGTTCGAGACCGCCTACCCGGACCGGTTCCTCCAGATGGGCATCGCCGAGCAGAACATGGTCTCGGTGGCAGCGGGCCTCTCGTTCGAGGGGTTCGTGCCCTGGCTGAGCTCGTTCGGGATCTTCTTCTCGCACCGGGCGCTCGACCAGGTGCGCATGTCCGTCGCACAGACCCATGCCAACGTCAAGATCGGCGCGGCGTACACGGGCATCAAGGCGGGCCTCGGCGGCAAGACGCACGTGGACATCGCCGACATCGCCATCGTGCGGGCGCTGCCCGGGATGACCCTGCTCTGCCCGGCCGATGCCACCGAGGTGGCCGCGATGACGCGCTGGGCCACCGCCCACCAGGGACCGGTGTGGCTGCGCCTCGACCGCGAGTCGGAAGCGGACGTGTTCGGGCCGGACTACGTGTTCGAACCCGGGCGCGTGCTGCGGCTGCGTGAGGGCAGCGACGTGCTCCTCGTCTCGACCGGCCAGCAGACGGCACGGACGCTCGCCGCCGCAGAGCTGCTGGACCAGCAGGGGATCAGCGCCGGTGTCCTGCACGTGCCCACGATCAAGCCCGTGGATGCCGGGGCCATCGCGGCCGCCTGCGCCGGCGTCCCGTACATCGTCACCACCGAGGAGCACTCGGTCATCGGCGGCCTCGGCGCTCTCGTGGCCGAGATCGTGACCGCCGCCGTCCCGCGACCGGTGTTCCGTATCGGCGTCGAGGACACCTGGATCGAATCGGCGCCGAACGCGTTCCTGCTCGACAAGCACGGGCTGACCCCGGAACGGGTCGCGGCCCGGGTCGCCGGGCAGGTCACGCGCGCGATCGGCAACCGCCCCCGCTAGTCCGCCACACCACCACACTGCCACTCCGACCCACCGCCCCAGCACCACCACCACCAGCCCGACGCTCACGAGGAGGCACGACAGATGGCCACGATCCGCCTGACCACTGGCCAGGCCGTCATCAACTACCTGGCGATGCAGCACGTCGAGCGCGACGGGGTCGAGCACCGCTTCTTCGCGGGTCTCTGGGGCATCTTCGGCCACGGCAACATCGGCGGCGTTGCCCAGGCGATCCAGCAGGCCGAGGCGGACTTCCCGTACTACCTGACCCGCAACGAGCAGTCGATGGTCCACGCGGCCGTCGGCTACGCGAAGCTCAAGAACCGCCTCGGCGCGTTCGCGTGCCTGACCTCCATCGGCCCGGGCGCCACGAACATGGTCACCGGCGCCGCATCGGCAACCATCAACCACGTGCCGGTGCTGCTGATGGCGGGCGACGCGTTCGCGGAGCGCGTCCAGAGCCCGGTCCTCCAGCAGCTCGAGTACCAGGGCAGCCAGGACACCAGCGCGAACGACACGTTCCGCCCGGTCGTCCGGTACTGGGACCGGATCAACCGTCCGGAGCAGGTCATCACCGTCATGCCCGAGGTGATGCGCATCCTCACCTCGCCCGCCGAGACGGGCGCCGTGTTCCTGGGCCTGCCGCAGGACATCCAGACCTACGCGTTCGACTACCCGGTGGAGATGTTCGGCAAGCGTGTGTGGGCGATCCCGCGCAACCGGCCGGACCGGGACTCCCTCGCGGCGGCTGCCGCCTGGATCCGCGAGGCGAAGCGCCCGGTCATCTTCGCGGGCGGCGGTGTCCGCTACAGCGAGGCCACCGACGCCCTGCGCGCCTTCGCCGAGCAGACCGGCATCCCCGTCGCCGAGACCCACGCCGGCAAGGGCTCGATGCCCTACGACCACCCGCTGAGCCTGGGCGGGGCCGGCGTGTCCGGCACGCTCGCGGCGAACGTGATCGGGCCGGAGGCGGATCTCGTCATCGGCATCGGCACGCGGTTCACGGACTTCCCGACCGCGTCCAAGACCGCCTTCCAGGAGCCGGACGTCCGGTTCATCAACATCAACGTGGCCGAGTTCGACGCCTACAAGCACGCAGCGATCCCGCTGGTCGGGGATGCGCGCGCGACGCTCGAGGAGCTGGCGGTGGCCCTGGGCGACTACTCGACCGACGCTGCCTACCGCGAGCGCGTCGCCGCCCTCAACCGCGAGTGGGACGCCGAGGTGACCCGCGTCTACAACCACAGCGTGGGCGAGATCCTGACCCAGGGCGAGGTCATCGGCGCGGTGGAAGCCTCAACGGACCCGCGCGATGTCGTCGTGACCTCGGCCGGCTCCCTGCCCGGCGACCTGCTCAAGCTGTGGCGCTCCCGCGATCCGCAGTCCTACCAGGTGGAGTACGGCTACTCCACGATGGGCTACGAGATCGCCGGCGGTGTGGGCGCGAAGCTCGCCGCGCCGGACCGCGAGGTCATCGTCATGGTGGGCGACGGCTCATTCCAGATGATGGCCAACGAGATCACGACGGCCGTCCAGGAGGGTCTCAAGCTCACGATCGTGATCGTGGACAACAAGGGCTACTCCAGCGTCGGCCGGGTGTCCGAGCAGGTGGGCGCCGAGGGCTTCGGCTGCCACTACCGCTACCGCGGCCCGTCGGGCGCGTACGACGGCCCGGTGATGCAGCTGGACTTCGTGAAGATGTGCCAGGGCATGGGCGCGAAGGCGCTGGAGGTCTCGACGCTCCCGGAGCTGCGCGCGGCCCTTGCCGACGCCCGCGCCGGCACTGAGACCGTGTGCATCGTGGTCCAGACGGACTGGGACGAGCGGGTCAAGGGCTACGCGAACTCGTGGTGGGAGATGGCCACGCCGATGGTCTCCGAGATGCCCGCGGTCAACGAGGCCCGCGTGAGCTTCGACGAGAACAAGGGCCGCCAGCGGTACCTCATGATCCCGGGTGCGCCCTACCAGGATCCCTCGCGCTTCACGCGCTGACGGCCGGGGGGAGCAGAGCGATGACCTCACTCGTCCGTCCGGCGCGCGCGCCGGACGCCGACGGCGCCATCCACCGGCTGACACCGGTCGCGGCCGGCTGGACGTGGACCTCGTTCGACGTCCACCGGCTCGCGCCGGGTGGCCGGGTGGCCCGTGCCGGCGACGGGCAGGAGGTGCTCGTCCTCGTGCTCGAGGGGACCGCCCGGGTCCGGGCCGGTGCCCTCGATGCGGGTCCCGTGGGCACGCGGTCGAGCGTCTTCGACGAGCCGCCCGCCGGCGTGGTCATCGTGGCGCCGGGCGATGACGTGGAGGTCACGGCCGAGACCGAGGTGCTCCTCGCTGTTGCGGCAGCGCCGGGCGGCGATGTCCGGCGCACCGCGGTGGTGGACCCGGGCTCGATCCTGGTCGAGAGCCGCGGGAGCGGTCCCGCGACCCGGATGATCAAGAACCTGCTGCCGCCCTCGGCGGAGGCCGGACGTCTGATCGCCGTGGAGGCGTACACGCCCGGTGGCAACTGGTCCAGCTACCCGCCCCACAAGCACGACACGGACAACCCGCCCCACGAGTCGCAGCTGGAGGAGCTGTACTTCTACCGCTTCGCTCGCCCGACCGGGTTCGCCGTCCAGCGGGTCTACACGCCGGACCGCTCCCTCGACGAGACGCTGACGGCGCGCGACCTCGACGTGATCCTCGTGCCCCGCGGCTACCACGTGGTCGGGGCGGCGGCAGGCTACGACTGCTGGTACCTCAACGTCATGGCCGGCCCGGAGCGCGTGTGGCGCTTCACGGTGGACCCCGACCACCAGTGGCTCATGGACTGGGACCCGACCCGGCCGGCTGCAGCGGGGCAGGGAAGGGGCGTGCGGCCATGACAACCAGCATCCTGCTCGAGGGCGTGCGCCGGACCGGCACCGAGATCTGGAACGACTCGTGCGGTCCCGCCGACCTCGAGTACGCGATCGACAACGGCGCGACCGGTGCCACGTCCAACCCGCCCATCGTGCTCGGCATCGTCCGGGCCGAGGGGCCGGTGTGGCGTACCCGGGCACGCGAGCTCGCGGCGGCCAACCCCACCTGGGGTGAGGTCGAGACCGCCTGGGCGCTGATCGAGGAGGTGGCCGCCCGCGGCGCCGGCATCCTCGAGCCGGTCCACCGCTCGACCGGCGGTGCGCAGGGACGGATCTCGGCCCAGGTGAGCCCCACCCACGCCCGCGATGCGGACGCCATGGTCGAGCAGGCAGTCCGCCTGTCCTCGCTGGCGCCCAACATGCAGGTCAAGCTCCCGGTCACCGCGGCAGGGCTCGTGGCGATCGAGGAGTCGGTGGCGCGTGGGATCGAGATCAACGCGACGCTCAACTTCACCGTTGCCGGCGCGATCGCGGTGGCCGAGGCCGTGGAGCGCGGCCTGGATCGCCGGGCCGCGTCGGGTGCCACGGGCGACCTGCACCCGGTCTGCACCCTGATGGTGGGCCGCACGGACGACTGGGTGAAGGCCGCCTGCGAGCGCGACGACATCCTGCTCACGCCCGGCCGGGCCGAGTGGGCCGGGATTGCCGTGTTCAAGCGCGCCTACCGGCATCTACCGGGAGCGCGGCTACCGCACGCGCCTGCTGGCCGGCGCCTTCCGCCACCACCTGCCGTGGACCCAGCTCCTCGGCGGCGACATCGTCATCACCATCCCACCGGCCTGGCAGCACTGGCTCAACGCATCCGGCCTGCCGGTGGAGCCGCGGATCGACGAGCCGGTGGACCCGGCGATCGTCGACGAGCTGCTGGAACGCGCCCCGGAGTTCCGGCCCGCGTACGAGCCCGACGGCCTGACCGTGCCGGAGCTCGAGCAGTACGGCGCATCCCTGCGCACCATGCGCCAGTTCCTGGGCGCGTACGCGGACCTCCAGGTCGAGGTGCGCGACGTCCTTGTCCCCAATCCCGACCGCAAGGCCGCGAGGCCGTAGGCAACCCCACAACGCAGCGTCCAACCACGCAGGAGGACCGGCATGCCGGAGTTCAAGCTCAGGGATCCCAACCACATCGCCGTCGCGGTGCTCGGCGCCGGCCGGATGGGCCGGGTGCACGTGCGCAACCTTGGGACGATCCCCAACGCGAACGTGATCGTGGTGGCCGATCCGAACCCGGAGGCGGCGGAGGCCGGGCGGGTGCTCGCCAACGCGACGCGGGCCGTGCTCGATCCGCTCGAGGCCATCAACGACCCCGAGGTCGAGGCTGTCGTCATCAACACGCCGACGACCCTGCACGCCACGCACATCGAGGCCGCCCTGCGCGCCGGCAAGGCCGTCTGGACCGAGAAGCCGATCGCCCAGGAGCTTGCCGACACGGCGAAGATCGTCGAGCTCTGGAAGGAGACGGGGCTGCCGGTCCAGGTCGGCTTCATGCGCCGCTTCGACCCGGGCTACGTGCGCGCCAAGGAGCTCATCGACTCGGGCGAGCTGGGCCGGATCGAGCAGTTCCGCGCGCTGTCGCGCGACACCAACCCGCCCCCGCTCGAGTTCCTCCTGACCTGCGGCGGCTCGTTCCTCGACATGTCGGTGCACGACCTCGACGTCGCCCGGTTCCTCGTGGGCGAGGTGGAGGAGGTCCATGCCTGGGCGTCCGTCCTGTTCGACGAGCGCTTCGCCAAGGCGGACGACTGGGACACGTCCGTGATCATGATGAAGTTCCGCAACGGGGCCCTGGGTGTCGTCGAGACCGCCCGGCACTCCAAGTGGGGCTATGACATCCGGGCCGAGGTCGCCGGAGCGATCGGCAAGGTGATCGTGGACGGCGAGCGCAAGACCCCCGCCACGCACTACCGCGACGTGGCCACCGAGAGCGACCTCTACGGCGACTTCATGGACCGTTTCGAGATCGCCTACCGCCGCGAGCTCGAGGTGTTCTTCGAGAACCTCGGCGCCGGCAAGCCGGTCGGCCCCGGTCCGGACGACGCCTACGAGACCCTGCGCCTCGCCGTCGCCTGCACCCGCAGCTGGCGCGAGAACCGGCCCGTCCGCCTCGACGAGGTCCAGCCCTAGCCCTGCCTGCTGCCGGCCCGGATCTGCGGACAGCACCCGGGCCGGCGGAGATCCTGGAGACAGCACGCATGATTCGCGTCGCAAATGCACCCTGCTCGTGGGGTGTGATCGAGAACGTCGAGGGTGAGACCGGCGGCTACCGCAAGGTGCTCGACGAGATGGCCGAGACCGGCTACGCCGGCACCGAGCTCGGGGACTGGGGCTTCATGCCCACCGACCCTGTCGCGCTCCGGGCGGAGCTCGACGCCCGCGGCCTGGAGATGCTGGCCTCGTTCGCCACGCCGTGGTTCCAGGACCCGGCCCGCCACGCCCAGGGCGAGGAGGATGCGGTCAGGATCGGCAAGCTGCTCAACGCCGTGGGCGGCCCGCGGACGATGATCGTGCTGGGCAACGACCCGTACGGCGACCCCGTGCGCGGCCAGAACGCCGGGCGGATCACGCCCGAGATGGGCCTCACCGACGACCAGTGGGAGGTCTATGCCGCGGCGGCCAATCGCCTTGCCCGGCGTGTCCGCGACGAGGCGGGCGTCCGCACGGTCTTCCACCAGCACCTCGGCACGCTCATCGAGACCGGGGCCGAAGTCCGCCGCTTCCTGGCCCTGACCGACCCGGACCTGATCGGGGTGTGCCTGGACACCGGGCACTGGACCTTCGGGACCGGCGAGAACCCGGTGGACGCAGTCCGCGAGTTCGGGGACCGCATCTGGCACGTGCACTTCAAGGATGCGGATCCGGCGGTCATGGCCGAATCCCGCCGCCAGGGCTGGCACGGCCTCGAGTCGACCGGCCACGGCGTGTTCTGCGAACTGGGCAAGGGCTCCGTGGACTTCCCGGGCATGCTTGTCGCCCTGCAGGACATCGGGTACGACGACTGGATCGTGGTGGAGCAGGACATCCTGCCCGGCATGGGCCACCCGAAGGAGAGCGCCCGGCGCAACCGCGAGTACCTGCGGTCGATCGGGCTCTGAGTCGATCGGGCTCTGAGTCGATCGGGCTCTGACGGACCCTTAGCACTGGACGCGCAGCACGGGAAGGTGGCCGGCATGGACAAGGTTCGCATCGGGATCGCAGGCACCAGCTGGTGGGCCGACGCGATGTACCTGCCGGCCATCGCCGGCCACCCGCTCGCCGACGTGCGCTGCATCGTGGGAGGGCAGCGCGCAGAGCACACGCGCGACTTCGCGGCCCAGTGGGGGATCCCACGCGCGTATGCCCGGCTCGAGGACATGCTCGAGGCCGAGGAGCTCGATGCGATCCTCGTCCTGACGGCCAACAAGTTCCACCACCCCACGACGCTGGCCGCCCTGGAGCGGGGCCTCGCGGTCCTGTGCGAGAAGCCCGTGGGTCTCAACGCCCGCCAGGTCCGCGAGATGACCGAGGCAGCCGCGGTGGCCGGCGTGACCACGATGGTCCCGTTCACCTACCGCTTCATGCCGGCCAACGCCTACCTGCGGGAGCTCGTCGACGAGGGCTTCATCGGCCAGC
Source organism: uncultured Chloroflexia bacterium (assembly GCA_963697365.1). Taxonomy (GTDB): domain Bacteria; phylum Chloroflexota; class Limnocylindria; order Limnocylindrales; family CSP1-4; genus CAIXZV01. The sequence goes on from CAVONT010000017.1 coordinate 393,069, forward strand.
CGTACCACCTCAACATGCGCTACTACACCGGCTACGGACGGTCGGGCGCGTATTCGTGGCGGTTCGACGTGGGCGAGGCGGGGTCGGGGATCCTCGGCGACCTCGGCTCACACTGGGTCTACCTGGCGCGCTGGTACTTCGGCGAGATCCGCGCGGTGAGCGCCGCGTGGACCCATCTCGTGCCCCGCGACCCGCGACCCGACGGCGCCCCCTTCGAGGCGGCCGATGACACCATCATCCTCCTGGTCGAGTTCGAGAACGGGGCGACGGGGTCGCTCCACATGACGTCGCTCGCCCACGAGCCGGGGCCCTTCGGGCAGCGTCACGAGATCGACCTGCACGGGAGCGGCGGCACCCTGCGCGCGATGTGCGACTGGCGCACGATCCAGCGGGTCGAAGGATGCCGGGCCGACGAGGGCGAGCTGCGCGAGCTGCCCATCCCGGATCACATCTGGAACGGCGCGCGCCACGACACCGTGCACAACACGTACCGCGACGTGTTCCGGACGCAGGAGACGATGACGCGCGCCTTCGTCACGGCCGTCGCCGAACGGCGGCCCGCCTCGCCGGACTTCGCCGACGGGCTCGCGGTCCAGCGGGTGCTCGACGCTGCCGACCGGAGTGCCCGCCAGGGACGCCGGGTGGAGATCGCGGAGATCGTCGCCGACGGAGGCTGACCGTCAGCGGGTCGCCGATCCTGCGCGACTCCGCGCCGCCCTCGGCCCGCCACCGCGCCGTCCTCTCGCCGCCCGCCGCGCCGTCCCTCGGCCCGCCCGCCGCGCCGTCCCTCGGCCCGCCCACCGCGCCGTCCCTCAAACATGTAGCGAATCGGCGGTTTGCCCTCGTGGCTCAACCCCCGAATCGACAGATCGGCCGTCGAGCCCAGCGTGGAAGTCCGGCGAACGCCACATAGTTGGGGGATACCCCCTGGTGGCTGTGCGACACCGGCTTGACCAGGGGGACTCGCGAGCACGCCCTGCCCACGCCCGGTGGAGTGCAGGTGAGTGGCGCATAAGCGGGCGCTGGTACACAGGCAGCCATGCAGGACGCCACGATCGATCTCACTCGGGCCGCGCTCGGCCCGTGGCTCGCCGCGCTGCTCCAGCAGGGTCGCTCGCTGCGTCGGCATCAGCCAGGCGGAGCTGGCCCGTCGGGCGGACACGTCAGACGCCACGATCTGGCGGCTCGAGCACGGCAAGGCGGACCACATCGACCTCGCGGTGGTGGAACGGGTGCTGGCCGCGCTGGGAATGCGCGGGCGTCTGTCCGTCCAGGGCCGGCACCTGGACGACAGGGTGCGCCAGCTCGACGGCGTCCACGCGGTGTGCAACGGGTACGGCGGGCGTCGCGTGCGCCGCTTCACCTGGGAGACGGTGCTCGAGGCGATGATCGGGCGCGACCGCCCTCGCGGCTGGATCGACCTCCTCGGGTACCGGGCCGCGGACCGTGCGCTGCTCGTGGACGAGACCAAGACTGACCTCCCCGATATGGGCGCACTGCAACGCAGCCTCGCCTTCTACGAGCGTGAGGCGCCGTATGTCGCCCGTGAACTCGGGTGGGATGTCCGCTCCGTGACGGTGGTCGTGCTCGCGCTCGACACCGAGGTTGTCGCCAGGCGTCTCGCTGACAGCCGGGACATCGTCGAGCAGGCGTTCCCGGGCAACGTCCGGGCGCTCGATGCCTGGATCCGGGACCCGCGCGCATCACGGCCACGAGGCTGGACCCTCGCGATGATCGACCCGGCGTCGCGCAGTGACGCCTGGCTGCGGCAACCCGTCATCGGGACCGTGCGGCGCCGGCCTGCCTATACGGGCTACGCGGATGCTGCGGCGCGCCTTCTCCGGGCGCCGTGACCGCCTCGCTGGGCGGGCGCGATCGGGACCGGCCCCCAAACATGTGGCGAATCCAGGGTTCGCCACCGTGGCTCAGCCCTCGATCTGTCGGAATCGCGATCGATCTCAGCGTGGAGGAAGGCCGAACGCCACATAGTTGGGGGATTGGCCACGCTGAGGGATTGGCCGCCGGATCGACGGACGTGACGGAGCCCGCCCAGCGCGTACCGCCAGACGGGCTCCAGAGCATCTGACCTGCGAAGGGGCTAGAGCTTGACCGTCGCGCCTTTCGCGACGGACTCGGCGGCTGCCTCGGCGAGCACGAGGGCGGCCCGCCCGTCGGCGAACCCGACCGCCGGCTCGCGGTCCTCCGTGATCGCCGCGACGAACTCGGCCATCTCGTTCTTGAAGGCCGGCATGTAGCGCTCGAGGAAGAAGTTGAGGATCGGGCCCGCGGCCTCGGTCCCCGTGGCGGTCGCGGCGCGGACCGTCGTGGCGGTCAGTTGCCGGCCTCGAGCGCGCCGCAGGTCACCGAACGCCTCGAGGCGCTGGTCGTAGCCGTAGGCGCAGCGAGCGGCTGTTGATGATCGTGCACAGGGCGCCGGTCGCCGCGCGCATGACGACGATCGCCTGGGCGTGGTCCTCGGCCTCCTCGAACGCGGCCGAGCCCGTTGGTCGACACCATCGCCTGGACCTCGACGATGTCGCCCAGCAGGAAGCGGGCCATGTCGAAGTCGTGGATGGTCATGTCGCGGAACATGCCGCCGGAGACGGCGAGGTAGGCCGCGGGCGGGGGCTGCGGGTCGCGGCTGGTGATGCGCAGCGCGCGGACCGGGCCGATCTCGCCGGCCTTGACGCGCATCGCGGACCTCGCGGAAGGAGGGGTCGAAGCGGCGGTTGAAGCCGAGCATGACGAACGGCGCCTTGTCCGCGATCTCGGCCCAGCTGGCGTCGATCCTGGCCAGGTCGAGGTCGATCGGCTTCTCGCAGCAGGACCTTCTTGCCCGCGAGCGACCGCGCGCTCGAGCATGTCGATGTGCGTGTTGGTCGGCGTGCCGATCGACCACCGCGTCGATCGACGGCATCCTCGAACGCGTCCTGCGGCATCGAGGCTGTAGGGGACGCCGTAGGTGCTGCCGAGCGCGCTTGCCGCCGCCTCGATGGGATCGCACACCCAGGGCGAGCTCTGCGTCGGGGGTGTCGTACGATCGAGCGGGCGTGGACCTGGCCCACGCGGCCGGCCCCGAGCATTGCGATACGGACCATGTGCTTCTCCTGCGTGCGGGGACGCGCTGAAGGACTCCTGCTGCGTAACCGATTACATGGTAGCGACCAGGTGCAAGCCCCGCAGGCCGACCCGGCAGGGTGCGCATCCCGTCGGAGGATCGCCTCATGCGGCGGTCAGGCGCCCCGCTGCCCGCCGCACCCGCCGCACCCGCCGCCCCACGTCGCCCGTCGCCCGTCGCCACCTGGCCCGTTCGTCCGCCGCCCGCCGCGAACGCTGCCCACTGGGTGGGCAAACCGTCGCGTGCCCGATCGAATTGGCCCACCGGGTGGGCAGCCTGTCGCCTGGCGGGAGCCAGACCCGCGATTCCGGCCCACGGGCGTGGGCAGGACTCGCACGGCACCGGATGGTTGGCCCAGTGGGTGGGCAGCACGGGTGGCGGGCAGCACGGGGAGAGGGCGAGTCACGCCGGCCGGGCCGGCACGGGGAGAGGGCGAGTTCCGCCGGCGCGGGCCCCCGGCACGGGAGAGGGCGAGTTCCGCCGGGCATGCCCACGCCGCGCGGGGCCCAGCACGCAGGCCGCCCCCGCACGGGCAGGCGATCCCAGCCCCGTTCTGGCATGCTGGCCCGGCACCTCGCGGTGGGCGACCATCCACCCCGGTCAACGCCCTCGTTGTCGCTTGGGAGCGGGACGGTGGCGAAAAGGGGTTGACGGCGCCCATGCGAACCGCTACAGTGCGTAATCGATTACGCGGCCAAACGCGACCATGCCCCAGAGGGACATCAGGGGCCCGGCGCACCGCGGAGTCGTCAAGCCACATCGGCGGAGGAGAAGAGAGCACATGGATCTCACTCGGACTGCGCGTCTGGCCGGCCTCATGGTCGCTGGCGCGATGATCCTGAGCGCGTGCGGCGGCACCACGGCCACAACGGCCCCCGCGGCGACCGACGCTCCCGCAGCCACCGAGGCCCCGGCCACCGGCGACATCAACATCGGCGTCGCCTTCCCCAACAGCGACACCTTCCTCAGCCGCGTCCAGGACGGCATGAAGGTCAAGGCTGACGAGCTCGGCGTCAAGATCAACATCTCGGACGCCAAGGACGACACCGCGGCCCAGCTGAGCCAGGTGGAGAACTTCGTCTCGCAGGGCGTCAGCGCGATCATCGTGGTCCCGGTCGACACCAGCGCAGCGCAGCCCATGGCTGATGCCGCGAAGAAGGCCAACATCCCGATCGTCTTCGTCAACCGCAACCCGTCCATCGCGGGCGTCCCGTACGTGGGCTCTGACTCCCTGTACGCGGGCCAGGTCGAGATGGAGGAGCTTGCCAAGCTCGCCGGCAACAAGGGTGACGTCGTCATCCTCCAGGGCCAGGTCACCAACGAGGCCGCCGTCCTCCGCACCCAGGGCTGCAACGAGAAGGCCGAAGCCGCAGGCATGAAGGTCGTCGCGACCCAGTCCGGCGAGTGGGACCGCGCCAAGGGCCAGGCCATCACCGAGAACTGGATCCAGTCCGGCACCCTCAAGGAGGGCATGGTCGTCTGCGCGAACAACGACGAGATGGCGCTTGGCGCGATCAACGCGCTCAAGGCCGCCAACATCCTGGACAAGGTCTGGGTCGGCGGCGTTGATGCCACCTCCGAGGCGCTCGCCGCCATGGAGGCCGGGGAGCTCGAGGTCACCGTCTTCCAGGATGCCAAGGGCCAGGGCGCCGGCGGCGTGCAGGCCGCGGTCGACCTGGTCGGCGGCAAGACCGTTCCGGACTACGTGGACATCCCCTACGTCCTCGTGACCCCCGCGAACATCGCCGACTTCCAGGGCGCGAACTAGGAACCGGCGTCCCGGGTCGGCTCCGTCGCCCCGGGACTGCTACTCGCACATGTACGTGCTCGGAGGCCCGGTTCCACTGGGTCTCCGAGCCTTATTGTTTCCACGGGCTGGTGCCCTGGAACATCGGACCACTGGGTCGTACCTGACGCAGGGTGAGGCAGCGAATGGCTGAGGACGTACTCCTCCGTATGACGGGGATCTCGAAGGCGTTCCCCGGCGTCCAGGCGCTCGACGACGTCCATCTCGTGGCCGAGGCCGGGACCGTCCACGCGCTCATGGGCGAGAACGGGGCCGGCAAGTCGACGCTCATGAAGGTCCTGGCGGGCATCTACCGTGCCGACAGCGGCACGATCGAGCTCAACGGCCGCGAGATCGCGATCCCGGACAGCTCGACGGCGCTGGCCAATGGCATCGCCATGATCCACCAGGAGCTCTCGCCGGTCCCGGCGATGACGGTGGCCGAGAACATCTACCTCGGGCGCGAGCCGAAGAACAGGCTGGGCCTGGTCGACCACGGGAAGATGGCCAGGATGGCCCAGGAGGTCTTCGACCGCTGGTCCATCGACGTCAACCCCAAGCGGGTGATGAAGAGCCTCTCGGTCGCCCAGATGCAGATGGTCGAGATCGCGAAGGCCATCTCCACCGATGCCCGCCTGATCATCATGGACGAGCCGACCTCTGCCATCACGGAGCGCGAGGTCGACCACCTCCACCGGATGATCGCCTCGCTCAAGGCGACGGGCGTCGCGGTCATCTACATCACGCACAAGATGGACGAGGTCTTCAAGATCGCGGACTTCGTGACCGTCTTCCGGGACGGCAAGCACGTCGCGACCCTTCCGGCGGCGGAACTGGACCGCCAGAAGCTGATCTCGCTGATGGTGGGCCGCGAGCTCACCCACATGTTCCCCAAGGAGGACGTGGAGATCGGTGACGTGGTGCATGTCCGTGCGCGGCCTCACCCGCACGCGGCGTCATCGCGGACATCAGCTTCGACCTGCGCAAGGGGGAGATCCTGGGCCTCGCGGGCCTGATGGGCGCCGGCAGGACCGAGGTCCTCGAGACGGTGTTCGGCATCCACAAGGCCGACGCCGGCACGATCTCGATCAACGGCAAGGCAGTCTCGATCAAGAGCCCGTCCGACGCGATCACCAATGGGATGGGCCTGCTCACCGAGGACCGCAAGCTGACCGGGATCATGGGCGTGCTGTCCGTGCGCGACAACATGATCATGGCCAGCCTGCCCAAGTACAGTCCCGGCTGGATCGTGCGCAAGCGCAGGATCGAGGCCGCCTGCGAGGGCCAGAAGGACGCGTTGTCCATCAAGACGCCCAGCCTCGGCCAGCTGGTCAGGAACCTCTCGGGCGGCAACCAGCAGAAGGTGCTCGTGTCCCGCTGGCTCCTGACGCTGCCCGACATCCTCATGATCGACGAGCCCACCCGCGGGCATCGACGTCGGCGCCAAGGCGGAGATCCACCGCCTGATGTCGGGCCTCGCGCGGGAGGGCAAGGCGATCCTGATGGTCTCGTCCGAGATGCCGGAGATCCTCGGCATGAGCGACCGCGTGCTGGTCATGGCCGGCGGCCGGATCACCGCGGAGTTCAACCGCGCCGAAGCCACCCAGGAGAAGGTCCTCGAGGCGGCGACCCCGATGGTCGACCGGCCCGCCGCCTAGCCAGGAGAGCGACGGGATGACTGCAGCAGACCGTCGACCTCCGGCGGGCTCGCACCACGGGCGCCGGCGTCGAGCGGTTCCTCAGGAAGTACATGATCGTCTTCATCTTCCTGGGGATGTGCGTCGCTCCTGGCGATCTTCTCGCCGACAACTCGTTCCTCAAGCCCCAGAACCTGATCAACGTCGTCCGGCAGATCTCGGTCATCGGCCTGCTGGCCCTCGGCGTGACCGTCGCGATCATCTCCACCGGCATCGACCTGTCGCTCGGGTTCGGTGCTCGGCGTGTCGCGGCCGTCGTCGCCGCGAGCTTCGTGCAGCAGCCCGACTGGAAGGAGGCGATCTACCCCGGCCTCCAGCATGCCGGCGACTCGTCGGCGTCCTGGCCGGAATCGGCGTCGGGCTCGTCGCTGGGCTTCGTGAACGGGGCGCTGATCGCGTTCACGCGCATCCCACCATTCATCGCCACGCTGGGCATGATGCAGATCGCCCGCGGCCTGGCCTACATCTACTCGGACGGCCGCCCGGTGTCGACGCTCAACGACGACTTCCTGTTCATCGGCCAGGGCGAGCCTGCTCGGCATGCCGGTGCCGATCCTCGTGTTCGGGCTCGTCGTCGTCCTCGCCCACATCATGCTCGGCTACACGCGCTTCGGCCGCCACGTGTACGCGATCGGCGGCAACGAGACGGCAGCCCGCGTCTCGGGCGTCAACCTCGAACCGGACCAAGGTGCTGATCTACATGTTCTCGGGCCTGATGGCAGGCCTGGGCGGCATCGTCCTGACGTCCCGCATCGGCTCGGCCACCCCGGCCCTGGGCATCGGGTTCGAGCTCGACGCGATCGCCGCGGCCGTCATCGGCGGCACGAGCTTCGCGGGCGGCATCGGCACGGTCTGGGGGACGGTCATCGGCGCGTTGATCATCGGCGTGATGAACAACGGCCTCGACCTGTTGAACGTCTCGCCGTTCTTCCAGCTGATCGTCAAGGGCGTGATCATCATCGTCGCGATCATCATCGACGAGCGCAAGAACCGGTAACCGTCACGGGCCGGCCTGGTCTCAGGGCCGCCCCAATCCCGCTGCAGCGTCATCGAGCCGGGGTCCCGCAAGGGGCCCCGGTCCTGCGTCAGCGCGGTCGTCCGTCAGCGCGGTCGTCCGTCGGGGTCGTCCGTCAGGGTCGGCGGGACGAGACCTGCGCCCGCAGGGGCGCCGTCGTCCGGCCGACCAGCAGCGTTGGCGCGAGAACCAGCTCCATCGATGGCATCCGGCCCTGCTCGATCCACGTGACGGCTCGCTGCACCGCATTCGCGGCCAGGGCCTCCGCATCCTGCCGGATCGTGGTGATCCCCGACAGCGGGGAGAGGCGCGACAGCCGGCTGCCGTCGTAGCCCACCAGCGAGAGATCGTCCGGGATCGACACGCCGGCCTCCTGGAGGACGCCCATCAGGCCCCACGCACAGTCGTCGTCGAACGCCAGGACCGCGGTCCGGTCGCCGGGCGTCGCCAGCAGCCGGCGCCCGGCCTCGATGCCCTCCTCGACCGTCTGGCCGCCCGCGACCACCTCCGCGTGCGCTGCCAGACCGAGTGCCTCCATGGCGGCGAGATAGCCCGCGACCCGGTCCGGGCCCTTCGCACTCGCGCCACCGTCCACGTGGGTGATCCGCCGGTGTCCGAGGGACGCGAGGTAGTCGACAGCCAGCTTCATGCCGACGCCATCGTCGGTGTGGACCGTGTCGGCCACGAGCTCGTCCAGCCGCCGCCCGACCACGACCACCGGCATCTGCTCCGCGAGCCCGGCGAGACGCGCCTCCGTGGCCTCCGAGCCCAGCAGCAGCAGCGCATCGCAGCGGAACGTGAGGAGGGCCTGGATCGCGCGCTCCTCGCTCCGCGCGGTGGTGCAGCCGCTCAGCGTGACCTCGTAGCCAGCCTCCTCGGCCGCCGCGTAGATGCCGGGCAGCAGGTCGCCGTGGAAGGCCGACTGGACAGAGAACGCGACGCCCAGCAGGCGGGCCCGTCGCCGGCGCAGGAGGCTCGCGTGCGCGTCACGCTGATAGCCGAGCTCCGCGGCCACGCGACGCACCCGGGCCCTCGTCTGCTCGCTCGCGCCGGGGCCGTCGTTGAGGACGATCGACACGAGGGCAGGCGAGACCCCCGCGCCCTTGGCCACGTCCTTGATGGTCGCCCGCCTGGCGCCACCCGCCGGCCTGTCCGTCATCGTTTGCCTCGCTAGGTGAGCGGAGCATAGCCGTCCGGGACATCGACTGGAACGTTTCTGCCCCGGCTCATTGCAGATGGGGCTTGACACCCGGCCCGCAACTTTGTAGCGTGCAGACTAAATCGTTCCAGTCCACCTGTCCACCTGTCCACCTGTCCACCTGTCCACGCGTGTCCACCCACGCGAAGCATCAAGGATCGACCGCCGTGACCGACCTTCCCCAGTACCCCAAGCTCAAGCTCGGCACCGCACCCGACAGCTGGGGCGTCTGGAACCCCTCCGGTGACCCGCTGCAGACCCCGTGGGAGCGCTACCTCGACGAGGTCCAGGCTGCCGGCTACCAGTACAGCGAGCTCGGGCCGTACGGCTACCTGCCGGCGGACCCCGGCATCGTCCGCGACGCGTACGCCAAGCGCGGCCTCACCCTCACCGGCGGCACGGTTGCCGTCGCGCTCCAGCGTGGCCGGGACGCCCTGGAGAAGGCCAAGGCCGACTGCGACGCCGAGATGGCGGTCATCGGCCCCAACGGCGCGAAGCACCTGGTCATCCTGCCCGAGGGCTACACGGACATGGACGGCAACCTCACGATGAGCCCGACGCTCACCGACGAGGAGTGGGACAACCTCAACAACGGCATGAGCGAGCTCGGCAGGTACGTGACCGACAAGCACGGCGCGGTGCTCGTGTTCCACACCCATGCCGACTCGCACGTGGGCACCCAGGAGGAGATCGAGCGCTTCCTGGACAACACCGATCCCGAGACCGTCCAGCTCTGCCTCGACACGGGGCACGTCGCGTACTGCGGCGCCGACAACCTCAAGCTCATCGCCGACTACCCGGACCGCGTGCAGTACGTCCACCTCAAGCAGGTGGACCGGGCAGTCAAGGCCCGCGTCGACGAGGCGAAGCTGGGCTTCCCGCCCGCGGTGCGTCTCGGCGTCATGGTCGAGCCGCCCCTGGGCGACCCGGACATGCCGTCGCTGCTGGCCGCCCTCGCGGGGCTGGACCGCGAGCTCTACTGCGTGGTCGAGCAGGACATGTACCCCTGCGCCTGGGACAAGCCGCTGCCGATCGCCAGGCGCACCTACGACTACTTCAAGACCTGCGGCATGAAGGTCGCCCGCTAGGGCGGGCCCGCGGCCTGCTGGCCGGCTGACGCACAGATCGCAGCACCCGACGAGGACTTCCCGATGACCCAGACCAGCACCGGCCTGCCGGCTGTCGATGTCGCCATCGTCCGCGAGCTCGCGGCACGCGTCGCCGAGCTCGCAGCGCTGCCCGTGCAGCAGGAGCGCATCCGGGAGTGGGAGGCCCTCAACGGCCTGCGCCCCGAGCGGCCGATGGCCATGATCGACGAGATCCCGTGGCACGAGCTCGCCACGCCAGGCGTCCCGGGCGCCGACGAGCTCGCCATGGCCGCGACCCACCCGTTCGCGCGGGAGCTCGAGACGAAGCTGCGCCGCGAGCTCTACCGCTGGAACCACCTGCGCGTCGACATGGTCGTGGAGCCGTACGTCGACATCAAGAAGGTGATCAACCGGCCCGGCTGGGGCATCCGGATCGCCGAGGACACCATCGAGCAGGGTGAGGGCAACGCCGTCCAGAGCCACGCCTACAGCGACCAGCTGGCGAACCCCGAGGACATCGGGAAGTTCCAGGCGCTCGAGCCGTCGCTCGACGTCGAGGCCACCGCGGAACGCGAGACGTGGGCGCACGAGCTGCTGGACGGCCTGCTGGAGGTCCGCATGCAGGGCCTCACCGGCTACAACGGCGACGAGCTGGCCTTCCCGCTCTGGGACGACATCGAGCAGTTCCGCGGCACCGAGCCCATCCTGCTCGACTTCATGGACCGCCCCGAGCACCTCCATGCCATCGCCGACCGCCTGACCACCGTCCGGCTCGAGGAGCTGGACATGCTCGAGGCCAAGGGCCTCATCGGCTACGGCAACGACCGGATCCACTGCACCGGCGCCCAGACCACCGAGCTGCCGAAGGAGGGCTTCGACCCGGCCCGGGTCCGGCGCGATCGACACCTGGACCGTGGGACGCTCGCAGCTCTTCGTCTCCGTGGGCGACGCGATGTTCGACGAGTTCGTGCCCCAGTACTACGCACGCTGGTACGAGCGCTTCGGCCTCGGCTACTTCGGCTGCTGTGATCCGCTGCACAACCGGATCGACTCCGTGCGCAAGATCGGACCGAACGTCCGCAAGATCTCGATGAGCGCATGGGCGAAGGTCGAGAAGGGCGCTGCGTCGATCGGCCCGGACTTCGTGTTCTCGCGCAAGCCGAACCCGGCGATGGTCGCGATGGACGAGTGGGTGCCGGCGATCGCCGAGAAGGACTTCACCGACGTGCTGGCCGCCACCCGCGCCAACGGCTGCCCGGTAGAGTTCACCCTCAAGGACATCTCCACCTGCCGGACCGACCCGGTCCGCCTGTGGGAGTGGTGCTCCATCGCCGAGCGGATGACCCGGGCCTGACGCCGCCCCGAGCACCGCGCCTGGGAGGGCAGTCATGAGCAATCCGCTGCGCATTGGGCTCGTGGGCTACGGCAATGGCGGGCGCCACTTCCATGCCCCGTACATCGTGGCGGCCACGGGCGTGGAGCTGGCCGCTGCCGTCGTGCGGTCGCCGGGGCTGCGGGCGGTGTTCGAGGAGGACTACCCGGGCGTGCCCGTGTTCCCGTCGCTGGCCGCCATGCTCGCGTCGGGCACGACCGACGCCGTCGTGATCACCACGCCACCGGAGACACGCCGCGACCTCGTGCTCGAGGCGCTGGCTGGTGGCATGCACGTGGTCGGGGACAAGCCATTCGCGCCGGACGCCGCGGGTGCCCGTGAGCTGGCGGCTGCGGCGTCGGCCGCGGGCCGGGCGGTGAACGTGTTCCACAACCGTCGCACGGACGCCGACTTCCGCACCCTGCAGGCGGTCATCGCGCGCGGTGACGTGGGCGACGTGTGGCGCGTCGACAGCCGGTTCGACCTCGATGCCCCGGGAACCCTGGAGGCCGGCCCCACGGGCGGACTGCTGCGCGACCTGGGTGCGCACGTGGTCGACCAGCTCCTGGTCCTCCTCGGACCGGTCGTCTCCGTCTACGCCCAGCTCGACTGGGTCGACACGCAGGCCGGGCGCACCGATGCCGGGTTCTCGCTGGCCATGACCCACGCGTCCGGCGCGACGTCACGCGGCTCGGCCAGCAAGCTCCACCACCTGGCGGAGAAGGAGCTGCGGGTCTACGGGTCGCTCGGGTCGTACGCCGGCATCTCCACCGACTGCCAGACGGCCGCGATCTTCGCCGGCCTGCGGCCCCTCACCGAGGGCGCCGCCTGGGGCTACGAGCCCGAGTCCGCCTGGGGGACCCTGCGAACGGCGGCAGGTGCCGTGCGCGTTCCCTCCGAACGCGGCGCGCACCAGGACTTCTACACCCAGTTCGCGGCCGCCGTGCGTGGCGAAGCGCCCTTCCCCGTCCCGATCGAGGAAGGGATCCGGACCATCTCGGTGCTGGATGCGGCGCGCACGTCGGCCCTCGAGGGCCGCGTTGTCGAGGTCATCACGGACTGACCCCGTCCGGCGGCGGAACTCCTTCCAGCTGCCCGTCTCCCGCTCCGCTGCGGAACTCCTTCCAGCCGCCCGTCTCCCGCTCGGCGGCGGAACTCCTCCCTATCCGTGATGCCCGTATGGGCATCACGGGGAGGCACACGCGTCTTCGAGTCGTCTGCGGCCGAGCTGATAGCAGCGCACACGCCCCACAGCACTTCGGGCGCCGACTTGATGCCCATAGGGTCATCGCGGGGGAGGATGTCCGCCGACGCTGAGCGTGGAATGTGCCGGCCAGCGACCAGGACGACCAGGCGATCAGGACCGACCAGGTGATCAGCCCGCAGGGCGGCCACGATGGCGCACGCTTCGGCGGCGGACGCGGTGATGTCCGCCCAGCGATGGTCGCGGATGGCGTCGGCCGGCGCGATCCAGGTGCCGCCGCAGGCGACGACCGACGGGAGCGCGAGGTAGGTCGCCAGGTTGGCGGGGGTGACGCCGCCGGTGGGCATGAAGCGGGCGGTGCGGTAGGGGGCGGAGACTGCGCGCAGGTAGGGGACGCCTCCTGCGGCCTCGGCCGGGAAGAACTTCACCAGGGCGATGCCGTCCGCCAGTGCACGCTCGATCTCGGTGGGGGTCACGGCGCCCGGGATGACGGCCAGGCCCAGCTCGCGGGCCCGTGCTACCACGGTAGCGTTGTAGCCTGGTGCCACGATGAACTGGGCGCCGGCGGCCGCCGCGCGATCGACGGTGGGGGCGTCCAGGACGGTGCCGGCACCCACCAGGACGTCCGGGTCGGGCGGCTCGGGCGGCGTCGATGGCGTCGGCGGCAGCGTCGGTGCGGAACGTGATCTCGACGACCGGGAGGCCGCCGTCGGCGAGGGCGGTGGCGAGCCCGGGCGCGTCGGCCGCGTCATCGATCGAGACGACCGGCACGACCCCGAGTGCCTCCAGGCGGGCGGTGAGGGCGGTGATGTCCATGGTCATCCTCCCGTGACGCGGTCGAGCCAGGCCGTGTCGAGCAGGCCGCGGTCCAGCGCCGCGCGATAGGTGTCCACCGTACGCTGCACGCCGGCCTCGACCGGGGTCAAGGGCAGGGGACCCAGCGCCGCCTCGATCGGGGCGCCGTCGAATGCGGCGGGGAAGGGGAGGATCCGGTCACCGTGGGTGATCCGGCCGCGCGATGACGGCACGAGGTCCGCGATGAGTGCCACGATCTCGTCCACCCCGATCCGCGGACCTGCGCAGCTGTAGACCGGACGCGCCGTCGAGCCGGCGCAGGGCCGCCGCGATGAACGCCGCCGCGACATCCTCGACGAACTGGAACTGGTAGGCCCCGCCGAAGTCGATGTGGAACGGGCGCTCGCCGGCCGCCGCGATTATCGCGACCGTCGGCTTGGAGGTGACCCCTGCGTCGCGCCCGGGACCGTAGGCGGAGTGGGGCCGGATGCCGGTCGACGAGATGCCCCACGCGTCGTGGTAGACGCCGGCCGCCTGCTCGTTGGCCATCTTGTAGGCGCCGTAGAACGACGTGGGATGGAGGGCCGCGTCGGCCGGAACCACCTCCGTCGGGTAGAACGATGCCGGGCCGTAGACAGCGGCGGAGGAGGCGTAGACGACGTGGCCGATGTCCAGCCGCCGGGCCAGCTCGAAGACGGACGCGGTGCCCTGCACGTTGACGCGGGCGCCGGCGATCGGGTCCGCGGCGCAGAACGGCAGTTGGAGCGCGGCCAGGTGGATGATCCCCGTGGTCCCCGGCGGCACGCGCCGCGGCCTCGAGCACATCGACGTCGGTGACGTCGCCGCGGACGATCTCGACCGACGCCAGCTCGTTCGGCGCCAGGACCAGCTCGAGGCGGTCCAGCCGCCCGCTCGAGGCGAGCACGGTGACGGGATGGCCGAGCCGGACCAGCCCGCGGACGACCCACGAGCCGATGCAGCCCGTGCCGCCGGTGACGAGGAAGCGCTCGCCGGCCATGGTCTAGGCGACCTTCGCGTACGCCGTGATCACCATGCCGTCGATCAGGGCCTGGAGGGCAGGCTGGAGTCCCTGGTGGACCTCGCTCACGCGCCAGGCGACGGCGTTGTCGGCCGCCTCCCAGCGGAAGACCATCTGGTAGCGGGTGTCGCTGTCCGCCTCGCGCAGCATGGAGCACTCGATGAGACCCTCGAACGAGAGCACCGGCGGGCGGTACTGGTCCGTGAAGAACCGCACGAAGGCCTCGCCCTGGCCCGGCTTGACGTCGAAGGAGATGTGCCGCTCGATCACCGGTCTGCTCCGATCTGTAAGTGGTCTGACCAGTTGACGACTTTATCAGATCGACCTAGCATCCCGTCAATGGCAACGACACCGGCCTGGCCCCAGTTCGCCGTCGTCAACCGCAGCACCCTGTCCGAGGAGATCGCGGCCCGCCTGCTCGACCTCATCAAGGCGGAGCAGCTGCGGCCGGGGGACAAGCTCCCCGCAGAGCGCGAGCTGGCGGCGATGATGCACGTGAGCCGCCCCGTCCTGCGCGAGGCGCTGCGTGCGCTCGCGATCATGAACGTCGTCGAGATCCGCCAGGGAGCCGGGACGTTCATCACCTCGCTGGAGCCGCAGGCCCTCGTCTCGCACCTGGACTTCGTGTTCAGCAAGGACCCCGTGGCGCTGGCGCAGGTCATCGAGACCCGCCGGATCGTCGAGACCGGCAACGCCCGCCTGGCCGCCACCCGGGCGACGAAGGAGCAGCTGGACCAGCTGGACACCCTCGTGCGCGAGCTGCGGATCGCCGTCGCCGACGCCGACCGTTTCGGCACCCTCGACATCGCCTTCCACGACGCCGTCTGCGAGGCCGCGGGCAACTTCCTCCTCGGCCAGTTCATGCAGATCATCAACACGCTGGCCAAGGTCAGCCGCGAGCGGACGGGTGCGAGCCGGGCGACGCGCGCGCTCGCGCTGGCGGACCACGAGTCCATCCTGCGTGCGCTCCGCTCGGGTGATGCGGATGCCGCCGAGGCTGCGATGACCTTGCACCTCGACCACGTCGAGGCCGCGCTCCACCAGGTCGTCCGGTGAACATCACCGGCACCCACGCCCTTGCCGCCCCTCGAGAGCGCGTCTTCGCCGCCATCCGCGACCCGCGCGTGCTGCTCGCGGTGATCCCGGGCGCACAGGACGTCCGGCAGACCGGCCCCGACACCTACGAGGGCAGGATCGCGCTCCGCCTGCCAGGCGCCGTGGGCGTCTATCGCACGCACGTCCGGCTCGTGGATGTCGTCGAGCCCGAGCGGGCCACGCTCGACGGTCGCGTCGAGGGCTCGATGGGCACGATCACCGGTCACGCCCGCTTCGCGCTCGCTGACGCTCCTGGCGGCGGCACCACCCTGACGTACACCGGGAGCGGACGGATCGACGGCCCCCTCGCCCGCCTCGACGGCAGCATCGCGGAACGACTCGCAACCTCGCTCATCGACCAGGGCCTGCGCGCCCTGGACGCACGCCTCGCCCCCGACGCACGCCTCGCCCCCGACGAACCGCGAACCACGGAGGTCCCCGAGTGACGGTCGCCACCTACTTCCAGCCGGCCTCGGTCGCCGAGGCGCTGGCGCTGCTCGGCGAACACGGGCCGGAGCTGCTGGTCATGGCCGGCGGCACGGTCGTCATGCCGCTGGTCAACGAGGGCATCAGCCTGCCCGACAAGGTCATGGGCCTCCGGAAGGCCGGCCTCGACACGATCGAGCGCACCGGCACGGCCCCGACGCCGGCACCCGCATCGGCGCGATGGTGACGCTCACCCGACTCACCGACGCTCGAGGACCTCCCGCTCCTCGCCGAGGCCGCCCGCCGCACCGCCGCGTGGGCCGTCCGCAACATGGGCACGGTCGGGGGCAACCTGTTCACGCCCCCGCCCGGCGGCGACATCGCGGTCGCCCTGCTCTGCCTTGATGCCCATGTTGTCATCGCGGGAATTGGAGGCTTCCGGACCGTCCCTCTCGCCGACTTCCACACGGGCTTCATGACGACGGTCGTCAGGCTCGACGAACTCGTCGTCGCCGTCGATGGTCCCGCCTCGGCCCACCGGGGAGCGGACGGCATTCGTGAAGTTCGGCCGCAAGGCGGCCAACACCCCCGCGGTCGTCACGGTGGCGGCGCGTGCCCGCATGGACGATGACGGGATCGCCCACGACGTCCGCATCGCGCTCGGTGCCGCCGGCCCGCATCCGCTGCGCGCCCGCGCTGCCGAGGAGCTGCTCGAGGGCCGACGCCTGGACGCCGAGGCCATCGCAGGTGCCGCGGAGGCGGCCGCCAACGAGTCGGATCCCGTCACCGACGCCGTCGCAAGCGACTGGTACCGGCGGCGGATGACCGGCGTGATCACGGGCCGGGCGCTGGAGCAGCTCGCGAGCCCCGTCGAAAGGGGTGCGTGACATGGCCTCGGTCGTTGTCGGCTTCGAACTGGGCGGACGCCCCGTGGAGGTCCTGGTCAGCCCGCTGGCCACCCTCCAGCAGGTGCTCCGGACGCAGCTCGGCCAGATCTCGGTGAAGGACGGCTGCCGCCAGGGCGGCTGCGGCTCGTGCACGGTGCTCGTGGACGGTGAGCCGATGCTCGCCTGCCTGCTCCCGGTCCAGGACGTCGCGGGCCGGACGGTCACCACGCTCGAGGCGCTCACCCCCGCGCAGGGCCTCAGCTCCATCGAGCGCGCGTACCTCGACGCCAACGGCTTCCAGTGCGGCTACTGCACGCCGGGCATGGAGATGCTCACGAAGGCCCTGCTGGACCACAACCCGACCCCAACGCGCGACGAGATCGTCGATGCGCTCGCGGGCAACGTCTGCCGCTGCACCGGGTACGAGCCCGTGATCAAGGCGATCGAAGCCGCCGCGGCGGCCGGGGAGCCGGTCCGATGACCGACACGATCGATCCCGTGGCGACCCTCCACACCGTCGGCCAGGCGGTCGAGCGCAACGACGGCGTCGGCCATGTCACGGGCCGGACCCAGTTCAGCACCGACCTCGCCTTCCCGGGCCAGCTCCACCTCAAGGTCGTCCGCAGCCCGCTGCACCATGCGCGGATCCGCGGCGTCGACACCTCGGCAGGCCGAACAGGTCCCGGGCTTCGTCCGCGTGCTCACCCACGAGGACGTCCCGCACAACGTCTACACGATCCTGGGCCTCATCGGCGTCGAGCCCGAGGAGGAGTTCGTCCTCGCCGGTGGACCGCGTCCGCTACAAGGGCGAGCCGATCGTCGCGATCCTCGCCGAGACCGAGGCCGCCGCCTACGAGGCCGTCGCGAAGGTCCGCCTGGACCTCGAGGAGCTGCCGGCCGTCTTCGACATGGACGAGGCCCTGGCCCCCGGTGCCCCGATCGTCACCCACTGGGGCAGCAACACGTTCATGTACGAGGGCCACGAGTGCCGCCGCGTCCGGCTCGGCGACGTGGAGGCCGGCTTCGCGCAGGCCGACCACATCGTCGAGGGCGAGTACCGCACCAGCCCCATCGAGCACGCGCCGCTCGAGACCACGGGCTGCATCGCGGTCCCAGAGGCCAACGGCCGGTTCACCGTCCACACGAACACCCAGGCGATCTACTTCAGCCTCGACAACACCTCGATCATCCTCGCGATGCCGGCGAACAGGCTGCGCTTCGTGGGCGGCACGGTCGGCGGCGGGTTCGGCGGCAAGGTGGACGTGATCGTGGAGCCGCTTGCGACCCTGGGCGCCATGCTCACCGGGCGGCCGGTCCGCTACGTCTACAACCGCTCCGAGGAGATGCAGGTCTCGTCGACCCGCAGCGCCGAGATCATCCGGATCAAGGACGGCGTCATGGCCGACGGCACCATCGTCGCTCGCAAGGTGACCGGCATGGCCGACTGCGGCGCCTACAGCCGCCAGACGCCCTACGCGATCACCAAGTTCGCGGCCAACGCGACCGGCCCGTACACCATCCCGAACGCCTGGGTGGACGCGTACTGCGTCTACACGAACCGCACGCCAACGTCGGCGATGCGCGGGTTCGGCGTCACGATGGGCCACTTCGCAGTGGAAGTGCAGATGGACAGGATCGCGGAGGTCTGCGGCATCGACCCGTGGACGGTCCGCTTCCGGAACGCCCACCGCAACGGCGACATCAAGCCGCACCGCAAGGCAACCGCCGACGCGACGCTGATCGAGACGATGCAGGCGGCGGCACGCCTGGTCGGCGCACGAGCTGGCGCCGGAGCTCGCTGGCGATGACGTCCGCACCGCGCTCCGAGTCCGAGGAGGGCCGCTAGCCATGGCGAAGCTGCGCGGGACCGGCATGGCCGCCGTCAACTACCCCACCGGCATGAACCTCGGCGGTGACCCGTCCCAGGCCCTGATCCACGCCACCACGTCGGGCTCGTTCAACGTGGTGCTGGCCGCCACGGACCTCGGCCAGGGGCTGCGGACCGTGATGGCCCAGATCGCCGCCGAGACCCTCGGCGTGCCCTACGACCAGATCGTCGTCCAGACCGCCGACACCGACACCGGCCCCCACGACATGGGCACGTTCGCCTCGCGCGCCACCCACCGCGTCGGCAACGCCGTCAAGGCGGCGGCGATCGAGGCGCGGGATTCGGTCCTGGCCCTCGCATCGGAGGAGCTGGAGGTCAGCGTCAACGACCTCGTGCTCGACGGCGAAGGGGGCGTGTTCGTCGCGGGCTCGCCGGACAAGCACCGCTCCATCGCGGACCTCGCCTCGCGGGCCCAGTTCCAGTACGGGCGGACCATCGCCGGCCGCGGCGCCTGGATGAAGCCCAAGAGCACCGTGGACCCGGAGACGGGCGCCATGGACCCCGACTCCACCCAGGCCTACGCGTGCACCGTGGCCGAGGTGGAGGTGGACTCCGACACCGGCGTGGTCACCGTCCTGTCCATCCGCTCCGCCTACGAGGTCGGCCGGATGGTCAACCCGGCGCTCGTCCAGGGCCAGATCCACGGCGGCGCCTGGATGGGCATGAGCCACGCGCTGTACGAGACCACGGAGCCGTACTACCCCTCGCGGGACCACTCGCCCAAGGACTTCGCGGGCTACCTGATGCCGGGGCCGGCCGACCTGCCGGTGATCGAATCGGTGGTGCTCGAGGTGCCTTCGGCGAACGGCCCGTACGGGGTCAAGGGCGTGGGCGAGATGACCGCCAACAGCCCGATCCCGGCCATCGTCAACGCGATCTACCACGCGACCGGTGTGCGCGTGGACTCCCTGCCCGTCACCCCCGAGAAGATCCTGCGCGGGCTGGACGCGCTCGCCGCGGCCCTGCTCGCCGAATCCGAGGAGATCGTCGAATGAGCCAGATCACCACCTGGGACGAGTTCCCCACGGTCGAGTACGTCAAGGGCGTCTACCGCCAGACCGTGTCGGGCGAGAAGGTCATGATGACCCGCATCGTGTACCGCGGCGGCGTGGTCATCCCGGAGCACAAGCACGAGGCCGAGCAGATCATGCTCGTGGTCTCCGGGCGCCTGTGGGCCAAGGTCGAGGGCGAGGAGAAGGAGGTCGGGCCGGGCTCGCTGCTGGTCATCCCCGGCAACTGGATCCACGCGTTCCGCCAGCTGGGCGACGAGGACGTGATGTTCTACGAGGCGTTCGCGCCCATCCGCCTGGAGTACCTGGTGGGCTTCAAGGGGCCGGATCCGTCGCTGGGGATGATGCACGCCTCGTTCGACGCCTCGGGCGAGACCGACCGCAAGCTCTAGCCACCAACCCAACGCGCCCGGAGGTCCCGCCGATGCCGCCGCTCACCATCCTGCCCGCGGACCGGGCGCGATTCGATCTCGTCGCCCTGGGCGAGGTCATGCTCCGCCTCGACCCAGGCGAGGGCCGGATCGCGACCGCCCGCTCGTTCACGGCCTGGGAGGGGGGCGGCGAGTACAACGTCGCCCGCGGCCTGGCGCGGACCTTCGGCCTGCGCACGGCGGTGGTGACGGCCTTCGCCGACAACGCGGTGGGGCAGCTGGTCTCGGGCCTCATCCGGGCGGGCGGCGTGGATCAGTCGTTCGTCCGATGGGTCCCGTACGACGGGATCGGGCGGAACGTGCGCAACGGGCTCAACTTCACCGAACGGGGCTTCGGGGTGCGCGCTGCGCTGGGCGTGTCGGACCGGGGCAACACCGCCATCTCGCAGCTGGCGCCCGGTGACATCGACTGGGACGCCGTGTTCGATGGTGGCGTGCGCTGGTTCCACACCGGCGGGATCTTCGCCGGGCTGTCGCCGTCCACGGCGGCGGTGGCGCGGGAGGCGATGGCCGCGGCGCGCCGGCACGGGGCGATCGTCTCGTACGACCTCAACTTCCGGCCCTCGCTGTGGTCCGCGGTTGGCGGGCCCGAGCGGGCGCGGTCCGTGAACGGGGATCTGGTCGCGCTCGCTGATGTCCTGCTGGGCAACGAGGAGGACTTCACTGCGGCGCTCGGGTTCGAGGTGGACGGGGTGGACGCGTCCCTGACGGCGCTGGATCCGGCGAACTTCGGGCGGATGATCACACGGGTGGTGGCGGCCTACCCCGGGTTGTCGGTGGTCGCCACGACGCTCCGTGCCGCGCACACCGCCACGCGGAACGACTGGGGCGCGGTCTGCTGGGCCGACGGCGTGCTCCACGAGGCGGTGCGGCGCCCGGATCTCGAGATCCTCGACCGGGTGGGCGGCGGGGACTCGTTCGCGTCGGGGCTGGCGTACGGATTGCTCGCGGGTCTGGGCGCCGCAGGCGGCCGTGGAGTACGGCGCTGCCCACGGGGCGCTCGCGATGACGACGCCGGGTGACACGTCGATGGCGACGCTGGCCGAGGTGGAGGCGGTGGTCCGCGGCGGGGGCGCCCGGATCGCGCGGTAGGCCGCTGATCGCGCGGCGGGCCGCTGATCGCGCGGTAGGCCGCTACCTGCCCGGCACCGGGACCGGCTCGCCCTTCGAAGCGGCCACCGGGAACAGGGACGTGGCCGCGATGCCCGCGAGGACCATGCCGAAGCCCAGGAGGTCGATCGGACCGAGCGGCTCCTGGAGGATCAGCGCTCCCGCGGCGAGCCCGACGACCGGCGTCGCCAGGAACCCCATCGCCGACGCCAGCGGCCCCAGTGAGCGCGTGATCGACTGGCTCGCCCAGTTCGCGAAGGCGGTCGCCAGCGGGCCGGAGTAGAGGAGGGCGAGGATCACCGGCAGGCCCCAGGTGACCTCGCGCCCCTGCTCGAAGAGGACGGCGGCGGCGACGATCGGCACCGTCGCGATCAGCAGCATCCATGGCTGCAGGAGCAGAGGAGACGAGCGCCAGGTGTGGCGTCGGATGTGGATGGTGACGGCCGCCCACAGGACGCCGTTGATCACGAGCGCGAGGGTGCCCGCGAGCTCGAGGGGGATGCCCCAGTCGATGACGGTCGGGTTCACCAGGACGAGGATGCCGGTGAGGCCGAGGACCAGGCCGATCGCCTCGTTGCGCCGCGGCTTGACGCGGAAGAAGAGCCAGAGCAGGAGCGCCACCCACAGGGGCATCGCGTAGAGCAATACCGACGAGCGGCCGGCGGGCACGGCCTGGAGAGCGAAGTTCATGATCAGGACGCCGGCCGCGATCTGGAGCAGGGACACCGACGCGATGATCGGGTAGTCCTCGCGCGGTGGTCGCACCAGCTTCCGCTGGACACCCAGCAGCGCGACCATCGTGAGCAGCCCGCCGATCATGCGGAACGCCCCGTACGTGAGCGGCGGCATGTACTGCAGGCCCTGCTTGACGACGACCCAGTGCACGCCCCAGACCAGCGCGAGCAGCGCCAGCAGCACGAGCGCAGCCGACCGCGAGTGGACGGGGGAGCCGGAATTGGTCGCGGGGGTGGACTGGGCGGTCACCCCGCAAGGCTACCTCGTGAAATCGATTTCGTTCCCGCGCCGGAGCCCCCCGGCCGTTCGCGCGCCGGAACCTGCCAGATTCTCACGTGGCGGGCGCTATCCCCCGAGGTGCTCACCGCCATGCCGGCGGGCCAGCACTCCCGAGCGTGGACCCTGCTCACGACCTGCGCTTGCTCCCACCAGACGGGAGCTATCCGGTGTTGCGAGCTCCTGACATCCGCTAGTGCCCGTGTGGCGGGCGTTGCGCGTCTGCGACGGGCGATTGAGCCGGTAGCGCCCGCCAGGTGGGCGTATGGCGGCTGGGCCCTCGATAGCGTTCACGTGGTGGGAGCATGCACAAGAAGCGGTCGACGAAACCTGGTCGCGGCGCCAACGGCCCGTTCTGCTCCGGCGCCGAGGGCCCGCTCTGGCGCGGCGGCCGGGGCTTCAGCGGGTTGGTGGCGGGGGAGGAGGCGGCGGCGGCCCGGCGACCGACGGCGGCCCGGCGACCGGCGGCGGCCCGGCGACCGGCGGCGGCCCGATCTCGGGGACGGGCATCGTCGGTGAGTCATCGATGGACGGTGATGCCCATACGGGCATCGGGCCGAGGACACCCGCCAGGTCGACGATGGTCGTCGTCCCGTCGGGCCCGCTGGCGGTGGTGGCGCCGGACGTCGGCGGGCCGGCCACGGTGCCCGGCCCACGCCCGACGCCGTACGACGGCGAGTACGACGGCGAGGCCCCCGCGACGCCCGCGACCGACGGCGAGACTCCAGCGACACCTGAGACCCCAGCGACACCCGAGACCCCCGCACCACGCGCGGCACCCGCCGCACCCGCCCGGGCGACCCGTCGCCGACGCGACGACACCTGCACGCGCCAGACGGCCAGCACCGCGAGCAGCGCAAGCACCAGGATCGCGACCGCGCCGCCCAGCACGATCCGCTGCTCGCCCTGGGCCCGCAGGCCGCCCAGCATCGAGCGCACCGACAGGGTCACTTCGGCGGCCGTATCCGTGTCCCCGGTCCGGATCGCCGCGACGGCAGCATCGAGCGACGGCAGCACGGTTCCGATCATGCCCACCTGCTGCACCGCATCGAGCTCGCGACCGACCAGCGCCTGCACATCGGCCACGTCCTGGGCCGCCACCAGCTGACGTCGGGCGATCTCCGCGGCCGCCTCGAGGTCCGCGACTGTCGCAGCGGACTCCCAGGCGACCGACGCCGGCCCGGACCGCGCATCGACCCCGTCGAGCACGTCGTCCACCTGGCCCGCCAGGTCCCACGTCTCGCCGGCCGCGGCGATCGCCGCCTGCGCATCGCCGAAGTGCCACTCGGCCAGCGGGGTCCGCACCACGGGCGGCACATCCCACGACGTGACCGTGGCGAGCAGCTCCTGGTACGCCCGCCGCGCCGACGCCCGCTTCGCGAGCTGTGCCTGGTCCGTGGTCACGCCGTACTCGACCAGCAGGTCCGAGGCCAGCGACTCGGGGGCACCGGCCGGTCGAAGGCCGAGCTCGTCGACGGCGTCGAGCCAGTCGCGCCAGGTTGCGACCTTCGCCGCGCGCGTCGTACTCGTGCCCGCGCCACCCGTCGCGCCGGCACCCGCGCCCCCGTCGCGCCCGCACCAGCACCGGCACCCGCGCCGGCCGCCGCCGCATACGGGTCGAGCCGACCCAGCAGCGCCCCGGTCGCGGCAGTCATCCGGTCCTCGCCCGCCGCCTGCGCGACGGCGGTCACGATGTGGCATGCGGCGTCGTACTGCGCAGCCACCCGCTCGCGCTCCTCCGAGGTCGAACGCGGCTCCAGGTACTGCCAGTCCGCCAGCTTCACCGACGCCGCCGCCGCACCGGGTCGGCCGCACGCCTCGACCCCACCGCTTGCCGCCCGGCCCGCCCACTCGGCGTACCCCTCGGACATCCATGTCTCGGCGAAGGCGGACCCGTTGAACCACACGTGGGCCAGCTCGTGCGCGACCAGCGACGGTTGCGTGTAGTCCTCGCCGACCGTGATCGTGTTCGACTTGCGATCGTAGAAGCCGGCGTACTCGGTGCCGGTGGATGCCTCCTTGACGATCAGCGCGTCGGTGCCGGCCATGTCCGCCCCGACGACCCGGCGCAGCTCCGGCAGCCCGGTCGCGACCTCGTCGCGGACACCGCGGCTCCAGGCCGTGTCCTCGGGCCACGAGAGCAGGCGGACGGTCCGGCCGTCGGGCGCCGTCATCGTCTCGGCCGCGTAGCCGTCCTCGTTGGTGCCCGACAGGCACGCGTACCAGCGTGCCGTGTCCTTCACCGCGCCCGATGTGAAGACACGCGTTCCGCCGGAGACCTTGCCCTTCAGCGCCTCGCCCGTCGTCTCGACCTTGAAGCCGGACGGCAGGCGGACGGCGACGTCGCCCCGGTCCGCACCATTCGCGATCACGCAGAAGGAGGCGTAGGCGCGCAGCGTCCGCGTGGACGAGTCCGAGCGCGGCGCGCCACCTTTGAGGGTGTAGGTGATCGTGATCGTGCGGGACTTGCCGTTGAACAGCTTCGGGAAGCGGATGGTCTCGAGGCGGTAGCCATCGCCGCGGCGACTCGTCTCGACGACCAGCTTCTTGCCGCCCGACGTCGCCTTGATCTTGCCCGCCTCCCGCTCCACCCAGACCGACGCGCTGTCGCGGTACCAGCGGGTGGTCCGATAGCACGTGTCGGTGTAGGGGACCGTGCCCCAGAACCAGTCCTCGCGGTACTTCGTGCACTCGTACGGCTCGGTCGTGTCGGGGGTCTTGTTGGTGATCTTCAGCGTCACCTTCACCGCGAGCCGGCCCTTCGCAGGCTCCAGGGTGTACGTCGTGCTGCCCGACTCGGTGAAGCCGTCTGCGGCCTGGGCAATGGGGACGCCCGGGCCGACACCGACGCTGCCGGCGGGGCCCTGGACGGCGGTCAGGCCGATGGCGACGACGAGCGCGATGCTGCCAGCGCGGACGACGTGAACGATGTGACGCACGGGCGCAGTGTGCACCGGGTCCCCGGAACGTGTCGTGGGCCGAAGGTCCAGGCGGTGGCGTCCCTGGATCCTGTTCGTTCCCGGCTGATGCACCAGCGACTCAATTCGCTCGCCCTCGTGCGTGACCGCGCCGTGAAACCCGCCCTTGGCGGCTCGATCGTGCGTGAACGGGCTGGGATTGATGCGCAGGCGACTCACGCGGCCAGAGATCGGGCGGCCCGGGCCCGCACCGTCGGGGGGCTCGTCCCTGCCACGGGCCGGCACGCCCGGCCAGGCGTGGCCGGCACGCGCGGCCAAGGCGTGGCCGAATATATGGACACGAGGACGCTCGACAGCCGACAGATGTTCGGACATTATGTCGATGACACCGAACGAACGCTTGCAATAGGGGTCGAAGATGACCAGCATCACACTCGATGACGTCGACCGCTCGATCCTCCGCAGCCTTCTCGCCGATGGCCGGATGAGCAACCTCGATCTCGCGCGAACCGTCGGCCTCAGCCCGGCCGCCACCCACGCGCGCGTCCGCCGCCTCGAGGAGCGCGGCGTCATCACCGGCTACGCCGCCCGCGTGGACCAGGAGCGGGCCGGGCTCGACCTCCTGTGCCTCATCTCCATCGGCATCCAGCTCCACCACCAGGACGCGGTCGCCCGCATCCGGACGGCGCTCGCCGCGCTGCCCGAGGTCCTCGAGTGCCACCACGTCACCGGCCAGTTCGACTACCAGCTCAAGGTGGCGCTCCCGGACCGGCGCGCCCTCGAGCGGTTCGTCGTCGAGAAGCTCACCCCGCTCCCGGGCATCGCCCGGATCCAGACCAGCGTCGTGATGGCGACGGTCAAGGACTCGCCCGCACTCCCCATCTGACCGACCAGGAGGACGCCCCGCCATGACCGCCCCCGTCGAGACCGCCCGCGCCGAGACCGAGCTTGCCGGCGTCGATGCCTGGGTCGCCCGCGGCCAGGCCATGACCGAGGCCACCCTCGCCGCCCGCGCCAAGGCCCGCACCCGCCGCTTCGACACGATCGCCGTGCACGGCCTGTACGACCACCTCGCGGCCGCCCGGAACCAGGGCTCCATCATCGAGCCCGTGTACGCCTCGCCGGCCCAGCACTTCGCCGACTCCGACGAGCTCGAGGCCGCGCTCGCCTACCTGATGCCGGCCTGGGGCTACACGCGCATCGCGAACCCGACCACCGGCTACCTCGAGGAGACGCTCGCGCTGCTCGAGACGTACGGCACGGACATCGAGGCCTCCTGCGTGGTCACGTCATCGGGCATGGCCGCCGTCCACCTGGCCACGAACGCGCTGCTCGCGGCGGACTCGGACCTGCCCCGTCCCAACTTCGTCGCGTCGGCGAAGTGCTACGGCGGCACGTTCATGCTCTTCCAGCGCTACCAGGCGGAGCGGGGGATCGACGTCCGCTGGATCAGCGACCCGCTCGACACGGACGCCTGGGCCGCGGCCGTCGACGAGGGCACACGGTTCCTGTACGTCGAGGTGCCGTCGAACCCGGCGCTCGCGCTGGCCGACATCCCCGCCCTGGCCGCGGTCGCGCATGACGCCGGCATCCCACTGGTCGTCGACTCCACCGTGGTGACGCCCGCGCTGCTGCGGCCGATGGGCCTCGGGGCCGACATCGTGATCCAGTCGCTGTCGAAGTCGATCGGGGCGTCGGGGCTGGCGATCGCCGGGGCCGTGATCGCGCGCCGGGACATCGTGATGCGGTCCGGGGCCGACGACCTGCGCGCCGACTTCGCCACGCACCTCAAGCTGCTGCCGTCGCGCGACATGGGGGCGTCGCTCTCGCCGCAGGCGGCCCTGGCGCTCATGTCCGACCTGCGCACGCTGCGCACGCGGATGGACGCCTGGTCGCGCTCGACGATGGCCGTCGCCCGCTATCTCGACGGGCACCGGGACGTGGAGACCGTGCTCTACCCGGGGCTGCTGGAGCACCCCGGCCACATGGTCGCGGCGCGGGACTTCCGCCTCGCGGACGGCGATGCCGAGGGATACGAGGTGGCCCGCTACGGGACGCTGCTGGGGTTCACGCTGCGAGGCGGGATCGAGGCGGCCCGCCGGATGTTCGACCGCTTCGAGCTCGTGTTCCGGGCGACGGATCTCGGTCGCGTGAAGAGCGTCGCGGTGATCCCGTCGATCTCGACGCACCAGCAGCAGGGCGAGGCCGGCCGTGCGACGGCGCAGATCCCGCCCGGCCTCGTGCGGCTCTCGATCGGCGGGGAGCACCCGGCCGACGTGATCGACGACCTGGAGCAGGCGCTCGCGGGCTGATTGGCAGGCCGCGGGACCGCGCCGGAATCGAACGGCCCGGGCTCCGCTCAGGGAACCCGGGCCGTCATGCCCCCGGTGGTGGGTCGGCCGGTCGCACGTTCGCGCGCTGGCGATCAGTCGATCAGGTAGATCACCTGGACCGTGATGGTGACGTCGGTGGTGCCGGGCATGACCGGCGTGGAGGCGTCCTCGGCGGCGCCCGCCGCGGGGGCGGCCATCCGGTAGTCGTACCAGACCGGGGTCGAGACCGACTCGCTGATCGTCTGGACGCCGGTCACCCGCACGCCCGCGCTCTTGGCGAGGGTGTCGGCCTTGGCCTTGGCGTCGGCCATCGCCGCCTCGCGAGCCTTGGACTCGGCGCCGTTGCGGTCCGCCACGTCGAACGTGATGCCGTCGACGCTGGTCGCGCCCGCGGTGATCGTGTTGTCGAGGACGTCGCCCAGCTTGTCGAGGTCGCGCACCGTGACGGTGACCATGTTGTTGAGCTGGTAGCCCGTGATGCGCTGGGTGTTGTTGGACCAGTCGTAGATGGGGCCGAGCGACACGGTGGAGGTGGCGATGTCCTTGTCGTCGATGCCGAGCTTCTTGAGTGCCGCGACGACGCCGGTCATCTTCTCGGCGGCGGCCTGGCGGGCGGCCTTGGCGGTGTCCTTCTGGACGACCACGCCGAGATTGACGGTGGCCATGTCCGGGACGAGCGTCACCTTGCCCGAGCCCGCGACGCTGATGGTGTGCTCGGCGGGGGTGTCGGAGCCGGCGGCGAGGGGGTAGGGGGCGCCGTTGGACGGGCGGATGGCGCCGGCGAGCACGGGGCCCGCGATCAGGCCGACACCGACGACGGCGGCGCCCACGAGGAAGGCGATGCGCCAGGGGTTCTGCGTGGAGGTGGAGGAGGTCTGCATCTGTCAGGGTCCTTGGCTGGCTGGTGAGGCCGGGATCGTGTGCTCGGCGTTCGGCGCCTTGACGCCGGAGGGCGGAACTGGGTTCCCAGCCCGCTCCAGGCGATGCGCGCTGAGCGATGCGCGCTGAGCGCGCCTACCAGCGGGTGGCCTGTCGATCCTGGGCGCTCACCGCACAGGATCGCGCCCCCGAGGGCGGAGACTCGCGAATCCTCGGGCGCTGGCCGCGCCGGAATCGCGGGGCACCCGACGGTACGCACGGTGAGCGCGCATCTCGCGGGGGACTGCGTGGGGTCGTGCTCAGTCGCACCGCTCAAACGAGGAGGATCCCGCTGGCGGTCGGCAGGCGGCCCGCGCGCAGGGCACGGCAGATGGCGGCGCCGTCGAGGGGGAACTCGGCGCGGAGAGCCTCGCGGTGCTGGCGAGGACGCGCCGGTTGTGGGCCGTGGACCGCACAACGAGGATGAGCACATCGCCGCGTGGATCGTCGCGCAGCTTGAGGGCGAGCCGACGGGCGAGGGCCTGGAGGTCGCCGAGCCGGGTCTCGCACTCCACGAAGGCAATGCGCCGGCCCTCGGAGATCAGCATGTCCCACGCCCGCAGGTCGCCCTCGATCGGGAGCGGGACCTCGCGGCGCAGGATGATCGGACTGGCGGGGATCACGCCGAAGTCGTCCGCGAGGCGGAGTTGTGGCGTGTCGCGCAGCCGCTCACCCGTCGGGTGCTGCGTCAGGCTCACCGACAGGCCGACCGCCCGACTCGCCCGGCAGATCGCCTCGAGCCCCGGGTGTGCCAACTTGCCCTTCTCGAGCCGGTACAGCTGCGTGCGCGACAGTCCGGCAGCCGTGCGACCGCCTCCTGGCTCCAGCCGCCGGCGATCCGGGTTGGCGGATCTCGCGCGCGATCGCTCTGGTAGATGGCCTTGGCTTCCTCTGCGCCGGCGTCACCGGGCCGTTCTCGTGTTCCCATGCGGCTCATCGTGGCGAACGCGTCAACGGCGCTTAGCGCTCGATGCCACGCGAGGCGGATCGAGTTGTCCACAGTGCCGGGATCGGCCGCGGGCCCGGATCGGTCACAACCGATGCGCGCTGAGCGCGCGTACCGGCGGGTGGCCCATCGATCACGAGCGCTCACCGGGCAGGATCGCGCTCCTGGCGGCGCGCCTGCGACTCCAGGGCGCTGGCCGCCCAGTGTCGCAGGGCACGCACGGTACGACGCAGCGCGCATCGCGCGGGATGGCGACGCCGGCGCGACTCGGGGGCGCCGGACGCGGAGGGGCCGTCGGGCACAGGACTGCCGCTATGCAACAGCGGTGCGGAATGGCCCATCGCGCGCCGGGTGTCTGACCGCTAGGCTCGCCGCAACGCACCACACCCTCGGGAGGCACGCGATTGGGGGACTTGATCCCGGCACCCGGCACGGCACCCCCGGCACCGGCACCAACGGCAGCACCCTGGGTGTGCGCGCCGAGCGCCTCGTCGAGGATCGGATCCGCGCCGCCCTCGCGCTTGCCCTCGCCCGCACGCCCGCCGCCCCGAACCTCCCCGCGGGCACCACTCTCCACGCGAGCGTCCGCTACATCGCCAAGCCGGACCGCACCAAGCCCGGCCACGACGGCGAGGCCGACCTCGTCCTCGTCCACCCTGACCACGGACTCCTCGTCATCGAGACCAAGTCCGGCACGCCGAGCCGCAGCGGCGACACCTGGTTCCTCGGCACGAGCGAAGCTGGACAGGAGCCCCTTCCGCCAGGCCGAGCAGAACAAGCACGACCTCGTGCGCACCATCGCCGGCATCCTCGCCATCGACCAGCGCGACCTGCGGGCCGGCCACGCCGTCGCCTTCCCGGACGCCGACCTCGCGACCCTCCCCAGGGGCCACGCCCTCCTCGGCCCGGACGTGACGAGGGAGATCGTCCTCGACGCCGCTGCCCTCGAGACCCCCGAGACCACACGCAACGGCCATCGAGCAGGCGTGGGACTGGTGGACCGGCGACGGCACGCGCGGCCGCCCCCTGACCACCCGCGAGATCGAGACCATCAACGACTTCCTCGCCCCCACGGCCACCCTCACCGACTCGTCAAGCGCGACGTCGACGACGGCACCACGCGTCTCCTCCAGGCCTCGACCCTCCAGAAGCTCGTTCTCAACCAGCATCGGACCACGCGCCGCCTCGAGATCGTCGGGCCAGCCGGCTCCGGCAAGAGCCTGGTGGCCGTGGAGAAGGCACGGAGACTCGCCCGGGAAGGCTGGCGCACGCTGTTCGTCTGCTTCAACCAGCCGCTGGCGACGGCCGTCAAGCGTGAGCTGGCCGAGCTCGACCCGGACGCCGACGAGGCAAGGCGCCCAACCGTGACCACCTTCCACGGCCTGTGCGAGACCCTGGGCACGAAAGCCGACACCCTGCCGACGAAGCCGAAGGACGACGCCGACGTCCCCCGCGACTGGTTCGACACCACCCTGCCTGCAGCCCTGGACCAGGCCATCGACGCCCTCCCCGACGAGCGCTACCACGCCCTCGTCATCGATGAGGGCCAGGACTTCGAGCCCGCCTGGCTCACCTCGCTCGAATTCATCCTCCGCGATCCCGCAGACGGCATCCTGTGGATCTTCCACGACCCCGGCCAGGCCCTCTACCGCGACGACCGCGTGGCCGACCTCGGCCTGGACAAGGTGGAGCTCTTCGAGGACTACCGCTGCCCGGCTCCGGTGACCGCGCTCGCCAACCGCTTCTACCGCGGTCCCGACGGCCTCGTGCCGTACGCGGTCATGGAGGAGGGGAGCGAGCCCGTCATCGTCGAGGCAGAGCCGGGCCGTCCGACCGTCGACGCCGTGCGCCGCAGCTCCACCGCCTGATCGTCGAGCAGGGTGTCCGGCCCTGGGACATCGCCGTGCTCTCGGGCGTGTCCGCGCCGAAGAGCGAGGTGTGGCGCAGGCGCCGGTTCGGCAACGTGGAGCTGTGGAACGGCGCCATCGACGACGACGGCGAGTCCCTCCGTCTCCCCGCCGACGAGGTGCCCGACCTCCCGGCCGATGACGGCATCGTCCAGTTCGAGACCATCAGGCGCTTCAAGGGCCTGGAGAAACCGGTCATCATCCTGTGCGAGGTGCCCGACGAGGCGCCGCGGCTGGACGCCCTGCTGTACACAGGACTCACGCGTGCGACCGCCCACCTCGTCGTGGTTGCGACACCCAACCTGTCACAACGCTTGCGCATGATCGGGAGCACATGACCCAAACCCCCGCCCCGCCGCCCGCGCCGGTGGCCCGCCCGGCCCCGCCGCCCGTCGTCACCGAGGTCAAGTCCGGCCCCGGCTACCTCGTGCGCGCGATCTGGTTCATCCTCGTCGGCTGGTGGCTGACCGGGATCGTGAGCGCTGTCGCCTGGTTCGCCATGATCACGATCATCGGCCTGCCCCTGGGAATCTGGCTCATCAACCGCATCCCGACGGTGCTCACGCTCCGGCCGAGGACCTCGTACGCGTACGTCTACGCGGACGGCACGGGCGCGGTCTGGACGGGACAGAGCCGGCTGCAGCAGACGCCGTGGCCCATCCGAGGCCTGTGGTTCATCGTCGTCGGGTGGTGGGCGTCGGCGGCGATGATGAGCGTCGCGTGGGCGCTGGTCGTGCTGATCATCACGATGCCCATCGGCCTGTGGCTCTACAACCGCGTGCCCTTCGTGGCATCGCTGTACCGGTACTAGACGTCGATGACCATGCCGGCCGACCAGGCGCCTCCGGGCACCGTGCCGAAGGACGGCGTGCGGAGCCTGCTGGCGATCGCCTTCGGCTGGACCGTCGTAACCGCGCTCGTCGTCATCGGTATCGGCATCGTGCGTCCGCCCGCCCCGCCCGAGGGCTGGACCGGCTGGGGCGGCTTGGGCTTTGGCGGCTGGGAGGACTGGGAGGAGCCGCGCGCCGGCATCGACCTCGAGGACCCGGCCTTCCGCATCATCTCCGTCAACGGCGAGCCCGCCCACCTCGTGGACGCGCCCCAGTACACCGTGAGCTCGGCCATGGCCGTCCTGGAGATCGAGGTCCTCAAGGACGAGTCGGTCGAATGCTGGGGGGGCATGAACGACGACTACGCGATGGTGGGCGACCACCCTGGCACGTGGACGGTCCGGCTTGCCCTCGTGAAGGGCTCCAACTACGTCGAGTGCTGGTCCGCGGGCCCCATCGCCCAGTCCGACGCCTTCGAGGTGGTGTACCTGCCGGACGGGGCGCGTGCGACACCGGAGACCACCGCCTCCGCGGCCCCGAGCGCATCGGGCGAGCCGGACCTGTTCGAGATCACCTCGA
The DNA here is from genome assembly GCA_963697365.1 of uncultured Chloroflexia bacterium. Classification (GTDB taxonomy): domain Bacteria; phylum Chloroflexota; class Limnocylindria; order Limnocylindrales; family CSP1-4; genus CAIXZV01. The sequence continues at coordinate 425,670 of CAVONT010000017.1, forward strand.
TCGATGGGCGCCACCCGGGCAGTGCCGCGGGCGGCGAGTTCACCGTGCACCAGCCCACCGTGCGCATCGACATCGACCAGCGCACGCCTGCCACCGTCAACTGCCACAACCTCGACGCGGGCTGGGTGTGGGAAACGGAGCCGCGGAGGGCCCCCCAATACCTCGAGATCGACCTCGTGCCGGGCACCAATGCGATCACCTGCACGTCCGGCAAGGGTCCCGTCCAGTGGGAGCGGCTCAAGGTCGTGTTCGTCGTCGACCCGACGCCCTCGGCCGACCCGGACGCCGTGATCATCACCACCGTCGATGGCCGGGGCCGGCACACCATCCCGGACCACGGCTACACCACCGGGTCCCGGCAGGTCATGCTGGAAGGCAGCGCACCGGATCCGAGCACCGTTGTCTGTGCCGCCGCCGCATGCACCAGCCCCACCGTGAACGCGACCGGGCCGAACACGTGGGCCGTCCAGGTCCAGCTGCTCGACGGCACGAACGCAGTGCAGGTCCACGCGGCAGGCGACATCACCAACAACGACACGGTGATCATCGAGTACGTCCCGTGACCACCCGGACCATCCCCGACGCCTTCCCGCTCACCGAGGCGCAGCGCGCCATCGTCGAGGCGCCCGACGGTCCCACCGTCGTCATCGCGGGCGCCGGCACCGGCAAGACGCGGGTCATCGTGGAGCGCGTCCGCTGGCTCCTGGCCACCAAGGGCGACACGACCAGCGCCGGCAGCCCCATCCCCGCCGAGCCTGCGCCACGGCACGGCAACCCCTTCGACGGCCCCCTCGCGCCCGAGCAGCTCCTTGTCCTCACCTACAACGTCAAGGCCGCTGCCGAGCTGGGCCAGCGCCTCGACGCAGTCGTGGGTCCGGCCACCCGCGCCCGCATGAGCGTGAGCAACTTCCACAGCTTCTGCCAGCGCATCCTCACCGAGAACGCCGCCGACGCAGGGCTTCCGGCCAGGCCCGACGTCCTCGACGGCATCGGCCAGCTCCTCCTCCTGCGCGAGATCACACCCACCCTCGACCTGCGCTACCACGCGGACTGGGCACTGGGCGGTCTCGTGGGCTTCATCAACCGTGCCAAGGACGAGTTGGTCAGCCCGGACGACTTCGACGCCTTCGTGGCCACCGAACGCGACACCTACGAGGCCGAATACGGCAGCTTCGAGACAGCCACCGAGCGCCTGGAGCACACCGGCCACCTGCAGCCCGTCCGCTGGGTCCGCGGGGAGTACGCCAAGGTCCGCTCCAGGGAGCGCGCCGAGGCCGCGGGGTTCGAGGTCAAGCCCTACAGGCACGACGAGCACGAGCGCACCGCGGAGCGCGAGGCCCGCCGCAACATCATCGGCACGGGCGCCCTCGTGGGCCGCAACCGCCTCCCCGCAGACCAACTGGACCGCATCGACGCCCTCGCCGCCACCTACGTGCAGGACGGCGCCGCCCTGGAGGTCATGCGCCTCGCCGAGATCGCCCGCGTCTACCGTGCCTACGAGGACGCCATCGCCACGCGCGGCCTCCTCGATTTCGGCGAGCAGATCGCCCTGGTCGCCCGCCTCTTCAAGACGCGGCCGAACGTCCTCCGCCGATGGCAGCGCCAGTTCCGCTACATCCTGGTCGACGAGTTCCAGGACGCCAACGTCGCCCAGATCGAGCTCATCGAGCTCCTCGGCCGCACGCCGGACCGACCCGACAACGTCATGGTGGTGGGTGACGACGACCAGTCCATCTACCGCTTCCGGGGCGCCAGCTTCGCCGCCTTCGCCGAATTCGACACCCGTTTCAGTCGGCCACCCGCGCACGCGCCCGACGTCGCGCCGGCCGGCCCCCCGCGCCACCTCGCCATCGAGCAGAACTTCCGCAGCACCAGCTTCGTGCTCGACGCCGCCAACCGACTCATCGGCTGCAACGAGACCCGCTTCGCGCCCGACAAGGTCCTGCGCACGGACCGGTCGCCCGGCCAGCCGATCCAGCTCCTGGTGTGTGCCGGGCCCGAGGACGAGGCCGTGGCGATCGTCGACGCCATCCGCGCGCTTGTCGGATCCGGGCCGGCCAGCGGCCGGATCCCCGGCGCGACCATTCCCGTGGCGACCATTCCCGTGGCGAGCGTTCCCGCCTTGAGCGTGCCCGTCGGGAGCAGTCACCCATTTGGTGCCCATGTCGCGGTAGTTCCAACCATGCGGAACGAGTTCGTGGATAGCGACGAGGCTGTCCGCACCGCCGCGGCAGGAGACTCCGCTCGAGCCAGTGGATCTCCCGCCACCGCGTTCACCACACCCACCGCGTTCACCCCGCCCGACGCCGCCGGCGACGCTGGCGCGGCCGCCTCGACTGCTTCTGTCGCCACGGTAGTTCCGCTTGCCTGGAACCATCCCGACAGTGCCGTCGTGGGTGATGCTGCCGCCGAAGCCGCCCCACCCGCCGAAGCCATAGCCCCCGGCGACGCCGCCGCCCGCGTCGACGCTTCCCCCGGCGATGACACCGCCCCCGGTGCCCCGGCCGGCCGCGCCTGGAACGACGTCGCCGTCCTGTACCGCAAGCACAAGCACCGCGACGCCATCGTCGATCGCCTCAAGGCGGAGGACATCCCGTTCACCATCGTCGGCGGGCTGAGCCTCTTCGAGACGGCGGAGATCCGGGACCTGGAGCAGGCCCTGCGCGCCATCGCGGACCCCACCGATGACGCCGCCCTCGTGCGCATGATGACCGGCGGCCCGTGGCGCCTCGACGCGCTGGAGATCCTCCGCGTCAGCCGCGATGCCAAGTTCGACCGCAGCCACCTGCTCACCGCCGTCCATCGCCTGGTGGACAGCGGCGAGGCCAACCTGCCCCCGGTCGATGGAGACGCGACCGAGCGGCGCGCCGCCGTCGACCCCGCCCTCCGCGCGAAGCTCCGCAACCTCCTCGCCGCCATCGAGGAGCTCAACCCGCGGACCTGGCGCGACGGCCCGCACACCATCCTGGAGCGGTTCCTGGAGCTCAACGGCACCGTCCTGGACCTCCTGGCCACCGGCACCCTGGAGGCCAAGCGCTCCGTCGTCGCCATCGCGAGCTTCCTGCGCTTCACCGCGGACTGGCAGACCGCCAACCCCGGGCGCACCCTGGCCCAGTTCATCGAGTACCTCGAGGCGTTCAAGGCCGCCGGCGGCGAGCTGCCCACCAGCGTGGAGCTCTCGGAGGATGTCGAGGGCGTGCGCCTCATGACCCTCTACCAGGCGAAGGGCCTGGAGTTCCCCGTGGTGGTGGTGCCGGACCTGGTCGAAGGCGAGTGGCCCGTGAAGGAGCAGGGGAGCGGCTGGTTCCCGCGCGAGCTCCTGCGCGAGCAGGTCCCCGGCGGCAACCTCCACCTCGACGAGGAGCGGCGGCTCCTGTACGTGGCCATCACCCGGGCGCAGGAGCGCCTGCTCCTGTGCACGCACGGGGGCGCGGGCGCGAAGGCCCAGAGCATGTTCGTGGCGGAGCTGCTCGATGGCCGGGGGCCGGAGCTGACCGTGATCGACCGGACGCTGGACGATGTCGAGGCCGAGAAGCCGAGCCGACGCCGACGTGGCCGACGCCGGCGCTGGGGCCGGACCGGGCGCCGACAGCCGGAGCCGACGGGGCCGACGCGCTTGCCGGTGCCACCGCCGCCCTGGCCGCCGCCCGCCGGGTCCTCCCGCTGCCCTCGTCGCGTGAGCGGCGCCTCGCGCTGCGCCTGCGCGCATCCGAGGTCATCGGCCTGCTGGAGGCCACCGCCGCCGACGATCCCGAGGCGGACGCCGCCCGGGCCCGGTTCGAGCAGCAGCTGGTGGACATCGGCCGGTCCGCGGCCATGTCGGCCGATGCGGCGCGGGAGGCCGGCCTGGACCCGCTCACCTTCCGGACCGTCGCGCTCGACAGCGGGGCCGGCGCGAACCTCCTGGCCGTGGCGCCCGTGCCCGGCCACTTCTCGTACAGCAGCCTGTCCATGCTCGAGAAGTGGCCGGGCGCCGCACGCCAGGAGGTTCGCGCCGGCCCCACTGTCCAGCGCGACGGTGCCGGAAGGTCAGGGTCAAGGCCAGCCTCCCGCGCCGCATCCGCGACATGGCCGCGACCAGCCAGATGTGCCTGCTGCTCGAACCGGGCCCGGGCGGCGGCGTCCGCCTGTCGGCGGCGGTGGCCTCCATCAGGCCGATGATCGGATGCGCGCAGGCGCAGCGCGAGGCGGCGCTCACGCGACGAGGGCAGCGGGAGGACCCGGCGGGCGGCGGCCAGGGCGGCGGTGGCGCCGGCAAGCGCGTCGGCCCCGTCGGCTCCGGCTTCGGCACCCGGTCGGCCAGCGCAGCGGCGTCGGCCACATCGGCGTCGTCGGCTTCGGCCTCGACATCGTCCAGCGTCCGGTCGATGACGGTCAGCTCCGCCCCCCGGCCATCGAGCAGCTCGGCCACGAACATGCTCTGGGGCCCTGGCGCCCCCGCGCCCCGATTGCGTGCACAGGAGCAGGCGCTCCTCGCCCCTCGGCCATGGCCGCGGCCCGCTCCTCGTCGAGGTGGAGGTTGCCGCCGGGGTCCCGCGCAGGAGCTCGCGCCGGGACTGAGCCGCTCCCTGCTCCTTCACGGGCCACTCGCCTTCGACCAGGTCCGGCACCACCACCACGGGGAACTCCAGGCCCTTCGCCTGGTAGAGGGTCATGAGGCGCACGCCCTCGACATCCTCCGAGAAGCTCCACGCTGGTGGCAGCTCGCAGCAGGCCACCTTGAAGCCCTGGAGTACTGGATGAACTGGGCCAGGGTGCACCCCGGGGTTGGGCATCTGCAGTCCGCGGTGAAGCGCAGGAAGCTCGCGATGGCGACGACGGAGCGCTTCACCTCCAGGGGTGCCGGTGGCCAGGAGGTCCAGGACGGTCGTTGAGCTCCAGGAACCGCTCCAGGATGGTGTGCGGGCCGTCGCGCCGGGTCCACGGGTTGAGCTCCTCGATGGCGGCGAGGAGGTTGCGGAGCTTCGCGCGGAGGGGCCGGGTGAGCACGGGACGCACCGGTCTGTCACTCCTGGACCAGGGGCCGGTTGGCCTCGCCGTCCACCAGGCGATGACGGCGGTGAGCAGGTGGCTGCGGTCGAACTTGGCGTCGCCGCACGCGCAGGATACTCCAGCGCGTCCAAGCACAGCGGCGGCCTGATGATCCGCACCGAGGCGGCATCGTCGGTGGGGTCCGCGATGGCGGTGGCTCGAGGTCCCGGATCTCGGGCGTCTCGAACAGCGACAGCCCGCCGACGATGGTGAACGGGATGTCCTCCGCCTCGAGCCGGTCCACGATGGCGTCGCGGTGCTTGTCCTGCGGTACAGGACGGCGACATTTCCGGCGCCGGCCGGCCGGGGCGGCGGGGGCGGTGTCATCGCCGGGGGAAGCGTCGACGCGGGCGGCGGCGTCGCCCAGGGCTATGGCTTCGGCGGGTGGGGCGGCTTCCGCGGCAGCATCACCCACGACGGCACTGTCGGGATGGTTCCAGGCAAGCGGAACTAGTGGCGACAGAAGCAGTCGAGGCGGCCGCGCCACATTCGCCAGCGGCGTGCCGGGCGGGGTGAACGCGGTGGGTGTGGTGAACGCGGTGGCGGGAGATCCACTGGCTCGAGCGGAGCGTCCTCCAGGCAGTGGCAAAACGCCACCCTCGTCGGTATCCACGAACTCGTTCCGCATGGTTGAACTGCCGCGACATGGGCACCAAATGGGTGACTGCTCCCGACGGCACGCTCAAGGCGGGAACGCTCGCCACGGGAATCGTCGCCGGCGGTGAGGTCGCGCCGGGGATCCGGCCGCTGGCCAGCCGGATCCGACAAGCGCGCGGAATCCTCATCAAGACGATCGCCACGGCCTCGTCCTCGGGCCCGGCACACACCAGGAGCTGGATCGGCTGGCCGGGCGACCGGTGCAGCAGGACCTTGTCGGGCGCGAAGCAGGGTCTCGTTGCAGCCGATGGTAGCGTTGGCGCCGGCGGCGTCGAGCACAAAGCTGGTGCTGCGGAAGCGCCTGCTCGATGGCGAGGTCGCGGGGCCGGCAGGCGCGACGTCGGGCGCTGCGCGGGTGGCCGAGCTGGTGAACAGGTGTCGAATTCGGCGAAGGCGGCGAAGCTGGCGCCGGAAGCGCGATGGACTGGTCGTCGTCACCCACCACCGTGCAGACGTTGTCGGGTCAGTCCCACGTGCGCGAGCGATGAGCTCGATCTGGGCGACGTTGGCGTCCTGGAACTCGTCGACCAGGATGTAGCGGAACTGGCGCTGCCATCGGCGGAGGAGGTTCCGGCCGCGTCTCAAGAGGCGGGCGACCAGGGCGATCTGCTCGCCGAAATCGGAGAAAGTTTAGCGCGTGGCGATGGCGTCCTCGTAGGCACGGTAGACGCGGGCGATCTCGGCGAGGCGCATGACCTCCAGGGCGCGCCGCTGCACGTAGGTGGCGGCCGTGATTGCGGTGCAGTTGGTCTGCGGGGAGGCGGTACGGCCCGCGAGGGCGCCCGTGCCGATGATGTTGCGGCGGGCCTCGCGCTCCGCGGTGCGCTCGTGCTCGTCGTGCCTGTAGGGCTTGACCTCGAACCCCGCGGCCTCGGCGCGCTCCCTGGAGCGGACCTTGGCGTCTCCCGGCGGACCCGCGGACGGGCTGGGTCGCGGTGTGCTCCATGCGGTGGCTGTCTCGAAGCTGCCGTATTCGGCCTCGTAAGTGTCGCGTTCGGTGGCCACGAAGGCGTCGAAGTCGTCCGGCTGACCAAGCTCGTTCCTTGGCACGGTTGATGTAGCCCGCGACACCACCCAGTGCCCAGTCCGCGTGGTAGCACAGGTCGAGGGTGGGTGTGATCTCCCGCGGAGGAGGAGCTGGCCGATGCGGGACGTCGGGCCTGGCCGGAAGCCCTGCGTCGGCGGCGTTCTCGGTGAGGATGCGCTGGCAGAAGCTGTGGAAGTTGCTCACGCTCATGCGGGCGCGGGTGGCCGGACCACAGACAGCGCGAGGCGCTGGCCCAGCTCGGCAGCGGCCTTGACGTTGTAGGTGAGGACAAGGAGGGGCTGCTCGGGCGCCGAGGGGGCCGCGAAGGGGTTGCCGTGCCGTGGCGCAGGCTCGGCGGTGGGACTGTACCCGGCGTTCGTGACGGTGTCGCCCATGGTGGCCAGGAGCCAGCGGACGCGCTCCACGATGGCCGCCGCGTCTTGCCGGTGCCGGCGCCCGCGATGACGATGGTCGGCTCGTCGGGCGCCTCGACGATGGCGCGCTGCGCCTCGGTGAGCGGGAAGGCGTCGGGGATGGTCCGGGTGGTCACGGGACGTACTTCGATGATCACCGTGTCGTTGTCGGTTGTCGCCTGCCGCGTGGACCTGCACTGCGTTCGTGCCGTCGAGCAGCTGGACCTGGACAGCCCACGTGTTCGGCCCGGTCGCGTTCACGGTGGGGCTGGTGCAGTACGGCGGCGGCGCGACGACCGTGCTCGGATCCCGGTGCGCTGCCTTCCAGCATGACCTGCCGGGACCGGTGGTGTCGCCGTGGTCCGGGATGGTGTCGGCCCCGGCCGTCGAGCCGGTGGTGGTGATCACGGCGGCGGCCGAGGGCGTCGGGTCGACGACGAACACGACCTTCAGCCGCTCCGCTGGACGGGTCCCTTCCGGACGTGCAGGTGAGGCATTGGTGCCCCGGCACGAGGAGTGGAGGTCTACGAGGTATTGGGGGGCCCTCCGCGGCTCCGCTCCCCACACCCAGCCCGCGTCGAGGTTGTGGCAGTTGGGCACGGTGGCAGGCGTGCGCTGGTCGATGTCGATGCGCACGGGGCGGTCCACGGTGAACTCGCCGCCCCGCGGCAGCCCCGGGTGGCGCCCATCGATCGAGGTGATCTCGAACAGGTCCGGCTCGCCGATGCGCTGGGGCCACGGAGGCGGTGGTCTCCGGTGTCGCACGCGCCCCGTCGGCAGGTACACCACCTTGCCGAAGGCGTCGGACTGGGCGATGGCGGCCTAGACCAGCACTCCACGAGGGGTTGAGGGCAAGCCGGACCGTACGTGCCAGGGTGGTCGCCCACCATCGCGTAGTCGTCGTTCATGCCCCCCACATTCGACTCGTCCTTGAGGACCTCGATCTCCAGGACGGCCATGGCCGAGCTCACGGTGTACTGCGGCGCGTCCACGAGGTGGGCGGGCTCGCCGTTGCGGAGACGGATCCGGAAGGCCGGGCCGTACGAGGGTGCAAATGCCGGCGCGCGGCTCCTCCCAGGGGGAGAAGCTCCCCAGCCGCCCAAGCCCAAGCCGCCCAGGCCGGTTCAGCCCTCGGCGGGGCGGGCGCATGCACGATGCCGAGCCGATGACGACGAGCGCCGTGACGACGGTCCAGCCGAAGGCGATCGCCAGCAGGCTCCGCACGCCGTCCTTCGGCACGGTGCCCCGGAGGCGCCTGGTAGGCCACCGGCATGGTCATCGACGTCTAGTACCGGTACAGCGATGCCACGAAGGGCACGCGGTGTAGAGCCACAGGCCGATGGGCATCGTGATGGTCGGCGCGACCACGCCCCCGCGACGCTCTCGTCGTCGCCGCCGACGCCCACCACCCCGACGACGATGAACCACAGGCTCTCGGATGGGCCACGGCGTCTGTGCAGGCGGCTCTGCACGCCAGACCGCGCCCCGTGCGGCCGTCCGCGTAGACGTACGCGTACGAGGTCCTCGGCCGGAGCGCACCGTCGGATGCGGTTGATCAGCCGAATTCCCAGGGGCAGGCCGATGATCGTGATCATGGCGAACCCCAGGCGGCAGCCGCTCCACGATCCCGGTCAGCCACCAGCCGACGAGGATCAACGAGATCGCGCGCACGAGGTAGCCGGGGCCGGACTTGACCTCGGTGACGACGGGCGGCGGGGCCGGGCGGGCCACCGGCGCGGGCGGCGGGGCAGGGCATGTGCCTCCCGATCATGCGCAAGCGTTGTGACAGGTTGGGTGTCGCGAGACCACGACGAGATGGCCGTCGGCCGCGTCAGCCCCGCGTACGGCAGGGCAGTTCCATCCGCGGCGCCTCGTGGGCTCCTCGCACAGGATGATGACCGGTTTCTCCAGGCCCTGGAAGCGCCTGATGGTCTCGAATTGGAAGCAGATGCCCGTCTGTGGATGTCCGGCACCTCGTCGGCGGGGAGACGGAGGGACTCGCCGTCGTGGGGCGCCGTTCCACCGCTCCACGTTGCCCGACCCGGCGCCTGCGCCACACCTGTCTCGCGCGGACACGGCCCGAGAGCACGGCGATGTCGGGCCGGACACCCTGCTCGACGATCGGCGGTGGACCTGGCGTCGGACAGCGTGACTGTGGGGGCCCCGGCTCTCCCTCGACGATGACGGGCTCGCTCCCCTCCTCCATGACCGCGTACGGCACGCGGCCGTCAAGCGGTTGGCGAGCGCGGGGCCGGGCAGCGATAGTCCTCGAAGAGCTCCACCTTGTCCAGGCCAGAGGTCGGCCACGCGGTCGTCGCGGTAGAGGGCCTGGCCCGGGGTCGTGGAAGATCCGCGGCATCGTGTGCGGGATCGCGGACGGAGTTCGAGCGAGGTGGCCGGGCGGGCTCGAAGTCCTCGCCCTCCATCGATGACGAGGGCGTGGTAGCACGTCGCTGGGAGGGCGTCGATGGCTGGTCCAGGGCTGCCGGCGGGTGGTGTCGAAGCCGATGCGGGGACGTCGGCGTCGTCCTTCGGCTCGTCGGCAGGGTGTCGGCCTTCGTGCCCAGGGTCTCGCACAGGCCGTGGAAGGTGGTCACGTTGGGCGCCTTGCCTCGTCGGCGTCCGGGTCGAGCTCGGCCAGCTCACGCTTGACGGCCGTCGCCAGCGGCTGGTTGAAGCAGACGAACAGCCGTCCGCCAGCCTTCCCGGGCGAGTCTCCTTGCCTTCTCCACCGCCACCCAGGCTCTCCCGGGTCGCCGGCTGGCCCGACGATCTCGAGGCAGGCGCGTGGTCCGATGCTGGTTGAACGAGCTTCTGGAGGGTACCGAGGCCTGGAGGAGGGACGCGGTGCCGCGTCGACGTCGCGCTTGACGGAGCCGGTGAGGGTGGCCGTGGGGGCGAGGAAGTCGTTGATGGTCTCGGTCTGCGGGTGGCGGCCGCGCGTGCCGTCGCCGGTCCACCCGTCCCACGCCTACTCGATGGCGTTGCGTGTTGTCTGGGGGTCTCGAGGGCAGCGGCCCTCGAGGACGATCGTGACGTCCCGGGCCCAGGAGCATATTGGGGAGGCTCGCGACGTCAGCGGTCGTCCGGGAACAGCATGGCCAGCCGCCAGGTCGCGCTGGTCGATGGCGAGGATGTGGGTGCGCACGAGATCGTGCTTGTTCTGCTCGGCCTGGCGGATACTGTCCAGCTTCCTCGTGCAAGAGAACCAGGTGTCGCCGCTGCGGGCTGGCGTGCCGGACTTGGTCTCGATGACGAGGATGAGGGTGGAGGCCAAGGACCAGGTCGGCTTCGCCGTCGTGGCCGGGCTCCGTGCGGTCTGGCTTCGCGATGTAGCGGACGCTCGCGAGCGTGGAGAGTGGTGCCCGCGGTTCGGGGCGGCGGGCGTGCCGGCGGAGGGGCAAGCGCGAGGGCGGCGCGGATCCGATCCTCGACGAGGCGCTCGGCGCGCACACCCAGGGTGCCGCCGGTTTCCGGTCCGGGTCCCGTCCCCTGTCCCCCCACGTCCACCTCCATCGCGCGTGCTGACACGTGCGTCCCGGCGAGCCTAGCGGTCAGGCACCGGACGCGCGATAGGCCATTCGCACGTGTTCATAGTCCTGTGCCCACGTGGTCGGCCAAGGCGCGGGTGCCATGCGATTCCTCCCACCCAGTGGGCCGAACAGAGGGGGTCCAGGGGGTCCGGGGGCCCCAGGAGCGCGATATTGCCGTCCTGTGGGCCGAATCGCTGGTCACCTGGACCTGCCCCGCCCAGGGGTTTTCAGTGGACACCTCCCGTCGCAGACGCCGCAGAAGTCCCGTGGGAAGACCGGTCAGTGGTCA
>CAVONT010000018.1:0-73543 GCA_963697365.1 uncultured Chloroflexia bacterium
CACGCATTCGTTTTCACCCCCGAGCGCCTCGACGATCTCGCTGGGGACTCGGACACCGCAGGTCGCCTTGCCCGTCCCGACGAGCGTGGCGCGAAACGTCTGGCGCATGATCGGGCAGTCTAGCCGTGACGGAGGGCTGAGGTGCGGATGACACCGGGCAGGCGCGTTGCGCTGTCGCTGCTTGGCCTGGTCGTCGGGCTCGTCCTGATCGTCGTCGCGCTGCGGGCCCTGCCGCCGTCGCGGGAGGAGCAGCTCGCGACTGCCGACCGGCTCGAGGCGGTCCTCGCGCGCATGGACGAGCTCGGGCTCGACGGCTGGCACGACTGCGCACTGTGCCAGCCGATCGACATCCGGCCGGGCGCGTCGCCCGTCCCGCTGCCCTCGGGCTCGACGCAGTTCGAGGCGATGAAGGCGGCCGGCAGCGGCGTGATCCCGAACGGCCGCCTGGTGGACATCACCACGCTCGCGGGCCCCGACGAGGCAGGTGGACGCGTCGTCCGGTTCACGGCGGTTGCCCGGTCGATGCTGGGCGCCGAGACGGGACACGATCTGTGGACCTGGACCTGGTACGAGGAGCCCCAGGGGTCGCCGTCGCCGTTGTGGATCAGCGGCAACTGGGACTTCGAGGCTGTCAGCGCATCCGAGGGCGACTGACCCCGCCGCCTCTGCTCGACTCGATGCCGCGCCGCCGACGCTCGATGCGGGCGGCGGGCTCGAGTCCCGCCGACGCTCGATCGGGCGACGCCGAGGGGCTCGGGCCCGGGCCGGGCACGGGACTGGCAGTCCCGATCCGGGGTGCCGGCGGGCTCGCGGGCCTGGCAGGACGGACATATCGGGACTCGGCAGTCCCGCTACGGGGGTGCGAGGGGCTCGCGGCCTGGCAGGACGGAAATCGGGACTCGCAGTCTCGGGCAGGGGTGTCTAGGGACTCGCCGGGCTGGCAGGACGGACAATCCGGGACTCGCAGTCCCGCTGCCGGGTGTCTCGGGGCAGAACCCCGGGGGCGGCCGTTACGGGCGGACCGGCTCCCCCACCGCCGTGAGTGCGGCCGCCACCGCGGCGGCCCCGCCCGTCCCGGAGACCTCCGGGGACCAGGTGAAGAACACGAGCGTCGGCCCGACCCGCTGCATGACGAACTGGCTGTCGCGCGGGTACGACATCGAGCCCGGACCCTTGCTCGCGAACGCCAGCATCTCGCGGCCCGCCTCGTCGGCCGCCGTCGCCGAGGGCAGCTCGTAGATCACGACATACCCGTTCTGGGGGTCGTCGGGCAGGATCGCCTGGACGAGGCGGCGTGGCGCGACCGCAAGCGACTCGCTCTCGCCGGGCCGGTACTGCGTGCGCGGGTCCTGCGTCTGCAGGCTCGCGGCCTCGAGGGCCCGGACGACCTGGGTGTGGGTGCGGTCGGCGGCTGCGGTCGTCGGCGGGATGCTGGGCGGCGCCGAGCCGATCCGCACGCCGATGCCGAGCACCGGCAGCAGCACGAGGATCATCCCCGCAACCAGGGAGCCCACGGCGAGCACGACGAACCAGCCGGGAGGCCCGCTCCGCCTGGCAGAGCCGTCGCCGGAGCCGCTCGCGGAGCGTCGCCGGAGCCGGATGCGGAGCCCGCGCCGGAGCCCGATGCCATCGTCATCCGGGCGGCCACCCGAGGCTGCGCCCGCCCAGCAGGTGGTAGTGCAGGTGCTGTACGGACTGTCCTGCATCGGGCCCGACATTGGTGACCAGCCGCCAGCCCCCGTCGAGCCCCTCGGCGCGGGCGATGTCGCCGGCGACCGCGAACAGGCGGCCCAGCAGGGGCGCGTCGTCCTCCGACAGGGCCGCTGCCGACGCCACGTGGGCGACCGGGATCACGAGGACGTGGACAGGGGCTTGCGGGTTGATGTCCCGGATCGCGAACACGAGGTCGTCCTCGTGCACCTTGGGCACCGGGATCTCGCCGCCGGCCATCCGGCAGAACAGGCAGTCAGCGCTCATGGCTGGAAGCGTACGGGAGACCGGCCCGGAGCGTGCGCGGGGCAGGGTCCATCGACAGGATGCCGCCCTCCACGCGCTCGGCGACCTCCTCGTCCATGACCTCGCGGCGCACCGTGGCGATCGCGTTCTCGAGATCGGCGGGGTCCCCGGGCCGGGGGTTGACCGCCACGACGACGTGGTCCTCCGCGTGGCCGACCCACCGGCCGTCCTCGAGGCGCGTCTCGAGCAGCACCCGCGTCTCCGTCCCGAGCGTCCGCCGCGCGAACCCGACCCTGGCCTCGGCGGCGAGCTCGAGCAACCGGGCGGACCGCGCCTTCTTCACCTTCTCGGGGACCTGGCCGACCATCCGGGTCGCGGGCGTGTCCGGCCGGGCGGAGTACCGGAACACGTGCAGCCCGGCCGGGTCGAGATGCCGGATGAAGGCGAGCGAGCGTTCGAAGGCGGCGTCGTCCTCGGTCGGGAAGCCCGTGATCACGTCCGCGTGGACGGCCGCGCCCGGGATCGCCGATCGCACCCGGTCCACGACACGGGCGTAGTCATCGGACAGGTAGCGGCGGCCCATGCGCCGCAGCACGCCGTCGTCGCCGCTCTGCAGCGGCAGGTGGACGTGCGGCAGGGTCCGCGGCGCGCCGTCCACCCAGGTCGCCAGCAGATCGTCGTCCACGTGCTGCGGCTCGATGGACGAGAGCCGGATCCGCTCGACGTCGGTCTCGTCCAGCAGCCGACGCACCAGGCCCGCCAGCGTGAGCGCACTGCGCACGTGGGAGCCCCGGGCACCCCGCTCCGACCAGCCACCGTCGTACGTGCCGATGTTGATCCCGGTCAGCACGATCTCCCGGTGGCCGGCGGCCAGCGCCCGGCGCACGTCGGCGAGGACGACGTCGGGCGCGAGCGAACGCTCGGCGCCACGGGCCGCGCGGGATGATGCAGAACGTGCAGTGGAAGGAGCAGCCGTCCTGCACCTTCACGAACGCACGCGTCCGCTCCACCGACGCGCGGTCGTCGACGACGCCGTCGAACGGTGTCCCGGCGACCGCCTCGACGCCCGACAGCGTGGGCAGGGCGCCGCCCAGCGGGCTCGTGCGGTGCTGCGGCGGCGCCCGTCCGCGGCGTGCGAGGTCGGCGGGATGCGCACCAGCGCCTCCAGCTCGGTGAGGAAGCGCGCCCTTCTCCTCGTTGCCGACCAGCCGCGCCTGCGGAGTCGACGGCCGCGAACATCGACGGGGCCACCTGCACCGAGCATCCGGTGACGACGACCTCGGCCCCGGGGTTCGCACGGCGGGCCCGCCGGACGGCGGTGCGCGACTTCTCGTCGGCGGTGGCGGTGACGGTGCAGGTGTTCACGAGCACGAGGTCGGCGGCTGCCGACGGGTCGACGAGCGGAATGCCGGCCGCACGAAGCAGGCGGGCCGCGCCCTCCATCTCGGACTGGTTGACCTTGCAGCCGAGGTTGACGATCGCCGCGCTCCGGGGCCGCACGGCGCGCCGACGGCGTCGGCGCGCTCACCACAGGTCGGGCTTCTGCGACATCAGGAAGGCGATCATGCCGACCGCGGTGGTGATCCCGTAGGCCACGTAGCGCTGCCGCTTGGCGCCGCTCCCGCCAGCGCGCCCGGTCCTCGTCCGTGCGGATCTCCTCGCGGCGGAGCAGCCGCCGGAGGCTCGGCCGCTGGATGGCAAACGCCACGACGGCGACCACCGCGTAGGTCACGAGGCTCACCATCAGCCACGGCTGCTCGAGCATGCGCGGACCCAGGACGGTCAGCATGGCGATGCCGGTGAGCGCGAGGCCGATGCCGATGACGAAGCTGCCGTGCGCCTGCATCCACAGCATCAGGCGCAGGATCCGGCCCGGCGGCTCCTGCTCAGCGCCCGGCGCCACCGACCGGTTGCGCAGCGTGAACGGCAGCAGCAGCGAGGGCACGAGCAACGAGATCGCCAGCGTGATGTGCGTGGCGAGGATGACGGGAAAGAAGGACGACAGGTCGGGCATCTCGCTGGAGGGTTCGGAACGCGGTGCGACACGGATGGCGGGCGCGCGGTCGGCCGATCGTACCGCAGCGGGAGTCTCAGGCCGGCCGGACCACCTCGAGCGCCACCCAGTCACCCTCGACCCAGCGGTTCGCGACCCGCAGGCCGCGCGCCTCGAACGCCGCGACCACCTCGGCCTCGCGGTTGCTGAAGATGCCCGATGCGAGGAGCGTGCCTCCCGGGCGCAGGTCCTGCACCAGGCCGTCCGCAAGGGTGACCAGCAGCGAGGCGATCAGGTTGGCAAGCACGATGTCGAACGGGCCCTCGCCGGTGGGGCGCTTCCCTCGCGGGCGCGGATGACCCGGGCCAGCCGGTTGCGCCGGGCGTTGGCCCGGGAGGCCTCGACGGCGATCGGGTCCACGTCCACCGCGAGGACGGACGCCGCACCCAGGCGAGCCGCGGCGATGGCGAGGATCCCCGAGCCTGAGCCGATGTCGGCGACGCGGGCCGGGCCCCCGTCGGGCGCGCCCGTGGCGATCGCACCGCGATCATCGAGCGACTCGAGCGCGGCGAGGCACAGGCGCGTGGTCGGGTGGAGCCCGGTGCCGAACGCCATGCCCGGATCGAGGGCGAGAACGACGTCACCCGGCTGGCGGCGGTGGCGGCGCCAGGTCGGCCGGATGACGATCCGCCGGCCGATCCGCAGCACGGGGAAGTGCACCTTCCAGGCGTTCGCCCAGTCCGCCTCGTGGATCACGCGGCAGGCGAGCTCGCCGATGGGCCGCAGGCCGAAGGCCTGGAGGTGACCGAGGTCCTGGTCGGCCCGGGCGACGGCAGCGCGCACGGTCGCGACGTCGAGGACCGGCAGGTTGGCGCGCACCATCGCCGGGCGGGCGAGATCGACGCGGGCGGCGAGCCCGTCCTCCACCAGCTCGAAGGCGGGCTCCACGCTGGTCCCGCCGGGCGCGGCGCGCGAGAGGATCTCGGACACGGCCTCGACGGCCTCGTGGTCGGCGGCGACCGCGAGCTCCAGCCAGGCGTCCATGGCGGCGGCGGCAGCCGCGAGGTCGATGCCGGCGAGGGGGTCGTGCGGCGCCTGGGGTCGCGCCGGCCAGGGGTCCGGGCTCACAGCCCCAGCTTCTCGCGCAGGCCGCCGCCCTGCGAGACCTGCTCGCCGCCCTCCTTCGCGTAGGCCTCGAGCAGCTCGCGCTGGCGCTTGGAGAGCTTGGCCGGCACCACGACGTTGGCGATGACGTGGAGGTCGCCGCGGACCGACTGGCGCCGCAGGTGCGGCACGCCCTTGCCCTTGAGCTTGATCTCGGTGCCGGGCTGGGTGCCGGCCTTGATCTCCACCTCGGCGTCCTCGCCATCCACGGTCGGCACCTGGAGCTTCGTGCCCAGCGCCGCCTGGACGATGGAGATGTCCGCCTCGTAGTAGAGCTCGGTGCCCTCGCGGGTGAGCGTCGGATGGTCGGCCACGTGGACCGCGACGTAGAGGCTGCCCGGCGGCCCGCCTCGCGGGCCGACCTCGCCCTCGTTGGTGAGCCGGATCTGGTGGCCCTCGTCGATGCCGGCCGGGATCGTCACCCGCAGGCTGCGACGCCGCTCCGTGCGACCCTCGCCGCGGCAGCTCTCGCAGGGGCTCTCGATCATCCTGCCCTCGCCCTTGCAGCGCGGGCACGGGGTGACGTTGACCATCTGGCCGAGCATGGTGTTGCGCACCGAGCGGACCTCGCCGCGCCCGTTGCACTGGGTGCACTGCACCGGCGTGGTGCCGGACTTCGCACCCGAGCCGCCGCAGGTGTCGCATCGGCCGAGGACCGGGAACTCGATCTCCTTCTCGGTGCCGAGCACGGCTTCGGCGAAGCCGATCCGGAGGTCGTAGCGCAGGTCGGAGCCCGTCGTGGGACGGGCACGCCGCTGGCTGCCCGCCATCCCCCCGCCGAAGAAGGCGTCGAAGATGTCCGAGAAGCCGCCGAAGCCGGCCGCACCGTAGGGATCGCCGCCGGCGGCACCGCCGTTGACGCCCGCCCGGCCGAACATGTCGTAGCTCTGGCGGCGCTGCGGGTCGGAGAGGACCTGGTAGGCCTCGTTGACCTCCTTGAAGCGGATCGTCCGCCTCGGGGTCCTGGTTGACGTCCGGGTGCCACTGCTGGGCGAGGCGCCGGAAGGCGCGCTTGATGTCGGCGTCGGACGCGCCGCGCTCGACGCCCAGCACTTCGTAGTAGTCGCGCTCGGCTGCCATGGGTGGTGGAAGTCTATCGGGTGCCGGGGCCGGGCCCGGAGACCAGTCCGGCAACCGCGGCCGCACGGGTCATGACAGCCTCCATCATGGGAGCGGTGAGCCGTCCGGTGAAGGTGTTCTGCTGGCTCGGGTGATAGGTGCCCAGGAGGGTGTACTGGCCGACCTGCGCCTCTGCGCCGTGGGCGAACGCGGGCCTTGGCGACGGGATCGGATGGCCGATGGCGGCGAGCGCACGCAGCGTCGCGTCCCAGCCGATCGCCCCCAGCGGGACGATGACACGGAGATCAGCGAGGAGCTCGAGCTCGCGGGCGAGATAGGGGCGGCAGGCCGCCTGCTCCGCGGGCGTGGGCTTGTTCGCGGGCGGGGCGCAGCGGACCGCGGCCACCACGCGCGTCCCGACAAGCGTGAGCCCGTCCCCAGCCCGGCGGCCGACCGGCTGACTGGCGAGCCCGACCCCGTGGAGCACCTTCCACAGGAAGTCGCCCGAGGCGTCGCCGGTGAAGACGCGGCCCGTGCGGTTGGCACCGTGGGCGGCTGGGGCAAGGCCGACGAGCAGGATCCGGGCGTGCGCATCGCCGAAGCCGGGCACGGCCCGGGCCCAGTACGTCTCCTCGCGGAACCGGGCGACCTTCGTGCGGGCCTGCTCCTCGCGCCAGGCGACGAGGCGCTCGCACGCGAAGCACTCGGTGATGACACCGGCCAGGGAAGTGAGGTCCTCGGCTTCGCGGGCGGCGTCTGCGGGATCAGTCGTGGGCATCGGCCGCATCGTAGCGAGCGTCGGCGGCAGGTGCGGCGTCGGCCACCGGCATCGATGCAGCGTGCGCGGCCGCGACAGCGCGCCGCCCTGCGGGCAGCCCCAGCGCCAGCCCGATCACCACGAAGGTCGTGATCCCTGACCCGACCAGGATCGCCTCGACCGACACGACATCGGCTAGCGGCCCGAACACGAGCATCCCGACGGGCATCGTCACCGCCATCACGATGCCGACGAAGCCGAAGACCCGTCCCTGCTTCTCCGGTTCGACCGTCTCCTGCAGGAGCGTCATGGACGGCGTCGAGAAGAACGGGACGGCGAGGCCGATCAGGCCCATGACGGCGAAGAAGGCGATCAGGCCCGGCGCGAGCCCGAGGCCGATCGACAGGACGCCGAACACGAGCGACGAGCCGGCGATCAGCCGGATACGGTCCCAGCGGGCCGCCACGGTCGCCACCAGCAGGCCACCGATCACCATCCCGACACTGAACGCGATCTCGAGGACCGCGAGGTTGATGACGTTACCCTGCTCCCCGGACGGGAAGGAGCGGACGAGCATCAACGGGGTCAGGTTCGACGGTGCGGCGGCGAGCAGGAAGATGATCCCGTACACGACGAGCAGCCAGCGGACGAAGGCGTGAGAGCCCACGTAGCGGATCCCCTCCACGAGGTCGTCGAGATATCCCGTGTGCGACTCCGCCGCCGTGCGGATCGCCCGCACGGGGATCGTCGCCAGCAGGGCGATGCCGGTCACCGCGGTCACGATGTCGATGACGAACACCGGCAGCAGCGCGAGCGATGACCCGTCGGAACCGGCGGCAGCCCATGCGTAGATCGCGCCGGCGGCTGCAGGCGCGACCAGCGCGAGCGCGGACTGGCTGGAGCCCAGCAGCCCGTTGACGCGCATCAGCTGGTCACCCGGCGTGATCTGCGGGATGAGCGCGGACACGGCCGGCGTCTGCACGCCCGCCCCGATGGACCGCACCGCGAGCGTGGCGAAGATGATCCACGGTTCGGCGTACCCGGCAAGCAGGACGAGCGCCAGCACCGCGGTCGACAGGGCGATCGCGGCGTCCGCGCCCATGATCAGCCACTTGCGATTGGTCCGGTCCGCCCACACGCCGGCGAAGATCGAGACGATCGCCTGCGGGAGAAAGCCGAAGACGGCAGCCAGGGTCATGATCACGCCCGACTGGTAGGCGACGGTGAGGTACCAGAAGATGGCGTACTGGACCAGCATCGAGCCGAACAGCGTGATCGTCTGGCCGCCGATGAAGGTTGCGACGTGGCGGCGCCAGTGCGGGTGCGGGGGCTGCTGGTCGGGGGCGGCTGCGCCTTGGGCTGACGCGTCCTCGGCTGCGCCGGTCGGCACGGCGCCAGGGTCCGTTGTCATGGGGCCAGCCTACTTCAGGAGCATCCGGTCGAGGCGCCGGCCCACGACGGTGAGTCCCGCGAGGCCCATCACCGACAGGTAGAGCACGTGCCACAGGATCCCCACGTCCACGTATCCCGTGGTGAGCTGGCGGATCATGTCGGTCCCCTGCCACAGCGGCGTGAGGCGGACGATCACCTGGAGCCACTCCGGGTACCCGGTGATGGGGAAGAACGTCCCGCTGAACAGGAAGAGCGGGAGGATCACGAGGTTGACGAGGTCGAAGTCCTGCCACGAGCGCATGAAGGTGGTCGCCGCCATGCCCACGGCCGCGAACGCGAAGGCGAGGAGCACGGCGGCAGGGATCACGAACACCGCCCACGGCGACCAGACGAGGCCCATCACCAGGATCACCACCATGAAGCCGGCGGCATACATCCCGGCCCGGATCACCGCCCAGCCGATCTCGCCCAGCGCCACGTCACCGGGCGCCAGGGGCGTCGCGAGGACCGCGTCGTACGTCTTCTGGTAGTTGAGCTTGAAGAACACGTTGAACGTGGATTCGGCGATCGCGCCGTTCATCGACGACGAGGCCAGCAGCGCCGGCGCCACGAACATGGCGTAGGGCATCACCGTCCCATCGGGCAGCGTGATGTCGCCCACCATGCCCCCGATCCCGAGGCCGATCGCCAGCAGGTAGAACAGCGGCTCGAAGAACCCCGACAGGATCATCAGCCAGGCGCTGCGGTAGACGAGGACGTTGCGCTCGATCAGCAGCAGCGCCCGACGGCCGCCGAAGCGGACCGGCAGCACCCGGGCGAGGGCGACGTGGCCGCTCATGTCACACCTCCAGCCGGCGCCGGAAGGCGCGGAAGGTGAGCAGCAGGCCGGTGATCGCGAAGGCCAGCAGGATGACGAGATGGGCCAGCATGAGCAGGGGCTGCTCGGCGGCGGTCCCCAGGGCGAGCGCCCGGCCGAGGTCCACGCCGTGCCACAGCGGGAGGATCCAGGCGACCAGCTGCAGCGGCTCCGGGAGCGTGGTGATCGGGAAGAACGTGCCGCTGAAGAGGAACAGTGGCGTGATCCCGAACCGCCAGATCGAGTTGAAGGTGGACGTGTCGCGCTGGGTGGACATGTAGGCCGCGATCGGCCCCGCGAAGGCCAGCGCCGTCAGCGTGCCCACCAGCACCGTCAACGCGATCCCGGGCGTGGCCGCGGCCCCGAAGAGCACGATGACGACCGCGAAGATGGCGCCGACGAGCGTCGCCCGGGTGGTGATCCAGGCGAGCTGGCCGAAGGCGATGGCGTACGGCGAGAGCGGGGTCGCGTACATGGCGTGGAACCGGCGGATCCAGTGGAAGCCCGCGAGGATCGGGAACGTCGCCTCGAAGACCGAGCCCTGCATGACGGTGGACACGAGCAGGGCCGGTGCCAGCCACTGCAGGTAGGGCACCCCACCGAGGGCGGCGTCCCCGCCTCCCGCGTCCACGTACGAGCCGAGCCCGATGCCCATCGCCACGAGGAACAGCACGGGCTGGGCGAAGTTGCCGAAGATCGAGCCGCGCCAGGTGCGGCGGTAGAGGAGCCAGGCGTGCTCGTAGGCCGCTCGGGCACTGCGCCAGGGGGAGACGCGCGGCAGCGCGACCGGTCCATCGCCCCGGTCCGGCACCCCGATCGCCGTCGTCATTCCACGAGGGTGCGGCCGGTCAGGCGCAGGAACACGTCCTCCAGCGACGACCGGCGCACGAGCACCGTCTCGGGCGCCAGGCCCCGGGCGTGCGCAGCCACCGCGACCGCCTCGCCGTCATCGGAGTAGACGAGCACCCGGTCCGGGAGCCGCTCCACCCGCTCGCCGAGCCCGTCGAGCTCCAGGCCCAGCATCTCCTGCACCCCGACCCCGAAGCGCATCTCGGTGACCTCGCGCGTGGACCACTCGTCGATGAGGGCCCTCGGCGACCCCTCGGCCACGATCCGCGCCTTGTCCATCACCACGAGCCGGTCGCACAGCTGCTCCGCCTCGTCCATGTAGTGGGTCGTGAGCACCAGCGTCACGCCCTGCTGCTTGAGCCGGTACAGGCGCTCCCAGAGCAGGTGCCGTGCCTGGGGATCGAGACCGGTCGTCGGCTCGTCGAGGAGCAGGATCGACGGCTCGTTGATGAGCGCGCGCGCGATCGTGAGCCGGCGCTTCATGCCGCCCGACAGCGGGTCCACCTTGTCGTTGGCACGCTCCGTGAGCTGGGCGAAGTCGAGCAGGGTGCGCCCGCGCTCCCGCGCCTCGGACCTCGTCATCCCGAAGTAGCGACCGTAGATCACGAGGTTGTCCAGGACCGATAGCTCCGTGTCGAGCGTGTCCTGCTGGGGCACCACGCCGAGGCGGCCCCGGATCGCTGCACCGTGGGTGGCCGGGTCGAGCCCGAGGATCCGCAACGTGCCCTCGGTGACCGGCGACGTGCTCGCGATCATCCGCATCGTCGAGGTCTTGCCGGCGCCGTTGGGACCCAGGAATCCGAAGCTCTCGCCGGCTTGCACGTCGAAGTCGATGGCGTCGACCGCGGTGAACGGGCCGAACCGCTTCGTCAGGCCGCGGGCGTGGATGAGCGGCGAGGGCCGTTCGAGGTCTGAGCTGGACATCGGGCCAGATGCTATCCGGCCGTGGCCGATGGGCGAGCGTGGAGCACGTCATCGCCGGCGTGGACGATGTTGTCGAACTGCCGCCACAGCACGACCACCAGGATCGCGGACCCGACGAAGCCGAACCAGAACGGGGCCGTGATCCCCCAGTTGCCGGCCAGCCAGCCACCGATCGGCGCCCCGACCACCATCCCCAGCATGACGCCCACGTGGTAGACCCCGGTGACCCGCCCGAGCAGCTCATCGGGGACGGCGCGCTGGCGGACCGCCGTCGACGTTGTACCCCAGATGAAGGCGTGCACGCCGAACACGACGAACATCCCCAGCACCACGACCGCCTCGGTGGTCAGCGCCAGCACAAGGTGCGTGCCGGTCTCCACCAGGAGGCCGACCCGCATGATGTCGGCCAGCGAGAAGCGGCGCTCAAGGCGTCCGTATGACGCCGTCCCGATGAGCCCGCCGATCGCCATCGCCGTCGTCAGCAGCCCGAACCCCACGGCGCTCATGCCAAGCCGCTCCTGGGCGTAGAGCACGAGCACAGCCCAGGCGGCCCCGAAGGTGACGTTGAACGCGACGATGGTCAGCGCGAGCGTGCGCATCGGCGGATGGTGGGCCAGCCAGCGGAGGCCCTCGGCGATGTCGGCCCGGATGTGGGTCCTCTCCGTGGCCGTCGGGTCCGGCGTGGCAACGGAACCCTCCCGGTAGACCAGGCGCGCCACCAGCACGGCCCCCAGCAGGAAGCCCGCCGAATCCGCGATGAACGGTAGCGCCATCCCGGCGGCGAACAGGGCCGCCCCGATCGGCGGAGCGATCAGCTGGTTGGTCAGAAGCATCGAGCCCTGCAGGCGGGCGTTCGCGACGCCGAGGTCCTCGCGGGCGACCAGCCGCGGCAGCAGCGATCCCGCGCCCACGTCGGCGAACGTCTCGGCGGTGCCCAGGGCGAAGAGCGCGCCGAGGACGACGGCGATCGACACCGCATCCGACACGATCGTCATCGCAAGGACCGCAAGCACGAGGGCGCGCGCCACGTTGACGACCGCGATCAGCCGGCGGCGGTCCATCCGGTCGGCGACCGCCCCTGCCTGCAACCCGAACAGCAGGGCTGGGAGGTTCTGGGCGAGGGCCGCCATCGACACAAGGAGCGGGTCGCGGGTCTGCGATGCCACGAGGAGCGGGCCTGCGGCGAGTGCGATCCCGTCGCCGATGTTGGTGAGCACCGACGAGGCGAGGAGCAGCCGGAAGGAGCGCCCGAGGCGGGCAGGCGCGACCGTCTCGGCGGCTCGCGCAATCGGGTTGGGCATCGGGACGGATCGTACTGCCACCTCAATCCGCGGGTGGCCGGCCGATCCATGCTGGTTCGCCGCGGACGAGCCTCGGCCGCGCTTCGGCCGCGCTTCGGCCGGGCTTCGGCCGGGCTTCGGCCGGGCGTGCCCCGGCGCAAGCCTTTCTTTCCTGATGACCGTATGGGCATCAAGCCAGGCGCCCATGTGCACTGCGTCCATGTGCCCCACGTCCCTGTGATGACCGTATGGGCATCAAGCCCCGCGTCCACCTGTGCCGCGTCCCTATGATGACCGTACGGGCATCAAGCCCGGCGCTCATGTGATGCCCATAGGGTCATCGCGAGGACGGGAGCGTTCCGGCGTTCCGGCGTTCCGGCGGTTCCGGGCGTTCCGGCGACCCGGTGCCGCCGGGTGCTACCGGACGGGGACCGTGCCCTCGTGGAGCGTGACGATCCCACCGGTCAGCCCCTGCCAGCGCACGTCCACCAGGCCCGCCTCGCGCATGATCTCGGCGATCCGCTCGGGCGACGGGTAGGCCTGGACGCTCTTCACGAGGTAGCCGTACGCGGCACCCTGACCGGCCAACCTGCCGATGATCGGGACGATCAGGTCGAACCACCACCGCATGAAGCGGGCGAGCCGGCTGCGCGGCCGGGCGATCTCGAGGCACAGGACCTTGCCTCCGGGGCGCACGGAGCGTGCCATCTCCTCGAAGCCGCGCCGGTAGTCGGGCAGGTTGCGCATGCCGAAGGCGATGGTGGCCGCATCGAACGAGTCGTCCTGGGTTGGCAGGTCGAGCGCGTCGCCCACGACGTATTCGAGCCCGGGCCTCGACTCGTACCGCTCAACGGCCACCGCGGTCATCCCGGGCGACAGGTCGACGCCCTGCACGTGTCCACCGGGCTGGACGCGCACCCAGAGGTCGGCGGCCACCTTGCCCGTCCCCGACGCGACGTCGAGCGCCGCCATGCCTGGCCGCAGGGCTGCCCTGGTCACGAGAAGGCGGCGCCAGCGAGGCTCCTGGAACGCCGAGATCAGGAGGTTCATGAGGTCGTAGCGGCCGGAGATCCGGTCGAACATGACCTGGACCTCGGGCTGGGCGGCGGCATTGCCGCCACCGGTCGAGGCCCCGGACGGCGTGTGGTCGGGCGACAGGGTCATGCGGGAAGCTCCAGGAGGGAACGGATCGCGGCGACGACAGCGGCCGGATGGGTGATCGGCGTGGTGTGGACCGCCCCGTCAAGCGCCACGTGGCGGGCGCCCGGGATGCATGCGACGAGCGCGTCGGCGAGAGGGGCGTAGACCGGCTGGCTGCCGGTCCCGGTGAGCATCGTGACGGGTGCGGTGATCCGGCGCAGGCCATCAGGGTCCATGCCCGGTTGGGCGATATCCGCGAGGACACCGTCGCCCTCCCGCCGCAGGAACTCGCGCGCTCGCTCCGGCAGGCGCTCCCAGGCGCTGTCACCGGCCACCAGCCGGAGGAACGTCTCGGCCGCGGCGGCCGCTCCACCGGTGCGATGGGCGGCGGCAGCCGACTCGGCAACGTGCGTGAACCAGGCGCGCCACTCGCCTTCGGCCAAGGCCCCGTAGGGTGGCTCGAACGCTGCAACCGCGGTGATGCTGGAGGGATGGCGGGCAGCAAACTCGAGCCCGATGACCCCGCCGAAGGAGACGCCCACAACGACGGCTCGCTGGATCCCGCGTGCTGCGAGGTAGGCCACCAGGTCGTCCACGTGGGCGCCGACGTCGATCGGCCGGGGGCGGGTGATCCTGCTGGTGCCAGAGCCTCGACGGTCGATGGCGTGCACGGTGGCGCCGCAGGTCTCCGCGATCCCGGCCGCGAGGCGGTCGAGTTGGGCGGCGGTGGAGAGCGTGCCGTGGAGCAGCAGCACGGGCAGCGGACCGCCTCCGGTCACGCGCCAGCCGATGGCCTCGCCGCCCGGCCTGGCCAGTTCGCCCGCCTGCTCGCCTGCGACCAGCGCACGAACCACCTCGCGCCGAAGCTTCCCGCCAGGCGTGCGCGGAAGCGCGTCGAGCACGGCGATCTCCGCGGGGACCTTGAAGCCCGCGAGCGAGGCACGTGCGAACTCGTCGAGAGCCTCGCCACCCGGATCGGCATGGCCTTCTCGCAGCACGACTGCCGCAACCGGAACCGCCCCCCACACCTCGTCCGGTCGGCCGACGACGCAGGCCTCGGCGACATCGGGGTGGGCTTCCAGCACCTGCTCCACCTCGGTCGGGGCGATGTTCTCGCCGCCCCGGACGATGCGGTCCGTGCGACGGTCCACGATCACCAGGCGGCCCTGGGCATCGAGGCGGCCTAGGTCACCGGTGTGGAGGGGCTCGTCGCGACCCGTCGGCGGCTCCCCGACATACCCGGAGCAGCGTGACGGGCCGCTGAGGACGATCTCCCCGACGCCATCCGGCCCCGGCTCGTCGATCGTCACGTTCAGGCCGGGCAGCGGCCGACCGACCGTGCCCGCTGCCTCAGGGTCGGTGCGGGCCTCGTCGGCGGGCAGTGCCGTCACCCCGGAGCCCATCTCGGACAGCCCGTAGGTGGGCATCACGGGCCAGCCGGCCCGCAGCGCGCGGCGGACCAGCGAGGACGGGATCGCGCCGCCGCCCAACGGGACCGCAAGCAGCGACGACGGCGGCGCGGCATCGCCCGAAACATCGAGGACCCGGCGAAGTTGCGACGGAACCAGCGACACATGGCTCGGGGCAGGCGCACGCCCCACTGTCTCGTTCAGCGCGGCCAGCAGTGCGGCCGGATCGCCCGGTGCCACCACCGTGACGGGCACCCGCGCTGCGATCGCTCTCCATGCGATCCCCAGGCCCGCCACGTGCGCGACGCCCAGCGGCAGCACCCAGCCGGTGGCGGGCGGCAGCATGGCGCGCCAGGCATCGGCCGAGGCCGCCAGGGCGCGGTGGGACAGCACGACACCCTTCGGCCGACCGGTCGTGCCCGACGTGAGGATGACCACCGCGGCTGCCTCAGGGTCCGGCGCATCGACGACCGGGACGAGACCGACCGGCCGCCGGCCCGCGAGATCGACCACGCGCAGCGCGAGCACAGGCCGGACCGCATCGACGGCCGCTGACCGCTCCCGGTCAGTGAGACCGGCAGGCACTGGGCAGGCGACCGCACCCGTTCGCAGCGTGCCCAGGATCGCGGGCAGCATGTCCAGGACAGAATCGGCCAGGAGCGCCACCCGCTCGCCTGGGCCAACGCCCGCCCCGGCGACCATCTCCGCCACCGTGGACACGCGGGCATCGAGCCCGGCCCACGTCACGATCCCGTCGTCGTGGAGCAGGGCCGGTCCATCCGGGACGACGGCCGCGTGCACCGCGACCAGCCGCTCCGCGAACCAGGGCGTCCCTGGAAGCGTCGCGGCCGGTCCCGCGCCCTGGGCCGTCATGCGTCCCGCACCCGGTATCGCTCCACCGCCGCCTCGTCCACGACGACCCCGAGCGGTGTCGAGCCGGCACCCGACGGTGCCCACATGCGGCCCCCCGCGATGCGGAGCGGCTCCACGAGCAGGTCGTCCTCGAGCAGGTCCGCGGTCGCAAGCCCGTGGTCGCGCTCCGCGGCAGGCCACCCGGGGAGGTCGGAGAACTGGGTGACCCAGGAGGCACAGGCGAGCGCTGCAGCGAGGCCGATGCCGGTCTCGAACAGCGACGACACCACGACAGGCACGCCCCGCGCCGTCGCCAGCGATTCGATCCTCGCGACCGCCATCGTGCCGCCCACGCGGGCCGGCTTCACGACCAGCACGTCCGTCGCGTCGTGGTCCAGCAGCTGCTGTGCCGCCTCCACCGAGTCGACCGCCTCGTCGGCCGCGACCGGCACGCTCACCCGGCGCCGCAGGCTGATCAGCCCCTCGACGTCCGGCGTCGCGAGGGGCTGCTCCACGTACTGCAGGTCGAGGTCGTCGAGGGCTCCCAGGACCTCGACGGCGGTTGCGAGGTCCCACGTCCCGTTGGCGTCAAGGCGAAGGGCGACCCCATCGCCGACGGCTGCCCGGACGGCGGCCACCCGGGCGACGAGATCGGCCACGGGCTCCTCGGAGGCCGCCTTGAGCTTGATGGTCCGGAAGCCCGCCGCCGCGCGACCGGCAGCTTCCTCGGCGGCGCGCTCGCGGTCCAGCGCGGCGACCACCGCGTTGACGCCGATACCCCGGGCCCCCGGGCGGACGTCGGCGCCCTGCCTCGTTGCGGCCCCCGCGAGGGCGGCGAGCAGGGCGCGCCCCGCCGCACCCTCGGCCTCGAGGGACGAGGTGGTGGGCACGTCCGTGCTCTGCTGGACCCGTGCCACGACCCGGTCAAGCGCCGGCGCGGCGGCGGGGTCCTCCAGCACCGCCTCGCCCCAGCCCACGGTCCCGTCGTCGCCCGTGACGCGCACCAGCCACGAATCGCGCGCCGTCCACGTCCTTGCAGCAGACTGGAACGGCGCGCGGAACGGGACGCGGATGCGGATGAACTCCATCATGGGCATCAGGAGAGACCTCCACCGAAGGCGCCCGCGAGCGCGAGCCCGAGAGCAAACAGGAGCGCGTGCCACAGCGAGAGCCGGGCGGTCCCCTTGAGGACGAGGTTGAGCTCCCGGCGCTCCCCGAAGCTGTGCACCTTGGCGACGAGCGGACGGGCGAGCGGCAGCGTGAGCAGCGGCAGCGCGACGACGGCGGCTGGGATGATCGCCGTGCCGCCGTTTGGCGAGCCGGTCACCGTCCAGAGCACGCCCAGAACCACCGGGACGGCGTACGCCGCCGCGAGCAGCAGGGCGTACTCCCGCTGGGTGTTCCGCTCGCCGATCACCACCGCGAGCGTGCGCTTGCCGGCCTCGGTGTCGGTGGGGATGTCGCGCAGGTTGTTGACCACGAGGATCGCGGTGATCAGCGCGCCCGGCGGCACGGCGGCCGCAAGGTACAGCGGCTCGAGCGTGAGGGTCTGCAGGTACGCCGTGCCGGCCACGGCGACCAGGCCGAAGAAGATGAACACGAAGACCTCGCCCAGGGCCTTGTACCCGTACGGGAACGGCCCGCCCGTGTAGGCGATCGCGGCCACGACGGCCAGCACGCCAAGGAGCAGGAGCACCCACCCACCGACCGCCACGAGGTACAGCCCGACCACGCCCGCCAGCCCGATGACGATCGCCATCGCGACCTCCATCTGGCGCTCGGTCACCAGCCCCGCTGCGGCGACCCGGAGCGGACCCTGGCGGGCCTCGGTGTCGGCGCCACGTCGGAAGTCGGACAGGTCGTTGCTGAAGTTGGCGAGGACCTGCAGCAGCAGGGCGACCGCCAGGCACGCGAGCGCCGTGTCGAGCCGCAGGGACGCCCCAGTCGCCAGCGCCGCGCCAATGCCGACGACCACCCCAGCCGCTGCGGCGGGCAGCGTGTTCGGCCGGGCCGCGTGGACCCAGATCGAGACGGTCGAGGGGCGGGGAACGGGCGCTCCCCCGGGCGACGGAGCCGACGTCATCAGGGGCGCCGCGGGTACTTGCGGTAGGCGGGCTTGCGCTTGGCGAGGAACGCCCTCGAGCCCTCGTGGGCCTCATCGGTCGTGTAGTAGAGGCCCGTCGCGTTGCCCGCGAACTCCTGGAGCCCGGCCAGGCCGTCGGTGGCGACGAGGAACGCGGACTTGAGGAACCGGATCGCCGTGGGGCTCATGTCGAGGATCTCGTCCGCCCACTGGA
This sequence comes from uncultured Chloroflexia bacterium, assembly GCA_963697365.1. GTDB lineage: Bacteria > Chloroflexota > Limnocylindria > Limnocylindrales > CSP1-4 > CAIXZV01. The sequence goes on from CAVONT010000018.1 coordinate 17,929, forward strand.
CGCCCTCGGCCTCGAGATCCTCGAGCGGGACGACCTTGTTGACGAGGTTCATCGCCAGCGCCTCCTCGGCGCTGTACTGGCGGCACAGGAACCAGATCTCCTTGGCCTTCTTGTCCCCCACCAGCCGGGCGAGCAGGCCCACGCCGAAGCCGGCATCGAACGAGCCGACCCTCGGGCCCACCTGGCCGAAGATCGCGTTGTCGGACGCGATCGACATGTCGCACACGATGTGGAGGACGTGGCCGCCGCCGATGGCGTAGCCGTTCACGAGGGCGATGACCGGGATCGGCAGGGAGCGGATCTGGCGCTGGAGGTCGAGCACGTTGAGGCGGGCGACGCCGTCGGTGTCGAGGTAGCCGCCCTCGTTGCTCTTGTACTTCTGGTCCCCGCCGGAGCAGAAGGCCTTGTCACCCTCGCCGGTGAGCAGGACACAGCCGATGGAGGCGTCGTCGCGGATGCGGGCGAAGGCGTCGATCAGCTCCCGCACGGTCTGCGGCCGGAACGCGTTGCGGACCTCGGGCCTGTTGATGGTGACCTTGGCGATGCCGGTGCCCGAGTGCTCGTACCGGATGTCCTTGTACTCGACGGCGGTGGTCCACGTCACGGGCGATGTCATGCGGCGGGGTCCTCCTGCAGGAACGCTGAGACGAGGCGGGCGAAGGCCTCGGGCTGTTCGTCATGGGGCGTGTGACCGGCGTCCTCGATGATCTCGAGGCGAGCGCCGGTGATCCCGGCGGCGACCTGCTCCGCGCGGGGCCGGCTGACCGTGTCCAGCGCCCCGGCGATCACGAGCGTGGGCGCCGCCACGTCGGCGAGGCGGTCGTGGAGCGGCACCATGGCCCCCTGCCCGGCGGCCCGGAGCGATGCGGCAAGCCCGGCCGGGTCGTTGGCAAGGCGCATGGCGCGGATGCGGCGCACCCGCTCGGGCGGGAGGGCGGCATGGCTGGCGAAGACCGCGTTCTGCTCCCACTCGTCCACGAACGCGGTGATACCGCCCTGCACGATCCGGTCCGCGAGCGCGGCGTCGGCGGCACGGCGGGCGGCCCGGTCGTCGGGGTTGGCGATCCCGGCGGACGGGCTCTCGAGGACAAGACGGGCCACGACCTCCGGGTGGTCGATGGCGAGGCGCAGCGCGATCCGGGCGCCGAGGCTGTAGCCCAGGACATCCGCCGGTGCAGCCGCCAGGTCGAGCAGGAGCTCTGCGAGGTCGGCCGCGGACCGCTCGACCGTTGCGAGGTCGGGATCGGGCAGGTGGGTCCGGCCATGGCCCGGCAGGTCCACCAGGAGCAGCCGGTGTCGCTCGGCCAGCGCCGGCGCGTGGAGGTCCCAGGCGGCAGTCGAGCCCGTGAAGCCGTGCAGGGCCAGTAGGGCGGGGCCGGATCCCCGCTCCGCCACGTTCCAGTCGATCGCGCCCGCGAGCATCAGAAGGCCCGCCGCCCAGGGGTGCGGGCCACCGCGTAGCCCACCTGCTTCGCCAGGCCGCGATGCAGCAGGAGGTTGCGCTCGCGGTCCGTGCGGACCTCCAGCACCTGGACACCCGGCCGCGCGAGGGAGTCGGCGAGCGCGGCGGCCAGGTCGGCGGCGCCGGTCACCAGGTGGTGCTCCCCGCCCAGCGCGGCGACGATCGGCGCGACGTCCACGCCGTGGGGCGTCCCGAAGAGCTCCTCGTAGTGCTCGGGCAGCCCGGACCCATCCACGGGCTCGCCGGGCTGCGCCTGGGGCAGGAACGAGAAGATGCCACCACCGTCGTTGTTGAGCAGCACGATCGTCGCCGACAGCCCGTGGAGCTTGGCCGCGAGGAGCGCGTTGAGGTCGTGGAGGAAGGACACGTCACCGACCACGAGCGCGACCGGGCCCGCGTTGACGGCCGCCGCGCCCAAAGCGCTCGACACGACACCGTCGATGCCGTTGGCGCCCCGGTTGGAGCGGATCGTGATGCGCTTGCTGGTGGCGGGGAACCACGCGTCGAGGTCGCGGACCGGCATCGAGCTTCCCGCCCACAGAACGGACCCGTCGGGCAGCGCCTCCGCGAGGGCGGGGATGACGGCGCCCTCGAAGGGCTCGGTCACGTCCGTCGCCCACACCCGCATCGCCCTCGTGACGGTCTTCTCGGCGGCCTGCCACTCGCGCGTCCAGGTCAGCGTGCGCACGTTGTCGCCCAGCCGGTGGGTGAGCGAGCGCGCGGTGGCGGCCGTGTCCGCGTGGATGAAGGTCGTCGGCAGCAGCGCGGGCTCGCGCCACCCTCCGTCGCCGTCGAACACGATCTGGGCAGGTCGCGCCCGCTCCAGCAGCTGGAGGATCGGCTTCGAGGTCGGCATGGCCCCGGTCCGGAGCACGAGGTCCGGGGAGTGGCGGTCGATCCAGAGTCCCGGGCGGACGATCTGGTCGCCGCGGGTGATCACGCGCCGCTTGTCGTGCGGCCCGGCCCGCAGGCCGGACAGCGGGTCCGCCAGGATCGGGTAGCCGGTGGCGCGCGCAAGGCCGACCAGCGCTTCGGGCACCTCGGGGTCGTCGTCGGGCCCGGCGATGATCAGGCCCCGGACGGTGCGTGCGAGCAGGGTGGCAAGCTCACCGAGCACCTCGTCGTCGAGGACGGGCGTCCCCTGGATGGCCGACACGAAGGGCGGCTGCGCAACACCGGGGACCAGGCTCGAATCGGGCAGCAGCGGCTCGCGGAAGGGGATGTTCAGGTGCACAGGCCCGGCGGGGCCGGCCGCGGCCATCGCCACCGCGCGGCCCGCGATGGACCGGAGATGGGCCATCGTCGCGGGCTGGCCGTCCATGAGCGGGAGCTCCGCGTACCACTTCGCGGCGCGCCCATACAGGAAGCGCTGGTCGATGGTCTGCGCCGCGCCGCGGTCCTGGAGCTCCGGCGGCCGGTCGGCGGTGAGCACCACCAGCGGCACGCGGGACAGCTGGGCCTCGACCACCGCCGGCGCGAAGTTCACGACGGCCGTGCCGGAGGTTGCCATCAGCACGACGGGCCGCCCGCTCGTGCGGGCCATGCCCAACGCGAAGTACCCGGCGGCCCGCTCGTCGAGCAGCACGCGCACGGTGATCTGCGGCGTGGTCCGGAGTGCCAGCGCGAGCGGCGTCGACCGGGAGCCCGGGCATACGACTGCCTGCTCGATGCCGGCCGCGACCAGCCCGTCGACGAAGGCCCGCAGGCCCGCAGCGTCACTCATCGGCCGTCATCCTCGCCTCACGCCTCGTCCTGCGGGATGCCGAGGGCGGACACCACCGCGCGCAGCTTGATGCGGGACTCCTCCCACTCCTGGTCGGGGTTCGAGTCGGCCACGATGCCGCAGCCGGCGAACAGCGTCGCGCGGGTCCGGTCCACGATGCCGCAGCGGAGCGCGACACACAGCTCGCCGTCACCGTCGGCGCCGAGCCAGCCGATGGGGCTCGCGTACCAGCCCCGGTCGAAGCCCTCGTGCTCGTCGATCATCGAGAGCGCCTGGTCGCGCGGCTCCCCGCCCACCGCGGGCGTCGGGTGGAGTCGCTCGCCCAGGGCGAGCAGGCCCTGGCCCTCGCGCGTGGTGCCACTGATCTCGGTCACGAGATGCTGGACGAAGCGCAGGGTCATGATCCCCGGCTCCGGTGCGACCTCGAGGGTGTCGGACGTCGGCGCGAGCAGGTCGCGGATGTACTCGACAACGATCGCGTGCTCCTCGCGATCCTTCTCGGATTCCAGGAGGTCTTGGGCAAGCCTGGCATCCTCGACAGCATCCTGGCCCCGACGGATCGTGCCGGCAACCGCGACCGTGCTGAAGGTGCGCCCCTCGGTCCTGACGAGGCGCTCCGGGGTCGCACCGAGGAAGGTCCGGCCGGCCCGCCGGAAGGCGTAGATGGTGGACTCAGGGGCACTCGCGGCGAGACGGCGCAGGGCATTGGGCACGTCGAACTCGAGCGGCGAGCGCATGTCCACGCGGCGAGCAAGGACGACCTTGTCGATGCGCCCCCGGCCGACGGCCCCCGCGAACATGCCGACCAGCCGCCGGAAGTGGTCGCGCGTAGGGACCTCGGCGACAACGTGCAGCGGCGCGACGACGGGCATCGCGACGATGCCGTTGGGCGCGGGCGTGAGCGCGGCGGCTCGGCTTGCGAGCTGGTCCCACAGGCGCTCCAGCTCCCGGGAAGGCCGCCCGTCGGACACGGTGGCTCCGGTCAGCGACGTGCGGCCGTCGTCCACCCTGACCATGAGCTCCGGGAGCACCAGCGAGCTTGGGCCGAAGGGCGCCCATGGATCACCGGCCGCGGGCCGCCGTCCGGTGAACCCCATCGCACCGAGGAGCGTCGGCCCCCCGGCAGCAGCGTGACCGGCGTCAATCCGAGCCGCGGCCACCAGGCTGCGCCACGCCGCCTCGGCCTCGCGGAATCGGCCGTCACCTTCGGCCTCGACGGCCCAAGCGCGCCCGATGCCGACCAGCGCCATTCCCTCGGACGGACGCAGCCAGAGCGCGGCCTCGAGGTCGGCTTCGACAGCGGCCGCATAGAGGGCGACCGGATCGATGGCCGCCACGGGGACCGTCGCGGCGACGAGCTCCGCCCCGGGCGTCTCGGCGAGGGCCCGAAGCCGCTCGGCCAGCCCAGCGTCGCCGTCGAGGGCGGCTGACGTCGTGGATGCGCGCGGACCCAGAGCGGTCACTTCGCCGCCTCCGGGAAGCTCCATCCCTCGGCCGGGGCCGGCACCTCCCCGATCCTCGCCTCGGGCACACCGGCCGACCGCAACAGCGTGGCGCGCAGCGCAGGATAGGCGTCCTCGAGGCGCGCGGGCTTGTCGGCGAGCAGCCAGCGCGAGACCACCTCGTTGATTGCCCCGAACCAGGCGATGGCGACGATCCGGGTGTCCATCGGCGGCGCGGCACCGGCCTCGACCGCCTCGTCGAGGTAGCCCTGGATCAGCACGGCGAACCGGGCATGGAGGGCGTTGGTCTCGGCCTGGAACACCCGCCCGGCTCCAGCCGTGTCGAGGAACAGCAGGCGGGCCATCGTCCGGTGCCCCATGAACGTCGCGAGAACCGTCCGGATGGCAGCCTCCGCCTTGGCAACGGGCTCCGTCTCGAGCGCGACCGCCTTCTCGACCCTGGCCACCAGCTTGTCCGCCGTCGTGGCCATCAGTTCGCGGAAGATGGCGTCCTTGCTGGGGAAGTGGAAGTAGATGCCGCCTTTGGACGTCTCCGCGGCCTCGGCGATGTCATCGACCGCGGTGTCCCGGTAGCCGCGCGTCGAGAACGTGGAGAAGGCGGCGTCGAGGATCCGCTCGCGGCGGCTGCGGCTCTGTTCGGCGGGATCGGGGCGGGCCATCGGTGTCGACCTCAGCGGTTCGCTCCAGCAACCGACTGACCAGTCGGTCGGTCGATGTGGATGCTATCGCAAAGTGAGGCGTAAGCGGGCAGGACCATCATCAGCGACATGGATACCGTCCGTCTCGGCCTCGCCGTTCGCGCCCTCCGCAGGCGCCGGGGCTGGACACAGCTCCGACTCGCCGAGGCGGCGGGCATGTCACAGGCTGCCGTGAGCCGCTGCGAGCGCGGCGAGGCCGACGCGCTGACCTGTGCGACGCTCCGGGACATCGCGGATGCGCTGGGCGCCAGGCTCACCGTCACCATCACCTGGCACGGCGAGGACCTCGACCGGCTGCTCGATGCGGCCCATGCGGACATCGTCGAGGCCGTGGTCCGGCTGTTGCGAGCCGCCGGCTGGGAGGTGGTCCCCGAGGCGACGTTCTCCGTGTACGGCGAGCGCGGTTCGGTCGATGTGCTCGCCTGGAATCCCCTCACCGGCGCACTGCTGGTCATCGAGGTCAAGTCGGTCGTGCCGGACATGCAGGCGATGCTCTCGACCCTCGACCGGAAGGTCCGCCACGCGCCTGCCATCGCGAAGGCCCGAGGCTGGCGTGTCGCGAGCGTGTCGCGTGTGCTGGTGTTGCCGGACGACCGGACGGCCCGGCGGCGGATCGAGAGCCACGCGACCACCATCGACCAGGTCATGCCCTTGCGAACCGTCGCCGTCCGCCGGTGGCTCGCCGATCCCGTCGGCGCGATCGGCGGCGTCCTGTTCCTGTCCATGCCTGGGCGCACGACCGCCCGTCACCGTGTTGGCCGCCCGAGATCCTGACAGGCAGTCAGAGGACGACTACTCGTCACCGGCCTCGCCGCCCGAAGCTCCCGAGACACGGCCACGCCGGCTGATTCGAGCCGAATCGGCTGACAGAATCGGCCCTGAGCCCGGTTCTGTCGGGTTCAGCCTGACGAACAGTCGTCCTCTGACTATCTGGCGAGAACGGCATGCAGCGGGCGCGCGCGGGCGGGTGGGCGGCGAGAACGGCCCGGTACGCACCGGCTACCCCCCGAGCGCATCCAGCTTGTCGTCCCGGCCGATCAGGATGAGCTCGTCATCGGCCCGGATCACCTCGGTCGGGTGCGGGTTGATCGTCACGGCGTCGCCCCGCCGCAGGGCGACAGGGGTGAGCTGGAGCCGCCCCGGGAGATCGATCTCCTTGAGCGTGCGCCCGGCCCATCCCTCTGGCGGCCGCACCTTCACGATCCCCACCCGTGGCGCCACGTCGAGGTAGTCGATGACCTGGCGCACCGCGAAGGAGTGCGCCACCCGCTGCCCCATCTCGCGCTCGGCGAACACGACCCGGTCAGCGCCGACCCGCTGCAGGATCGCGCCGTGGAGCTCGCTGCCCGCCTTGGCCACGACGTTGCCCACGCCCAGCTTCTTGAGCGCCATCGTCGCGAAGATGCTGGCCTCGATCCCGCTGGAGATCGCGACGATCGCGTGGTCGAACTCGGCCGCCCCGATCGCGCGCAGGGCCCCCTCGTCCGCCGCGTCGAGCTGGACGGCATGCGTCACGTCCGGGGCGATCTCATTGACGATCGACTCATTGCCGTCGACCGCGAGCACCTCGTGGCCGAGTGCCATGAGCTCGCGTGCGGCAGAGGCGCCGAACCGGCCGAGCCCGATGACGAGGACCGAGGTCTTCATGCGTCTCCTTCCGGCCGTTCAGCCGATGCGGATCGTCTCGACGGCGGGCCGATACGGGACCGGCCGCGCGCGTGCCGAGAGGGCGAGAACGAGGGTGAGTGGCCCGAGCCGCCCGATGAACATGGCGGCGACGAGGACGAGCAGCGATGCATCGGGGAGGCCCGGAGTGATGCCGGTTGTGTGGCCGACGGTGCCGAAGGCGGAGACCGTCTCGAACGCGATCTGGATGAACGTTGCCTGCGCGCCGGTCACCTCGAGCGCGAGGGTGCCCGCGAACACGATGGCCACTGCGAGCAGGGCGACGGAGAGGGCGCGCGCCACGACCTCCCCCGTCACCCGCCGCCCGAAGGCCTCGGTGAAGGACCGGCCCCGGGTGGTGGAGATGATCGTGAACAGGAGGATCGCGAAGGTCGTGACCTTGATGCCTCCGGCCGTGGATCCCGACGCACCGCCGATGAACATCAGGGCAATGGCGGTGATCAGCGACGAGTCGGTCAACTCGCCGATGGGAATCGTGCTCATGCCGGCGGTCCTGAACGAGACGGACTCGAACAGGGCGTTGAGCGGGCGATGAACTGGGGGCAGCGCGCCCAGCGTCGCGGGGTTGGACCACTCGAAGGCCATGAGGGCAGTCGTGCCCGCGATCAGCAGCACCGCCGTCGTCGCGAGGACGAGCTTCGTCTCGAGGGCCAGGCGCGTCCAGCGGCGCTTGCCGACAACGTCACCCACGATGGCGACGCCCAGACCGCCAAGGAAGATCAGCGTGCCGATGGGGACGAACACGAGTGGGTCTTCGGCGAACCCGTTGAGGCTCGCGAAGCCGCCCATCAGGTCGAAGCCCGCGTTGTTGAACGCCGACACCGAGTGGAACACCCCGTGCCACGCAGCCTGGACGACATCACCGTACCGGGCGAGGAACGCGACGCCGAGGACGAGGGCGCCGATGCCCTCCGCGATGATCGAGAAGACCGCGACCCTGCGCAGGACCAGGCGCACCGAGCCGAGGTCCCGGGCCCCGGCGGATTCCTGCGCCCGGATACGGTCCGTGAGTGCGGTCCGGCGTCCGACGAGGAGCAGGAGCAGCAGCGTCGATCCGGTCATGAAGCCGAACCCGCCGACCTGGATGAGGCCGAGGATCACCAGCTGCCCGAAGGGGCTCCAGTAGGTCGCGGTGTCCACGACCACGAGGCCGGTGACGCACACGGCAGAGGTCGCGGTGAACAGGGCGGTCACCGGGGCGGTCCACTCGCCGGACACTGACGCCAGCGGGAGCATCAGCAGGACGGTTCCGATGGCGATAAGGACGAGGAACCCGGCGGCGAGCACCAGCGCCGGCCGGCGCGGCGGGCGGCGGATGACCCGGGCGACGTCAGCGCGGATTGCCAGGGGCGTGGTGCGCTGCACGCGGACGCGCTGATCACCCGGGCGGGTCCCCTGCCGTATCGCCATCGCCGGAGTCTACCGGCGGGCCGGTTCGTGCCGGACGTCCACGGCTGCGCCGCGGCGCCCGGCGGGCCTCAGTGGGCGCGCGTGTAGGCGACCGCGACGATCCCGAGCTTCTGCTCGACGCCCTGCAGGCACTCGAGCTCGGATTCGGTCAGGGAGGCGGGGGCGAACCCGGCCAGGATCGACGCATCGGCGACCGGTCCGCCCTGCCCGTAGGCAAGGACGATGTCAGCCCCGAGCGTGGCCTCCGTCTCCTGGACGAGCGCGATGCCCTGCCGGTCGAGGCGGGCCCAGTACCAAGCGCTTTCGTTCATTGGATCGTGTCTCCTGGGGCGATTGGCCGGATTATGGCCCCGCGGACGCCCGCTGTCACGCCCCCGACGGCGCAGGGGCGCATGCGAGGCCGATCTCAGCCGCAGCTGGAATCGGGCCGAGCAGGCGCCCCGAGCCGTCAGACCTCCTTGAACTCGCCCTCGACGGTCTCGTCGCCGTCGGGCGCGGCGCCACCCTCCGGTGCGTCGTCACCTGCGGCCTGGTCGCCATCGGGCTGATCGGCCGAGGCCGATGCCGCGCCGGCCTGGTAGGCGGCCGTGGACACGCGGTTGAGCGTCTCGATGAGCTTCTCCATGCCGGCCTTGATCAGCTCGAGGTTGTCGCCCTTGAGCGCCTCGCGCAGCCCGGCGACCTCGCGCTCCACCTCGGCCTTGTCCTCGGACGACACCTTGTCGCCGAGGTCCTTGAGCGTGCGCTCGGCCTGGTAGGTCAGCTGCTCGGCCTGGTTGCGGAGCTCGACCTCATCGCGCCGCTTCTTGTCGTCGTCGGCGTGGGACTCGGCGTCGCGGACCATCCGGTCGACGTCGTCCTTGCTGAGCATCGAGGAGGCGGTGATCCGGACCTGCTGCTCCTTGCTGGTCGCGCGGTCCTTCGCCTTCACGTCGAGGATGCCGTTCGCGTCGATGTCGAACGTGACCTCGACCTGCGGGATGCCGCGGGGTGCCGGCGGAATGCCGTCGAGGATGAACTTGCCCAGCGTCTTGTTGTCCTGGGCGAAGTCGCGCTCGCCCTGGAGCACGTGGATCTCGACCTGGCTCTGGTTGTCCGAGGCGGTCGAGAAGACCTGCGACTTCGAGGTCGGGATCGTCGTGTTGCGGTCGATCAGGCGGGTCATGACGCCGCCCAGGGTCTCGATACCAAGGCTCAGCGGGGTCACGTCGAGGAGCAGGACGTCCTTGACCTCGCCGCCGAGCACGCCGGCCTGGATCGCCGCCCCGATGGCCACGACCTCGTCCGGGTTGACGCCGCGGTGCGGCTCCTTGCCGAAGAGCGCCTTGACCGCCTCCTGGACCGCGGGCATGCGGGTCATGCCGCCCACGAGGATGACCTCGTTGATGTCGGCAGGCTTGAGGCCCGAGTCCTTGAGGGCCGCGATCACGGGCTGCTTCGTCTTCTCGATGAGATCGCCCACGAGCGACTCGAGCTTGGCCCGGGTGAGGCTGACCACGAGGTGCTTGGGGCCGGTGGCATCGGCCGTGATGTACGGCAGGTTGATCTCGGTGGACGCCGTGGAGGACAGCTCGATCTTTGCCTTCTCGGCCGCCTCCTTGAGGCGCTGCAGGGCCTGCTGGTCCTTCGCGAGGTCCATGCCCTGGTCCTTCTTGAACTCGGCCAGCAGCCACTCGATCACGCGCTGGTCGAAGTCGTCGCCGCCGAGGTGCGTGTCGCCGTTGGTCGCCTTGACCTCGAAGACGCCCTCGCCCAGCTCCAGGATGGAGATGTCGAAGGTGCCGCCGCCCAGGTCGTAGACCGCGATCTTCTCGTCGTGCTTCTTGTCGAGGCCGTAGGCAAGCGCGGACGCGGTGGGCTCGTTGATGATCCGCTTGACCTCGAGACCCGCGATCCGGCCGGCGTCCTTGGTCGCCTGGCGCTGCGTGTCGTCGAAGTAGGCCGGGACGGTGATGACCGCCTCGGTCACCTTCTCGCCCAGGTACGCCTCGGCGTCGGCCTTGAGCTTCTGGAGGACCATCGCGCTGATCTCGGGCGGCGTGTAGTGGCCGTCGCCGGCAACGACGCGGATGCCGTCGGACTTGGGATCCTTCTCGACCGTGTACGGGACGAGCTTCATCGAGTGCTTCGTCTCGGGATCGTCCCAACGGCGGCCCATGAAGCGCTTGATGGAGTAGATGGTGTTGGCGGGATTCGTGACCGCCTGGCGCTTGGCCAGCTGGCCGACGACGCGCTCGCCCGACTTCGGGAAGCCGACGACCGACGGGACGGTGCGGTTGCCCTCGGAGCTGGGGATGACGGTGGGCTCGCCGCCCTCCATCACCGCGACGACGGAGTTGGTCGTCCCGAGGTCGATGCCGATGATCTTGCCCATGCTGGGGGTTCTCCTGGTTGGTTCGGGGGTTCGGGTTCGGTTTCGGGTAGGGGTGGTGGCTGGCGCTAGTTGGTGGGGCCGGCGCCCGTGGCGCCCGTGTCGTCGCCCGCCGCGACGGCCACGAGGGCGGGCCGGATGAGGCGATCTCGCAGTCGGTAGCCGCGCCGGACCTCGCCGACGATCAGCCCCTCGGCAAGGCCCGTGCCCGGCACCGAGGTGATCGCCTCGTGCTCACGCGGATCGAAGGGCGTGCCGGGGGCCGCCTCGACCGGCGTCACGCCCTCGCTCTCGAGGAGCAGGCGCAGCTTGCGATCGATGGCAGCGACACCGTCAGCCCACGCATCGCCCTCGAAGGCGGAGGGACGGTTGTCGATGGCCCGGTCGAAGTCGTCCGCGAGGCCGAGAACCTTGGTGATCAGGTCCACGCCGGCGAGGCCGCGCTCCTCGGCGCGCTCCTTGGCGGTTCGCGTCTTGAAGTTGGTGAACTCGGCGCGCTCGCGCTGGAGGGCGAGCAGGTACTCGTCCTTCTCGGCACGTGCCGTGTCCCTGTCGGCGACGGCGGCGTCGCGTTCGGCCGCGAGGGCCTCGATCTGCTTGAGGAGTGCCGCGGGTGAGATGTCGATCTCGGCCGCCCGCTCGTCGGCGCGTGTTCTGCGGGTCATGGGTCTCCTGGAGCCTTGGGGGTCGTGCTCAGGCATAGAGGTGGTCGATCAGCTCGTTCATCAGGCCGGACACGAAGCGGACGGTGCCGATGGCCTGCGGGTACGCCATGCGGGTGGGCCCGAGGACGCCCACCACGCCGACCGCGCGGCCGGGATTGCCGTAGGGGGCGAGCACCAGCGACACGTCCGCCATCTCCTCGGCCGGGTTCTCCGAGCCGATGAAGACGCGCACCCGGCCGTCATGGGCCACGCTGCCGATCAGCTGGGCGAGGTATGCCCGGTTCTCGAGGGCCGCGAAGACCCGCCGGAGCTTCTCGCTCTGGGCGAACTCCGGGGCGGCCATCACGTTGAGGAGACCGTCGCTGAACAGCTCCTCGATCGCCGCGCCGTCGAACTCCTGGAGGGCGCGGACCACGCGCTCGCCGATCCTGCGCGGCAGGTCGTCAGCGGGGTCGTCGTCGCTGAGCATCGCGAGGGCGACCTCCGCCTGGGCGGCGGTGCAGCCGTCGAGCAGCTCGTTGAGGCGGTTGGCGACGGCGGTCAGCTCGTCCTGGTCGCAGGGGTGGTCGAGGCCGCACAGGACCTGCTTGAGCGAGCCCTCGCGCAGGACGAGGATCAGGCTGGCCATGCGGTCGCTGATGCTCACGAGGTCCAGGCGCCGCAGGTGGGCGCGGATCGGCTTCGCGGGTGTCGCGAGACCGGCGGCGCGGGTGACCGATGCGAGCGTGGTGGCCGCCAGCCGGAACCAGTGCTCCGACGCGTACTCCACCTGGCCGAACTGGTGGCGGATCATCAGCTGCTCCACCGGCGGGAGCGGGACGGTGTCCACGATCGACTCGACGTAGAAGCGGTAGCCGTGCTCGGTGGGGACGCGGCCGGCAGACGTGTGCGGGTGCATCAGGAGGCCGGCCATCTCGAGCTCGGCGAGGACGGCGCGGACGGTGGCGCTGGACACACCGAGCCGATAGCGCTCCACGAGCGCCTGGCTGCCAACCGGGTTGGCGGTGGTGACGTATTCCTCGATGACGGCCCGGAGGATCGCCTGGGAGCGGAGATCAAGGGGGCCGCTGGAGCGACGAGCTCGCGCCATGAGGCTCTCCTGCGGATGTTGGCACTCGCACCATGAGAGTGCTAACTGCGTTGGCAGAAGTCTAGCGCTCGCCGGTCGAGAGTGTCAACGACCCGCCCGCCTCAAGCGACGACGGCCGGATCATCCCTCCCGGATGCGGGCAGGGTCCCAATCCTCGTGCGGATGAACGCGGCCCAAGCCACGCAGAGATCGATCACTGAGCCACTTGCGTGCTTGTCCCCTGCACCACAGCCCCACAGTCATCCCTGCGGGGATATCGGCGGCCGGCACATCCTCGCCCGGACGAAGTCCTGGGTGCTCGGCGCGCGCATGCGGCGGACAATCGACGCGCTACGTGATCCGGGACGATGCGATCGCGGTGAATCGCACCCGGGCGGCAGCTGCCGACGGATCCGAGAGGGCTGCCTGGGCCTCCGCGCGCAGCACCACGCAGTCGGCGGCACGGATCGCTCGACGGACCGCCGGCAGGGACGCGGCACCCATCGACAGCTGGGTGACACCCAAGCCGACGAGCGCGAGCGCCGCCACCGGGTCGCCGCCCATCTCGCCGCACACGGAGAGCGAGATGCCGGCCCACCTGGCGCTCTCGGCCGCGCCGGCGATCAGGCGCAGGACCGCGGGGTGCATCGCGTCGCGGTACCGCTCCAGGGCGGGGTTGCCGCGATCCACCGCGAGCGTGTACTGGGTCAGGTCATTCGTGCCCAGGCTCGCGAACGCGATCTGGCCGAAGTAGGAGTCCGCCGCCAGGACCGCCGAGGGGATCTCCAGCATGACGCCCAGCGCGACATCGCCGCGCGCGACCGCGTCGGCGTCCAGGCCCTCGCGCGCCTGCCGGGCGAGGTCCGAGCAGCAGCGCCGCGTCGCCCGCGTCGGCCACCATCGGCGCCATCACCTTCACCGGACCGGCGGCCGCAGCGCGGTAGCAGGCGCGCAACTGGGTCAGGAAGATCTCGGGACGGTCGTACGCGAGCCGGAGTGCGCGCACGCCCAGGAACGGGTTGTCCTCCTTCGGCATCGGCAGGTACGGGATGGGTTTGTCGCCACCGATGTCGAGCAGCCGGATGGTGACCGGGTCGCCGCCGAACGACCTCGACGACCTCGGTGTAGGCGCGGGCCTGCTCGTCCTCCGACGGGGGCGTGCTCCGCTCGAGGAACAGGAACTCGGTCCGGAACAGGCCGACGCCGCGGGCGCCGAGCACGCGAGCCGGATCCGCCTCCGCAGGCGTGCCGATGTTCGCGAGGAGCGTGACCTCGACGCCGTCCGTGGTCACCGCCGGCAGCGACGCCTCCTCGACGTCGTGGGATCGCACCTCCGCCAGTCGGGCGGCGCGCCCGTCGAGGTCCGCTGCGGTGGCTTCATCGGCGTCGAGCACCACCTCGCCGGTCGCCCCGTCGATCGCGAGCTCGTCCGCCCCCTTGAGCGCAGCCAGGAGCCCGGGGATCCCGACCACCGCGGGGATGCCGTAGGCGCGGGCGAGGATGGCGGCATGGGCCGTCGGCGAGCCGGCCTCGAGCGCGATCCCGAGGATGTTCTCCCGGGGCAGGGTCGCCGTCAGCGAGGGCGACAGGTCCTCCCCCACCACGACGGCCGGGGACGGCAGCAGGTCCTCCTGCTCGGGGAGGCCGGCCACCACGCGGGCGATCCGCTCCGCGACGTCGATCACGTCCGCCGACCGGGCGGCGAGCAGCTCGTCCTCGAGCGCGGCAAGCGTCGCTGCCACCTCGACACCCGCCACCTGGATTGCGGCCAGCGCGTCGTCGCCGTGGTCGTGGATACGCGCCGCGGCGGCATCGATCAGCGTTGGATCCCAGGCCAGGGTCGCGTGGGCCATGAAGATGCCCGACTCGTCCTCGTGGCCGGCCTCGGCAGCCCGGTCGGACATCGCCATGAGGTCGTCGGCGGCCTGGTTCGCGGCGTCGCGGAGAACCAGCTCCTCGTCGGCCTCAGCGCCGGGCGCGACACGACCACCGGTCGGCAGGACTTGGCGGCGCACGAGGGCCCACGGTCCCCGCGCCACGCCGGGTGCCGCCGCCACGCCGCTCAACCGCCGCTCGCCCGCCATCGCACTGGCCTCCCCTGCACGCTCGGCACCGCAGTCGCGGGCCCGGCCCCATTGTCGGCCATGCGGGTCGGCTGAGCGCGGCTCGATCTACTCAGAGAACCCGGGCGAATACCTCGTTCGAGAGAAGGCGGCCGGTCGTGGTCAGGCGCACCCGTGGAGCGTCTGTTGGGCCGAACGCCTCCAGGAGACCGTTCGCGAAGCCCCAGTCGACGTGCGGGCCGAGCGGTCCGTGCATGGCCTCGTCCAGGTCAAGGCCGGTGTCGAGACGGAGCGCGAGGATGACCCGCTCGGCGGCAGCGCTCGCGGCGCCGAGCTGCTCAAGATCACCAGGAGGCAGGGACGGCGGCGATAGCACGGACGGCGGGGACACGCGAACCGAGCCCAAGGACGCCAGGTACGCATCGAGGCGGGCGGCGTTCCAGCGCCGGACGACGCCATCGAAGGCGTGTGCCCCGGGCCCGACCGCCTCGTACGGCCGCCGGTTCCAGTAGACGAGGTTGTGGCGGCTCTCGTGGCCAGGGCGCGCCCAGTTCGAGATCTCGTACCCGCGGAATCCCGCCGCGCCGAGCCGCTCCACTGCCAGCACGTACTGCGCGGCCGCCGCCGCCTCGTCCTGCCGCTTGGCCGCCGCCGCCCGCCAGCGTCGCGCGCCGGGACTCGTGGGCAGGTGGTCGCCGAGCTCGCCGGTGATCCCCTCGGCATCGGGGTCATCCAGCGTCAGCGCGTACGCCGAGATGTGGTCGACGCCCAGGTCCAGTGCGGCCTCCAGCGTGGCGCCCCACGCATCCAGGTCCTGGCCGGGCACCTCGTACAGCAGGTCCAGCGAGACCGACGCGATACCGGCGGCACGGGCATCCGCGACGGCGCCTGCGATGTCCTCGGGACGGTGCCGGCGGCCCAGGCCGCGCAGCAGGACCGGGTCGAACGACTGGGCGCCCAACGAGACACGGTTCACGCCGGCCTCGCGCAATGCCGCCATGTCGCCGCGCTCGTCGGGACCGGGGTTGGACTCGATCGTCACCTCGGCACCCCCCGCGATCCCGAACCGGGAGCGCACGCGCTCAAGGATCCCGGCGATGGCGGCCGCCGGCAGCAGCGTGGGTGTGCCACCGCCGATGTAGACGGTCTCGAGCGGCGGGCGCCCGGGGAAGGCGGCATCGAGACGCTCGGCCCGCAGGTCCAGCTCCGTCAGCAGCGCGCCCGTGAACGCATCCACGCGCGCGGCCGGCCCGCGTGCGGCCGCCCCCGCATAGACCACGAAGTCGCAGTACGGGCAGAGCGAGACGCAGAACGGGACGTGGACGTAGAGGGCGACGGGGGGCGCCTCCACGATCGACGGTGTCGCGGACGACGAGGCGGATGCCGGCGGGGACGACGAGCGATCGTCCGGGTCCATCCCGGTCAGCGCTTGTCCTTCTCCCCGGGGTCCAGCACCTGCCAGCCCTTCGGCGTGGCGTGGCGGCGCTCGACCTCCTCGACCTCGGTCCCCTTCGGCTTCGGGATGCCGGCGTGCCCGGTGGTCAGGAAGATCGCGACCCTGGTGATGGCGTGACCGAGGAAGGCTGCCCCGATGCCCCCGGTGATGCCGACGAGCCAGCCGCCCATCAGGCCCATCCCGAAGACCGAGAGGAGCATGTACCACGGCCGGCCTGGCGCTCCGAGCCGCGTCGCAAGTGCGTAGATGATCGCCTGCATCAGGTTGGCCAGGTTCGGATCGATGCCGGCGGTGATGAGGAGGCCGAACAGGAGCCCGCGGAAGACGGCCTCGTCGACGAACGCCGTCGAGACGGCGTTGAGGATGGCCATCGGGTACTGGCCGGTCGGTGGGAGGCGGATCCTCTGGTAGCGGATGAGCGCGATGGAGGCGGCGATCGCCGCTCCGATCGTCCCGTAGGCGAGACCGAGGATGACGGCGCCGAGACGGTCGCCAAGGCCGAGGTAGAGCTCGCTGTCCGCGCGAGGGTGGATCTGGAGCACGGCCAGGATCCCCAGCACACCGAGGATGTACCAGGCGAACCGCCGGACGACGGACGGTTTGCGCCCCCAGCGGTCGACGTCGTTGTACTCGGCCGCGCTGAAGCGCTCGGCATCGAGGCGCAGGATCACGAGCAGCAGGGCGAGCCCGACGGCGATCAGGATCCGCAGGATCTCGGGAACCGCGTCGATCGACGGCAGGTCCGGCAGGCTGATGTCGGGCACGGGCGGCTCAGGCGCGGGCGGCTGCGGACAGGGCAGACGAGGCGGACCTCATTCGTCGCCCATCTTGAGAATCGCGAGGAAGGCCTCCTGCGGAATCTCCACGGAGCCCACGCGCTTCATCCGCGCCTTGCCCTCCTTCTGCTTCTCCAGGAGCTTCCGCTTGCGGGTGATGTCGCCACCGTAGCACTTCGCGAGGACGTTCTTCCGCATCGCCGAGATGGTCTCCCGGGCGACGACGTGGCTGCCGATCGCCGCCTGGATGGGGACCTCGAACATCTGGCGCGGGATCAGCTTGCGCAACTGGTGGGTCAGGGCGCGTCCGGTGGCCTGCGCACGATCGCGATGGACGATGAGGCTGAGCGCGTCCACCGGCTCGCCGGAGACCAGGACGTCGAGCTTGACGAGGTTCGCCTCGCGGTACCCGGCCTCCTCGTACTCCATCGATGCGTAGCCCTGGGTCCGGCTCTTGAGCTGGTCGTAGTAGTCCACGATCAGCTCGCCCAGAGGCAGCTCGAAGTGCATGTGGACGCGCTGCGGGTCGAGGTACTCCATCGTCAGGAAGACGCCGCGACGGTTGGTGGTCAACTCCATCAGCGTGCCGATGTAGCGATCCGGCGTGACGACGCCCAGGTTGACCCACGGCTCCTCGATGGACTCGATCTCACCGACCTCCGGGAACCGGGCCGGGTTGTCCACGATCACCTTGCCGCGGTCCATCGTCAGGTTGACGTGGTACTCCACCGAGGGCGCCGACGCGATCAGGTCCAGGTCGAACTCGCGCTCGAGGCGCTCCTGGACGATCTCCATGTGCAGGAGGCCCAGGAAGCCGCAGCGGAAGCCGAAGCCGAGGGCGACAGAGGACTCGGGCTCGAAGGTGAAGGACGCGTCGTTGAGGTGGAGCTTCTCCAGGGCGTCGCGCAGCAGCGGGTAGTCCGGCCCGCTGACCGGGTAGAGACCGGCGAACACGAGGCTCTTCGCCTCATGGAAGCCTGGCAGAGGCGCAGCCGCCGGCACGGCGACCGAGGTGACGGTGTCACCGACCTGCGCCTCGCGGACGTTCTTGAGGCCCGTGGCGATGTAGCCGACCTCACCTGCGACCAGCTGCTTGACAGGCACGAGCTGCGGGCGGAAGACGCCCAGTTCCAGGAGCTCGGTCTCGGCGCCGCTGGCCATCATGCGGATGACGTCATGGTCGTTGAGCGTGCCCGCGGCCAGGCGCACGTAGCAGAGCACGCCCTTGTAGGCATCGTAGTGGCTGTCGAAGACCAGGCCCTGCAGGGGCGCCTTCGGGTCGCCCTTCGGCGGCGGGACCCGGGCGACGATCGCCTCGAGGATCTCCGGGACGCCGCGGCCCTCCTTGGCACTCGCGAGGATGACCTCCTCGCGCGGGATCGCCAGGACGTTCTCCAGCTCCTCCATGACCACGTCGGGCTGGGCGGACGGGAGGTCGATCTTGTTGATGACCGGGATGATCGTGAGCCCCTCGCGCATGGCGAGATGCACGTTGGCGAGCGTCTGGGCCTCGATCCCCTGGGCGGCGTCCACCACGAGGACGGCGCCCTCGCAGGCCTGGAGGCTGCGGCTGACCTCGTAGCTGAAGTCGACGTGGCCGGGGGTGTCGATCAGGTTCAGGCCGTAGATCAGGCCGTCGTCCGCCTGGTACTCGAGGCGCACCGCGCGCGCCTTGATCGTGATCCCCTTCTCCTTCTCGAGGTCCATCGAGTCGAGGACCTGCGAGGTCATCTGGCGCGCGTCGATCGTGTGCGTCAGCTCGAGCAGGCGGTCCGACAGCGTCGTCTTGCCGTGGTCGATGTGCGCGATGATCGAGAAGTTGCGCAGCCGGGACTGGGGGATCTCCACGAGGCGGGAGTGTACCGGGTGGACTGTCCCCGCCTCGCACCGTGGGTCGGTCCTCACCTGTCCGCTGGCGCCTCGCGAAGGACCGGGCACGACGGAGGCAGCACCCGGCCGCTGAGCGACCGGGTGCTGCGTGTCCGGGTGCTGCGTTGTCCGGGTGCCGTGTGCCGGGTGGAGGTCAGGGCATCCAGCAGTAGTTCGAGCCCCCACCGATGTAGCCCTCCACCGACGTCAGGGTGTTGTTGCCGACGACGGTGAGGATGCGGTAGTAGCCCTGGTGCTGGACCGGGAGGCTGAGCCGGCTGTTCACGAAGGTGCCGCCCCGCGTGTTGGCGAACATGGACCAGCCACTCTGGTTGCGACCGAAGGTGTCGAACGCCGCGTAGTTGTTGAACGTCGCATACACCGCCCACGCGGACCCGTTCCAGCGCTGCACCTGGTTCACCCAGACCACGGTCTCCGTGCCTCGAGTTGCCCAAGCGCGAGCCGGGGCCACGCGCAGGTTGCCGTTCTCACAGAAGAACCCGGACGGGGGCTGGACCTGCGTCAGCGCGGCTGCGTCCTGCGCGCCGGTGGTGGCCAGCGAGCCGACGGCGAGGCCGAACGCCACCATGCCGGGGGCGATGAACCGGAGCAGGGCCGGCAGCCGGCGGGTCTTGCGCCCCGCGATGCCTGTGCTGGTGGTGGCGAGATGCTGGTTGGACGCGGTCAGTGCGGTCATCGGTCTTCCTCCATCTGACGCCCGGATGGGCGACTGAGGGAAGCATTGCCGGGCACGGTTGCAGTCTGGTAGCAGCCGCCGCCCGCGCTTCACACAGGCCGCTGGGACACCTGCGCGGCGAGCAGCGTGGTCCCGTCGACAACGAGGGCATCGCCCATGATGCGGACGGCGGCATCCTCCCCGAGACGCCTGCGGAGTCCGGCCACGAGGCCGTCGTGCCAGGCGATCCGGTCGTGTGGTGGCAGGGCCCAACCGCCCCGCTCGCGGCGCCGCGCCGCGACCGCGATCAGGAGGGTCGCGTCGGTGTCGCGCCCCTCGGCGACGGCCACCTGGGCCCAGACCTCGATCACCTCGGTGCATGTCAGGTCGCCGATCTCGGATGCAGGTGCGGTGACCTCCTCCGCGATGCTTCGGGCGCCGACCGTGTCCCCGGCCAGCAGGCGCACGCGAGCCAGGTTCGTGCCCGAGGCGACCATGCTCGGCGCGTCGCCCAAGGCCCTGGCGATGCCGAGCGAGCGCTCCAGGAGGACCAGGGCGCGCCCATAATCGGCGCGGGCGGCGGCGATGGTCCCGAGGCTGTCGAGCACCATTCCGACCGAGGCCTGGTCCCCGACGTCCTCGAAGACCGCCAGCGCCTCCCTGTACCACCGTTCGGCGGCATCGTGATCGCCGCTCTCCAGCGCCGCCACCCCAAGGTTCCCGAGCCCGGCTGCCACACCCCAATCGTCGCCGGCCTCCCGGCTGAGCGTGACCGCCTCCTCCATCATCTCCCGCATCCCGTCAAGGTCGCCGTCCCACCGGCGGACCAGGGAGAGATTCGACACGGTCGCGCTCAGCGCAGAGGGTTCGCCGATGGTCCGCCGGATGACGAGCGCCTCCTCGAGATATGGGGCCGCCAAGCGGTGCTGTCCGGCCGCGAGGTACGTCGTGCCGACATGGTTGAGAGCCTGGGCGCGGAGGTCGGGCGCGAGGTCCGTGGGCGCGAGCTGGAGGAACCGCAGCTGGAGCGCCCGGGCTTCCGGGCTCCGCCCCGTGAGGTGCCAGAACCGGCGAAGGCCGGTGACGATGGCGATGGCGTCCGGCAGGTGCGGAAGGCCTGCCACCTCGACTCCATCGAGCGCCGCCCTGATGCTTGGCAGGTCGGCCTCGAGGCGCGAGATCGCCGCCGCCTGGTCCCCGGCGGTCACCTGCCCACCGAGCGTCGCTGCGATATCCCTCCAGTGCCCGAGCGCCGCGGCTGTCGCATCGGTGGCGGACGCGTCGTCAAGCAGCGCGGCCGCCTCCTGCCGGATCGTCGCAAGCAGGCGGTACCGTGGTCCCGTGGCGCCGTCGTCGGCGCGCTGGAGCAGGCTGTGTTCCACCAGTTCGGCGACCGACGCGATGGAGCTGGGGAGGTCCATCCGGCCCACGGCGGCGATGGCGGCGAGGTCGAACGTCCCGGCCAGGAGCGACAGGCGCGGAAACAGCCCCCGGGCCTCGGGCCCGAGCAGGCCTACGCTCCAGGCGACCACGGCGTGCAGAGTCCGGTGCCGCTCAGGGAGATCACGGGGCCCGTCGTCTGCACCCGCGAGGCCCGCCCGCAGCTGGGCCAGCACGCCGCCGAGCCCGAGAGTCCGCGACCGCACGGCGACGAGTTCGAGGGCCAGCGGCAACCCGTCGAGCCGGGCGCAGATCTCGGCGGCGAGGCCGGCGTCGTCCGCGCGCACGATGGTCCCTGCCGCACGCGCACGCGCTGCGAGAAGGGCCACGGCGGGGTGGCCGTCGGGGTCGTCGAACGCCCGGACGTCGACACCGACCCCGACCGGGAGTGTGGTCACTTGCACCACCACCTCACCCCGAACCCGGAGCGGCGCCCTCGAGGTCGCCAGGACGTGCAAGCGTGAAGCCGCCTGGAGCAGGGCCGCGATCGCAGGGGCGCCAGCAACGACCTGTTCGAGGTTGTCCAAGACCAGCAGTACGTCATCGTCGCCCAGGGCGGCGGCCACGCGCTCCGGCAACGCCTCCTCGCCTGCCGCGCCCGGCTCCGCGTCTGCCAGGAGGGCCTGGAGCAGCTGGTCCGGGTCGTGGACTGCCGAGAGATCGACGAACACGCAGCCGGCGGGGAAGCCGCCCGCCACGCGATGTGCGACCTCGACGGCAAGGCGAGTCTTGCCGACACCTCCAGGCCCGACGAGCGTGACGAGACGGCCGCGCGCCACGTGCTCGGCGACCTCGTCGATCGACCTCGAGCGCCCGTAGGTCGCGTCGAGGAAGGTCGGAAGGCGAACGACGCCGCGCGGTCCACCGGCGCTGGACACGGGAAGGTCCATCGCGCGCTCCCCGCTCCGGCCGGAGCGCACGGATAGGGTGGAGCCTGGCCTCGGCCGCTGCTCCAGGATCAGACGGTGCGCCTCAATGAGCTCGGGGCCCGGGTCGGTGCCCAGCTCCTCGTCCAGGACGGAGCGCGCACGCAGGTAGGTCGCGAGCGCGTCGCCCTGCCTGCCTGCTGCGTACAGCGCGAACATGAGCTGCACCCACAGCCGCTCGCGGATCGGATGCTCCCGCACAAGCAGCTCGAGCCTGGCGATGGCGACGTCCGCCAGGCCCGCTCCGATCTCCCCGTCGATGCGCGCAGACTCGAGTCGCACGCGCAGCCCATCGATCTGCGCCTTGTGGCCCAGCGCGGCAAGGTCGTGCAGATCGGGAAGCGCGGGACCGCGCCACAGCTCAAGGGCGGCTGACGCGCGTGCGACGGCATCTGTGTAGCGCGCACCCAGCAGGGCGTCCTCCGCCGCATCGGCGCCCCGCTCGGCGCGGGCGAGATCGAGCTCGTGATCGTCAAGCGCCAGGCGATACCCGGCTGCCGACGTCGTCAGGCGATCGCTCGCGCTGGAGAGTTCGCGGCGGATTCGGGACACGTAGACCTGGATGGACTTGTCGGCCGTGTCGGGTGGTTCGTCACCCCAGAGGCGATCAACCAGCTCCTCGCGGGACAGGACGGCGTTGCGCCGCAGGGCAAGGTGGCAGAAGAGGCGTCGGGGTACCGGCCCGCCGATCTCGACCGCCCGCCCTGACGCGCTGACTGCAAGATCCCCAAGCACGCCGACGTCGAGTCTGATCGCGCTGTCTGCAGTCGTGGCCACCCGCAGAGTCTAGGCCGGGCCTGGGCCCGTACGTCGAGGGCCTTGAGGAGGACGATGGGTTGTGCGTTCCGTCCACGTTGCTGTCAACGGTGTTGACAGCTCGGGGATCCATCCCGGCGTATGTGCCAGCGGTGCACGCCCACCGAGCGGGGGTCCCTTCCGCGCTGACGCGCGCGGGGCGGCCCAGTGCGGCGGTGCCGGGCGGCGTGTTCGGCGCGGCCGAGCGATTCCGGTAGCGGGCGGTCGGTGTGCTCGCTCCGGGCGAGCAACTGGGCCTCGCGACAGGCAGTGCGGGCCCTCTGACGGCACAGACGCTCGGTGCGGCCGAGCAGACGACCTCGCGAGCGCCGAAACGCTCGGTGCGGCCGAGCGCGGGCAGAGCGCGGGCGGCGCGACGGGCGAACAGGCGCCCGTGACCCAGTGTCCTCGTACCATGCCCACATGACCGCCCGCTTCCGGACCCTGGCCCTCGTCGCTCCGGAGATGCGGGTGCGCACGGGCCTGCTCGGTCGGGCCTCGCGCGTGATGCCCGACGAGGAGGTCGCGGCACACGCGGCGATCCTGCGCACGGTCCCGGCCATGGTGAGCGCATGGAGCGATGGCAACGCGGAACTGGAGCCGTTCCGCGTTCGCGTGCTGGACGACGTCGTGATGGACCGTCTGGACAGGTACGGATCGGGCTGGTGGCCGTCGCCCGAGAGCCAGGAGCAGCTGCTGGACCCGCACGTCGGAGGGGGCCGCTGGGATTCGGTGCTCCTCGTGTGGCCGGGGGACGCCGGCTTCGGCGGTGGTGCTTGGGGCCTGTCCCGTGGGCCGACGGCGGCGGCGGGAGGCGCGGGCTACTCCGCGATCACCAGCGGCTCGTGGCCCTCATACGGGACCGCGACGGACCCAGCGCACGGGTTCGTCCACGAGTGGCTCCACCAGGTCGAGGCGGTGTACCACGACCTCGGGCTCGGACGTGACGCGCTCCCGGACCTCCACGACGTGGACGGCCGTGCGACAACCCGCCGCCCGGATCCTGACGACGGCCGCACCTACGTCGAGTGGGAGCGGGCCACCGGCTCCTGGCGGCCCTGGTACCGCGACTGGATGACCGGCACGGTCGGGCCGGCACCGGGCGAACGCGACGGCGTCCGCGGTCTCACCCCGGAGCGCTGGGCGCGGCGGCGCAACCCCGAGACCTGAGCGGCGTACCATCCGTTCATGCCCGCCGACGACCTGCCCGACCACCTGCGCACCGGGTACCACCGGTTCCGCGTCCAGCGCTATCCGATCGAGCACGAGCGCTACACACGGCTGGCCATCGAGGGACAGCGCCCGCCGACGGCGATCATCGCCTGTGCGGACTCGCGCTCAGGGCCGGAGACGGTCTTCGACGCCGCGCCCGGCGAGCTGTTCGTCGTGCGCAATGTTGCGGCCCTCGTTCCCGTCTACGCGCCTGACTCGCTCCCGCATGCCGCGAGCGCGGCCCTGGAGTACGCCGTCCTCGCCCTGGCCGTGCGCCACATCATGGTCATGGGCCACGGCCGCTGCGGCGGCGTCGCGGCCGCCCTGGACGACCGCTCGCCGCTGACCGCGACCGACTTCGTCGGCTCGTGGGTGGCACCGCTGCGTGACCTGGCCATGGAGCTCGATCCGACCGACTGGGCGGACCCCGCCCTCATGCAGCGCGACCTCGAGTTCCGCAGCATCGAGCAGAGCGTGCTGAACCTGCAGACGTTCCCGTGGATCCGGTCGCGCGTGCGGGCCGGCACGCTCGAGGTCGGCGGCTGCTGGTTCGACATCTCGCTGGGCGAGCTGTGGGTCCTTGCGCCCGGCGGGTGGACGCGCGTCCCGCAGGGCTGACCGCGGCCGCGGCGGCGTCTACGATGGGCGCATGACCGCGACACCCGATGCTCCCAGCCCGTCCATCGACCAGACCCCCGAGTGGCGCGCCCTGGCCGACCACCATGCCGCCATCCGCGACCGCCACCTGCGCGACCTGTTCGCCGACGACCCCGACCGGGCCACACGCTGCACGGCGGAGGGCGCCGGTCTGTTCCTCGACTACTCGAAGCACCGGATCACGGCCGAGACGCTGCCGCTCCTGCTGGACCTCGCGCGGGCCGCGGGCGTCGAGGACCGTCGCGAGCAGATGTTCGCGGGCGCGCGCATCAATGAGACCGAGGACCGCGCCGTCCTCCACACCGCCCTGCGCCTCCCGCGCGACGAGCGCCTGGTCGTCGACGGCCAGGACGTCGTCGACGACGTCCACGCCGTGCTGGACCGCATGGCGGCCTTCGCCGTCCGCGTGCGCGACGGCGAGTGGACGGGCTTCACCGGGAAGCGCATCCGGACCGTCGTCAACATCGGCATCGGCGGCTCGGACCTGGGGCCGGCGATGGCCACCGAGGCGCTGCGCCACTACGCCCTGCGGACGATGCAGTTCCGGTTCGTGTCCAACATCGACGGGACCGACATCCGGGACGCCACGCTGGACCTCGACCCGGCCGAGACGCTGTTCGTCGTCGCGTCCAAGACGTTCACGACGCTCGAGACGCTGACCAACGCCCGAACCGCTCGCGACTGGCTCCTGGCGGGGCTGGGCGGCGACCGAGGCAGCCGTCGCGAAGCACTTCGTCGCGGTCTCCACGAATGCCCGAAGGTGTCCGAGTTCGGCATCGACACCGCCAACATGTTCGGCTTCTGGGACTGGGTGGGCGGGCGGTACTCGATGGACTCCGCCATCGGCCTGAGCCTGATGATCGCCATCGGCCCGGACGACTTCCGCCAGCTGCTCGCGGGCTTCCACGACATGGACGAGCACTTCCGGCGCGCACCCCTGGACGCGAACCTGCCGGTCCTCATGGCGTTGCTCGGCGTCTGGTACGCGGACTTCTTCGAGTTCGAGTCGCACGCGGTGCTGCCGTACAGCCAGGAGCTCAGCCGGTTCCCGGCCTACCTCCAGCAGCTGGACATGGAGTCGAACGGCAAGTCCGTCCGGCTCGACGGCAGCCGGGTGACCTACCAGACGGGGCCGATCGTCTGGGGCACCGCGGGCACCAACGGCCAGCACGCCTACTACCAGCTCCTCCACCAGGGCACGCACATCGTGCCCGCGGACCTGGTCGGCTTCGTCAACCCCACCACCGACATCGGCGACCACCACGACCTGCTCAACGCGAACCTGCTCGCGCAGGCCGAGGCGTTCGCCTTCGGCAAGACCCGCGAGCAGGTGGTGGCCGAGGGAACGGCGCGCGCACCAGGTCGAGCATCGCGTGTTCGACGGCAACCGGCCCACCTCGGTGCTCCTGGCCGACAAGCTGACGCCGCGGATGCTGGGCGCCCTGATCGCCCTCTACGAGCACAAGGTGTTCGTGCAGGGCGTGATCTGGGGCATCGACTCGTTCGACCAGTGGGGCGTGGAGCTGGGCAAGGTGCTGGCCACGCGGATCGCCGCCGAGCTCACTGCCGCCGGCGACCCGGTCGCCGGCGACCACGACGCCTCGACGAGCGCCCTGATCCGGCGCTACCGCGAGCGGCGGATGCGCAGCCGAGGCTAGTTGGGGCCTCTTCGATCAGGAGAGCCGGGCCTCGGACTCCACGAGGCGGTCGCAGAAGGCCACCAGCGGTTCCGCCCGGACGCGCACCAGGAAGGCGCGCGCCTCGACCAGCGACGCCTGTGCCACCGGGTGCCCGCCGGCCCCGCACAGGACGGCGGAGATCGCGAGCCGGGCCGCGTCCTCCGGAAGCCCCAGCTCGACGAGCCGCAGGCGGGCAGCCTCCACGCGGGCCACGCCGTCCGCGAGCTGCCCGTCGCCGATCGCCAGGGCCGCCAGCACTCCGTCGCGGAACACGGTCTGACCGGGCACGTTCAGGTGCAGCGCATCGAAGGCCGCGATGTCGGCGCGAGCTCCGTCCGGGTCGCCGGCCCAGAGGCACATGACGAGGCGCCGCACAGCAGGTTGCCGGCCCCGTTCGCGATCCCCTCGCCGGCCGCCTCCCTCCAGAGTGCAGCGGCGTCCGCGTACCGGCCATCGGCCATCGCGACGAACGCCTTGCTGTCGGGGACCAGCGGCCTCGCCTGCTGCGCCGGGAGGTGCGCGGCCGCCTCCTCCAGCTGCCGCAAGAGCTCGTCCGATGGCTCGCCGCGCATGGCGACGATGGACAGGAGGTTGTTGAGGATCAGGGCGGCGTCGCCGGGCTCCAGCTCGTCGTCCAGGGCGGCCCACAGCTCGCGCTCGGCGACGTCCCACTCGCCCGTCCGGTAGGCGATGTAGCCGAAGTTGCCGGCGAAGTTGCGCGCCCACGCGATCGAGCCGACCTTGCGCGCGAGCATCATGCCCTCGTACGACGCCTCGTACGCCTTGCGGGGATCGACATCGCCGATCAGCACGAGCTGGTTGTTGAGTGCCCGGAAGCGCGTGTGGATGACCCCCAGCTCGCCGGCCAGCTCGCCACCGAGCTCCACCAGGGCGCGTCCCTCGCGGAACCGGCCCGCGTTGCCGAGGCCCGTCCCCTTGGTGACGAGGACGTCCGCCAGGATCTCGAGGTGGCCGCCGTACTCCGCCCGCTCGAGGATCTGGTCGCACACCTGCACGGCCTGGCGGTCGTGGTCGGTGAGCAGGTAGACGCGGGCGAGCTGCGCCTGCAGGCCGAGGAGGACGGGCTCGTCGTCAAGGTCGGCGAAACGCGCGACGCCCTCCTCGAGCACCGCCTGCGCCTCCTCCATCTGCTTGGCGTTGACCAGGCACTGGCCGAGAGCCCGGGTGATCCGGGCGGCAACGGCGTCGTTGCCCGGCACGTCCACGATGCCCAAGCGCCTCGGTGAACGTCGCGACGGCGTCCGTGTAGCGGGCGGCCTGGTCGAGGGCGCCGCCGAGCCGCTCGAGCGTGTCGGCGCGATCGGACGGTGAGACAGTCACGGTCAGCGCCTCGCGCAGGAGCGTCGCGGCCTGCGCGTACGATCCCAGGGCGGTGGCCCGGTCTGCCGCGCCACGCAGGGCGATCCGGGCCTGGGCGGCCAGGGCGTCCGCCTCCGGGCCGTCGCCGGCGTTGGCGTGTGCCGAGAGGTAGTGGCCGGCCAGGGCGCCCGCCAGCTCGTCCGAGCCGAGGACTTCGAAGAACCGGGCGGCGGCCAGGTGGCGCGCCTTCCGGTCCCGGCGGGCCAGCGTGTTGTAGGCGACCTCGCGGATGAGCGCCTGCACGAACCCGTACTGGCCTCGCTCCGGGGACCGCGGATCCGCCTCGAGGCTGAAGATCTCGCGACGGACGCAGGCCGCGGAGCCTCGGCTCCAGCGCCTCGGCGTCCATGCCCGACACCGCCGCGAGGCCGTCCACGGTGAAGCGCTGGCCCAGCACCGCGGCGTCGAGGACGAGGGCCCGATCGGCCGGCTCCAGGGTGTCGAGGCGCGCAGCGATCAGGGCGGTCAGGGTCTCCGGCACGGCCAGGGTGGAGATGTCGCCCACCGGCACGTAGACGCTGCCCTGCTGCACCAGGCGCTTGTCGGCGGCCAGCATCCGGACCGTCTCGACGGCATACAGGGGGATGCCTTCGGCCCGCTCGATGATCCTGCGCACCGCGTCGACCGGGAGATCGGGCACGAGGCCGCGCAGCAGCTCCCGCATCGCCGGCTCGGGCAGCGGATCCAGGGGCAGCGCGACGAAGGCGCGGCGCCCGGCTCCCCAGGACGGCCGCGTGTCGAGCAGCTCGGGACGGGCGAGGGTCACCACCAGCAGCGGGATGGCCTTGGACCAGTCCAGCAGGTGGTCGATGAAGTCGAGCGTGCCGGCGTCGGCCCACTGCAGGTCCTCGAACACGAGGACGACGGTGCCGGAGGCGGACAGGCGCTCGAACAGGATCCGCCAGCGCGCGAACAGCTCGTCGGCGGCCACGGCCGTGGCCCCGACGCCCAGCAGCGCGAGGATCGCCGGCTCCACCCATGCGCGCTCGTCCGGGTCCGGGACGATGCGCTCGAGCATCGCCCGGACCTTGGTCCGCGTCTCGACCTCGTCGGCGGTCTCCGCCAGGCCGCAGCGCGCCCGGACCATCTCGCCGAGCGCCCAGAAGGTGACGCCGCCCCCGTAGGCCGGGGAACGCCCGTGGTTCCACCAGACCATGTCCACGACGCCGTCGAGGTACTTCTCGAACTCCCAGGCGAGCCGGCTCTTGCCCATGCCCGCGGGACCGGTGATCGACACGAGGCGTGCCCGCTGCTCTCGCGACGTGCATGGAACAGCTCCTTGAGCATCCGGAGCTCCTCGTCCCGGCCGGTGAACGGCGCCTCGAGGACCTCCTGGCGGCCACGGCCTCCGCGCTCGGCGACGACCCGCAGGGCGCGCCATGTCGCGACGGGGAGCTCCTTGCCCTTGAGCGCCTGCTCGCCGGCCTCCTCGAAGGCGATGGCGGCGCTCGCGGCCCGGTAGGTCGCCTCGCCGACGAGCACGGTCCCGGGAGCGGCGGCGGCCTGGAGTCGGGCCGCCGTGTTGACCAGGTCGCCTGCGACCATGCCCTGGTTGGTGGCCCCGAGCGTCACGGCGGCCTCGCCGGTCAGGACGCCCGCCCGGGCGGAGATGCCCGGCCCGAGGCCCTTGATCGCGTCCAGCAGCTCGAGGGCGGTCCGGACGGCGCGCTCGGCGTCGTCCTCGCGCGCGACCGGTGTGCCCCAGACTGCCATCACCGCGTCACCGATGAACTTCTCGACCGTGCCCCCGTGGCGGGTGACGATCTCCGTCGCGATGTCGAAGTAGCGGGTCAGCGTCTCGCGGACCTCCTCCGAGTCGCGGCCCTCGGAGAAGGGCGTGAAGCCGACAAGGTCAGCGAAGATGACCGACACGAGCCGGCGCTCCGCGACAGGACCACTGCCCGGCAGCACCGGACTCGCCGGGCCCGCCGCCGGGCCCGCCACGGGCTGAGCCACGACCGGCTGGGCCACGACCGGCGTCCCACATTCGCCACAGAACTTGTCGCCGGACTCCAGGACCGCGCCGCACGCAGGACAGGCGAGGGCCAGGCGGCCGCCGCACTCCTTGCAGAACTTCCGACCCGGCACGTTGTCCGTGCCACACGCGCTACAGCGCATCCGCTTCCACCGTTGGCTGTCGTACCCTCATCGCTCGGGAGCGTAGCCGATCGGCGCCGATCAGCGGGGCGGCTGCCGGGTGCTGGCCAATTCGTCCCGGCCTCTGCTACCATTCGCGGTCGCGCGCCGGGTTCCTCTCGCCCGCGCGTGTGTCGATATGTGACTTCCTGAACTACGGAACGGAGATCAGCCACCTTGGCTAGAACGCCCCGAAAGTGGCAGGGTGCTCGCAACCCGTCCGGGCTGAAGCGTGTGCGCCAATCTGAGCGCCGCCACGCGATCCTGCAGCCCCGCCGGTCTGCCGCGAAGACCCTCATTGCCAAGGCCGTGACCACCGCCACCGCCCAGCCTGAGAGCGCCGATGTCGCGACCACGCTGAGCGAGGCGATCTCGGCCCTCGATCGCGCTGCCAAGGCTGGCGCGATTCACCCCAACGCCGCCGCTCGCCGCAAGAGCCGCATGGTCAAGAAGGTCAACGCCGCCCAGGGTGGCGCGACCGTCGTGACCTCGGCCCATGTCGCGAAGACCACCGGCAAGGCCGCAGCGGCAAAGGCCGCCAAGGCCCGCATCGCGGCCGGCAAGGCCGCCAAGGCCAAGGGCGCCCAGACGGCCGCCGGCAAGGCCAAGGCTGCCCTCTCGAAGACGACGCGCGCGGAGACCGCTCCGGCTCCGGCCGCGGCCCCCGCCGAAGCCCCCAAGGCGACGACCAGGGCAAAGGCCGCCCCGAAGACGGCGGCCGCGAAGCCCGCCGCCAAGGCGACGACGACCAAGGCCGCCGCGACCAAGACGGCAGCTGCGAAGCCCGCCGCCAAGGCGACGACCACGAAGGCCGCCGCGACCAAGACGGCAGCTGCGAAGCCTGCCGCCAAGGCGACGACCACGAAGGCCGCCGCGACCAAGACGGCAGCTGCGAAGCCCGCCGCGAAGACCACGAAGGCCCCGAAGGCCGAGTAGTCTCCAACCCCGCACCAACGACGAGCGCCCCGGTCATCGACCGGGGCGCTTTCGATTTGCCTCAGCGGAGCGGTGCCGCCGAGCGAGGCGCCGACGGCTGGCGCTGACTCCGCTCCGGTTCACGGAGGTGCTGTGCGTGCGGGGACCGTGCACCAAGGTCGACCTTCGCGCACATCCCGTGCGGGGATGGTCCTCAGGTGACTCTGACGTGGATCACGGCGAGCAAGACGGGGTGGGGCGGCGGCAGGCCGGCCGGAGCCGGGTGACCCTCAGCGGGAGCGGCGCCGGCGAGCGAGGCGTCCGGCCGATCAGGCGGACTGCGCCGCCCCGACCTCCGGCTTGCGCCGGTTCGTCGCCCCGTACATCAGGCCACCGAACAGTGAGCCGGCCAGGGACAGGACCACGAGCGTGCCGCCGTCGACGAGCTGCTGGTTCCAGTAGAACCGCGTGAAGCTCTCGGCGTCCGTGACGCCCTGGGCCTCGAACGCGGCGGGGTCGTCCACGAAGTCGAGATAGCGCTTGTAGACGCACTCTGCGCCGGGCTTGCAGGTGATCGGGCCACCCATGGAGGCATCGCGGTACCCGTTGTCCGCGCCGAAGAAGATCGCCTTGAGCGCGAGCATCAGCAGCAGGTACGTGATTCCGGTGATCAGGCCTGCCCACAGCGCGTTCATGATCACGCGCCGCCACGGTCCGCCGGTGCGGCCTGACCTGGCGTTCGCGTAGTAGCCGATCATCATGCCGCCGAGCAGCGCGGACGGCGCCACCAGGAACTCGATCGGGATGACCAGCACGAAGCTGACGACCACGGTGACGGCCATGCCGAGGCCGACCCAGCCGGCCATGAAGGCGCCGCGGTCGATGAAACGGCTCACGGCGCGTCCCCGATGGGAACGCGCCGTGAGCAGGCCTTGCGAGTGCCGGGGATCAGAGGACCCCGCGGCCGGCCGCGCCCGAGAGCGCCGCGCGACCCAGGTACCGGGCGTCATCGCCCAGCTCGTCAGCGATGCGGAGGAGCCGGTTGTACTTCGCGACCCGCTCCGAGCGGGACGGGGCGCCCGTCTTGATCTGGCCGGTGCCCATCGCGACCACGAAGTCGGCGATGGTGGTGTCCTCGGTCTCGCCGGAGCGGTGGCTGACCACCGCGCTCCAGCCGGCCCGCCGCGCGAGCTCGATGGCGTCCATCGTCTCGGTGAGCGTGCCGATCTGGTTGAGCTTGATGAGGACCGAGTTGGCGGCCTTCTCGATGATGGCCTTCTTGATCCGCTCGACGTTGGTCACGAGCAGGTCGTCGCCGACCAGCTGGACCTTGCTGCCAAGGCGCTCGGTGATGAGCTTCCAGCCGTCCCAGTCGTCCTCGGCGAGGCCGTCCTCGAGGGAGACGATCGGGTAGCGGGTGCACCAGTCCTCCCAGAGGTCCACGACCTCGCCGGAGTCCAGGGTGCGGCCTTCCTTGGCCAGCACGTAGCGGGTGGGCTTCGCCGTCGACGCCGGAGCCGGGCTCGACGAGCTCGGTGATCGCGGGGTCGAGGGCGATGGCGACCTCGTCGCCGGGCTTGTAGCCGGCCTTCTCGATGGCGCGGAGGACCACCTCGATGGCCGCCTGGTTGGACTTGAGGCTGGGCGCGAAGCCGCCCTCGTCGCCCTGTCCGGTGGCGAAGCCCTCGTCACCGAGGATCTTCTTGAGGGCGTGGAACACCTCAGCGCCGGCCCGGAGCGCATCGCCGAAGGATTCGACACCCACCGGCATGACCATGAACTCCTGGAAGTCCGTGGAGTCCTGGGCGTGCTTGCCGCCGTTGAGGATGTTGAACATCGGGACCGGGAGGACCCGGGCACCGACGCCGCCGATCCAGCGGTAGAGCGGCATCTGGTAGGACGAGGCGGCCGCGTGGGCGCACGCGAGCGACACGCCGAGGATGGCGTTCGCGCCGAGCTCGCCCTTGTTGGTGGTGCCGTCAAGCTCGAGCAGGACGTCGTCGATGCCGGCCTGGTCCGCGGCGTCGAAGCCGAGGAGGGACGGGCCGATCCGCTCGGTGACGTTGGCGACTGCGGTCAGGACGCCCTTGCCGCCATAGCGGCTCTTGTCGCCGTCGCGCAGCTCCACGGCCTCGTGGGCGCCGGTGCTGGCACCGGACGGAACCGCGGCGCGGCCGAGGCTGCCGTCCTCGGTGACGACGTCGACCTCGATGGTCGGGTTGCCCCGGGAGTCGAGGATCTCGCGGGCGTCGACCCAGGCGATGGTTGTATCGCTCACTTGGCGGCCTCCCGGTCCTGGAGGACCGTCACGCCCGGCAGCTCACGCCCCTCGAGGAACTCGAGCGACGCGCCGCCACCGGTGCTGATGTGGGTCATCTTGTCGGCAAGACCCTGCTGGGTGATCGCGGCGACGGAGTCACCGCCGCCGATGACCACCTTCGCACCCTTCTCCGCACGGTCGGCGAGGAAGCGGGCGACGGTCTTGGTGCCGTGGGCGAAGCTCGGGATCTCGAACACGCCCAGCGGGCCGTTCCAGAGCACCGTCTGCACGTCGGCCAGCGCCACCTCGATGTTCTCGAGGCTCTGCTTGCCCACGTCCACGATGTGCCAGCTGGCGGGCACCTTGTCCACGGACAGGGTCTTGTGCTCGGTGCCGCGGGTGACCTCCTTGGCCACCACGACATCGACCGGCAGGACGATCTTGACGCCCTTCTCCTCGGCCGCGGCAAGGATCGCCCTCGCGTCCTCGACCCGGTCGGGCTCGGCCAGGCTCTTGCCGATGGCCTTGCCCTGCGCGAGCAGGAAGGTGTTCGCCATGCCGCCGCCGATCACCATGATGTCGACCTTGGCCAACAGGTTCTTGAGAACCTTGATCTTGTCGCTGACCTTGGCTCCGCCGATGATCGCGGCGAACGGGCGCCCGGGGTTCTCGAGGAGCATCCCCAGGTTGGCGATCTCCTTCTCCATGAGGAACCCTGCGTAGGCCGGCAGGATCTTCGGGACACCGACGGTCGAGGCGTGCGCACGGTGCGCCGTCCCGAACGCGTCGTTGACATAGGCGTCCGCGTACGACGCGAGTGCCGCGGCGAAGTCCGGGTCGTTCTTCTCCTCCTCCGTGTGGAAGCGGAGGTTCTCGAGGAGCAGCACCTCGCCGTTGCGCAGACGCTTGACCGCGTCCTCTGTGCCGAGGCCCAGCGCGTCGCCGGTCACCGGCACGGTCTTGCCGAGCAGCTGGCCGAGGCGCTCGCCGACGGGGCGGAGGCGCAGGCTGTCGGACACCTTGCCATCCGGCCGGCCGAGGTGGCTGGCGAGGATGACGCGGGCGCCCTGGGCCTGCAGATGCTTGATGGTGGGTAGCGCGGCCCGGATGCGCGAGTCATCCGTGACCCTGCCGTCCTGCAGCGGGACATTGAAGTCCACGCGCACGAAGACACGCTTGCCCGCGGCGTCCAGGTCCTGGACGGTGAGCTTGTCCATGGTCACGTTCCTTCCGGGAGCCTTCCTGGGCTCCGGGTCACAGCTTGGCGGCGACGAACTTGACGAGGTCTGCGACGCGGCAGCTGTAGCCCCACTCGTTGTCGTACCAGGCGATGACCTTGATGAAGTTGCCGCCGAGGACCATGTTCGAGGGCAGGTCGATGATCGAGCTGCGCTCGTCACCGCGGTAGTCCGACGACACGAGGGGCTCGTCGCTGGCGCCGAGGATGCCCTTGAGGGGGCCGGCGGCGGCATCACGGAAGGCCTGGTTGAGCTCCTCGAGGGTGACGTCCTTCTCGAGCTCCGCGGTGAAGTCGACGACCGAGACGGTCGGGGTGGGGACGCGGAGGCTGAAGCCGTCGAACTTGCCCTTGAGCTCCGGGATCACGAGGGCCAGGGCCTTCGCGGCGCCGGTGGTCGTCGGGATGATGTTCAGGCCGGCGGCGCGTGCGCGACGCGGGTCCTTGTGGGCGACATCGAGGATGCGCTGGTCGTTCGTGTAGCTGTGGATGGTGTTCATCAGGCCGCGCTTGATGACCCAGTTGTCATGGACGACCTTGGCCGCCGGCGCGAGGCAGTTGGTCGTGCACGACGCGTTGCTGATGATGTGGTGCGCGGCCGGGTCGTACTTGTCCTCGTTCACGCCGAGGACGATGGTGATGTCCTCCTTCTTGGCGGGAGCCGAGATGATGACCTTCTTGGCGCCGGCGGTGAGGTGGGCGGATGCCTTCTCGGCGTCGGTGAAGAGGCCGGTGGACTCGATCACGATGTCCACGCCCAGGTCGCCCCACGGCAGGGTGGCCGGGTCCTTGACCTGCAGGACCTTGATCTCCTTGCCGTCGACGATGATCGAGTCGTCGGTGTGGGAGACCTCGCCCGGGTAGGCGCCGTAGGTCGAGTCGTGCTTGAACAGCAGCGCGTTGGTCTTGACGTCGACCAGGTCGTTGACGGCGACGACCTCGACATCCGGGGTGCGCTCGATGATGGCCTTGAGCGACTGGCGGCCGATACGGCCGAAGCCGTTGATTCCGACACGAACGGTCATCGGGTGACTCCTTGACTATTGGGACGCGGACACCGGTGGTCCCGGAGGGAACGCCGGCGAAGACTGGTGACGAAGAGGTCCGCAGCCGCTCCGGTACCGATCGCTGTCCGGTCGGGGCGACGTCGGGAGCGCGGCCTCGGCCGCTACGCTGGCGGCAGTGGCGGCGACCCCGAAGGTGGGCGGCACGTCCGGGACGTGGCGCCTGGCGGACCGGTGTTGTTGCCCTGGCTCCCCGTCCGGCCGGCCGGTCCGGCCCGATGCGGGGCGATGGTGGGAGTGCGATCAGTGTGCGACCTCGAACGCTGAGGCTTCCTCCTTGTTCAGGCCTGAATCCTAGCAAACCGGGGTGCACGGTCTCCCGGGCGCCCGATCCTGACCGCGGGGGCCGGGCGGACCGTGCCCGCACAACCATTGAGCCCCCTCCGGCAGGGCCGGAGGGGGCTCAACGTCATCGTGACAATGAAGGCTGAGGTCAGCCGCCGATCCGGAAGACCTTGCCGCCGCACTTCGGGCAGGTGCCCTTCAGCGCAGGCTTGCCGTTCTTCATCGTGATCTGCTCGGGGTTCTGGACCTCGACCTTCTCC
This sequence comes from uncultured Chloroflexia bacterium, assembly GCA_963697365.1. Lineage (GTDB taxonomy): Bacteria > Chloroflexota > Limnocylindria > Limnocylindrales > CSP1-4 > CAIXZV01. The sequence continues at coordinate 53,562 of CAVONT010000018.1, forward strand.
TTGTCCTTCACGCAGTAGGCCTCAGCCATGTTCCGCTCCTCCTCACGCAGGTCGCGTCGCGAGAGCATCCCTCTCACGTCCGCAAGGTTGTTGAGCCGTGGCGCTCATGACGGATCCCAGAGCGACGGGCGCCAACGCGCCGCCCCGGCCTTGGCAGTCTGGCGGTCCAGCTCCGCGAGGATCCGGAGGCTCTCGAGCCCCGTCTCGATCGCGGACCGCTCCGCCATGTCCTTGACGTCCCCCTCGACGAACTCGCCGGTCTGGCGGTTGGCGTAGACGGCGCACACGACGCCGGCACGACACTTGGCCAGGCCTGCGAGGACGAGGACGGCAGACGCCTCCATCTCGAAGTTGAGGATGCCCTGGCGGGTCATCTCAGCAGCGAGGTCAGGGTAACGGATGGGAAGCTGCGGAATGGGTCGGCCCTGCGCACCGTAGAACCCGGGCGCGGTCGCCGTGAGTCCCACGTGATGCGTGTAGCCGAGGCTTTCCGCGGCCTCCACCAGGGCCAGCACGGCCTCGTGATGCGCGACGGCCGGATAGCCCTCGTGGACGAACCAGCTGGTCGTGGTCTCGAGCCTGACGGAGCCCGTCGAGATGACGAGCTCACCCACGCCCATGCCCGGCTGCAGCGCCCCACATGACCCGATCCGCACGAACGTCGGCTTGTCGGTGATCGCCAGGATCTCGGCGATCACGATCTCGACATTGTCGGTGCCGATGCCGGTCGAGACGACCGAGACACGCTGGCCCTTGTAGAGACCGGTCGCGCTGGCGAACTCGCGGTGGCGATGGGTCCGCTCGACGGAGTCGAAGTACGACGCCACCTTGGCAACGCGGTCCTGGTCGCCCGGGAGAAGGATGAAGTCCGCCAGTTCGCCCGGCCCGAGGCCGATGTGGTACTGGCGCTCCCCGGCGGGAACCGCGGTGCGGGTGTCGGTGCTCGACAAGAGCAGCCTCCCCTGTGCCCACGCTCAAGGGGCGTGAGGTCCGGGCGAGAATAGGTGGGTGATTCCCGCAGCGTCAAGCGATGTGGTGCCTGCACGCGCCGTGCGCGGGTCGTGCGTGGGTCGTGCGTGGGCTGTCAGCCGGGCGCGGAACCGCCTGGTGGCACGTCCGCCAGGGCTCCGATGCGGGCGAGCCGCCCCGCGATCCGGCGCCGCGTCCGCAGGACCGACCGGTAGCGGAACCACGTGGCGAGCGCGACACTCAGCCCCGCGGTCAGGAGCAGGGTGACAGCCGCGAAGACCACCGGATCGAGGCTGCCGGCGCCGGCGAGTGCCGCGTCGATCCTGTCCATACCGGGCGTGTCCGATCCGATCGTCGAGCCGGTGAGCGCGGCTGTCGGCGTGCCCGTCGGCCCAAGGGCGGCCGCGCCCGACGCGCCGAGGTCGCCCAGCAGCACCAGTCCGGCCGGGTCCGTGACCACCAGTACCGGTCCGTCGCGGTCGTCGGGCACGCCGGTCGCGTTGACTGCATCGCCGGTCTCAACGAGGGCTGCGAGTCCCCCGGCGGATCCCTCGAGCACGATCCGCCCCGTGGATGTCCCATCGTCCAGCTCGAACCCGTCGGCGGCGACCGCCGTCACCAGCCCGCCGACGCGCACGGTGGCACCAAGATGGTCGGAAAGGTCGACAAGCTGGACATCGGCGGGTGCGGCGCTGGCGCCGTCCTCGCCGCCAGCCGAAGCGGTGGCGGCAGGAGAGGCGGCCGTTGCGCCCGGCGCACCACCGCTGGAGCCGGTCCTCGACGTGTCCGCTGGCGACGGCGATGGGGTCGAGGCCCCGAGAACGATGTCCGCACCGGATCGCGGCATGATCGCGAACCTCCGGTCCTTGGCCGTCGGGTAGGGCCGCTTCACGATGCCCGTGATCGTGGCGGTCCGCCCCTCGCCCAGCGCCGTGGACGGGATCCCGCTCCCAGCAAGGCCTGCGACCAGCAGGCGCAGGCTGCCCTGGGCCAGCTCCGCCGTCCACCTGTCGCCGTCCTTGCGGACGTTGGTGACTGTCCCGTGGACCTTGACGAGGCGCCACTCGGTCGCCTCGCCCGGTGCCGCGCGCAGGGCGTGCACGGCAGGGGCCCGCGAGCCGATCACCTTGAAGGCGCTCACTCGCAGGCGGGGCGCACCCCAGGCCCGCCCCACCTCGCCCGTCGCCCGAATGCGGACGCCGGGCCGGATGGCGGATGACTGGGCCTCGAGGTACAGCTCGATTGCACCGCTCGCGTCCTCGACGATCGCCCGGCGCCCGGAGGCATCGAGCAAGGTGCGGCTCGTGGTCACGGTCCCCTCGATCGTCACCGTGGCCCCGTCGCGGCGCTCCGCCACCGCGATCGACACCGGCGGCGGGTTGCCGGCCCCGGGCGTCGGGGTAGCCGTCGTGCCAGGCGTCGGGGTGCCGTCGTGCCGGGCGTCGGGGTGGCCGTCGTGCCGGGCGTCGGGGTGGCCGTCGTGCCGGGCGTCGGGGTGGCCGTCGTGCCGGGCGTCGGGGTGGCCGTCGTGCCGGGCGTCGGGGTGGCCGTCGTGCCAGGCGTCGGTGATGAATCCGGAGCGACCGAGACGTCAGCCTGGTCGCGAAGCCAGAGCCGGTAGCCGTCGAGGGCGCCCTTGCGAGAAGCGCGCTGGCCGAGAACGCCGGTGAGTGTCACCGACGTGTCCTTGCGCAGGCCCGTCGTCGCGATGCCCGCCGAGGCATCGGCGTAGACGCGGAGAGTGACCCCGCCGGAGCCGGCGATCGTGAGCACGATGTCGCCGCTGGTGGCCTTGGTGGGGGCCACCGAGATCGTCCCCGACGTGCGGACGAGGCGGCCTTCGGTACCTTCACCCGCTGCCGCGACAGAGATCACGAGGGGAGCGGGCACCTCGCCCGTGCCGGCGATGACCAACGGGGTGCGCAGCCGCAGTTCAGTCTGGCCAAACGGAGCGGCAATCACGCCCGTCGCTTCGACCAGCGCTCCACGAGTCGGTACCGGATCACCGTCCCGAAGACGGACGGGAAGCCCGCCGGTGGCATCGCCGATCACCAGCAGCGGAGGGGTGCCGATGCGCCCGGCCTCCGCGACAACGACGCCACGCACGACCGCCTCCCCATCCAGCGGCACGAGCCTCGCTGCGGCGATGTCCGGGAGGACGGGTGCCGGTGACGGCGTCGGAGACGGGAGCGCCGTGGGCGACGGGGAAGGGCTCGCCGTCGGGCCTGGCGTGACCGTCGGCTGCGGCGTCGGGCTTGGGGTGGGCGAAGGAGAAGGCGTGGCGGTGGGCTTCGTGGTCGGGACGGGCGAAGGGTTTGGCGTGGGCGGGGACGTGGGGCTGACCGTCGGCGTGGGCACCGGGGACGGCGTTGGCGCGAGCGTGGGCGACGGCGTCGGCGCGACGGCGTCGGCTCGACGGTCGGGGTCGGCTCGACGGTCGGGGTCGGCTCGACGGTCGGGGTCGGCTCGACGGTCGGGGTCGGCTCGACGGTCGGGGTCGGCTCGACGGTCGGTGAAGGTGCCGCCGTCGGCTCGGCGGTCGGCGTCGGCGTCGGCATCGGCCCCGCAGCGAGTCCCTCCGCGACAGGCGCGGCGTTCACACGGAAGTCGGCCGCATTGTCGTTCGTGTCGGTCCAGGCCAGGCGCTCGATCGACGATCCACTCGCGGGCGCCGGCGCCGCCGTCCCCTCGACGAACGCGCTGATCGCGTCGCCCCAGCCCAGGGCGTCCACGGGCGCCCCTCCCACCGGGCGAATGACGATCGAGCCACCGGTTGCCGCAAGGCCGCCGGAATAGACGGCATCGGCACCGGCCGCAAACGTGCCGAGGCCATTGGCGAGCAGCAGCCGCTGGCCCGGCGCAAGCCACGTCGGCAGAGACCATGTCGTCTTGCGCGTGACCGTGGCGCCGGACGCGGTCACGTAGACCACCTCGAGTCCCACGAGATCGGCATCGAGCACGCCGATGTTCGCGATCTCGATGTACTCGTCGGACGCGGACGAACCACCGGTCACGACCTCGCCGACGACCAGGCCTGTCGAGACGGGCCATGCGACCGCGGCCGCCGGTGCCATGGAGCCGGCCTGGGTCGGCCGCGGGACGATGTCCGGCGTTGCAACGCCGGACAGCACGAGGAGAAGGACTGCGGCATACGCCGCCAGCCGGGCGCGCACCATTGACGAACCTCCGGGAGAGCGCTGGCGGGCGACGGGATGACGGCAGAGAACTGCAGTCTGGACCGCACCACTTATGCGTCACTTATCGGCGGAGCCCGCGGGAGCCCGATCGCCTCGATCGTCCCGACCCGGTACCATGCAGGCCGCCGCCCGCAATGGCGCCGTTTCCCGACAGGAGGACCTCGTGGCCCGCGCCAAGCGCACTGAACGCACCGACGCCCGCCGCCGCAGCCGCGCCGAGCAGGCCGCGCTGGCCGGGGAGACCACCGAGGCGACGGAGGCGGGTGCCACCGCGACCGGGTCGAGCGGTACGGGGTCTGCCGACGCGAAGCCTGCCCAGCGACCCGGCTTCACCACCTTGATGAAGTCCGCCTACAGGCCGCCGAACATCATCGATGACCTCAAGGCGCTCCCGGTCGTCCTGCTGAACCCGGGCTTCCTGCTCGCAACGGCGAGCTCGATCGGTATCGCGATCTGGTTCGTCCTCTCGTTCAACAGCGCGGTGAGCCAGGTGGCGATCGGTGACACCGAGAGCCTGGCCACGGTCTCGCAGTCGTACCAGATCCCGGCGATGCTGATGGGCATGGTGATCTCGCCGCCGCCCGCGGTCGGGGCGTTCCTGATCGGCTTCATGGCCAAGCGCGCGAGCTGGCTGGGCGGCCTCATCTACGGGATCGTGTGCACGATCGTGGTGATCCTCGTGCTGCAGCAGCCCGCCGGCCGGCTCTTCACCGGCGACGGCTCGGCGCAGGACTTCATCGTGACCTACGCCGCGTGGGCGCCGGTGGGTGCGGCGCTCTTCGCTGCCGCTGCCGCCTGGTACAAGCGGTTCCTGAACCTGTCGAACCCGAACCGGGCCCGCCAGGAGCAGCAGAAGAAGCAGGAGCGCAAGCCCCAGGGACGCGGCGACGTCAAGCCTAACGTCCGCTCCGGCTCGCGCTGATCCTCGCTCGTAGCGATCGAACGCCCGGCTCCGGCCGGGCGTTCTTGCTGTTGCACCAATCCATGTTCCGGGGTGGCGCGAACTAGGGGCAAGACAGCAGTCTCGCCCCGATGGCGGCGACCCCGTCACGGAAGCTCGGGCCGGTCCGGGATCGCCGCCGTCGGGGCGAGGTACTGTCGGAACCTTGCGGCGTGGGTCTCCTCCCTCCGCCCACGCCGCGGTTCCTCCTCCTCCCCCCGCGGTGACCGCCTCCACGGTTCCCGCGCGCCCGGCATCGAGCCGCGACCCGGCCCTCCGCGGTCAACCCATCCGCCGCATCCCGGCCATCCCCATGTGGCGCACACCCGACGGCGACTCGGGACCCCCGGCCCCTGCCGCGGCTTCTACCAGCGGGTGCACCTCGCGGGCGATCACGTTGACCACCTCGCCCTCCCGCTGGAGGTCGCCCTCCACGAGGATCAGGGCATGCCGCCGGACCACGGACCGGAGCCTGGCCCAGGTGTCCGGCCAGAGCGTGACGTTGACCATGCCGCTCTCGTCCTCGAGGGCGAGGAAGACCGTTCCCTTCGCCGTCATCGGATGCTGCCGGGTCACCACCAGCCCGCCGATCCGCACCCGCCCCGGCCCGCGCTCCGCGAGTGCCGCGTTCGGCAGTGCTCCGAGCCGGTCCAGCGCCGGCCGGAACAGCGCCACCACCTGGTGCCTGGCATCCAGCCCGACCACCGCGTAGGCGTCGCCCAGGCGCTCCGGCTCCGTGAGCGGCGGCAGGTCGGGCGCCCCGGTCGCCGGCAGGCGCAGGTCCATCGGCCGCCCCGCGGCCTTGCCGCGCCCCCGGCCCCGCACGGTCCGCCCGTCCACCCGCCCCTTCGACGCCCCGGCCACCTCACGCAACTGCCAGAGGAGCTCGCGCCGCGGACGGCCCAGGGAGTCCAGCGCCCCCGCCCGGATCAGCCGCTCGACCACCTCCTCCGCCAGGCCGGTCCGCTCCACCACGTCGGTGAGGTCCGCGTACGGTCCACGCGCCAGCTCCGCGTCCAGCCGCGCCTGCTCCGCCTCGCCGATCCCCTTGACCAGGTGCAGCCCCAGGCGGATCCCCCAACCCGTCATCGACTCCGCCGCCCAGCGCCGGCGCGAGGCCGCCACCGGGATCACGCATGCGGGTGAGCGCACGGGACGCGGGTACACGTCGATCCCGGCGCCGTCGGGCAGCGGCTCGCCCTCGTCGGCATCGTGCGAGCCGTCGTCGCCCGCCTCCTCCGCCAGCGCCCAGCCAGGCCTGCCCACCCATTCGGTCGTGGTCCGCCACGCGGAGCGGTTGACATCCACCGGCAGGACGGCGACCCCGTGGCGCTTCGCGTCGTTCACGAGCACCTCCACCGGGTAGAAGCCCATCGGCTGGGCATTGATGAGGCCGGTGGTGAACTGGGCCGGATAGAAGAGCTTGAGGAACGCCGACTCGTAGGCGGTCCGGGCGAACGCCGCGGCATGGCTCTTGGCGAAGCCGAACGACGCGAAGCCGGCCACCCGCCGGAACAGCTCCTCCGCGTCGTCCTCCGGCATGCCATGGATCCGCACGCAGCCGCCGACGAACTCGTCATGGAGCTTGTCCATCTCGTGCTTGCTGCGGTACGTGCCCATCGCCCGCCGGAACGCGTCGGATCCCGCAGGCGTGAAGCCCGCCACGTCGATGGCGATCCGCATCACCTGCTCCTGGTAGAGGATCACGCCCAGGGTGTCGTGAAGGATGGGCTCAAGGGACGGGTGGAGATACTCCACCGGCTCCAGGCCCTGCTTGCGGCGCAGGTACGGGTGGACGGCATTTCCCTGGATGGGCCCGGGCCGGATGATCGCGACCTCCACCACGAGGTCGTCGAGGCTCTCCGGGCGCGACTTCGGCAGGGTCTGCATCTGGGCCCGGCTCTCCACCTGGAACACGCCGACGGTGTCGGCGGCCTGGAGCATCGTGAAGACCTCGGGGATCTCCTCGGGGATCCGGTCGAGGTCCAGGCACACCGCGCAATCGTGCTCCACGAGCTGGACGGTCTCGTCGATGGCGGCGAGCATCCCGAGGCCCAGCAGGTCCAGCTTGATGAGTTTCATCGTCTCGACATCGCGCTTGTCGTACTGGACGACGACCCGGTCCTTCATCGTGGCCCGCTCGAGCGGGACGATGTCGATCAGCGGCGCGGCGGTCACCAGCATCCCCCCGGTGTGGATGGAGAGGTGGCGCGGGAAGCCGTCGATGCGGGCGCACAGCTCCAGCCAGCGCTCCCAGTCCGACAGGCCCACGAGCGAGCCCTCGTGGCGCCCGTCCGATGCAGGTGGCTCGGGCGGGTCGAGACGGGCGACGGAGCTCTTCGCGTCCTCGAGGCGCTGGGCGGCCTCCCGGTAGGGTGCCCAGCCCTCCGCCCGGGCGCCCGAGGCGTCGGGGTCGGTGCGCCAGTCCCTGTCCGATGTCGGCGTATAGCCCGTCCCACGACCACCCCGGAGCCAGGCGACGCTCGCGGGTGTGTCGCCCGGGCCGCCCTCGTCGTCCCCCCGCCCCCCGGAGCGGATCGCCGGCGCGGAGCCCGGCGCCCCCTCCCACGTCCCATCGCCCGGCCGGAGCATCCGCCCGTTCCCATGCTCGGCCGAGGTGTCGTGCCCGAACCGCCCGCCGCGCGCGTGGTTGAGCTGCCCCATCCCGTCGACCAGCCCGCGATCCCCCGCCTGCGCCGCCGCTCCTGCCATCGCGATCTCCGCGGTCAGCCGCCGCGAGCCCCGGACCGCGTCCCCTGCGAGGCCGCCCGGCTCCCCTGCGAGGCCGCCGGGTCCCGCGTCCTCGCCTGGTCGCGCGAAGAACCGCGCGAACCCGCCCTCCGCCTCGAGATCGCGCCGCACCATGCCGCTGTCGTACGTCTCGAGCGCCTTCGCCACCCGGTCGACCAGCGGGCGCGGGAACCCCAGTGCATACCCCACCTCGCGCACCGCCGATCGCGCCCGGTATGTCACCAGGTTGCAGACCATCCCGGTGTGCTCCTGGCCGTACCGCTCGTAGACGTACTGGATCACCTCCTCCCGGCGCTCGCTGGAGAAGTCGATGTCCACGTCCGGGTACGCCGTCCGCCCCTCGTTGATGAACCGCTCGAACAGCAGTTCGTGGCGGATCGGATCGACCCGGGTGATCCCGAGCACATAGGCGACGATCGAGTCCGCCGCGCTCCCACGCCCCTGCGCCGGGATGCCCCGCGACTTCGCGAACTGCATCAGGTCCCAGCAGATCAGGAAGAACTCGGCGAGACCCGTCTTCTCGATCACGCCCAGCTCGTGGGCCAACTGCTGCACGACGGCCGGTGTCAAGGGGTGGTACCGGCGGCGCGCGCCCTGCCAGCACAGCTCCGACAGGTGACTGAACGGCGTCTCGCCCTTCGGCACCGCGAACCCTGGGAACCGGTAGCGTTCGAAGGAGAGCTCGACGTTGCAGGCGGCCGCGATCTCCGCCGATGCCGCGATGCCTTCGCGCCATGCCCGCGCCAGGACCGGGTCGACCGCACTCGTGGACTCCTCCCCCGGAGGCAGCGCCAGCAGGTCCGCCGGCCCCTTGAGGTACGACTCCCCGTCGGGACGGCGAAGGTCCGCGAGCTCCGCGAGAGGCCGCCCGTGGCGGATGGCCATCAGGATGTCCGCGAGCTCGCGGTCGTGCGGCAGCGCATAGTGCACGTCGTTCGTGACGACCACCGGCAGCGCCAGCTCGTCGGCAAGCCGTGCCGTCTCGGAACAGCGCCAGTCGTCGTCGGGCAGGAGGTGGTGGGAGAGCTCGAGCGCGAACCCGGTCCGCGCAGCCGAGTCCGCCGTGCCGAACAGCTGCGCGTACCGCTCCGCCGCCGCGCGCGCCCCCTCGCGGTCGCCCGCCCGCAGGCGCCGCGCGATCTCGCCGTGCCGGCAGCCCGACAGGGCGACGAGCCCCTCGAGGTTCGCCGCCAGCAGCTCATGGGTGAAGCGCGGCACGGCCTTGGAGCCCGCGAGGTTCGCCCGCGACACCATGCGGCAGAGGCTGCGCCAGCCAGTCGCGTCGCGGGCCAGGAGGACGAGGTGCGGGCCCCGCTGCTCCTCCCCGACCCCGCGGTGGTCCTCTTTGACCTCGCGCCGGTGACCGGGCAGCCGGGCACGCTCCGGCCGGGGGCGCTGCGGCCGGCCCTCGACGACAACGGGCGTCTCCTCGACACGGGGCGGGCGCCTGCCCGGCCTCCAGGTCCGGCGCGCCGGCACGACGAGCCCGCCCGGGTCCGGCACTGCCGCATCGAGCAGCTCGATCTCGACCCCGATCACCGGGTGCAGCCCGGCCGCCAGCGCAGCGTTCGCAAACCGGACCGCGCCGTAGAGGCCCTGGTGGTCCGTGATCGCGAGCCCCGTGAGAGCCCAGCTCGACCGCCCGCGCGACGAGGTCGTCGGGTGCCGACGCGCCGTCGAGGAAGGAGAAGTGGGTGTGGCAGTGGAGCTCCGCGTAGGCGGGCGCGGGAGCAGGCGGGGTGGCCACGGCGATGTCCTGGTATCCCGGGGGCGGGACCGGGAGTATAGAACATCTGTTCTGTTATCACCAGTCCTAGACGGGCCTGACCACCACCTGGTGCAGCGAGTCAAGAACGACGTCGGCGCCGGCGTCCGCGAGATCCACGTCCGGGCGCTCCGGGATCCCAACGGCGAACAGGCCCGCTGCCTTGGCCGCCTGCACGCCCATCGGCGAGTCCTCGAACGCGATCGCGTCCGCCGGGTGCCACGCCCAGCAGCCGGCAGGCCTCGAGATAGACGTCCGGGGCGGGCTTCGGACTTGCCGATGTCGATGCCCGAAGCCACCACCTCCAGCACCCCGAGCCCGACGGCGTCGAGCGCGCGGCGGACCAGGATGCCGGACGTGTTCGACGCGACCGCCATCGGCAGACGGTCGTCCAGCGCCTCCACGAGCTCGCGAGCGCCGGCGTTCAGCGGTGCGCCCGAGATGTAGTGGGCAAGCATGATCTCACCGATCTCGCGCTCGATATCGGCCGGCGGAAGCCCGAGGCGTGCCCCGTAGATCGCGGCGGTGTCCACGAGCGCCCGCCCGTGCGAGGCGATCATGTCCGCGTCGGTGAAGGTGTCGCCGTGGCGCGCGAGCAGCTCCCGCTCGGCGGCATGCCACATCGGCTCGGTGTCCAGGAGCAGGCCGTCCATGTCGAACACGACCGCCCGGAAGCGGCCGGGCAGGACGAGCGACGCGGTGGCGGACTGCAGGGTGGTCACGTGTGGCCTCGAGGAAGGGGCGCCGCGATTGTAGTTGCATGACACTGCGGGGCCGAAATTCGGCCCCGAATGGCGCAACTCCGAGGTGGTGTCCGGCGTCTCACCAGCATGACCGCCGACCTCCGCCATCCGACCCGGGTGCCCGCACTCGAACTCCTCCTGCGCGCGCTCGCGGTCGTGCTGGTGGCGGCGACGATCCTCGGCCTCCTGCCGGCCCTGCTGGCGCTGGCCGCGTAAGCACCGGCGGCGGACGTCGCGATGGCGACCGCCGACCTGGCCACCGGGCACTGGGCAGCCCGATGACCCGAGGACCCTCGCCGCATGGGGTGGCGAGGGTCCTCCGCATTCCCGGAGTTCCTCCGCATTCCGGGGCTACCATGCGCGATATGCCCGTCCGGATCACTCGCACCGCTCCCTGCCGGCCTGCTGCTCGCGGCGATCGTCGTGTCCGTGGCCGGGTGCCTGTACGATCCACCGCCGCCGACCGGTGCCCCGCCGGTGTCGACCGGTGCCCCGCCGGTGTCGACGCCGACAGCCGGGTCACCCACTGATCCACTGGAGCCAACACCCGTCCCCGTCCCGGACACGCCGCAGCCGACGGAGGTCCCGGAGCCCGTCCCGACGCAGGTTGGCGTGACCAACACGCCGTGGGGAGCGATCGTGGACGAGATCCCGGCCGAGTGGCCGGTGTTCCCCGGCGCCGAGGCCGTCGATCCCGACGACGGGCCGGCCAGCGGCACATGGCTCGCCTCGGACAGGGTGGATGCGGTGGCAGGCTGGTACCGCGACACACTCTCGGGCATCGGGTTCACCATCGAGAACCTGTCGTCACCACTGGAGGACGGGAGCCGCGTCCTCGACATCGTCACCGACCTGCCCGAGTGTCGCATCCAGGCGACCTTCAGGCCCGTGGAGGGCTCGACGATGATCACGGTGCTGTACGGTGCGGGGTGCGCCGGCGGCGACGCCTGAGCGAGCACACTGGCGAGGAGCAGGAGGAGGTCACGGATGGAGCCCAAGACGCGCGACTTCGTGGGCGCTGGCGTGCTGGCGCTGGTGCTTGTGATGGGGGTCCTGCTGCTGGTGTGGGCGGCGATCCCCGGCCTGATCCGGAGCGCCAGCCGGTCCGGCGGCGTCGGACGGGCTGCAGGGTCATGCAACATCTCGGGCCTCCCGGGCGTCAACAGCGCGACGACCGGGTGGACCGGTCACATGACCCTCAGCGGGGGGCGAGCTGACAGCGGTGCAGACGACACGTCCGCGCGACCTGGGCGCACTGTTCCTGGTCATCGGCCTGTTCGTCGTCCTGCTCGTCATCTCGATCGTGCTCGGGTCTCCGTCCGTCCGCTGACTGGCAGCGATTGACGGGGGCATCGGGCCCGGCCGGGATGGCCGGCAGCCGCTTGGACCATGTGACCTCGCCCGGTCGTCGCCACGTCCGACTCCGGAGTGGCGCGCAGCGCCGCCCGCTCGATCGCCAGGGCCTGGAGGACAACGCCTCTCCATGGCATTCAGTCGTAGAGGCGCTCGAGGTGCCATGTCCCGGCCGTCCGGTCGAGGTAGACGAGGGCCAGCCACGTCGTCCCCACCACCTTGAAGTAGTCGCGCGCGATCGGCTCGCGCCACCAGGAATTCCTCCACGCGCCAGCGGTTGCAGACCTCGACGGACTCCCGCCTGCCATTCCAGCGGATCGCGGCCAGGTGGCCAGTGTCGTCCAGCTCCACCTCGATCAGCGGGTGCTCGCGCAGCAGCCGCGTCATGCGCGCTCCCCGTCGCTCGCGACACCCCCGCCCGTGACCGCGGCGCCCGGCCACCGGCCGCAGGCGCCAGCGCTGCTCCGCCAGCGGTGCCTCCGGGTCCGCGATCTCCACCCGGTGCACGCGGTCCACCCCGAACACGATCGCAAGGCGTGCCAGCTGCCAGCCGAGGCGGGCATCGCGTGCCGCCTGCGGCGTGAACAGCGGAAGCTGCTGGCCCTGCGCCGCCTCCACCAGCCCGAGCTCCAGCTCCAGCCGCGCGACCGCCGCCGGCGGAGGACGCTTCTCGAGCTGCGCGAACAGCAGGCGCTCGATGGCCTCGGCGTCGTCGGCGGGCTCCGGGAGCCGCTGCTCGATCCGCATCTCCCCGGGCGTCCCGCGCCGGGCGAACGCGAGGTCGCACGTCACGATGAGCCGGGCGATCCCCGCCGCCTGACCCCGCGCCTTGAGCTGGTCCGCGAGCACCGACGCCAGCCGCCGGAGCACGAAGCGCACCGAGTCCAGCTCCTCCGACGGCGGCTCGATGGGCAGTCCCAGCGCCATCCGCTCCGGGGCCCGACGCGGCCGGAACTGCTCCGTCTCCTCGCCTCGGGCCCGGGCATGGAGGTGCGCCCCCTCCTCTCCGAACCGCGCCACGACCGCCGAGCGCGGCAGCTCCGCGACCGACCCGATCGTCCGAAGTCCGAACCGCGCGATCCGTGCCCGGATCTCCGGGTCCCGCGTCAGCAGGCGCGCCGGGTGCGGGGCCAGGAAGGCGGCGTCGTCCCCCGGCGGGACGAGGACCGGCACGCCGTCCTCCCCGGCATCGGCCGCGGCGACCGACGCCGCGAACGACGTCCCCGCGATCCCGGCCCGGGGCATCCCCGGGAGCACGCCCGCGACCGCGGTGCTCATCTTCGGGACCATCGCCTCCTCCACGCCCCACAGGCGCATCAGCCCGTCCACCTGGAGCGCGATCCGCCCGAACGAGGGGCTCGTCACGTCCGAGGCCGCCGCGATCCCCGGGCTGAACGCGGCCAGCCGCTCACAGGCGACCTCGAGCGCGTCGCGATCGGCGTCAGGCTGGAGATCGAGGAACGTCGCCTCGGGGGCCAGCCGGTGGGCGGCCCCGAGCGGCATCCCCCGGCGCACGCCGAGCGACAGGGCGAGCGGATCCGCGTCCACCACGGTCCCGTCCGTCCAGGGTTGGCCGCCGAGGATGATCGGGCCGGCCGGCCACGAGGCGGAGGTGGCGTCGACGGCCGCCGCCCGCGCCCTCGTCAGGCGGAGGGGCAGGTGGGGCCAGAGCAGGTGCAGCAGACGCATGGGACTCGGTCGATGCAGGGGGGCCTTTCAGTTGGGCTTGGGTGGATGGCGGGCCCATGACGGCGAGCACCGGCACGGGCCCCACCCCGCCCGGTGGCGCCAGTGGCGCGGCGGGTCCGGCGAGGAGCGCCGGGTGCCGCAGGCACGCGTCCCGCGCGCCGCCCTCCGCGTACAGGATCTCGACGTCGGCGCGCCTCCCCGGTGGTCCGAACCGGTTGCGTGCCACCTCCACCGTGCTCCGCTGGCCCACCACGTCCCGCCCGAGCCGGATCCAGCCCGACCGGCGGAGCTCCAGGCGCAACCCGCTCGCCTCCTCCACCGCGGCGGCCAGCCCGCGGCCCAGTGCCACAGGCTCCAGTACCACCAGCAGCGTCCCCGCCCGGCGGGCCAGCGCGGCGAGCCGGCCCAGCCGGTCCCCCACCCGCGTTCCTGCCACCGCCGGGTCCCGGCCATCGGGCAGGTCCAGCACCAGCACGTCCACGGTCCGGCCCGAGAGCAGCGCAGCAGCGAGCGACAGCGCCTCCTCGAGGTCCACCGGGGTCAGCACCACCAGCCATTCCGGCCGGACACCGCGGGCAACCGCCTCCACCGGGTCGAAGGTGCGCGCGAGGTCAAGCCAGGCGGCAATCGCACCGCCCGTCTGTGCCTCGGCCACCGTCCGCAGCGCAGCCGTGGTCTTGCCCGATGACGCGTCACCCCGCAACGCCACGGTGGCCGCCCTCGGCAGGCCGCCCACACCCAGGATCGCGTCCAGGGCGGCGAAGCCCGTGGAGACCACGCGACCCTCGTCCGCCACTGGCACACCGGGCCGGGCAGGAGCCAGGGCGGGCGCAAAGGGCATGTGGTCGATGCGGCCTGGAGCAAGCTCCGCGGTCAGCTCTGGGGCCGGTTCGGGTTCAACTGCCGCCACCCGCGCAAGCGCACCATCGACCATGAGGCCGATCTCGCTGCCGCGCCGCAGAACGCCCGTGCCCCAGCGGGCCTGGAGCGTGGCGAGTGCCTGGGAGACGTCGGATGCAGGAGCCATCGGACGTCCAATAATAGAACGTCTGTTCTACTCGTCAAGGGGCGAATCGGCCCGTCCGGGGCCCGGTCGCCCGGCATGCCCATACGCCCGCCAGGTGGGAGCAATCGGGCCAGTTGCTCACCTCGGTGCTCCCCGCGACGACCGGCTCGAGCATGGCCCGGGTTCATGAGATGCGCTAGCTCCCACACCATGGGCGCTAGCGGAACACGCAGGGCACACGCATGCGCTTGCTCCCGCCAGGTGGGCGTATGACGGGCACAGCCGGCCTGGCGACCTCGTAGCGCCCACCACATGGGAATTCGATCAAGTCGCCGCAGGTAGTGCCCGCCAGGTGGGAATATGACCAAGAAGCATCGACCCGCGGGCTCCAGTTGGCTCCCGCGGGCTCCAGTTGGCTCCCGTCTACCCTGCCAGCGCGAGCACCGCCACCCCCGTCGCGAGCACCGCCAGCCCCACCCACTGGTTCGGTCGCGGACGCTCGCCCAGGTGCACGACCGCCCAGCCGACCACCAGCACCGGCCCGAACGAACTCGCGAGGCCGATGAGCCAGGTGGGCGCCACCTCCAGCCCGATCGAGAACGCGATGAACCCCGTCACGTCGAACAGGCCGGAGCAGATCACCGCGATCACCGCGACCTTGGACCAGCCCAGCCACGGGATCATCAGCGGATTGAGGCGCGAGGACCCGGCCCGCAGGCCGACCGCGAGGATCGCGAGCGCGCCGGCCGTGTTCCCGATGCGGGAGCCCACGATCACCGGCAGCCACCCATGCTCCCTGATCGGCCCTGCCAGCAGCACCGTCATCACCGCGAAGCCGAACAGCGTGAACACCGCGACGGCCACCCCGGCGCCCGCGATCCGCGCACCCCGGAGCGATCGGACGTCAACGGTGATCGCCGCGAGGACCACCCCCAGCGTCGCGACGACGGCACCGGCCGCCTGCGCCGCCGTCAGGGTCTCACCCCGGAAGAGCACCGCGAGGACCACGGTCATCCCGCCGTACGCGATCACCACCGGGCTCACGATGCTCACCGGCCCCATCCGCAGCGCGGTGAAGTAGGCGAGGTAGACCACGCACACCAGGAGCCCCAACGGCAGTCCGGCCACGATACCGGTGGCGGCCTCGTCACCCAGGAGGTCGGGGTTCATCACCGCGACCGCGAGTAGCACGGTGATGCTCACGAGCTGGGTTCCGGCCAGGACCCGGGCGCTGCCCACGCGCCTCGTTGAGACCGCCGCCGCGATGTCGACAAGGCCCCACAGCAGCGACGCGAGCAGGCCGAGGGCGAGGCCGGTTGACATCGGCGGAGTCTAGGGCCGACACCTCCCCGGGAGGGCGCCTGTCGCGTGCTACACTTCCCGGCCGGTTGACCGAATTCGTCGGGTCAAGCCGCAGACGGGGATGTAGCTCAGCTGGGAGAGCGCCGCGTTCGCATCGCGGAGGCCAGGGGTTCGAGTCCCCTCATCTCCACCATCGTGGGTCGGTTGGGCAGGTGGTGAGCCCAAGGGTCTGTAAAACCCTCGCCTTCGGCTTTGGCGGTTCGATTCCGCCCCGGCCCACCAGTTCCTCGTGAGCACAGCGCCCGTCGCGATTGCGACGGGCGTCGTCATGTCCGCCACACCACCTGTCGATTCCCGTGCGACCCGTTCGTCGTGGTAGTGGACGGCGCCATCCAGCGCCGCGACGAGGACCCGGCGGACCTGCGCCGGGCTGGAGGACTGGACCATGGCGAACTACCTGCTCACCTACCACGGCGAGGGCGGCATGCCGGCGACGGACGAGGAGCGCGCGGCGGTGATGGCCAAGTGGGGCGCCTGGTTCGGGCGGCTCGGCGAGGCGGTCGTCGATCCCGGCAACCCGACAACCCGCGCCAAGGCGATCTCGCCCGACGGCTCGGTCATGGACGCCACGACCTCCCCGACCGGCTACTCGATCATCCGCGCCGACAGCCTCGACCAGGCGGTGGAGTTGTCCCGCGGCTGTCCGGTCCTCGAGACCGGGCAGGTGGTGCTGGTGACCGAGACGTTCGACGCGATGTGAGCTGCGGGCGCCGGGGCCACCTCGGGACCCGGGTCCCGGCGCCTCACTCGACCCCCCGTGAAGTCGGCCGTCTTGGTCTCGCAGCGCTTGCAATCGCGCGCCCGGCAGCGCACCATACGTATGCACACCTGCTCACTCGTGAGCAATTGCTCACACAATGCGGAGAGCTGCGGCCGCCATGCCCTCGCTGGACGATCTCGATCGGGATGAGTTCGAGATCCTGGCGCGGCTTGCCATCGGCTACTACGAGCACGGCCTGACCCAGGAGACCCTCGCGCGGCAGTTCGGCCTGTCCCGACCGAAGGTGCAGCGCCTGCTCGACCGGGCACGCGTCATGGGGGTCGTCGACATCCGCATCTCGACGCCGCCGTGGCTGCATGTCGATCTCGAGAATGCCGTCCGCGAGGCGTACGGACTGGTCGAGGTGATCGTCGCTCCCGCTCGACCCGATCCCCAGGCGCAGCGCGAGGAGGTGGCGCGCTCGGCCGGCGCCTGGCTGGCGCGGCGCCTCGACGACACCTCCGTCGTCGCCGTGAGCCACGGCCGGGACACTGGGGAGGTCCGCGCTACTTCCGGCCCCCGCCGGCGGATCGGCGCCCGGTTCGCGAGCGCGATGGGCGGCTCACCGCGTGCCGACTCCCCGACCAACCCCAACGAGATCTGCCCGCCGCTCGCCGACCGCTGCGGCGGCCAGGCCGACGAGCTGTACGCGCCGGCGTACGTCGAGAGCGCGGAGATGCGCGATCGGCTGCTCGAACAGGAGGCGATCGCCCACACGCTGAGCGCCGCGGCCGGCGCGACGTCGCGCTCGTCGGGATCGGCGGGACCGACGACGGTTGCACGATGGTCCGCAGCGGCTGCCTTCGCCGTCGACGAGATCGCTCGGCTGCGCGACGCCGGTGCCGTCGGCGACGTGCTCGGCAACTACGTCGATATCGCGCGGCAGCAATCGTCGACCGCCCGAGACCAGCGCCTCATCGGCCTGGATCGACGATCTCCTCGCGATCGACACCGTCGTCGCGGTCGCCAGCGAGGTCGAGAAGCCGCTCGCGATCCTCGGCGCCCTGCGCGCCGGTGTCGATCGACGTCCTGATCGTCGACGAAGGCAACGCCAGGGCTGTCCTCGAGCTCGGACGGGCGACGCCGCTCGACGACGCCCATCCCGTCGATCCAGCTCGAGACCGTCAGGTAACGCCAGCCGGCAGGAGGTTTTCGATGCCTGTCGTCCCAACCCAGGAAATCGTCCAGCGCGCGTTCACGGAACGCTACGGTGTCGCCGCGATCAACGTCGTCAACGACCTGACGATGGAGGCGGTGCTGGCCGCGGCCGAGGAGTTGCGCGCGCCGCTCATCGTCCAGACCTCGCGTCAAGACCGTGAAGTCGATCGGCGCCGACGTGCTCTTCGCGATGTGGACCGAGATGACCCGGACGCTCACAGTCCCGGTCGCGCTCCACCTCGACCATTGCCCCGAGCGCGAGGTGATCACCCTCTGCCTCGAGAAGGGCTGGAACTCGGTCCTGTTCGACGGCTCGAAGCTGAGCGTCGAGGAGAACAAGCGCCAGACGATCGAGGTCGTCGCCGAGGCGCGTCGCTACGGCGCGCTCGTCGAGGGCGAGATCGAGGCGTTCAAGCGCGTCGAGGAGATGGCCGACGACGAGGCGGGCAGCGAGCAGCGCTCGAGATCGCGGTCGACTTCGTCCGCTCGACCGGGTCGATGTCTTCGCACCCGCCATCGGCAACGCGCACGGCATGTACAAGACGACGCCGACGCTCGACAACCAGCGGGTGACCGACATCGTCGAGGCGACCGGAATCCCGGTCGCGCTGCACGGCGGCACGGGCATGACGCCCGAGCAGTTCACGGACCTCATCGCGCGCGGCTGCGCCAAGGTCAACATCTCGACCGCCCTCAAGATCGCGTTCATCCAGTCGGGCTACGACTACGTTACCGAGCACCCGGGCGAGTACGACCCGCCGAAGCTGTTCGTCCGCAGCGGGCGGCCGTCTCGACATGGCGAAGGAGCACATCGCGAAGTTCGGCGCGCGGCAGGCCTGGAGGTGATGCCCGCCTGATCTTCGACTGCGACGGTGTCCTCGCGGACACCGAGCGGGACGGTCACCGGGTCGCGTTCAACTCGACGTTCCGCGAGTTCGGGCTCCCCGGCGATGGTCCGAGGAGGAGTACGCGGTCAAGCTCCAGATCGCCGGCGGCAAGGAGCGCATGGCGTCGCTGCTGACGCCCGAGTTCGTGCGGGCCAACGGGTTGCCGGCGACGCCGACGGCCAGGCAGCCGAGCCCTGGCCAAGTGGCACAAGCGCAAGACCGCGATCTACACGGAGCTGGTCGTGGACGGCAAGCTGCCGCGGCCCGGCATCCGCCGGATCATCGCCGACGCCCAGGACGCGGGCTGGAGGCTCGGCGTCGCCTCGACCTCGGCCGAGCCGTCGGTCCGGGCCATCCTCGAGGACGCCGCGGGCAGGAGCGCGCGCCCGGTTCGACGTGTTCCTCGCCGGCGACGTCGTCGAGCACAAGAAGCCGGCTCCCGACATCTATCTCCTGGCCCTCGAGCGGCTCGGGGCGTCGCCGCCGCGGCACTCGTGATCGAGGACTCCCGCAACGGCCTGCTCGCCGCCACTCGGCGCTGGGCTTCGCTGCGTCATGACCGTCAACGGCTACACCGAAGAGGAGGACAACAGCGAGCGACGCTGTCGTGACGTCATCGCGTCGGCGACCCGGACGGCGAGCGCACGCGGGTCATCGCGAACCGCGGGACCGCGATGCCGGCGACTTCATCACGCTGACGGATCTGGAGGCCATGCTGGCCCCGTAGCCGTCAGCGGCAGGAGGGAACTTCCCTCGAGAGGAGGCGGGGGATGGGACGCTCATCCCTCGAAGACCTTGACCTGGTCATCAAGACGATGGCCGCGACGATCGTGGAGAACACGGAGTACTTCGCCCAGCTCGACTCGATCGCCGGCGATGGCGACTTCGGCTTCTCGCTCAAGAGCGGCTGGGAGGTCGTGCTGGCCGACTACGACAGCTGGGACCGCCCGAACGCAGGGGCCGTGTTCAAGAAGATCGGCATGACGCTGGCCGCCAAGGTGGGCGGCGTGAGCGGCCCGATGTGGGGCACCGCGTTCCTCCGGGCAGGCGCGACCGCCGGCGACAAGGAGCTCACGCCCGACCTGGTGATCGAATGCCTCCGGGCGGCCATCGCCGGGATCATGGCCCGCGGCGGCGCCTCGCTCGGGGACAAGACGCTGCTCGACGCGCTCGCGCCGGCGACCGACAGCCTGGAGGCGAGCTTCGCCGACCCGGCGACGGCTGCCGACCACGGTGTGGCGGCGGTCCAGCAGGCGGCCGATGTCGCGGTCAAGGCGGCCGAGGACACGAAGGGCATGCTCGCGCTGCGCGGCCGGGCCGCGTACACGGGCGACAGGAGCCGGGATTCGGTGGACGCCGGCGCCACCGCCATCGGAGTGATCCTGCAGGCCATCGCGCTGGC
>CAVONT010000019.1:0-108063 GCA_963697365.1 uncultured Chloroflexia bacterium
CACGTCTCCACCACTACGGGCGCGGCTCGGGCGGGCTGAAGAACGTCAGCCTCACCATCCGCCCCGGCGAAGATCGGCGTGGTCGGCCGGTCCGGCGCGGGCAAGTCGACGCTGGTCAAGCTGATGCTGCGGTTCTACGACACCGAAGGCGGCGCCATCCTGATCGACGGGCAGGACATCGCCGACGTGACGCAGGACAGCCTGCGGCGGCAGATCGGCATGGTGCAGCAGGACTTCTCGCCTGCTGCACCGCTCGGTCCGCGACAACATCCTCTACGGCCGCCCCGACGCGACCGAGGCCGAGATGATCGCGGCCGCGAAGCGGGCCGAGGCGCATGACTTCATCCTGACGCTGGAGGACCCGCGAGGGGCGGCACGGGCTACGACGCCCATGTCGGCGAGCGCGGGCGTGAAGCTGTCGGGCGGCCAGCGGCAGCGGGTGGCGCTGGCGCGGGTGATCCTGAAGGACGCGCCGATCCTGATCCTGGACGAGGCGACCTCGCGCGCTGGACAGCGAGGTCGAGGCGGCGATCCAGGAGACGCTCTACGGCGTGATGGAGGGCAAGACGGTGATCGCCATCGCGCACCGCCTGTCGACCATCGCCGCGATGGACCGGATCGTGGTGCTGGACGACGGCCAGATCGTCGAAGACGGCACCCACGCGGAACTTCTCGCGCAGGGCGGGCTCTATGCCCGGTTCTGGGCGCGGCAGTCCGGCGGCTTCATCGGGCATCGAGGAGGCGGCGGAATGAGCGCGCTGTTGCGGCTCGGGCGGCCTGATCGCGCCCGTTCGACGCGCGCCGACAGGCCCGCCGCCGCAGACGCTTGGCGCGCTTCTTCGCGCTGGTGCCTGCGGGGCCTGGCCGATGCTCTGGGTCGGCCGGCGTTCTGATCTCGTGCGCATCGCCGGGGCGACCGAGGTGGTTTCGGCCCTGATCCTGGGCTGGGTCGTCGATGCCGCGGTCAGCAGCAGCCCGCAGGGCTTCTTCGCCGACACATGCGACCTGCTGCTGATCGGTTCCTGGTCTTCTACCTCGTCCTGCGCCCGCTCGCCTTCGGCGCTGTCGTCGGCCTCGAACTCGCATCATCGTCGGGCCGAACGTGCTGCCGCTGGTGCTGTCCCGCCTGCACCGCTGGACGCTGGGGCAGGCGGTCACCTTCTTCGACAACGACTTCGCCGGCCGCATCGCGCAAAAGCAGATGCAGGCCGCCCGCGCCGTCACCGATGTCGCGACCGAGATGATCAACACGGTCGCCTTCGCGCTGGCCTCGATCATCGGGTCGGTCGATCTTCCTGCTGGTCGATCGACTGCTGGATCGCCGCCGCTCTGGCCGTCTGGCTGGTCGGCCTATGTCGGCCTCATCCGTGTTCTTCCTGCCGCGCGTGCGCGAGAACTCGGCCGCCCGCGCCTCCTCGCGCGCGATGGTCACGGGGCAGGTCGTCGACACGATCACCAACATCAAGACGGTCAAGCTTTTCGCCCATGCCGCCTACGAGGACCGCGTCGCGCTGGACGCGATGGAGGTGTTCCGCGACCGCTCGCTGGAATTCGGCGTGATCTCCACCTGGTTCCGCTTTGCGCTGATGACGCTGGCCGGCGTGCTGCCGGTGCTGCTGATCGGCGGCACGCTGCTGCTGTGGCAGCAGGGCCAGGCCACCGCGGGCGACATCGCCGCCGCCGGGGCCATCGCCATGCGGATCGCGCAGATGTCGGGCTGGGTCAGCTTCACCCTGATGTCGATCTACACCAGCGTCGGCGAGGTCGAGGACGGCATGCAGCACCCTGACCGTGCCCCACACGCTGACCGACGCGCCGGATGCCGTGGACCTGCCGCGCGATCACGGGCGAGATCACGCTTCGACCATGTCACCTTCGCCTATGGCCGGCAGCCGGGGCGGCGTGGCAGCGACATCAACCTGACGATCGCGCCGGGCGAAAAGCTGGGCATCGTCGGCGCGTCGGGCGCGGGCAAATCGTCGCTCGTCTCGCTGCTGCTGCGGCTCTACGACACCGAAAGAGGGCCGCGTTCTGGTCGACGGCCACGACGTGCGCGCACGTCACGCAGGAAAGCCTGCGCCGCCAGATCGGCATGGTCACGCAGGAAACCGCGATGTTCAACCGCTCGGCCCGCGACAACATCCTCTATGGCCGCCCCGACGCGACCGAGGACGAGATGATCGCCGCCGCCAAGGCCGCCGAGGCGCATGACTTCATCCGAGCACATGGTCGACCACAAGGGCCGCAAGGGCTATGACGCCTTTCTGGGCGAACGCGGCGTCAAGCTGTCGGGCGGCCAGCGCCAGCGCATCGCGCTGGCCCGCGCCTTCCTGAAGGACGCGCCGATCCTTGTGCTGGACGAGGCGACCAGCGCGCTCGACAGCGAGGTCGAGGCGTCGATCCAGGAGGCGCTGGGCCGCGTGATGCAGGGCAAGACCGTGCTCGCCATCGCGCACCGCCTGTCCACCATCGTCCGCGATGGACCGGATCATCGTGCTGGACGACGGCCGCATCGTCGAAGAGGGCAGCCATGACGAGCTGCTGGCACGAGGACGGCCTTTACGCGCGCTACTGGAACCGCCAGTCGGGCGGCTTCATCGGCACCGACGAACAGGAAGCGGCAGAGTGATCGCTGACCGATCGACCGTCTCGGCCATCGGGCGACGGCATCGCGCAGGGGCCGGACGGCCCGGTCTTCGTGCCGCGGCCTGCTGCCCGGCGAGGTGGTGGAAGGCACGCTCGAGGGCGACCGGCTGACCGACACCCGCATCGTCACGCCCTCGCCCGACCGGGTCCGCCCGCCCTGCCCCCATGCCCGCACCTGCGGCGGCTGCCTGATGCAGCACGCGTCCGACCCGTTCGTCGCGCGCTGGAAGCAGGAGATCGTCGAAGGCGCGCTGGCCGGGCAGGGGCTTGACGGCGCCGCTCCGTCCGATCCTGACCTCGCCGCCCCGCTCGCGCCGCCGCGCCACGCTTCGCGGCGCGGCGCACCAAGGGCGGCGCGCTGATCGGCTTTCACGCCCGCGCGTCGGACACGCTGGTGGCCGTGCCCGACTGCCAGCTTCTGCACCCCGACCTGCTGGCCGCCTTTCCCGGCGCTGGAGGCGCTGGTCGTCGACCGGCGGCTCGCGCACGGCCGAACTGTCGCTGACCGTGACCCACAGCCTCGGCGGCCCCGATGTTGCGGTGACCGGCGGCAAGCCGCTCGACGCGCGCCCTGCGGATGGACCTCGCCCGGCTGGCCGAGGCGCATGGCCTTCGCGCGCCTGACCTGGGACGGCGAGACCGTCGCCCTGCGCGACCGCGCCGGTGCAGCGCTTCGGCCGCGCGCTGGTCGTCGCCGCCGCCCGGCGCCTTCCTGCAGGCGACGCGCCGAAGGCGAAGCCGCCCTCCTCGCCGCCGTGACGCGAGGCCCTCGGGCCCGCCGCAGCGCATCGTCGACCTGTTCGCCGGCGCCGGCACCTTCACGCCTGCCGCTGGCCGAGACCGGGCCGAGGTTCACGCGGTCGAAGGCGACGCCGCGCATGCTCGCGGCGCTCGACCAGGGCTGGCGGCAGACGCCGGGCCTGCACCGCGTCACGACGGAGACGCGCGACCTGTTCCGCCGCCCGCTGGAACCCGACGAGCTCAACGGCTTCGACGCCGTCGTGATCGACCCGCCCCGCGCCGGGGCCGAGGCGCAGACCGCAGCGCTTGCCGCGAGCCGCGCGTGCCGGTCATCGCCGCCGTCTCCTGCAATCCCGTCACCTTCGCCCGCGACGCGAAGACCTCTGATCGAGGCGGGCTACGGCTCGACTGGGTGCAGGTCGTCGACCAGTTCCGCTGGTCCACCCATGTCGAACTTGTCGCCCGCTTCAGCTGCCGCACCGCTAGACATTTCACGGAAGCGTGCAGGCGATTCCGGCTATTGCGGACAGCGCCAGACTTGCTGTATCCCTTCGAAAAACAAGCGGGCAGGCAAACGGATGCGGGCAGTTGCGCGTTTTCGTCATCCTGGTGCTGATCTGGGCCTTGCCGGCCTGCGGCAGCTCGAAGTTCAAGACGCTACAACGGACCCGAAGTGACCAGGATCGAGGTCCACAAGGCCGACCGCAAGATGTACCTTCTGCACAACGACCGAGGTGCTGAAGTCTATGACATCGAGCTGGGCTTCAACCCGGTCGGCCACAAGCAGTTCGAGGGCGACGGCAAGACGCCCGAAGGCCGCTACTGCATCAGCCACAAGAACCCGGCAGCCGACTACCACCTGTCGCTCGGGATTTCCTACCCCAACGAGAACGACGTCGCCTTTGCCGAGGCCGATGGGCAAAGTCGCCCGGCGGCGACATCTTCATCCACGGCGACACCGAGCTATCAGCGGCAAGACAAGGACGACTGGACCGCCGGCTGCATCGCCGTGACCGACAACGCGAGATGGAAGAGATCTATGCGATGGTGCAAGCCCGGCACGCCGATCCTGATCCTGCCCTGAGCGCAGCTACTGCAGCGGGCCGACGCTCGCGAGCAAGCCGTGCGCGCTAGGCGGTCGGAGCTGCCGGTGACCATCGTCCACCAGATCTTGCCGTTCGGTTCCTGATACCAGGCAAAGCCCATCTGGTTGCGCGCACGGGTCCATGATGACCGCGCGGGTGTCGGGCTGTTCCATCCAGGCCGACAGCGTCTCGAGCTCGGTCTCGTAGGTTTCCGAGATCAGCTCGCCCACCAGCTGCCCGGTGTAGCCGACGCGCTGCACCCGGTCGAGCGGCGACGACCCGTCCGACCCGAAGTGCCAGGGCCGGTTCTGCACCGACATGTCGCGCGAATGGGTCGCGGCGGCGGCGTTCAGGCGTGCATCAGGGCCAGCGGCGGCAGCGACTTGCGCGGCGCGCAGGGCGTTGACCGAATCCAGCATCGCGGAACGGGATGTCGGCGGCGTCTCGCCGGCTGATCCGGTAGACCCGGGGCAGCGGCACGCCGTCCGACCCGATCGCCGGGGCCTGTTGGGGCGCAGGCCGCCAAGCGCAAGGCCCGCAGCCCGACAGAAGAAACAAGCGTCTGTCCATTCGGTCCACCAGATTCGTCGCCGCACTCCGCAGCGGCTGTTGCGCTCTCTCTACCGAAACCCCGGCGGGTTCAAACCGGCCTCTGCAATTGGCGGACTGACGATCGTTTGATTTGCGGGGCTGCGACAAAGCTGGCTATATGCGGGCCAAAAACGAATGCAGCGAAAGCAAGGAGTTTCGACCATGGCGAAGGGCATGATCAGCCGCCGGGCGTTCTGGGTGGCGCGGCAGGCGTCGCCGGTCTGGCGGCATTTCCGGCGCTGGCACAGGACGGCACCACCGAGTTTGCGCTGCCCAGCCTCGGGCTCGGTCCGCAACAACGTCTCCAGCTTCCGGATGCTGGACTGGCAGGACTATTTCGACAACACCCGCGAACGGCGCGATCCTGTTCGACATCACGTCGCGCGCGCTGCATTTCTGGTCCGAGGATCAGTCGATCTACCGGCTGTATCCCACCTCGGTGCCGCTGACGGACGACCTGACCCGCCGTGGCAAGACCGAGGTGATCCAGAAGGTCGTGAACCCACCTGGCGCCCGACCGCCGGCGATGCGCGAGCGCAATCCCGAATGGCCGAAGTCGTCGAGGGCGGCGCCCGACAACCCGCTTGGATCCGCGCGCTGTATCTGTCCTGGCCCTATTACCGCATCCACGGCACGCATGACACCCGCAAGATCGGGCGCCGGTCGTCGAACGGCTGCATCGGGCTGTACAACGAACATATCATCGAATTGTTCGAGATATGCCAAGGTCGGCACGCAGGTTCCTGATCTGACCGGCAGCGGCTTGAAGGATTGGGGACCGCAGACACCCCTCTGCGGTCCTTTTGCTTGGCTCAGTCCAGCAGGTCGCGCCGCAACCGGTCGAAGATTTCCACGGCCTGTGGAATGATCGCATCGGGAAGTCAAAGTCTGGGTTATGCAGCGCGGCTACGTCTCCCCCGATCCCACCAGAAACATTGCCGATTTTGCCAGGCCTCCAAACAGCCCGAAGTCCTCGACGCGCGCATCGGCAGCCCCGAATCAAGTATGACGCAGCCCCAATGCCTCAAGCGCGAAGGATGGCGAAGGTGGCGTCGGGGTCGGGTGCTAAAGCAGCGAAGTCACGTTGCAATCCACAGGCTAAGCTGCTTATGGCGGCCAGTGTCCGCGCAAGCTCCGTGACCTCGTCTCGCAAACTTGCCATGTCGGCGTCTTCCAGCGTGCGCAGGGTCAGCCAAAGTTCGCCGTCTCCGGTAATGCCAAGGCAGGCGCTCCCATCTGCGCGTGGCAGATGCTGACCAGCCTGAACCCTGGCCCAAGCGGGCCACCCGGCCCGGCTTTCAGCGCCAGGGGCATCAATTCTGCCAGCGCCAGCGCGGGCGAAATCCCCGTCTCGGGGGCCGAGGCATGGGCTGTCCGCCACGAAAACCACCGCAAAGCTTACGAGGTACAGCTTGGGTGTGCGCCATCGTCCTCTGACAAGCGGCAGTCCCGGCATATTGTGCAGCGCAAAGGCCCAGTCGGGCCGAATTTCCCCCAGGCGCGGATCGGCCAGAACCGCCGCAGCGCCGCTCCCGTCTTCCTCAGCCGGCTGGAACAACAGCACGACCCGCCCCTTCGCATGGGGCTTTCGCATGATCAGCCGGGCCAGACCCAGCAGGATCGTGGTGTGGCCCTCATGGCCGCACAGATGGCGCTTTTCCACCGAGCAATATTCGGTGGCGTGCAATATCTGGAGGTTAACATGAAGAAACTCGGACCGGTCGCCGGCCCCGGCGCCGCTCCCTCCCACCGCGGCTTACGCCGTGCTTGCCGAGGCCGTTAAGGATGCGGTCGGTCGACAGCGGGCGCAGACGTGAACGACGTCGGGCGCCGTCAACTGTTCCGCTTGCCCAGATACCTCCGGGTGTGGTGCGAGCCCGTGGCGGAAGGCTGTCGTTGACGAGGTCGAGATTCGTCCGCGTCGGGCTCCGTCGATCTGCAGAGGGCGACCACGACGCTGCGCCTGTCCCGGAGTTTTCATCTTTCTCGGATCGTCGAAGAGACCGGCGCGGCGGCTTGTGGATGTGCGACCTTTGGAAAAGTTAAGGCCACCCTAACGGATCCGATACGCATTTGAACGAAAACAAACGGCGAATCGTCCACCGTGGACAGATCACCCCTTCCGGGCAGCCACCCGCCCAGGTTTTCCTCGATCACCGCGACCAGCGCGCGCACATGCGCCTCGTCGTCGTTCAGGCAGGGAATGTAGGTGAACACCTCGCCCGCCCGCGTGTTCGAACGCCTCGCGGATTTCGCCGTTGATCTCTTCCAGCGTCTCGATGCAGTCGGCCGAGAAGGCGGGCGCCATCACCGCGATCCGCTTCTTGCCCTGCTTCGCCAGCTCGGCCACATGCTCGACCGTATAGGGTTTCAGCCATTCCTCCGGCCCGAAGACCGACTGGAACGTCGTGTCGATGCTCCCCTTCTCCCACCCCAGCCGCTCGCGCAGCAGGCGCGAGGTCTTGGCGCACTGGCAGTGATAGGGGTCGCCCGACATCAGGTAGCGCTTCGGCATCCCGTGATAGCTGGCCACCAGCACGTCCGGCACGTGATCCAGCGCCGCATAGGCGCGCTCCACCGATTGCGCCAGCGCGTCGATGTAGAGCGGATGGTCGAAGTATTCCGGCACGGTCCGCACCGCCGGCTGGCGCTTTTCCTTCATCAGCGCGCGGAAGAACTGGTCGTTCGCGGTGGCCGAGGTCGCGCCCGGCGTAGTGCGGGTAAAGCGGGAAGAACAGGATCTTCTCGCAGCCCGCCTCGACCATCGCGCGCACCTTGCTGTCGGTCGACGGGTTGCCGTAGCGCATGCAGAAATCGACGATCACATCGCTGCCGTGCAGATCGGCCAGCGCCGCCGCGATCTTCGCGGTCTGGTCCTTGGTGATCGTCATCAGCGGGCTTTCGCCCTTGTCGTGGTTCCAGATCAGCTTGTAGTTCGCGCCCGAGCTGAAGGGCCGCTTCGTCAGGATGATGAGCTGCAGAAGCGGCTGCCACTTCCAGCTGGCGTAGTCGATCACCCGCTTGTCCGACAGGAACTCGTTCAGATAGCGGCGCATCGACCAGTAGTCGTAGTTGTCCGGCGTGCCGAGGTTGGCCAGCAGCACGCCGATCCTTGGCGCGCGCACCGGCGGGTGGTCGGCGGGGGCATGGGCAAGGCGGTCCTTGCCCGGGGACACGTCGGTCCCAGTCGCGGCCCGGTCCGGGCATCCAGCATGTGGTTCTTCCCTTGGGTTCCCAGCGGGACATAAGGGATGCAGCGCAGGGTCAACCGTCCTTGGGCAAAGGCTTCTCGGGAACGCCAAGCGCATCCGCCAGCCGCGCGCGAGCACCGTCCGCTCCTTGTCGACCGTCCTGTAGACCGGCACGACCTTCTTGGCGATGCGGTCGTACCGCGTCCCGGTCTGCCGACGCACGGACCATTGCTCCACGACACGCAGGTGCACCCCCGCCCCGGCGCGTCCCGCGCCCCGGACGTCCACCTCCTCGTCCGGGCCGGCGTCCTCGTACCTCGCGAGGACGACGTCGCTGACCCTGCCGGTCACGCGCAGCCGCGTGCCCGAGAGGGCTGCCTCCGCGTCGACCACCGCCGACGCCGAGAACACGTCCACGTCCGCGCTGGCGGAGAACTCGGCTTCCTCCGGGACGTCAGGATCGGCACCGATCCACGCCCAGCAGGGCTGGCAGTCCGCACCGGCCGCCAGGGACACCGCGCGTGTGAGCATGCCGAATCGATCGGTGACCACCCGTTCCTCGAAGTCCGTGTAGACACCATCGTCCCCGTCCGCGTAGAGGTCGATGGGGACGCCGGCCACCGGTGTCCCCTCGTAGAACGACGCGCGCACGGTCGCCCTGACCGTGGCCGGCGCGATCACGGCCCGACGGTCCGTGGTCAGTTGCATCTGCCAGGCGGGCTTGACGATCTCCGTCACGGCAAGCCACTGCTCGCCGATGGTCGCTCCATCCGCCACCAGCTCAAGCGCGTACTCGCCGTACGGCAGGTCTCGGACAGGCAGCGCCACGGCGAATGCGCCGTTCGCGTCCGGTGTGACGCTGCTGGTGGCGATCACCGGGGACGTCGATTCGCCCGATGCGCGGAACCTCACGAGGAGGCTCGAGGGCACCTTGCCCGTGTCCCGGTTGCGCGCCATGCCCCAGGCATTGATGGTGTCCGTCGACCGGTACTGGAGCCGATCAGTGGAGAGCAGCCGCCACCACTCGTCGTCCGCGCTGCCCCACCCGCCGTAGCCCCAGTCCTCCCCGTACCAGCTGCCGTCGTCGAACCAGCCGCCGGCGTACTCGCTGTCGGTGGGCTCCCCAACCTCCCCGCCACCGATCCCGGTGCCGCGGAACGTCGCCTGGCCGTCGTGGCGCACCACGAGGAGTGCCTCGCCGTCTGTGCGGCCGTCGGTGACAGCACGAGGCGTGTCGGCCACCAGCAGGCCGCGCGTGTCGGTCCGGCCGAGCTCCTTGCCCGCCAGCGACGCGCGCGCCCCCGCCACGGTCTCCCCGGTCCGCACGTCGTTGACCCAGACCGCGGTCCGGTCGCTCGCAACCAGGGCATACGTCGCCAGGTCCGAGACCTGGAGCAGCACCTGGCGCGGGATGCCTGCCCATCGCTCCGTGACCACGTACCAGCCGGCCGGCAGACGCTTGGGCGCGGTGATGATCTTCGTCCCATGGTCGTCCAGCTGCTTGAGGGGGACGGCGCCGGCGAACACCCGCTCGAGGCCTGCCGTGGCCACGGGCTCCACGGTCGAGACGCGCGTCCACTCCGGGGCGCCCGCGATCGCGCGCCACGCAGCCACCGCCGCATCGAGGTCGGGCACGCGGTGCACGGTGATCTCGAGTGAGCGCGGCGTCGCGCGGCGCGACGGCGCGTCCACCGCGACCGTGATCCGGGCCCGGTCAGCGGTGGAGGTCTCGACGATGGTCCGCACGAAACGGACGGTGGTCTTCGACGGCACCTTGCCCACGGTCTCGAAGCGGATGACCATGTCGTGCTCGAGGATCTCGCCCGTGCCGGGAAGCGGGAGACCGTGCCTGACCGTGACCGTGTACAGCGTGCTCCTCGCCAGCTGGCGCTCCGGCAGGAAGACGAGCGACCTGCCGAGCGCATCGAACCGGCCGGCGACCGCGGGTGCGATGGAGAAGTGGGCCTTGAAGTCCTTGGCGGTCACGCCGAGCTGGTCGAAGGTGATCTCGATCGCCGTGTCCAAGGGGACACGCGTTGCAGCGTTGCCCGGCACGGAGTCGGTGACCTTGAGGGGACTGGCTGCCTTGGCGACCCAGGCACCTTCGGTCGTCCCATCGGAGCGAGTGAGGGCGATCCGGTAGGTGGTCGCCGGAGCAAGGCCGCCTTGCGGCCGGAGGATCGCCGTGTCGCCAGACGTGGACACGAGGTCGAAGGTGATTGGCGGCCTTGCGACGAGCGCCTGCGCCAGCTGCGCCGGATCGCGCCCGTCCAGGCTCCGGAGCCGGAACTCGGTGTCCGCCGCGATCGATCCCTTGCCAGCGCTCACGGGCTCCAGGGTCACGACCGGTGGAGCCTCTGCCACAGCGATGGCGGACCAGCCGTCAGCATCCGGCGACCCGACAAGGCTGACCGACGGTGGAGGCGGTGTCGGAGGGACACCCGGCGCCGCCGACGGCAGCCCGTTCGGATCCGGGCTGGAGGACTCGCCGGCAGGCGTGCTGGGCGTGGTAGGCGTGCTGGGCGCAGGGTTCCCGCAGCCGGCGACGAGTGCGACGGCAACCAGAAGGGCGGGAGCGAGACGCACGGGACGCCGCGTGGTGGCAGCGCGCATCTGAGCGACTCCAGGCGGCCGGGGCGCGAGAGGAGCTGCGCCAGTCGACCGGCGGTGAGACGCGCCCCGTCTCCACGATGTGGCGGCCCTGACCGCCTCGCGAGCGGGCTCGGGATGCAACCATGAGGTGCCATCATGAAGGCCGGCAGGGCCCACGCTGCCCGCCCGGGCACCGGTGACCGCGGAGGAGAGCACGCATGAGTCGGTCGCGCAGGATCGCCGTCGTCGCCATCGGCGGCAACTCGCTGATCCGGGACAAGGACCACCAGACGGTGGAGGACCAGTACCTCGCCGCGAAGGAGACCACCGCGCACATCGCCGAGATGATCGCGGCGGGGTGGCGGGTGGCGATCGGGCACGGCAACGGGCCCCAGGTGGGCTTCATCCTCCGTCGCTCGGAGATCGCCCACAAGGTCGAGGGGTTGCATGAGCTGCCGCTCGACGTGTGCGGCGCCGACAGCCAGGGCGCGATCGGCTATGCGCTCCAGCAGACCCTCCAGAACTGGCTGTTCAAGCGCGACATCCACGTGAACGTGGCGACCGTCATCACGCAGGTGCTGGTGGACCGCGACGACCCGGCCTTCGGCAACCCCACCAAGCCCATCGGCGGCTTCATGGACGAGGAGGAGGCCAGGCGGCGCGAGGCGACGATGGGCTGGTCCGTGGTCGAGGACGCCGGCCGGGGCTGGCGTCGGGTGGTCGCCTCGCCGATGCCGAAGGAGGTCGTCGAGCTCGACACCGTCCGGGCGCTGATCAACGCGGGGGTGGTCGTCATCAGCGTCGGCGGAGGCGGCATCCCGGTCGTGGACAAGGGGGAAGGCGAGTACGTCGGCATCGCCGCGGTGATCGACAAGGACTACGCCAGCAGCCTGCTCGCCCAGTCGATCCACGCCGACCTGTTCCTGATCTCGACGGCGCGTGGACAAGGTCGCGCTCAACTACGGCAAGCCCGACCAGCAGTGGATCGACCGGATGACGGTGTCGGAGGCCAAGCAATACCTCGCCGAGGGCATGCACTTCGCCAAGGGCTCGATGGCGCCCAAGATCCAGGCCGTCGTCTGGTACCTGGAGGCGGGCGGCAAGCACGCGATCATCACGACGCCCGAGAACATCTCCCGCGCGGTGAAGGGTGAGACGGGGACGCACATCGTGCCGGGCTGAGGACACCATGGCGCCCGCCACGCGGCGACCCGCCCGGCGGCGCGCTACCGTTGCGCGATGCGCAGCCACTACCTCGGACCCTGGCGGATCGACGTCGAGCGCCGCGACGGGGTCGCCCGCCTTCTGCCCGACGCCGTCCTCGCACGGACCGCCGCCGCCGCCCTGGACGCCGCCGGGGCGCCCGCACCCGCCTCGCTCGGGCTGATCCTCGCCGATGACGCAGAGCTCGCGGAGCTCAATGCTGCTCACATGGGCAAGCACGGTCCCACCGACGTGCTCTCGTTCCCCCTGCTCCCGCCGGCCGCCTTTCCGCCGCACGCCGGCAAGGCCAACGACCCCGATGGCGTGCCCGACTTCCCCTTGCCCCCTGGCGCCCGCACGCACCTGGGTGACATCGTCGTGAGCGTCGACCGGGCTGTGGAGCAGGCCGAGGCCGGTCGTGGCGGGCAGACCGGCGACGTGCGCTGGGACGCTCGTGACGAGCTTCGGCTGCTCGTGACGCACGGCGCCCTGCACGTGTGCGGCTGGGACCACGCCGAGCCCGACGAGGAGGCCGCGATGCGCACGGCCGAGCGGCGCCTGCTCGGAGCCTGACGACCCCGCGGCGAGGCGCCGCCCGATACGAGCGACGAGGATGGGTCAGCCGCCCGTCAGCCCCCGGACTGTCACCGTCGTGGCCGGCAGGACCATGCCATGGTCGGGTGCCAGCGCGGACTGCACGACTGCGGGCTCCCAGGTGTACGTGCCGGGCGTCAGCACCCGCGCGAGGTAGGTGATCGCCTCAGGCTGGCTCCCCCGCTCGTCCCGGGCCACGCACCAGCGGACTTGCTGGCCCTCGACGCTCCAGGGACCGATCGCGCCTGCACCGTCCTCGTCCTCCTCGCCGTCCTCGCTACCCCCGGATCTCACGATGGGTCGCAGGCCGGACGGCACCGTCTCGGTCACCATCCAGCAGCCCGTGTCGCCCGTGGCCGGCACGGTCACGCGCAGCGTCACGCGAACGCGGTCGTCGGAATCGATGCTCCCTGCCGGCGTGATCGCGCGCTGGATCTCGAGGCCGTCGACCGGCTTGAGGGCCGTGCCGTCCACCGGCACCGCGGTCCGTGTCGTCACGATCACCGAGCCGGAGACGGGCTCCAGCACCGCGCCGGCGGCCTGGGCCGGGGTGAGGAGGACGGTGGCCGGTCGTCCGCCGACCACGTCGAGCGTGCGGGCGGCCTCCATCGACCGTCAGCCGGGCGGACGCTGCCGAGGCCGGCATGCGCGCGGCCCAGCCCGCCGCCGCGAGCGCACGCTCGAGGTCGAAGAGCGTGTCCCTGGACACGTTGTCGGCCACGAAGGCATCCATGCCGGCCGCAAGCGGATCGCCCAGCCAGGCCGCCACGATTGCCACGCGAGCCGTGGTCAGGGCATCCCCCCGCACCCCGCCCCCTGTGATCCGGACCCACGGCCCGTAGCCCTGGGCGTGGTCGCGGACCAGTGCCTGCTCGACCGTCCGGGCACCTGCCTCGTCGCCGGCGGCGACCAGCGCGAGCCCCAGGGCCGCCTGCTCGGGCACCGTCAGGCCAGGCGTGGACAGCCAGGTCCGGATCTCGTCGAGGACGGCCTCGCCGTCGGCGGCGCGACCGGCCAGCGCATAGAGGTCCCCTTCGCGGGAGCCGTCGTCATGCTCCTCGAACCAGTACGAGAGGCCGCTCACGCGCGGATCACCGGCCATCAGGGCAAGCGCCGTGACCTGGGTGTCGCCCCCGCCCCATGGGACGACGGCATAGCCTCCGTCGTTCATGAAGCCGGACACCTCGGGGGCGGTGTCCCCATCGTCGATGCCGAAGGTGTCCGCAAGGACGCGCCGGGCAAGGCCCGCAGCCAGGGCGCTGTCGCCGCGCGTGGGCGTGCCGTCCACGAGCGCCTGCAGCACCGGGATGGCGCGGCCGCGGCCGGCGTCCGAGATGACGAGGGTCGTGAAGCCGTCGCTCGCAGCGACCGGCGTGCGCCCGGTCAGCGGGGCCGACGTCGTCCGTCCCTGGACGGCCCTCGGCCCGACGACGTCGAACGTGCGGACGAGGACATCGCGCTGGGCACCGGCTCCCGTTCCCGTGACCGCCTCGATCCGGAGCTTGTGGGTGCCAGGCGTGAGGGCCGGCAGGGCGATCTCCGCCGGACGGAAGGCGCGGGCGGTGACCGTGGTGGCCGCGAGGCCCAGCGTGTCCGAGGAGAAGGTGAAGCGCACGCTGGCGTCTGCCGCCATGCCGCCGCCGAACGCCCGTGCGGCCACGATGGGCCGGTCCGTGGCGAGATAGGAAGGAGCAACGGTGGCCTCCGCGAAGAACGGGATGGACACCGGAATACCCACGACTCCCAAGCCGAGCGAGAGGTCGTCGCTCACGGCCTCCCCGATGATCCGCCACGATGTGAGATCGTCCGAGACGGGGAACGCGACCGACGCGCGCCCCTGGGCGTCGGTGGTGACGAGGGTGTTGACGAGCCAGTCGCGGAAGTCGGACCGCCCGCCGCCGCCGCCCGTGGCATCCCCGGCTCCTCCATCGAACGAGGGCCGCGGGTCGTGGTGCGTCCAGCCGACGCCGGTCACACCGGAGCCGCGATCCATGTACAGCTCCTCGAGCGGATCCTGGACCTCAGCCGCGCCGATGGCGAAGAGCTTCGCGTCGATCGCCCGCAGGTACACCGACGCGCGGACCGGGCGACCCTGCGGGTCACGGACCCGGATGCTGACGGTCGCGGTGTCGCCAGGGCGGTATCCCGCCTTGTCGGCGGTCATCACCACGGACAGCTGGCGGTCGCGGGTGTCGAACATCACCAGGGCGCGGTTGCCGGGCACCTCGTAGCCGGTCCCCGTGAACCGCACGGCGCTGATGTGCGCTGCCGGGATCCAGGTCTTCTTGAAGGAGAGGGACACCGACGGCTTCGTTGTGAGCACGAGGTCCTTGAGGCCGGACTGCGAGATCGTCCAGAGGTAGCGGCTGCCCGGCGTGCGGCCGGACCCACCGACGAAGTCCACGCGTGCCTGGTCGCCCACCGAGACCGTTGCCGGCTCGTCCGGTGTGCCCGGCCCCTCGAGATGGGCGTACGGGTCCGGCACGGCGAGCGTCGAGGGGGCATCGCCCCAGGTCTCCACTCTTGCCCGGCGGCCCTGCGTGTCGTAGGCCGTGACGATCACCTCGTAGCCGCTGCTGGGTCCACTCACGGGCAGGACGAGCCTGAAGCGGCCCTGCGCATTCGAGCGGACCGTGCGGGTGCCCAGGTCGACGATGCGTTCGCTGGTCCGGTAGACCGGGACGGTCTGCTTCGAGATGAAGTCGTACGTGCTCCCGACGCGCTTCGTGGTGTAGAGATGCTGGCGGACGCGGATCACGACCCTGGCGCCCTTGCGCGGGTCGCCATACGGATCGACGGCCCAGATACCCCCGGCCGGCGGATCCTCGAACCGTTCGAAGGCCACGTCGTGGACCCGACCCGTCACCGTCAGGCGCGAGGCCGTGGCGAGCGCCTCGACGACCGGCAGCACCGACGCCCGGAACACCGCGATCTCCGCGGATCCGCCGATCTGTGCCTCCTCGGGATCGACAGGCGTGGCGCCGATCGTCGTCGTCCACCACGTCGCGCCCTCCCAGTCATCGCTGCTGGCCCGGACCGTGACCTTCGCCGTGGCGTCGCCTGCGAGATCCGTGGTCACCTGCTTGAACGGGCGACGCTGGCCGACCCTGAGCGCGGTCCCCGCGACCGGCGTGCCCTCGAAGAACGCGGCATGGACATCGACGCCCACCTTCGTGCCGGCGATCACCGCGTGGCGCGACGGCGACACCTCCACGGACCACTCGGGCTTGATGATCTCGCCGACCGTGAAGCCGGCGGATGCGATCACGTCGCCGTTGACGACCAGCTCGACGCTGTATTCGCCTGCCGGCGCGTCGACGAGCGGAAGCTTCACCAGGACCGCGCCCCGCGCGTCAGGCTTGGCCGTGCGCTCCGTCACGGCGACCTCATGACCGGATTCGTCGTCCCAGGCGACCGCGCGGATCAGCACCTCGTCCGGGACCGAGCGGTCCGCCCGGGCCCGCACGACGCCCCATCCTGCGACGGTGTCCGTGGGCCGGTAGCGGGTACGGTCGAGCTGGAAGACGCGCCACCACGGGTTCGCCTCGCCCCCACCGCCGCACTTGTCGCAGTCAGGGTCGCCGGACGCCACGAACGCAGCGCGATCGCCGTCGCGGACGATGAACACCGGCACCTCGCGCACCTGCGTCTCGTCGGGGACGGGCGGGACGCGAGTCTCCAGCAGCCCGCGCGCATCGGTCGTGCCGAGTGAGGTCTCGCCGAGCGTGACCACGGCGCCGTCGAGCGGGTCGCCGGTTGCGAGGTCGTTGACCCAGACGACGGACCGGGTGGTGGTCGTGAGGGCATACACCGCGACATCGGTGACCTGCAGGACGGCCTGGCTGGTGGAGCCCGGCAGCTTCACGGATGCGACGTACCAGCCCGCGGGAAGGGTGGCCGGCAGCTCGAACCAGCGGCTGGTGTCGTCCTGCATCTGCGCGGCCCCATAGTCGCGGAGACGCACGCCGGCGTCGACGACGAGTGGAAGCGACGTTGTGTCGATAGTCTCCCGTGCCGAGGACATGTCCCACCAGTCCTCGCCGAGGGCCCGCCAGCCGTCGATCGCCTCCTGCATGCCAGGCAATCGGTGGACGGTGATGGCGAGACGGGCCGGGACCTCGCCGATGGGCTCCTCGTTGTCGTCGGTCGGGCGAGCCACGAAGACCGGGAAGACGGCCTTGTCGGCGGTTCCTGCCTCGATGGCCATCCGCTGGAACCACACGCGCACCGCGGGCTCCGTGAAGCCGGCGGTCGCGAACCGCAGATCGAACTCCTCCTCGAGCGTCCGGTCCGTGCCGGCGAGGGGGAGTCCCTCGCGCACCTTCAGGTGGTAGCGCGTCGCGGGCTCGAGCGACGTGTCCGGGACGAAGGCAATGCTCCGGCCGCTCTGCTCGTAGTGCCCGGCCACAGGCGGATCCAGCGAGATGTACGACTGGGCGTCCGCCAGGCTGACGCCGTCGACGTTGAAGGTGATCTCGATACCCGTGGTGACGGGGACGAAGCCCGACTCCTCGCCCGGGACGGTGTTGACGATCCGCAGGTCGCGGATGGTCTGCACGGGCCACGAGCCACGCACGGTTCCGTCGGCACCGGCCAGGGTGAAGCGGTACAGCGTCGACGCGCGGAGAGGCCGGACGGGCGTGACGATGGCCGCCCCGTCGCCGGCCTGCTCGACGGCGAACTCGACGGCGGGATCGGCCGACAGGCCGCGTGCGAGCGCCATGGCGTCCTCGCCCTGGAGGCTGGTCAAGCGGAAGGCGGCATCGACCGGGACGCCTGCCGGAACGGTGCGTGTCGGCTCCAGGGAGGCGACCGGATCGGCAAGCGCGGACGTCACCGGTGCCCAGTCGAGCTCCGGTGTCGTGCCGGGATCCGCCGTGCTGCCCGGTTCGCCAGTGGTGCCGGACCCGGAAGGCGTGCCCGGTTCGGCGGTGGCGCCCGACGAGGAGCCAGGCATCGCTGTCGTACCGGCAGAAGGGGTCGAGGCAGGGCTGGCGCACGAGGCGACGAGCACGGCTGTGGCGGCAAGGGCGCCTAGGCGCGCTGCCCACGAGGGGGCTCGGAAGGGGTTGGAGGAGCGCAGCGTGGGCGTGCCGGACATGGCGTCAGCTCCAGGGCCGCTGCGGATCGGGTACATGGCAGGCTCCGCAGGTGGCGGCCGTCTGGTGTGACGTCGCGGGCCTCCGGGACGTTACGCATGGGGCTGGGCGGTGCGGCGTCGCGCGCCCGGCCGTCGTCGAGCGGTGCATGCTTGCCTCCGAATCAATGCAACAGGGGACCGTCCCCGGACGTTCTGCGTGGTGAAAGGGGGGTGTGTGGACCTCGAGATCGCAAGCGCAGAGCTCCCGCTGGACCTCGCGGGCTTCGCCGAGACCCACCGTCCGTGGCTCGTGCGCCGCCTGGCACTCGTGGTGGGCGATGCCGCCGAGGCCGAGGATCTCGCCCAGCAGGCGCTGCTTCGGGCGGCCGAGCGGTGGCCGCTCCCCTCGGGCTCCAACGCGAGAGGTTGGCTGGCGACCGTCGGCCTCAACCTGGCGCGGGACGAGCGGCGCCGCCGGAGGCGGTGGGGGTTCCTGCCGATCCGCGGCGACGACCAGCAGTGGGCGATGCACGTGGACCCGGACCTGTGGCGGGCCTTGGCGGACCTCGACCGGAACACGCGGTTCGCGCTGGTGCTGACGGTGCTCGACGGGTACGAGCAGGCGGAGGTGGCCGAGCTGCTCGGGGTGCCGAGGGGGACGGTGGCGAGCTGGCTCTCGCGGGGGAAGGCACGGCTGCGCGCCGTGCTTGACGAGGAGGTGGCGTGATGGACGAGTTCGACACCCAGCTGCAACGGCGCCTCGGGGCGCTCTCGGACGCCGTGCCGGTGACCGCCGCGCCTGCATCCGGTCGTAGGGCTGACGTCCGCTCGACGTCGGGGAGACAGGGTTCCCCTGGCCTGGCCACGTACGTACTCATGGGCCTGCTCGGGCTTGCGGTCAGTATTTCCGCGCTGCTGTTCCTGGGCGGCGGGATCTCCGGGGTGCTGCAGAGCGTTGGGGGCCCGCTGGCCACGTATCCGCCCGGCATGATCGGCACCGGGGGTGATGGTGGGTACTGGGACACACCCTGCGCGGACATCCGGCATTGCCCATCGCCCGTGCCCACGATCGATCCTGCTGTCGCGCCGCAAGCGGTTGCCGTGTCGGTGCCATCGCTCGAGATTCCGATCGACCGTATGGGCCACTACTCCATCGCCGTCGGGACGGCAGTGCTCGCGAACGGCATCCTGCGCGAGGCCAGCATGACCCTCGAGGAGAACATCAGGACCGACAGCGAGCTGGAGCCGTCAGCGCTGCGTCTCGTGCTGATCGGAGAGGACGGAACACCGTTGACCAACGCCTATGAGCATGGGTGGCGACCCGGGACGGAGAAGGTCGACGTCAGGATCGAGTTCGACGTCGTCTCGCTCGATGCCCCTACGTCGATCACGCTCACCGACATCGTGGTCCGCTGAGGTGGTCACGAAGGCATCCCTCGTGCTCCTCGTCCTCGCGGCAGGGGCCTTCACCGCCATCGTCGCCCTGCTGTTCTTTGGCGGCCGAATCGAGGCGATCTTTCCTCCAGTCGGTCCCGCGATCGACCCGCCGGGTTCGATCTACTTGGCACTCCCGATGGACAGCGACATCGCCTGTCCCGAGGAGGACCCGGAGGACTGTGCGGTCCCCACGCCAATCCCGACAATCGATCCTGCTTCCGCCGCGGACGCGCAGGCGTTGATTGTCCCGGCGGTCAGCATCGCCATCGACCGCGTGGGGACGCACGTCGTCCCGCTGGGGACGGCGGTCCTCGCGAATGGGGTCCTGACCCAGGCCGACGCGAGGCTTGCCAGCGAGATGCGTCCTGACCTTGAGACAAAGCATCACGCTGTGGCCCTTCGGATCATCGGCGAGGACGGCGGCTACCGGGGCAACAAGTGGTCGGACGGCTGGCATCCGGGAACGGAGACCGTCGAGGTCCGCCTCGAGTTCGAGGTACTGCGGCTCGACGCGCCCACAACGCTGCTCTTGGAGGACGTCGTCGTTCGCTGAGCCGGAGCGCGCTCGCGGACGACCCGCTCGACGGCCGGGGGTACCATGCACGGCGAGCCCCGTCGGACACCGTCCCGGGGCCGTTCGCCGTGTCCTCGCCGGAGCCCCCGGCCTGGTGCGCGGCCGCAGGAGCACAGCCCGCAGCGTGAAGCTCGTCGTCGGCCTGGGGAACCCGGGCAACCAGTACGCGGAGACCCGCCACAACATCGGCTGGATGATCCTGGACCGCCTCGCCGACCGGGCGGGGCGGTCCGGCCGCGGCCGGAACCGGGATGCGTCGTCCGTGATCGAGCTGCGGTACAAGGGCCTCGAGCTCATCCTGGCCAAGCCCCAGACGTACATGAACGACTCCGGGGTCGCCGTGCGCAAGCTGCTCGCGTCGAACCGGGTGCCGCTGGCCGACATGCTGGTGCTCGCCGACGACTTCGCGCTGCCGTTCGGCAAGCTGCGATTCCGCGAGTCCGGGTCGCACGGAGGCCACAACGGGC
The DNA here is from genome assembly GCA_963697365.1 of uncultured Chloroflexia bacterium. Taxonomy (GTDB): domain Bacteria; phylum Chloroflexota; class Limnocylindria; order Limnocylindrales; family CSP1-4; genus CAIXZV01. The sequence goes on from CAVONT010000019.1 coordinate 20,202, forward strand.
TGCGCTCGATCAGCGACGAGCTGGGCACGGAGAAGTACAGCCGCCTGCGCGTGGGGATCGGGGAGCCGGGGCGCGGCGCGGTGGACCACGTGCTCAGCAAGTTCGCGGCCGACGAGCGGGTCCGCCTGCCCATCCTGCTCGATGCCGCAGCCGATGCCGTGGAGGAGTGGGCACGGGTGGGCACGTCGAAGGCCGCCAACCGCTTCAACGCCTTCGAGATGCAGGCGCCTGCGGAGGATGAGACCGGGCCGAAGCCGGGCGAGATCGGCGGACCGGCCGACGACCAGGGGGTGCGGAGGACGAAGACCGGCTGGCGCAGGATCCTGAGCGGGGGCGACGGCGACGACGCTGGGAAGGCCCGGCGTTGACGAGCGGCGACCGCTATCGAGGAAGGACCACGCGCCAGCGCAACGTCGCGGACAAGGTCGCCCGCGACTGGGCGGAGCGGCGCGCGGCGGCGGAGGCCCAGGAGCAGCGGGTGGACCTGGACCGCGCGTCGGCGGAGGCGGAGGTGGAGCTGCTCGACCCCGCAGCCCGGCCGGACACCGCCGCCGATGGCGCCTCGCGGGTCCGGCGGGCAGCGCGCGGGCCCGGTCCAGCCAAGCAGGGGGATCGCCCGAAGGGTCCCGGCCGCCGGATCCCGGACCTCTCGGCCCTGCCGCGGCTCCTGCATGGCACCGGCTCCTTCGCCACGCTGCGCGAGCGGCTCGGGCCTCCGGCCCAGCCCGGCCTGCACGGCCGGCACGTCGGCCTCACGTCGGTCCCACACGGTGCCAAGTCCTTCCTGGCGGCGGCGCTCGCCTTGGCGGATGGTGGCGAGCGGATCTGCTGGGTGGCGCGCGACGCGGAGATCGGCGACCGCGTGGCCGAGGAGCTGGCAGCCTGGATGGGCGACCCCTCGCTGGTGGCGACGCTCGAGCCGCGGACCTCGCTTGCGTTCGAGCGCTCCGAGCTGGTTCCCGACGAGACCGCCGCGCGCGTGGCCGCGCTGGCCGCCTGGCGAACCGGCCGAGCCCGCGTCCTCGTGGCCAGCGTCCAGGCCCTGCTTCAGGCAACGCTCGCCCCGGGCGATCTCCCCGACGAGCGCCGCGTCCTGAGGATTGGCGCCCGGATCAGCCAGGAGGCGCTGCTCGCCGAGCTCTTCGAGCGCGGCTACGCCCCCGTCCTGGAGGTGGCCGGCCGGGGCGAGTTCGCGCGGCGCGGCGGCATCGTGGACGTGTTCCCGCCGTCCGCGTCCCTCCCGGTCCGCATCGAGCTGTTCGGCGACGAGATTGACTCCCTGCGCGCCTTCGACCCCACCGACCAGCGCAGCGTGGAGACCGTCAAGGAGCTGGAGCTCCTGCCCGCGACCGAGTTCCTGCTCCCGCCGGATGGCGCCGGTGCGATCCGCTCGCGGCTGGGTCGCCTGGGCTCCAGGCTGCCGGAGCGCCTGGTCGCTGACCTCGCCCGGTTCGCAGGCGAGGCGTCGCCGGACCGCCCCGCCGTGGTCACCGCCGGCCGCGCCCTCAATGTCGGCGACGCGGCGGAGGTGTGGGCGCGCCTCGTCGCCCCGTCCACCGGCCTGGACCACCTGGGCGCCGACACCGTGTTCGTCCTTGACGAGCCCGGGGACCTCGCCGACGCCGCCGACTTCCTCTGGAAGCAGGCCGAGGAGCGCCTGGGCGAGCTGGTGGAGCAGGGCGAGCTGCCCAAGGACTGGCCGTCGTCCTTCCTGCCGCCGCGCGACTGGAAGTCCCGCCTCCACGGCGCCCGGACCCTGGAGCTCACCTGGACCTCCGAGGCGACAGACGCCGCCGGCATGGCCTTCGCCTCGAAGGGTCTCACCTCGGGCGACCTCTTCGGCTGGCGCGAGCCCGTCCTCCCGCCCGGCCGTACCGAGCGCCTCGCAGACGGCGTCGAGCACTGGGTGGGCGAGAAGGCCCGCGTCGTGCTTGCGTCCGACCAGGCGCCCCGCCTCGCGGAGCTCCTGGGCGAGGCCGGGCATGCGGTCGGGATCGTCAGCCGCGTCACCGAGGCCCCGCCGCCCGGCGCCATCGCCCTGATCGAGCGCAGCCTCAACGGCGGCTTCGAGGGGGGCCCGGACGGGCTCGCCCTTGTCACCGATCGGGAGCTGTTCGGTGCCGTCCGCGTCCGGCGCCCGAAGGCCATGCGCCGCGTGGTCCCGCGCGACATGCTCGAGCGCCTGACCACCGGCGACATGGTCGTCCACATCGACCACGGCATCGCCCGCTACGAGCAGATGCTGCGGCGCGGTAGCGAGGGCCAGGAGCGCGATTACCTGGAGCTGTCGTTCGCGGGCGGCGACCGCATCTTCGTCCCCGTCGAGCAGATCAACCGCGTCAGCCGCTACTCCGGCGGCGAGCACCCGCAGCTCAGCAAGCTCGGTGGCACGGACTGGCTTCGGACCAAGCAGCGGGTCCGGAAGGCCGTCACCGACCTCGCCGACGAGCTGCTCGCCCTGTACGCCAAGCGCGAGGCGGCCGAGGGGTTCGCGTACGCGCCCGACTCGCCCTGGCAGATGGAGATGGAGGCGTCATTCCCGTACGAGGAGACGCCGGACCAGTTGCGCGCCGTCGTCGAAGTCAAGCTCGACATGGAGGCCGGCACGCCGATGGACCGCCTGGTGGTGGGCGACGTCGGCTACGGCAAGACCGAGGTCGCGCTCCGGGCTGCGTTCAAGGCGACCCAGGACGGCAAGCAGGTGGCGGTCCTGGTGCCCACGACGGTGCTCGCGGGGCAGCACTTCAAGACGTTCAGCCAGCGGTTCGCGGCCTTCCCGATGAACGTGCGGCTGCTGGCTCGGTTCGTGTCGGCCAAGGAGCAGGACGCGGCGATCCGTGGCCTTGCCGACGGGACCGTGGACATCGTCATCGGGACGCACCGGCTGCTGTCCAAGGACGTGGCGTTCAAGGACCTGGGCCTGGTGGTCGTCGACGAGGAGCAGCGGTTCGGGGTGGCCGCCAAGGAGCGGCTCAAGCAGATCCGATCGGCGGTGGACGTTCTGACGCTCTCGGCTACCCCGATCCCGCGCACGCTCAACCTCGCGCTGGCGGGCATCAGGGACCTGAGCGTCATCGAGACGCCGCCGGAGGACCGGCTGCCGATCCAGACCCGGGTGGCCGAGGCCTCGGCCGGACTGGTGCGCGACGCGATCCTGCGCGAGCTGGACCGGGGTGGCCAGGTGTTCTACGTCCACAACCGGGTGGAGACGATCGAGGCGCAGGCCGAGCAGTTGCGGCGCCTGCTCCCGGGCGCGCGGATGGTGGTCGGGCACGGGCAGATGGCCGAGGGGGCGCTGGAGAAGGTGATGCTCACCTTCGCCGATGGAGCGGCGGACGTCCTCGTGTCCACCACGATCATCGAGAGTGGCCTGGACATCCCCAACGCGAACACGATCGTGATCGACCGGGCGGACACGCTGGGCCTGGCCCAGCTCTACCAGCTGCGGGGCCGCGTGGGGCGCAGCTCCCGGCGGGCGTACGCGTACCTGCTCTACCGGCGGCGCGAACGCATGAGCGAGGAGGCGCGCAAGCGGCTCCAAGCGATCTTCAACGCATCCGAGCTGGGGGCCGGGTTCCAGATCGCGCTGGCCGACCTCGAGATCCGCGGCGCCGGGAACATCCTGGGCGGCGAGCAGAGCGGGTTCATGGCGTCCGTGGGCTTCGACCTGTACTCGCGCCTGCTGGCGGAGGCCGTGGAGGAGGCGAAGGCACGCCGGGAGTCCCGGGAGCCGGCGCGCGAGGTGCCGCAGGCGGTGGTGGACCTGCCCCTGGATGCCCATCTGCCGGACACCTACGTGCCCGAGACCCCGCAGAAGCTGGAGCTCTACCGGCGGCTGGCACGGGCGCGCACGATCGGCGATCTCGCCGCCTTCCGCCAGGAGGTCATCGACCGCTACGGGCCGATGCCGGCCCCGGTGCTGCGGCTGGTCGAGGTGGCCGAGCTGCGGCTGTCGGCGGAGTCGGCGGGCGTCTCGTCCCTGGCGCGCGAGGACGGGCAGCTGGTGGTCCGGTTCGGCGCGGCCCTGTCACGGGCCACGGCGATGCAGCTGCTCTCGCCGGCCTTCGGTGTGCAGCTGCCTGGGGTGCGGCCCGGCGACATGACGTTCGCGTCCAACCAGGTCCGCATCCGGCTGCCCAAGGACCCGCTCAAGGGCTGGACGCTCACCCAGGCGGTGGTGGCGCGGCTGGTGGCGGCAGCAGGGGCGGGCGGTCCGCCGACTGTGCCGGGGGCTGCCGCGGGGCCGGCTCCGGGGACGGCCCCGGCAGGGGGCTGACGATGCGGCTCCGGTGGCCCCGCCGGCGTGCGGCACGGGTGGTCCTCGTCGATGGTGATGGGCGTGTCCTGCTCTTCCGGCTCGACCCCGCCCATGACCCCGACGGCCTCGGGTACTGGTATCTGCCGGGCGGCGGGATCTTCCCGTTCGAGTCGGAGGTTGCGGCTGCGCTGCGGGAGCTGCGCGAGGAGACGGGTCTCGCCGAGGTGGTCGCGGGCGCCGTGATCGGGCGGCGCGAGGGGGTGCGGTTCGTCTATCGCGGGCGACGGATGGTCCAGGACGAGTGGTACGTGGCGGCGCGCCTGGTCCGCGGCGAGGTCGATGGGAGGAGCGAAGGTGCGGCGGGGCGGGGACGATCCCGGGACCGCGAACGCGCGGTGCTTGGCGCGTGGCGATGGTGGACGTCGGACGATCTCGCGATCGCGAACGAGACGATCCACCCGCCCGACCTCGTGGGGCTCGTTGAGGCGGCGGTCGCGTCTGTGCCATCATCGGCCGCCTTGCGTCCCCGCAGCCAGGAGTCCTGAGCGATGCCGTTCAAGCCCACCTCGGTCGAGGAGTACCTTGCCGCCCTCTCGCCGGAGCGCCGGGAGCGGTTCGAGCTGCTGCGCGCGACCGTGCTCGCGTCGGTCGGTGAGGCCGTCGAGGTGATCTCCTACGACATGCCCGCATACAAGGTGGGTCCACGCTTTGTGTGCTCGATCGGCGCGTTCAAGCAGTGGGACAGCCTGTTCCCGGCCAGCGACGTCGTGGTGGAGCGGTTGGGCGACGAGGTGGCTCCGTACGTGAAGGGCCGCGGCACCTTCCAGTTCCCGGTGAAGGCGGACCTGCCGGTCGAGCTCATCGGGCGGATCGTGCGCATCCGCTGCGAGGAGGTCGCCGACGCCCAGGCCGCCGCGCGGGCGAAGCGCTAGCGTCGTGACCTCGCCCATGCCGGAGCAGGTCGGGGTCCGCCGGGTGGCGGCCGAGGAGCTGGGCGCGGCCGATCTCGCGCAGCTGCTCGACCTGTTCGGCGCCTGCTGGCCCGACGGCGACTTCACGCCCGACGACGTCAACCACGCGATGGGCGGCGTCCACTGGCTCGCCGATGCCCGCGGCCGGGTCATCGGGCACGCGAGTGTGGTGCCGCGCTGGTTCGAGGTCGGTGGGCGCCGGCTCCTGGTCGGCTACGTGGAGGCAGTGGCGACGCACCCGACGTGGCAGCGGCGCGGGGTGGCGTCGCGGCTGCTGGGGCAGGCGAACGCGCACATCCGTGACGGCTTCGACCTGGGCGCGCTGTCGACCGATGTCGCGGCGGTCTACCGGTCCAACGGCTGGGAGCACTGGCGCGGACCGTCGTTCGTGATGCTCGCCACCGTGCCGCAGCCTACGCCCGACGAGGACGGCGGGATCCTGATCCTGCGCACGCCCCGGACGCCGGGTGACCTCGACGTGCCCGAGCCGATCGCCTGCGACTGGCGCGCCGGAGACGTCTGGTAGGTCAGCGGGGTCTGCCTCGCGCACCGCCCGTTGCGGTGGAGTCAACGAGAACCCGCAAACACGGCTCCGCGTGGCTTGGATGCGGGCTTCTGCTGCGTGTGTGTCAACGCCGGCACCTGAATCGGGCCGGATTGGGCTCGGGCGGGCCTTGGATAAGGGGTTCCGTTGACCTGGACGCAGCACGCCCACCGACCCCGGCGGGGCGAGGACCCGGGTCTGGGCGATCAGGCCTTGCGGACGACGTCTCCCGTGCGCACGGTCCCGCTGCGCACGACCCGCACGTACATGCCGCGCATCCGGAGCGCCCGGCCATCATGCGTGGAGATCCAGCGCAGGGCGTCGTGGCCGAAGCGGGCCGCGAACTTGGCGCAGCCGGTGTGGGGGAGGGCGGTGACCTCCACCTCGGCCTCGCCGATGAGGAGCCGCGTGCCCGCTGGCAGGTTCTCCTCGGACAGGTCGAGGTCCAGGCAGACCTGGTCGCCGGCGAGCGGCCACCGGGCCGGGTCGGGCTCGATGGCGGCCAGGACGCGGGTGCTCATCAGGGCGAGCTGCGCGTCGGGGTTGGCGCGAGCCGTCGGGCGCGACGAGGAGCCGCGGGCCATCCAGTCGTCGCCGACCATGCCCTCCTCGACGTCGAGGATGGCCTCGGTGACGATCTCGCGTTCGTCGCGGACGGTCCGGGCGACCAGGAGCGTGACCGGCGCAGCGTCGCGCGGCGCGGCGCGCAGGTCGGCGTAGGTGGGGTCGAGGTCGCGGTCGGGGCGTGGCGCCAGGGATGGCGCCGGGGGTGGCAGGTTTCGGTTTCCATGGCCGTAGTGTCGCCGATGGCGTCGCGTCCTACGATGCGGGCATGCGCCACCACGACCCGCTGCCGTCCTGGGGCTTCGCCTTTCCCGGCCGTGTCCGCGACGAGCTCACGGCGCTCGCGCTCGCCGGGACGAAGACCGCGACGGCGGGCCTGCTCCTCGAGTTCGAGCTCGACGGCGAGGAGCTTCCCGAGGCTGGCGAGCGCCAGGTGCTGCTGGACTCGGCCGATCGGCCGGTTGCCATCGTGGAGACCACGTCCGTCCGCGTGGCCCGCCTGGCCGATGTGGACGATGCCCACGCCATCGACGAGGGCGAGGGCTACGCGAACGCCACCGAGTTCCGGGTCACCCACGAGCGCTTCTGGAACGGCTACATCGATGACCTGCGGGCTCGCTCCGGCCGCCCGGATCTCGCGCTGGACGACGACACGCCCGTCGTCCTGGAGCGCTTCCGCGTCGTCGAGCGGCTGGACGTCCCGGCGCCGCCACCTGCCGCCCGCGTCGTCGTCGCCGCCGGTCGGGACCGCGTCCCGCACCTCGCCGGCGTCCTGGCACGCGCCATGGCGTCCGAGCCGATGTCCTGGTGGCCCATGGGCGACGGCCCGGACCGTGCCCGCCGCGTGCGCGACCAGTTCCTCGTGGTGGACGATGTGTTCGCGCACGAGGGCTGGATGTGGGAGGCGGCCGACGGCCTGGGGGCGATGGTCCTGGAGCCGCCGGGCTCGATGGAGCGCGACGCGGAGCTGCTCCACGCAGCCGACGACGGCGCTGGCAGCCCTCACCCCCGACGGCGGCGTCCGCTACCAGGCGTTCTGGGACTGGGTCGCCGAGACCACGCCATCCGAGCCGCACTGGTTCCTCGACCAGCTCGCGGTGGAGCCTGCGGCCCAGGGCCGTGGCATCGGGCGGGCACTGCTGGAGCACGCGATCGGCCTGGCCCGCGCCGATGGCCGCCCGCTCGTCCTCGAGACCGGCACGCCCGACAACGTCGCCCTGTACGAGCGCTTCGGCTTCCGCGTCATCCGCGCGGAGGACGCGCCCGGCGGCGGCCCGCGCGTCTGGTGGATGCGCCGCGATCCAGCCTGATGGCGGCGATCGCACCGCGCGCCACCGTCCGCCCCTACCGCAACGACGACGCCGACTGGTGGGCCGTCCGCGATCTCCTCGTCCGAACCCACGACGCCAGCCGCCCGGATGGAACTGGGACATCCGGCGCTGGGACGGCCTGCGCTTCCACCGCGAGGAGCCGGTCCTCACGGACGACCTCGCGGCCGTCACCGGCTGCTGGGAGGACGACGACGGCCGCCTCGTGGGCGTCGTGCACCCCGAGGGCGGCAGCGACCCCTTCCTCGAGCTGGATCCGGCATGGCGCCACCTCGAGCCCGAGATGCTCGAGTGGGCGGAGGAGCGCATGGCCCGGCCCGCCGACGGTCGGCGTGTCGTCGAGGTCGTCGCCTGGGACTGGGACGAGCACCGCCGGGCCGTCCTGGCCGGACGCGGCGTACGTCGAGCAGCCCGACGGCTGGTGGACCCGATGGACCGACGTGGCCGCCATGCCGGGCCGCCGGCGATGGCCTCGCGGTGCCCGCCGGCTACACCATCCGCACGACGGGTCGAGGCCTCCTTCGACGAGGACTGCGCGCGCATGGCCGCCCTCCTCAACGCCGCCTTCGGCCGCACTGTCCACACCGCCGCCGAGTACCGCCAGTTCATGCTCGGGGCGCCCGCCTTCCGCCACGACCTCAACATGGTGGCGGTGGCGCCGGACGGCTCGTTCGCCGCGCATGTCGGCGTCTACCTCGACCCAGTCAACGCCCATGGCGTCTTCGAGCCCGTGTGCACCCATCCCGGCCACCGGCGCCTGGGCCTGGCGCGGACGCTCATGCTCGAGGGCCTGCGACGCCTGCGGGCGCTCGGCGCGGTCACGGCCGCCGTCGACACCGGGGACTCGGAGGAGGCGAATGCCTTCTACCGCTCGCTGGGCTTCGCGGAGGAGCACCGCGCCCACGCCTGGCGGCGCGACCTCGGCTCGACCTCCGCTCGACCTCGGCTCGACCTCGGTTCGGCCGGTCGACGCCTGGCTGACCCGCTGCCACGGGCCGCGATCGGTGCGGCCGATCACGCGGCGGCAGACAGCCCGGGCGAGGGCCCGCATCGAGATGACGCGAAGATGAGCGCCGCATGCGGGTCACGCGGGGGCAGGCGCGCTGGTCTACCCTTCCGGAGGGGGCGCGTCGCAGGAGGAGGGCAAGGCCGTGGAGATCACGCTCGGCACACCCCGCATCTTCGCGCTCGACCAGCGCATCAGCATCGAGGAGATGCGCAAGCGCGCCGATGAGAAGAAGACCGGAGCGGTCGGGTCCGGCATCGGCGGGCTCCTGTCACGCCCGAAGGCCGACGACGTGGAGCTCGTCGCGAGCCAGCGCCGGCTCGAGCCGTTCTGGCACGTCGCCTGCACCGCCCACTACGTCTACGACCGCACCCGGCGCTACACGGTCCCGGCGTCTGCACCCGATGTGCGCTCGGTGAGCTTCCTCGGCTCCGACTTCCCCGTGGTGCCTGCGGGCGGATCGGGCAATGCGTCCACCGCCTTCGCCTTCGACGTCCTCGAGCACTGCACCGAGGATCCGCGCGAGGAGCTGTTCGTTGACGGCCTCACCGGCCAGCCGTTCGCCAAGGGCCAGGCCTACGCCTCTGGACCGCGCCTGGAGATCCAGGACCCCGCCGAGATGGGCGCCGACGGCTCCCTGGTCATCGCCCCCGAGCAGCGTGCGTCGGCGATCATCCGGCAGCTGCTCGCGAAGGTCATGCGCCCGCTCCAGGCCGATGCCGTCTTCGAGGAGCAGCTCGCCGTCGAGACGCTGGCACTCGTCTACCGCCCGATCTGGGCCTTCGAATACCGGCTGCCGGCCAAGGACAAGCGCGGCGTGATCGAGGTCGACGGGGTGTCGGGCGAGACCCACAACGCGCAGTCGCTCAAGGTCAGCGACCTGACGCGGCGTATCAACCGGGACATCGTGTTCGACCTGGGCGCCGACACCGCGGGCCTCCTGATCCCCGGCGGCAGCATCGCCGTCAAGCTCGCGAAGGTGGCGATCGACCACGCGTAGGGCGGTGGCCCTGGTGCCGCTCCCGGGGCCGGACCCGGCGCACAGCCACCGTGGGACCTCGGGCACAATCGGGAGCGTGTCCTCCAGCCTGAGCACCCCTGCCGTTCCCGCGCGCACGGCGGACCTGTTCGCGCCGGGCCTGCGCGGCCTGACGATCGGCCTGGTCCTGACGATCACCCTGGTCGCGGTCGAGTCGCTGGCGATCGGCACCGTGCTCCCCAAGGTGCTCCTGGAATTCGGGGACCTGCCGCTCTACGGCTGGGTCTACACCGCGTTCTTCCTGGGCAACCTGATCGGCATCGTGGTCACCGGCGGTGCGCTCGACCGGCAGCCCCTCCACCGGCCCTTCGCCATCGGCATCGCCCTGTTCGCCATCGGCCTCGTCGTGGGCGGGCTCGCGCCGTCGATGCTGGTGCTCGTGCTGGCGCGCTTCGTCCAGGGCCTCGGGGGCGGGGCGCTCAGTCCCACGGCGTACGTCGCGATCGGGCGCTGCATGCCGGAGCACCTGCAGTCGCGGATGTTCGCGCTGCTGTCCACGGCATGGGTGGTGCCGGGCGTCATCGGTCCGTCGCTGGCGGCGGTGGTGGGGGAGCTCGTCGGGTGGCGCTGGATCTTCCTGGGCCTGCTGCCGCTGCTGGCGATCTCGGGGGCGATGGCGCTCCGCGCCCTGCACCGGGTGCAGGGGGACGTCCCGCCGCCCGGCACCGCCACGTCGGCCGGTCGCCGGCGCCTCGGCCAGGGCGCTGCTGGCGGCACTCGGCGCGGGCCTGCTCGTGGCCGGGCTCGGGCTGCAGCCGCTCGCGCTTGCCGCCGTCGTGACGCTCGCCGGTGCTGGGATCCTGGTTCCGGCCTTCCGCAGCCTCACCCCGCCGGGCACCCTCCGGCTGGCACGCGGCGTCCCGGCCGCCGTCCTGCTGCGCGGCCTGATGACGTTCTCCTTCTTCGTCGCCGACGCCTACATCCCCCTCCTGCTCCAGGGCTGGCGGGGCACGCCCGCCACGCTCACCGGCATCGTGTTCACGGCCACGACGCTGGCCTGGACGCTGACGACCTGGGTGCAGGCCCGCCGGATCGAGCAGCTCGGACCGGCGGTCTTCGTCGCGCTGGGCTTCGGCGCCGTGGCCCTCGGCGCCGCCCTCACGATCCCGACCGTGCTCGCGTCCGTCCCACCGGAGATCGCGATCCTGACCTGGGCGATCCCGGGCCTCGGCATGGGGCTCATGTACTCCGCGGTGACGCTGGCGGTGCTGCGCGGCGTGCCCGTGGCGGAGCAGGGGAGCGCATCGTCGTCGCTCCAGCTGTCCGACATCCTCGGCACCACGCTGGGCGCCGGCATCGGCGGAGCGATCACGGCGATCGGCGGGCGATCCGGACCGGACGGGCTGGGACCCGCGCTCGCGCGTCGTGTTCGGCGTGTCGTGCGTGACGGCCGTCCTCGGCGCACTCGCCGCGCAGGCGGATCGGCCCGTTCGGGCGCTGGCAGGAGCCCGCGGCCGCTGCGGTAGACTAGCGGCCCGGTGTCCCGCACACCATCGCGCCGCACGAACGGGCGCGCCACCACGGAGGGCTCCTGAGCGCCATGTCGGCCGAGACGCTTCGCGCGAAGATCCGCGAGATCCCCGACTTCCCGAAGCCCGGCATCCTGTTCTACGACATCACCACCCTCCTGAAGGACCCGGCTGCCTACAAGGAGGCGATCGACCTCATGCTCGAGCCCTACAGGGACGAGCAGATCGACCTGGTCGTGGGCATGGAGTCCCGGGGCTTCATCTTCTCGGCGCCCATGGCGTACCAGCTGGACACCGGTCTCGTGCCGGTGCGCAAGCTGGGCAAGCTGCCCGCCGAGACACTGACCGTGGAGTACGCGCTCGAGTACGGGTCCAACACGCTCGAGATCCACCGCGACGCGATCCAGCCCGGCCAGCGGGTGCTCATCGTCGACGACCTGCTTGCCACCGGCGGCACGGTCCACGGCACGATCGAGCTGGTCGAGCGGCTCAAGGGCGTGGTCGTCGGCCTGGCCTTCCTCGTGGAGCTCGACTTCCTCAAGGGTCGCGAGCGGCTCGAGGGACGCAAGGTCACGAGCGTCGTCACGTACTGAGCTGAGCATGGAGCGCGGGACCCCGGCCACCGGTCGGCGACCGCGTCCTGTCACCGTCCCGTGACCGAGAAGCCGCCCCCCGTCGACCCCGCCCGCCGCACGTTCATCCGGCAGCTGGCCGGCGATGTCGTGACGTCCATGGGGTCCATGTTCGGGGCGGCGTCAGCTGCTCCAGGCGGAGTCCATGGAGGCGGCAAAGGGCCTGCTCGACCCCGGAGGGCCGGCGGGCCCAGGCGGCACGTGGCGGCACGGCGGACCGGCCCCGATCGCCCTCGAGACGAGCGCCGTCAACGCCGGGTACCGCGCCCCCTTCCGCTGGGACGAGGGCGTCATCCACCTCGTGGACCAGCAGCGCCTGCCGGACGTGCTCGCCGACCTCCAGGTGCGCAGCGCCTCGGACGCGGTCACCGCGATCAGGGACGGATCCCTCGTGGGCGCCCAGGTCCAGGCACAGGTCGCGGCGGCGACGCTCGCGCTGCTCGCCTCGAAGTCCACCACCTCGCGGGGGTTCGCCCGCCGGGCCACGTTGCGCGGGGCGGCCAACGCGTTCCGCCAGTCCCGTCCCGGCTCCGCGCCGATGGCGCTCGCCTTGGACCGGATGCTCGCGCTCGTCGAGGAGCTGGGTGTCGACGCCGAGGGCCCGGTGCTCGCCGCCGCGCTCAAGGCGGAGGCGGAGGCGATCATCGAGGAGGCCACCGGCGATCACGGCATGGTGGTCACGCACGGGATCGGCGTGCTGCCGGGTGCGCCCGACGAGCCGGTCCACGTGATGGTCGCGGGCAGCACGGGCGCCATGGGTGGCGGGGTCTTCGGGAGTGCCCTGTCCGTGGTGACGACGGCCCACCACCAGGGCCGGGCGATCCACGCGCTCGTGCCCGAGGGCCGGCCGGGGCTCGAGGGCAGCCGGGTCGCCGCGTGGGAGCTCAAGCAGGCCGGCGTGCCGCACGCGATCGTCGCCGATGCCGCCGCCCCCGCCTGCATCGCCGCCGACGAAGTCCAGGCCGTGCTCGCGGGCGCGGACCGCATCACCGCGGATGGCTCCGTGATCACCACGGTGGGGGCCTACGCCCTGGCGCTCGCGGCGCAGGCGGCTGGCATCCCGTTCCTCGTGTTCGCGCCGTCCACCGCCATCGATCTCGCGACGGCCGAGGGCGATGACGCGCCGCTCGAGGAGGGTCGCCCGGCCCTCGTGCTGCGGTTCGCTGGGCAGCGCACGGCGCTGGAGGGTGCGCAGGCGCGCAATCCGATGCAGGACCTGGTGCCGGCGGCCATGGTGGCGGGGATCGTCACCGAGGCAGGCGTGCTGCGGCCGCCCTACGGGCTCGCGCTCGCCGAGGCCGTGGCGTCCGCATCCGGGGCACGCTCCACGGCCCGCGGGTTCGCCGCTGCTGGCGGCGAGGCGCGCGGCGATCGGGCCGGCCGAAGGTGGACCCGACGGTGGACCCGATGGCGGAGCTGGGGCTGAGCGAACGCCCGTCGACGTCGCGAAGCCGCGTCCGGCTCGAGCGGAACCGAACCCCGCGGAGCCGAACCCCGCGGAGCCGGGGACCTGATGGCGACCGTGGCCGTCGAGCGCCGGACCACGCTGGCCGTCCGCACGACCACCGACCGCCATCTCCTGCGCGACTTCCTCGAGCGGGACCGCCTCTTCGCGGCCTATGCCATCTGCGACCTCGAGGACCGCGAGTTCGGTCGCACCCGGTGGGGCATCGCGACCGATGGCCCAGAGGTGGTCGCGGTGGGCCTCGAGTACGGCGGTCTGACGCCCCAGCCGATGTTCGTCATGGGCCGCGAGGAGGGGATCTCCGCGGTCCTGCGTGACGTCATCCGGCCGCGGATCGCCTACGTGGCAGCGATGGAGACATCACTGCCGGCAGTCGGGCAGCACTACCGTATCGACCCCGGGCCGCAGATGGTCCGCATGTGGGTGGACCGGGCGAGGTTCGCGCCACTCACGTCGCCCGTCGAGCGCATCCTGCCCGTGGAGGTGGGGGAGCTCAACCGCCTTTACGGCCTCGGCTTCGCCGCCTGGATCCCTTCGGGTGCGGTGGCGGAGGGTGTCTACTTCGGCATCCGTGTCAACGGACGCCTCGTGGCCGCCGCCGGCACCCACGTGATCTCGCGCCAGGCGGGCCTGGCCGTGGTGGGCAACGTGCTCACCCACGCCGAGCACCGCGGCCGCGGCTACGCGAAGGCCACCACCAGCGCGGTGACGAACGAGCTCCTCCGGTACTGTGATCATGTTGTGCTCAACGTCCGCGCCGACAACCCGCCCGCCATTGCGGCGTACCGGCGGCTCGGCTACGAGGAGCACTGCCGTTTCGAGGAACGGCTGGTCCGGCGTTCGACGTCGGCCTGGCCGGACTTCACCGCTCCCATCCGCCGCCTCTTCGCGGGCTGGCGCCAGGCGCCGGCATCCACGGCGTCGCGCTTCCCCGACCAGGCACACCCGGCCGCCCCTGTCAGCCAGGTCGGCGGCGTGACCAGCCCGTCCGATCGCGTCCCCAGCCCGTCCGATCCGCCCAGCCCGTCCGATCCGCCCACCGCGCACCCGTCTGACGCGGACGCCACCACCGAGGAGACCTCATGACCGACACCGGGGCCCTGGTCGCCCACGACGTCACCGATCTCGGCCTTGTCGACGAGGGCGTCCGCCGGATCGAGTGGGCGGAGCGCGAGATGCCCGTCCTGCGCCAGATCCGCGAGCGTTTCGAGCGCGAGCGCCCCCTCGACGGCATCCGGATCGGCTGCTGCCTGCACGTCACCACCGAGACCGCGAACCTGATGCGGACCCTCAAGGCCGGCGGCGCCGAGGTCCACCTCGCGGCCTCGAACCCGCTCTCGACGCAGGACTGGACCGCCGCCGCGCTGGTGGCCGCGTACGGGATCTCCACCTACGCCCGCCGCGGCGAGGACAACGAGACCTACTACAAGCACCTTCGAACGGTCGCGGACACGCACCCGCAGATCACCCAGGACGACGGCTGCGACCTCGTGACGCTGCTCCACACCGAGCGCCGCGACCAGCTGCCCGAGATCCTCGGCGGCACCGAGGAGACCACCACCGGCGTCATCCGCCTGCGCGCGATGGCGAAGGATGGCGCCCTGACCTTCCCGGTGGTCGCGGTCAACGAGGCCGAGACCAAGCACCTGTTCGACAACCGCTACGGCACCGGCCAGTCCACGATCGACGGCATCCTGCGCGCGACCAACCTGCTGATCGCGGGCCGCAACGTCGTCGTGGCGGGCTACGGCTGGGTGGGCAAGGGCATCGCGTCGCGCATGCAGGGCCACGGCGCCCACGTCGCGGTGGTCGAGGTCAACGCCGTTCGCGCGCATCGAGGCGCTCATGGACGGCTACCAGGTCAAGACCGTCGGCGAGGCCGCGGGCTGGGGCGACATCTTCGTCACCGCCACGGGCAACATCAACGTCTTCCGCCGCGAGCACTTCGAGCAGATGCGCGACGGCGCGGTGATGGCCAACTCCGGCCACTTCGACGCCGAGCTCGACCTGCCGGCCCTGCGCGCGATGGCCGAGGGCCACATCCGCGACGTGCGCCCCAACGTCCAGGAGTTCGAGATCGGCGGCAAGCGTCTCAACCTGATCGCCGAGGGCCGCCTCGTGAACCTGGGCGCAGCCGAGGGCCATCCGGCCGCCGTCATGGACATGAGCTTCGCCAACCAGGCGCTTGCCGCCGAGTACGTGGCCAAGCACCACGCGGAGCTCAAGCCGGACGTGTACACCGTGCCGGAGGCGATCGACCAGGAGGTCGCGGCGCTCAAGCTCGCCGCGATGGGGATCACGCTCGACGCGATGACGCCCGAGCAGTTGGAGTACGTCTCCTCCTGGCAGCACGGGACCTAGACCATGACGACCGAGCATCCGGCAGCCGGGGGGCTGGAGCCGGCGCCCGCATCTGCACCATTCGGCTCGTGGGCCTCACCGCTCGACGTCGACCTCATCACGGGCACCGCGGTCGCCTTGTCCGAGCCATGGATCGACGGGGACGATGTCTACTGGCTGGAGAGCCGCGCTGCCCAGCGGGGTCGACGGACCCTGCTCCGCCACGGGCTGGACGGAGCCACCCGGGAGCTGACGCCGGACCCGTTCAAGGTGGGCAACAGGGTCCACGAGTACGGGGGCGGGAGCTACGCGGCGGATCGGGGCCGGGTGATCGCGTCTGGCGGCGACGATCGCCTGTACCTGATCGACCGCGACGGCCTGGACGAGCCCGAGCCGATGACGCCCGAGGGCCCGTGGCGCTACGCGGACCTGTGGTTCGACCCCGTCGGCCGATCGTCTCTACGCGATCCGCGAGACCCATGACCGCGACCGCCCAACGGATCCGACGCTGGTGGTGAACGAGGTGGTGGCGCTCGCGCTCGACGGCTCTGACGGGGCCGGCCGCGTGCTCGTCTCCGGGCCGGACTTCGTGGCCGGCGCGCGACCGTCGCCGGACGGACGCCGGCTCGCCTGGCTCGAGTGGGACCTGCCGGACATGCCATGGGACTCGGTCCGGCTGCGGGTGGCGGACGTCCTGCCCGACGGTGGCCTGGGCGACGCACGCACGTGGCCGGCGGGCCCGGGATCTCGGTGGTGCAGGCGGCCTGGCGGACGGACGGGGTGCTCCACTTCGTCTCGGACGAGACCGGGTGGTGGAACCTGTACGCGTTCGACGGCGCCGACGGCCTCGCCGGGTCCGCCCGCAACCTCGCCCCAATGGAGGCCGAGCTGGGCGATCCGGCGTGGGTGTTCGGGCGGACCTCGTACGGGCTCCTGGCCGACGGCTCCGTGCTGGCGGTGGCGCGTGCTGACGGCACCGACCGGTTCATCCGGATCGATGCCGACGGCGGGGTCCACGAGGTGCCCTCCAGGGCGACGGAGGTGGAGGGCCTGCGCATGACGGGCGAGGCGGCGGTCGCGATCGTCGCCGGGCCGCTCGAGGGTGCCGTGCTGGAGCGCCTGGACGTGGCGACCGGGGAGCCTGCAGGGGTCCTCGCGCGGTCGCTCGCCGTACGGCCGGACACGGCATACCTGCCGGAGCCAGAGCCGATCACGTTCCCCACCACGGATGGGGCGTTCGCACGGGCCCTGTACTTCGCGCCCTCGAACCCCCGGTTCCGCGGCCTCGACGGGGAGCGGCCGCCGCTCATCGTGCTGTCCCACGGCGGGCCCACGAGCGGTGCGTCGTCGGCATTGTCCCTGGACCGCGCGTTCTACACGTCACGCGGGATCGCGGTCGTGGACGTGGACTACCGCGGGTCATCGGGCTACGGCCGGCCGTACCGGGACGCGCTGCGCGGCAAGTGGGGCCTCTACGATGTCGACGACTGCATCGCGGCCGCGCAGTTCCTGGTGGGTCGTGGTGACGTGGATCCTGCCCGCCTGGCGATCCGGGGAGGCTCAGCCGGCGGCTACACGACGCTCGCGGCGCTCGCGTTCCGCCCGGAGGTGTTCGCCGCCGGGATCAGCTACTACGGGATCGCGGACCTCGAGCTCATCCACGTGGACGGTCACAAGTTCGAACTGCGCTATGACGAGGGGCTCCTCGCGCCGTGGACCGAGGAGGGCCGCGCGGTCTTCCGCGAGCGGTCCCCGATCCACCGGATGGACCAGGTCCGGGCGCCGATGCTGGTCTTCCAGGGGCTCGACGACCGGGTGGTCCCGCCCTCACAGCTGGACGCGATGGTCGCAGCCTTCACCGAGCAGGGGACCCCGCACGTGGTGATGACGTTCGAGGGCGAGGGTCACGGGTTCCGCCGTGCCGAGACGAAGCGCGCCGCGTACGAGGCGGAGCTGGCGTTCCTCGGCCAGGTGTTCGGGTTCGTCCCGGCCGATGAGCTGCCGCCCCTGGAGATCACCGGGCTCGCCTGACGGAGTGCCGGCCCGCTCGCCGGGCTCGCCGTGCGAGTGCCGGCCAGCTCGGCGGCTGTAGCTGCCGGGCGCAGACCGCGCCTCGGACCGCGCGCCTCGGACCGCGCGCCTCGGACCGCGCCTCGGACCGCGTCGCCCGCCCCGGGACTCGTGGTCCCGTTTCCCACGACGAAGGGCGGCCGCAGACGCCCTCGCCGAGCCCCCAGCCCCAATCCGGGACTGGCATTCCCGATCCGAGGCCCAAGGGGCAGTCCGAAGCCGCCTTTCGACCAGCCGCGGGCCCGAAATCGGGACTGGCGGTCCCGCACGCGCCACCACGCGCCACCGTCCACCACCATCCGACCCACGGGAGCTGGGTGGTACCCTCGCGCCGCACCCCCACCACCTTGCGTCAGCGCGGAGATCCATGAGCATCCTGGACGCCAGCCAGTACCTGTTCACGTCAGAGTCGGTGACCGAGGGCCACCCCGACAAGATGTGCGACCAGATCTCCGACGCGATCCTGGACCACATCCTTGCGAAGGACCCGCACGCCCGGGTCGCCTGTGAGACCGCCACCACGACCGGCCTCGTGCTCGTGTTCGGCGAGATCACCACCGACACGTATGTCGAGTTCCAGGACGTCGTCCGCGAGACGGTCAGGGACATCGGCTACACCCGCGCGGAGTACGGGTTCGACCACCAGACCTGCGGCACCATGGTCAGCGTCAAGGAGCAGAGCTCGGACATCGCGCAGGGCGTGGACCAGGGGGATGACCTCGGCGCCGGCGACCAGGGGATGATGTTCGGGTTCGCCTGCAACGAGACCCCGGAGCTCATGCCGCTGCCGATCTCGCTGGCCCACCGGATGGCCCACCGCCTCGCGTTCGTGCGCAAGCAGGGCGACCTCCCGTACCTGCGGCCCGACGGCAAGACCCAGGTCACCGTCGAGTACGACCATGGCAGGCCGGTCGCCGTCCGGACGGTCGTGGTATCCACGCAGCACGACCCCGACGTGGACCCCCGGCAGCTCCGCGACCAGGTCATCGGCCAGGTCATCCTGCCGTCGATCCCGGCCCACCTGCGCACTGCAGGACCCCGAGATGCACGTCAACCCGACCGGCCGGTTCGTCACCGGTGGCCCGATGGGCGACGCGGGCCTCACCGGCCGGAAGATCATCGTGGACACGTACGGCGGGATGGCCCGCCACGGCGGTGGCGCGTTCTCGGGCAAGGACCCGACGAAGGTCGACCGCTCCGCGGCCTACGCGGCCCGCTGGGTGGCGAAGAACGTGGTGGCCGCGGGCCTCGCCGACCGCTTCGAGGTGGAGGTCGCGTACGGCATCGGGATCGCCCGCCCGCTGTCGCTGTCGGTGGACAGCTTCGGCACCGGGCGCGTTGGCGATGCCCGCATCCTGGAGCTCGTCGAGCAGCACTTCGACCTGCGCCCGGCCGCGATCATCCGGGACCTGGACCTGCTCCGGCCGATCTACCGCCAGACCGCGGCCTACGGCCACTTCGGGCGTGACGATCTCGATCTGCCGTGGGAGCGCACGGACCGGGCTGCGGCCCTGGCGTCCGACGCGGGGCTGCCGATCCCCGGCTGAACCCGGGCCGACCCGGGTCGACCGGGCACCCGGCTGAACCCGGGGCGCGATCAGCGTCAGCGCTCCGCGATCATCGACGCCATGTTCTCGCCGCCGCTGCCGCCACTCGTCGAGGTCTTCTTGAGGAGCAGCTGCCCGACCGCGAGCAGCGCCAGCGTCGTGACCAGCATCATGGTCGCGACGGCGTTGGTCTCCGGCGTCACGCCACGCTTGACCTGGCCGAAGATGTAGACCGGAAGCGTGGACGAGCCCGGCCCGGACACGAACGACGTGATGACGTAGTCATCGAAGCTGAAGGTGAACGCGAGCAGGAAGCCCGCGATGATCGCCGGCAGCAGCTGGGGGAACGTGATCTGGCGGAACGTCCGCCAGGGCGTGGCATACAGGTCGAACGAGGCCTCGACCATCGTCCGGTCCATGCCGGACAGCCGCGCCCGGACCAGGAGCAGCACGAAGCTGATGTTGAACAGCATGTGGGCGGCCACGATCGTCGGGACGCCCAGCTGGAGGCGCGTCCCGAACGACTCGTTGATGATCACGAAGCTCGAGGCGAACATCACCAGCGTCGCGAGGGCGATGACGATCTCGGGGACGATGATCGACACGTAGGTCATGCCATCGAACCCCATGCGCAGCTTCTTGGGCACCCGCTGCAGGCCGAGGGCCGCCATCGTCCCGAAGAGGGTGGACAGGATCGCCGTCGGGAGGGCGACAAGGAAGCTGTTGCGCAGCGCCGCCATCACGACCTTGTCGCCCAGGGCGACGCCGTACCAGTCCGTCGTGAAGCCGGTCCAGATCGTGGCCAGCTGGTTCGCGTTGAAGCTGAAGATCACCACGATGACGATCGGCAGGTAGAGGAACGAGTAGACGAGCGCCGTGTGGGCCCGCAGCCAGAACTCGACCACGGGTGCCCAGCGATCGACGCCCGCCTTGGCGCCGGCGCCGCCGGCGGATCGCGCCGCGGTCACAGGACGCTGACCTCGCGCCCGGCCCGTCCACGGTTGACGAACCAGACGTAGAACGAGACGGACACCAGCATGATCAGGATCAGGCCGACCGCCATCGCGGAGCCGAATGGCCAGTTGCGGGTCTGGATGAAGGCGTCCACCAGCGCGTTGCCGGCGAGGAACGTCCGCCCGTAGCCCAGGATGGCCGGGATGACGTACTCGCCCATCATCGGGATGAACACCAGGATCGAACCGGTGATCAGGCCCGGCAGCGCCATCGGCAGCGTGATCTGGCGGAAGGTCGCCCAGCGCGGCGCGCCCAGGTCCTTGGACGCCTCCACCAGGGTCCAGTCCATGCGCTCGAGCGTGACGTAGAGCGGGAACACCATCAGCGGCAGGTACCCGTACACGAGGCCCATGAGGACCGCGAACGGCGTGCCCAGGATCCGGAAGTCGGGATCACCGATGACCGACCCGATGAACCCGCCGACGTTCTCCCGGCCCAGGATGATCAGCCAGGAGTAGGTCCGGATCAGGAACGAGGTCCAGAACGGGATGACCATGAGCAGCACGAACAGGCCCTTGCGCCTGCCGGCCCGGCTGGCGATGAAGTAGGCAAGCGGCAGCCCCACGACCAGGCAGCCGATCGTGCCCGCGATCGCCATCCCCAGCGAGGTCACGAACGGCGAGAGCCGCTGCGGCTGGGTGAGCAGCATCAGGTAGTTGTCGAACGTGAACGCCGGCTGGTAGCCGCCGTTGGGTGCCCGCACGCCGAACGAGAAGCACGACGACGATGGCGAGCGGCAGGACGAGCAGCACCAGGTACCAGAGGGCCGCCGGCGTGACCAGCGCAGCCGTCAGCAGGCGGCTCTTCGCCCTGCTGCCGGTCCCGCTGATCGCCCGGGCCGAGGTGATGTCGTCGGTTGCCGCTGCCATCGTCGCCGGGTCGCTCGCGTCAGCCCTGGCCGATCTTGGACTTGAACTCCTGCCAGATGTCGATGCGCTGCTGGTTGGAGGACGTGTCGACCGCCCCCTCCAGGCTGGCCATCACCTCTGCGGGCGGGAAGATCGCCGGGTCGCTGAGCACTTCCGGATCGATGAATTCCTTGGCTGCGTCGTTGGGCGAGCCGTAGCCGGTGAAGTTCGTCTCCTCGGCCTGGATCTCCGGCTCGTGGATGAAGTTGAGGAAGGCGTACGCGGCGTTGGGGTTCGGCGCGTCGTTGACCATCACCCAGGTGTCCAGCCAGTACAGCGATCCCTCGGACGGGACGGTGTACGCGATGTCCGCCGTGTCCGGGTTCGCGCGCAGCTCCACGATCGGACCGGTCCAGGCCAGGCTCATGACCGCCTCCTCGGAGGAGAGCTTGTCCTGGTACGTGTCGGAGTCCAGCGCGAGCACGTGCGGCGCCAGGTCGAGCAGGATCTTGCGGGCCTCGTCCAGGTCCTCCTTCTCGGTGGAGTTGAGGGACTTGCCCAGCATCTTGAGCGGCATCACGAAGACGTCGCCCATGGAGTCCACGAGGACCACCTTGCCCGAGTACTTGCCCTTGGCGAGGTCCAGGAACTCCTGCCACGAGGTGAGGGGCTCCTTGACGATCTTGCTCCGGTAGAGGATGCCGGTCGTGCCGAAGTCCTTGGGGAGCTGCCACTCGTCGTTGGGATCCCAGCCCTGGCCCTTGAACGCGGCGTTGATGTACTTCTGGTTGGGGATGCGGCTCCAGTCCAGCTTCTGGATGTAGCCGCCCTCGACCATCGCCGGGACGTACTCGGCCGTGGGGGCCGCGATGTCGTAGCCCGTGGCGCCTGCCTGGAGCTTCGCGAGGAGCTCCTCGTTGTTGGCGAAGGTGTCGTACTGGAACTGCTCGACGCCGAACTGCTCCGAGAACTTCGCCATGTTGTCGGGACTGACGTAGTCCGACCAGTTGTACATGAACAGCTGCTTCTCGACGTCGCCCGCCGGAGCGGCGGTTGCGCCACCTCCGCCGCTGGACGCCGCCGGGGCCGCAGTTGCCACCGCCGCTCGAGCCGCTGCCGCAGGCCGCAAGGACCGCGCCGGCACCCAGCAGGCCCGAGGCCGCCAGGAAGCTCCGTCGCGGCACGCGGTTCATCGACGCGCGCTTCAGGATGTCGTCAAGGTTCTCCGCCATTGTCTGTCTCCTCCTCCAGAGATAGGCGATGGGGTGTCGTCCTCGTCAGGCGACGAGGATCAGGTTGGCCGAGTCCTCCCAGCGGACGACGACCGCGTCCCCCGGGCCGATGCCCGAGAGGTCCGCGGCGCCCGCTGCGTTCTGGCGTCGCACCACCACCTCGCCGGCCGCGTCGGTGGTGATCCGGAACTCCGTCTGGTCACCGAGATACGTGCCCTGGTGGACACGACCCTCGATGCTGCTCCACCCCTCCCCCGCGGGTTCCGCGTGGGCCGCCGGCTCCACGC
This sequence comes from uncultured Chloroflexia bacterium, assembly GCA_963697365.1. Taxonomy (GTDB): domain Bacteria; phylum Chloroflexota; class Limnocylindria; order Limnocylindrales; family CSP1-4; genus CAIXZV01. The sequence goes on from CAVONT010000019.1 coordinate 42,816, forward strand.
GCATGCGTTCCGGGCGCACGGCGACGATGACGTGCGTGCCCGGCGTAGGACGCGCCTCGGGATCCGTCACGGTCCCGGTGAGACGCATGCCGCGGTCGCTCTCGACGCTGGCCCGGCCGGTTGCCGGGTCAAGCTCGAGCAGCTTGCCGTCGATGGGGTTCGAGACCCCGATGAAGTTGGCCACGAACCGGTTGACCGGACGCTCGTAGAGGTCCGCCGGCTTGCCCTGCTGCTGGATGCGGCCGTGGTGCATGACGACGATGGTGTCGCTCATGGTCAGGGCCTCCTCCTGGTCGTGGGTCACGTACACGAACGTGATCCCGACCTCGCGCTGGAGCGCCTTGAGCTCGAGCTGCATCTCCTTGCGCAGCTTGAGGTCCAGGGCGCCCAGGGGCTCGTCGAGGAGGAGCACGGTGGGATGGTTGACCAGGGCGCGGGCGAGGGCGACGCGCTGCTGCTGGCCGCCCGAGAGCTCCCAGGTGCGGCGGCGCTCGATAGCCGCCGAGGCGCACGAGCTCCAGCGCCTCGCCCACCCGCCGCTTCTCATCCGCCTTGGAGACCTTCTTCTGCCGCAGGCCGTAGCCCACGTTCTGGGCGACGTCCATGTGCGGGAACAGCGCGTAGTGCTGGAAGACGGTGTTCACGTTCCGGCGGTACGGCGGCACGCCCGCGACCGGGGTCCCCGCCAGGTAGATCTCGCCCGATGTCGGCTGCTCGAAGCCCGCGATCATGCGCAGGGTGGTCGTCTTGCCGCAGCCCGACGGACCCAGGAACGAGTAGAAGGAGCCGGCCTCCACGGCCAGACGTCATCTCGTCCACGGCGATCACGTCGCCGAAGCGCTTGGTCACGCTGCTGATCTCGACGTCGGGCCGGACGTCATGGTCCCGGTGGATGGCATGAGGGTGCCGCAGGGAATCGGGGTGCTCGGCGGGGGCCTCGCCCCCGGGGCCGTGCTCGTGGAAGGCGGTCGAAGAGGGCGGCTCAGCGTGCGCCGGAGTGGTCAAGCGGGGATCCTCGACTTGCACGGGGCTCGCGCCCCGGGACCAACGGTGGGCGCATGGTAGGGAGCCGATCGGCCCGCGTCAACGTGTTGTTCGGCACATGGAGTGCGACAGTTCGTGGGAATGCCGCCGCTATGGTTCGAATCTCGTGATCCGACGCTCGCGCGGCCAGCCCGCCCGTAGAATGGGGGCATGTACGTCGTGATCATGGCGGGAGGTGGGGGGACCCGCCTCTGGCCGCTCTCCCGTCCGGACCGGCCCAAGCCATTCCTGCCGCTGACCGGCACCGAGACGCTGCTCCAGGCAACGGTGCGGCGGCTGCTCGACGGACCGGAGCTCGAGGGCCTCGAGCGCTCGTCGATCACGGTTGTCACGGATCGCCGGTACGCCTCGCTCGTCCGCGAGCAGCTCGAGGGAGTGCGGGTCGTGTCGGAGCCGGTCGGCCGGAACACGGCTGCGGCGGTGGCACTGGCGGCCCTGGCCATCGACCGCGACGACGATGACGTGATGATCGTCCTGCCTGCGGACCACCGGATCGAACCCCTGCGCGAAGGCGAGTTCCGCCGGGTTCTCGCGGATGCGGCGAGCGGGCTCGCGACGGGCGCCTTCGGGGTCGAGTCGCCCCTTGTCACGCTCGGCGTCCAGCCCACGCATGCGGCCACCGACTACGGGTACCTCGTCCCCCGCGCCGACGAGGGCGGGAGCGTGCTCGGCCTGACCGCGTACCCGCTGCGCGCCTTCGAGGAGAAGCCCGTGGCAGGTCGCGCCCGCGAGCTGCTGGAGACGACCGGTGTGGCATGGAACGCCGGGATGTTCCTGTGGCGCCGGCGTGCGATCCGGGCGGCCCTCGAGCGCTACACGATGCTGCCCACCGTGCTGGAGCCGGCCCTCGTGTCGGACGCCGCGCTGGCGACCGCCTACGACCGGATCCAGGGGCTCTCGATCGACCATGCCGTCATGGAGGGTGCCGCACGCGACCGCCAGGTGGTGATGGCGACGCTCGACGTTGGCTGGAGCGACCTCGGTGGCTGGCCATCGCTGCTGGCCGCCCTCGGGCACCCCGCCGAGGGCGCGGTGGTGCAGCCCGGGCAGGCCGTCGAGCTGGGCGAGGACGACCTGCTGGTCGCCTCCGAGGATGGGCGCCTGGTGGTTCGCCACGGGACGGCCGGTAGGATGGTCCCCGAGCGGCCGGTCGCCGTGCTGCGCGGGGCCGGCGACGCGTTCGATGTCGTGCAGGCCCTGCTCGACCGGTGTGCAGCAGCGGAGGCTCGAGCGTGACCAACGAGACGGGGGTGCTCAACCCCGACGCGGATCATCTTCGGTACCGACGGGTGGCGGGCCCGCGTCGCGGAGGACTACACGTTCGAGAACGTGCGGCGCTGTGCGGACGGGGTCGCGCGCTACATCGTGGAGCGCGGCGAGCAGGCCAAGGGCGTCGTCATCGCCTACGACCGGCGGTTCCAGTCGGAGTTCTTCGCCCAGGCCGCCGCCGAGGTGCTCCTCGCCCACGACATCCCGGTGGCGATCAGCCGGACCGCGGTGCCCACCCAGATGGCCTCGTTCGAGGTCGTCCAGCGAGGAGCGGCCGCTGGCGTCGTCATCACCGCGTCGCACAATCCCTGGTTCGACAACGGCTTCAAGGTGAAGGCTCCGACCGGCGCCGCTGCTGGCGCCGAGATGCTCCAGGCCATCGAGGCCGGGATCGCCGCCAACGCCGGCATCGCGATCGAGCGCCGGCCATTCGCCGATGCCGAGGCGGCAGGCCTCGTGGAGTGGTACGACCCGTTCGACGGCTACGAGGCGTTCGTCCGCACGACGCTGGACCTCGATGCGCTGCGAGCGGCCGACGTCTCCGTGCTGGTGGAGCCGCTGTACGGCGCCGGCGCCGGCTGGATCCCGCGCCTCCTCGCGGGCGGCCGCATCCGGGTGACCGAGATCCACGGCGAGCGCAACCCGTACTTCGGCGGTGTCAACCCGGAGCCCATCCGGCCCCACGTCGACGAGGCCCTCGCGCGGATCGCCGCAGGCGGCTTCGACATGGGCCTCCTGCTCGACGGTGATGCCGACCGGGCGGGCGCAGCCGACGAGCGCGGCGTGTTCCTCCACCAGCTGGAGGTGACCGGCCTGCTCATGTACTACCTCGCGGAGCACCGCGGCCTGCGCCAGCCGGTGGTCGTCTCGGTGAACAACACCTCCACCGCGACGACGCTGGGAGCCCACTTCGGGATCGAGACGCACGAGGTCCCGGTCGGCTTCAAGTTCATCGCCCCGCGGATGATCGAGACCGGGGCGATGCTGGGCGCGGAGGAGTCCGGCGGCTACGGGTTCGGGATGCACCTCCCCGAGCGCGACGGCATCTACGCCGACCTCATGCTGCTCGACCTGTTCCTCAAGGAGAAGGCTCGCGGCAACTGGCCGGTCTCGCGTGCGGTCGAGCTGTTCCACGAGCTGGCCGGGCCATCGTGCTACCGGCGGATCGATGTGCACGTGGAGCGGGCGAAGTACGACGGCGTCAAGCAGCGGCTCCTCGTCGAGCTCGCGGCGACGCCGCCGACGTCACTCGCGGGCGAGCCGATCGTCCGGACGCAGGTGCTGACCACCGCGGACGGCTTCAAGTGGTTCCTCGCCGACGGCTCCTGGCTCCTGGTCCGGGCGTCGGGGACCGAGCCGCTCGTGCGGGTCTACACGGAGGCGTCCACGCCCGACCTCCGCGACGAGCTGGTGGTCACCGGGGAGCGGATCGTCCGGGGCGGCTGATGGCGCAGAAGGGGGGCTGACCCCCGGCGCGGACGGGTGTAGGCTTCCCGTGAAGACCGCCATCACCGGCGCGCAGTCCAGCCGGACGGCGGCCCTCGTAGACGCCCCGACGCACGGGCGACTGGAGGTTGATCGGCGATGCACTCCTCTCTCATCGGCAAGGTCGAGAAGGCGAATCGCTACGCTCGCGAGCTGGACCGCATCTCGCTCGAGCGGGTCGCCCTGACGTTCCGCGGTGACAACGACACCCATCACGTCAGCCTCGATGCCGGCAAGTGGCACTGCACGTGCCACTACTTCGAGAGTTGGGGTTCCTGCGTTCATCTCCTGGCCCTCCAGAAGATCTTCGGCGTCATGCTGCCGGAGGAGGCGCAGGTCTCGATGTTCGACGCCCAGCCGGTGGGCGCCACCGCCTGACCCAGCCGCGGGGCCCGACGGCGCTCGCGAACGACCACCTCGACTCCACGCCAACGAGACGGATGCCGCCGGGACCACCCGGCGGCATCCGTGCGTTCAGGGCAGGACGTCGACCGTCCAGTACCACACCGCCTGGCGACCGGCGCCGAAGCCGGCCTCCAGCTGCAGGCTCCACGTGCCGGGCGACCCGGGAGACGGCAGGTCGATGACCTGGCCGCCGCCCGAGGCGCCAGCTTCCGGGTCGGCGGCGACGCCGTTCGCGACCGGTGCCCAGCGCGCCGTCCAACGCTCCACCTGCAGCGGCGGATCGAGGGCCACGCGCCACGGACCGGCACCCAGCGCAACGGCCTCCGACTGGACGATCCACGGCGCGTCCGAGCCGAACCCGTCCCAGGTGTACGAGCCCTCGGCTCCAGGGACCCCTGGAGTCTCGGGTCCGGCCAGCAGGAGGGCGGCCGGAGGCCTGTCGGCCACGACCACCGTCCCGGCCGGGGACGCAGTTCCGGTTGCCGTCGCCGTGGCTGCCGGATCAGCCGTCACCGGTTGTGCGGCCGACCCGGACCCGGGACCGCACCCGGCCACGACGACCGTGACCAGCGCGACCGCCGGCAGCGCCACCGTCCATCTCACCGGGCCACCTCCAGGCTCCCGGAGCCAAGTGGGCACAGCTGTCCGGTGCAGGGCTGGATCAGGGCGAACGAGATGGTTCCGGACGCGCTGGTCCTGAGTCCCTCGTTGGACGGCTTGCGGAACAGCGCCCGGACATCCATCGCGCTCGAGACCACGACCTGGGCGGTGTACGTGCCGCTCGAACCCGGGGTCATCACCTGCATGTCCGCCCAGCCCGTCGCGGTGCGCCGCTGGAGCACGACGGTCCGCCCGGTCACGTAGTTGTTGGACAGGCGACCGCTACCGGCGCTCTTGAGCGTGGCGGTGTGCGTGACCACTGACCCTGCAACCACGTTCGTCATCGACGTCGTGAGCGCCAGGGCGCTCGGCACGTCGAGGCACGTGGAGTACAGGGTGGACGTCGTGAGCACGTCGTACGCCTGCTGGAGCGCCGCGATGTCGCATCGGCCGTAGACATGGGCATTCCAGCCGGCCCTCGGCTTCGTGCGCGAGTACGTCTGGACGACCGCATCCTGGTAGTCCGAGTCATCGGCGTAGTTGACGTGGTGGTCAAGGCCCAGGATGTGCCCGAACTCGTCGAGAGAGATCGTCTCGGCCTCGTAGCAGCCGTCCGGATCGCCGGTCATCTCACACCACCGCAAGGTGCCCCAGTCGTAGCGGTGCCCGTTCTCGCGCAGCCACATCCTGAAGCTGGTGGGGGCAGTGCGGCTGAAGCAGGCCAGCCCATTCACCCCGCACTGCGCGTCGACCCCGTAGTAGATGGGGTTCGAGGCGCCGGACACATAGCCGAAGATCGGAGCCTTGCTGCGGCGCGATGCGTTGCTGTCCTCTGCGGCCGCGTTGATGGCGGTCTTCATCGCCGTGGGTGGCGTCCCACCGGTGGCCCAGCGGTAGTCGAGAGCCTGGTTCTGGGCGAACAGGCCGCCGCCCAGCATGGGGTTCGGCGAGTGCGCCGTCACCGTCGCAAGCGCGGGGACGAGCGTGGCAACGATTCCAGTGCCGATGACGATTGCCGCCCGCAGCCGGGCCTTGGACTGGATCATGCGGATCACGGGGCCACCTCCTCGGCGGCGGGCAGGAAGCGGCGGAGATCGGTGTTGCCGGCCACCCGGCCGTCAGGGGCAAGCAGGACCTCGCCGGGCGAGGACGACGCGCCACTCGTCGCGAGCGAGCCACCGCCCACGGGCAGCACACCGTCCACGTCGAGGGCGCGCCCGGCCCCCGAGCGCACATCGACGGCTCGCAGCCGACCGCCGGCCGTCTCGACGACGACGGTCTCGCCGGCTGCACCACCCAGTGCGGCGAGGCGCGCATCCGGTGCAAGGATGCGCTGGGCACCGTCACGCTCATGCGCGACGATGGGGCAGGGGAGGCCCCTGCACACCTCCCGCGCCACGAGGATCCCGTCGACGACACCCAGGGCGGGCCCGGTCGGCGCGAAGGTCGCCACCTGCCCGTCCGGCGCGAGGACCCGCGTGCGGCATGCCAACTCCGCACATGAGGACACGACCACGTCGCCGCCTGGCGCCACAGCCAGCCCGGTCGTGAATGTGGGCCCGTACGCTGCATCGGCGCGCAGGGGAGCCAGCACGCGGCGGGCTTGTCCCAGCGTCTTCCAGTCAGCGAGCTCGCGCCGCCAGACGCCGAGATCCGCGCGCGTCCGCCGGTCGACACGGTGCTCGTACAGCGCGTCCCCGTCTGCCGTGGCGACGGCAGACCGCACGACCGCGTCACGCACTGTCGCGATGATCGTGGCGCAGCCACGCTCCGGGTCGAGTGCCCGCAGCACCGAGCGGGCACCGTCGTCCTCGCCGGCGATCACGCGTCCCTGCACGGGGCCGCTCGCGAACGCCTCCGGTTCCAGGACGAGGGTCCGCCCCGGTCCCTCGGCTCCGCCAGCGAGCAGTCGCATCCCGGCCAGCGTGCCCGCTGCATCGAGCACCGGGTCCAGCCGGTACCAGGCGCTCCCCCCGCCGGGCGGTGCCCCTCCGCTGCCGCATGTCGTCGGCACCCACGCCTCCGGTCCCGCAGCGAGCATCGGCGACCCGCCGAGCGATAGGGCGCCTGCCAGGACGAGTCCCGCGACCGGGACCATGTGCCGACAACGGCCGAACTCCATGACTGGACCTCCTCCGGCGGGTGGGTGTCGGTGGCGGGAGGAGGGCGAGGTGGCCAGTGTGGGTCACCACACTTATGCGCCACTTATGCGACACGGGCTTGTCGCAATCGGGTCGCAGGTGGACCGTCCCGGGTGTAGGCTTCGGCCCATAACGACAATGCCCCGTCGAGCAGGGGAAGCCGGTGTGATGCCGGCGCTGACCCGCAACCGTATGCCGTGATCCACGGCCAGCCGGAATGCCTGCCCGACGCGGCTCGACTCCACACCCGTCGAGGTTAGCGGGCGGAGTCCGGAACGCAGGCTGATCCACTGACCTCGCCCACACGTCGCGCCGACGGGTGGGCGATTTCCTTGGCCCAACGGCGAACCCGGTCCCGACCGCAGCACCGGCGGCCCTTTCCGAGAGGAAACGACGTTGGGCACTCCGAGGACATGGGTGCGCGTCGGGCAGGCGATCCTGCTCACTGGCGCGCTGGTCATCTCTCCCCTGGCGGTCACACCGGCGGCTGCCGTGCAGCTCCCGGACAGGACCGCCGACCCGGGCGAGGCCGCCGCCGGATGGCTGGCCGGGCAGGTCGCCGGGGGCAAGCTCGTGCCAAGCAACCTCGCCGACGCAGTCATCGCGTTCGCGGCCGCAGGCGTGGGGGCTGATGCTGCCACGGCCGCGCTGGGCCAGCTCGAGGCGAAGGTCGACTCCTACATCGCCCCTGGGACGAGCCAGGCCGGCGCGCTCGGCAAGGTCCTGCTCGCGGTTGCCGCCGGCGGAGGTGACATCCACGCCTTCGGTGGCCACGACCTCGAGGCCGAGTTGCGCGGCCTTGTCGCCGGCAGCGGCGTTGACGCGGGCCACATCGGCGGCGCGCAGGTCTTCGAGCAGGCGATCGGCATTCTCGCGCTATCAGCCACCGGGAACGGCATCCCCGGCACGGCAGTCGACTGGCTTGCCGACCGGCAGTGCCCGACCGGCGACTTCACCTATGACGGCAGCTGCTCCGCCCCGGACCCGGACAGCACCGCGATCGCCATCCAGGCGCTCCAGGCCGCAGGCGAGACGACGGCCCTCGCGAAGGCAGAGACCCAGTTGCTCGCGCTGCAGCGGCCAGATGGCTCACTCGCCTCCTGGGGCACGCCCAACTCGAGCAGCACGGCGGCCGCGGGCCAGGCGTACAAGGCCCTCGGCCATGACCGGCCGCGGCGAAGGCTGCCGCCTGGACGGCCACCCTCCAGCTCGACTGCAGCGCGGCTCCGGCCAACATCGGCTCGATCCCGTGGGCTGCCGGTGGCACCGACGTACCTCCTGATGTCCACGCCGCAGGCGATGCTCGGGTTCGGCGCCGGCCGCCTCGACACGCTCAGCCTGACGGGCGCAACCGCGACGGCTCCGACGCTCGCGTGCCCGCCCGATGCGCCGACCGACGTCACTGCAATCGCGGGTGCCGGCCAGGCGACCGTCCTGTGGACCGCGCCCGCCAAGGACGGCGGCAGCCCGATCCTCGCCTACCTCGTCCAGTCCGACGGCGGCGCGCACTCCTGCGCGCCCCGGCCCGTTGGCGCCGGGATGTGCGTGGTCACCGGCCTGCCCGACGGCAAGTACCGCTTCTCCGTCGTCGCAATCAGCGCCGCCGGCATGAGCTCGTCCTCCGTGCTGTCGAACCGGGTCACCGTCGACACCACGGCCCCGGTCGTCAAGGCGCCAGTCGTCGGCCTGCGCGTCGGCCAGCAGCTCAGCGGCCTCAATGTCCCGGTCAAGGTCAGCTGGTCCGGTACCGACAACGTCGCCGGGATCAACGCCTACATGCTGGAGCGCTCCGCGGACGGTGGTACCACCTACACCGGCGTCACGCTCAGCTCGCCCACGTCCACCTCGCGAACCACGATCCTGGCTGCAGGAGCTGCAAGTCACCGCTTCCGCGTGAAGGCCGCCGATGCCAGCGGCAACGTATCGGCCTGGAAGGCGGGCCCCGCTCTCGCCGTCTCGATCGTTGACGACGCCAGCGCCAAGGTCACGTACCGGGGCCGGTGGACGACCTCCGCGCCGACGTCGGCCTCGGCCTCGACCCTCCACTCGACCACTTCCCGTGGAGCCTCCGCGTCGATCACCTTCACCGGGCGCGGCATCGCATGGGTCGCCCCAGAGGGCAGGAGCCGCGGCAAGGCCACCGTCTACCTTGATGGGCGAAAGGTCGCGACGGTCAACCTCAACGATCCGGCCAGCAGCCGCGTCCTCGTGTATGCGAAGGCGTTCAGATCGAGTGGCAAGCACACGCTGCGGATCGTCGCCAACGGGACCGCGGGTACCCCGCGCATCGATGTCGACGCCTTCGTCATCGTGAAGTGAGGTTCGCGGGGATGTCTGCGCCTGTCTTGGGACGGGCGCAGACCCCTGCGCGGACGGTGCGCACGATGACCGGCCGGATCGGATCCCTCGTCCTCGCGGTCGCGCTGCTGGCCGGCGCGGCTGCGTGGGCGGCGCCGCAGGCCCGCGCGGCGGCTGACGGCCCGTGCCCGGGCGAGACCGGCGTCACCGTGGTGGTGGACTTCCACCAGCTCGGTGGAGGGGTCGTCGTGCGCTGTGCCAAGGGCTCGCCGGGGAACGGGTTCGAAGCGCTGGCCAAGGCCGGCTTCGACGTCGTGCAGCCGTCGTCCATGCCGGGGTTCGTGTGCCGCATCGACGGCCAGCCGGGCTCCGACCGCGAGGCCTGCGTGAACACCCCGCCCGCCAACGCGTACTGGTCGTACTGGAACGCGGACGCAGGCGGATCATGGAAGTACAGCCAGCGGGGACCCGGCAGCCGCACGCCGGCGCCGGGGACCGTCGAGGGCTGGTCGTGGGCCCAGGACTCGGCGGGCAGCGGACCGCCGCCGCCCCGTATCGACCCGCCCAAGGCCGCAGCCACGCCCAAGCCCACCCCCAAGCCCACCGCGAAGCCGACCCCCAAGCCGACCCCGAAGCCGACCCCGAAGCCGACCCCGAAACCGACCCCCAAGACCGACCGCGAAACCGACCCCCAAGCCGACCCCGAGACCGACCCCCAAGCCGGCCGACGGGGCGACCGCCCAGCCGGCTTCCGAAGCCGTCACCTCGGCCGCACCAGGCCCGACAGCTCCGCCGTCCGCACCGCCGGCCGGACGGCCCCCGGCCACTGCTGACACCGCGCTGGCGGCCACTGCGTTGCCCTCGGCGATCGCCGCGATCGTGCCCGGCTCGACACCCGACGCCGTGCCCGAGGCCACACCGGACGCCGTGCCCGACGACTCGGCGACGTCGTCGTCGCCACCGGTCGGCACCCTGCTCGGAATCGCGCTCCTCGTGCTCGTGCTCGTCGCCGGCCTCGGCCTCCGCGGCTGGAACAGGAGGATCTGACCACGTCGCTGGACCGGCGAAGGGACAACCGCGAGTCCGGGGGCAGGCTTCCGCGTGCCCTCCACCCGCTCGCCTGGTGGATCTGGGCACTCGGTCTCGCGGCGGCAGCCAACCACACGACGAACCCGCTGCTGCTCGGCCTGATCATCGCGGTCCTGCTGGTGGTCGTGAACGAGCGGCGCAGTGATGCGCCTTGGGCCGGGTTCTTCGGCGCCTACCTCGTCCTGGCGGCGGTCATCGTGGTGCTGCGCGTCGGCCTGCGCGTCCTGTTCGGCGGCGACTACGGGACGCACGTGATCATCGTCCTGCCGGAGCTGCCGCTGCCGGACTGGATGGCCGGGCTCGGGATCGGCGGCCCCGTGACCCTCGAGAGCATCCTGGCCGCCTTCTACGACGGCCTACGGCTGGCGACCCTCATCCTGTGTCTCGGCGCGGCGAACGTCCTGGCCGACGCCCGGCGCCTCCTCCGGATCGTTCCGAACGCGCTCTACGAGATCGGTGCGACGCTGGTGGTCGCGCTGACCGTCGCCCCGCAGCTCGTCGAGAGCATGCTCCGGGTCCGCCGTGCGCGGCGCATCCGTGGGGGCAGCACGAAGGGGTTCCGTGCGCTGGTGGGCCTGTTCATGCCGGTGCTCCAGGATGCCCTCGACCGATCGCTCAGCCTTGCTGCGGCGATGGACGCGCGAGGCTACGGGCGGACCGCGGACGTGCCCGTCCGGACCAGGCGACTGACAAGCGCACTGGTGCTTGCGGGGCTGGGTGCCATCTGCATCGGCCTGTATGGCGTGCTCGACGGAACATCGCCCGCCTGGCTGGGCCTGCCGATGCTGGCGCTCGGCGTCACGGTCGGCGCGGCGGGCATGTGGCTCGGCGGCCGCCGGATCCGCCGCACGGCCTACCGCCCCGACGTCTGGCGGCTGCCCGAGACGATCGTTGCCGCAACGGGCCTGGCGAGCGCGCTCCTGATGATCGCCGCGGGCCAGGTGGACCCGGCCGCCCTGCACCCGTCGCTCGTGCCGCTCGCGTGGCCGGAGTTCGTGCCCCTGGCAACGGCAGGCATCCTCATCGCGGTCCTGCCCGCGTGGGTGGCACCGCCGGTCCGTCTCGCCGTTCGAGTCCCAGGCGAGGCGCAGGGCGTGGCCAGCAGCCGAGGAGCGTCGGCCTCGTGATCACCTTCGACCGTGTCTCGGTCACGTACCCGGATGCCGCCCGGGCGGTGCTGCGCGATGTCGACCTGGAGATCGAGGAGGGGACGCTGTGCGTGGTCGTCGGGCCGACCGGGTCCGGCAAGTCCACGCTGCTCAGCGCGGTGAACGGGCTGGTCCCGCACTTCACTGGCGGGCGCCTCGACGGCCGGGTGGTGGTCGCCGGGCGGGAGACGCGCCTGCATCCTCCGCGCGAGCTCGCCGATGTCGTCGGCCACGTCGGCCAGGACCCGCTTGCCGGGTTCGTCACGGACCGGGTGGAGGAGGAGCTCGCCTACGTCATGGAGCATCTCGCGGTCCCGCCGGCCACCATGCGCAAGCGGGTCGAGGAGACGCTGGACCTGCTCGGGATCGCGGACCTTCGCGACCGCCCGATGCGGACGCTGTCCGGCGGCCAGCAGCAGCGCGTCGCCATCGGCGCGGCCCTCACGGCCCATCCGCAGGTTCTCGTCCTCGACGAGCCGACGTCGGCCCTGGACCCGACGGCCGCTGAGGAGGTCCTCTCGGCGATCACCAGGCTGGTCCACGACCTGGGGCTCACGGTGGTCCTTGCCGAGCACCGTCTCGAGCGGGTCCTCGGCTTCGCGGACCTGCTGGTCCACGTGGGCGGCGACGGGTCCGTGGTCGCCGGCACGCCCGCCGGGATCCTTGCCGGGATGGACCGGGTGCCGCCGGTCATCGAGCTCGGGCGCGTGGCCGGCTGGGAGCCGCCGCCCCTGTCCGTCCGGGACGCCCGCCGCCGCGCCCCCGAGTTGCGCGAGCGCCTCCGAGGGCTCGACACAGCGCCAGGTGCCGATGCCACCGCTGCGGCTGCCGGCGCCACTGCCGCCGCGCGCAGCTCCAGGGCGACGGAGACTAGGGCGGTGGAGCCCAAGGCGGCTGAGACGAGGGCCGTGGGGATCAGGCCACCGCTCGACGCCAGTGGCGTCTCCGTCCGCTACGGGGACGTTGCCGCGGTGCGGTCCGTGGACCTGGCGCTCGATCCGGGAACGATCACCGCGCTGATGGGCCGCAACGGCTCTGGCAAGTCGTCGCTCCTGTGGGCGCTCCAGGGATCGGGCAAGCGCCATGCGGGGCGGGTCGTCGTGGACGGGCGCGACCCTGCCGTCCTCGAGGCGGCCGAGGCGCGCCGCCTGGTCGGCCTCGTGCCCCAGTCGCCGTCCGACCTGCTCTACCTCGACAGTGTCGATGCCGAGTGCCGGCAGGCGGACCTCGAGAGCGGCGTCCAGCCGGGGACATGCCGGAGCCTGCTGGACCGCCTCGTCGGCGGCATTGACCCTGCGAGCCACCCGCGCGACCTGTCCGAGGGGCAGCGCCTCGCCCTGGTGCTGGCCATCCAGCTCAGCGCGGGTCCCCGCGTGCTCCTCCTCGACGAGCCGACCCGCGGCCTGGACTACGTTGCCAAGACCCGGCTGGCCGCGATCCTGCGCGATCTTGCGGCCGGTGGCCGACCGATCCTGCTGTCCACCCATGACGTCGAGTTCGTGGCGACGGTCGCGACCCGGGTGATCGTGATGGCCCAGGGTGAGGTCATCGCGGATGGCTCGGCCACCGAGATCCTCACCGCATCGCCTGCGTTCGCGCCCCAGGTGTCGCGGATCCTGGCTCCGGATCCCTGGCTCTCCGTCGCCGAGGTCGCGACGGCGCTCGGCCGGACGGTGCCCGGGGCGCACGGCTGGGAGGCGGGGCCGTGATGGCCGGCCGCCCGGCGGGGGCGCTCCAGGTCGGACACCAGGCGCGGATCGTGCTCCTGGTCGCGTCGTTCGCGTCGCTGGCAGCGTTCGTGTGGCCGCTGTTCATCGCCCCCGCGCCGACGACCGGAGGCGGGATCGGCCACAGCGGCGATGCCACGATCGTGTTCATGCTGGTGCTGCCGATGCTGCTCGCCGTGATGATGAGCCAGCTCTCGAGCGGCGGCATCGACGCCAAAGCGCTCGCCATGCTCGGCATGCTGTCGGCGATGGGTGCCGCGCTGCGGCCCCTGGGCGCGGGCACGGCCGGCATCGAGGCCGTCTTCTTCCTCGTGATCCTGGCCGGGCGGGTGTTCGGACCCGGGTTCGGGTTCGTCCTGGGCTCCACCACGCTGTTCGTCTCGGGCCTGCTTACCGGCGGCGTCGGGCCATGGCTGCCCTTCCAGATGCTCGCCGCCTCATGGGTTGGGCTTGGGGCGGGCCTGCTGCCGCCGGTCCGCGGCAAGGCCGAGATCGCCATGCTCATGGTCTATGGCGCGGCGGCCTCGATGGCGTTCGGACTGCTGATGGACCTCTGGTTCTGGCCGTTCATCCTCGCCGACGATCCGGCGCTGTCGTACGTCGCGGGGGCGCCGATCGCGGAGAACCTCCAGCGCCTCATCACCTTCTCGCTGGTCACATCCATGGGCTGGAACATCGGGCGCGCGATCACCAACGTGCTGCTGATCGCGCTCGTCGGCTCCGCGGTCCTCGCCACATTCCGGCGTGCGGCACGGCGCGCCGCCTTCGGGGCGGTCCGGTCGTTCGGCGCTGCCTGACAGGCCCAGCATCACCGGTTCCGGGGGAACCCGGCCCGACCGGCCCGCGAGGTCCCTACCTGCGGCCCCCCGAAGGGGCCGATCCGGCCTGTCCTGATCGGCCCGCGACCGGCATCCTCTCCATGCGTTCAACCGATCGGAGACCAAGCATGCCCGCACGCGCGCCCCGCGTCGCCCGTCCCGTCCTGGCCCTCGTCGCCCTGGTCGTGCTGGGCGCGTCGCTCGCCGCCTGCGGCGACATCTCGTGGCAGCCGCCGGCCACGCCGGTCGCCGGTACGGGCGAGCTGGCGAATGAGACCCGCACGGCGGGCGCGTTCGACCGGATCAGCGTCAGCGCACCGGTCCGCGTGACCATCGGCGAGGCCACCGAGGCCGAGGTCCTGGTCGAGGCGCAGCCGAACGTGCTTCCGCTGATCTCGACCGAGATCGTGGACGGGCAGCTGGTGGTCAGCACGGTCGCGCCCGGCTTCACCACGGGCGAAGACGACTACCCGCTGATCACGATCCTCGGTCCCGGCATCAGGTCGCTCGCGCTCTCCGGCGGCAGCATCGGCATGCTCGAGTCCAGCGCGGCGGAGCTGCGCCTGGACGTGTCCGGCCAGTCCACGCTGACCGGCATCGGCCTGGTCCCGACCCTCACGCTCTCGACGGCGCAGGGATCGCACGTGGACCTCACGGAACTCCCGGTGCAGGACGCCACGGTGAAGATGACCGACGGCTCGGCAGCCACGATGTCGATCTCGAATTCGGTCGAGGGCGTCGCGAACGGCGGCTCGACGCTCACCCTGACCCAGCAGCCGGCCAGCCAGACGGTCGAGGTGTCGGGCGGCGCCTCCGTTCTCGTCCAGTAGGGCTCAGGGAACCCTCGGCACCTCGGGGAGACGCGCCAGCGCGTCCACGAACCGGCCCATCATCCGCACGGCGGTCGCCAGGTCCTCGACCCGGATGTTCTCGTCGGGGGCGTGGAGGTTCCCGTCCGCCCGACCCGCGCCCAGCATCGTGGCCGGCACCCGGTGGGCAGCGCAGACCTGGTGCATCGGCACGGTGCCCGGCATCGAGACGCCCACGCTCGCGGGCTGGCCGGTGACCTCCTCGGAGACCCGCCTCGCGAGCTGGACGACCGGATGTGCCGGCGGCGTCCACCACGCTCGCTCGCCCTCGCGCTGGATCACCTCGATGTCGCCGAACCCGCGCCGCGCGAGGTGGCGGCTGACTGCGGCGGTGATCTCGTCCGGCTCCTGGTCCGGGATGATGCGGATGTCGAGGCGGACGCGGGCTTCAGCCGGCGTCACCGTCTTGGCCGTGCCCCCCACCTGGCCGGACCAGAGCCCCTGGATGTTCAGGGTCGTCTGGAACGTGAGCGCCTCGGCTGCGGCCGCGCCATCGAGCCCCCCGACGAACCGCTCGATGGCGAAGTCGGCCCGCAGGTCGTCGAGCACCTGCAGGTCGACGGCGCGCACCGCCTCGAGCTGGTCCGGCGTGGGCGGCCGCACGCCGGCATCGAGACCCTCGATCGCCGGGCGGCCCGCGGCATCCCAGAACGTCGCGAGGGCTGCCACCAGGCGATGGGCGGCGTTCGGCAGGACGACCGAGAGGCTCGAGTGGGCATCGTGCGCGATGGTCCGGCACACGAGCTCCAGGACGACGATCCCCTTGCCGCCCCCGTACACCGTTGCGCGACCACCAAGGTCCAGCTCGCCGCCCTCGATGAGCGCGGCGTCGCCATCGCGATAGTGGGGGCGCAGGTCCAGCAGCGCGTCGAGCGCGCCGCTGCCGGTCTCCTCCTGGCCCTCGACGAGATGGCGGACACGAACGGGCAGCGGGCCGATCGCGTCGCGGTAGGCCTCGAGCGCCCAGATGCGCGGCAGGAGCTCGCCCTTGTTGTCGGTGGCACCTCGTGCGTAGACCCGGCCGTCACGGACCACGGGGTCATACGGCGGGTCCGTCCACAGCTCCAGCGGCTCCACCGGCTGCACGTCGTAGTGGACCACGTTGAGCAGCGTGCGCGGGACCGTCGCCCATCTCGCCCACCACGAGGGGCGGCACACCATCGAGCTCCACCACGTCCACGGTCGCGCCCGCCCGACGGAGGCGGTCGGCCGTCCAGTCCGCGGCCTCGCGCAGGGCCACGGCGTCGCCGCCGACCGACGGGATGCGCAGGAAGTCGCGCAGCTCCTCGACCCAGCCGTCCAGGCGCTCGTCGACGAGACGGTCGAACGCGGCGAAGTCGGTGCGGACGGCTGACGCGCCAGGCCCGGCGACGTCGGCCTGCACGCCGTCAGCGGCCGGCACGCCGTCAGCCGCCGGGCCGCCCGCGCTCATGCCCGCTTGCGGGCGAGATCGAGGAACGGCAGCTCCACCACGGTGGCACCGACCTTGCCCCTGCGGCCCTCGACCGTCCACTCCACCTCGAGCCGGCTGCCGGGCTTCTCGTGCTTGGGCGGGACGAACGCGAGGGCGAGCGCCTGCTTGAGGATCGGGCTCCAGCCGTGCGATGTCGCCTTGCCCACCTGCCTGCCGCCGGCGAACACCGGCACCGGCGAGCGGTCAACGTACGGCGAGATGCCGGGCGGCAGGCCCTGGGCGTCGTACAGGCCCTCGATGTCGTACCAGTCCAGCTGCAGGCCGACGAGCCGGCGGGCGGGACCCCCGGCCGCGACCTCCGCCGCCAGCGCACGCTTGCCGACGTAGTCGCCCTTGTCGAACGCCACGAGCTTGCCGAGGCCGATCTCGTACGGGCTGTAGTTCTGCTCCGGGTTCATGGCATGGCGCGCGGACGTGTAGTCCACCTCGAGCATGACCATCCCGGCCTCGAGGCGGGTGACATCGAGCGCGTGCATGCCGGCAGGCCGGATCGCGTAGGCCTGTCCTGCGGCGAAGATGGCGTCCCAGATGTCGGGTGCGGCCTCGGCGGGCACCCACAGCTCGTAGCCGAGATCGCCCGTGTAGCCGGTCCGGGAGACGTCGATGTCCACGCCGCCGATCGAGCTGGCGCGACGGCGGAAGTACCGCAGGTCCGCGAACGACTCGCCCGTGGCCGCCTCGAGCACGGCGCGGCTGTACGGGCCCTGCAGGGCGAGCGCGCCGAGCGCCTCGGACACGTCCTCCACCTGGACGTCGAGGCCGGCGGCGTTCATCGTGAGCCAGCGGTACTGGGGGTCCGCGGCGGTCCAGCGGATCTCGTCCTCGCTGACGCGATGCACGGTGCCGTCGTCGATGACCTTGCCGTGCTCGTCGCACCAGGCCGTGTAGAACACCTGGCCCACCTTGAGCCTCGTCGCGTCGCGGGTGATGACGCGGTCGGTCAGCGTGAGGACGTCCGGCCCGAAGACCCGGTACTTGTACAGCGGGCTCACGTCGATGACGGCGGCCGCTTCGCGGATCGCGTTGTACTCGATGTCGTGGAAGTCGGCATACACGCTGGACGCGAAGTAGCCCGCCCACTCGCGCCACTGCATCTTGCGATTCATGGCCGCGGCGCGCGGATGGAACGGGGTGCCGACGCTCACGAGGACCTCCAAGACTGATGCCGGGAGAGTATGCAGGAGATCTATGCAGACTGGATGAGGTCGGGTCGGCCGTCAGATCATGCGGACTGGCAAGGAAGGTGATGCCATCTTCTCGTCGAACGTGGCGATCCAGTCGCACCTCGTGTGCTCGGCTGCCGCGGCGAGGAGGGCATCCGCGATCCTCCGCGCCGATGCCCGGGTGCTCCATGCGATGCCGGCGATCGCCGCTTCTTGATCCGCATCAGCGAGCTGCACGTTGGAGCGCGACAGGAACCGGACGAGTGCCTCCGCAAGGTCGGGGTTTGTCGCCCCATATCGGGTGCGCAGCGCATGGATGAGCTCGAGGATCGCGGCCGTGGAGACCACCAGGGTGTCGTCGCCATCGATCAGACCAGCCGCCGCAAAGGCACGAGCGGGATCGTCCCCTGAGAAGTAGCGGATCAGCACGCTGGAATCGACGAACACCCGGCTCACGGGACGTCCTCGTCCGTCCCGAGAATCTCTGCGGCTCGCGCTGTCCACACGCTGTCGCGGAGAGCATCCCAGTCGTCGATTGGCGGAAGATCGGGCCTCCGGAAGATCCCGAGGAGCGAGTCGTTGTGGGGGGCCGGGACGAAGTCGATCGACGAGCCGGCCGTCCTCCACGCGTTCGACAGCGCGGTCGCCGGGCTTGATCCCGAGCTGCTCGCGGACCGACTTCTCGATCGTGATCTGGAAGCGCTCGCCAACGATGTTCGACATACATCACCACCAACGTATGAAATCGTGGCCAAAGTATGACGACGTTGGGAGGCTAGAGCAAGGTCGGGGCGGCCGGCTTCCTGGTGCGAGGCTTGCGCTTCCGCTTCTCGGCGAGCGAGAGCGAGACCAGCATCAGCTCGTTCACCTTGGCGCTCGAACTCCGGCACGGTCGCCTCCGGGATCGTCACGCAGACCTCGCGCAGCGCCGTCTCCAGCTGGTACCAGAGGTCGCCGCTGCGCACCTCGTAGAGCGGGTAGCGCGAGTTGATGACCACCCGGCGGACGCCGTCCTCCACCACCATCGCGCTCCGCAGCCGCGGGTCGAGGGAGCGGATGACCACCTCGCCGACGCCGCTGCGGCTGCCAGCACCGGAGCCACCGCCGCGCGGCAGGGCCGGGGTGCGCTCGGCCGGGCCCCCGTCCGGTGCGCCCCGTCCGTCGCCGCGTCCGCTTCGCCTGCGTCCGCTTCTCCGGCCGGCGTTTCCGGCGCATGCGACGGGCCGGGAGCGTCGAGCGTGAGCTGCCCGCCCGGCTCCTCGCCCGGTCCGCCCACCTCGCTCTCGAACAG
Organism: uncultured Chloroflexia bacterium; assembly: GCA_963697365.1. GTDB lineage: Bacteria > Chloroflexota > Limnocylindria > Limnocylindrales > CSP1-4 > CAIXZV01. Next base: position 61,637 of record CAVONT010000019.1, read on the forward strand.
CTTGCCCGACTCGAGCAGGCGCAGGGCCCTGGCCAGGATCCGGCGCACCTGGTCGGCGGTCCGCAGCGCGTTGGCCGAGGGCGCGATGTCGCTCGACCGGGTCAGCCGCCGCACCACCGGCCCCAGCTCGCGGTAGAGGCGCTGCTCCACCGCAGCCCACGTCTCCGAGCCCCGGTCGAGGTCGGCCTTGTTCATCGTCACGGGCACGTGCGGCAGCTCCACCTCGCCGACCAGCCGGTTCAGCGCGGGGTGCTGGGCGGGCCCGGGGTGGCCGAACCATTCGGGCGCGCCGACGAGGCGGCCGAGGTGGTAGAGGCGGACGCCGGCCTCGGGCGCCGACGGCGGGACCGGGTCTTGCAGGAGGCCCCACCAGCCGCGGACGAGGCGCCCGCCCGCGCGCACGCTGATCGCCGTCCGTTCGTCCAGGTCCCAGGCCGGAGGCACCACCGGCGACCGGTCGAGGCGCATGACCACCGCTCCGTGCTCGAGGAGGGGACGGTAGGTCTCGGCCAGGCGGGCACGAAGCCGCCGCGCATCGAGCTTCTTGTCCACCCCGCCGATCTCGATCCGGACGTAGCCCAGCTCCGAGGCGACCGGCTTGCGCCGCTCCACCAGCTCGTACGTGCGCAGCTTCGCCCGGTCCCGGTAGTCCTCGTCGGCGAAGCCGTAGACGATCGCCTCGCCCGGGAGCCCCGCGACGACCTCGAACCGCGTGCCGAGGTGGCCGATCGCCGCCTTCCCGCCCTGACCGTACCGGCCGATGGCATCGCCCGCCCGCTTGCGCGAGCCTCCCCAGCGCAGGTACTGGCGCTCGATCTCGCGTGGGCCCATGCCCTCGCCGCCGGTCACGACCAGGACGAGCGTCCCCGGGCGTAGTGCAAGGTCCACCTCGAGTGGCCTGTCCGGAACCCGGGAGTCGAACGCGTTGTCCACGAGCTCCAGGATCGCGTCGACCGGTGTCCGGTAGTTGGCGAACAGGGCGGCCGTCAGCTGGGGGTCAATTCGCTCACGCACCACCTTCGTCTTCGCAGGCATCGTTCTCAGAGCATCGCAGGTCTGCCATGCTGCTCGCGACATGGATTCGAACCCCTTCCTCGGTCACGAGCACCGCCGGCCCGCCGTCGAGGCGGACGAGGCGCTGGTCCTCCTCGAGCAGGCGTTCGGGCGGACCGGCATCCTGCGCGAGCTGGGCAGCCACCAGGACCGCAACTTCCGCGTGGACACGCCGGACGGCGAGCGGTTCGTCCTCAAGGTCGCCCGCCAGGGGATCTCTCGTTCGGAGCTCGACGCCGAGAACGAGGCGATGCTGCTGGCCGGCGCAGCCGGGCTACCGTTCGACGTGCCCGTGCCGCAGGCGGCGCTCGACGGGGCGCTCGTGGTCCCCGCCACGACGGCGTCCGGCGAGCAGCACGACCTCCGGCTGCTGACCTATCTCGACGGCGAGCCGCTCGACGGGATCGGCTACCTCGCGCCGGCCGTGCTGCGGGCGCACGGGGCGATGGCGGCCCGCATGTCCCTCGCGCTGGAGGGGTGGGACCACCCGGCGCTGGACCGGGAGCTGCAGTGGGACCTCCGGTTCGCGGCCCGCGTGGTGGAAGCGCTGGCCCGCTTCAGCTCCACGCCGGCGCGAAGGGGCTTTGCCGAGCGGGAGACCGCCTGTGCGGCCGTCGCCCTTGAGCGGCTCGCGCCCGACCTCCGGATCCGGGCCATCCATGCCGACGTGACGGACCTCAACACGGTGGGCCGTCGCGACCGTGCGGGCCGGCCGATGCCCGCCGGGCTGATCGATTTCGGCGACCTGTCGCGGACGTGGGTCGCATCGGACCTGGCCGTGACCATCGCGGCCGACAGCGCCCATGCCATGGAGCACCCCCTCCAGTTGGCGCGGGAGATCGCCCGGGGCTTCACGGGAACCCTGCCGCTCGCCGAAGCCGAGCTGGCGGCGGTGTGGCCGATGGTGGTGGCCCGTGCGGCGAGCGTTGCGGTCAGCGGCGACCAGCAGGCGATGCTCGAACCCGGCAACGCGTATGTCCAGGAGGTCCGGGACGAGGAATGGGCGGCGTTCGAGGCCGTCGCCGCGGTTCCGTACCCGCTGGCCGAGGCGGTGCTTCGCGAGGCGGCCGGGCTGGGGCCGGCCCGACGGCTGGTGGTCCCCGTGGACGCCGTGCCGCCGGTGTCGCTCGATGCACGCCTCGTCAAGGCTCTCGACCTCTCCACGACCTCGGACAGCCTGGCCGGCAGCGCGACGGGCAACCCCGAGCGGATCGGCGAGCTGGTGGCCGCTGTGCGCGATGACGGGCTGGTGCCGGTGGGTCGCTGGGGCGAGGCGCGCCTGACCGACGTCGATCTCGACGCGACGCTCGAGGCGGCCACGGTGCACCTGGGCGTGGACCTGTACCTGCCGCCCGGTACGGTGGTGCGGGCGCCGGTGAGCGGCACCGTCCGGCACACGCCCGCGGGGCTCGTGCTCGGAACCACGGCTTTCGATGTCCGGATGGACGGCGTGGTGGTCGCCGTCGCATCAGGAGTTGCCGTCGAGGCAGGCGATGCCGTCGGCGGGATCGACCGGCTCGGGCCGCTCGACCGTCCGTCGATGGTCCATGTCCAGGTCGTCCTGGCGCCCGGTCTCGACGCTCCCCGGCGAGCCGTTCCCGTCGCTCGCGGACGCGTGGCTCCAGCTCTGCCCTGACCCGTCGCCCTTGCTGGGCCTTCCAGTCGGGCTGGCGGTCGCTCCGCCCGACGATGCCCCTGCCCTCCTCGAGCGTCGGAGCCAGGTGCTGGCCGCCACCCAGGAGCACTACTTCGACGCCCCGCCCCAGATCGAGCGCGGCTGGCGGCAGTACCTCGTGGACACACGTGGGCGGGCCCGCGTCGACGTCGTCAACAACGTCGCGGTCCTCGGCCACAGCCACCCGGCCCTGGAGCGTGCGGTCCGCCGGCAGCTCGCCCGCCTGAACACCAACTCCCGGTTCCTGTACGGCGTCATGGTCGAGTTCGCCGAGGCGCTCGCAGCCCGGTTCCCGGACCCCCTCGATACGGTCTTCCTGGTCAACACCGGCTCCGAGGCCAACGAGCTCGCGCTGCGCCTGGCGCGCACCGCGACCGGCAACGAGGACATCCTCGCGGTCCGGGGCGCATACCACGGCTGGACCGGCGCGACCGATGCGATCACCACGTCGCACCTCGACAACCCGCGCGCGATGGGCAACCGCCCGGCCTGGGTGCGGCTCGTCGAAGCGCCGAACACCTACCGCGGCCCGTTCCGCGGCCCCGACGCGGGCGACCGGTATGCGGACGACGTGCGCGCGGTGCTCTCCGGCCTCGATGGGGAGGGTAGGGCACCCGCCGCCTTCATCGCGGAGGCGCTGTCGGGCAACGCAGGCGGGATCGTCCTCCCCGATGGCTATCTCGCGCAGGTGCACCGCGACGTGCGCGCCGCCGGCGGTCTCGCCATCGCCGACGAGGTCCAGACCGGGTACGGCAGGCTGGGTGCGCACCAGTGGGCGTTCGAGCAGCAGGGGGTCGTGCCCGACATCGTGTCAGTCGCCAAGGCCGCCGGCAACGGCATGGCGGTGGGCGCCGTGGTCACGACCCGCGCGATTGCCGATGCGTTCGCCGCCGAGGGCTCGTTCTTCTCGTCGGTGGGCGGCTCACCTGTGGGCTGCGCCGCCGGCCTCGCGGTTCTGGAGACCATTGACCGCGAGCGACTCCAGGAGAACGCGCGCGTCGTGGGTGGGCACCTGCGAGCCGGCCTCAAGGAGGTCGCCGCACGCCACACGGAGATCGTCGGCACCGTGCACGGCATGGGCCTCTACCTGGGCGTGGAACTGGTTCGTGACCAGGCAACCCTGGAGCCCGCGTCCGAGGAGGCCCACGCCGTGTGCGAGCGGATGCTGGAGCTGGGCGTCATCGTCCAGCCCACCGGCGACGGCAACAACGTGCTCAAGGTGAAGCCGCCGCTGTGCATCACCGTTGAGAGCGCCGACGTGGTGGTGGACGCGCTCGAGCGGACCCTGTCCGAAGGCTGGTAAGCAGGGCCGTCTCAGGCGGGCGTCTCGCCGTAGGCAAGGACGGGCACGCCAAGCGCACGGAAGTCGCGCGGGTTCCGAGTGACGACCGTCGCGCCGAGGCTCCAGGCGACGCCCGCGATGATCGAGTCGCCAAGTCGGCGCGCCGATCCCTGTCCCCGCTGACGGCGTGCACGGGCGGCGAAGCGTGCCGCGTCCGGACTCGTCGAGACGAACTCGAATGCATGCGCAAGGCGGTCGATGTCGTCGACATCCGCCTGCGTACCAGCCGACAGCGCCTCCACCACTGTCGCGTCGCAGACGTAGATCTCACCGGTCTCGCCGAACAGGCGCTCCAGGAGCGCAGGAGCGCCAAACGCACCCGCAACGTGATCGATGAGCACCGTGGTATCGAGCAGATACGCCATCGGCTACCAGTCCTCGCCGTACAGCATGCGATCGCGTTCGGAGCTGTCCTTGACCTCCGCGAGGGTCGCGTCGACCTCCTCCTGGGTGGCACCCCACCCCGAGTTGCCCTTCATGGCACCCGCCGTCTCCCGCAGGATCTTCAAGGCCCGCTGGCGCTTGACCTCGCGAGCGACCAGGTCGGAGATGTAGGCCGACCGGCCGCGGGGTCCGGCGACCTCGTCGACATAGTCGAGGACGTCCTTGGGAACGGTGATGTTCGTCCGTACGAGGGCCATGGTGTGCACCCCAGTGTGCAAGTAATGAACATACACTAGCACACGATCTGGAACGCCATCGATGTGCATGCCGCCACGCTGGCGCACCCACGGTCGCGCGACCCGGCGGCCCCCGCGGGTGGTGTCGGCTAGACTGCATCAACGCTATGCAGGGTGAATAGCGGCGGACGCTCGTGCACGGCGGCCGCCTGCAGGGTGCCAACCAGGAGGGTCGCGTGCCGCAGCGCTACGACGCGGTGATCATCGGCGGAGGGCACAACGGCCTCATCTCCGCCGCGTACCTGGCGAGGGCCGGGCTCAAGACGCTGGTGCTGGAACGGCGCCATGTCCTGGGCGGCGCCGCCGTGACCGAGGAGATCATCCCGGGCTTCCGCTTCTCGGTGGCGTCGTACGTGGTCTCGCTGCTTCGGCCCGAGGTCATCCGAGAGCTCAAGCTCCCCAAGTACGGTCTCGACATCCTGCCGCTCGATGGCACGTTCACCCCGCTCCGGCCCGGCGAGGGCGCGCCCGGCGGCGACTACCTGTGGCGCGTCAACGACCACGGGCGCACAATCCGCGAGCTGCGCCGCTGGTCCAAGAACGACGCCGAGGCGTACGAGGAGTACGGCCAGCTCATGGTGGAGATGGCCCGTTTCATCAAGCCGATCCTCGGGATCGTGCCGGCGGACCCCACCGAGAACGACCCGCGGCCGCTGATGCCGCTCGCGTCGCTCATGAAGCGCTTCAGCCAGCTGCCGGAGCGCCAGCAGGCCGTCTTCGTCCAGCTGATGACCATGTCCGCCAAGGACTTCCTCGACCAGTGGTTCGAGACGGATCCGCTCAAGGCGACGATGTCGGCGTCGGGGATCATCGGCACGTACCAGGGCATCAACTCGCCCGGCACGGCCTACGTCCTCCTGCACCACTACATGGGCGAGATCGACGGCGCCTTCCGCGCCTGGGGCATCCCCAAGGGCGGCACCGGTGGCGTGTCGTACGCGATCGCCCGCGCGGCCCAGGCCCTCGGCGCCGAGATCCGCACCGAGGCACCCGTCGCCCGGATCATCGTCAAGAACGGCAAGGCGACGGGCGTCGCGCTGGAGTCCGGCGAGGAGATCGAGGCCTCGGTCGTCCTGTCCTCGGCCGACGCCAAGGTCACCTTCCTCGACCTTCTCGAGCCCGGCTCGCTGGACCCGGAGTTCGAGGCCGGCATCCGCCGCTTCAAATTCCGCGGCAGCTCCGGCAAGGTCAACCTGGCGGTGGACCGGCTGCCCGAGTTCACGTCCATCCCGGGCGTCGGCGAGCACCTGCGCGGCGCGATCTCCTACTCGCCGTCCACGGCCGACATGGAGAAGGCGTACGACGACGCCAAGTACGGCCACTGGAGCGAGCGCCCGTACATCGACATGATCATCCCGACGCTGGTCGATCCCCAGATGGCGCCTCCGGGCAAGCACGTCATCTCGTGCTTCGTCCAGTACGCGCCGTACAAGCTGGCACCCGAGCTGGGCACCTGGGACGACAACGACAACCGGGAGAAGTTCGGCGACGCGGTCATCAACCGGATCAGCGAGTTCGCCCCGAACATCCGCGACATCATCATCGGCCGCCAGGTCCTCACGCCGCTCGACATCGAGCGGACGATGGGCCTGACCGAGGGGAACATCTTCCAAGGCGAGCTGTCGCTCGAGCAGCTGTTCTTCAACCGGCCGGTGCCGGGCTGGGCCCGTTTCAAGACCCCCGTCCAGGACCTCTGGCTCTCCGGCTCGTCCACCCACCCCGGAGGGGGGCTGATGGGCGCCAACGGGCGTCTCGCCGCGCTCGAGGTCCTCAAGTCCCGCGGCCGGAAGGTGGCCTGACCATGACGACGACCAGCATGTACGACGCCATCGTCGTCGGGGCCGGCCACAACGGCCTCACCGCCGCCGCCTACATGGCCCGATCCGGCCTCCGGGTGCTCGTCCTCGAGGCCCGCCCGATCGTGGGTGGCGCCGCTGTGACCGAGGAGCTGGGGGGCGTGCGCGTGCCGACCCTCGCCCACACGGTCGGCCGGCTCAAGCCTGCCGTCGTCCGCGAGCTGGAGCTCGCGAAGCACGGCCTCTCGCTCATCGCGCCGGAGGTGCGGCTCTTCGCCCCGCAGCCCGACGGGCGCGCGGTGACCATGTACTCGGACCTCGCGCGCTCCGTCGAGGCGATGCGTGTCTTCTCGGAGAACGACGCCGCGTCGCTCGTGGAGTACGACCGCCGCGTGCGCTCGCTGTCCCGGTTCCTCGCGGACATCGGCGACGAGGCGCCGCCGGACATCGCCGGGCCGGGACTCGGCGATGCGCTGATGGGCCTGCGCCTCGGCCGCGCCTTCCGAGGCCTGGGCAAGCAGGACGCCCAGATGATCCTGCGGGTGCTCGCGATGGCGGCAGCGGACTTCGTGGCCGAGTCATTCGAGACGGAGCCCGTCCGAGCGGCGATGGCCTGGCGCGCCGTCCGCTACACCGCCACCGGCCCGTGGTCGGCCGGCTCGACGTCGTGGCTCCTCGCTGATGCCGCCGGCAATGACGGCGGGGCCGCGGGCGAGACCGTGTTCGCGAAGGGCGGTCCATCCGCGCTGTCCGACGCGCTTGCCGCCGCGGCCCGGGCTGCGGGGGCCGAGATCCGGACCGGGGCCGGCGTGGTCGGAATCACGACCGCCGATGGTGCGGTCACGGGTGTGGTCCTCGCGTCGGGCGATGAGATCAGCGCGCCCGCCGTGGTGTCCGGCCTCGATCCGAAACAGCTGCTGACGAAGCTCATCGACCCGGTGGTCGTGGGACCGGGCATGCGCTGGCGGGCCGGGAACATCCGGACGCCGGGCACGGTTGCCAAGATCAACCTGGTGGTCGACGGGCTCCCCGAGTTCCCGGCGGCCGGCGGCGATCCGAAGCTGCTGCGCGGCCGGATCCTGGTCGGCGCCTCGTCCATCGACGACGTCGAGCGGGCGTTCGATGCGTCCAAGTACGGGCGCCTGCCCGAGCGGCCGGTGGTCGAGGCGACGATCCCGTCGCTCATCGATCCATCCTTGGTCGCGGGCGCGCCCGAGGGCACCCACGTCATCAGCGCGATCATGCAGTGGATGCCGCCCAAGCAGGACGCGGCCTTCTGGAACCTGCAGCGCGACGCGGTCGGCGATCTCGCCGTCGGGACGCTCGAGTCGGTCGCCCCGGGCCTCGGCTCGCGCGTTCGGGCTCGACAGGTGCTCACGCCGGCCGACCTCGAGGCCGAGTACGGACTGACCGGCGGCCACCCGCTCCACGCCGAGCCCGGGTTGGACTCCTTCTTCCTGTGGCGGCCGCTCCTCGGCTGGGCGCGCTACCGGATGCCGGTCAGCGGCCTCTACCTGGCGGGATCCGGTGCGCACCCGGGCGGCGGCGTGACCGGTGTCCCGGGGCGCAATGCCGCACGCGAGGTGGTCGCGGACCGCAAGCGGCGGCCTGGCTGACGCCGACGACGCCGTCGCGCCCGGGCGAGCGCGGCTGGGGGAGTGCTCCCACTTCCTCGATGCCAGCATGGGCATCAGCCGAGCGCCACACTGACGCTGGACGAGGCATCGGAGCCTGCCGCGGCGTGATGCCCATACGGGCATCGCATACGGGAGTGCTGCCCGGCCGACACGCAGACTGGAGGGATGAGGCAGATGCGCTACGGGCTGTCGGTCGCCAACTTCGGTGACTTCGCCGAGGCCAGGCGAGTGGCCGACCTCGCCCGCGTGGCGGAGTCGGCGGGGTGGGACGGACTGTTCGTCTGGGACCATCTTGCCTTCACATGGGGGTCGCCCTCGGGTGACCCGTGGACGCTGATCACAGCCGCGGCGCTCGCAACCGACCGCATCCGGGTTGGCACGGACGTCAGCGTCATTGCGCGCGAGCGGCCGCTGCCCTTCGCCAACCGCGTCGCCACGGTCGACCGTCTCTCGGGCGGCCGTGTGGTCCTAGGCGTCGGCCTCGGCGGGGCACCCGACGAGTACCGCAAGGCGGGTGAGCCCGTCGACCTCCGCGAGCGGGCTGCGCTCTCCGACGAGGTGCTCGGGGTGGTGAGACGGCTGCTTGCGGGCGAGACGGTCCGCCACGCCGGTCCGGCCGTCGTGGTGGACGATGTGACGCTTGCCCCGGTGCCGACCCAGCCGGTGATCCCCGTGTGGGTCGGCGGAGGATCGGCCGGGGCCCGGCGACGGGCTGCGCGGCACGATGGATGGGTCCCGGTCGTGAATGACGACGATGGCAACCCGACGATGCACCCCGACGAGCTGCGCGAGGCGCTGGCCGGGATCCGCGACGCGCGGGAAGCGGGACACATCCCCGCGACCGCCCCGTTCGACGTGGCGATCCACGGCGAGACGCCCGGCCCGGGGGTGGACGGCGCCGCGATCGTGCAGCCCTGGGCCGATGCCGGCGCCACCTGGTGGCTGGAGATGCTCCACGGGTGGCGTGGCTCGACCGCCGACCTGTTCGCCCGCGTCGAGGCCGGCCCGCCGCGCGTGTGACCCGACCTGGCGGCTGCTGGGTGTTACGCTCGGCTGCCGCATGGTCTTCTCGTCCGCGGTCTTCCTGTTCTTCTTCCTGCCCGCGGTGCTAGGCGCCTACTACGTCGCGCCCCGCCGCTTCCGGAACGCCGTCCTGCTGCTGTTCAGCATCGGGTTCTACGTTTGGGGGGCAGGCTGGATCACGCTGATCCTGCTGGCCTCGATCGCCGCCAACTACGTCATCGGCCTGCAGATCGAGCACGCGATGGACGGTGGGCGTGTCCGGCACGGGAAACGTGCACTCGCCGTCGGCGTCGTCGTCAATCTCGCCTTCCTGGGCTGGTTCAAGTACGTGAACTTCGGGGTTGCGACGGCCAACGAGCTCGCCGGCGCGATCGGGTTCCCTCCCATGCCTTGGGCGGAGATCCTGCTGCCCATCGGGATCAGCTTCTTCACGTTCCACGCGCTCTCGTACCTGATCGACATCTACCGGGGCACCGCCCGCCACCTGGTGGCTCCCGTCGATTTCGCGCTCTACATAACGTTCTTCCCCCAGTTGATCGCGGGACCGATCGTCAGGTTCCACGAGATCCGGGATCAGCTGGTCGCCCGGCGCGAGACGCCGGACGCATTCGCCGCCGGCATCTACCGCTTCGCCCTGGGACTCGCGAAGAAGGTCATCATCGCGGACACCGTGGCCCCGCTCGCGGACGCGGTCTTCGCCGTGCCCACCGACCAGCTCAACACTGTGACGGCGCTCGTGGGGCTCGTTGCATACACGGTACAGCTCTACTTCGACTTCTCCGGCTACAGCGACATGGCCGTGGGCCTCGGGCTGATGTTCGGCATAAGGCTCCCGGAGAACTTCGCCAGGCCTTATGCGAGCCGCTCCATCACCGAGTTCTGGCGCCGCTGGCACATGTCCCTGAGCCGTTGGTTCCGCGACTACCTCTACATCCCGCTCGGTGGCAACCGCGGCTCGACCGCCCAAACGTATCGCAACCTGATCATCGTGTTCCTGGTCACGGGCCTCTGGCACGGGGCGAGCTGGACATTCGTCGTGTGGGGCGTGTACCACGGCACGCTGCTCCTCCTCGAGCGGATTGTGGGGGTCGGGCGCGGCGGGAGCCTGACACGAGCCCCCATCTGGCAGCCCGTGACCATCGCCCTCGTGATGTTCGGCTGGATCCTGTTCCGGTCGCCCACCCTCGAGTACGCGGCCGGGTTCATTGCTGCGCTCCTGCGCCCTGGGCTCACCCTGGTACCGTCCGTCGTGCCCGTCCTCAATCCGCTCGTGTGGATCGCACTCGTGATCGGGGCCGGATCGGCGCTGTTGCCGGCCAGCTGGGTCACGGGGATCCAGCTCGAGAATGCCGGCAGGCCGTTCAATCGCGGCCTGAGGCTCGGCTACGCCTGGGTGCTCCTGCCCGTGTCGGTGTTGCTGGTTGTGGCATCAGGCTTCTCCCCCTTCCTGTACTTCCAGTTCTAGGCGGCCATGACGACACCCCCTGAACCTGTTCCGCCCTCGGTCGTCGACCCCGACGATCCCCACCTGCCCGTCGGCGCACCAACGCGCACGTGGCGCCGGGTGGACCGGGTCACGACGCTTGCCTTCATCCTGCTCCTGGTCATTCCCAGCCTCGCGATGCTGGCAGGCGTGCGATCCAAGCCGATCGAGAACCGGCGGCTGTTCACCCCGCCCCCGGTTTCGGTCGAAGCCCTTGGCGATCCGGAGTGGTTCGCGGCGCTCGACCGTGCCGTTGGCGACAACGTGGCCGGCCGGCCGCTCGCGGTTGGCGCCCGGGCGCGTGCCATCGCCGCACTGGGTGGCTCACCGAACCCCGGCGTCGTGCGCGGCACCGGCGACTGGCTGTTCGCGGCCGAGGAGCTGCTGCCCGACTGCTCGGCCGCGACGGCCGGCGAGACGATCGCCCGCCTGGGCGACGCGCGCGCCGCGTTCGAGGCCACCGGCCAGGAGTTCCGCTTCGTCCTCGCCCCGGACAAGCACTCGGTCTACCCGGACAAGCGCCGGCCGGGTGATGGCCTCGGGGAGAGCTGTTCCGAGACTCGCCGGCCGGAGGTCTCGGCGGGGCTGGACGGGATGTCATGGGCAGTGAACGGCTGGGAGCTGCTGGCCGCCGAGCGCGCGGCGGAACCGGACGGCGAGCCGCTCTTCTACCCCGGCGACACGCACTGGACGCCCGCCGGCGCACTGCCGACCATTCGGGCGCTCATCCAGTCGCTGGACCCGGAGCTGTGGTCTGAGGATGAGGTCGCGATCGGGCCGGACAAGCCGCGTTCGGTCGATCTCGCCCGGCTCGTTGGGATCCCGCGCAAGGAGCGGACGCCGAGGATCACGCTGCGTCCGGGCATGACGGTCACGCGCGAGAAGCTGTCGGTGGACGTCCGACTCGAGAACGCGGCGGCGATCCTCCGTTTCACATCCTCGGGCGACCGGTCGGTGCTGCCGGGGCGCACGGTGGTCGTCTACGACAGCTTCTACGGCATGCTGATGCCCATGGTCGCTCCGTACTTCGAGGAGACGGTGTGGATCCACCACGGCGACCTGCGCGCACATCCCGAGCTCGCCGCAGAGCTCGGTCCATTCGATCGAGTCGTCCTGGAACGCGTCGAGCGAGGGCTCTATCTGCAGGACGTGGAGGCCATGCTGGCGCCCTTGGTCCGTGTGCCCTGATCGGTAGGCGCCTGCCTGGGCAACCGGGCCAGGCCTACCGGCGCTCCTCGCGTGCCTCGTCCAGCAGGCGCTCCTGTCCGGCCTCAGCCGCCCCGAGCACCTCCGCAGCCGTCGGGGCGAGCTGGGACTCCGTCGCCGGCATCGACCAGTCCCAGCCCTTCGCCTCGCGGATCAGCCGCCGGCCGGTGAGGTCCAGGTGGATCGGTGTGACGGAGATCCGCCGGTTGACCACGGCATGGAAGTCGGTCCCGGGCACGCTGATCCCCGACGGCGGTGGCCCGCCGATCCAGTAGTAGGGCAGACCGCGTGGGTCGACCCGCTCGATGAGCTGGTCCTGGTAGACGCGCTTGCCGACGCGCGTCACCTCGAACCCCCCGCACTCCCCGACGCTGGCCGAGGGCACGTTGACGGACAGCAGCTCGCCCTTGTGGAGGCCGTGCTCCAGGATGTTGCGCGCGACCACAGCGGCCGCCAGCGACGACAGCGCGAAGTCGACGTGCTCGCTGTACTCGAGCGAGATCCCGAACGCCGGGCAGTTGTTGATCACGGCCTCCATGGCCGCCGCGACGGTGCCCGAGTACGTGATGTCGTCGCCCAGGTTCGCGCCGTAGTTGATGCCCGATGCGACGAGGTCGAAGCGTTCCTCGAAGAAGCCCAGGAATGCGAGTGAGACGCAATCGGTGGGGGAGCCGTCGACCGAGTAGCCGGTGGAGCCGTCGTCGAGCGTGCGCTCGCGCACGCGCAGGGGGCGCATCAGCGTCTTCTGGTGGCCGACGGCCGACTGGTTGAGGTCGGGTGCCACGACCGTGACGTCACCGATCGGGTCGAGCGCGAGCTTGAGCGCCAGCAGGCCGTGAGACTCGATGCCGTCGTCGTTGGTGACGAGAATCCGGGGCCGGGTGGTCCAGTCGCCCAGCGGCCGGCCGACACGCCTGATCGAGCGGTGTGCGCCGCGCTCGCCGGCGACCGGCTCGCCCTTCTCCTTGTCGAGGTCGCGGCGCTCGGATGCGGGCGCGCTCGCGAGTCATCTCGGGGCGCTGGGGCGCCGCGGCGTCGTCCCCGTGATCGCTGCTCACGACTGCGCCGGGTCCGCCGGCGTGTCGTCGGCTGCGGCACCTGCCGGAGTGTCGTCCGCTGCCGCGGGCTCGGCCTGCGCGATCGGGTGCGCCTGGTCCGGGTGCGTCCGTCGCTCGCGCCCCGCGGCCACCTCATCGACGTCCTGGTCGACCCCGCCCACTGGCTCCTTGGGCCTCCGGATCGGCCGGCCCTCGCGCGCAGCGAGACGCTGCGTCGCCCGGTCGGCCACGCTCGCACTCTCCCGGGATCGCTCGAACCAGCTGAAGAACATCGCCGACAGCACAGCGGCGATCGGGATGCCGAAGATCGCGCCTGCGATCCCGGCAATCTTGGCCCCGACGAGCACGGAAGCCAGGACGATGATCGGATGGATGCCCACCGAGCCCGCCATCAGCCGCGGCTGGAGCACGTTCATGGTCACGAACCATCCGATGCCCATGATGATCGCGACGGGGAGGGCGACCTCGGGCTTGAAGAGGATCGCGACGAGGACCGGCGGCAGCCACGACACGAACGGGCCGAAGAAGGGGATCGCGTGCAGCACGCCGACGGCGACGGCGGTGACGACCGCGTAGGGGAGCCCGAAGACGATGTCCGTGGAGAACGAGATGAGGCCGTACGACACGCCCATCACGAGCTGCGTCCGGAGGAACCCGGCGAAGGACCGGCTCACCGAGGCGTCGAGCAGCCGGGCGCCGGACCCGAACGACGGCGGTACGAGACGCAGCAGGAACGCGCCGATGTCCTGGCGGTCGATCGCTATGTAGATCGACAGGATCACGACCATCAGGATGTTCCCGAAGATTCCGATGCTCGCAACGGCGAATTGCTGGAGCGGCCCGATGAGCTCGGTGGCCCCTTCCTGGAGGATCCTGATCACGTCGGGCACCTGCCGCACGAGATCCACCTGGAAGCCGAGCGCGGTGAGCCGCTCCTGCAGCGAGGTCACGAGGGCGGTGAGCTGGCTCTCGAGGTTGGGAAGGTCGGCCAGGAGCTCGTTGATGGAGGTCGCGAGCGATGCCGACACCTGCACGAGGACGAGGAGCATGATCCCGACAATCGACAGGTAGACGATGAGGACCGCACCCGGTTGGCCCAGCCTCGGGACCAGCTTCTGGACGCCGCCGATGAGCGGGCGCAGCGCGAACGAGAGCAGCCACGCGAGGAAGAACGTGAGGACCAGGTCCCCGAATCCGGCCCAGAAGCCGCCGAGGAAGCCGAGGACGACGAACGTCAGCGCGATGACCGCGAGGATCAGGACGGCGTCGAGCAGCTTGCGCTGACGATCGGTGAGCAGATCGTTGGGCATAGCGGGAAGCCTACGACGCCGGGATGACGCCGGCGACCGGTGCGCTTCGCGTGCGCGGACGACAGCCGGCATCGCTGCCCGTTCGCGCAGAGATGGCGACGTGGACGTTGACGGGGCCTAGCTGGGCGAGTGGATCGTCTTCGAGGCTAGCGCGAGCTCACACGCGTGCGTCCCACGTCCGAGGGGCGCCGGCGCGGCGCCGGCGAGAGCCGGCAGCGGCTGCGGGACCATGCCCACTCGATCCGCAGCGCGCTGAATCGCGGCCTCGGGCTGCTTGCGCGTCCAGCAGACGGCCGGCAACGCGGCGGCGACGGGAGATCGTCCAGCGCCAGCCCAGATCCCGGGAGCCGTACGTCCCGGCGGACGCCGTCCACGGGAGGCAGGACCCCGCGACGGCGGCGACCCTGGACGCTACGGATCGACACCGGCGACGACGTGAAGGTCGCTCCAGATGAAGCTGGGGCAGATCAAGGTGCGCGAGCGCGAGCGCGACGGGACGGGCCAAGGCGCGAGGATCGACGGGATCTTCGGTCCGCTCACGCGCGAGGACGTCATCGAGTTCCAGGCTGACACCGGTCTTGATGCTGACGGGGTCGTCGGGCCCAGGACGTGGAACGCACTCGACTCGCTCGTGACCGGCACGGCAGGACGAGGCCGCGGAGCGAGAGCTCAACGATGCAGTTCGACGAGCGGCATCGGCGCTCGAGCATGCCGGGCGGTACGACGAGGCGATCGCTGGCGTTCGAGGCGATCCGGCTGGCCGCATCAGGACGACGCCCGAGATGGCGGTGACCGTCCGGTGCGCACATCGGTGCTCTGCAACCACCAGCGGGGCAGGTTCGGCATCGCCGTCAGCGTCCTACGAGGCAGGCATTGGGCGGCGCGCTTCAACCAGGAGGCGATCGGCGCGGGCAGTCCTGCGGGAGAACCTCGAGCAGGCGCGCCGGACCAACGCAGTTCCGGGCTCAGCCCGCCGCCGGACTCCGGAGCACGTTCCGCGGCGCGACGGCGGCACAGCCGCGGCAGGCGAAGGCGGTGGCGTCATCCGCGACGCGAACTTCCGGCCCAAGAGCGGCGACACTGGCAGCCGACGTGGACCTGTTCAAGGGCAAGCTGGCTCAACATGATCGATCGGGCTGGCCGCCGAAGCTGCCCGACGGCGACGACCTGTTCGAGATCGCCGCCGAAGCCATCGAGAAGACGCGCGCGTTCCAGGGGGCCGTCGGGCTGCGATCAGACGGGCGAGGCGGACGCCGCGACGTGGCATGCGCTGGACAGCTTCACGCACGGCGGACGTGCCGTACTCGGTGCTGGCGCCACGCACTGGGACCGGAACGCGGAGGCCACTCGGCTACGGCAGGACCGATCCCGGCGGCATCAGCTGCCGCTGCTGCGACGCTCAACAGGGATGAGGCACTGGCGCTGGGGCTGACCGGAGGATCGCCAAGGATGCCGAGGGCACAGATCGGGAGCGAGCGCACGACCAGCTGGCGCACTTTGCGGAGGCCGTCGGCCCACTACGAGCGGTCTACCTCGGCCGCGTCATTCCACGCCGCCGGACAGTATCGGGTATGTGCTGGAGCTGCTGCGCCGTGCCCGCGCGGGATTGCCGTTCGAGTGAGCGACGCCGGCACCTGGCACCGGCGAAGCTGCTCGGCCCCGCTATCGGAGGCCCATCTTCTCCTTGACCTCGGCCAGCGTGGCCTCGGCCTTGGGCTTGAGGCGGTCCGCACCGTCCTCGAGGACGCCGTCGACCTCGGCCGGGTTGGCCATCAGCTCGGCGTACCGCTCGCGGGCGCCGGCGTAGCGGTCGATGATCCGCTGCGGCGAGCAGCTTCTTGGTGTCCACGCAGCCGGTGCGCGCGGTGGCCTCGCCGTCCCAGATCTCCTCGTAGTCGTCGCCGAAGAACTGGTGGAGCTGGCAGACGTTGCAGACCTGGGGCCGGCCGGGGTCGGTGCGCTTGATGCGCTCCGTGTCGGTCACCATCGACATGACCTGCTTGCGGATCTCGTCGGGCGAGGCGAGGATCTCGATGGTGTTGCCGACGGACTTGGACATCTTCTTGACGCCGTCCGTGCCCAGGACCACCGGGGCGCTCGTGTACACGGCCTGCGGCTCCGGGAACGTCTCGCCGTAGCGGTAGTTGAAGGCGCGGACGATCTCGCGCGACAGCTCCAGGTGCGCCGCCTGGTCCTTGCCCACCGGCACCTTCGTCGCCTTGTAGATGATGATGTCGGCCGCCTGGAGGACGGGGTAGGTCAGCAGGCCGTGGTTCACGTCGTCGGGCTGGCTGGCGATCTTGTCCTTGTAGGTGGGCGTGCGCTCGAGCCAGCTCACCGGCGTGACCGTGGCCAGCAGCCACATGAGCTCGGCGTGCTCGGGGCGGTGGCTCTGGACGAACAGCGTGCAGTGGTCCGGGCTCAGGCCGAGCGCGAGCAGGCTGGCCGCCATCTCGCGGGTGCGGCGCCGCAGCACCTCCGCGTTGTGCGTGCTGGTCAGCGCGTGGTAGTCGACGATGCAGTAGATCGCCTCGTACTCGTACTGGAGCATCACGTAGTTGCGGATCGCGCCCAGGTCGTTGCCGAGGTGGACGACCCCGGACGGCTGGATGCCGGAGAAGATGCGCGGGCGTGGGGCCGACGCGGCGGCGGGTGAGGGGAGGGGGGCGAGCTCGACGGTCATCGTGGGCGGAGTGTACCGAAGCGGGGACCGGTCCGACGGCCCGTCCCGGCTGCGCGCCGGCCGCGGCTCGCCCGGCGCGAGCGTGATCGGCCGCAGCGATCATCCCAGGCCATCGCGTGCTCGACGATCGGTGGGACCGATCAGATCGACGCGTGCGGGCCCCTCGTCACCCGCGGATTGCCCCCGATCGTCGCCAGTTGTTCGGCAGGACCGATCAGGCGACCGGATGGTGGCGCTGGTGATCGGTGGGGCCGATCGGCGCACCGGTAGCGCGCACGGGTAGCGGCCCGGCGAGCGGCGCGGCCGAGCGGCGCGGCCGAGCGACCTGACGGTCCGATCGGCGCCCGGCCTGCACCTCCTCGCGTGCGCGCGGCATCGTTCGCTACCATCGCCCCCACACGCCTGCCACACTCCCGACCCCCACTGTGAGAGCCCACCCGTGAGCGTTCAGCCCCTGCGCGTCGGTGTCATCGGCGCCGGAACCGTCGGCCGCGAGGTCGTCCGCGCGTTCCTCGACCGGTCCACCCGCCTCGCGCCCCTGGACGGCAGACCGCTCGTCCTGGCCGCGGTCGCGGAGAAGTTCACCGACCGGGCCATCGCCTTCGGCATCCCGGAGGCCATCCTCACCGATGCCCCTGCCCACATGGTGGCCGACCCGGACATCGACGTGATCGTCGAGACGATGGGCGGCGACGAGCCGGCCCGCACGCTGATCCGCGCGGCCCTGGAGGCCGGCAAGAGCGTGGTCACCGCGAACAAGCACGTGATCGCCCATTACGGGCCCGAGCTGGAGGGGATCGCGCGCGCCACCGGCGCCACGCTCCGGTTCGAGGCGGCGGTCGGCGGCGGCATCCCGCTCCTCGGCCCGATCGCGCTGGACCTCGCCGCCAACCGCATCGGGCGTGTCCGCGGCATCCTCAACGGGACCACGAACTTCATGCTCACGGCGATGACCCGCGAGGGCCGCGAGTACGCTGAGGTCCTCGCCGACGCCCAGTCGCGCGGCTATGCCGAGGCCGACCCGACCGCCGATGTCGAGGGGCTCGACGCGCTCAACAAGCTCGTCATCCTCGCCCGCCTCGCCTTCGGCGCCTGGATCGCCGCCGAGAGCGTGGGCAACCGGCCCGGCACCACGACCGGCGCGCCCGGGCCTGCCCGGCATCACCGGGGTCACGGCCGACGACGTCGCCGCCATGGCGAACGAGGGCCGCGTCCTGCGCCTGATCGCCACCACCGTCCTGGCCGACGATGGCGCCATCGAGGCATCCGTCGTCCCCACCGCGGTGCCCGCCGACTCGCCGTTCGGGCGGTGCGACGGCGTGCTCAACCGCGTCGAGGTCGACGGCCTGCCCGTCGGCCGGGTCGCGTTCGAGGGGCCGGGCGCCGGCGGTCCGGCTGCCGGTGCCGCCGTCCTGTCCGACCTGGTCGCGGTGGCCCGGGGCGTCGGCTCCACGTGGGCAGGTCTCGCCGCCGCCACCGAGGTGTCCGGGCCTGCCCGTCCGCCCCGTCGCCGCCGAATGCGTCGTCGGCGCCGTCCGGCGCCTGCTACCCCGTCGGCGACTGACCGTCATGACCCCGCTCAACCCCGCCGCCCGCCCAGCTCCTCGAGCGCTACCGCGAGTTCCTGCCCGCTCACCGACACCACGCCGGTGGTCTCGCTGGGCGAGGGCGCGACGCCGCTCATCCCGATGCGCCGCCTGGGCGCCTCGATCGGCGTGCCCAACCTGCACGTCAAGTTCGAGGGCATGAACCCCACCGGCTCCTTCAAGGACCGGGGCATGGTGATGGCCGTGGCGAAGGCGCTCGAGGAGGGCGCCCGGAGCGTCATCTGCGCGTCGACCGGCAACACGTCGGCGTCGGCCGCCGCCTACGCCGCCGCCGCCGGCCTCGAGTGCGTCGTGGTCCTCCCGGCCGGCAAGATCGCCCTCGGCAAGCTCGCTCCAGGCGCTGGTCTTCGGCGCGCGAGTCGTGAGCGTCGACGGGCAACTTCGACGAGGCGCTGCGCATCGTCCGCGCGCTCGTCCGAGCAGGACGAGCACCCGATCACGCTCGTCAACTCGGTCAACCCGTTCCGGCTCGAGGGCCAGAAGACGGCCGCCTTCGAGATCTGCGACGACCTGGGCCGGGCGCCCGACGTCCTCGCGATCCCGGTCGGCAACGCCGGCAACATCACCGCCTACTGGCGGGGCTTCCGGGAGTATCGCGACGCCGGGCGTGGTCGACGCCAGCCGCCGCGCATGTTGGGCTTCCAGGCCGCAGGCGCCGCGCCGATCGTGCTGGGCCACCCGGTCGAGCAGCCCGAGACCATCGCGACCGCGATCCGCATCGGCAACCCGGCGTCGTGGGACCAGCGCCGTCGGCGGCGCGCGACGAGTCGGGCGGGCAGATCGACGCCGTCACCGACGACGAGATCCTCGACGCCTACCGCCGCCTGCAGCGCGAGGAAGGCATGTTCTGCGAGCCGTCGTCGGCCGCATCGGTCGCGGGCATCATCAAGCGCGCGGCGGCCGGCCAGATCGAGCCTGACGCGCTGGTGGTCGCCGTCCTGCACGGGCAACGGCCTCAAGGACCCGCACACCGCCGAGGACGGCCTCGAGGTCGAGGTGACCGAGGCCGAGCCGTCACTCGCGTCGGTGGCACGGGCGCTCGGCTGGTGAGCCGCTGATGCAGCAGCAGCCCATCCCGGGCAAGATCCCGATCGCCAATCCGCCGAGGCTGCCGGCCGCGCCACTGGACCTCGCCGCCTGGGATGCCCTGGTCGGCCGGCGCGTCGTCGTGGACGTGCCCGCCTCGACGGCCAACCTGGGCGCGGGCTACGACTGCCTGGGCATGGCCCTCGACGTGTGCAACACCGTGACCGTCGAGGTCACCGGTGACGGCGGGCTCGCGCTGGAGGTCACGGGAGAGGGCGAGGGCGAGCTGCCGCCCGTGCGCTCCAACCGGTTCGTGGCCGGGCTCGAGGATGCCCTTGAGGCCTCGATCGGGCCGCGTCCGGCACACATCGGCTGGCGGATCGCGATGCACAACCGGATCCCGCTGTCGCGCGGGATGGGCTCGTCCGCTGCCGCGTCGGTCGGCGGGGCCTGGACCGGCAACCTGTTGGGCGGCTCGAAGCTGACCGAGGGCCAGCTGCTCGTGCTGTCGACGGCGCTCGAGGGCCACCCCGACAACGCGTCGGCGGCGCTGCTGGGCGGGTTCGTCGTGTCGGCACACCTCGGCGAACGGGTGGAAGCGGTCCGCTTCCCGGCTCCCGATGGACTGCGCGCCGTGCTGTTCATCCCGGACCGACGTCTCGCCACGGCCGACATGCGGCGGGTGCTCCCGGCTGAGGTTCCGCTTCGCGATGCCGGTTTCGAACATGAGCCGGATCGCGATCGGGGTGGCCGGGATCGCGTCGGGGCGCTTCGAGCTGCCCTGGCCGACCTCACCGTGGACCGGATCCACGAGCCGTACCGGTCCGTCGCCTACCCGCAGCTGCCGCGCCTGACCGGTGCGGCGCGCGCGGCGGGGGCACTGGGCGCGTTCCTGTCGGGCGCAGGGTCCGACGGTCGCTGGCGTTCGTGGCGCCCGGCGCCGACGCCGAACCCGTGGAGCGCGCGCTCGCCGAGGCGGCCGCGTCCGTCGGGCTCACCGGGCGGACGATGATCGTGCGCCCGCGCAACACGGGTCCGGCGCTCATCGAGGGCTGATCCGAGGCGGAGCAGGCCATCGTCCGTGCGCCCGATAGGGATGGCGGACGGCTTGCGAGCCTTCCCTGGCAGGCGCAGACTCAGGCGGCGATGGGGAGTTTCATCGAGACGGTCGTCAACGCGCTGGCAGGCCTGCTGGCCGCGATCGCCGGTGCCGTCGTGTCGGCCGTGAACGGGGTGCTCGCTGCGCTCGGCTCGATCGTGCCGGCGGGATGGCTGCCCTTCGTCGTCATCGGGCTGATTGTGCTCGGCCTGGTGGTGCTGTTCCGCCGGTAGCTCGGACTGGGAGGCCTGCGCGTCCAGCGGCCGCTGCGATGTCGGTTTGCCTCGCCCGGAGGGCCTACGGGAGCCGGATCTCGGGCATCGGCACGCCGGTGTGACGTGCTGGTCCGGCTTGAGGCCCTCGCCGCGCACCGTCCGCACCGGGATCACACCGCCCCATACCGGCCACGTCTCGTCGCCGGGGTCCTCGAGAGACCGCTGGCGCGGACCTTCGCCGATGCCTCGTCGAGCGGCGATCCAGAACACCGCGGTCGCACGCCGCTCGGCGTCGGTCATCGGGCGCAGGCGGGCCCATCGGCCCGGGAACAGGCTCTCGACGAGGCCCTCGAGCGCCGCGCCATCTCTCGTTCGTCCTGCGATCCGGTGTGCCATGCCGAGGGCCATCACGGAGCGGTAGTCGATCGAGTGGTTCGTCGCACTTCGCGCGAGGACCAGGCCGTCGACGTGCGCCACCGTCACGCACACCTGCTGCCCCTCGATTGCGAGGCCCATGCCACTGCCAACAGAGGCATGCCACAGGAGCCGGGCACCCGCACGCCACACGTTGACGGGCGTGACGTACGGCTGACCCGTCGCGCACCCAGCCGACGTACCCGACGATCGCCTCGTCGAGGATCGCGTGGATCGTCGCAGGTCGTAGTGGCCGCGTTTCGGCTTCCGGCGGATCGGACACGGTCGAAGGCGGACCGCGTCCGGCCATCCGGCGACGGGCGAAGCCCTGTCACCGGAGGCGTCGTCGCCGCTCACCGGCGGTAGAGAATTCACATGGCGACGCCGGTCGGCTGCGGGGCATAGCCGTAGGGTTGGGCGGCCGCGGGGGTCGTCGGCACGGCGCCGATGTTGGCGATCCGCCAGCCCTCGGGCGCCCGACGTGCTGCGTCCGCAGCGACCCAGTCCCAGAGCGGGTCGCCGAGCGTGGTGTCGGCCGGCATCACCAGGAGCTGGTCGTCGCCGATGAGCCGTTCCTTCATCGCAGACCTCGAGGTGTGTGCAGGGGCCAGGATCACGTGGCCACAGGGTACGTCACGGCGACCCGGTTGCGAGGGCGGCGGCCGGGGTCCAGACTGCCGGGCATCGACGGGTTCGTGCGCTCGGTGACGGATGCGCTGGGGGAGGCCCTGGTCGCGGGCGTCGTCGCGGCGGTGGCGTCGGCCGTGGGTGACTGTCTTCAACGCGGTCACCTCTGTCGTGCCCGCGGGGCTGCTCCCGGTCATGATCATCGGTCTGATCGTCCTGGGGCTGGTGCTGCTCTTCCGCCGTTAGGACCGGTCGGGCGAGGACCGCGCGTCGCGGGTGGTTCTGGACAGAGCGTCGCGTCGGCGGTTCGGCGGTTCAGGCGCGTTCAAACACGAAGCACGCACGCCCTGCCGTCCCGGCCGCGTTGGCGGCCCTTGCCTGGGCATCGAAGGACTGCAGTTCGGCGCTGGTGAAGGCGCTCGCGGCAGGGTCGAGGACCATGAGCCGGGCTCGAACATGGCCAGATCTCGCCTGTACTGCTCGCTGCCGACGAACTCCTTCGCTGTCGACTCACCGATGGTGAACGTCTGCCGCAGCCCCAGGGACTCAGCGAGGCCCACGATCGCCCGTGGGGTGAAGAGATAGAGGTGTCGGGGGCGCATCGAGCTCCCACCAGCACGTTCCGTAGCGGTCCCATAGAACCGACTCCATGACCGGAATGCGGACGACAATGCGGCCCCCGGGTGCCAGGACGGCGACCGCCGCCGTAAGCGTCGCACGCGGGTCCGGGACATGTTCGAGGGAATGGTGGAACCAGACCAGGTCGAAGGAGCCCGTGACATCCTCGAGCCTGGCCTTGCGCACGGGTACGCCATGGACGACAAGGTCCTTCTCGATGAAGGGGTCGATGCCCAACAGATTTGTGAACCCGAGGGCTCGCAGGACGACCAGCCGGTCCGGTGCGCGACCGGTCCCCACGTCCAGGACACCCCCGTCGAACGAACGGACCGCCCAGCGCTGCAGTGACGCCCTCCAGCGAGCGTATCCCGCTGGCACCGGCGCAATGTGTCGGACGAGCCGAGCGACGGCGCTGCCTCGTCCTGTCAAGTCCGGCGCAACGGCAAGCCGCACGAGTTGGCGGGCAAGGCGCCCTCCCGGCACGACATCGTCCGCGAGCTTGCCGTAGTGGTATTGGGGCGGGTAGTGGTGGCCCAGGTCGACCGGGATCGCCTCGATGCGCAAGGTTCCGCAGGAGCTGCAGCGGACGTAGGGAAACGTCTCACGTGTTCCGAACATCATCTCGCGAACGAGGAAAACGCTCGTGATCACCCTCGATGAGACAGACCGGACACGTGGCTCGCGCCATGGCGATCGGCACTGCCGCATTAGCAGTCCGCTTCTCGGAGACAAGAGGCAGCAGGACGTCGAGCAGGCGCTCGACGCGCACCGAGAAAGTGTGCCGGACCATGACGGCAGCCCGCCCGCGCGCGCTGGTTGCAGCGCGCAGCTCCGGATCGGCCAGCAGGCGCTCAACTTGGAGCGCGAGATCGGCCGGGCCCGAGTACGTCGCAACGCCATCGTCGAACTCCTCGCGCAGCCCCGGAACCGGGTCGGTGAGGGCGAACCCACCTGCGGCGAGAATGTCGTAGAGGCGGTTGGTGATCAGGCCAGCCTCCGCCGCCTCCGGCCAGTGGTCGTTCAGAGCGATGTCGGCCGACGCGTAGTAGTTCCCGATCTCGGCGTGGGCGACGGTTCCGGGCTGCAGGAAACGTGGGTCCAGGAGTTCTGGCGTCCATCCAAGTCCGTAGACCGCGAGGTCGCGGGCGGTTGGTCCAAGGTCGTCGAGAATCGTCCGTCGAGTACCTCGCGAGTTGCCGATGAAGAGCAACTCGTGGTGGGGGCCCTGGCCATGCGGACGGACACGCTCCGGGTCGGTTGCCTGATGCAGCGACTCCACCGGTGTGCTGGTGAGCTCCTTGAGCCGGTCCGCCAGGATCTCCGAACCCGCGAACACGTGGTCATAGCGCTGCAGGAGGTCGGCGGTCACGAGCTCCGGGTGGTATAGCACCCAGAGGGCGTTCACCTGGGAGCCCCGTGTCGCCACGGGATACCGGCCCCAGAGGTGCAGCAGGACGTCCTCGCGTGACGTGACCGGGAGCTCCCACTGGCGCACGAGGTAGACCGTGGCCGGATGACCGGCACGCTCAAGAGCCCGCTGCAGGTCTCGCGCGAAGTGGTAGTCCCCGGATGTCTCGGCGTCCTCCCAGGTGGGCGCCTGCACCAACAGACCAACACGAGTCGCCTCCGCCCATGTTCGGACGGCGCGACGCACCTCGTCCTCGCCTAGCCGGTGAGGTGTGGCCTCGGCTGCGAGCCTCACCGAGATCGAGTCCTCGGCCCCGCCGCAGACGGCTGTCGCGACCTTCGACGACGAGGACCGCACGTCGCCAGCGACAGCTGACGTGGCCGCCAGGACGACGTCGAACGAGTCGAACCACGGCAGCGCGAGCCAATGTCCAGCGTCGGTGCCGACCCGTGCGACGGTCACGATGTGGCGCGGTAGGCGGCGGATGTCGAGTGTCGGAGTGTCCAGGACGACCACATCCGGCCACCCGTCCGCTGGCGGCGGGAGCGGCGCCTGCGGATCGCCCGCGTCCAGTGTCTCGGCGGCCATGATCCTGAGGCCGCCTTGGCCGGGTGTGTCCAGCCGCGCGATCAGCTCTCGCCGGAAGTCGCCGGGTGATCCACCCGAGAGGAGGGCCGGAACCGGCTCAGAACTGCCGACCGTGCCCTGGCGCACCGCTTTCGGACCCCCGACCTTCGATGCCCGTGGAGCGCCGCGCGCTTTGGCCGGCGTCTGCGCTCGGCCGAGAACTCGTCGGCGAAGGCCACGTGCGCGGCGTCTGGCGGCCGCCCGCAGATGCTCGATCGCGCCATAGTCCCGGGCGGTCGCTGCGGCCCGGGCCTCCTCGAGCTCGATCGCCAGTTGGTCTGCGGCCTTCGTAGCGCGCTCGAGATCAGCGCGCTGCAGCCGCGCCCGCTCGAGAATTGCTCGCCGCTCCGCGCTGTGCCGATCCACGAGGTTGGCGAGGAATGCTACTCGCGGATCGTCCGAAGTCGACGGCGCGAGAAGCTCGGCATCGTGCGCCTGCAAACCGATCGCGTCCTGGTCGCCAGTTACGCGCGTGCCTGTGCCTTCCCGCTCCGCCATGCTGCCGATCGTACTGGATCTCGCCCACGGGCCAGATAGACCTGCAGGAGCGCGTGCGCCTTCAGCCTCCGGTTGGGGGTTGGCGCCGGGGCACCACCCGAGTGGGCCCCGGATAGCATCAACTCATGCAGGAGCCCGCCGCCCAGGACCAGGTGCGTGCGACGGCGTCCGAGCGGGCCTTGCGCGCCGGGATCGTCGTCGGCCTCGCGTACTCGCTGATCGGCTGGCGCGGACTCCTCGTCCCGTCGATGATCCGGTCGGTCGAGCCCTCGTTCGGCCAGGACGACGCCGGTATGGGCCTGTACTTCCTGGCGACGGCGGTCTCGTACGGGGTGGGCGTGCTGGCCGGCGGGCGCCTCGTCCGGGCCCGTGGCCAGCGGTTCGCCGTCGCGGGCGCGCTCGCGACGATGTGCGTGGGCCTCATCCTCCAGGGTGTCACCGGCTCGTGGCCGGCGTTCGTCGCGCTGGGCGTGCTGGTGAGCCTGGGCGCGTCGGCTGCCGACATCGGCATCAACTCGCTCGTCCTGGACCTGTTCCCGTCATCGCGGGGCCGGGCCCTCAACCTGCTCCACGTCATGTACAGCGTGGGTGCCCTGGCTGCGCCGCTGGCCCTCGCGGCGACGGTGGGGGCGGGCGTCGCCTGGCAGGTGCCGATGCTGGTGAGCGGCGTGGTCGCCGGCACAGCCGCCATCGGCGTCAGGCTCACCGTCCCGCCCGGCCAGCTCGATCCTCCCGACCCCGACGAGCATCCCGACAATGCCGCCGATGTCGCGCGCGGCCGCCGGATTCCCTGTCTTCCTGCTGGTCATGGCTCTCGGGACGGGGTGCTACGTCGCGTCGGAGGCGGGTGTGTCCGACTGGCTGGTGCGCTACCTGGACGTGCTGCCGGTGACCGCCGCGAGCGCCGCGCTCACGTTGTTCTGGGCCGGGATCGCGGTCGGCCGGATCGTCTTCGCGCGGATCGGCAACCGCGTGGAGCCGGTGGTGGCGGCGTCGGTGCTCGCACCGGTGGGTGGCGCGGTGCTGCTGGCGGCCTTCCTGCTGCCGGTGGGTCCGTGGACGCTGGTGCTGTTCCTGGGCGTCGGCTTCGCGTTCGGTCCGTTCTTCCCGCTGATGGTCGCCACGGCCGGGGCGCGCCTGCCCAGCCGCTCGGCGACCGTCGCGTCGACGCTGATCTTCGCGGCGGTCCTGGGGGCGATCGTCCGCCGGCGATCGGGTTCATCTCCGTCGCGGGGGACCTGCAGGTGGCGATGGTGGGCACCGCGCTCCTGGCGTTCGCCACCGGTGCCGCCGCGCTCGCCAGCCGGCGGGTCGCGTCCTAGCCCGACGCCGGGAGCAACCATAGCCCCGCGCCGCTGCGGTCTTCGGCGAGACGCCCGCCGCGGTCCTCGGCGAGGAGCCCGCCCCGCCCGCGGCGAGGGCGAGGAGCCCGCCCGGTGACGAGGGCGAGGGGCCGGCCTGGCGACGGATTGCACGACGGCCGGTGTCGCTTCAGCTGGACGGCGTGTCGCTTCAGCGGACGCCGTGTCGCTGACAGGCTCGGACCGGCGCTTCAGCTCGATCTCGCCTCATCCCCACCGAGCGTCGGCGCGTCGCGCCACCCTGCGCCGGCGGCGTCCATGACCGGTCCGCGTAGCGCAGCTGGCGCTGGAGCAGGTCGCGACGAGGCGCTCGGCCTCGCCGCGCAGCAGCTCCCGCTCATAGGCCTGCTCAGCCGCCTGCTCCGGCGGGCGTTGGAGCCGGAGTCGCGTCCGCGGGTCCGGTTCCGCTCCGGCTTCCCCCGAACAGCCGACGGAGGACGCTCATCCCGCTTGGCCGGCCGAGGCCGATGAACGAGGTCACCTCGTCCCACGCCTGGGCCGAGGTGGCTGCGAACTCGTCGGCCTTGCGGTCGAAGAAGGAGTGCGGTGCATCGGGGTACGTCACGATGCGGTTCGCACGCCTGCGCCCGTCACTCGCCGTCGCAGGTCTCGACCGCCGCGGCCGGGATGCCCTCGTCCGCACCGCCGAAGATCGCCAGGACCGGGCAGCGAACGAGGAGCCACGTCCGCCGGCGCCGGGGTGCCGTTGCGGGAGGGCCCGACCGGCCAGCCGTAGAAGCCGATGACCCCGGCAAGATCAAGGCCGAACCCGGCGCTCAGGAACGCCAGCCGCCCGCCCATGCAGAACCCGATCGTGGGCACCCGCCCGGCGTCCGGGGTGGCCAGGCGCAGGTGGGCCGTCGCAGCGGCCACGTCGGCCCGCAGGCCCTCGTACGTGGTCTGCGGGACGTGCGTGCCCAGTCGAACCCGGGACCCCGATCGCCGATGCCTGCCGTGCGCGCGAAGTAGTCGACGGCGATCGCATCGACGCCGCGCTCGGCGAAGCGCAGTGCGAGCTCGCGGTAGTAGGCGTGCAGGCCACGCACGTCGGGCAGGATCACGATCCCGGCACCGGACGGCTCGGCGGCGCGGGCGAGGTAGGCGGCGAAACGCGTTCCGTCAGCGGAGACCAGCTCGATCCCGCCGGCATCGAGCGCGCCGCCCTCGATGGGCTCGATCGGCGGCCGGGAGTCGTGGTCGAAGCACATCGGCGGATCCTCAGGGGCAGGGCCTGGTCAGTCTGTGCGGGGCAGGCGCTGCGGGATTATGAGATCAGCTGGATCGTTCGGGGGCTGACTCGCCATCGGGATCAGGTACCCACGGGGCCTGGAGCTGGACCATCCTGTCGGAATTCCGCGCCCGTCGTCCCCGGCCGGCGCCGGCTGGGCCGACACCGACTCGCAACGGAGGATCCGCAACCTCCCGCGCTAGAATGCCCGCCATGTCCAGCCCCCTCGTCGTCATGAAGTTCGGCGGCTCGTCTGTCGCGAACGCCGAGCGCATCAAGCGCGTTGCGCGGCGCATCGCACGAGAGCGTGCCAACGGCTCCGACCTGGTGGTCGTCGTCTCCGCAATGGGCGACACGACCGACGAGCTGCTGGCGCTCGCCGCCGCCATCACCGACGATCCCGACGCCCGCGAGCTCGACGTCCTCCTGGCCACCGGCGAGCACCAGAGCGCCACGCTCATGTCGATGGCCCTCCACGCGCTCGGCACCGCGGCGATCAGCCTCACCGGACACCCAGGCCGGGATCACCACCGATGGCCGCTACGGCAAGGCGAGGATCGCGGGAATCGACCCGCGCCGCGTGCGGGCCGAGATCGCGGCGGGCAAGGTCGTCATCGTCGCCGGCTTCCAGGGCATGTCCGTCAACAGCGACGGCCTCGAGGACAGCGACACGGCGAGCGATGTCCACGCCGCCGAGATCACCACGCTGGGGCGTGGCGGCTCGGACACCACCGCGGTCGCGCTCGCTGCCCAGCTGCAGGCGGACCGGTGCCAGATCTACACGGACGTCAAGGGCATCTACACCGCCGATCCGCGCATCGCGCTGGACGCGTCCCAGCTCCCCGTCATCGGTTACGAGGAGATGATGGAGCTGGCCAACCAGGGCGCCCAGGTGATGCAGGTCCGCGCCGTGGAGCTCGGCTGGGTCAACGACGTCGTCATCGAGGTCCTCAGCTCGTTCGAGGACGCCCCCGGAACCCTGATCAAGGAGGACCCGCTCGTGGAGCAGCGGAACAAGGTGCGGGGCCTCGCACACGACCGGAACGTGGCCAAGATCACGCTCGGTGGACGTGCCCGACAAGCCGGGCGTGGCGCATGACGTGTTCGGGCCGCTCGCCGAGGCCGGCGTCAACGTCGACATGATCGTGCAGAACGTCGGTCACGGTGGCGCAACGGACATCTCGTTCACGATCCCGCGCGTGGAGCTGGCCAAGGCCAAGCGCCTGCTCGAACCGCTCATCCGCGAGCTCGGCTTCCGCGACATGACCACGGACTCGTCCGTGGCCAAGGTGTCGATCGTTGGGGCGGGCATCCAGAAACGCCCCCGGCTACGCAGCCAGGATGTTCGGGGTCATGGCCGACACCGGGATCAACATCGAGATGATCTCGACGTCGGAGATCCGGATCACCGTGATCATCGCCGAGGACCGCGTGGAGGACGCCGTCCGCGCCCTGCACGCCGCGTTCAAGCTGGAGCAGCCCGAGGCGGCCGGCGCCGCCGGCGCTGCGGCCGGCTGAGGCTTGTTGACAGGGGCTCCTGCCGGCGGTTCGTTCTTCAGCCGGGTCGAGCGGTACCCGACCGCCGGCAGCACCAATGACATCGTCCGGACGTGGCTGCTCGATGCCACGCCCGAGGTGTGCTGCGCGATCGCCGACGAGCAGACAGCCGGGCGCGGCCGGCACGGACGGACCTGGTCGGCGCCTGCGGGCGCGGGCCTCCTGTGCTCGCTCGGCTTCCGGCCCACGTACCTCCCGCCGGAACGTGCGTGGCGGGTGGCGGCGACCGTGGCGCTGGCGATGGTCGATGCCGCCGAGGACACCGCGGGACTCCCCGAGGGTGCCATCCGCCTGAAGTGGCCGAACGACCTTGTCATCGAGATCGCCGGGCCCGGCGCGCTCCTGGTCGGCCTGCAGACGGCTGACGCGCCGCCCACGGCTGGCCGGACGACTGGAAGCGGCGAAGATCGCAGGCGGTGCTCGGCGAGAGCGATGGCCTGGAACGGGACAACCCGCGGGTGGTGGTCGGGATCGGCATCAACGGGGACTGGGCACCGACGACTCCCGCCGGACATCGCGCACACGATGACGAGCCTGCGCGAGGCGTCGGGCTGGCTCGGCCAGTGGATCGTGATGTCCTCTTCGCCGCCTTCGCGGACCGGGTCGAGGGGCGGCTCGGCGCTGCGCGAAGGCCACTTCGACGTGGACGCATGGGTCCGCCGCCAGGGTCACCACCGGACGCGAGGTGACGCTCGAGGCGCCGGACGGCTCTGCGACCCAGCCGCTGCTGGCGCTCGCAGTGGATGCGTCGAGTGGCGCCCTCATCGTGGCCGATGACGAGGTCCCGGGTGGCGAGCGCCATGTGCACGCAGGCGAGGTCGTCCGTGTGCGCCTGGCCGGGTCCGTATCGCGGGACGGGGTGTAACGCCGTGGCCCGTCCGGTGTTGAGTACCAGGGAGCGTGGCAGCGAGGGAGTCGTCACGCTCGATCGTGACCGGCGTCTCGTGGAGGCGGCGCGCCGGGACCCCCTCCAGTTCGACGCCCTGTACCGGAAGTATCTCGCCCAGGTGTACGCCTTCGCGCTCTACGAGCTTGCCGACCACCACGCCGCCGAGGACGCCACGGAGCGGACATTCCTGCGCGCGCTGGCCGCGCTGCCGCGGTTCCGCGAGCAGGCTCGTCCCGAGGACGGCCCCGAGGCCTCCACGTTCCGCGTCTGGCTGTTCCGGATTGCCCGGAACGTGATCGCCAACGAGCGACGGAGCCGGTATCGGCGGCCCGCGAATTCGCTGGACGTCGCGCTGGGCGCCGGGTTCGCAATCGCGGATGGGACGGACCTCGAGGGCAATGCCGTCACCCGGGATGAGGCCTCCGAGGCGCTCCGCGCGATGCGGGCCCTGCCCGACGACCGCCGCCGCGCCCTCGAGCTGCGGTTCGTGGAGGAGATGACCACGGCCGAGATCGCCGGCGTGCTGGGCAAGTCCGAAGGCGCGGGTGCGGGTGCTGATCCACCGGGCGCTCGGCGCGGTCTCCAGGGAGCTCGGCCGCGAGCGGGGCACGCAGGCGGCCCCCACGCATGCTGCCGCGACGCGCTCCGCGGCGGGGCACGAAGCCGGGCACCCACGCATGACGGTCCCGCGCCTGCTAGACCACGACGCCGGCCAGGTGGATGCGCTCGTTGCCGACCGCTACCTCGAGGACCTCCTCGCAGCCTCGGAGCGGCGCGCCGGCGACGCACCCTCGGACGCGACCCTGGACCCGCAGCTCCGCCGTGCGGCGCTCGTGCTGCGTTCCGCGCTCGTGCGGGTTCATCCTTCGTTCCGCTTCGAGGAACGCCTCGCCGGGCGCCTCGCCGACCTGGCCGCCGCGCAGGCGGCTCCTGCCATGGCGGCGGGCGGCGGCACGGTGATCCCCTTCCCGGGTCCGGTCGCCCCGGTCGCCGCATCTGTGGACGACCCGCTGCTCGGGGCCGTCCTGGCGGGCGACCTCGATCCATCCGATGCGGACGCCGTGGCCCAGGCCTCGGGCGATGCCGCCAGCCGTACCCCGCTCATCGTGGTGGGCGGTGCGGCCATCACCTCGGCTGCCATCTCCCTCGTCGGGGTTGCCTGGGTCGCCTGGCGATGCGCCGGCCGCGGCGACACCCGGACCGCGGAGGCGCTGATGGGCCGCGCTGCCCGCTCCGCTCACGCCCGCAGGGCCGCCCGCGCGGCGCTGGCCGGCACCGGTCTCGGAGGCCCTGCCTGATGCCCGTCAACTTCCCCCAGTTCCGGTCGCGCCGGGACAGCTACCCCGACAAGATGTGGACACGCTGCCCGTCCTGCCAAGGCGAGCAGCTGTTCAACAAGCAGCTGGAAAAGGCGATGCACGTGTGCCCGTCCTGCGGGCACCACTTCCGCCTCCCGGCCACGGCCCGGCTGGGCCAGCTGCTCGATCACGGGACCTTCGAGGAGCGCGACCCCGGGCTCGTCTCCGTCGACCCCCTCCGGTTCGTGGACCAGAAGCCGTACCCGGACCGCGTCGCCGCCGCCCAGGTCGCCACCGGCCTGCGCGACGCCGCCGTCTGGGGCTTCGGGCGCATCGAGAGCCAGCGCATCGCCATCCTGGTCATGGACTTCGGGTTCATGGGCGGCTCGATGGGCGCCGTGGTGGGGGAGAAGGTCGCCCGGGCTGCGGAGGGCGCGCTCGCCGAGCGCGTGGCCCTCGTGATCGTCTCCGCGTCCGGCGGCGCGCGCATGCAGGAGGGCACGCTGGCCCTTGTCCATGCAGCTGGCCAAGACGATGGCCGCCCTTGAGCGCCTGCGCGCGAACCGCGTGCCGTACGTGTCGGTCATGTCCGATCCCACGACCGGCGGCGTGTTCGCCTCGTACGCTGCGATGGGCGACGTCAACCTCGCGGAGCCCAACGCCCTGATCGGCTTCGCCGGAGCCCGCGTCGGGGCCGGGACCATCGGCCAGGAGCTGCCACCGGGCTTCCAGCGCTCGGAGTTCCTCTACCGTCACGGGTTCGTGGACCGGGTCGTCAGCCGCGCCGACCTGCGCGAGGAGCTGGCCCGCATCCTGCGCTTCCTCGCCCCGCACCAGGTGGAGGCCGCCCGTGCTTGAGCGCATCGCCGCAAGCCGCGACGACTCGCTGCCTGCCGACACGACCGCCCCCGCCACGGACCCCGCCTCCGGACTCGAACCCGATCCCGCCGACCGCAAGGCCGAGGTCTGGGGTCGCGTGCAGCTGGCCAGGAACCTGCGCCGCCCGCGGATCCTCGAGCTGCTCGGCGTCATGGCCGACGAGTTCGTCGAGCTCCACGGCGATCGCGTGTTCGGGGACGACGAGGCGGTTGTGGCGGGCTTCGCACTGATCGGCGGGCACAGGGTCGCCGTCGTCGGCCAGCAGAAGGGCGCCGACACCGAGGAGAACGTCCGGCGCAGCTTCGGGATGCCCCATCCCGAGGGCTACCGCAAGGCGATGCGGATCATGGAGCTCGCCGAGCGCAGCGGCCTCCCCGTCGTCACGTTCGTGGACGTGCCGGGCGCCCATCCCGGCCCCGAGTCCGAGGAGCGGGGGATCGCCGAGGCCATCGCCCGGTCCGTCGGCCTGATGACCCGCCTGCGCACCCCCATCGTGACCGTCATCACCGGCGAGGGAGGGTCCGGCGGCGCCCTGGCGATCGCCGTGGGCGACGTGGTCCTCGCCCTCGAGAACGCGGTGTACTCGGTCATCTCCCCGGAGGGCTGCGCGAGCATCCTGTGGCGGACGACGGACGAGGCCGCGACGGCCGCGCTCGCGATGCGCATGAGCGCCCAGGACCAGCAGGCCCTCGGCGTCATCGACGAGGTCATCCCGGAGCCGGCCGACGGCGCCCACACCGATGTCCCCGAGACCGCACGGCGCCTCAAGGCCGCCATCGTGCGCGAGCTCGAGCGACTTGCCGTCATTCCCGTCGACGACCTGCTCGATGCCCGCTATCGCCGCTACCGTGACTTCGGCCCGTACGAGGAGATCCTCGCCCCGGTCGCGCCCACCACCCCGACCCCGTCGCGCCAGGGCTTCGTCGACCGCATCCGCAGCATGTTCGACTCCCGCGCGTGGAACAGGTCGGGCCCGACCCAGGAAGCCCGCCAGCATGATCCTGAAGACAGCGAGGACGCGTAAGCCGATGCCCGACCCGCGCCACCCGAGCGACCGGACCGCCGCAGCCCGGCAGGCCGACCACGCCTCGCTCGCCCGCCTGTCCGACACGCTCGTGCCGGCCCTCGTTGCCCGGCTCTCGGCGACCGGCCTCGGCGAAGCTCGAGGTCCACGAGGGTGACTGGGCGATCCGGTTGCGGCGGACGCCCCATGCGGCACCCGCCGGGCGACGGTCGGACCGGAGCCGGCCGACGGCCCCCGCCGCTGGCCCGGCCACCGCGGCCGCCACCGCCTCGACGGCTCCCGCCAGTGACCGGGAGCGGGGCGTCGCCACCGCTCCTGCGGTCGGCGTCTTCCGCGCGATCGCCCAGGTTGGGGCCCGAGTCCAGGCCGGCGACCGGATCGCCACCGTGGACCTGCTCGGCATCCCGCAGGATGTCGCTGCACCGATCGACGGAACGGTGGTCGAGGTGTTCGCCCAGACCGGTGACGCCGTCGAGTACGGCGAGCCGATCGCGGCGGTCGAGGCCCCGGCCGAGCTCCGCGATCCGGACGAGGATGCTGCCGAGGAGGGCGCCCAGTGATCAGCCGGGTCCTCATCGCCAACCGGGGCGAGATCGCCCTGCGCATCCTGCGTGCCTGCCGCACGCTGGGCATCGAGGCCGTCGTCGCCTACTCCGAGGCCGACCGCCTCTCGCTCGCCGCGCTCCTCGCCGACGAGGCGATCTGCATCGGCCCAGCCGATGCCAGGCGCTCCTACCTCTCGGCACCTGCCCTGATCTCGGCTGCCCTGATCACCGGCTGTGATGCCATCCACCCGGGGTACGGCTTCCTCTCCGAGGACGACGCCTTCGCGGATGCCGTCCGTGCCCACGGCCTGACCTTCATCGGCCCGCCCGCCGCCGTGCTCGAGCGGTTCGCCTCCAAGGAGGAGGTCCGCCGCCTGCTGGCGTCGCACGGTCTGCCCACGATCCCGGGCTCGGGGCTCATCGACGACGAGGCCCACGCGCTGGCCGAGGCGGAGCGAGTCGGCTACCCGGTGCTGCTCAAGCCCTCGGCGGGCGGCGGCGGCAAGGGCATGCGCATGGTCCGTTCGCCTCGCGAGCTCGCGGCTGTGCTGCCCATCTGCCGGTCCGAGGCGAAGGCGGCCTTTGGCGACGACGCGCTGTACCTCGAGAAGTGGCTGGAGGACAACCGCCACGTCGAGATCCAGGTGGCCGTCGACCACTTCGGCAACGGCGTCCACCTCTGGGAGCGCGACTGCTCCATCCAGCGGCGGCACCAGAAGATCCTCGAGGAGTCCCCGTCGCCCGCGATCACCGTGGCCGCCCGGGCCGAGCTGGCCGACCGCGCGATCAAGGCCGTCGTCGCCGCGGGCTACCAGAACGTCGGCACGCTGGAGTTCCTGGTCGACAACGACGGCAACGCCTACTTCATCGAGATCAACTGCCGCATCCAGGTGGAGCACCCGGTCACCGAGATGCTCACGGGGATCGACCTCGTGGCCACCCAGATCCGGATCGCGGCCGGCGAGCCCCTGGGCTTCACCCAGGCCGACGTCCGCCAGGACGGCCACGCGATCGAGTTCCGGATCAACGCCGAGGACCCCGAGCACGACTTCCGGCCGGGCGCAGGCACGATCGAGCGCTTCAACGCGCCAGGCGGGCCGGGCGTCCGCTTCGACTCGCACGCCTATGCGGGCTACGAGATCCCGCCCTACTACGACTCGCTGCTCGGCAAGCTCATCGTCTGGGGACCGACCCGCGCGGCCGCGATCGCCCGTGGCAAGGCGGCGCTCGGCGAGCTGGTCGTGGAGGGTGTCGTGACCAACATCGCGATCCACCGCGCCCTGCTCGTGTCCGAGCCGTTCCTCGAGGG
Organism: uncultured Chloroflexia bacterium; assembly: GCA_963697365.1. GTDB lineage: Bacteria > Chloroflexota > Limnocylindria > Limnocylindrales > CSP1-4 > CAIXZV01. The sequence goes on from CAVONT010000019.1 coordinate 96,812, forward strand.
GCGTTTCACCACCAACCTCATGGACCGCATCGGCAGCGCGGCCTTCCTGGCCGCGGCGGACAGGTCCCGATGACGATCGCCGTCCTGGCCGGCACGTGCAGCCCTGCACGCAACGGCACGGCTGGCCCGCCGCCGACCCCACACCCTTCCCTCCCGCAGACCGCCTCCTGGAGTCTTCCGTGACCGACACCCAGCCCGACGCCACCACGAGCGACGACGCCGTCCCGTCGCCTGCCGCCCCGTTCTCGGTCCGGATGATCGAGGGCATGATCCCGCACCGCTGGCCGTTCCTCCTCGTCGACCGCATCGTCGAGTACGAGCGGGACGAGAAGCGCATCGTCGGCATCAAGGCCGTCACCGCCACCGAGTGGTTCTTCCAGGGCCACTTCCCGGGGCTGCCGGTGATGCCGGGCGTCCTCCAGGTGGAGGCGCTCGCCCAGGTCATGGGCTGCTACGTGGCCAACCAGCCGGGCTTCGGCGACCGCATCGGCCTGTTCGCGGGCATCGACGAGGTGCGCTTCAAGCGCGTCGTCGTCCCGGGCGACGTGCTCCGCCTCGAGGTCACGATGGAGAAGCTCGGCAGCCGCTTCGGCAAGGGCCGGGGCGTCGCCACCGTCGATGGCGAGGTGGCCTGCGAGGGGCTGCTGTCCTTCATCATCCCCCCGGCCGGGGTCCTCAAGTGACCCGGATCGCCGTCCTCTCCGACATCCACGGCAACCTGCCGGCCCTCGAGGCGGTCGCCACCGAGATCCGGCGCATCAAGCCCGATGCCGTGCTGGTCGCAGGCGACCTCGTGCTCAACGGCCCGCACCCCAACGGCTGTGTCGACGCCCTGCGCTTCCTCGAGTCCGAGGGTGCGCTGATCGTGTCCGGCAACACGGACATCGCGGTCGGCGACTTCGACTACGGCGCCGCCTTCCCGCAGTGGACCGAGGGCGTGCCCGAGGCGGTGTCGGCGGCAGCCGGAGTGGGCGCACGACGAGCTTGGCGACACCCAGCTGGACTGGCTGCGCCGGCTGCCGGCCGAGCGGCGGATGCGCGCCGCCGACGGCACGCTGGTGCTCGTGGTCCACGCGTCGCCCGGCTCCCAGACGGCCGGGTTCGACCAGGCGCTCGACGCCAACATCATCTTCGAGCGCGCTGCCGGCACGGACGCCCGCGTGATGTGCGTGGGCCACACGCACATCCCGGAGGTCCGCGACCTCGGCTGGAAGATCATCGTCAACGACGGGTCCTGCGGCTATGTCTTCGACGGCGACCCGACCGCGTCCTGGGCGATGGTCGACATCCACGAGGGCAACGTCACCGCCGAGATCAAGCGCACCGAGTACGACGTCCTGAGCGTGGCCAACGCGATCTCGGAGCGTGGCCTGCCGGGCGATGTCTACCGCGCCGCCACCGTCCGCACCGGGAAGCTGGTCCGATGAGCTGGTCCTGGCCGCAGCAGCCCCGCCGCGTCGTCGTGACCGGCATGGGCGCGGTCACCGCGCTCGGCAACGATGTCGCCAGCACCTGGGAGGGGCTCATCGCGGGCCGCTCTGGCGTCGCCCGCATCACGGACTTCGATCCGGAGCGGGTGGATTCGAAGATCGCGGCCGAGGTCAAGGACTTCGACGCGAGCGGCGTGCTCGACCGCAAGGAGATGCGCCGGACCGACCGGTACATCCAGTTCGGGCTGGTCTGTGCCCGCCAGGCCATGGACCAGGCCGGGTTGCCGGAGCGACTGGAGGACGAGCTTGCCGAGCGCACGGGCGTGATCCTGGGCTCCGGCCTGGGCGGGGTCCACACGCTGTTCGACAACGTGCTCACCATGGCCGAACGGGGTCCGGACCGGATCAGCCCGTTCTTCATCCCGATGGGCATTGCCAACGTCGGCGCCGGGCAGATCGCGATCGCGACCGGGGCGATCGGTCCCAACTTCGCCACGGTCTCCGCCTGCGCGACAGGCGGCCACGCGCTGGGCGAGGCGTGGGAGACGATCCGCCGCGGCGACGCCGACGTGATGCTGGCAGGCGGCGTGGAAGCCGGCGTCCACGAGGCGACGATCGGTGGCTTCTCGTCGATGAAGGCGCTCTCCACCCGCAACGACGCCCCCGAGCGCGCCTCGCGCCCGTTCGACAAGGGCCGTGACGGCTTCGTGATGGGCGAGGGCTGTGGCGTGCTCGTGCTCGAAGCGCTCGAGCACGCGGAGGCGCGCGGCGCGACCCCGCTGGCGGAGCTGGTGGGCTACGGCGCGACGGCCGATGCCTCGCACATCACGCTGCCAGCGCCTGGCGGCATCGGTGCCGTCCGGGCAGCCCGGCGGGCGATCGCGAAGGCGGGCATCGATCCGTCCGAGATCGTGCACGTCAACGCGCACGCGACCTCCACCCCGGAGGGCGACAAGGCCGAGCTGCAGGCGATCTGGACGCTCTTCGGCGATCACGCGGGCGGCGTGGCAGTCACCGCGAGCAAGTCGGCCATCGGGCACACGCTGGGCGCGGCGGGAGCCATCGAGGCGGTCTTCACGATCATGGCCATGCGTGACGGCATCGTGCCTCCGACCCTCAACCTCGAGGACCCGGACGACAATGCCGCCGGCCTGGACCTCACGCCGCTCGTCGCGACACGTCGCGCCATTCCGGTGGCCATGTCGAACTCGTTCGGGTTCGGCGGCCAGAACACCGCCCTGGTCTTCCGGAGGTGGGACGCATGACGGAGCAGCAGGAGCCGCTCGAGGAGCCCGGCGAGGGCGGACCGCGCGAGGCAGGGGGGACCACAGCCGTCGGCGATGCGTCGCTCCTGGCCCTCGTGGACCAGCTGGCGGCCGTGCTCGAGCGGAGCGACCTGGGCGAGCTGGAGGTCACCGCGGGCGACACCACGATCATCCTGCGGTCCGCTGCCGCACTGGAGCGCCAGCTCGCCGTGGCCGCGGTCCCCGTGGCCGACGTGCCGGCGTCCGATGCCGCGGGCGGGCACCATGCCGGCCCGGCGGCCACCGTCGCTGCGGGCACATCGCCTGCTGCGCCCGCCCGCGACCGCCGCCCCGGTCCCGGCGAGGCCGTCCGTCAAGGCGCCGCTCACCGGCATCTACTACGGAGCGCCCTCGCCCGGCGCCACGGCGTACGTCAAGGTGGGCGACCACGTCTCGGTCGGCCAGATCATCGGCCTGATCGAGGCCATGAAGCTGTTCAACGAGATCAAGAGCGACCTCGCCGGGCGCGTCGTCAGGATCTGCGCGGACAACGGGGCTCTCGTGAAGGCCAGGAGCCCGCTCATCGAGGTCGAGCCCGCATGACGGGAGCGAGCGCGCGGAACGTGCGGCTCACCGGGTGGGGCAGGTACGCCCCGGCCCGGGTCCTGAGCAACGCCGACCTCGAGCGGATGGTGGACACGTCGGACGAGTGGATCGTCACGCGGACCGGCATCCGGGAGCGACGGGTCGCCGCGCGCGACGAGACCACGGCATCGATGGCGGCGGTCGCGGGTCTCCGGGCCATCCACACTGCCGGCCTCGACCCCGACGACATCGACCTGATCATCCTCGCCACGCTGACGCCCGACTACTGGATGCCCTCGACGGCGGCGCTCGTCAAGGAGGCGATCGGCAACACGCGCGCGCCGGCGTTCGACGTGTCCGCCGCCTGCTCCGGCTTCGTGTACGCCTACGCGACCGCCAGTGCCTACCTCGCCGCCGGGATGGCCAGGAACGCGCTGGTCATCGGCGCCGAGCTGCTGACCCGCTTCCTCGACTACGACGACCGGGGCACGTGCATCCTGTTCGGCGATGGGGCCGGCGCCGTCGTCCTCTCGGCCACCGACGAGCCCACGGCTGCCGTCGGCATCGAGCTCACCACCGATCCGCATGGCGCCTACATGATCTGGCTGCCCGCGGGCGGCTCCAAGAGCCCGCCGTCGCCCGAGACGATCGTGCGCAAGGAGCACAAGATCCGCATGGAGGGCAAGGAGACCTACCGGTTCGCCACGCGGACCCTCGCCTCCACCGCCCTCACCGCCGTGGCCAGGGCCGGGTGGACCCAGGATGACGTGGACCTGATCATCCCGCACCAGGCGAACATCCGGATCATCGAGGCGGTGGCCAAGGGCCTCGACCTCCCGATGGACAAGATCTACGTCAACCTGCACAAGTACGGCAACACGTCGGCGGCGTCGGTTCCGATCGCGCTCGCGGAGGCCGTCAACGAGGGGCGGGTGCAGGTGGGCGACAAGGTCGTCTTCGTGGCCTTCGGGGCCGGGTTCACGTCGGGAGCCGTCGCCCTCGAGTGGACCGCCGACCCGGCTCGTGGGCGCTCCGCCGACGACGCCGTCCAGCCGGGGGATGTCCACGTTCGTCCGCCCGTGAACTGGGACCCGGTCGACCCCATCCCGTCCGTTCTTGCCGAGGTGCTGGACCGTCCGCTCCCCGGCCACGTGGACCTCTCCGACGTCGTGCCCGGTGAGCCCGAGCACGCCCACGCAACGCACTGACCACCTGGACACACCCGGCACCAGTCCCGGAGGAGGGAACACGCACATGCTCGATCTCACCGGCAAGGTCGCACTCGTCACCGGCGGATCGCGCGGCATCGGCCGATCGGTCTCGCTGATGCTCGCGCGGCAGGGCGCCAACGTCGCCTTCATCGACCGTGAGGCGTGCCTGATCGACGACCACACCAAGGGCGACGTCGAGGCCCTCGGCCGCCGGTCCATCTGCGTGGGTGGCGACGTCACCAGCCCGGAATCCTGCGCCCAGACCGTGGAGGAGGCGCTCCGCGAGTTCGGGCGCATCGACATCCTGGTCAACAACGCGGGGATCACGCGTGACGACCTGGCGATGCGGATGACCGACCAGCAGTGGCACGACGTCATCAACGTCAACCTGACCGGTGCCTTCTACATGGCGCGCGCCGTCATCAGGCCGATGCTCAAGCAGCGGTCCGGGCGGATCATCAACATGTCGAGCGTGTCGGGGCAGATGGGCAACGCCGGCCAGGCCAACTACTCGGCGTCCAAGGCCGGCCTGATCGGGCTGACCAAGGCGCTCGCCCGTGAGCTGGCGTCGCGGAGCATCACGGTCAATGCGGTCGCTCCGGGCTTCGTCGTCACCGAGCTCACGGACGGCCTGCCGGACACCGTGAAGGACGCCATCAAGGGCGCCACGCCGCTCGGCCGCTTCGCCACGCCGGACGAGATCGCCGCAGCGGTCACCTTCCTCGCCTCCGACGAGGCCGCGTACATCACGGGCCAGGTCCTCGGCGTGGACGGCGGCCTGGCCATGATGTAGGCGATGCCGTTCACGATCGAGCGGACGGCGATCCCCGAGGTCCTCGTCGTCCGCCCAAGGCGCTTCGGGGACGAGCGGGGCTGGTTCGCCGAGATCGCCCAGACCGACCAGTTCGCGGAGCTCGGCCTCGGCCTGCCGACGCGGTTCGTGCAGGTCAACCAGTCGCGGTCCGCGCGCGGCGTCATCCGCGGCCTGCACTTCCAGTGGGACCCGCCGCAGGGCAAGCTCATGCGGGTGGTGCGCGGCCGCGCGTTCATGGTCGCCGTGGACATCCGGCCCGGCTCGCCCACGCTGGGCCAGGTGGTGACGCTCGAGGGCTCCGAGGACGAGCCCGTCCTGTTCTGGGCGCCGGCCACGTTTGCCCGCGGGTTCTGCGCACTCGCCGACGTGACGGAGATCGAGTACTTCTGCACGGCGGGCTACAACCCGGCCAACGAGACGGGCATCCGCTGGGACGACCCGGCGCTCGGGATCGCGTGGCCGGTGGGCGCCGGCGAGGCCCAGCTCTCGCCCAAGGACGCCGCCGCCGGGACCCTGGCGGACTGGCTGGCGCGCCCCGAGGCGGAGCCGTTCCGGTGGTCACCGTCTGGATAGGCGCCGCCCAGCGCGGCGAATTGAGCCAAATGGCCCAGAAGGGGCCAATGGGGGCATTGGCTATACTCGCAGCCGGTCGTGAGGCTGTGGGGAGCCGCGGGACTGGTACGTTTGGGTGGTGTCTGGTGCAGTTGGCACGGGATATGCTCCCGCTCCGCGACGCTGAGAGCGACCACGACTCCAGGTGGGGGATATGACCAACAAATCGGCGGCCGTCGCCGCATTCCTCTCGTTCCTCTTTCCCGGGCCTCGGGCATCTGTACCTCGGGCGGCGCCGCGAGGCGGCCATCTTCGGGATCCCGGCACTCGTGGTGACGGGGGCGCTCGTGCTTGGCGGCCATGCTCGGACTCGGACTCGGCGCTCGGGTTCCTGATCACGCCGTCCGGCGCGATGACCGCGACCGCGCTCGTCCTGGTGGTCGCGGTGATGGCGCTGGCGGCTGATCGCCATGCTCGGATGCCGTCCTGATCGTCCGGCGGCAGCGGCGGCCTGTCGCCCGTCGTCGATCGCGTCGTCACCGCCGTGCTGGCGCTCCTGATCATCGTGCCCCACGGCGCGTGCGGGCTATGTCGCCTACTCCGTGTACGACGCGAGCTCGGACATCTTCGTCGCGGCCGGACCGGACGACGGCAGCGGTCCGAGCCCGGCGCAGCCCATCGCCGACGGGCGCCTCGGCCGTCAGCGTCGGGCGGAGCCCGAGCCCCACCGACGACGACTACCTGGTCGTGCCGGCCGAGCCACGCCCGCGACCGAGCAGGACTCGCGGATCAACATCCTGCTGACCGGCGTGGACTCCGCCGAGTCCCGCTCGACGGCGCTGACCGACACGCTCCTGGTGGTGAGCGTCAACCCGGCGGACGGCTCCGTGGTCATGCTCAGCCTCCCGCGCGACATCTCGCAACTTCGAGCTGTACAACGGCAGGACCTACCAGGGCAAGATCAACTCGTTCATGACCTGGGTGCGCAACCACCCGAAGGACTTCGAGGAGAAGCCGTTCCCGGCGCTGATGAAGCAGGTGGGCCACATCGTCGGCGTCCCGATCCACTACTTCGCGGCGGTCGACCTCGAGGGCTTCCGCAAGATGATCGACGCGGTCGGCGGCGTGACCGTGGACAACCCGAAGGCGATCAACGATCCACGCTACGACTGGCTTGACGGGACCAGCGGCTTCTACCTCGACGCCGGCAAGGTCCACCTCAACGGCCGCAAGGCGCTCGCCTACGTGCGGTCCCGCCAGGGGATCGGCGACACCGACTTCACGCGGGCGGCCCGCCAGCAGCAGGTGCTTGTCGCGCTGCGCAACAAGCTCGACCTCGCCCGACATGCTCACCCAGCTGCCGGAGATCATCAGCGCGGCGGGCGACACCGTCCGGACGAACCTGCCCACGCGAGCGGATGGACGAGTTCATCGCGCTCGCGCCGCGAGGTCGACACGGAGGCGATCAAGCGCGTACGTCCTCGGGTCCGCCGTACGCCTACCACCCGCCCACGAGCAGCACCGGCGGCGTCTGGACGCTCGCAGCTGCAGGATGAACAAGGTCAAGGCGCTGTCCAGGGAGCTGTTCGGCGCCGACAGCCGCTACGCCAACGAGCGATGCTCCGCCACCATCCTGCGACTGGTGCGCTGGCGCCGTCCTCGCCGGCGGACGGGGTCGTTGCGGTCGCCGCTCTTCGCTGGCGGTCTCCAGTGCTGCGGCTCGGCGATGCCTGGCAGGAGGCATGGCTGGCCGCCGGGGCGCCGTGGTGGCGCGTGGGCGCTGGCCTACGGCGCGACTGTGGACGGTCGCCGTCTGGCTCCACCAGCTGGACCAGCTCCGGGCACGCTGGACGCTCCGCGGCGAGGTGCATGGACATCGTGCGGGCGGTGCTCATCCGTGGCGGTCGTCGTCTTCAGCCTGCTGTTCCTCGTCCACGCCCCGGAGGTGAGCCGGCTGTTCCTGCTCGTCCTGTTCACTCGTCCAGCTGGTGGTCACCATCACCCAGCGCGGTCACCTACCGGGTCCTGCTGGCGGGCGCGCGGCGCAAGCAGGTCGGCACGCCGCAACGTGGTCGTCCTGGGCACGAGCCCCGCGGCGATCGCGAGTCGCCCGGCGCCTCGAGCAGTCATCCGGTGCTCGGCTACCGGGTCATCGGGTTCATGGGCACGCCCACCGCGTCCTGCCCGGTGGTGCTGGGACCGCTGCGACGACATCGAGTCCGTCGTCCACCAGGACGTCGTCGACGAGCTCGTGGCCGCGTTCGGCCCGGACGAGCTCGCCTACCTCGAGCCCGTCGCCGTCGCTCGCGCACCAGGAGGGCAAGCGGCTCCGCGTCGTGCTCCAGCCCGGCCTGTCGCCCGATCAGCGGCGGCCGGATCGAGCGCCTCGGGGACCTGGAGATCGCCACGGTCTCCAACGGCCCGGACCGGGTCCTCGGGCTGGCGGCGAAGCGGCTCCTGGACATCGTCCTGATCGCCGCGCTGGTCCTGGTCGTCCTCGCCCCGATCTTCGCCGTGATCGCGGTCGCCATCTGGCTGGAGGACCGCGGGCCGGTGCTTCTTCCGGCAGACGCGCGTCGGCCTCCACGGCCGCCCGTTCCGGATCGTCAAGTTCCGGTCCATGGTCCTTGACGCCGAGGAGCGGCTCGCCGACCTTGGCGAGCCGAGAACGAGCTCGAGCGGGCCCGCCTTCAAGATGGACGATGACCCGCGGATCACGCGCGTCGGGCGGTTCCTCCGCCGCACCAGCCTGGACGAGCTGCCCCAGTTCTGGAACGTCCTGCGGGGCCAGATGAGCATCGTCGGGCCGCGGCCGCCCGCTGCCCGCGCGAGGTCGCAGGACTACGACCTCTGGCACCGCCGCCGACTGTCGATGAAGCCGGGCATCACCGGGCTGTGGCAGGTGTCTGCGCGCGGCTGGAGTCGGAGTTCGACCGCTGGGTGGAGCTGGACCTCGCCTACATCGACCGGTGGTCGCTGTGGCTGGACTTCAAGATCATGGTCGCGGACGGTGCCCGGCCATGCTCGCCGGGCGCTGAGGCATCCCCGAGGGACTATCCGGCGGATGAGTCCTCCGCGCTCCAGGTCGGCCAGCAGGTCGCCAAGGGTCTGCTCGAGGGGATCATCGGCGCCCAGCCCGGTGACCGGCTCGCAGCGCCGACGCATCGCCGCGGATCACAGGGGGATCGTCCCTGCGTACCAGTGCCGGGTCTCGCGTGATCGTCACCGGCCAGCCCGCGAGCGCCCCAGCCGGTCGATGATCGTGCGCATCGTCACCGCGCGGCCCGACGCGACGTTGTAGACGCGCCGGTCACCCGGGACGCGGCCCTCCACCAGGGCCTCGAGCAGCAGGCGATAGGCCCGGACGACGTCGCGGACGTCGCTGATGTCGCGGACCACGTCCACGTTGCCGGCCCGGATCTCGTGGACGCCCGCGCGACGCGCCTGCGAGGATCCGCCCGGCGAACGCCGGCACGGCGAAGACCGGCCGCTGGCCCGGGCCCGGTGTGGTTGAAGGAGCGGGCGACGGCGACCTGCAGCTCGTCGGTGCTGCCGGCTGCGAGGGCGAGCGCCTCCGCGGCCAGCTTCGTCAGGCCGTAGACGCCGCGGGGACCGAGCGGGCTGGCCTCGGTCAGCGGGGCATCCGCCGTCCGACGGCCCGTACACCTCGGACGAGCCCACCACCAGCACGCCGTGCCTCGGCACCTCCGCGGCGACAGGCCTCGAGGATGGCGAGCGTGCCCGCCGACGTTGACCCGGAGGGCCTCGGCGGCATCGGCGGCGGCATCTGGTGCGTAGGCCATCGCCGCGAGATGGACGACCGCATCCGGGCGTACGTCTCGCGACGACGCGCCCGCACGCCCGGCGCGATCGGCGATGTCCAGGATCTCCGGCCCCGGCAGCGCCGACGACGTCGTGGCCGCCCGGCGACCAGCTCCGGCGCCAGCCAGCCGCCGACGAACCCGATGGCGCCGGAGACGAGGACCCTCACCCCGGCGCCGCGTCAGCCTGGCTGCAGGCGGAGCCGGCGCGGCCGCGCGGGTCGCCGGTCGCCCGCCGCCAGCGCTCAACGTCGGCGTCGACCATCATCTCGACGAGGCCGCGGAAGTCGACCTCCGGCTCCCAGCCGAGGACGGTCGCGCGCCCGTGCGGCGTCGCCCAGGAGGTGGTCGACCTCGGCCGGCCGGAAGAACGCCGGATCGACGACGACGTGGTCGCTCGTAGTCGAGGCCGACCCGCGGCGAAGGCGATCTCGCACAGCTCGCGGACGGAGTGGTCGACGCCCGTGGCGATGACGTAGTCCGCGGGCTCGGCCTGCTGGAGCATCAGCCACATGGCCCGGACGTAGTCGCCGGCGAAGCCCCAGTCGCGGCTGCGCGTCGAGGTTGCCCATCCGCAGCTCCGTCGCGAGGCCGAGCGCGATCCGCGCAGCGCCGTCGGTCACCTTGCGCGTCACGAACTCGAGGCCGCGCCGCGGCGACTCGTGGTTGAACAGGATGCCCGAGACCGCGAACAGGTCGTAGCTCTCGCGGTAGTTGACGGTCAGGAAGTGGCCGTAGGCCTTGGCCACGCCGTACGGGCTCCGCGGGTGGAACGGCGTCAGCTCGGTCTGCGGGACCTCGCGGACCTTGCCGAACATCTCGCTCGACGAGGCCTGGTAGAAGCGGATCCCGGGATCGACCTGGCGGATCGCCTCGAGCATCCGCGTCACGCCGAGGCCGGTGAACTCGCCGGTCAGGACGGGCTGGTTCCAGGACGTCGGGCACGAAGCTCTGGGCGGCGAGGTTGTAGACCTCCGTCGGGCGCGACGTCACGGAGCGCCGCGACGAGCGACGCCTGGTCGAGCAGGTCGCCCTGGATGAGCTCGATCCGATCGCCGAGGTGGGCGATCCGCTCGTCCGTCGCCGTGCTCGAGCGGCGGGTCATGCCGACGACGCGGTAGCCCTTGTCGAGCAGGAGCTCGGCGAGGTACGAGCCGTCCTGGCCGGTGATGCCGGTGATCAGTGCGGTGGGGACCATGGGGCGAGTATATCGTGTCGCGACGCTCCCCGGCACGATCCTGAACCGACTACGCACCGGTTGGCCCGCCGGGGTGGCCGGGTCAGGTACGGTAGCGACGTGCCGACACGCCATGCAAGAGACCTCTCTCCGCCGGGACACCCGGCCCTCTCGTGGTCGACCTTGGACCCGCGACCGGCGGGCACGGCGAACGCGGAATTGGCCGATATGTTCGGGCTCGCCGGGGCCATCGGCCAGTTACCGGCCGATCTCTCCTCACGGATCTGGGTGGCGGGGTCCGACCCCGATACGCTGCAGCCCTTCGGGGATCGCGCGATCCGTTCCACGATTGGGCAAGTCCCACGAGTGCCGGTCTGGGCAAGGGGCTGGTGGGAGACCGGCCGCTGGCTTGGCGCGG
>CAVONT010000020.1:0-51475 GCA_963697365.1 uncultured Chloroflexia bacterium
AGCTCCTGGTTGAACCAGTTCCCCCATCGGCCGATGGCCTGCATGACGAACAGGCCGGGCGCGATGACGTCCGCCCACTTCCAGAAGCTCTGTTTCCACAGCTTGACGATCACGATGACGGCGATCGTCCCGGTGAGGATGCCGCCGTACACGCCCAGCCCCTCGTAGGGCGGCAGCACGATCGCGAGCAGGTTGTCCTTGTAGCGGTCCCACTGGTCGATCGACGTGGTACAGGCGTCCGCCGATCAGGGCGACGACGCCGACGATGATGATCCCGTTGTCCACGAGGCGGGCGTCGAGGCCACGCCGGCGGGCCTCGCGCGACACCACGACATACGTGGCGGCGAGCCCGACCGCGTAGCACACGCCGTACCAGTAGACGGCGATAGCGGCCCGATCTGGAAGGCGACCGGGTCCGGCGTGATCATGATGGTCGCGAGGACCGTGGTCAGGGCGGCGACGAGCGTGATGGCCATCGGGGGGCAGTGTACCCGGCCCGGAGCAGGGTCCCGGCGCCCGAGCTCTGCGTCGTTCGGCTATCCTCGGCCGCGATGCACCATCGACTGGCGTCGCGCAGCGGGGCAGCCCGGTGACCGGCGAGTTCCACTTCTGGCTCATCATCGTCGGCCTGATCGCAGGCGCGGCGCTCACCTGGCTCGTCATGGCCGAGACCACGCGTCGCGACGTGGAGATCGATGAGCGCGAGGTCGAGGCCGAGGCAGCCTGGATCGCGAACAGCCTTGCCGACCCGTTCGTGGACACCGAGGCGGCGAGCCGCGTCCTGCGGGCCCATCGCCGCTACCTGGGCTTCCCGCCGCCGGACGCCCTCGTCGACCCGGATGAGCTCGTGGCGCTCGAGCACGAGCACGAGGCGGGGACGCCCGCTGCATCCGCGCCGGACCGTCTCGCGGGGTCCTGACCGTCCAGGGGCCGACCGCTCGCCCACGCCGCGGCCAGGTCCGGCAGTTCACGGGGAGGTCGCCGGCACCCGGCTCAGATGCCGCCGGTCAGCACGGGGACCGCCGCCCCACCGTCCCCAGGCACGAGCGACACCCCGAACACGGCACCGGCCGGCAGGGCGTCGAGGCCGTCCGCCGCGCCCGACCACGCCCAGAGATCGTCGCCCGCGGCGTACATCGTCCCGATCCTGCGCCGCTCCCCGCCCGCCTCGACCCAGCATCCGTACTCGGCGCCGGCGCCGGGCGACGGGAGCCCCGACGCGACCATCACGAGCTCGCCGCTGCCACCGTTGAACGCGAGCCGGCCCGTCGCTCCGCCGCCGGCCGGGTGGGCTCAAGCTGGACGGCCAGTGTGCCGGGCTGGGCTGCAAGGTCGAGGGCGGCCGAAGCTGCATCCGCGAGGACGGCGGCCGGGCTGTCGCTGTGCGGGGCCTCCTGGCCGAACCCGCCCCCAGCCCGTAACCGACAACGCCGACAAGCAGCAGGGCCGCGGCAATCCCGGCCAGCGACGCGAACGGCAGGCGACGCCCGGGGCGGGCCGCGGACAGGGCGGCCGGGGCTGTCCCCGCAGTCTCAGGCACGACACCGGCATCCCCGGGCACCTCGGGCCGACCCTGGCGCTCCACGCCCAGCGCGCGCACGTAGGCGAGCGTCCGCTCCCTGAGGGCAGGGTCCGGCGCCTCGGCGATCACCGCCCGGGCTGTGGCCGCCACCCGGCGCAGCCGGATCAGCTCGCCGGCGCACGCCTCGCAGCCCGCGAGGTGGCCTGCGACGGCCGCAGCCTCGGACGTGTCGCCCGCCATCAGACGGTCGAGCCCGTCGGGCTCCGCGGCGGCAATCTCCATGCTCTCGAGTGCTTCAGCGTGGTCCATCGTGATCCTCACGCGCCCATCCGGCGCTCCCCGATTCGTCGTCAGGCGCCAGGAGGCCCCGGAGGCGGGCGAGCGCCCGCCGGGTCCTCGTCTTCACCGTGCCCAGCGGCCACCCGAGCCGCTCGGCGATCTCCTGCTGCGTCAGGTCGTCCCGGTAGGCCAGGACGATGACGGTCCGCTCGAGGTCCGGCATGGCAGCGAGCGCCTCGCCGACCAGCGCACGGACGTCCGCGGAAAGCGCCGCGTCCTCCGGTCCCGGACTGCTGGCGGCACCCCCGATGATCACCGCCTCGGGTCCGAGACGGTCGAGCCCCGGATCGTCGTCCCCGTCATGCCCGCCCCCGAGCGGGACCAGCCTCGGGCGACGGCCCGCTGCGCGGAGCTTGTCGAGGGTCCGGTTGCGCGCGATCGCCCGCAGCCACGTGGCGAGGGTCGCGAGCGCCGGATCGAACAGCTCCGCCCGGTTCCAGAGCGCCAGGAACGTCTCCTGGACAACCTCCTCGGCGATCCCGCGATCGCCTGTGAGCCGGAGTGCGACGGCATGGACGCCGCCGGCGTGCCGGTCGTAGAGCGCGGCCAGGGCCTCATCCGAGCCGTCGACGACAGCCCGCACGAGCGTGACGTCATCCGTCGGGCCCGTGCCTTGCTCTGCCATCGTGTACGCCCCCAGAGGCTAGACGGTTTCGGGGCCACCGGCACGTGGCACCGGCAGCGGGCGGCCCTCGAAACCGGTGCTGAACACCACGTCGGTCTCGGTGGCGAACACGTTCTCGGTGGTCTGGATCCGGCGCACCACATGCCCGAGGTGCTCCATGTCGGTCGCCCGGGACTTGAGCAGGTAGTCCGCCTCACCGGCGATGTGGTGGCACTCCTCGACCTCTGGGATCGCCGCGAACGCCGGCGTGAGGTCCACGGCGATCGAGCCCGGGGCCTGGGTCACCCAGGTGAACGCGAGCACACCGAGGCCCAGGGCCGACGGGTCGACGTCTGCCGAGTAGCCCCGGATGACCCCGCGCGCCTCGAGCTTCTTGACCCGCTCATGGGCCGACGGGCCGGCCATCCCGAGGTCTGTCGCCGAGATCCGCATACGAGCGCCGGCCGTCGGCCTGGAGGATGTCCAGGAGCCGGGCATCGGTGTCGCTGAGCTTGACGCGTTTGGTCACAGTAGTACCTATTCATTAGGTAGATCGCTTGCGGGACCTACGATTCTTAGGTATTCTGGCTTGTATCAGGGTATCTATGGGGTGTCGACCCCGCCGGGACCATCCGGCGGGACCCGTTCCGGTCCGCGACCCCCACCCAGCGAAGGTGCAGAACCATGGTGCTCGTCACCGCGTTCGTGCTTCTCGCGCTGTTCTCGATCATCAGCATCGTGATGAGCGCCGAGGAGCGGGCTCACCCGAGCGACTACCAGTCGGAGAACCCTCTCCTCTGGTCGACGCTCGGCCGCCGCTAGGCGCACAACAGCCTACTCCACCGCCGCCCCGGCGCTCGCTGCCGGGGCGGTTCGTGATTCCCGGGGATCGGGTCCCGGGAGGCCAGCGGCATCCGCGCTACAATCCGCGAGCACCATCCCTGGAGTCCCCTGCCCGTGAACCTCGTTCCGCTCCGCCCCATCCCGATGCCCAGCGTGCGGCCGTGGGCCGGATCGAGGCTCGCGCCGGCCGATGCGCACGTCGGCGAGCTGTGGCTTGCGGGTCCCGCCTCCCGGTGCGAGGTCGACAGGCTCGACCCGGCGGTGGGAGGGCCCACGCTCGACGAGCTCGCGGCGCTCCACGGGGAGGCCCTCGTCGGATCGGCCGGGATGGCCGCTATGGCGCCCGCTTCCCGCTGCTGGCCAAGCTGATCGACGCCGCCGACTGGCTGTCGCTCCAGGTGCACCCGGACGACGCGCTCGCCCGCGAGATGTTCGGCCCCGCCGCCGTGGGCAAGGCCGAGGCCTGGGTGGTGCTCGATGCCGATCCGGGCGCCGAGCTCGTGACCGGCCCTGCCGACGACCTCGCACATGCCGACCTGCTCGTCGCCATCGAGGCGGGCGAGGCCGGGCACGGCCACTGCCGGCGCACCGACGGTCGCACGGGGCGACACGCTGATGCTGCAGCCGGGGACGCTCCACGCGATCGGCCCGGGCACGCTGGTCTACGAGCTCGAGCAGCCGTCCGACATCACGTTCCGCATCTCGGACTGGGGGCGGACGGGTCGCCAGCTGCACGTCGCCGAGTCGGCGCGGGCACTCGCTCCCGAGCGGCAGGCCGAGCCGGCGGGCACCGGCTTCCGGCTCGACGGCGGCCGGCTGACCACCGAGACCTTCCGGCTCGAGTTCGCCCGCCCCCGGGAGGAACGCAGGCCGGCCGGGATGACGCCCGAGGTGGTGACGGCGCTCGTCGGCAGCACCGCCGTCCACGGCCCGGGCTGGACCCTTCGCCTGGAGGAGTGGGAGACCATCGTGGTCCCCGCCGCGGTCGAGGCCTACGAGTTGCTGCCCGGCGACGGCGCGATCGTCGCCATCGGCTCGCTCCCCTGAGGCTGGCCGCCTACCAGGTTCCCGCGGCGTGGCGCCGGACCACGACGAGACGTCCCGCCGGCAGGTGGCTCTCGAGACAGGTGACGCCATCGGGCCCGACGACCGCCTCGTGCTCGGTGCCGGCCGGGAGGTCCAGGCGGTCGCCCACGGCCAGGACCACCTGCTCGCCCGTCCTCGGCAGACCGAAGCGGATCGATCCCGCCGCGCACACGAGCACCTTGTCGAAGCCGTGCGCATGGGGGCTGTAGACGTCGTGCGGGCCGTTGGACCACGGTCCCGGGTCGAGGCCCTCCGCGCGCAGCCGGCCAGCGAGCCCGGCCTGCCCGCTCACCCGGACACCCCCACGCCGATGATGCTGCCGACGAGGTAGGTGACCCCTGCGGCCGCCGCGCCGATGCCCATCTGGCGCAAGCCGGAGAAGAGCATGCTCCGGCCGGTCAGGAGGCTGACCGCCGCCCCGACGACGAACAGGGCCGCCAGGCTCAGGCCGAGGGAGACCAGAAGGGCGGCCGTTCCGCTCGCGAAGAGGTACGGGATGACGGGGATCACCGCCCCGACGGCGAACGCGAGGAACGAGCCGATCGCCGCGCCCCACGGCGAGCCGAGCTCGTCGGGGTCGAGGCCCAGCTCCTCGCGCACGAGGGTGTCCAGGGCGAGCTTCGGATCGCGGAAGATGCGCTCCGCGATGCGCTCCGCGTCCTCGCGCGGGAAGCCCTTCGCCATGTAGATCGCGACGAGCTCCCGCTGCTCCTCCTCGGGCATCGCCTCGAGCTCCGCGCGCTCCAGCTCGATCTGGCGCTCGAACAGCTCGCGCTGGCTCTGCATCGAGATGTACTCGCCGGCCGCCATCGAGAACGCGCCCGCCAGCAGGCCCGCGATGCCGGCGAGCAGGACGAACGAGCCCTCGTCCGACGCGCCTGCGACGCCCATGACCAGCGCGAGGTTGGACACGAGCCCGTCCGACACGCCGAAGATGACGGCGCGGAGCGTTCCCGAGCGCGCGCTGCGGTGCCAGCCCTCGCCTCGCGCCAGGCGGCTCGGTGGCGTCGGCGTCGCCGGGCACGATCGCGGGATGGGGAGCGGCGGTCACGGCGGCCGTGGCACCGGCCAGTGGCGACCGGGGGGCCGCCGGCCCTGTCGCCGTCCGCCTCACCGTCGAGCCGCTTCCAGATCTCGACGTGCTCGCGCTCGTCGGCGGCGATCGACTCGATGTCCGGATGCGACTCCTGGGCGTCGTACACCGCCTCCTCGTCGCCCTCGAGCGACTTGACGAGGTCGGACACGGCGCGCGTGCCCATGAGGCGGGCGACCAGGATGATGAACCGGATGCGCAGCCTGGGCCGGCCGGGCGCGGGCACGGTCGCGCCCAGCTCCGTGAGGCGATTCGTCCAGATCTGGGCGTGGCGACGCTCGTTGTCGGCGATGAACCGGAAGGCCGCCGCCCGCCGCGGGTCCTTCTCGATCGACGCCAGCGCCTCGTACAGCACGACGGCGTCCTGCTCGAGCTTGAGGTTCTCCAGGCTCTGGGCGATGTTCATGGCCCCACGATAAGCGACGGACGCTCGCCAGCGTGCCCGGGGGCGTGGGCGTGCCGCTGGTCCGTCGGACGCTCCGAGGTGCCGCTGGCCCGTCGGAGGCTGCCCAGCCGTGCCTGCGGTTCTGCCCAGGCGGGGCTGGGCAGGCGGGGCTGAGCAGGCGGCAGCGCACGGCGGCAGCCCCGAGCAGTAGCCCCGGGCGTCAGCCCCGGGCGGCAGGCCCGGCAGACCCCTACACTCGACCGATGACCGCCCTGCCGCCGCTGCGCTACCTCACCGCGGCCGACGTCATCGCGGCCATGCCGCCCCTTGCCCGAGCGGCTCGCGCTCGCCGAGACCACGCTGCGCGGCCTCGCGGGAGGCGCCGAGCTGCCGCCCAAGATCGCGTCCACCCGCGGCCGCCGGGCTCGTTCGCCCACGCGATGCCTGCCCTGCTCCCGGCGCGATGCCCAGGACGGCTCCGATGACCGGCTGGGCATGAAGTGGGTCGTCCGGGAACCCGGCCAACAACGCGGTGCGGCCTCGCGGGCATCTACGGCCTGCTGCTGCTCAACGACCCGGTCACCACCGTGCCGGTCGCGATCCTGGACGCCGGGCCCGATCACGGCCGAGCGCACCGCGCGGTGCCGCGGCGTCGCGATCCGGGCGTTCGCGCCCGTCGCTTCCCGCGGCCATCCGCCGCGGGCGGCGCTCATCGGCGCCGGCGTGCAGGGTCGCAGCCACGTCGCCGGTGCTCGGGCACGTGCTGCCGGGCGTCGCGCTCTCGGTCTTCGACCGCGATCGCGAGCGTGCGGCGTCCCTCGCCGTGGATGCCCGGCGGCTGCCCGGCATCGGCGCCGCCACCGTCGCGTCCTCCGCGCGCGATGCGGTCGAGGGCGCCGACGTCGTCGTGACGGTCGCCTCGTTCGTGCCGCCGCCGGAGCGCCAGGTCATGACCAACGACTGGCTGACGCCGCATGCGCTGGTGGTGCCCGTCGACTACGCGACGTACTGCGCCGCCGAGGTCGCCCGGGACGCGGACCTGTTCCTCGTCGACCACACCGGGCAGTTCCTGGCCAACCGCGAGGTCGGCAACTTCGACGGCTACCCGGAGCCCGCCGCGATGCTCGGCGAGGCGCTCGCCGACCGGACGCCGCGACCGCGACGGGCCGGGTGGTGACGACGCACCTGGGCACGGGCCTCGCGGACGTGGTCTTCGGGCCGACGATCCTGGCCCGCGCGACGTCGATGGGCCTGGGACTCGTCCTCCCGCGCTGACGGGCCGCGCGGGCCGCAGGGTCGCGCGGCCGCATGGGTCGCACCGGCGCACGACGCAGCACCCGGGCCGACACCGGGTAGCCTGTCGCGCGCCCGGAGCACTGCGGCCATGAGCCACGCGGGGCGCGGGTGAGGAGGAGGTCCGTGTGGGACGCGTGCTGCGCGGCGTGCTGTCGTGCTGGTCGTCGTGCTGCTGGTCGGCGTGGTCGCCGTCGGCGGTCTGCTCGGCCGTGATCACGGCGTCGGGCAGACGCCCCAGAGCGGCAGCTGTCCACGTGCCGGGGCTTGCCGGCGAGACGTGACCATCCGCCGCGACGTCAACGGCATCACGCACATCGACGGCCGCCACCGCCCACGACCTGTTCTTCGCCCAGGGCTGGGTCCACGCGTCGGAGCGGATGTGGCAGATGGAGGTCTATCGCCGCATCGGCGCCGGCCGGCTGGCCGAGGTGTTCGGCGAGAGCCAGGTCGGCCACCGACTCGTTCGTCCGGACCCTGGACTGGCGCGGCGCCGCCGAGCGCGACCTCGACGCAGTCCTCGCCGGACGAGACCCGCGCTTCCTGGACGCCTACGCCGACGGGCGTCAACGCGCTACCTCGACGGCCACCCGAACGCGCTTCGGCCCGCCTTCGTCGTCGCGGGCGCGCTCTCGGGCGCAGGGCAGCGGGCTCGCCGGCCTCCGCCCCGAGCCGTGGACGCCGCTCGACACCCTCACCTGGGCCAAGGTCCAGGCCTGGGGCCTGGGCGGCAACATGGACACCGAGATCTTCCGGATGCTCGCCGACGCCCAGCTCGGCGACCCGGCGCTCACGGACCAGCTCTTCCCCGCCTACGACCCGCGGACCAGCCCGTCATCGCGGCCGCCGGAGTCCCGGGCGACGGCGTCAACGGCGGCGCGGCGGCACCGACGGGCGCCGCTCCGGCGCGCAGCGCGACCACGATGGCCGCGACGACGCCGCGGCCTGGACCGCAGCTCGCCCGCCTCGCCAACGGCATCCCCGCCCTGGCGGGCCTCGCGCCCGAGACGGGACCTCGTCGACGAGGGCGGCGTCGGCTCGAACAACTGGGTCGTGGCCCCGAGCTCACCACGACCGGCAGCGCGCTCCTCGCCAACGACCCGCACCTCGGACTCGACATGCCGTCGGTCTGGTACGTCAACGGCCTCCACTGCGCGCCCGTCGTCCGACGCCTGCGCCTTCGACGTCGCGGGCGTCACCTTCCCGGGCACGCCGGGCGTGATCGCCGGCCACAACGGCGACATCGCGTGGGGCGTGACCAACGTCAACCCCGACGTCCAGGACCTCGTCGAGGAGCAGGTCGACCCGGCCGATCCGGCCAGGTACCTCACCGAGGACGGCTCCGAGCCGTTCACCGTCCGCACCGAGACCATCCGGGTCGCCGGCGGCGGACGACGTCACGCTGACCGTCCGCGAGACCCGCCACGGACCGGTCCTCAACGACGTGGACGACCGCCTCAAGGACGCGGACACCCTGCTACGCCCTGCGCTGGACGGCCATCGCCGAGCCGGACGGCGTGTTCGAGGCGTTCCTCGACGTCGACCGGGCCGTCGGACTGGACCGCGTTCCGCAGCGCGCTCTCGCCAAGTTCGGCGCGCCGTCGCAGAACTTCGTCTACGCCGACGCGGAGGGCCACATCGGCTACCAGATGCCGGGCGCGATCCCGGTCCGCACCGCGCGCCGACGACCTCGGCCTGCGCCCGGTCCCGGGCTGGGACGGCCAGCACGAGTGGGAGTCGTACGTCCCGTTCGACGACGCTGCCCGTCGGTCTTCGACCCGCCGTCCGGCCGGATCGTCACCGCCAACAACGCGTCTACTCGGACGACGTGTTCATCGGCGCGGAGTTCGACCGCGGCGACCGCGCGGCCCGGATCCTGCAGCTCATCGACGAGGCCGGCGACCGGGTCGACGCTCGACACCTTCGCCGCCATCCAGGGCGACACGCGTCCTGCTGCCGCGCGGCGCGGATGCACGCGGCGCTCGCCGCGACTGCGCCCGGCGCCCGCCACCGAGGATGGCGCGCGCGGTGCTCGAGGCTCATCACCGACTGGGACGGCCACTGCGACCACGAGTCGACCGGCTGCTCCGCGTACCTACGTCTTCGAGAACGCGCTCGGTCGCGGGCGATCTTCGACGACGAGCTCGGGACCTCGCCCGTGACTACGCGGGCTCCGACGTCGCGACCGACCTGGTCGCCACCATGATCGGCACGCCCGACGGCCGCGCGTCGGCCTGGTGGGGCGACGCCAGGACCGGGCCAGGGCGCATCGGCGGCCGAGGTGACCGCCGTCGCCCTCGACACGCGCGGGCTCGTGGCTGCGCCGGGATCTCGGCGAACCCGATCGGTCTGGACGTGGGGCCGGATCCACACGATCGCGTTCCGCGAGGCCACGCTGGGCGAGAGCGGGATCGCCCCGCTCGAGTGGTACTTCAACGACGCCGGCGACGCCTGTCGACGGGGCCGCCGGCGCCGTCAACAACAACTACTACCGCCTGTCGCGCGGCTACGAGGACCCGTACGACCCCGAGTTCGAGCCCGCGACACGCTGGGGGAGCTGTCTCGACGTCACGAACGGCCCGTCGATGCGGGCCCTGTACGACGGAGCCGACCTGGACGCCGGCGCGGATCATCACGACCACCGGCCAGAGCGGCCGCCCGTTCAACGGCCACAACGACGGACTGGATCAAGCTCTGGCTCGCCAACGAGACGGTGCCCTTCCCGTTCTCGGCCGAGGCCGTCGACGCAGGCGGCGAAGAACGTGGTGGTCCTGCGCGCCAACCCCTGAGCCGGTCCAGCCGTGCCGGGCCGGGCAGGGCGCCCGGTACCATCGCGCGGCATGCTCCCGAGCCATGGCCGCCTCCTCGGCACGCTCGCCGCCGTCATGGCGGCGACGCTGTTCGGCCTGCTCGGGCCGCTCTCACGGTTCGCCGCCGACACCGGCGTGGACGGCGTGGCGTTCACCGCATGGCGTGCCGCCCTCGGGGCGTGCTTCCTCGTCGTCCTGATCGGCATCCGGGGCACCGGCCAGAGCGCGCTCCACGCGGCGCAGGGGCTGCCGGCGCGCGGCCGTCGGGCGTTCGCCATCGCCGCGCTGATGGGCGTGACGCTCAACGTCGCGATGTTCACGTCCTTCGGCCTGATCCCGATCGCGCTCGCCCTGATGCTGTTCTACACCTATCCCGCGGGCGTCGTGGTGGTGGACCTCGCCCTCGGCCGGGAGCGGATGACGACGTCCCGGCTGGTCGCGCTGGCACTCTCCACGCTCGGGGTCGTCCTCGTCCTCTTCGGCGGCGCGGGGAGCGGGCTCTCGGTCAATCCGCTGGGCATCGCGCTGGGCCTCTGTGCGGCGGCCAGCCAGGTGGTCTTCATCACCGTGAGCCGGCACGGCTACGACACCGTCCCGGCCGATGCCGCCACTCTCGGGATCCTCGCCACGTCGCTCGTGGGCGCGTCCGTCGTGGCAGTGGTGGCCGGCCAGGGCGCAAGCCTGGTCGTCCCGCTCACGTCCACGGCGCCGTGGCCCTACCTGCTCCTGGGTGGCGTGGTGGCGGCGGGGATCTCCTCGGTGCTGTTCCTGAGCGCCATCCGCCTGATCGGCGGGACGCGGACCGGGATCCTGATGCTGCTCGAACCGGTGGTCGGCGTGATCCTCGCCGCGGCGCTGCTGGGCGAGGCGCTTCTCCCGGTCCAGGCGCTCGGCGGCGTGCTGGTCCTCGCAGGGGCGCTGATCCTGCAGCTGGGCGCCGACCCGGACCTCGACCCCGTCGAGGAGGCGGCGGCAAGCCCGGTGATGTAGGCGGACCCGGAGCTAGTCGTCCTGGTTGACCTCGAGCGGCCCATCGGGCACCTCGATCGTCACCCGGCCGTCGACGATCTCGACGTCGTACACGGCGAGGGGGCTCTCGGCAGGCTCATCGAGCGGCACGCCGTCGTCCAGGTCGAAGCGGGACATGTGGAGCGGGCACGTCAGCGTGCCGGCCGTGAGGAACCCCCGGTCAAGCTCGAAGTACTCGTGCGAGCAGGTGCCCTGGAGTGCGTGGAACTCACCGCTCACGTGCACCACGAGCACCGCGTCCGAACCGTCGACCCAGACCATCTGCATCTCGCCCTCGGGCAGGTCCTCGACGCCGAGCAGGTCGATGCGGCGGCTCACGGCTGTGCTCCCAATCGGTGGTACGGGGCGTTCAGGCGGCGGTCGCGGTGCCCGCGACGAGCCCGGAGGCCCACTTGGCCTCCAGCGCGTCGCGCAGGCGATCCTGCGCCTCCTCGAGGGGGACCCGGGCGACGACCGGCTCCAGGAACCCGAGCACGATGAACTTGCGGGCATCGTCGGGCGGGATCCCGCGGCTCTCCAGGTAGAAGAGCTGGGTCTCGTCGATGGGGCCCACGGAGCTGCTGTGCATGGCACGCCGGCAGTCAGGCTGGTCGATCTCAAGGCTGGGGATCGCCACGGATCGTGCCGCCTTGGACAGGTTCATCCCGAACTCGCCCAGGTAGCTGTCGGTGCCGATCGCGGTCTTCTCGATCGAGATCAGGCCCTTCATGTACGTGCGGGCCCTGTCGAGCAGCACGCCCTTCGAGAGCAGCTGGCCCGACGTGTCCCGGCCGATGTGGCGGGTGTACGAGGTCAGGTCGTGCAGCTGGTCCCCCGACCCGAACACGATCTCGGTCTGCTCCACCTGGCTGCGGTCTCCGGCGAGCACGTTGTCCACGCGGCTGCGCACGAGGCGCCCGCCCAGCTGGGCCAGCGCCCAGCGCAGGTCCGCGGCCTCGCCGATGTCGGCACGCCGCTGCTGGAACACGATGTGATCGGGGCCCAGCTCCTGGAGGCTGGCCATGCCGAGACGGGCGTGGGCGCCGAGGCGGACCTCCGTGGTGCCGGAGAACAGCGCCTGCTGCCCCGCCACTGCGGCGTCCGAGGCGACGAGCTCCTCGACCACCGATGCCTCGGCGCCATCGCCGAGCACGATCAGCGTCCGCGCGATCAGCGACCGGGGCGCACCGAGCGCCCAGCGGAGCACGATCGGTGCCTCGATCACCACGCCGTCCGGCACGTGGAGCAGGATCCCCTGTGTCCAGGCCGCGCACGAGAGCTCGGCGAAACGCTCCTCCACGGGGATCGGCCCACCGGTGAGCAGCTCCCTCGCAAGCGCGTCATCGGAGGCGACGAGGTCGCCCAGGGCCTGCAGGCGGACCCCGGCAGCGGCCAGCTTCGGGTCGAGCGCGAGCCCGGCCACGCCGTCCTCATGCAGCTCGATCAGGCCTCCGATGCCTTCGGGCAGAGTGCCGGCGGCGGCGCGACGAGCGGGCACGGACACGTACGGGGCCGCGCCATCGAGGTTCGCTGCGCGCAGGTCCACGTACGGCGTGTAGAGCCGGTTCGCCTCGGTGGGCAGGGCCTCGAAGCGGGCCAGCGCGGCGAGCCGCTGCTCGCGGAGCCATGCGGGCTCGGCGCGCTCGTCGACGATGCGCTCGATGAGCGCCGCGTCAACGAAGGTGAAGGGGAGGTCCGCGGGTCCGCGACGCGGGGCCCGAGCGACGCGCGGCGCCGGTGCTGATGCTTCGACGGTCTCCGTCACCCGAGCGACCCTTCCATCTCCAGCTTGACGAGCCGGTTGAACTCGATGGCGTACTCCATCGGGAGCTCCTTGGTGAACACCTCGAGGAAGCCCTGCACGATGAGGTTGGTCGCCTCGTTCTCGGTGAGACCCCGGGCCATCAGGTAGAACACCTGGTCCGCGGAGACCTTCCCGACGGTGGCCTCGTGGGTCATCGTCGTGTCGTCTTCCTGGATGTCGATGTACGGGTACGTGTCACTGCGGCTCTGGTCGTCGAGCATCAGGGCATCGCAGCGCACGGATGCCGTGACACCGGTGGCGCCCGGCGCAACCTTCAACTGTCCCCGGTACGTGGCGCGCCCGCCGTCCTTGGACACGGACTTGGACACGATGCGTGACGTGGTGTTCGATGCCAGGTGGACGGCCTTGGCGCCGGTGTCCTGGTGCTGGCCGCGACCCGCCACGGCGACCGAGATCACCTCGGCGGTGGCGCCCTCACCCACCAGGTAGATCGCCGGGTACTTCATCGTGAGCCGGGAGCCCGTATTCGCGTCCACCCATTCCACCGTGGACCGGGCGTGCGCATGGGCGCGCTTGGTCACAAGGTTGTAGACGTCGTTCGACCAGTTCTGGATGGTCGTGTAGCGGACCTTGGACCCGGGCAGCGCGATCACCTCGACCACCGCCGCGTGCAGCGAGTCGGTCGCGTAGATCGGCGCGGTGCAGCCCTCGATGTAGTGGACCTTGGCGCCCTCGTCCACCACGATCAGCGTCCGCTCGAACTGGCCGGTGTTCTCGCCGTTGATGCGGAAGTACGCCTGGAGCGGGAGCGGGACCTCCACGCCCTTGGGCACGTAGACGAACGAGCCGCCGGACCAGACAGCGCTGTTGAGCGCGGCGAACTTGTTGTCCTCGGGCGGGACGACGGTGCCGAAGTACTTGCGGAAGATCTCCGGGTGTTCCTTCATCGCCTGGTCGGTGCCCATGAAGACCACGCCGATCTTGGTGAGCTCCTCACGCACGGAGTGGTAGACCACCTCGGAGTCGTACTGGGCGCCGACGCCCGCCAGGAACTTGCGCTCGGCCTCCGGGATGCCCAGCTTCTCGAACGTCTGCTTGATCTGCTCGGGGACGTCGTCCCACGACTTCTCCTCGCGCTCGGACGGCTTGCGGTAGTAGACGATCTTGCCGAAGTCGATCGTGCCGAGGTCGCCGCCCCACTCGGGCATGGCGCGCTTGATGAAGTGGTCGTAGGCCCGCAGCCGGAACTGGAGCATCCAGTCCGGCTCGTTCTTGAAGCGGCTGATCTCCTCGACCGTCTCGCGGGTCAGGCCGCGCTTGGTCTCGGCGAGATAGACGATGTCGTCGTGGAAGGCGTACTGGTCGCGTTCGTCCTGGACGAGGTCGCGGGTCGAGGTCATCGTTGCTCCATGGACGGCCGGGAGGCCCCCGTTGGCTGGTCGCTGGTCGAGCGGGACCGCCGCGACTCGAGGGGGACGTGGGCCGCGAGCTAATCCCTAGCAGAATTATCGGAATTACCGGCCGATCCGTCAACGTGCCCGCTGTGCCACAAGGGGGTGCCGCCTCCGCGACCTCTTGATGGCCGGATCGCCGTACCATCGCGACAGCACCTCCGCTCGGACCGGTGCCACTGGAGGGGACGTGGACGCAGAAGCCCTGGCGGTCGGCCTGATCGGCATCGGCGCAGGCTCCCTGCTGGCCCTCTTCGGCGTGCGGTTCTTCTGGATCCTGCTCGCGCTCTGGGGCGCCATCATCGGGTTCCTCGCCTGCGCGGACCTCGCAGCGGCACTCCTCGGCGAGGGCTTCCTGGCCAGCATCGCGGGCTGGATCGCCGGTATCGCGGGCGCAGTCGTGCTGGGCCTGCTGGCGGGCGCCTTCTACTGGGCGGCGGTCATCGTCCTGAGCGGGGGCGTCGGGTATGCGATCGGGAGCGGGGTCCTGCTGATGCTGGGCGTCGAACCTGGCCTGCTCACCGCGGCCGCCGGTCTGGGGCTGGCGGCGGTATTCGTCGCCGGCGCAGTCCTCCTGCGCGTTCCGATCCTCCTCGTCGCCGTCCTGACCGGCTTTGGAGGCGTCGGCTACGCGATCGTCGGAGCCCTCATCATCATCGGCAGCGTGGGTCTCGCCGACCTCCAGGGCGGAGCCCTGGTGCGCTCCGCGACCGCCCGCTCGCGCTTCTCGCGTGGCTCGCCCTGGGCGGAGTCGCGAGTGCCTACCAGCTCGTGGTGGCTCGTGAGGACGAGCAGCGCCTTCTCGAGCCGCTGGACCGGGGCCGCGGAGGCACAGCCGCATGACCGACGGCACCCCCGCCGAGCCTGGCCGTACGGCCGACCCGGCCCTCGAGGGCACGCCTCCCATCCAGGACGACCTCCCCAGCCGCAACCCCAAGGCCCGCACGAAGTCGATCCTCGGCGGCATCGGCCTCGTGCTCTACATGTGGCTGATCTTCGGCGTCCTGCTGCCGTCGGTCGTGGACTACCAGGCGATGCTGGAAGCCTTCCGAGGGGTGCCCGCGGAGTGGATGCTCATCGTGCTGGCCGTCGGCATCCTCGGCTGGTACGCGGAGGGCTGGGCGCAGAAGGTCTTCTTCCGGGGGCTCGGCTCCTTCCGAGCGACAGGCGCGTTCCTCGTCCAGGCGGCAGTTGGCTCCACGCTCACGGGGGCGGTCAAGGCCGGAGTGGGCTACGTGATGTTCCGGCGCTGGGCGTTCTCGGCCCAGGCGGTGGTACTGGGCTTGACGCTCCTGGGCCTGGCCACCCAGGCGTCCAAACTCCTCATGCCCGCCCTGTGGATCCTCCTCCTGACCATCGCCGGCACGTTCATGGGCAATGGGCTCCTGATCACGATCCTGCTCCTGGTCCCGGTGGCTCTTGGCATCACCGTCCTGGTCTGGATCCTGCGATCCGAGAGGTTCGCACGGCGCGTCGGCGCCTTCGCGACCCGGGCATCGGGAGCCGTGATGCACCGGATGCGCAAGCGTGGGCCAGCTGATCTCACTCCACGCGTGCTCGACTTCCGTGACACCGCGGGCGTGCTGCTCGCGGCACGTGCTCTGCCGATCACGGTCACCCAGGCCATCGCCCGCACGGCCGGCTACGTCCTGCTCGTGGCCGCCATGCGCGCCGTCGGGATCACGGCCGACATCCTGCCGCCGGACGTGATCCTCGGTGTGTACGCGGCGGTGATGGTGATCAGCCTCCTGCCAATCGCGCCCGGCGGCGCCGGGCTCCCGAGTTGCTCTACATCTCGTTCTTCACGCGCATCGTCGCCGATCCGGCGCTGGACGACACCATCGCGGCCGGCGTGATGCTGATGCGCGGCGTGTCGTGGTTCCTGCCGATCCCGGTCGGCTACCTGATGCTCGTGGTCTTCCGGTGGGAGCACAAGCACCGTGCCCCGGTCATCGGCGGGGAGCAGGCGGAGGCCGCGTTGGCCGTCGGAGGAGGCAGGCTAGAAGAACGTCGAGCAGTGGGGCGTGTTCGCGGTCCGGAAGAGCGCATCGGCCCGGGCGAGCGCCCCATTGCGGTGCTCATCGAAGCCCGTCCCGAGGACCGCGTCGCGCAGGCGCGTCCCGCCCAGGTACGCCGACCCGAGCGCCGCCACCGGCAGCGTGAGGTCCGCCTGCCGGTCACTGGGCGTGCAGCGGGCCCCCTCGCTCGGACGCGTCCAGCAGGTAACGGCGCCGTCCGCCGAACGCGTCGTCATCGACCACCTCGAGCACCAGGCTGTCGGCCCGCTCGTAGCCGCGTGCCTCGAGGGCGCGTGGCACGTCGAACAGCCGGACCCAGATCGCGTCGCCGGGGCCCTCGCTGCGGGCGGCACGTGCATTGCGCAGCAGCCATGGCAGCCGCTCGTCGACCCGGAGTCCCCCGGCGCGAACCTCGGTGACCAGGTCGATGGCGAGCAGGAAGGCCCACAGCGCGCGGTAGGCGTGGCCGGAGGCGGCGACGAGCTCCTGGACCTCGATGCCGTTGGCGGGCAGGTGGTGCTCCCACTTCTCTTTGCCCGTGTAGCGCGCATACCCGTCGGCGACGCCGGCCGCGTCGCGCCGGATCAGCAGGAAGCCCTTCCAGGTCTCGCCCCACGGCTCCTCCTCGAGACCCAGCCGGAACGGCCAGCCGGCGTCGCGTCGCCTGATCTCGCCGGAGCGTGCGCGACGGGCCCGCTCGTGGATCCCGCGCACGATCTCGACGGCGGCAGCATCAGGCGTGACCAGCTCAACACCGCCCGGGACCGGATCCCGGAAGGCAGCCAGGCTGGCATTGACGACCCAATCGGCCCAGAGCGTCGCGGGGCCGTAGCCGAAGCGGCCGTAGATGGGGTACTCCGACGCGTACAGGACCGCGGCCACCTCGCCGCGGGCGACGATGTCCGCGTGCGCCGCGGCCGCCATCCGGGCAAGGATCCCCTGGCGCCGGTGGGTGGGCTTCACGCCCACGGCCGAGATGGCGGCCGCCGGCACGACCGCGAGGCCGGGCACGGTCAGCTCCGTGGTGAAGGTTCGGAACGTGCCGACCGCCTGCTCGCCGTCGAACGCGGCGATGAGCCGGCCGTCCTCCCAGGTGCGCCGGAAGACGGCTGCCACCTTCTCGATGTCGGGGCGCTCCACGAATGCCGTGCTGATCGTGTCGATGGCGGATGCGTACTCGGACGGGTCGGCGACCCTCACGTCGATGGTCATGCCGGCGACTCTAGCACCGGCTGTGGTGGCGGTATCCTGTGCCCGCCCGGACCTCCGGGCCGACGATGGAGAGCGCGCGCGTGACCGAACCCCGCACCGATCATGCCGGCTTGCTGCTGCCGGAAGGGACGCGCTTGCTGCACATCGGCCCGCACAAGACCGGCACCACGTCGCTGCAGGCCGCCCTGTTCTCCGCCAGGCCGGCGATGCTCGAGCAGGGCGTGCGCCATGTCGGCAGGACCCGCAATCCGGCGAGTGCAGTGGGAGCCGTGACGGGCCGGTCGGCCCCCACCTCCCGGGACACACCGCCGAACATCCGCTTCTGGGAAGATATTGTGGGGGAGGTGTGCAGGCCGGGGCGATGCCCGCGTACGAGGACTGGCTGCGCCAGGTCTTCGGTGCCAAGGAGACGCGGGCGGCAACCTCGTTCTGGGCGGTGCACCAGCACGACGCGCTGGTCGCGCGCTGGGTGGCGGTGATGGGGCGCGACCGGGTCACGGCTGTCATGGTGGACGAGTGCGACCACGGCAGGCTCCTCCGCGTCTTCGAGGGCCTCCTCGGGCTGCGGGAGGGCACGCTGGCTCCGGACCGCGACCTCTCCAACCGGTCGATGACGGTGAGCGAGGTGGAGGCGGTCCGCGCCTTCAACGTGGCCGCCAAGCAGGCCGGGATCAGCCGTGCCGTGCACGCCAAGACGATGCGCTTCGGCTCGGCGATCCACATGAAGCAGCGCGTGCCGGACCCGTCAGAGGCGAGGATCGAGACCCCACAATGGGCACTCGATGCCGCCTGTGATCGGGACCGCACCATCGTGCCGGCCATCGAGGCGCAGGGG
The DNA here is from genome assembly GCA_963697365.1 of uncultured Chloroflexia bacterium. Taxonomy (GTDB): domain Bacteria; phylum Chloroflexota; class Limnocylindria; order Limnocylindrales; family CSP1-4; genus CAIXZV01. The sequence goes on from CAVONT010000020.1 coordinate 18,265, forward strand.
ATCCGGATCGTGGGCGACATCTCGTCGCTGCACGCCCCCCTTGCATCCCGGTCGGATCCCGGCAGCGCTCCCGAGGCCGTGCTGGTTCCACCCCGGGTTGCCGCGGAGATGGCGCTGGGCATGCTCATTGCCAGCGGTGCCGCGCATGACGACCGCGCGGGAGGCGTCTGGGTGGAGCCGATCGAGGTCGCTCGTGTCTCGACCTCGCAGCTGCTCTACGTGGTGGTTCGCCGGAGTGGCGCGCTCATCGCCAGCGGTCTTGGCAGCGTGGTCGGCCGGGTGCGCCGGCGGTCCGGGGAGTAGCGGCGCATGTCGCCCGCAGGCTCCATCGACGACCTCCTCGTCCCTGCCGGGACGCGCGTACTGCACATCGGTCCGCCTAAGACCGGCACCACCGCGCTCCAGGGCGCGTTCTGGGCCGCGCGGGACACGCTCCCCGCGCAAGGCGTCCGCTATCCAGGCACGAGCCGCCACACCGTCCGCCCGATGTTCGCCGTGACTGGCCGGAAGCCCCCGGGCGCATCGGTGCCGCCGCGCATCGGGGAGTGGAAGGCGTTCGTCGCCGACATCAACCGTGATCCCCAGGCCAGGATCATGATCAGCAGTGAGGGGTTCTCGTACGCCTCGGATGCAGCCATCAGACGCGTCGTCAACGACCTCGACCGCGAGCGTCTCCACGTGGTGGTCACACTGCGCCCGCTCGGCCGCATGCTCGCTTCCGAGTGGCAGCAGAAAGCGCAGGGCGGCCTGCGGCTGCCGTTCGACGACTGGCTGGACATCCTGTTCAACCACCCCGACGACCGGGTTGCGCGGGGGTTCTGGCACCGCCAGCGCCACGACAGGCTCATCGAACGCTGGGGATCCGCGGTTGGCATGGACAGGCTATCCGCAGTCGTTGTCGACGAACGGGATCATGACCGGCTGTTCCGCGTGTTCGAAGCGCTGCTCGGCCTGCGATCGGGAACCCTCGTCCCGGACGGATCGCTGGCCAACAGGTCGCTGACGCGCGAGGAGATCGCCGCGATGCAGGCCTTGGCCGCCCGGTTCGAGGCCGAGGGCCTGACCAGCGCTGCCTTCGAGCGGGCGGCGCGCACGCACCTGGCCCCGTATCTCAAGCGAAGGACGCCGGACCCGGGTGAGGCCCGGATCGAGACACCCCAATGGGCGCTCGATCGCGCGGGCGAGGTCGCCCGCGATGTCGTGGCGGGGATCGCCGCATCGGGCGCGAGGGTGATCGGCGACCTCGAGATCCTCACGGTCGTGCCACGCAGCAGGCTGGACGGCGACCGCCTCCCCGAGGTCCGGGTCTCGCCGGAGATCGCAGCCTGGATGGCGATGGGGGCCGTCCTGGCCGGCAATCTCGCCGATCCCAGGGTGACCGACTCCGGCGGGGCGCGCCCGGTGGCCTCGCTCTCGAGCCTGCAGCTCGCCCGTGTCCTCGCCGCGCGCGCCCGGCGGTCCGTCGGCCGGCGCATTCGGCGCCGGGGTTAGCGGGAGTCCGGTCAGGCGCCCGACGCGGCAGCGAGCCGCTCTCGGATCCGTCCGACGGCATCGTCGACGCTGGTGACCGTCGTGTCGATCACGAGTTCCGCGTCATCCGGCGGCTCGTAGGGTGAGCTGATGCCGGTGAACTCCGGGATCTGGCCGGCCCGGGCTTTGGCGTAGAGGCCCTTCCGGTCCCGCGCCTCGCAAACCTCGAGCGGGGTGCTGACGTGGACGAGGAGGAAGCGGCCGCCCTCCGCCTCGGCCATGGCTCGGGCAGCCTTGCGTCCGGCGTCGAACGGTGCGATCGGCGCGGCGACGGCGAGGCCACCGTGGTGGGCCACGAGCGAGGCGACGTACGCGATCCGGTCGATGTTGATGGCGCGGGACTCGGCATCGAAGCCGAGACCTCGCGAGAGATGGTGGCGCACCTCGTCCCCGTCGAGCAGGGTGACCGTCCGCCCGGAGGCCTCCATGTCCGCGGCGAACGCCTTGGCGATCGTGGACTTGCCCGAGCCGGACAGGCCGGTGAAGAACACCACGACACCAGCCTGTCGTCCACCCGTGCGCAATCGCAGGAGCGCCCGGGCGGAGATGGGCGGGTAGAGCGCCTGGATCTCGCGCTCCACCAGCGTGTCGAGCGCGGCGAGGCGGGCCGCTTCCTCAGGGGAACGCTCGGCGGCGATCTCCACGACCCCGCCTGCTCCGTAGGCTGCCGCCACACGAGCGCGGTCGAGGCCTGCGTCGGCAGGCCACGGCACCACCACGAGGTCGATCCGGGCAAGCGCCGCCACCACCAGCCACGCACTGGTGACGGCGGCCGGTCCCGGGATGCCAGCGGATATGGAGCGCGAGACCAGCACCAGCAGCCGTACCCGTCCTCCGCCGCCTGCCCGCTGCTCCACCCGCTGCTGATCGCCGCGGGTCGGCAGCCCGTCCACCACGAGGGCGGTCCACAGGTCGCGATCCGTGCCGCGGAGGGCGTCCGCGCTGATGCGATGCTCGGGCGCCCAGTGGGGGCCGGGGGCCTCGGCAAACGGACGGACCGTGCGCAGCGTCCCGTCCGCCGCCACGGCGGCCAGGGGTGTGTTCTCGGTGTCGGTGAGGACCTCGCCCGGGCGCCAGGGCCGCGCTGCTGCGGCGGGCAGCCCGCCACCGAGTGCCAGTTCGAGCAGGTCCAGGCCTGCGTCGCCGAGGACCCGGTGGGGTCGGCTGGCGAGGGCCGCAAGGTCGACCTCCGCGGCGGGATCGACCTCCGCGGCGTCCGCGAACACGGGGTCCGCGTCCGGCGAAGCGCCCTGTGCGGGGTCCGCGTCCGGCGCGGCAGCCCCGGCTCCGGTGAACTCTGGCGTCCCTTCGCCAGGTTCCAGCTCGTCGCCCATGCTCACCGCGGCTCCTCCACGTCGACCGGAACCGGCTCCGGCGCGAGCACGAGCCCAGCTGACGGCGGCAACGGGTCAGCGGCCCCGGCCTCGGTCCCGGTCCGGCGGATGCCACCCGCCCTGGCCAGCTCCCTCGTGAAGCGGCGGATCACGATCCACAGCATGCTGCCACCGACCAGCGCCATGGCCACCGCCGCCAGCACCCACTCGTTCGGTGCATCCAGCAGCTTGAGGCCCGACGCGAGCAGCAGGATGGCGAGCGCCCGCCGGATGATGCCGCCCGGTGCCCTGCTGGAGATCTGGGCCCCGAACCAGGCCCCGGGCACGGCACCCAGCAGGAGCGAGGCGGCGACGTTGACCGAGAAGTCGCCGAACATCAGGTGGCCCAGGGCTGCCGCAGCCACCAGCGGGATCGCCTGTGCGAGATCGGTGCCGACCAGCTGGGAGGCCTTGAGGGCCGGATACATCATCAGCAGCGCCACGATGATGACCGATCCGGCACCCACCGAGGTCATCCCGACCATGAACCCTGCGACCGCCCCCAGGATCACGGTCGGGATGGGCTTCACGACCACGACCGGCTTCGTCATCCGCACCACGCCCTCGCCCAACGGAAGGTTGTTGCGGTACATCTGGATCATGGCCCGGGCAACAAGGCCACTCGCGGCGACCAGCAGTGCGACGCCCAGGATGCCCCTGAGCAGAGACTCGATGTCCACGCCCTCGGGCACCTGGCTGACGACCCACGCGCCGAGGAACGCCGCCGGCATCGATCCCACGCAGAGCCAGGCCACCAGCGAGAGGTTGACGGTCCCGCGCCGGAGGTGGACGAACGCGCCCGCCGGCTTCATGAGCAGGCTGACGACGATGTCGGACGAGATCGCGGTCAGCGGGTTGACGCCGAAGAAGAACACCAGCATCGGGGTCATGAGGGCGCCACCGCCCATGCCCGTCAGGCCCACGATGGTGCCCACCAGCAGCCCGGCGATGGCGAGCGGGACGTCTATCTCCACTGGCGCGCGCGTCGTCCGTGGCGTCCCGGCAGGGTGCGAAGCATGCGGCGATGATAACGTCGCAACCTGCCGGGACGACAAGGTCGCGGGATGCGACACGATCCGCCCCAGCGTGTGCGCGCGCTCGATCCCGCAGCAAGGACCCGCATGTCAGACCGCTCCACCAGCCCGACCGTCGCCCCGCCCGTTCTCGGACCGGACCTCCCGGCCGACGACGCGGCACTCGCGGCGGCCCTGGCCACAGCGGCGGGCGCGGTGCTCCTCGAGTTGCGCGCGAGCGTCGACGCCGGCACCTTCGATGCCGACCGGCTCACCCTCAGGGATTCTGGCGACGCGGCCGCGCAGGCCTGCCTCGCTGGTCTCCTCGCGCGCGCCCGCCCCTCCGACGCCGTGCTCTCAGAGGAGGCGAAGGACGATCCGCGCCGCCTGGCGGCCGAGCGTGTCTGGATCATCGACCCGCTCGACGGCACCCGCGAGTTCTCGGAGCGCGTCGGCGACAGCGCCTGCTGGCGGGACGACTTCGCGGTCCACGTCGCGCTCTGGGCTCGCGGCCGCGGCCTCGTGGCCGCAGCGGTGGGCCTGCCGGCCCGGGGCCTCGTACGCCGCACCGATGCACCGCCGGTCGTGGCGGTCGAGTCCCTGCGGGAGGTCCTCGACGGGCGACGTCCTCTCCGGCTCGCCGTCTCGCGGACCCGGCCGCCCGCGGTGGCTGCGCGGCTCGGCGAGCGGCCGGACGTGGAGCTCGTGCCGATGGGCTCCAACGGCGTGAAGGTCATGGCCGTCCTCGACGGCACCGCCGACGCCTACGTCCATGCCGGCGGCCAGTATGAGTGGGACTCGGCAGCGCCTGTCGCCGTCGCAACCGCCGCCGGCCTCGTCGCGACCCGCATCGACGGGTCGCCCCTCGTCTACAACCAGCCGGACCCCTGGTCGCCCGACCTCGCGGTCTGCCACCCCGTGCTCGTCGAGCACCTGCACCGCCTGCTGGCGGAGGCGGGTGCCGGGGACGAGCCAGGAGCCCAGCCGTGAGCACTCCCGCCCTGACCATGTCGCAGCTCCGCGCCCTGGAGGCGGAGAGCATCCACATCTTCCGCGAGGTCGCCGCCGAGATGCAGCGGCCCTGCCTGCTCTTCTCGGGCGGCAAGGACTCGATCGTGATGCTGCACATCGCGCGCAAGGCCTTCCATCCCGCGCGGATCCCCTTCCCCGTGATGCACGTGGACACGGGCCTCAACTTCCCCGACATCCTCGCCTTCCGCGACCGCTGGATCGAGAAGCTGGGCCTGACCCTGGTGGTCGCATCGGTCCCCGAGGCCATCGAGCGCGGCCTCGTGCGCGAGGAGCCCAACGGCTCGCGCAACCGCATCCAGACCCCAGTGCTGCTCGACGCGATCGAGCGCCACAAGTTCGACGCCTGCTTCGGCGGCGGCCGGCGCGACGAGGAGAAGGCGCGCGCCAAGGAGCGGGTGTTCTCGTTCCGCGACGAGTTCGGCCAGTGGGATCCCAAGAACCAGCGGCCCGAGCTGTGGAACCTCTACAACGGCCGGGTCCACATGGGCCAGTCGATCCGCGTGTTCCCGCTCTCGAACTGGACCGAGCTCGACATCTGGACCTACATCCGCGAGGAGCAGGTCGAGATCCCCGACCTCTACTTCGCCAAGGAGCGCGAGGTGGCCGAGCGGGACGGGATGCTCTATGCGGTCAACGAGTTCACGCCCCTGCGCGAGGGTCAGGAGGCCCGGCGCGTCGTGTGCCGCTACCGCACCGTGGGCGACGCGAACCTGACGGCGGCGGTCGTGTCCGATGCCGATACGATCGACAAGATCGTGGACGAGATCGCGACGGTCAGGATCACCGAGCGCGGTGCAACCCGCGGCGATGACAAGACCAGCGAGACCTCCATGGAAGACCGCAAGAAGGAGGGGTACTTCTAGATGTCGGACCTCCTCCGCTTCGCCACCGCCGGCTCCGTCGACGATGGCAAGTCGACCCTGATCGGGCGCCTGCTGTACGACAGCAAGTCCCTCTTCTCCGACCAGCTCGAGGCCGTCGAGCGCGTGTCGAGGGACCGCGGCAACGACTACACGGACCTGGCGCTCCTGACCGACGGCCTGCGCGCCGAGCGCGAGCAGGGCATCACGATCGACGTCGCCTATCGCTACTTCGCCACGCCGAAGCGCAAGTTCATCATCGCCGACACCCCCGGGCACACCCAGTACACGCGGAACATGGTGACCGGCGCCTCCACCGCGGACGTCGCGCTCATCCTCCTTGATGCCCGCAAGGGCATCACCGAGCAGAGCCGCCGCCACGCGTTCCTGGCGACGCTCCTAGGCGTGCCCCACGTGGTGGTCTGCGTCAACAAGATGGACCTGGTGGACTACCAGGAGGCCGTCTTCGACGCGATCTCGGCCGAGTTCGGCGAGTTCGCGACGCGCCTCCGCGTCCGCGACCTGAGCTTCATCCCGGTGTCCGCGCTCAAGGGCGACAACGTCGTCACGCGCTCCGACAACATGCCCTGGTACGACGGCACCACGCTGCTGTCACACCTCGAGCGCCTGCACGTCGCGTCGGACCGCAACTTCGTGGACGTCCGCTTCCCGGTCCAGTACGTGGTCCGGCCGCAGTCCTACGACGTCATCGACTACCGCGGGTACGCCGGCACGGTGGCCTCCGGTGTGCTCAAGCCGGGCGACCGGGTCGTGGCGCTGCCCTCGGGCCTGGAGAGCACGATCGCGTCGATCCACACCGCCGACGGCGAGGTGGAGGAGGCGTACGCACCGATGGCGGTGACCATCACGCTTGCCGACGAGCTCGACATCAGCCGAGGCGACATGCTCTGCCGCCCGCACAACATGCCCACTGTGTCCCAGGACATCGACGGGCAGGTCTGCTGGATGGACGAGAGTGCCACGCTGGCGGCAGGCAGGAAGTACGCGATCAAGCACACGACCCGCTGGGCCCGCGCGATGGTCAAGGAACTCGACTACCGGATTGACGTGAACACGCTGCACCGGGACGAGACCGCGACGGAGCTGTCGCTCAACGAGATCGGCCGCATCAAGATGCGCGTGACCCAGCCGCTGTTCGTGGACCCCTACCAGTCGAACCGCCAGACGGGCTCGTTCATCCTGGTCGACGAGGCCTCGAACAAGACGGTCGCCGCGGGCATGATCGGGCGGACGCAGGCGGGCGGCTGATCCTCCAGGGATTCGGCCCGGCCGTGCCCTGAACCCGCACGATGATCCACCTCAGAGTCACCCGGGCGACGTCCCCGCACGCGATTGGCGCGAACCTCCGGTTTCCTGCCAATCGCACGCACGTCGACGTGGCCGCTGACCCCCACCCGAGTCAGGAGGACGGGCTCGGTAACGGATCGGGGTCTGGCAGGCGCTGGATGGCGGCATCGCCCACCTCGGGCAGCGTCTCCCTGTTGCCAGCCCGGTCGCCGGCCACGGTCGCGAACTCGTAGTGGCCGACGCCAGCGTCGAGCCAGATCACGAACGGGCACGTCGGCTGGACCCCGTTCGCTGTCCACGGCCCCCACCGATCGGTGGGCTGCGAGCGGAACCGGCGCCACAGGTGCATGGTGGCGACCTCGCTGTCGTCCCTGGCGGTACAGGCGATGCTGGTCCATGCCTCCGTGGTCACGGGATCGAGCGCCCTCGCTTCCGAACTTGGGGGCTCCGTATCGACCGTCGAACCTGGCCAGCCGCCGGGCATTGCCGGAGGCACTCCTGCACAGGTCTCGCGGCCGGGATCCACGGGGAATGGCCCACCCCCAGCCACCGCGCGGGGCGTGTAGCCCTCCTGGTCGACGCCGATCCCCTCCTCGGTCACAAGGAGCGTGGCGTTCACCACGCCGTACTCCATCGGCATCTTCAGCCAGTCGGCCTGGAGCGGGATGCGGTAGACGTCAACGTCAGATCGATCCCACTCGCGGGGCAGGTCGCCGCTGTCGTTCGCGCTCCAGATGCCGCTGCGCGAGGTGACGGTGCGCTCGGTGCACGCGTCGACCACGAGGGTCGAACCCGAGGCCTGATGCAGGACCAGAGGTTCGGTCGTCCGGTTCTTCACGATCAGCGTCCCCTCCCTCGCCGTGCACCCGGCGACTGCCAGGGCGGCGGCCAGCGAAGTGAGTGCAAGCACGAGTTTGAGCATCTGGAGTCCCCCTCTGCCGGAACACTACTCCTACAGGCGCGCCCTCACCGCTGCCGCAAGTGCGCGGTGGCGCGCCGTCCTCGGCATCGCCAGCTTCGTGAGATCCGCGAACGCCATGTGCGCCCGCAGCGCGTCGACCAGGGCGTCGACGAACCCTTCGTTCGCCTCCGAGAGCGGGTCGAAGCCCTCCTCCCACCACAGGTCGATCACGCGGAGGGTCTTCGCCTTCCGGTCGATGCGCGGCTCGATGCGGCCGACGAACCGGTCGCCGTACAGGAGCGGCAGCACGTAGTAGCCCCACCGGCGCTTCGCCTGCGGGGACGTAGACCTCCCAGCGGTAGTCGAAGTCGTACAGGCGCGCGCAGCAGGTCGCGGTCCCAGGCCAGCGGGTCCAGCGGCGCCAGGAACGCGACGCCGGGCGCCGCGACATCAACCCCGGCTCCCACCTCGGCCGCCGCCGCCTCAAGCCACCCGCAGCTCCCCGGCCAGAACGAACCGGCGGCCCTTGAGCCCCTCCACGCGCACCGCCGCGATCGCCCCGAGGTCCAGCAGCTCGTCGCGCAGCGAGTTCCGCTCGGCCGCCAGCCCCAAGCCCGCCCAGAGCGTGTACTCCCCCGTCTCGCCCAGCAGTCCATTACCCCGAAACCGGGACAGGAGCTTGTGGCGCAGCTGCTCGCGCTCGGGCGGGCGCTGCGCGAGCAGGGACGAAGGGAACAGCCGCTCGACCAGGTCGTAGTAGCGGCGGTTGCCCTCGCGGCGCGCGATCGCCAGGACACCGGCCTCCGCCAGCGCCTCGAGGATCGCGCGAACCTGGTTGGTCGGCCGCCAGTACCAGTCGATGGCGGCACGCGACTCCCAGTCGAGCGATGACAGCGGCCCCTCCGCCCGGATCCGCGCCACCAGCTCCTCCACCAGCGGCGCGTGGTCGTCGAAGGCGCCGCCGCGATGGCGCTCGTGCGAGCGATCCCAGGTGATCCGGTACCACGGCAGCTCCGCCGTGGGCACCAGCGAGAACATCTTGTTGTACGTCTCGTACAGGACGCGGTCGCGGTAGAGCAGCTCGTCGGTCCAGGAACGCCGGTAGCCCGCGATCCGGGCGAGCAGCACGAGGTCGTGGTTGCGCCCGGCCACCTCGAGCGGGTCGAACTGGAGCGAGCCCACCCGGTCGACCACGCGCATGACCGAGGCGGGCTCCGCCGGCAGCGAGCGCGGCGGCGCCAGGAGGTGGCGGCGGGCGAGGAACCGGCGCGCAGCGGGCGCGCTGACGTGGGGGGTCACGTGGCTGCAGCCGGGCTGGCGAGGATCTGGGTGCAGGGCATCAACGGTCGAACTCCGGGCGTGGATCCGGACGTGGCGGCCGGCCGGGCGATCGTACCTGCATCCGGACTCGCGGCCGGGCAATCCGTTCTATAGTCTCGCCCGAATGGTTCGGTGCAAGCGAAGCATTTGCCAACACCGAAGGAGTATCCCCATCACCCCTGCAACCCGGGCCGGCGCGATCGACGAGGTCATCGCCGGCCATGAGCTCCTGATGCAGCGCCTGTCCGAGGGCCATGCCCCGGAGTTCCTGGAGATCGACATCACGATGCCCCAGGCGAAGGTCCTGTACCTGCTCGGCGCCGCCGGCGAGCTGCACATGTCGGAGCTCGTCACCCGCCTGGGCGTGTCGCTGTCCACCGTGAGCGGCCTCGTCGACCGGATCGTGGACCACGGGCTCGCCACCCGCCACGACGACCCTGCCGACCGACGCCAGGTGGTGGTCGGCCTGACGCCCGTTGGCCGCGGGTTCATCGACCACTTCCGCGAGCTCAACGCCCGCCAGATGCGCGACCTGGTCGCAGTCCTCGACGACGAGGAGCTTGACCTCGTCCGCCGCGCCCTCGGCGCGCTGGGCCGGGCCGCCATCCGCGTCGTGCCCGCTGATGCCGCCCAGTCCCCGTCCCGCCACGCCGCGCCACCCCGCGAAAGGATCCTGCATGAGCCGCCTCGTCGAGTTCGCCGTCGCCAAGCGGAGCGTCACGCTCCTGCTGGCGGGCGCCCTGTTCATCGCCGGTCTCCTCGCCTGGGGCAATCTCAAGCAGGAGCTGCTGCCCGACATCGAGTTCCCGGTCGTCACCGTCATCGCACCGCTGCCCGGCACCGGTGCCGCGGACGTCGCCGAGCAGGTGACCAAGCCGATCGAGCGCGCCATCGCGGGCGTGCCGCGCCTGGAGGGCCTCCAGTCCACCTCGGCCAACTCGCTCTCCCTGGTCGTCGCCCAGTTCTCGTTCGGGTCCGACGTGAAGGAGATCCGGGCAGCGATCGAGCAGAACCTGCAGAACGCGGGCCTGCCGCCGACGGTCTCGCCCACCGTCACCGCGCTGAACATCAACGCCTCGCCGGTGATCATCGCCTCGATCGCCGCCACCTCCGAGGACGGCCTCGCACGACGCCGCACGTCATCGCCAACGAGGAGATCGTCCCCGCGCTGCTCGGCATCGAGGGCGTCGGCAGCGTCGACCTCACCGGCGGCGAGGAGCAGCGGGTCACCGTCACGCTCGACCTGGACAAGCTGGCCGACAACGGCATCTCGCTCGGCCAGGTCACGGGCGTTCTCGCGGCGAACAACCTCACGTTCCCGTCCGGGCCAGATCACGACCGATGGCACGAAGATCCCCGTGTCCACGATCGGGCGCATCGAGAGCGTCGCCGAGGTCGAGAACCTCGTCGTCGGCGTGAAGGCGCCGGCTGGCGCGGGCGGCCCCCCCGGCTCGGGCGCCGCACCCTCGGGCGCCGCACCCTCGAGCGCCGCACCCTCGAGCGCCCCTGCCGCTTCTGCGGCCCCGGTCGAACCGACCCAGGTCACCATCGGCGACGTCGGCACGGTCACCATCGAGGGCGTCGCCACCACCGGCTACGCGCGCACGAACGGCAGCCCGTCCCTCTCGCTCTCCGTCTCGAAGACCTCCGACGCGAACACGGTCCAGGTCGCCGAGGAGGTGACCGCCGTAGCTCGACGAGCTCGGCAAGCAGTACGCGGACGCCGTCGACATCACCGTCGTCTCGGACCTCTCCACGTTCATCAAGGAGTCCCGCGACGGCCTCGTCAAGGAGGGCGGCCTGGGCGCCCTGTTCGCGATCCTGACGATCTTCCTGTTCCTGTTCAGCATCCGCAGCACGATCGTCGCCGCGGTCAGCATCCCGCTCTCGATCCTGGCGGCGCTCGTGGTCATGCAGTTCACCGGCATCACGCTCAACATCATGACCCTGGGCGGCCTGGCGGTCGCCGTCGGGCGGGTCGTCGACGACGCGATCGTCGTCCTCGAGAACATCTACCGCCACCGGGCGATGGGCGAGGACCGGCGCACGGCGTCCATCGAAGGGCCCGAAGGAGGTCGCGGGCGCGATCACCGCGGCCACGATCACGACGGTCGGCGTGTTCCTGCCGCTCGGCTTCGTCGGCGGCCTCGTCTCCCAGTTCTTCCTGCCGTTCGCGCTCACCGTCACCTTCGCGCTGCTCGCCTCGCTCGTGGTGGCCCTGACGGTCGTGCCGGTGCTCGCGTACCTGCTCATCGACAAGGTCAAGAGCAACGTCGACGAGGACGGCGAGCCCAAGAACAGCTTCTGGATCAAGGCCTACACCCCCACCATCAAGTTCGCGCTGCGCAGCCGCTGGACCGAGGTCGGCATCGTCGCCGCCTCGCTCGTCCTGTTCGTCCTCACCAGCGCCCTCGCCCCGCTCCTGCCGACCGCGTTCATCAACGCGGGCTCCGAGAAGATCCTCCAGGTCACCATCGCGCCGCCGCCGGGCACCAGCACGCAGGCCGTGCTCGAGGTCACGAAGGAGGCCGAGGTCATCCTGACCGGGCAGGACGAGGTGATCCTCGTCCAGAGCTCCATCCCGGGCGAGGGCGAGGCCGGCTTCCAGACCATCGCCGCCGCGCAGAGCGGCCGGCCCGGCCAACAGCGCCCGGATCACGGTCGTCCTCGAGGACGCCGTGGACCTGACCGAGGAGTCCAAGGCCCTCTCGGACGCCCTCGCGCCCGATCAAGACCGACGGCTACGACGTCGCGGTCAGCCAGGCCGGCCGGCTTCACGAGCAACGGCCTCAGCGTCATCGTCTCGGGCGAGAACGCGACCGAGGTCGCGGCGGCGAACGACGCGGTCCTCGCGGCCCTGGCCGACAACGACGACCTGCTCAACCTCAAGTCCGACCTGTCCACCGGCACGCCGGAGATCCAGGTCACCCCCGATCCGAACAAGTCGATCATGGTCGGCCTCACCGCCGCCCAGGTCGCCCAGGAGGTCCGCAGCGTCCTCGTGGGCACCACGGCGACCCGCATCGTCATCGACGAGGACGGGAACGCCACCGACGTCTTCGTCCGGGTCGATCCCGAGGCCGTCCAGTCCGTGGACGACCTCGAGGCGCTGCCGGTCGGCACCGTCGCGAAGATGCCGCTGGGCGAGATCGCGACGGTCGAGCAGGTCAACGCCCAGGGCTCCATCACCCGCATCGACCAGTCTCCCGCCGCCTCGATCTCCGCCGAGATCGCCGTCCGAGGACACGGGCAAGGTCAGCACGGACGTCCAGGCCGAGATCGACGCCCTCGTCGCCGACGGGACCATCCCCAACGCCGTGGACGTCGCGGCTCGCCGGCGTCAGCGCAGCAGCAGAGCGAGGCCTTCGGCGGCCTGTTCGTCTCGATGGGCGTGGCGATCCTGGTGGTCTACGTCGCGATGGTGCTGACGTTCAACTCGCTCATCACCCCGTTCATCATCCTGTTCAGCCTGCCGCTCGCGACGATCGGCGCGTTCACGGCGCTGCTACGTCACGGGCAGCCCGCTCGGCGTCAGCGCCCTCATCGGCTTCCTGATGCTCATCGGCATCGTGGTCACCAACGCGATCGTGCTGCTGGACCTCGTGGAACGGCTGCGCGACAAGGGCATGAGCACCACGGACGCCCTGATCGAGGGCGGGCGGACCCGCGTCCGGCCGATCCTCATGACGGCGATCGCGACGATCCTCGCGCTGATCCCGCTCGCCGCGGGCTTCAACCAGGGCTCGATCATCGCCGCGGAGCTCGGCACGGTCGTCATCGGCGGCCTGTTCAGCTCCACGTTCCTCACCCTCCTCGTCATCCCGGTGATCTACTCGCTGGTGGACGGCGTCAAGCGCTGGCGACCGGGCCGGCGGGCGCCGGCGGCACCCGCCACGACGGTCGGACGACCGACGCGGCCCGCCGCCTGATCGCACGCGCTACTCGTCTAGGGCCCGGACTCTCGTCCGGGCCCGCCGCCCATCCACCCGCACCGAATGGCCAAGGAGGCCCAGATGGCGATCACCCGGTCCGCTGAGGCGACCTGGAACGGCGACCTGCTCAACGGGAGCGGCACCATCAACTACGTCTCGTCCGGCGCCTTCAGCCGCATGCCCGTGTCCTGGGCCGCGCGGACCGAGGAGCACAACGGCAAGACCAGCCCCGAGGAGCTCGTCGCGGCTGCCCACGCCTCCTGCTTCTCGATGGCCTTCTCGTCGCGCCTGGCCAAGAACGGCACGCCGGCCGTGAAGCTGGACGTCAAGGCCGTCATCACCTTCGACAAGGGCGACGCCGGCTGGAAGATCGCCCGGAGCGACCTCACCGTCCGCGGTGATGTCCCGGGCATCGATGCCGCCACGTTCGCCAGCCTGGCTGAGGACGCCAAGGACAACTGCCCGATCTCGCAGGCCCTCAAGGGCAACGTCGAGCTGGCGGTGGACGCCACCCTGGTCTAGTTCCGCGCCTTCTCCTCGGCACAAGCGCGCCGGTCACCCTCGCGGTGGCCGGCGCGTTCCTCGTTCCCGGGATCCGCGCCAGGTCGGCTACCCGATCGTCAGGACCCGGCGCGGGTTCGCCACGACCAGCTGCTCGATCTCGTCCTCGGACACGCCGCGCTCCCGGAGGCGCGGCAGGAACACCTCGGACAGGTATGTGTAGCCGTTGCCCTCGAAGTGCCGCAGCTGGCTGTTGTGGCACACGTCGTGGCTGAGCAGGATGCGGTCGCCGTGGCCCCGGTGGAGCAGCTCGAGCAGCAGGTCGATGACCTTGCCCTCGCCGTAGCGCTCCATCGGCGTGAACGACATGCCCAGGAAGTCGAACTCGATCGAGGCGCCCCGGTTGATCAGGGCCAGGTGGTGGTCCAGCACCGGGTAGCTGTCGGCGTGGCCGATGACCACCCGCCCCGGATCGACACCCTCCTCCTCGAAGACCTTGAGCTGCCACTGGCCGACGTCCGACAGGACCGCGTGCGTGGTGATCGCCAGCCCGGTCCGCCGCGAGGCCCTGGCCACCGCCCGGTGCACCCGCTCCTCGGCCGGCGTCATCCAGGGCTTGTCCGTCCCGATCTCGCCGAGGATCCCGATCCGGATCCCCGTCTCCCCCACCCCGACCGTCGCGTCGCGAACGAGCTCCTCGGCAAGGGAGTCAACCGAACGGCGCTCGATGAGCGCCTCCACCGGGTAGTAGGCCGTGCGGTACCAGCCGCCGCCCATCACGATGTGCAGGCCGCTCTGCTCCGCGATCCGCTCGAGCCAGGCCGGGTCGCGCCCGATGCCGGGCAGCGTCACGTCCGCCAGGCAGGTGCCCGCCGGCCTCCTTGAACAGGCGGAGCTCCTCGAGGATCACGGGCTCGTCGGGCGTGAGCTCCCAGTAGTCCCAGCGGTCCTGGATGTGCCAGAGCGCGCACTGGGTGTGCTCGTGGGGGAGGGTGAACCCGAGGACCGAGGGATCGACCGGGCCCAGGACGGTCATGACGTGCGGCATGCGTCGATCGTAGTCCTCGCGCGGTACGGCGTCCCGGCCCGGAGCGCGCTACGCTCGCGGGCAGCAGCACGCGAGGAGGACCGGTGACCGAGCGACGGAATGAGCCCGTGTCGGGCGATGTGATCGAAGGCGGCGGCGTCCACGCCTACACGTGGGAGTGGAACGACGTCGGCGGGCCGCGCGGCAAGAGCCGTCTGCCGTGGTTCGGCATCTTCCTCGTCGTCTTCGGCGGCCTGATGCTCCTGCGCCTCTTCTTCCCGGGCCTCGCGGCGATGGGATCGCTGTTCCTGCTCGCGGTGGGCGTGGCGTTCCTCGTCTCGTGGCTGGTCAACCGCGGCGTTGGCTCGCTCTACCTCGGCTCGATCATCACGGCACTCGCGCTGCCGGACCTGCTGGCCGCCGCGGACATCGTGTCGGGCGACGGCGTCGGCACCCTGTGCATGGGCATCGCCTTCATCTTCATCGGCGTCGTGCGGGCTGGATCGAAGGGCGGCCTGGGCTGGCAGATCGGGCTCGGGGTGATCCTGGTCCTGATCGGCCTGTCCTCGATGGCGTTCCCGAACTTCAACGAGCTGGTCTGGCCCGTCGTGCTGCTCGTGATCGGCGGGTTCCTGCTGCTCCGGGCAAGCCGCCGCTAGGGCGGTCGCCCGCGGGGGCCCGGCGCGGCCGCTATGGGCGGGATCCATCCCTGCACGGATGGGATCGCCGTTCCATCCGCGCAGGAATGGGATCACGGCTGGGCGTGCAGGCTCGGACCCTGAACCCGCACGGGGTTCGGTGCGTGGCCCCTGCACGGCCGGGGCGAATCCCATCCCGACGGGGATTGTTGGCCGTTCACATCCGCGCAAGAATGGGACGGCGGGACTGGCAACGGCGGACTGAGCCGCGACCTCAGGCGGGCGTGGCGATCGTCGCGAGTGCCTCGTCGAGCGCGTCGCCCAGCCCGTCCACGATCCGCACCAGCTCCTCGTCAGTGACGACGAACGGAGGGCCGAGGAGCACGATGTCGCCATCGGTCCCGTTCGCGCTGCCCGTGCCGCTGTAGAGCAGCAGGCCGTGCTCGTGGGCGATCCGCACGATCGTCTCCACGAGCCTGGCGGCCCGGGGATACGGCGTCCGCAGCTCGCGGTCCTCGACCAGCTCGACACCCACCATCAGCCCGCGGCCCCGGATGTCGCCGACCGACGGGTGGTCGCCCAGGCGTGCCCGCAGCAGCGCCAGGAGCTGCTGACCCTTGACGGCCGACGCCTCCACGAGTGACTCCGCCTCGAGGATCCGCAGCACCTCGCGGGCCACCGTGGCCGCTCCCGGCTGGTGGGAGTAGGTGAAACCGTGGACGAACCCGCCACCGCGCGTGATCGTCTCCCAGACCTCGCCCGAGGCCGCCGCGAACCCGAACGGCCAGTAGCCCGAGGTGGCGCCCTTCGCCGACACCAGGATGTCCGGCCGCACCCCGTAGTGGTCCATCGCGAACCACGTACCCGTGCGGCCGAAGCCGGTCATGACCTCGTCCGCGATGAGCAGGACCCCGTGACGGCGGCAGACCTCGGCGATGGCGGGCCAGTAGCCCTCAGGCGGCTCCACGGCACCCAGCGTGGCCCCGACGATCGGTTCCGCCACGAATGCGGCGACCGTGGACGGGCCGGCGTTCGAGATCGCCCTGTCGAGCTCGTCGGCGAGCTCCGACGCATCACCCAGCGCGTGGGCCCCCGGGTCGCCGGCACGGTACGGGTAGGCGGCGGACACGTGGCGGAAGCGCCCGAGCCAGCCCTCGTACGGACGGCGCAGCGGCTTGCGCCCGGACAGGTCGAGCGCGCCCAGGGAGTTCCCGTGGTAGCTGCTCCAGCGCGCGAACACCGTGAGGCGGTCGAGCTCGCCCCTGGCGATCTGCGTGCCCCGGGCGAGCTTGAGGGCGGTCTCGACCGCCTCGGAACCGCCACTGACCGGGTACAGATACGGCTCGTCGAGCGGGAGATGGGGGCCCAGCTCCGCCGCGTACCGCTCCAGCGGCTCGGTGGTGAAGGCGGAGCCGTGGGCGTAGGACAGGCGCGCCGCCTGGTCCGCGATCACCTCGGCGATCTCACGGCGGCCGTGGCCGACGTTGACGACGACCGCGCCACCGGCCGCATCGAGGTACTCCCGGCCGTCCGCGTCGACGATCGTGGAGCCGTGCGCGGCAACAGCGACGGGTGGGTTGGGAACCGCCGACCGGCGGAAGACGTGCCCGCTCACGCGCGGGCCGGCGTGGTGTGGCTGCTCACCTGTCGATTGTAGTTGCCCGCTCGACCACCGCGAGGACGACCGAGCGGACGACACCCATGCCCACGACCGGCGCCGGATGCAAGCAGGCGGGGCCCGGCCCGGAGGCCAGACCCCGCCCGCTCGTGCGGCGGATCCGAGGGAGGCTAGACCCGCCCCTTCGGCACGGTGTGCCAGTAGGTCTTGTTGAAGATGATCTTGCCGAGGTGCCACATCTTGCCGGGCTTCGGCGGCTTCGGCGGGTTCTCGTAGTCGAACTGGAGGAGCGTGCCCTTGCCGTCGCCGACCTCGAAGAAGCACATCACCTTGCCGGTGTAGTTGGCCTCCTTGCCCTCGGGCTCGCGGCCCTGGACGGCTGCGGAGACCCGCTCGGCCACGATCGGCGCCTCGAAGTGGGCCGTCGAGCCCGCCTTCGAGAGCGGCAGGTCGGTCGCGTCACCCAGCGCGTAGATGTTCGGGTAGCGCGGGATGTCCTCGTCCGCCTGGCCCGGAGCCGGCTTCACGACGGTCTTCACCTGGAGGGTGTGGCGGTCGGTGGGCAGCCAGCCCGACTTCGGCGCGAGGCCGGAGTCGATGACCACCTGCGCACCCTTGTGCGGCGGCACGCAGATGAGGAGGTCGTAGGGGTGCTCCTCGAATGCGTCGGTGATGACCACCTTGCGCTCGGCGTCGATCTCGCCGACACCCGCGAGCAGCTCCAGCTGGATCCCCTTCTCCTCGAAGATCGGGGTGGCCATGTCGGACACGCTCTCGATGGTGAAGGCGCGGTTGATCGGCGAGAGGAAGGTCATCTCGGTCTTGTCGCGCAGGCCACGCTCGCGCAGCTCGGCTTCGACCAGGAAGGCGACCTCGAGCGGTGCCGGCGGGCACTTGTAGGGGATGCCCGCGATGCCGATCACGATCTTGCCGCCCGTGAACCCGTCGAGCGCCGTGCGCAGCTCCGCGGCCGCCTCGGCCGAGTAGAAGTGGTGCGCCTCGGACGCGAAGTTCGGCAGATCCTCGGGCAGGATCCGGGAGCCCGTGGCGATCACGAGCTGGCCATACGAGAGGATGGTCCCGGAGCCGAGGGTCACGGTCTGTGCGGTCGGGTCGATCCGCAGGATCGTGTCGACCATGAGGTCGACGTTCCCGTCGAGCAGCTTCCGCTCGGGCTTGACGAGCTTCTCCGCCTTCTCCTGGCCCATGGCGATGTACATGTAGCCGGGCTGGTAGGCGTGGACGCCGGTGGCATCGACGACGGTGACCTTCGCCTGGCCTGCCGCAATCTCCTTCTTGAGCTTGCGGGCGATCAGGTTGGCGGCCAGGGTTCCGCCGACGCCGCCACCGAGGACGACGACGTGCTGCATTGCGGGCCTACCGGGTCTTCTCGACGACGATCTCGTCGTAGCCGTCGCGGGTGAAGATGCCGACCATGGTGTGGCCGGCCTTGCCGACCCACTTGGGGATGTCGGTCTTGCTGCCCTTGTCGGTGGTCAGGACGGCGAGGACGTCGCCGACCTCGGCCTCCTTCATGCCGCGGATGAGCTCCATCAGGGGGCCGGGACAGAAGCTGCCGCGGGCGTCGATGGTCGTGGTGATGGTGGGGATCTCAGTCATCGAGGTACTCCAGGTGGTCGGTGGGACGCCAGGGGCGGCGGCAGGTCGTGTCGGCCGCCGCTCCCGGGGGATCAGATGAAGAGCGGGGCGTAGCCCTCGGCGACGAAGCCGAGGTACGTGGCTGCGCCGACCGAAGGGCTCATGCCGTCGATCAGGTCGTCGGCGGTGATGCCGAACATGTCCATGGTCATCTGGCACGGGATGAACTCGACGCCCAGCATGGCGGCCATCTCGAGCAGCTCGGCCGGCTTGGACACGTTGTACTGCTTGGCCAGCTTGAACATCATCCAGGGCCCCATGCCCAGGAAGTTCATCTTGGACAGCTTGCGGTGCGCGATGCCCGGGCGGGACATCATCGCGAGCATCTTCTGCATCCAGTTGGTGCCGGTGATGCGCTTGCCGGGCTTGACGAACGTCTGGAGGCCCCAGAAGGTCACGAAGACCTTGGTGTCCATGCCCATCGCGGCCGCCGTGGAGGCCAGGATCATGGCCGCCCACGTCTTCTCGAGGTCGCCGCTGTAGCAGATGATCGCGAGACCTTTCGCGCCCGGGTGGACGCCAGCGGCCTCGAGCGCAGACTCAGTCATCGTTCCGGCACTCACTTCTTGCGGAGGACGAAGCGGTACACGCCGCCGTCCACGGTCTGCTCGACCATCTCGTTGCCGGTGGTCTTGGACCAGGCGGCGAAGTCCTTGGTGGACCCGGGATCGGTGGCCAGGATCTCGAGCGTCTGGCCCGAGGCCATGCCTTTGACGGCCTGGGCCGTCTTGACGATCGGCATCGGGCAGTTGAGCCCGCGCGCGTCGACCTGAACGTCAGCCATGAGTTCGGTCCCTTTCCTAGATGAAGACGATCTGGCCGTCGCCGGCATTGAGATAGAACGCGGTCACACCCTCGGTCCCGTCCACGAGCGGATCGAGATCCTCCTCCTCAAGCTTGAGGAGGTCCATCGAGAGCGAGCAGGCCTGGATGTCGACCTCGCCCAGCTCCTTGACCTGGCGGAGCGTGTCGGCCCAGGACGCCTGGCCCTCCTTCGCGAGGTTGTCGACTGCAGCACGGCCCTCGGCGCCGGCCTCATCGGCAAGCCCATGGTCGAGGTCGATGGAGGCCTTGGTGAAGGCGCGAAGTCCCCAGTACTGCAGGAAGATGTTGACCTGCTTGCCCAGCGCGGCGGCCCCGGCGGACATGACGGCAAGCGCCTGGAGCTTGTCGTCCGTCCCCGAGAACACCACGAAGTTGATGGTTTCCGACATGTGTTCCTCCCGAAACAGCGTTGGCTTACTGGATCTCGATGAGCTCGGCGGCGGTCTGCTCCTGCACGGACAGGCGGCCGAGCCGGGTGAGCCGGCGCTGGAGCACGCCGCGCATGAGCGCGCACGCGGCGATCACGTCAGGGTCCGTGAGCCGGTACCTGACCTCGCGCCCGTCACGCTCTGCGTCGACGATGCCCGCAGCCCGGAGGACGGAGAGGTGCTGGGAGACGTTGGGCTGGGGCGCACCGAGTTCCTCGGCGAGCCGGCCCACCTCGCACGGCCCCTGCGCCAGGCGGTGGATGATGTCCAGCCGGCGCGGGTTGGCGAGTGTCTTCAGGACCTCGGCCTGCAGGATCGTGATCTCGTCCATGTGCGCAACTATCGGCATATTCGCAGATGCGCATAAGTGAGGAATGTCACGACTCGACGGGACCTGCGGCCCGGGCCGCACGAACCAGTACCTCTGGCCGTGATGTCCGGCCCTAGCCGACGTGGCTTTGTACCCTGCCCGCAACCTACCCGCAACGCCATGCTCGGCGGTGGAGGTGCCACGTATGGCCATGTCTGCACCGCTCGCCGAGGGCCGTGTTCGCCACGTCGGGAGCGTGCCAGCGTCGTTCCGGCCGATCCTGGTCGCGAGCGAGCGATGCAAGGGCTGCGCCCTGTGCATCGATGTCTGCCAGCCGGGAGCGCTGGCCCTCGATGCGTCCCACGTGAACGCCATGGGTCACCATCCCGTCCTGCTCGTCCACCCCGACGCCTGCACGAGCTGTGCCAAGTGCGCACGCATGTGCCCTGACGCAGCGCTGTCGGTGTTCGCCCGTCCACGGGAGGCCTGAGCACGATGCCTGCCACCGCTCCCTCCGGAGTCGATCGCCCCCACCTCATCGCCTCGCCGCCCGGGACCGGCGGCGAGGCGTCCCCCACCCCGGACCGCGTCCTGATGAAGGGCAACGAGGCGATCGCAGAGGCTGCGATCGCCGCGGGGTGCGACGCCTACTTCGGCTACCCGATCACGCCCCAGGCCGAGCTGCTCGAGTGGATGGCCCGGCGCATGCCCGAGCAGGGCAGGGCCTTCGTCCAGGCGGAGAGCGAGCTGGGCGCGATCAACATGGCCCTCGGCGCGTCGGCGGCCGGGGCGCGCGTCATGACGTCCTCCTCCAGCCCGGGCATCAGCCTGATGGCCGAGGGCATGTCCTACATGGCGGGCACGCGCCTGCCGGTCGTCGTGGTGAACATCATGCGCGGAGGCCCGGGTCTCGGGTCCATCGGCGCATCCCAGGCCGACTACCTCCAGGCGACCAAGGGGCACGGCCACGGCGACTACCGGGTGCCCGTGCTCGCACCTTCGTCCATCGGTGAGGCGATGGACCTGGTCCGCGAGGCGTTCGTCATCGCCGAGCGCTACCGGACGCCCGTCATGATCGTGGCGGACGGGATCCTCGGCCAGGCCATGGAGCCGGTCACGCCGGACTTCCAGCCGCTCGAGCACCGGATCGCGGACTGGGCCCTCACCGGGGCCCAGGATCGCGAGCCCCGCTCGCTCAGGTCCCTCAACCTGCGCGCCGAGGACCTCGAGCGCCACAACGATGAGCTGCAGGCGGTCTACCGCGAGATCGAGGCACGCGAGGTCCGCTGGGCGGGCGAGCAGCTCGACGACGCCGAGGTCGTCATCGTCGCGTACGGGACCGCTGCCCGGGTCGCGCGGACCGCGGTGGAGCGTGCGCGGGCCGAGGGGCTGCGTGCCGGGCTCTTCCGCCCGATCACCCTGTGGCCGTTCCCGTCGGCCGCCCTGCGGGCGGCTGCGACCGACGCCCGCGGCGTGCTCGCCGTCGAGATGTCGGCCGGCCAGATGGTCGAGGACGTGCGGCTCGCGCTCGACGGCGCGGTCCCGGTCCACTTCCACGGGCGGACCGGCGGCATGGTGCCCACGCCGGACGACGTGGTCGCTGCCGCGCGCCGCGCCTGGGCCCGCACCGACTCGGCGCCCGATGCCCCACGCCTCGGGCTGGTCAAGGACACCGGGCGATGAGCGCGCCGATCACCGGGCCCGGCGAGGCCCGCACCATCTACCGCCGTCCCGAGCTGCTCTCGAACCCCACCACGTACTGCCCGGGCTGCGGCCACGGCATCGTCCATCGCCTGGTCGCCGAGGTGCTCGAGGAGCTCGGGATCGGCGGGAGGACGATCCTCGTGGGCTCGGTCGGCTGTTCCGTCTTCGCCTACGACTTCCTGCGCCTCGACGCCATCGAGTCGCCACACGGCCGGGCCGCGGCGGTCGCGACGGGCGTCAAGCGCGTCAGGCCGGATCGGATCGTGTTCACCTACCAGGGCGACGGCGACCTCGCCGCCATCGGCACGGCCGAGATCGTCCACGCCGCCGCCCGCGGCGAGCGGTTCACCACGATCTTCGTCAACAACGGCATCTACGGCATGACCGGCGGCCAGATGGCCCCGACCACCCTGCCGGGCCAGAAGACCACCTCCAGCCCGCTGGGTCGCGACACGGCGACCACCGGCTACCCGCTGCCCGTGACCGAGATGCTGTCGCTGCTGCCGGGCGTCCAGTACGCTGCCCGCGTGTCCGTGTCCGATCCGCCCCACGTCGGCAAGGCCAAGGCGGCCATCAAGCGCGCGTTCGAGGTCCAGATCGAAGGCGCCGGGTTCTCCATCGTCGAGGTGCTGTCCACGTGTCCAGTCGGCTGGGGCATGACGCCGACCGACGCGATGCACCACCTCGCCGACGACGTCATGGAGGCCTACGCGACGCGGGACGTTCGTGGACCGGGCGAAGCGGATCGCGCCAGACCTGCCCAAGCCGGGCTCGCCCCGGTCGATCACGGAGGGCTTCTAGGTGGAGCGCTCGACGATCATCGCCGGGTTCGGCGGCCAGGGGATCCTGTTCGCAGGCAAGGTGCTGGCCGAGGCGGCGCTCCTCGAGGGCCGGGAGGTCCTGTGGATCCCGTCGTACGGGCCCGAGATGCGCGGCGGCACCGCGTCCTGCACGGTGATCGTGGCCGATCGCCTGATCGGCTCACCGATCGTGGACCGCGCCGACCATGCCGTGGTCCTGAACCCGCCGTCCATGGCGAAGTACACCCCGCAGGTTGCCCGCGACGGGCTGCTGGTGGTCAACACCACGCTCATCGAGGCTGAGCCCGGACGGGACGACATCGACATCCTCGAGGTTCCGTGCACGGCCCTTGCGACCAAGGCCGGCGACGACAAGCTCGTGTCGGTGGTGGCGCTTGGCGCGCTGCTTGGCCGGCGCCGCTTCGTGGAGCCGGACTCGGTACACGCAGCCCTCCTGCGGCTGCTGGGGACCAAGCGACCCGAGCTCATCGCCCTCGACACCGCGGCCTTCGATGCGGGCTACGAGGCCGGGCTGGAGGTGATCACCGCCTGACGCGGCCGAGCGTGCGGTCAGTCGCCCTCGGCGGCCCCATCGACGGGTGCCGGCTCGCCTGCCGCCGGTGATGGATCCGCGACGGGCTCGTCATCGGGTTCGGCCTCGCTGGCCATCGCCCGGATCAGGTCTGCCGCCGCGAGGATGCCGATCGGCCGCGCGGGGTCGTCATCGGCGACCACGACGAGGCGGCTGACGTGGTGCCGCTCCATCCGGCGGGCCGCCTGCGTGAGCGGCTCGCCCCGGGTGATGGTGAGCGCCGGGCTGGTCATCAGGTTGCGGATCCGCAGGTGGTCCCGGTTCGCCCACAGGCTCTCGGTCGCCCGCGCACGCAGCAGGTCGGACTCGCTGACCACGCCGACCAGCAGGCCCGCGGCATCGATCACCGGCAGCCCCGAGATCCCGTGACGGTCCATCAGGGTCGCCGCCTCGGCCAGGCCTGCGTCAGCGTGCACGACGAACGGCTCCTGAGGCCATGAGGTCGCCCACGAGACGGGGAGCGTGCAGCGGGACGACGTTCAACGGGTGGACCTCCGTGGGCATGCGGCCCGCAACGGCACGGGCGGGGCGGTCACCGCGACCACCGCGCGGCTGCCGCGATCGTACGCGGCAATCGGCCGGCCCGGTGACCCGATCGCGTCAGGCGGCGGCGGTCGGATCCGCGGAGACGTGCGTCACGCGGGAGAGCTCCGCGGTGATCGCCTCCTGGAAGGCGTGCATGTTGAGCCGCACCGAACGCGACAGTGGCCGCCCGTAGCCGAAGCGCCGGCCACCGATGCCGATGAAGGAGCCGTCGGGCAGGCCGCCGGGCCTGCGGGCACCCGCCTCCTCGAAGACCGCGTCGATGGGGAGCTCGTGGGAGCTGCGGGGCGTCGGCGTGCTCATGTCACCGGTGACGGTGCCGAGCGGCATCGTCACCACGTGGCCGGGGGCGATTCCCATGGCGGCATCGACGAGGATGCACACCTCGCCGGCGCGCACATCGAGCAGGTCCTCGGGCCGGAGGTGGCCGCAGCGCCGGACCTCGAGGCGCTCCAGCATGGCAGCCGGGAGCACCGGCAGCAGCGTTGCCACCGCGCTGAGCGCAGCGCCGTCGTCCCCTCGGTCCGCGTTGCCGCAGACCAGGAGTCGCACCGTGGGCGGTGCCAGCTGGTTCATCGCTCGCCTCCAGACCATGTGTCGGGACGCACGACACCCAGCACGCCCCCCGAAGGCGGCTCTCGCACCTCAGCAGGCTGCACCGTCATGCTCGGCCTTGGGACACCTCTGGCCGTGAGTGCCGTCGGTCGCCGTGGCAGCGTGCCGGACGGCCGCGGGTGCCTGCCGGTCGGCCCGGTCGACCCGGGCCGCCTGGCTGACACGCGGCGTCACCAGGGTCAGGGAACGGCGCTGGCCCGGAGCATGCTCCGGGCCAGCCCGCCGATTGCAGGGCGCGGACGTCAGCTGCCGAGTGCGCGCGCCTCCCTGGCCCGCTTGATCACGGGTGCCAGCGGCGCCACGAGGTCGCCCGAGACGGGCTCGAGCTCGTAGCGGACGCGGACGACCGGCTTGGATACCGTGAGCACCCGCGTGAGGTCGATCGGCGTGGCGGCCAGGATGACGTCGGCGGGGCAGGCCTCGAGAGCGGCCTCGAGCTCGTGGATCTGCTTGTCGCCATAGCCCATCGCCGGCAGCAGGCGCTGCAGGTCCGGGTACTTGGCGAGGGTTCCGGCGAGCTCGCCGGTCGCGTAGGGTCGCGGGTCCACCACCTCGGCCGCACCGAAGCGCTGGGCCGCCACAACGCCCGCCCCGTAGGTCATGCCGCCGTGGGTGAGCGTCGGACCGTCCTCGACCACCACGACGCGCTTGCCTGCGATCTCGCCGCCCTCGAGGACGAGGGATGAGCGAGCCTCGACGATGGCGGCACCGGGGTTGGCCTCGGCGATCGAGGCGCGGACCTGCGCGAGGGCCTCGGGCGTCGCGGAGTCCACCTTGTTGATGCACACGACATCCGCCGAGCGCAGGTTGGCCTCGCCCGGGTGATAGCGCAGCTCATGTCCCGGACGGAGCGGATCGACCACGACGATGGCGACGTCCGGCTTGTAGAACGGCAGGTCGTTGTTGCCGCCGTCCCAGATGACGACGTCGGCCTCGGCCTCGGCGGCGCGCAGGATGTCCTCGTAGTCCACGCCTGCGAAGACCAGGCGGCCGGCGTCGAGGTGCGGCTCGTACTCCTCGCGCTCCTCGATCGTGGTCTGGTGGCGATCAAGGTCCGCGTACGTCTCGTAGCGCTGGCAACGCTGGGCGACCAGGTCACCGTAGGGCATCGGATGCCGGACCACCGAGACCTTGAGGCCTGCAGCCTCGAGCTGTGCGGCGACGTACCGGCTGGTCTGGCTCTTGCCGCAGCCGGTGCGGACGGCACACACCGAGACCACCGGGCGCGTGCTCTCGAGCATCGTCGCCGTCGGGCCCAGGAGCTTGAAGTCCGCGCCTGCCGCCATCGCGCGGCTCGCGGCGTGCATGACCTGCTCGTGGCTGACGTCGCTGTAGGCGAAGACGACGGTGTCGACCGCGAGGTCCTCGATCAGCTGCTCCAGCTCCCCCTCCGGCCGGATCGGGATGCCCTCGGGGTACCGCTCGCCTGCGAGCTCGGGCGGGTAGCGCCGGTCGGCGATGCCCGGGATCTGGGTCGCCGTGAAGGCGACGACGGTGACGCTGGGGTCCGCGCGATACACCACGTTGAAGTCGTGGAAGTCACGGCCGGCGGCGCCCATGATCAGCACGCGTTCGGTGCGCATGATCTGCCTTTCAGGAGGGGCGTCACGTCACCCGCGCCGGTCCGCTCGGGACCAGCAGGCGAGCGCGGCAGAAGGCCACCTCCGCATCGAGGCGATTATTGCAGGATGTGCGACGGCAGGGTCGTCGTCCGGGATACCTGCGCCATGGTGCCGCAGGTCCCGCGAAGGCGGTCCGATCGGCACTCACCGCGGCAAGGTCGCGTCCCCGACGATGTGTTGTGAGGTGGGTGCCGGAGGGGACGCCCGGCATCCACCCGAACTACCGGCCCTGCCGATGGCGGGGGTTCGTGATTCCCGGGCCGCGGCTCGCGCCGCTTGTCACAGCTGCGCTCGCTTCCCGGATCGGCCGAGCACCATGTCCGGCAGATGCTGTTCGAGCCTGCCGGGACGCTCACGTATCCGGATCTCGACCTGGTGGCCCACGGCTACCCCGACTGGCGTGACCCAGCGCAGACGGGGCTCGTCAATACCCTTCGACCGGCAGGCGGCTGGAGGGTGCTGCAGGGCTCGGGACGGGTGCACGGCGAGCTATACGGAGGCTGTCTCGAGGTCCTGGACTGGTTGCGCGGCACCAGCGCATGGCCGCCTCCGGAAGCATGGACGGGCCGGCTGCTGTTCATCGAGACCTCCGAGCTGAAGCCGTCACCGGACCAGGTCGCGTCGATCCTGCGCGCCTTCGGCGTGCTGGGGGTCTTCGACGGCCTCGCCGGCCTGATGCTCGGCCGGCCGCGCGACCGCGACGACGCCGAAGCCGCCGAGCTCGAGGCCGCTGTGCTGGGCGTCGTCGCACACGAGTTCGGGCGAGCGGACCTCCCGATCGCCGCCAACCTGCCGTTTGGACACACGGACCCGCAGTGGGTGCTGCCGATCGGCGTGAAGGCGGAGCTTGACGTGGACGCCCGCACGCTCCGGCTCGTCGAACCCTGGCTCGCGTAGGCGCGGTCTCCCGTCCGCGGCAGCCGTTCAGGATCTCGCGGCCGGTGTCGCTGGGAGTCCGGCCTACAGCTCGTGGTGCAGGCGCGCCTGCTCGGTGAGCCAGTCCCGGTGGTTCGGGTGGGCGACCGCGATGAGCGCCTTCGCGCGCTCCCGCAGGCTCTTGCCCCACAGCTCCGCGACGCCGTACTCCGTCACGACCGTCCTGACGTGGGCACGCGTCGTGACGACGCCCGCACCCTCCTTCGGCGCGGGGGTGATCCGGGTGATCTCTGCGCCCTTGCCGGCCGCGGACGGGAGCGCGATGATCGCGCGTCCCTCCGGCGCGAGCGCCGCGCCACGGATGAAGTCCATCTGCCCGCCAACGCCCGAGTACATCCGGTAGCCGATCGAATCCGCCACGACCTGGCCAGTCAGATCCACCTCGATGGCCGAGTTGATCGCCGTCATCTTGCGGAACGAGCGGATCACGTGCGTGTCGTTGGTGAAGTCCACCGCGCGCATCTCGACCATCGGGTTGTCGTCCACGAAGTCGTAGAGCTTCTTCGAGCCCATGAGGAATGCGGCGACCAGCTTGCCGGCGTTGCGCTCCTTCGCGTTGCCGGTGATCGCGCCGCTCTCGACGAGATCGACGACGGCATCGGAGAACATCTCGGTGTGGACGCCGAGGTCCTTCTTCGTGTGCAGGAACTCCGCGGCTGCTGCCGGAATGGCGCCGATGCCCAACTGGAGGGTGGCACCGTCGGCCACGAGGTCCGCGATGAACGCGCCGATCCGGCGCTCGAGCTCGCCGATCTCAGGGCGCGCGTGCTCGAAGATCGGCTCGTCGACCTCGCATGCGACGTCGATCTCGGACACGTGGATGAACGACTCGCCCAGCGTCCGCGGCATCCGCGGGTTGAACTGGACGATGACGGTCCTGGCCGCGGTGATCGCCGCCCGCATCGCCTCGACCGAGACGCCGAGGGAGCAGAAGCCATGAGCATCCGGAGGCGTCGCGTGCACCAGGACCGCGTCCAGCGGCTGGGCGCCCGACAGGAACAGCTGCGGCACATCGGACAGGAAGACCGGGACGAAGTCCGCCCGCCCCTCGTTCACCGCCTTGCGGGCGTTGGGCCCGATGAACAGGGCCCGATGCCGGAAGTGGCCTTCCATCTCGGGCGCCAGGTGGGGCCCTGGTCCTTCCGTGTGGAGGTGGATCATGCCGACGTCCACCAGCTCTGGGGCCCGGGCGACAAGTGCCTCCAGGAGGACTTCCGGAGCCGCGGACGCGCACTGGACGTAGATCTGGTCGCCGGACTTGATCCCGGCAACTGCTTCCTCGGGGCTCACGATACGCATGGCCATATTCATGCATGACAAGGAGGTGTTGGGGTGCGCCGGATGGCACGCCGGTTGGGGACCGGTGCGCCCGTAGGTTTCGGGACGGTTGCCGTCAGGGATCGTCGCGCTCGAGGGCGAACGACGGCCCGGACCCGAGTCCCTCGGCGGGCGTCCCGTACTTGATGATCAGCGCTCGGACCGCCGCGGCATGGTCCGGCCCGGCGACCGGCCTGGCGACGGCCGCGAACGTGCGGTCCGCGATCGTGACGCGGCATGCAGGATCGGCCAGGAGGTTGCGGGCCCAATGCGCGCCCGGGGATCCCGCCGAGATGAGCAGCGACCCGTCGGCCTGCTCGGCGAACCCGACGGTGGCGAGGGCGGGGCGGCCCGACACCCGGCCGATCGTCTCGAGGCGGAGGACGCGGCCGCGCGCGACGAGGTCATCCTCCACTTGACGCCGCCCGGCGGGGGTGGTCAACGGGCCTCACAGGCGGGAGGCCGGTCCTACGGCCCGCCGCGGTCCAGCCGGTGCTTGGCCACGAAGGCCGCAGCCTGGGCGCGCCGCTCGAGGTTCAGCTTCGAGAGGATCGAGCTGACGTAGTTCTTGACCGTCTTGTCGGAGAGGAAGACCTCCGACGCGATCTCCTTGTTCGTCTTGCCCTCGGCGACGAGCAGCAGGATGCGCTGCTCCTGCGCGGTCAGCTGGGCCATCTCGTCGGTGTAGGCGCCGGTGGCGATGCGCCGGACCCGCTCCAGCACCTTCTCGGTGACGGCCGGATCGAGGAGGGACTCGCCGCGCCCGACGGACTCCAGGGCGGCCACGAGGTCGCGCGCCCGGATCTGCTTGAGCAGGTACCCCGACGCCCCGGCGACGATGGCGGACAGGACCGCCTCCTCGTCCGGGTAGGACGTCAGCATCACCACCCGGGTGGTCGGCAGCTCCGCGCGGATCTCGCGGCACGCCTCGATCCCCGAGCCATCCGGCAGCCGGACGTCCATGATGACGATGTCCGGCTGGAAGCGACGGGCCTGCTCGATGGACTCGGCCGCGGTCCCGGCCTCTGCGACGACCTGGAAGCCCTCGCGGCGGTCGAGCAGTGCCACGAGCCCCTGCCGCACGACCTCGTGGTCATCGACCACGAGCAGCCGCAACGGCCGCGAATTCGCATCAGTCACGATCAGCTCTCTCCGGTGGCGACGATGGGACGCTCGAGGCTCCCTGCACCCGATGGCGCGGGTACTCGGACGATGATACGCGTGCCGGGGCCATCCGGGCGCTCCACCGCGAATGTGCCCCCCATCCCGACCGCACGACCTCGCATGTTCGGTCAGGCCCTGGTGGCGGCCGAACGCGTCCGGCCCGGCGACGAGTGCCGGGTCGAAGCCGCGCCCGTTGTCCTCGACGCACAGGATGAGCTGGCCGTCGTCCTCGGCGAGGACCAGGGCGGCGCGCGTGGCACCCGAGTGCCGGGCGACGTTGGACAGCGCTTCGCGCGCGATGAACAGGAGGTCCGACCGGCGATCGGGCGGCAGTGCGCGCATGAGGCTGGCGCCCCCCTCGAGGTCCACCTCGAGGTCGATCACCGCGTGCATGCCCAGCTCCTCGCCCTGGCGGGCAAGCGCCTCCACCGGGTCCTCGGGTCCGCCGATCGCCGGCCGCAGGCGCAGGATGTACGAGCGGATGTCCGCGATCACGAGGTTCAGCGCATCGATTGCCCGGTCGACGCGGGCGATGGCGTCGGCGCGGCCGGCCTCGTCCTCGACGAGCTCCGGCACATCCTCCAGCGCGAGGCCGACGGCGTAGATGCTCTGGATGATCCCGTCGTGGAGGTCCTTGCCGATGCGCTCGCGCTCGTCGACGACGGCGAGCCGCTGGACCTGGTCGTGAAGCCGGGCGTTGTCGATTGCAATGCCTGCGTGGACCGCGAACATCTCGACCAGCCGCTCGTCATCCGCGCTGAACGGCTCGTCGCCGGGCTTGTCGGAGAGGTAGAGGTTGCCCACGGAGCGTCCCTTGACCATCACAGGCGCGCCGAGGAACGACCTCATCACGGGATGGTCGGGCGGGAACCCGTAGCGGGCCGGGTGGCGGGCGATGTCCTCGGCGCGCACTGTCTGGCCGTCCCGGATGATCAGCCCCAGGAGCCCGTGGCCCATGGGCGCCGGGCCGATCCTCGCGCGGGCCTCCGCCGAGATCCCGCTCGTGATGAACCGCTCGAGGCGACCGCGGCCGTCGGCGATGCCCAGGGCGGCGAACCGGGCGCCGACGAGATCGCGGACGCGCTCGACGATGAGGCCCAGGACACGGTCGATGTCGAGCTCCGCGGCGATGGCCCGGGTGGACGCCTCGAGCGCCCCCAGGCGCTCGGCGCGGCTGTGGACCTCCGCGCCTGACCAGGCCGCCTCGACGACGAAGTCGAGGCCGCGGGCAAGGCTGTCGGGATCGGCACCGTCGCCCGCGTCCACGTGCAGGGTGCCGAGGGCATCGTGGCCCGGGTGGCCCCCGAGCTCGTACCGGCGGCAGCGGGCCAGGGCATCGGGGCCGGCGGACTGCTGGAGCGTGCCGACCGCGACCTGCAGTGTCGGGAGCGGTGGCGCGCAGATGGCCAGGAGCGCGCCGTCGACACCCGCCACACGGATCGTCCCTTCGAGCGCGGCCTCGAGCTCGCCCATCCGTGCGGGGGTGCGCTCGGCCTGCCAGCCCCGCAACGCCTCGAGCGTCGCCACCATCGGGAACTTGGCCACGACGGGATCCGGCGTCGCGATCCGGCCCAGGGCGCGTGGTGGGTTCGGGCGTCGGCCTCATCGCCCGCAGCCTACCAGCCCCGGACATACACCGGGGACTCCGGACCCCATGCCTTCGGGCCATTGGTCACTTCGCACGGTACCCTACAGCCCAGACCATTCCCCAATCCATCAGCGAGCGATTGTCAGCCTCAGCAGCAGGAGTCCCCGTGCCCGTGGAGCCGTCCGTTCCCACCACGCCCGCGTCCCCGGCAGAGTCCGAGCAGGACGGTGCCATCACCGCATCGCCGCTGAGCCGCCGCGGCTTCCTGCGGGTCGCAGGCCTGACCGGCGTTGCCGCCGCGGCCGCCGCATGCGCCCCCGCTGCCGCACCCGCCTGGAGCTTCGGCGCGCCGGCAACCGCCGGAGCGGCGACCGCTGTCCCGGCCACGGCTGCCCCCTCCGCCGCGCCGTCGGTCGCACCGTCCGCCGCACCGTCAGTCGCGCCGTCCGTCGCACCCGTCCGCCGACCCCAACATCCCGACCGGCTGGACCGAGCACGACATCAACGCCCGCAACGTCGTCCGCCGCTACGTCGGCAACCTCGCCCCCGCGCTGAAGGGCATCTTCGACCCGGTGGATCCGGCGATCTTCGAGAAGCTCGCGAGCATCCTGGGTGTCGAGGACAACTACCCGGAACTCTCGCAGCCGCCGGCCTTCGTCCAGGTTCCCCAGCTGATCCTCAACGACGCGCTCACGCCGCTCACCCCCACGAAGGAAGGCGACGTCTCGGTCTACAAGCTCACGATCGACGAGTTCATGTGGCCGATCGATGAGCTGAAGGCCCCGGTCGCAGCGCTCGGCTACAACGCCCAGTGGCCCGGCCCCACGATCTACGCCACCGAGGGCGACAAGCTGCGCTTCGACTTCACGAACAACCTCAAGGAGACCACCGGCGTCCACTTCCACGGGGAGGAGTTCGCCAGCTTCTTCGAGGACGGCGTGCCGTTCGTCACCCAGCTGCCGATCATCCCGGGCGAGACGTACTCCTACTCGTTCGACGCGAGCCGCACGGGCTCGCTTATGTACCACTCGCACCACAACGCGACCGACCAGGTCGGGCGCGGCCTGCTCGGCGGCTACGTGGTCAACCCGGTCGAGAAGGACACCCGCCAGGACAGCGAGTACGTCTGGATCTCGAACGACGCCCTCGGCGGGTTCACGATCAACGGACACGGCTTCCCGGCGGTCGTCCCAGTCCTCGCCTACATCGGCGAGCGGATCCGGGTCCGGTTCATGAACGAGGGCTCGATGATGCATCCGTGGCACCTCCACGGGTTCAAGATGCGAGTCATCGAGCGGGACGGCTACCCGCTGGGCAGCGCCGAGTTCGACTGCGACACGCTGGGCGTCAACCCCGGCGAGCGCTTCGACGTGATCATCGAAGCGGACCGGCCGGGCATCTGGGCATTCCACTGCCACATCCTCCCCCACGTCGAGGGGCCTGACGGCATGTTCGGGATGGTGAGCACGCTGATGGTCTTCCCCACGAAGGAGGACAAGGACGCCGTCCTGAAGGCCAGCATCGACCAGTACAACCCGGCGCCCGTCGTCACGGAATGACGCTGGTGGCCACGCGGACGGATCGCCCTGCGCCCATGGTGGCGACGGCGCCGTCCGCGGCGTCCGGGCCAGCCCGCAAGCTCCTGCTGGCCACGGACCTGTCCGAGGCCAGCGAGGCTGCGACAGAGCAGGCCTTCGAGCTCGCCAAGCGCCTCGAAGCCTCGCTCCTCGTGGTGTCGGTCATCGATCCTGGGGCGTTGCAGCTGCCCGGGGGCCGGTTCCGTGCCCGTGTGGACCAGGTGCGCGAGCGGCGCGAGGTGCAGGCGCAGGCCCTGGTCGAGCGCGGCCGCAGTGAGTCCGTGGAGGTCTCGTTCCTCGTCTGGACAGGGGACCCCGGCGACATGATCGTCGAGGCGGCCGAGGCCGAGCACGTGGACATGGTCCTCGTGGGCAGCCACGGCCGCGGCGCGGTGGGCCGCCTGTTCCTCGGCAGCGTGTCCGAGCATGTCGTCCGGCACGCCCCGTGCCCGGTCCTCGTGGTCAGGCCGAAGGGACC
>CAVONT010000021.1:0-322316 GCA_963697365.1 uncultured Chloroflexia bacterium
GCCCGCGCCGCCTTGACGCTGTTCGAGGTCGACGACCGCGGCCTCGACAAGGTCGACCGGTCGATCCTCACCGCGCTGTGCGAGACGTTCGCCGGACAGCCCGTCGGGCTCAACACGCTCGCGGTCGCAGTCACGGAGGAGGCGGAGACCGTCGAGGACGTCTACGAGCCGTTCCTCCTCAAGGAGGGCATGCTCCAGCGAACGCCGCGGGGCCGCGTCGCGACGGCCGCCGCGTGCACGCGCACCTCGGGCTCGACGTGCCCTCCGAGACCGCCGCCGGGCCGAGCCTCTTCGAGCCCTGAGGCCCCGCACCTGACCCTCTGAGCACAACAGGGTTCCGCTAGCATCGATTTTCGGTTCCGGCTCCAGCCCGCAACCCACACTCGATGCCCGTAGCCCTCCTTTACCTCGGCATTCTCGTCGCCGCGTTCCTCCTGCTGATCGTCCGACCGCAGCGGAGGCAGATGGCCGCGCACCGGGCGCTGGTGGCCAGCCTGCAGGTGGGGGAGGAGGTCGTGACGTCCGGCGGGATCTACGGGACGATCCGTGGTCTCGACGACGGGACGGTCGACCTCGAGGTGTCGTCCGGGATCGTGCTGCGCGTCGCGCGGGCCGCGATCGCGCAGCGCGTCGGACCGGACCAGGAGCCGGACGAGGACACGGAGCCCGGCGAGGAGGGCGCAGGCGACGACCGGGGCGAGGGCGACGGCCAGAGCCCGCGGAGCGAGACCTGACCGTGCGCAAGTACTGGGCGTATCTCATCGGGACCGTGGCGGTCGTGGTGATCGCGCTGGTCGCGACCCTGGTCGTCGGGAACAAGCCCGTCCTCGGCCTCGACCTCCAGGGCGGCATCTCGGTCCGGCTGTTCCCGGCGGGAAAGTTCAGCAGCAGCTCACTCGACACCGCCAAGAACATCATCGACCGCCGCGTGAACGGCCTCGGGGTGTCCGACGCCGAGGTCACCCGTGAGGGCAACAACATCGTCATCGACCTCCCGGGCGTCAAGGATCGCGACAAGGCGAAGCGCCTCGTCGGGCGGACCGCGGAGTTGAACTTCCGGCCCGTGCTGGCCGAGCTGCCGCCAACGGCGAAGGGGACCCCGCCCGCCGACGATGCGACGAAGGCGGCGATCGCGTCGTGTGACTCGACGGCGATCGGGGCGCTGACCTCCGTTCCGAACACGTCCGCCGCCGACGACAAGGCCGGCGCGTGCGTCGTCCTCCCGGGTCGGCCGCAGGAGAAGCAGCAGATCCGGTACCTCCTCGGGCCCGCCGCGCTCACCGGGAAGGACACCTCGGGCGCGAAGTCCGAGTTCCAGCAGGGCCAGGGGTACGCCGTCTCGCTGGACCTCAAGGGCTCGGGGCAGGACAAGTTCAACCAGCTCGCCGGAGCGTCGTTCTCGAAGCAGCCGCCGCAGAACAGCGTCGCGATCGTCCTCGACGGCATCGTGCAGTCGGCGCCGCGGTTCCAGACCGCGAACTTCGGCTCCGGGCCCGTGCAGATCACGGGGAGTTTCACGCAGGGTGACGCCGAGCGACCTGGCGAACGTCCTGAAGTACGGCGCGCTGCCCGTGAAGTTCGACGAGAAGCAGCAGACGGTCGAGAGCGTGTCGCCCACGCTCGGGAGTGACCAACTGAAGTCGGGCATCGCGGCGGGTCTCGTCGGGCTCGGCGCTGGTGGCGCTCTACATGCTCCTGTACTACCGGCTGCTCGGCGTTGTCGTGCTCCTCGGTTTGCTCCTGAGCGCGGGTGCGACGTACGCCCTCGTCGCGTACCTCAGTAATTCGGGCTTCAACCTGACGTTGACGCTCGCCGGCGTGACCGGACTGATCGTCTCGGTCGGGATCACCGTCGATTCGTACGTCGTCTACTTCGAGCGCCTCAAGGACGAGGTCCGGAGCGGCAAGACGGTCCGCTCGTCGGTCGATCGCGGCTTCAGCCGCGCCTTCCGCACGATCCTCGCCGCCGACCTCGTCTCGCTGATCGGCGCGGGCGCGCTCTACGTGCTGGCCTCGGGCTCGGTGAAGGGGTTCGCGTTCTTCCTCGGAGTGTCGACGATCCTCGACCTTCTCGTCTCGTACTTCTTCATGCACCCGCTGGTCGTGATCCTCGCCCGCCGCCGGGCGCTGGTCCGGGTCCCCGTCGTCGGCATCGCGTCGGGCCTCGACACGAAGGAGGCGACGGCGTGAGCCCGCGCGCCGACGGACGGCGACACACGCCGGCGGACTTCTACCACGAGAGGACGAACTTCGACTTCACCGGACGGTGCGTGGCGGTGGGCGATCCTCTCGGGCACCGTCATCCTCATCGCCCTCGATCGCGATCTTCACGCGCGGCCTCAACCTCGGCATCGACTTCGAGGGCGGCACGTCCTGGCAGGTGCCCGTCAGAGGCAAGTCAGCCTCGGTGACCGCAAGTCCGCGACGTGATCAGACCGCTGGGCCTGAGCGACGCGAAGGTGCTCGTGCTCAAAGGCGACTCCGGCACCTCGGTGCGCGTGCAGTCGAAGGACATCCAGCCGAACGAAGAGGACGCCGTCACCGACGCGCTGCGCGAAGTACGGCGGGGTCCAGCGCACGGACGTGAGCGTCAGCACCGTCGGGCCGACCTTCGGCGATCAGGTGCGGAACAACGCGGTCAAGGCGCTCATCGTGTTCTTCGGCCTCATCGCCGTGTACCTGTCCATCCGGTTCGAGTGGAAGATGGCCGGTGCCGCCATCGTGGCCGTGGTCCACGACATCATCATCACGGTCGGCGTGTACGCCGTCACGGGGTTCGAGGTCACGCCCGCGACCGTGGTCGCCTTCCTGACGATCCTCGGCTTCTCGCTCTACGACACGGTCGTCGTGTTCGACAAGGTGAAGGAGAACGTCGCCACCATCGGGACCGTGCGGGGCGACTCGTACTCGAAGATGGTGAACCGCTCGATGAACCAGGTGCTCATGCGGTCCATCAGCACCTCGTTCGTTGCCGTGCTGCCCGTGGCATCGCTGCTCTTCGTCGGGTCGGGGCTGTTCGGCGCACTGGCGTTGCGGGACTTCGCGCTGGCCCTGTTCGTCGGCCTCATCACGGGCGCGTACTCGTCGATCTTCGTGGCCACGCCGCTCCTCGCCTGGTGGAAGGAGCGCGAGCCCCGCAACCAGGCTTTGCGCGAGCGGTCGGCGGCGCAGCTCGCCCGCGCCGAGACGTCCGTCGAGGCACCGGCCGGAGAGCCCGAACGCGTCGAGGAGCCCGAACCCGAGCCCGAACCCGCCCCGGCGGCGGCGAGTGTGCCGGCGGCGCGCCCGCAGCCGCGTCCGGCGTCCACGCGATCTACCGGTGCCCCCACGGCGAGTACACCGCCGAGCACACGAGCGCCCCGTCCCCGTCAGCAGCGGCGGCGCAAGCGCAGGTAGGAGAGACCCCCGCCACTACCCTGGGGTCATGAGTGATACCGAGCCGCGGGTTGAGGTACGACCCGACCGGCGCTCGGTCCTGCCCTGGCGTCGACACCACGTCGACGTCGAAGTCGCGCCGCTCATCGCCGCCTACCGCGACCGGCATCGCAAGGGCGACACCGCACTGATCGAGCAGGCCTTCGAGGTCGCCCGGGTCGCCCACGCCGACCAGGTGCGCCGATCCGGGGAGCCGTACATCGCGCATCCGCTCGGGGTGGCGACGGTCCTCGCCGATCTCGGTCTCGACGACGTCACGATCGCAGCCGCGCTCCTGCACGACGCCGTCGAGGACACCACCGTCACCGACGAGGACCTGCAGAAGCAGTTCGGGCCAGACGTCGCCGCCATCGTCGACGGGGTCACCAAGCTGGACCGGCTCCAGTTCGACTCCAAGGAGGCCCAGCAGGCCGCCACGCTCCGCAAGATGCTCGTGGCAATGGCGAAGGACATCCGCGTCCTGCTCATCAAGCTGGCCGATCGCCTCCACAACATGCGCACGATCTCGTCGCTCCCGGAGGCGAAGCAGCAGCGGATCGCACGCGAGACCCTCGACATCTACGCGCCGCTGGCGCACCGGCTCGGCATCGCCGACATGAAATGGCAGCTCGAGGACCTCGCCTTCGACGTGCTGCATCCCAAGCGGTACGCCGAGATCGAGCAGATGGTCTCGTTGCGCGCACCCGAGCGTGAGGAGTACCTGGAGCAGGTCCTCAAGGAGCTTCGGGTGCGCCTCGACGGGCTGCGCATCGACGCCGACGTGCGCGGTCGCCCGAAGAACTACTGGTCCATCTACGAGAAGATGGTCGTACAAGGCAAAGAGTTCGACGACGTGCAGGACCTCCTCGGTGTCCGCGTCGTGGTCGAGTCCGTGAAGGATTGCTACGCCGCGCTCGGGTCCATCCACGCCATGTGGAAGCCGGTGCAGGGCCGGTTCAAGGATTACATCGCGATGCCGAAGTTCAACCTCTACCAGTCGCTGCACACGACGGTCGTCGGTCCGCAGGGCAAGCTCGTCGAGGTGCAGATCCGAACGGAGGAGATGCACCGCCGCGCTGAGTACGGCGTCGCCGCCCACTGGGGCTACAAGGAGAAGGAGTCGCCCGCCCAGGACATGGTCTGGCTCGAGCGGATGGTCGACTGGCAGCAGGAGACGTCCGACCCGGGCGAGTTCATGGAGACGCTGAAGGTCGACCTCGAGCAGGACGAGGTGTTCGTCTTCACGCCGAAGGGCAAGGTCATCACGCTGGCCGCAGGCGCGACGCCGGTCGACTTCGCGTATTCCATCCACACGGAGGTCGGTCACCGCTGCATCGGCGCCAAGGTGAACAGCCGTCTCGTGCCGCTCGACTCGACGCTCGCGTCGGGCGACAGCGTCGAGATCTTCACGAGCAAGGTCGAAGGCGCGGGCCCGAGCCGGGACTGGCTCCAGTTCGTGCAGACGCCGAGGGCGCGCAGCAAGATCCGTCAGTGGTTCTCGCGGGAGCGGCGCGAGGACGCGATCGAGACGGGCCGCGACGAGCTCGTGAAGGCGTTCCGAAAGGACGGGCTCCCGGTCCAGAAGCTCGCGCGCTCGTCGGCGCTCGCGCACGTCGTCGAGGCGATGAGCTACGCCGACCTCGACGCCCTCTACGCCGCCGTCGGCGAAGGGCACGTGTCAGCGCGGACGGTCGTGCAGCGCGTCCAGCGCGAGCTGCGCGGAGGCGAGGAGCAGCTGCCCGTCACCGTCGGCCGGCCTCCGCGCACGCTGCGGCGACGCACCGTCGGGGTCCACGTCGAAGGCCTCGACGACGTCATGGTGCGGCTCTCGCGGTGCTGCACTCCCGTCCCGGGGGACGAGATCATGGGCTTCGTGACCCGCGGGCGGGGCGTCTCCGTCCATCGCACCGACTGCGCCAACGCGGCCGGCCTGGCGGCGCAGGCACATCGGGTCATCGACGTCGACTGGGACCACGACCAGCCCGCGACGTACGTCGTGTCCGTCGAGGTCGAGGCGCTCGACCGGTCACGCCTGCTGCGTG
The DNA here is from genome assembly GCA_963697365.1 of uncultured Chloroflexia bacterium. Classification (GTDB taxonomy): domain Bacteria; phylum Chloroflexota; class Limnocylindria; order Limnocylindrales; family CSP1-4; genus CAIXZV01. The sequence continues at coordinate 5,457 of CAVONT010000021.1, forward strand.
ACGTCGCCCAGGCACTGGCCGAGCACCATGTGAACATCCTCACCTGCACGTCGCAGACGTCGAGCGACCGGGTGGCCAAGCTGCGGTTCGACTTCGAGCTGGCGGACCCGAGCCACCTCGAATCGCTCCTCGGCGCCGTGAAGCGGATCGACTCGGTCTACGACGCGTACCGGGTGCTGCCCGGGAAAGCGCGCGGCATAACGGTTCACGGCTCGCCGCGAGGCGGCCGGTACGATGCCGTAGTGCCACGACAAGACGCTTCGGACGCATACCGCACGCCGAAGGGCACGCACGACGTCATCCCCCCGCAGTCGGCGCGGTGGATCGAGCTCGTCCGCGTGTTCGTCGAGCGCGCGGGCCGCTTCGGCTACGAGCTGATCGTGACCCCGGTGTTCGAGCACGCCGAGGTGTTCGACCGGTTGGGCGAGTCGACCGACGTCATCAGCAAGGAGATGTACGAGTTCACCGACCGTGGGGATCGACGGCTCGCGCTCCGGCCCGAAGGAACCGCCCCGGTCGTGCGGGCCTACGTGCAGCACAAGAAGCACGGTCCCTGGAAGGTCTGGTATCTCGCCCCGTTGTTCCGGTACGAGCGCCCCCAGAAGGGCCGCTACCGGCAGCACTGGCAGCTCGGGATCGAGACCCTGGGCCTGGACGACCCCGACGTCGACGTGGAAGTGATCGCGTTCGCGCACGGGCTCCTCCGGGAGCTGGCTGTGCTCGAAGGCACGCACCTCCTCCTCAACTCGATGGGCGATCGCGAGAGCAGAGCCGAGTACGTCGTCGTGCTCCGCGACTACCTGCTCGCGCACGGCGACAAGCTGGGTCCGGAATTTCGGGAACGAGTCGAGGCGAACCCGCTCCGCATTCTCGACTCGAAACGGGATGACTGGCAGGACGTCATCGAGCGCGCCCCACAGCTGACGGAGCACCTCAGCGACACGTCGCGCGAGCACTTCGAGCAGGTGCAGCGCGGCCTCGACGAGCTCGGCATCCAGTACGAGCTCGAGCCGCGCCTCGTACGCGGCTTCGACTACTACACGAGCACGACATTCGAGTTCGTGAGCGACGCCCTCGACGCCGCCCAGAACGCGGTCCTCGGCGGCGGACGCTACGACAACCTCTCCGAGGAGATGGGTGGGCAACCCACGCCGGGGATCGGGTTCGGCATGGGGATCGAGCGGCTGCTCATCGTCGCGGACGCGTTGGGTGCGCTGCCGCCGCCCGAGACGAGGTTCGACGCGTTCGTCGTCGACGGCCTCACGCGCGGTCGCGAAGCATTGACGCTCACACAGGAACTGCGCGAGGCAGGTCTTCAAGTCGACCGGGCTTACGGCAACCGTTCCGTCAGCGCGCAGTGGAAGGCGGCGGAGCGCGCCCGGGCCGACGTTCGGCGTGATGCTCGCGCCCGACGAGTTCAGCAGGGGCGCCGTCGTCGTGAAGGAGCTCCGGACGGGCAAACAGGACGAGGTGCCGCGGGAGCAGATCGTCGCCTGGTTGCGCACCCAGCGGGAGTTCGACAAATGATGCGGACGCACCGGTGCGGTGACCTGCGCGCCGAGGAGATCGGCGAGAAGGTCAGCGTGTGCGGGTGGGTCGCCAGCCGTCGTGACCACGGCGGCGTGGTGTTCCTCGACGTGCGCGACGCCGCCGGCATCGTGCAGGTGGTCGTCGACCCGGACACGGCCGACGGAGCGGACCCGCACCAGCTGCGAGCCGAGTACGTGATCCGGGCCGACGGCGTCGTGCGCCACCGTCCCGAGGGAACCGTGAACCCGGACCTGGCGACGGGAGAGATCGAGGTCGCCGCGACGCGGCTGGAGGTGCTCAACCCGGCCGAGCCGTCACCGATCCCGCTGGAGCGAGTCGAGGCCGACGAGGCGCTCCGCCTCAAGTACCGCTATCTGGATCTCCGGCGCGACCGCATGCAACGCAACCTGCGCATGCGGGCGGTGGTGAACGACGCGATGCGCCGCTCGATGATCGGCCAGCAGTTCGTCGAGATCGAGACACCGATGCTCATCGCGTCGACCCCGGAAGGGGCGCGCGACTTCGTGGTGCCGTCGCGGCTCCAGGCCGGGTCGTTCTACGCCTTGCCGCAGAGCCCACAGCTGTTCAAGCAGCTGCTGATGGTCGGCGGCTTCGACCGGTACTTCCAGATCGCCCGGTGCCTGCGCGACGAGGACCCGCGCGCCGACCGCCAGTTCGAGTTCATGCAGTACGACATGGAGATGAGCTTCGCCGACGCCGACGACGTGATGGCCGTCGTCACCGAGGCGGTGCAAACCGCGGTCGAATCCGTGCGCGGCGAGCGGGCGCCCGCGTTCCGGCGCATGACGTGGCAGGAGTCGATGGATCGGTTCGGCGTCGACAAGCCCGACACGCGCTTCGGTCTCGAGCTCGTCGACGTGAGCGAGTGTTTCGAAGCGACCGAGTTCCGCGCCTTCCAGACCGAGGTGGTGAAGGGCATACGGGTGCCGGGCGAGGGCGCGATGGGGCGCGGCCGCCTCGACGCGCTCACCGACCGGGCCAAGCAGCTGGGTGCGGACGGCCTCGTGTGGATGCGCGTGCAGGAGAACGGAGGGCTCGACTCGCCGGTGGCGAAGTTCCTCTCGGAGGCCGAGCAGCTCTGCGTCGTCGACGCGCTCGGCGCCGCGCCCGGCGACCTGTTGCTGCTCGTCGCGGGCGCCTGGCGGCGGGTCGACCCCGTGCTCGGTCAGCTCCGCCTCGACCTTGCGCGCCCGCCCGTCACGGAAGGTGGCCTCCAGTTCGTCTGGGTCGTCGACTTCCCGCTCTTCGAGGGGATCGACGGCGAGGGGCGTCCGATCCCGGCCCATCACCCGTTCGTGATGCCGCACCCCGACGACCTCGAGCTGCTCGGCACCGCCACCGGCGACGAGCTGCTGAATGTCCGCTCGTCGAGTTACGACCTCGTCGTCAACGGCTGGGAGCTCGGCTCGGGCAGCGTCCGGATCCATTCCTCCGACGTGCAGCAGCAGGTGTTCACGCTCCTCGGGATCACGCCCGAGCAGGCGCGGTCCCGCTTCGGGTTCCTCCTCGACGCGTTCCGGTACGGCGCCCCGCCGCACGCAGGGTTCGCGATCGGGATCGACCGGTTCACGGCCGTCCTGGCGGGGGAGGAGAACATCCGCGAGGTCACCGCCTTCCCGAAGACCCAGTCCGGCGCCGATCCCCTCACCGGCGCCCCGTCGCCGCTCGAACCCGCCCAACTCGCGGAGTTGGGTCTGCAGGTACGGCCGAGGCCGAAACGCAGCTGACCCGTACCATCGTCCGGTGAGCAAGGATCTGTTCGCTTCGGCGCGGGACGAACGATTGCACGAGCGCGCGCCGTTGGCGGCGCGGCTGCGGCCGCGCACCCTCGACGAGGTCGTCGGGCAGGAGCACCTGCTCGGGCCGGGGCGTCCGCTGCGGGTGCTGATCGAGGGCGACCGCCTGTCGTCGGTCGTGCTCTGGGGACCTCCGGGCACGGGCAAGACCACGATCGCCCGGCTCATCGCCGGCGTCACCGCCAAGGCGTTCGAGCCGCTGTCGGCGGTGAGCGCGGGCGTCAAGGACGTGCGCGAGGTCGTCGACCGCGCCCGCGATCGGCTCGGCGAGCACGGCCAGGGCACGATCCTCTTTCTCGACGAGGTGCACCGCTTCAACAAGACCCAGCAGGACGCGCTGCTCCCGCACGTCGAGGAAGGCCTCATCGTGCTCATCGGCGCCACGACGGAGAACCCGTACTTCTCCCTGACCGGACCGCTCCTCTCGCGATCGACGCTGTTCCGGCTCGATCCCCTCGAGCCCGACGACATCCGCACGCTGCTCGAGCGCGCGCTGACCGACAGCGAGCGCGGCCTCGGAGCAGCCGACCTCTCCGTCGACACCGACGCCCTCGATCACCTGGTCGACCGGTCGGAAGGCGATGCGCGCCACGCCCTCACGTCGCTCGAAGTCGCCGGCGCGCTCGCCGCCGAGGACGGCCGCAACAAGGTCACGCTCGCCGACGCCGAGGCGGCGCTGGCGCTGCGCGCGGTCCGCTACGGCGACGACGAGCACTACGACGTCCTCTCCGCGTTCATCAAGAGCATCCGCGGCTCCGATCCCGACGCCGGGCTGTACTGGCTCGCTCGCATGCTGGAAGCCGGTGAGGACCCGCGCCTCGTCGCCCGCCGGCTCGTGATCCTCGCGTCCGAGGACATCGGCATGGCCGACCCGCAGTCGCTGCTGGTCGCCGACGCCGCCGCCCGTGCCGTCGAGTTCGTCGGCATGCCCGAAGCGCGTCTCAACCTCGCCCAGGCCGTCATCCACCTCGCGCTCGCGCCCAAGTCGAACTCCGTCATCGCCGGCATCGGCGCCGCGATCGAGGACGTGCGCGATCGGCCCACCGGGGCGGTGCCGGTGCACCTTCGGGACGCCAGTTACCCTGGCGCCCGCAACCTTGGCCACGGGGAGGGTTACGTGTACCCGCACGACGCGCCGGCGGGGTGGGTCCCCCAGCAGTACCGACCCGCCGACGTCGAGGCCCGCGTGTACTACCGACCCGGCGCCCAGGGTCATGAGGCCGAGCTCGGCGAGCTCCTCGAACGGCGGCGGACGCGCCGCGAAGCGGAGGGCGAGCACGCCGACGACCGCGACGATGTCGGCGACCCGTCCGAAGGGGCGTGAGATGGTCAAGCGGCTGTTCTGGCTGACGGTCGGCTTCTGGCTCGGCGTCGGCGTCACGATCCACGCGACCCGGACGCTTCGCCGCTCGGTCGAGCGGTACCTCCCGCCCGCGGCCGCCGACCGGCTCCGCGACGTGAACAACGCGCTGGACGACCGGGCCGCGTTGATCCGGGCCCGGCGTGTGTCGCGAAGAGCAAGCTGAGCGAGAAGGTCCGGGCGGTACGCTGGCTGCGTGCCACCGACCACAGCCGACGAGCTACGCCGCGCCTTCCTCGACTTCTTCGTCGAGCGCGGCCACACGCGGGTCGAGTCGGCGAGCCTGATTCCGCACGATCCGACGCTGCTGTTCACGGTGGCGGGGATGGTCCCGTTCAAGCCGTACTTCGTGGGCGAGGAGAAGCCGCCGTACGCAAGAGCGACCTCGGTGCAGAAGTGCGTGCGCGCCGGCGGCAAGCACAACGACCTGGATGACATCGGGCGCACGAACCGCCACTTCAGCTTCTTCGAGATGCTCGGGAACTTCAGCTTCGGCGACTACTTCAAGGCTGAGGCCATCTCGTGGGCGTGGGAGTTCTACCGCGACGTCCTCGGGCTGGACCTCGAGCGGCTCTGGGTCACCGTCCACGAAACGGATGACGAGGCGGCCGCGATCTGGCGCGACGTCGTCGGCCTGCCCGAGGAGCGCATCCAGCGGATGGGCGAGGAGAACTTCTGGCGCATGGCCGACACGGGGCCCTGCGGGCCGTCGTCGGAGATCTTCTGGGACCTCGGCGAAGGCTTCGGCGAGGGTGGCGGTCCCGCCCGCGGCTCCGAGGACCGCTACATCGAAATCTGGAACCTCGTGTTCATGCAGTTCGACGCCCAGCCCGACGGTTCGCTCACTCCGCTCTGGAAGCCCTGCGTCGACACCGGCGCCGGCCTCGAGCGCAACCTCATGGTGCTCCAGGGTGTCGATTCGATCTTCGACATCGACGTCTTCCGCCCCCTGATTCGAGCTGCCGAAACCGCGACCGGCACTCGCTACGGCTCTGGCGCCGACGACGATCTGGCCTTGCGCATCCTCGCTGAGCACGCGCGCACCATGACGTTCCTCGTGAGTGACGGCGTCGTCCCGTCGAACGAGGAGCGTGGCTATGTCGTTGCTGGCGTACATGCTGACGTACACATTGTGGTCGGTGACAATCACTGCGTCCAAGCCAGTCGCCAGGGCCGCTCTCGCGATATCGGCGTGAGTGACATGCCCATCGGAGTAGAAGGTGTGCATGTGCAGGTTGACGACGATTTCATACATAGGCATTTGGGTGTTTGACTATTCCGGGATGGAAAGGTATAATCGGGCCTGCTTAATTCCCAAAAGATTGTAAGCAGGAGGATCTTGTGGAGTTTTATATTGACATCGCGGCTGATTATAACGTCGATCGCTTTGATCATCAGTGTTATCTTGCAAAGCAAGGGCGCTGGGCTGGGCGGTTTGACAGGCGGCGACGCCGGTGGTTTTTTCACTGCTCGCCGTGGTATTGAAAAAGTTCTATTTCGTGTGACGATTGGGTTGAGTGTGGTCTTCTTCGCCCTGGCCATCGCTGCAACTCTGGTGGCTGTGTAATTATCATTACCAAACGCCGGAAAATTTGAAAAAACTACGTTGGCAAATCATTATCGTGCTGCTGGCTCTGGCTGCAATTGCGGTCCTGCTTGTGAGCCAGCAGCCACCCACGGTTGCTAGCCCGGATGGGGGCGAAAAGCCGGTTGCCGGTGGGGTCTACACTGAAGCGCTGATCGGCTCATTGGGCCGGCTAACCCGCTGTTGGATTACTACAACCCGGTCGATTACGACGTCGACCGGCTGATCTTCAGCGGGTTAGTTCGATTCGATTTCGCGTCGGCTTGCCACATGGGGACCTGGCGGATGCATGGGGTATTTCCAAGGATGGAAAAACCTACAGTTTCTCGATTCGCTCCAATGCCAACTGGCATGATGGGCAGCCGGTGACAAGCGATGACATCATCTTCACAGTCGAGCAGATGCGCAGTGATGCATTGCCCCTTCCGGAAGACCTGCGCAATTTCTGGAGCGAAGTGAAGGTCGAGGCCATTGACGAGAAGACAGTCAATTTTTATCTCCCCGAGGCTTTTTTCCCGCCGTTCCTGGATTACCTAACTTTTGGTGTTCTGCCCGAGCATATCCTGGAAGGCTCCACCGGCGCAGCTATGGCATCGACAGCTCGTTCAATGTCAATCCGGTTGGCAGCGGCCCCTACCGGATGGAAAGCGTGAATGTAGAAGGTGACAAGATTGAGTTCGGTCACGCTGCGCGGCTTCGAGTGATTATTATGGTGAAAAACCTTTTCTCGATAAGGTTGTTTTCCGTTATTACCCAGATGAATCGGCTGCGATGGAGGCCTACAAGCAGGGCACCGCGGAAGGGGTCAGCGCCTGACCGGTGGCCCACTCGCCGAAGCGCTGCGCTCTCCCACCATGAGAGTGTTCACCGGCCCGCTGCCGCGCCTGAGCATGGTCTATCTGAACTTAGACGACCCTGCGCTGCCGTTTCTCAAGACGCCAAGGTTCGCCGCGTGCTTTTTATGAGCGTTAACCGCCGCTGGATCATTGACCGGCTGTTCGAAGGACAGGCTATCCCGGCGAATGGACCGATTTTCCCGGACAGCTGGGCTTATTATGACGGTGTTCGAGAAAGTCGATTTTGACCTGAACGGCGCAGTGTCGTTGCTCAAGGACGCAGGTTATACCATTCCGGCTGAAGGCAGCAACGTACGGAAAAGAGGGTACAAAGCTGAGCTTCGAGATGCTCTACCCGGAAGGCTCACTGTTCCGGCAATGGCCGAGCAGATGCGAGATGATTGGGCGCAAATTGGTGTAGAAGTAGCCCTCAAGCCCGTACCTTACGAAGACCTGCTGAGCGACTAACCTGGAGCCGCGCGCAAGTACCAGGCGGCCCTGGTGGATATGAATTACTCGCGCTCCCCATCCGGATCCGTACCCGTTCTGGCATCAGGCGCAGATGATCAACGGACAGAACTACTCTCAATGGGATGACCGCCAGGTCAGCGAGTACCTGGAGCAGGCGACGCGTCCTGGACTGATATCCCCGAGCGCACCAAGCGCTATAAAAACTTCCAGGTCCGGTTCGCAGCCGACTGCCTGCACTGCCATTGTTCTACCCGGTTTACTCTTATGGAGTGGATGAAAAAATCCGAGGTGTCAGATGGGGCCGCTTTATGATCCCAGCGACAGATTGCCTCGATCACTTCCTGGTTCTTAATGACTGGCAACGTGGCCCAATCCGCGGCAACTGCAACGCCATAATTGAAAAATCCCCTGCTGATTGTGCGGCACGGCCGCCAAAAAGCAGGGGATTTTTTGTTTCCAATCCAGGGGTGCGATGCGTATAAGAGCCGATAGATATTGAACAGCTCGTAAATGCGGCGGATGTACTCGCGCGTTTCCGAATAGCGGATGACCTCCACAAACACATCCGGCGTCATCTCCAGAAAGTTTGCGCCACTGCGAGGGCATTTCCCGGTCCACCGTTGTAGGCAGCCAACGCGGGATAAAGATCGCCGTCAAAAGCCTGGCGCTGGCGTGCCATGTAATCGACGCCAAACGTCACGTTGACCATCGGCCGGCTCAGGTCTTCGTCGGTATAATCTTCTGGCCATCCCAGCCGGCCGGCAATATCTTCCCCGGTGGACGGGGATGATCTGCATCAAGCCGCTGGCTCCTGCCGATGAGCGCACAAACCCTTCGAACAGGCTTTCCTGGCGAACGACGCTGATACAAGAACAGGGGATGAAATTTGTATTCCTTGGCCAACGGCAGGATCAAGTCCTGATAGTAAGCGCCAAAACGCAGGTGATTGAAGTAAACCGGCGCATTGAATGTGTCGGCGTCGCTCATGCCCGCAAGCGATCAGCACCTGGCGCCCGGCCATGATTGCCGGGCGGTAGGCGCCGATGTCCACCAGGAGGTTGGCCAGCCGGTAAAGACCGACCGGGTCGGCTGCCAGATTCTCGCGAACTGCTTCGAATTCGCTCCTGGCATCATCGTACAGCCCCAGCTGCCGGAGCTCGATACCGCGCAGCAGGCCGGGCTGCGCGACCAGGGCGCTGGAGTCTCCAATATTTACATCGGCAGGGATCGAGAAGGTGGTCCGCATCCAATCTTCGGCCCGCTGCGCTCGACGGTCCAGGTCGTAGCCCAGATCGTAGGAGAGCGGAAGGTCAAAGGGCGGGCGGTTATACAGCCGGTCCGGCGCGCTCGCTGTAATACCCGGTGGGATCGATTTCGGCTGCTTTTTCCCAGGCCGACTGGCAGACTCGCTGTCACCCATGGCTTCATAGGCTTTACCAATCCAATACTGGGCTGCCGAACGCTCGGAGACAGGGGGAGCGACGGCGAGCAGGCGGCTGAAGGCGTCCAGCGAATTGGTGTAATTTCCTAACCGGTAGAGCGTGACACCCATCAGGAACAAAGCCCGGGTTGTTTGCGGATCGTTCGGGTATTCGCGGGCAACACGATCCCATAAATCGGCGGCGGTTTCGAGGCGGTTGTCGCGCTCGGCCACCTGGGCGGCGTCGAAAAGGAATTCGCCGCGCGCGGGCGTGATATGGATTGTCCTCGACAAACTTCAGCGAGCGTGGCTTCCGCCGCCTTATACTGGTCCAGGTAGGCCCATTGTGTGTAGGCTTTTTGCTCCCAGGCTTCGTCCCAGTAATTGTGGTCGGGGTAGTTCTGGATCAAGGCTCTCCCAGCGCTGTGATTGCCTGTTCGTGCTCGCCCAGGCTGCGCTCTGAAAGCCCATAAAAATACAAAGCGGTTCCCGGGTCTGTCGGGTTGTCTTGCAGGTAGCGATCAAAGGCAGCCTGCGCAACCCCGTATTCGCCGGCATGATAATCAACAATGCCGCGCTGGAGTTCGTCCACCTCGACTCCGGCGTCCACCAGTGCCACGAGGGCAGTATAACTGCTGTAGGATGCCGGAAAATTCTGGACTGCATCCAGGTAAGCCGCTTTGGCCTGATCTGCCTGCCCCAGCTGAGTATAAATTTCCCCTTTGCGCAGGTCAATCAGCGCCCGCGTATTGTCATCTTTTGTGCGTGTATATAAATCATCATAAATAGTGAAGCGCGGAAGGGGCGTCTCCAGCCATGAAATAGGAGCGGGCCATCTTGAGCCGCAAAAACTCGCCATCCAGGCGGCTATCCTGGTCGATAGCGGCTTTGAAGTCCCTGGCTGCTGCCTGGTAGTTCAATGAAGAGAAATTAGCGTCACCACGCAAGTCCATAATATAGGCATCAATGACGCCTGGGCTAAGCTCGAGATATTGCGTATAGGCATCTGCGGCTTCAGGTAGCGCTCCTGGCTGGTTTCTATTTGAGCCAGTAGAAAATAGGCTCGTGCCCGTTGTTTGAAAAATGGGTAATCACGCAGCAGGCGCTCGAGGGAAAGGTGTGCTTCGTACGCGCTGCGTGACATCCACTGCGCTTGGGCAGCGCCGAGCAGCGCCGCCGCCTGGACCTCTGCATCTGGGTTGGTATTTAATGCTTTTTCATATTCTGACAGCGCCCGTTCCCAATCGCCCGCGAACAATCGCCTGGTCGCCGCTTTCTACCTTGCCGGCTGGAACAGGGGTCGGGCTGGGGGGCGGTGCGGAGTCGGCACAGAGATCGTCGCCGTTGCAGCTGCTGTCTGGGGCACGGTTGGAACCGCCTGAGTGGGCTGGTTGGGCGCCGGCCGGGTGCATGCTGAAAATGGCAGCATTACCAGCAGCAGAATCGCTCTCAAAAAAGTTTTCATATTAATGTGGGAATATAACAAACCACATCACGCATGTCAATGGAAGACTGCAACTGAAGGAATGTGAGGCGCAGTGCTGTCAAAGGGCAAGAAAACCCGGGGTATTTGGTTTTTTCGGGTAAAATATCGGATTGTGATTCCACTATGAAAATACTTCTGACTGGCTCTGTCGCCTTCGACTACCTGATGACCTTTCCCGGATATTTCCGGGACCATATCCTGCCCGACCGGCTGGACTCGATCAGCCTGTCATTCCTGGTCGATTCGATGGTGCGCCTGCGCGGCGGGATTGCACCGAATATCGCCTACACCCTGGCGCTGCTGGGCGGCCTGCCCGAGTTGTGGGCGGCGGTGGGTGAAGACTTCGAAGAATACCGCCTTTGGCTTGGAAAGCAAAGGCGTCGATACCTCCGGGGCGAGGGTGATCCCTGGGGTCTATACCGCCTCCTTCTTCGTCAATACCGACCGGGCAAATGCCCAGATCGCCAGCTTCTATCCCGGGGCGATGGGCTATGCCGCACAGCTTTCCATCCGAGAGCTGGCTTCCGATCCTCCGGACCTGGTGGTGATTTCGCCCAATGATCCGGAGGCCATGAACCAGTATGTGCAGGAATGCCAGGAGCTGGACATCCCTTATATTTACGATCCCAGCCAGCAGATTGTTCGATTAAACGCTGAAGAGGTTCGCTGCGGAATTGAAGGCGCACTGGCTTGTTTGTCAACGATTATGAGTACGCTCTGATCGAAAAGATGACCGGCTTGACCTCGGCAGACATCCTGAAGGAACGGCCTGGTCGTTTTATGGTGATCACTCGCGGGGCGCAAGGCGCCACCGTTGAAACCAGGAAGCGGGTTAATCGCAGTTGAGGCGGTTGAGCCCGAACAGATTGTCGATCCAACCGGGGTCGGAGATGCCTTTCGCGGCGGCTTCCTGACCGGCATCCATCACGGGCTGGACTTGCTGACCTGTGCGCGAATGGGGTCCCTGGCAGCCACGTACTGCCTGGAACAGCGTGGGCCGCAGGGGCACTCTTACACCCGGTCGGATTTTGTTGAGCGTTATCGCCGTTTATTCGATGACGGAGACCGAATTAAAAAGCACGATTAAAAACACACTATCGGGAGTCATGATGGAACATTTTGATATTCGTGATGACAAATTGGCTGAAGGCGGGCGCCGCCGAATTGAATGGGCCGAGCGCGAAATGCCTGTGCTGCGCCTGATCCGCGAGCGCTTTGCCAAAGAACGACCGCTGAACGGGCGTGCGCATTTCTGCCTGCCTGCATGTGACCACCGAAACCGCCAACCTGATGAACACCCTGCACCTGGGCGGGGCGGATGTGGTTCTGACCGCCTCCAACCCGCTCTCCACCCAGGATGATGTGGCTGCTTCGCTGGTATCGCATTACGAGATCCCGATCTATGCCATCAAGGGCGAAAATAACGTCACCTATTACAAGCATATCAACGCCGCCCTGGATCACAAACCGCAACGTGACCATGGATGATGGCGCCGACCTGGTGAGCACGCTGCACAAGGAACGCCGCGATCTGCTGACCGATATCATCGGCGGCACCGAAGAGACCACCACCGGCGTGATCCGCCTGCGCGCCATGGCTGCCGATGGCGCCCTGAACTTCCCGGTCATCGCCGTCAATGATGCCATGACCAAGCACCTCTTCGATAACCGCTACGGCACCGGCCAGTCGACCATCGACGGCATTGTGCGCGCCACCAATGTCCTGCTGGCGGGCAAGAACTTCGTGGTCGCCGGCTATGGCTGGTGCGGGCGTGGCCTGGCCAGCCGGGCGCGCGGCATGGGCTCCAATGTGATCGTCACCGAAGTCGATCCGCTGCCTGCCCTGGAAGCCGTCATGGACGGTTTCCGGGTGATGCCGATGAACGAAGCGGCCTGCATCGGCGATATCTTCTGTCACCGTCACCGGCGATATCAATGTGATCGACGCGGCATCACTTCGAGCGTGATGAAAGACGGCGCGATTGTGGCCAATTCCGGCCACTTCAATGTCGAGATCAATATCCCTGCCCTGGAAGAAGATGTCCACGGAGAAGCGCCTGGTGCGTCCGTTCGTTGACCAGTATGAGCTGCCGATGGCCGGCAGGATCAACCTGCTGGGCGAAGGCCGCCTGATCAACCTGGCTTCTGCCGAAGGCCACCCGGCCAGCGTGATGGATATGTCCTTTGCCAACCAGGCCCTCAGCCTGGAATACATGGTGAAGAACGCCGACACGCTGGAGAAGAAGGTCTACAGCGTGCCGGGTGAGATCGACCGCGAGATTGCCCGCCTGAAACTGGCACGGCATGGGTGTCAAGATCGATACCCTGACCGCAGAACAGGTTGCATACCTGAACTCCTGGGAAGAAGGAACATAAGTTATGTACTTCGGCAGAACGCAGTTGGAAGCCATTGAAGACCAGAGCCTTGCGCCGTATGCGCTGCCGCAGCCGGCAGTCCAAAGGGCGAGCGTATCCCGGAAGACGAGCCGGAATACCGCACGGCCTTCCAGCGCGACCGCGACCGCATCCTGCACACCACTGCTTTCCGCCGCCTGGAATACAAGACGCAGGTCTTCATTCAACTATGAAGGCGATTACTACCGCACCCGCCTGACGCACACCCTGGAAGTGGCCCAGATCGGGCGCACCATCGCCCGGGCCTTGGGCGCCAACGAGGACCTGATCGAAGCGATCTGCCTGGCGCACGACCTGGGCCACAGCGCCTTCGGCCATTCGGGCGAGGTCGCTCTGGCGCGGCTGATGAAGGATTATCGGCGGTTTCGATCACAACAAGCAGTCGCTGCGCATTGTCACCGTCCTGGAGCGGCGCTACCCGGATTTCCCCGGCCTGAACCTGACCTGGGAAGTGCGCGAAGGCATTGTCAAGCACGAATCGGAATATGATATCTGCCGATGCCAGCGAGTACAACCCCGAGCTGCGCGGCCACCTGGAAGCGCAGATCGCCAACGTCGCCGATGAGCTGGCCTACACCGCCCACGACCTGGACGATGGCTTGCGCTCTGGGATGATCACCCCGAGCATGCTGGAAGGCATCACGCTCTGGGAGATCCTGGTGGAGAGCGTGGGTGTGCGCGATGCTCGTACTGGATGACCTGACCCGCCACCGTCTGATCCGCCGGCTGATCGGGATGGAGGTGAGCGACCTGGTCCAGACCACCCGACCAGCGCCTGCGAGAGAGCAATGTCAAGTCGGTGGAAGAGCTGCAGCGCCTGCCTTACAATGTGATTGGCTTCAGCGAAGATATGCACCGGCGCAACCGCCAGCTCAAGGATTTCCTGTACGCCAACCTGTACCGCCACTACCGGGTGGTGCGCATGCAGGTCAAAGCCGAGCAGCATTCTGAGCGATCTGTTCAACGCCTACCAGACTGAGCCCACCATCCTGCCTCACCACGTCCAGGACCAGATCAGAAGATTCGGGCTGGAACGCACCATTTGCGACTACATCGCCGGGATGACCGATCGCTTTGCGGTCGAAGAACATCAAAAGATCTTTGATCCCCTGGTTAAGCCGTAAGTAATTCCGGGCAGAAGCTGAATATTCCTGATTTGCAGGATGGCAAATATGCTCGGACTTTTGTATTTCTATAGGAGTTGATTGGATGGGTGAGCAGCCATATCTGACCTCGGCAGGGGCAAAAAAACTTAGGAGGAGCTGGCACGCCTGAAAGGACCCGAGCGTGAAGCACTGGCCTGACGCTTGCGGTCTGCAATCTCCATGGGCGATCTGTCAGAGAATGCGGATTATCATAAAGCCAAGGAAGACCAGGGTTTCCTGGAAGGCCGCATTCAGGAGTTGGAGTACATCCTGAAGAATGCCATTATCGTTGAAGAGCCAACCGGAAAACGTGATCGGGTAGAAGTCGGGGTGACCGTAACCGTGCAGGAGGCTGATTATCCTCCTGATACCTATTACATGGTGGGCGCGAAAGAAGCCGACCCACGCGGTGGGAAAATCTCGAACGAATCCCCGATCGGACGGGCCCTGATGGGCGGCCGTGTAGGCGATACCATCAGCGCAGAGACCCCGGCGGGGTGGTGAAATTGAAGATTTTGAAAATTGAATAGGATCTGAATCGGATAAAAAATGGACCGGCCTTCGATCAAAGGCCGGTCCATTTTTTATTTGCTGGTGAAGCGACTACTTCTGCCAGACAGCCAGCTCGACGATCAGCCGGTCGAAGTAGCTCTGCGGAGGCATGGCGCCTTCACCGTAGGCCATGTCTTTTACCGTGGCGACCATCTGCAGGGTCTGGGTCTCGAGCACAAACTCGGCCCCGGGCTCGGCCTGGATCGGTTCGCCCTTGGCTTCCAGCCGGGAGCGGATGGCTCCATCAAAGAAGGCATGGGTGCTCATCAAGACCTTGGTGACGGTCTGAATATCGTTTTTATCGAACAGCCACAGCTCGAAGGCGGTGACTTTCTTCTTATCACCCTCGCCAATCGTATCGGAAATGCCCACACCGCACTCACCCAGGAACTCACCCGTGGGGGAGTTGATCGAGAAGGAGTCATCGAACAGATCGTCGCCGATCATATAGGATGCCTGCCATTGGGCAACTGGCGGCTCTAAGTCGCTGGTCGTATAGTCGGTTAGCGCTGTTTGGCGGCGGTTTTCCAGCGCCTGGTCGGCGGGGGTCATTACACCGCCGGCACCTGGGCGAGGGAAGCGCCCGCGCAGCAGGACGTAAGCGATCGCTGCACCGATAGCAAGCAGCACGATGCAAATCAAGGCAATCAAAATGGTAACGATCCGGGAGCCGCCGCCTTCTTCCAGCCTCCCCGGCAGCTGCAGTAGCGACCGGCGTTCCGGCCGCAGGTGTGCCGACGACAGGTGCAACCGGCTGCCCGCTTACTGCGGCTGTGAAGCTGGCAATTAGCTCAGGACTCAACCCCTGCGGGTCTTGAGCGACCATCTGGAGGGCTTCTGGCCCGGCATCGCCCAGGGCTGCGTAATTCGCCTGGGCCTGGGCGACATCTCCGTCCACACCGTACTGAACGATGGTCATGTGGAGGAACTCTTCCTGCCATGTCATCGATAGCTCGGCAGGTGTCGCGTCAGTCCATTGCACCGGCCAGATCCACCAGCCTAACACAACAAGACCAAACAGCGCTCCGATCACAAAACCGGCGATTCCAACCACGATGGGGTTTCTGGATTGCTCGCGGATCGTATTCATTGATTTACTCCCTGGTAGCTCTGAATGATTGCTAGCTGGCGCTGATCGCTGCTATATTTGGAATTTCGTCAGGCGGGTAATGCTCGATTACCTGTTCTAATTTTAGACGAAACTTACAATTTATGCAACTATTTTTTCAAAATCGCGCCGTGCAACGTCTTTTTGTTCAGGGTGCAAGAGTTATGCCGCATCCACCGTTTCGTCCACGCACGACCAGTTCCAGAGGGAAGCGCTCTTCGCATTGGATGCACTGTGCATATTGTTTGTCGGCAACTACGAGCAGGCCGCCGCAAACCGAGCAAGGCTTTGGAAGCGGCTGCTTCCAGGAAGTGAAATCGCATTCCTCCGTTGGCCGAGTTCCTCGACGCGGGATAGCACGCGGGTGTTGGCAGCATCGAACGGAGCGCCGCCATCGAAGAGTGCGGGCGATGCGAAGGTCGTCCCCCGAAAGCGCGTGTGCAGGATGGGCGGCATGCCTCGGCGTTGGATGGCCAGCCTCCTCGGAGCGGTGGTTGTTGTCGCCGCCTGCCGCGCTCCCGTCGCTTCGCCTGGGTCCATCGAGGCGGCGCGGGCGGGCTGCTCGGCCTCATCACCGACGTCACCCAGGCGAGTGCCTACCGCTACAAGCTCACCGATGATCAAGGGCGCCACATCGGCCCGATGGACGTCAGCTGGGTCCCGGAGGCAGGGCGGTTTGCCGCGGTCTACTTCTCGTGGGATGACGTGGATCAGACCTTCCACACCCACGTCGCCACGTCGACCAACCTCCTGGACTGGACCTGGGAGGTCGAGCTCGCCGACCAGGCCTCGCAGCCGTCGATCGCGGCCACGTCCGACGGCGGCTACGTCGTCGCCTGGGAGCAGGAGCCGGACCCGATCCATATCGTCATCGCGTCCTTCGACACGTGGGACGACCTCCGAGCGGGGAGCATCGCTCGACGGTTCGACGTGCCGGTCACGATGCCGGCCTGCGGCGAGGGGACGCCGTCGATCGACGCCGCGAGTCGGGAGCGCGTCGACCTCAGCTTCCACTACCACGGTGACTGCGAACGCGACCGACAGGCCTCGGGATGGACCGACTGGACCACGTGGCAGGCAGTCGCGCGGCCGGAGCGCGACCAGGCGTTGATCGATCGCGGGATCGAGGGCCACATCGGCGACCGCGACACGATCGCCTTCCGCGGGCACGAGCTATCCAGAACGCATGAAGGACCGGGCGTGCCACAACTATAGCGTCACGCTATACTGCGGGCATGAACCGCTACCGGCAGCTCGTTGCGATCGCCGCCGACCAGCACGGGCTGGTCACGTCCGCCGGCGCCGCCGCTGCGGGCGTGCAGCCCGTGCTCCTCGTTCAGATGGCCAGGCGCGGCGTCCTCGAGAAGGTCGCCCGTGGCATCTACCGCGTGCCCGAGCTCGCGGGCGATCCGCTGGCCCAGTACCAGGAGGCGCTCCTCCTGCTGCCCGGCGCCGTGCTCTCGCATGAGACCGCCCTCGATCTTCACGACCTGTGCGACGTCAACCCGCGCCACATCCACGTAACCGTGCGGGCCGGGACCCGGATCAGGAAGACGCTGCCGGAATGGCTGGCCGTCCACCGCGGGCCGCTCGAGCCCGAGGACGTCACCGGCCACGATGGCCTCGCCATCGTCACACCTGCGCGTGCGATCGTCGACGCCATCACCACGGCACTCGGGGACCGGCTCGTCGATCAGGCCATCGGCACCGCGCGCGAGCGCAACCTGCTGACGACGCGCGAGGAGCAGGGCGTCGAGCTGGCCCGTAGGAGGGAGCGGGCACGGCAGTTCCGGAAGGCCCTCGCCACGTGAGCGGCTTCCCGAAGACGAAGCGGCCGCCGAGCGCACGGATCCTCGACGCCTGGATCCGGGACCGGGCACGCGATGAAGGTCAGGTCACCGAGCGGATCCGCCTCGGAGTCGGCTACATGGTCGTGTCGGCGGTGCTGGCGCGGATGCGCGCGGTGGACGGGACGCCGCTGTTCATCCTGAAGGGCGGCGTCGCGATGCAGCTGCGCTTCGACACCGTGCTCGCACATGGCCGACATCGACATGATCTTCCGGCGCGACCTCGCTCTCCTGGATTCGACCCTCGTCGATGCTCCCCGCTACCCGATCGGCGCCTTCACCGTCCGCGCCGTGGGCAAGCCCCACGTGCTTGGCCCGACGGGTGCGGTCCGCCAGCCCTGGCCGTCCTCTACGGTCGCACACCGTGGAGCAGGATCTACCTCGAGGTCTCCCCGCCGGAGGGCCGTTCGGCCGACACGGAGCGGCTTGAGATCCTTCCGCCGTCCCCCGACCTCACGGTCTTCGGTCTGGACCCGATCGAGCCGATCCCGTGCATGTCCGTCGCCTACCAGATCGCGCAGAAGCTCCACGCCTGCACCGAGGTGAAGGCGGACGAGGACAACCACCGGTTCACCGACCTTCTCGACCTCCAGCTTCTCGAGGGAGCCGTCGATGACTGGCCCGCCGTTCGCACCGCGTGCGAGGAGGTGTTCCGACTGCGGGCGAAGCACGCCTGGCCGTCGGCAGTCGCGGTGTACCCGTCCTGGATCGAAGCGTATGCCGCCACGGCCGTCGCGAACGACTTTCCGGTGGGGACGTGATCAAGGCCTCGGCGAACGTCGCCGCACTGATCGCGCGGATCGCAAGTCGCCTGACGCGAGGCACTTGGGCACCTTTGAAGCCGGTCTCGCACTCTGGATCAGCCGGCGCTCGAACAGCGCCTACGCGCTGTTCATCGTCGCGACCTCCCAATCGTCCGCGCCCTCGATCGGGATCGACTTCAATCCAGAGTGGGTACTCGTCGGTTTGACACCTGTCGGGCGCGCCAAACCACCCCGCTTCTCAGGCGGTCTCCCCCTGCCCCTGTGCCGCCTGTTCACGTGGCGGCCTGACGCGAGCACGATGCTCCGCAGAGGCCGCCCGTGCAACTGAGTAACGTGCAGTGCCTGCGTGGTTCGCGCAGTTGAGATGCTCGTTTAGCGCACTTGACATGCGCGATCCATCGGGGATACTGGGACCATGGCGGAACTCGACCGATCATCCCTGACCACCGCGCTGGGCGCGCTGGGCGACGTCTTGGCCGCGCGCGGGTACACGAGCGACCTCGTGCTGGTCGGCGGCGCCGCGCTCCTCCTGCACGGGACCGTCTCGCGCCCGACCAAGGACGGCGACATCGTCGGCGAGCGCCTGTCAGACGGCTCCGTCGCGCGGCTCGATCAGCTGCCGCCGGAGCTGGCCAGGGCGGCGCTCGACGTCGCCCGCGCCTACGGGCTCGCTGACGACTGGCTGAACCTCGGGCCTGCGTCGCTGCTCGACGGTCCACTGCCCGAGGGCTTCGAGGCGCGCCTGCGTCCGGTGGAGTTCGGGGCCCTGCGGCTGTGGATCGCCGGGCGCGAGGATCTCGTCGCGCTCAAGCTCTGGTCGACCGCCGACCGCTGGCCGGCACCCGGGCGCCACCTGGCCGACCTCGACGCGCTGGCACCCACGCCCAGCGAACTGCGGAGCGCCGCTGCGTGGACACGCCTGCGGGACCCGTCGCCCGGGTACGGGGAGCTGCTCGCCGCCGTCCTGGGGCGATTCGGCTTGAGCGAGGATCACGATGGCGCCGCTCGATAGCCTGCGCGAGGCCGCGCTCGGCCGGCTCGCGGCCCAGTGGACAGCCCTCGGCGCCCAGCTCGACGGGCCAGCCGAGACGCGGGTCGTGGACCTCGAGGCGCTGATGGCGGCGACCGCCCGACTCGCGACCGCGGAGCCCCGGCTCGCCGAGGTCGCGCTTGCCTGGAGCATCTCGCACGGCACTGCGGTCAACGGCACGCGCCTGCGGACGGTCGCCGCCGAGCTCGATGCGGCGGTCCTGGTGGCCGAATTCGCTGAGGCGGTGCGACGCGGCGACGGACCGCAGTGGCCTGTACCGGCCATCGGTGACCTCGCAGGGCCGTGGAGCGTCGTCCACCCGCGGTCCGGGCTCGTGGTCGTGCGGGACCTCGCTGCCCCTGCCCGACTGCTGTGGCGTCTCCGTGCCGGGTTCGGCGTCAACGCACGAGCGGACATCCTGGCCGTGCTGCTCGGCGCGCCCGCGCCCCTGTCCATCGCGGACCTCGCCGCCCGGACCCGGTTCGGCAAGCGCGCCGTGGCGGGCGCCGTCGCGGACATGGACCTCGCGGGCCTCGCCGACGTCGAGCGGACGGGTAACACGGACCGGGTCCGGCTTGCCGATGGAGTGCCGGTCCGGGCGTGGCTGGCGGCCCCCGCGGCCCCGGCGCGCGACGAGGCATCCCGGTGGCGCGGTGTGCTCGCGGCACTCGACCTTCACGACCGGATCGAGGGTGCCTCGGATACGGTTCGGGCCGTCGAGGGACGCGCCCTCGTCGACACCCTGCGCCCGGCGCTCGCCGCCGGTGGCCTGCCTCGACCGGACACGAGCGTGCTCGGCAGCGCATTCGCCTCCGAGATGGACTCGTGGTTCGAGACGCTGGCGGCGGCCGTCGCCCTGTAGGACGAGGGAGAACGGGCGACCTTGGCGGTCACCACGGCCGCGGGGCGATCGGGACCCTCACGATAATCGTGGTGTCCCCCGGTTCGAATCCTGTCGGGCGCGCCATTTCAACCTTGTCGGGCAGCGCCAGCGCCAACCCGTGCGCATAGGCCGCCTGCGTCAGCCGGACACCCACGATCTCGGGGCCCGCGACCGTGATCCGGTCGTAGATGGCGTGGCGCACGTCTGCCTTCTCCTTCGACTTCTCTGGGGCTTGGAGCGACTCGCCGAGGGCGCGGAGCCACTCGAGCGCCCGCTCGCGGGCGTGCCTGCTCGCGCCGACGGGCTGACTGTCGCGCTTGTCGGGGTTGGGGTAGGGACGGCGCTCCACGCCTTGTCGCACATCGTCGGCCGTGACCTCGGCGGCGCTCCGGAGAGGGAGATCCCCCGGCTTCGCGGGGATAGCGGACCTTCTTCTGGCAGCAGGTCGGTTCCGCTGGAGGCACACGCGCGGCGGGGTCCGCTCATCTGTGGGCGGTCGACGAGCCGGCGGGGGCTGGCTCGCGGGATTCCCATACCGTGAGCCACTGTCCCCGCGTGAGTGGGTGACCCTTCTTCTGTCTTTGCTGGCGGTCTGAGCTCGATCCCGGTCATCGGACCGCCGGAGGGTTGACGGCACGGCCGGTGGGGGGAACGGGGAGTCGACCCGGATCAGGCCAGCGCGCCGTCTTGAGGAAAGGGTGGTGTCGTCTTGGTCCGGCTTCTAGTTGGCCGATTGGGCCGTGTAGTCGACAAGAGGATTGACAGCCGAGGAACCGGTCGAGTACACACCACGAATGCTCCCGTAGGAGGTCTGTGCCGACCCAGGAACAAGGGGATGGGCTCGAGGCATGACCACACGCCTTGCCTGGCTGCTGGCCGGAATCGCCTGGGCAGTTCGCTCGCTGCTGGAGCTCGCCCGACCCAACTACTACGACCCAGTGAACCTGCTCGACTGGGCCGCGGTGCTCTCCTTCTCGCTCGCCTGGCTGCTGTCCGCTTTGGCAGTCCTCCTGCTGTGCCGTGTCGTGGGCACTCGGTCCGTGCGCGCGATCGGCCTGGTGTTCGCGATCGCCGCGGTCGTCGCCGGAGTTGCGAACCTGGCGGAGGACGCGCTCGGGCAGTCGTGGGGCAGCGCGCCGTACATCGTCGGGTTCCTGGTCGCCTGGCTCTCCCTCATCCCGCTCGCGATCGCCATCTGGATCAGCCCGGCTCGACGAGCCGCACTCCTGCCCCTGGCGCTGTTCGGGTCCATCGCGCTGTTCAATGCCGGGGGAGGTCTGCTGATCCTCGTTGTCGCCGCGGCCTATGCAATCGCCGGCCGCTGGTTCCTTCGCTCCTCGAGCGTTACGACCTGACCGGTACCGCCCGGAGCGGCAGCTCGCCGCTACTCGTCCGTCTGCGCGGGGCCCTCGGGCTCGGGCAGTAGCGGCGCGAGGATCCACACGAGCTGCGTCGTCGCCGCCCCTACCTTGGATCGCGCGTTCGCCGGGTGGTGCTTTACGGTCGTCAACTGACGACGCCGCAGACCGTGGAGGCATCCGAATCAGGTACGCTCCGACGCCGTTCGAGCTCTTGGCCTCATCGTGCAGGCGGGACTCCAGCGGCTCGGGAGGGCCCAGGCATGAGTGAGGTCCGCATTTCGGCCGTCATCCCGTTCCCGGTCGAGCGAGTCTGGGGCCTGATGATCCAGCCGGAGCGGATGGCGGAGTGGAATACCGAGATCCCGGAGGTCCGCGACATCACCGGGCCGATGGACCGAGTCGGGGGCGGGTACCGACAAGTCTGGCGCGTCGCTGGCCGCCGGATGGTGTCCAAGGGCCTCTGGCAGGTCACCGCGGTCGAGCCACTTCGGCACCGCGAGTTCCGCGGCCTGACACCGATGGGCCCGATGGTCGGCCGCGACTGGTTCGAGCCGATCGCGGAGGGCACGCGGCTCACGATCCAGATTGAGTACACGCCTCCCTGGGGCCCCGTCGGCCGCGTGCTCGACCCGCTCATGCGAGCGATGTTCCGGCGAACGGTCGCGCGCAATGGACGGGCTATTGCGGCCCTGCTCGCCGAAGACGATCGGCGGACGCCATGAGCGGCATGGTCAAGCAGTAACCGCGCGCTTCGGCGGGCTGGCTGGCGCGGTCTACTCGCTCGGGGTGCTACACCTGCCGGACCACGTCAGCTCGAAGGGGCGGCGGGCTCTGGCGGCCCGTTCGCTAGCGCGGCGCGGAACCCCAAGAAGCCCCCGAGGATGTCCAAGGTCCGCAACACCCCGGATCGGCGGGTCGAGTGGGTTGCTCAGGCCGGTGCCCGGGCGATCGAGGAGGAGGCAGTGCATGTCGGGCAGACGGACTGCGAGATCGGCCCAGCTCCTGCCACAGGTGGACGCGCCGTGGACGAACAGAACCGGCAGGCCGGCGCCGAGCTCCTGGACGCGGACCTCGGTGCCGATCCTCGTCAGTCGCACGCGCCGCTCGGTCGGGGCAACCCTGATTGAGGACCAGAGGGCCTGCTCCGCCGCCCGGTAGCGGGCCTCACGGTCAGCGGTCATCGGTCGGCCCGGGTGCTGAGAGTCCCCGCTTGACCAGCGCAGGCGGGGCTGACGGTTCCCTGCGCGGCTAGAGGGCATGCTCGGTCCACGACTCGAGGGCGGCCTTGAGCTTCTTCACGTCTCCATCCGCCTGGCGCTTGGCCACCGCGATGGCGAGCGGGCTGAGCAGCCGCATGACGGGGCTCTTGAACTCGCCCTCGGCGACGATCGTCAACCGGCAGCCGTCGCCCTCCGGTTCGACGGTGCAGTCCGTGCGCACCGTCGCGAAGCCGGCGATCGCCCGCCAGGCGACGTGCCCGGGTGGGTCCCATTCCGCGATCTCGGCCACCACCGCCATCGGCCGTCCGAGCACCTTCGACACCTGGCGGCCCTGGCGGCCGACCCGCATCGGACCGTCGTCGAGCCATGTCGTCTCGACCACGTACGACCGCCAGCGAGGGTTGTTCTCCGCGTCCGCCACGAACGCGAACACCTCGTCGGCCGGCCGGTCGATGTGGATGCTGCCGCCACCCTTCGCCACGTGTACCTCCTCCCAGCCTTCGACTGGCGCGAACGCCACGATGAGGCCGCGCTCGTCGAGACGGACGAGCGCGGTCTGCAGGGTCCCCGGTCCGGTTGCCTCGGGACCTCCGCCGTCAGGCGGGCCTGAGCGTCGACGATGCTCGATCCAGCCTGATCGCCGCCACGCCGAGCGTCAACCAACCGGCCAGGAAGCTGACGATCCCGACGAGGATGATGGGTATTCCGAGTTCCCAGGCGTTCTGGCCGATGGCGATGACGCCGATGAGCGCGGCCGCCGGGCCGATCACCAGGGCCAGTGCCCCTGTCCGCGACAGCACGGCCACGCGGTACGTCGCGACCCCGAACAGCGCCGACCCAAGGCCCGCGGTGATCAGGCCGATAGGGAGCAGGCCGTCCCGCCAGTCGGCTGGGCCAGTGCCGGCCAGATCGCTGACGCCCGCGACGAAGGTGACGACCGTCCCGACGGCCGTCATCGCGAAGGCACCCCAGACGAGCCACGGGTCGGAACGGGCCTGGAACGCGCTCAGTCCCGCGAGCGCCACCAGGAGCGCTGCCAAGCCGACGAGAAGGCCGATCGCGGCTGCGTTCTCGCAGCCTTCGGTGAGGCCGCCGGTCAAGAGGATGACGAGACCGATCAGGACGCCGCCGAGGATGGCGGCATACCCCCCGATGCGGAGCGACATGGCGAACCCCTTCGGTGTTCGGACGCGGCGCCGAGGCCGCGGAGATGGAGGTGGGCGTCGAGCGCGCCGAGCAGGACGTCGGCCACGTCGAACGGGCCGAGCGGCCGCTCCTCGAGCACCGCGGCGAACTCGTCGCCGTAGCGGGCCCGCCAGCGCGCGGGATAGAGGCGGAGCAGCAGGTGGCGGGATCATGGGACGCATCGCCTTCTCAGCCGGCCGGCCGGCCGAGCCGTTGGAGGCCGAGCTGCGCGAACTCGGAGAGCTCGTGGAGCTGCTCGGCGAGCATCGTGGCGCCCACCGCCGTCAGCCGGTAGGGCCGGCGGCGGTCGACGGGCGCCAGGGCCTCGATCAGGCCGCGCTCCTCGAGACGGGCGAGCGCGGCGTACAGGGTTCCCGGACCCAGCGGCCGGCCGGTGCCGGTCTCCACGTCGGCCATGATCGCGTAGCCGTGCTTCGGCCCGTCGCTCAGGCTGACGAGGATGAGGAGCGCTGGCTCGGCGAAGCGGCCGAGCTCGGGGATCTCTGTGACCATCCTTTGGAGCCTTCCTAACGATTGACGATATATCGTGGTGCGATATATAGTCGCTGGCGCAGCGCCTGTCAAGTTCCAGGGCCGGAGAAGGGATGTGACGGCATGGAGATCCGACACGAGATCGAGGTTGCGCGACCGCCCGAGGCTGTCTTCGACTTCCTTGTCGACACCGACAGCTTCGCGGCCGTGGACCGCTCCCTTGTCTCGTTCGAGCCGAGCGGGGTGATGCACGTCGGGCTCCACGGGACCTTCGTTCATCGGCGCGGCGGTATGACCGCCCGTTCGACGTGGGAGGTCACGGAGCTGGAGCGGCCATCGCGCATCCAGGTCGCCATCCGGGGGATGGGCTACGAGATGACCGAGATCGCGACGTTGTCGGCCACGGGACGTGGCACGCTCGCGACCTTTGTCGATGCTGTCCGCCCGACGTCGCTCGCAGGCAGGTTCATGGTGGCCCTGTCGGGCGGGATCATGCGGCGCGACCTCGACCAGCGTGCACGCCTGCTCAAGGCGGCGCTCGAGGCCGACGTGGCCCACCAGGATCGTCCTCGACCGAACGCCTGAAGCGTCCGGCGGGAAGGGAGGAACCGATGTCGAGCGTCACGAGCCGGATCACGATCGGCCGACCGATCGAGGACGTCTTCGCGATCCTGACCGACGTCGAGAAGACCGGACTCTGGTACCCGGTCGACGTCGAGGAGCACTGGACTTCGCCGCCACCGCTCGGGGTCGGCTCGACGCGCCACGCCGTGGTGCGGATGGGAGGCAGGCGATCCGAGAACGACGCGGTGGTCACCGAGTACGACCCGCCCCTCCGGGCGGCGATTGCGGGCACCTCGCCGAACGTCCCGTTCGTCACCACGCTCGTCTTCAGTCGCGAGGGTGCGGCGACGCTCGTCGAGGTGACCACGGAGTTCACGTTTCGCGGCGCCTCACGGATCGCCGGACCATTCTTCGCGAGGTGGTTCGGCCGATCGTGGGCCCGCGGACTCGCGACGCTCAAGCGGATGATGGAATCGGGGGAGCTGTAGAGCGCCGCCGTATCAAGGGGCGCGGAAACGCTACCCGGACGTGGTCGAGGTGTGGGAATGGGCGAAGCCACCGTCACGGCTGGCACACGCGCTGCGACCGAAGCGGACGAGATTCCGGCCCTGTCGCGGACCGGCGAGGTGCTGCGCGACATCGCCAGAGGCGGCCTCTCGGGCCTGCTCGTCGGGGTCGTCGGCGGCGGCCTCGGCGGCCGGCTCGTGATGCGGATCGCGGCGCTCCTCCACCCGGATGCCGTCGGTTCGTTCACGGAGAACGGGAACCGGATCGGCGACATCACGCTGGGCGGAACACTCGGCCTGGTCCTGTTCGGGCTGATCACGTGCGCCATCGCCGGGGCGGTCTGGGTCGTCGTCAGCCCGTGGATCCCGGGGCGGACCTGGGTCCGGGCATTGCAGACGGCGGGGATCGCGATCGCGATCGGGGCGCCGGTGCTCATCATCGGCCGGAACCCTGACTTCGTGATCCTGGAGCACGACCCGAGGGTGGTGGCGCTGCTCGTGGCGCTCGTTGGCGCGATCGGGCTGTCAATCGCGCTGCTCGATAGCTGGCTGGAACGGCGGCTGCCCCACGCGATCACGGGCCAGAAGCGACCAGCAACGTTCTACGCGACCGTCACGCTGATGGGGGCGGTGCTGGTCCTCCCGTTCGTGCTGCTCGTGTTCCTCACCTCGGACGAATACCGGCTGCCGGTCCGGGCAGGCTACGCGCTGCTCGTGTTGGGCGTCTGCACGGCGGCCTCGTGGGCGCTGCGCATCAATGGGCACCGGAGCGCGCCGCGGGCTTTGGCGATCGCGGCTCGGGGAGCCCTCGCGGTCGCCGTCATCCTTGGCGTGCTGACCTCGCTCCCGCATGTCTCCCGCGCACTTGGGGCACCGTCCTGATCCACTAACCGGGCTCCCGTGCCAAGCAGCGCGCCAAGGCGGTCGTCCGGGCGGCCGGCTCGCAGGGCGACGCCGGGTAGCTCGTCCGCCTCCGGCAGACGAACGGACCCCGGGCGCCAACCCGGGGCCCTTCTCGGTTCGGTCGCGTGATTGCCCGCCGTCGGGGTCATCGCGGCACTCGGGCCAACGTGGGCGCCCACGGGCGCGAAACGACTGGAGATCCCTCATCGGCACACCGATGCGTAGACTCGGCTCGATGCGCGATGACGAGCTCCGCACGAACCCGGATGCGGTTGCCGGCGCGCCCGCGCCGACGATCGGTCTCTATCGGGTCAACGGCACGACGCTGTACGCCGAGGTCCGCGGAAGCGGACCGGCCATCCTCGCTCATCCCTGGCGGCGCCGAGGACGCAGAGGGGTGGCGAGCCGTGGCCGAGCGCCTCCCCGGTCGCACGGTGGTGACGTACGACCGCCGCGGGACGCTCCGCAGCGGCCGTGAGGACTGGCCGGGTCGCGGCTCCGCCCAGCACGCCGACGACGCCGCGGCGTTGATCCGCGAGCTGGGCCTGGGTGATGTCGTCGTCTTCGGTGGCAGCTCGGCGGGCGTCATCGCGGTGCAGCTCGCGATCCGCCACCCGCGCTCGTGCGGCGGGCGCTCGTCTACGAGCCCGGCTACCTCCGTGCCGCCCAGCGCAGCGAGGACCTCCGGTCGCTCGTGCTCGCCGCGATGGACGCCCACCTGGGAGTCCATCCGGGCGACTGGGTCGGCGCCTACCGGACGTTCGCTCGAGCCGTCGGACCGACGGGCGGATCTCTGACGTCCGCCTCGGGTCACGACTGGTACGGACAGCGCGAGGAGCTGAACGCCGAGGCCATGGTGCGCGACGACATCCCCATCCTGACCGCCGAGGCCGTCGATGAGGCGTCGCTCGCCGCGACCCCGGTCGATGTGCGCTTCTCGCACGGCAGCGAGACCAGCGCGATCTTCCGCGACATCGCGGTCCGCCTCGCCGCGGTCCGCGGAGGTGTCGCCGGAGGTGATCGACGGCGTCGGGCACGCGATCTACCTGCACCCTGATGCGTCGGCCTCGTACCTCGGCCAGAACTCGGGCGGCTGATCAAGATCCGGGACAATTCGCGAAACTCGGCCGCGTAAACACAAAGGGAAGGCTCGGCCGCCTCTACCGAGGGCAGCTCGAGCGAGAGGTCAAGCGCGCTATCGAGCTGGCAACCTCTGCATCCACCGGCGATCTCAACCCGGTCGCCTAGGCGACTGGGACGTGCTGCCGCGATCACGAGCCGCTCGTGATCGGGACGCGGGCGTCGCCGCCCGGCTTGTCGATCTGGCGCGGCGCACCATCCTGCGTGGGCACCGGCGGCAAGGCCGCTCTTGCGCGAGGCCGAGTGAAGGCCTTCAGCCGTCGGCCGGTGGAATGTTGGCGTTGAAGCGCAGCCGGTTGGCTGGATCGAGTCGACGCTTGAGCTGCCGCAGCCGGTCCCAAGTCGCTGACGGGAATGCTGAAGCTACCCGCGCAGTCGTCTGATCGAGCTCGGGATAGTTGAGGTAGCCACCGCCTCGAACCGAGAGATGCGCCACGGAGTCGGCCATGCTGCGCGCCCAGGCGATCTCCCGCTCGTCGGCCTCCGCGTCGTCCCAGATGGCGAGTGCCGTCACGTTGGCGACGGCGGCACGTCCGCCGAATGCCGCGGAGGCCTCCGGAATGCGGTGTGCCATGCCGTGGATGAGCTCCACGAGACAGAAGGATTGCCCGCCGGCTTCGGACGCCGCCGCGATCAGCGCATCCGCCAGGGTCTCGTCCAACCTGCCGACGAGATGACCCTTCCAGTACTGGCGGAGACCGAACGGGATCGGCTCATACTGCGCCTGCTGCTGCAGCCAGTTCATGGCCTTGATGTCCGACTGGAACAGCGCCTCGTGATCGGTCAGCGCGCGAACGGCGGCCGCCCCAGCCTCTGGGTCACCGCGCCACGCGAAGTTGACCGAGATCCCCGGCGAGCCGTCCTCGGCGCGCCACGCGACGATCGCCATGACGAGCTCGTCGGGCGCCGTCGCTTCGATTTCGAACGCGCGCAGGATCACGTCACGGATGCCGGGACCCCGGAAGCGAAGGGCTCCCCCGAACATGCGCGGCACGGGCGTCAGCGCGTACCGGAGATGGGTGACGATTCCGAAGTTGCCGCCGCCTCCGCGAAGGCCCCACAGGAGCTCCGGGTCGCGCTGGTCGTCGATGTCGATGACGTCGCCGTCCATCGTCACCATCCTGGCCCCGATGAGCGCGTCGCATGCGAATCCCTGCGAGGCCAGGATCCAGCCGATGCCGCCGGTCAGCGTCAGGCCGCCGATGCCAGTGTCGACGAACGTGCCCGACGGAGCCGCAAGCTCGTACGCGGCAGTGGCCGCGTCCAGGTCCATCAGCCGGGATCCCGCGAGCGCCTCCGCCGTGCGTGCGACAGGATCGACGTCCGCACCACGCCAACGCGAGAGGTCGACGAGGAGCGCGCCGTTCGGCGACGAGTGTCCGGCCACGCTGTGGCCACCTCCGCGGACGCCGATGGGGAGGTCGACCTCCACCGCCCACCTGACGGCCGCCACGATGTCGGACATGTCAGCCGGGCGGAAGATGCAGGCGGGCTGGCCGGTGGCCATCGCGTTGTACGCCGCGCGGGCGGGCTCGTACCCGACATCCTGCGGCGCCAACACCTCTCCCCGCGTGCACGCTCGCAGATCACCCACGATGGCCACACCGACCTCCGATCTCCCGCACTGACGTGGCGAGGAGGATAACTGACGCTGGGCCGCCAATCGGGGCGGTCTGGCTTCGGTCACCCTCAGTCGCCCAGGAACGGGCGCATCTCCACCTTCCGTACCAGCAGGGTCTCGCCCGGCACCCGGCGGCCGCGGTGGCCATACGGCCGATCGGGCCACGTCGTTGGGCTCGGGCAGCTGCTTGAGGGCGCCTGGCGGCTCGACGAGCAGCTGGGAGTCAGACGAGCAGAAGCAGGATCGTTCGGGCGATGCCGAGTGGCGGGCCGAACGGGAGCGCGAAGCCGATCCAGAAGACGAACTCCAAGGGCAGGAGCAGGTAGCTCACGGTCGCGGCATGCGGCATGTCCAGCAGCAGCATCACCCCGACGACCACCTCGACCAGGCAGACCAGCGCGAACCCGATCAGCAATGGGACGGAGGTCGGGAGGCCGAACCGCTCGAACGGCCCACCGCCATACGTAGGGAAACCCAGGAACGTCCAGACCTCACCGGTTTCGGCGAAGTGCCGCGCGCCGACGAGGGCGGGCAGCCCGAACCCCAGTCCCAGCACAAGCGAGCAGATCGCCGCAGCCGTCACCATGGCTCCAGGGGCAGCTGATCGCCACCGGTGGAAACACGGCTGGACGCGCCCATCAGAACGGCTTGGCCTCCATCAGCCAGACGAGGGCCAGCGTGCCCGCGAGGCCCACCAGGGCGACCAGCCCCGGACGGAGGGCCGCTCGCCCCGCAGCCAGCTCGGCGTCGGACAACGGCTCGCGGTCCGGGTCCACGCCCGGCCCGTTGCGCTCCGACCGCAGCCCGACCGCCCTGCGGACACGGTTCATCGGCCTGCCGGCGAGGGGCGTCATGAGCACGACCATGGCCACCAGCACCGCGATGGAGAGCCAGACCCAGAGGCGCCCCATGTGACCACCCATCACCACCGCGCCGATCCCCAGCAGCACCGCACCCAGCAACGCCCACATCGCCACCGAGAAGGACCGGGTGGACAGGTCGAGGACGGCTGCCAGGCGTGCTCGGTCCGCTTCCCGCTTCACCTCGACCATCGCGAGCGCGGCCGCCCCGTGAGCACCGAACGCGACGACCACGAAGAACACGTGCCCGGTCACGACCAAGGGGTAGATCTCCATCGATGCATCCTCCAGCTGCACTCGCTCAATCAGGTCGCTCGTCGACGTCGGCCGTGTCGTCGAGCGACGCGGTCGAGAGGGCCGCGGCAGGCGCACGCATCGGGACGGCACAGGCGGCCGCGAGGCTGACGAACAGCGCCGTGAACGTTCCGGCGACCAGCGCCCCGTACGGCGTGGTCTGGTCCAGGTCGGGTGTCATCGGCGGCGCCAGCCACCAGGCAGGCACCGCGGCGAAACCGAGCAGGCCTGCTGCGATACGGCGCCGACGGCTTCCCCGGCCAGACACTGAGGACCCGGCGAGCATCGCCAGCCCGACCATCCCCAGCGCTCCAGAGCCCTGGCCGGTGGCCAGCAGGCTGTCGAGCACACCCGGCACGGCCAGCGGCGCCAGCCCGAGCAGCAGGGGACTGGCCACCAGCCAGCCGGACGGTGGTCGGCCGGCGCGATGTCGCGCTTCCGCCCAGCCGAGCAGGCCGCCGACGACGGTTGCCGGCACGAGGACCCCGCCGAAGGTGCCAGTCCAGGTGACCGTGGACTCGGGACCGGCGATGGCGGTCATCCACCCGCGCAGGGCACACGACCACGCCAGGCCGCAGCCCGCGCCGACGAGGGCGAACCGGGCGCCGGACAGGGGCTCGATGCGAACGCGGCTCAAGCTCACGGCTGTGTCGCCCGCGAGACCCCTGGTCATGCCGCTCGGGTGTGCCGCCGCCGGGTACTCCATCGATCCGTCCTCCATCTGCACGTGCTCGTTCAGGCGGCCGTCGTCGCTTCGCGGAAGCGACGTCGATCGACGACGAGGACGACCGCGGAGAGGACCGCGAAGATCGGGCCTGAGACCATCGCTGGCGGGGGAGGCTGACCGGGAGCCATGCCGAACGCGAGAAACGCGAGGCTCACGGCGATCGCCCAGGCCGGGAGGATGAACGCCGCGTACCAGGCCCAGCGCTGCGCCCCTCGATAGGGCACCAGCAGGACGATCGTGAGCAGCAGGCCGAACGCGGCGACCTCGAGGCCCCGTGTCCTGACCAGGAAGTCCGCCAGCCGGTAACCGGGGGCGCTCGCGGTCTCGAGCTCAGTCGGCGTCAGCCCGATGATCGCGACCGTGACGCTCGGGTCCGATGTGATCCCGATCAGGAGGTCGGAGACACCGAACACGACCACCATGACCGACAGGCCAGGGAGCACCCACCACAGCCGCCGCCACACTCGATCCATCACCGCACCGCCATCTGATGATTCACGACTTCAGGCTGCTGCGACCGAGCACGAGGAGCAGCGCAGCCAGCGGCAGCCCGATGAGTAACAGCGGCAACACGAACCCGATCGCGAGCACAAGCGAGAGTGGTGTCGACACGACGGCGAGCCGTGCGCCCTCGCGGCGTCCGCGCCAGAGGAGGGCCCCGACGGCGACGTCGAGGCCACACGCCGCGACGAGGGACCAGCCGAGTGCGGTGAATGTCGGCTGCCCGAACGACTCGAATGGTCCAGAGAGGGCCCGGAAACCGAACATGAGGGGGAGCTCTCCCGTCCGGCCGAGATGAGCGAGCACGAACGGCGTGGAGAGCCCGAAGCTGAGCCCGAGCGCCGTGTAGATCGCCGCCGACGCGCGAAGGCTGCGACGTCCGGGGAGCGGATCGCGGTTCACGCCGGTGCTGCCGCAAACCGGTGACCGACCGATATCGCGGCCGGCCGGTCCACGGATCGCGAGCCCGATGTCCGTTGTCAGCGCCGCCGGATCACCTCGCTGCCACATCGACGCCCCTTTGGTGTGGTGGTTCACTAGAGTGTGCTTTAGCGAGACATCGGATATTATCGACTCCGCGAGCACTGTCAAGAGGTTCGAGATGGCCACCCTCACCCGGCGAGAACGGTCCCGGGCCACCCACCAGCGGATCGTGGAGGCCGCCCACCAGCTGTTCACCACCCAGGGCTATGCCTCGACGACGATGGCCCAGGTGGCGGAGTCCGCGGGGGTGGCCGTGCAGACCGTCTACTTCGTGTTCCACACGAAGGCCGCCCTGCTGGCGAGGACGATCGACTTCGCGGTGCTGGGATGGGAGGCGCCGCGCCCACCGCAGGAGCAGCCGTGGTATCGCGCCATGGAAGAGGCGCCGGAGATCGCCGAGGCGCTGCGCCATCTCGGTGACCGGGGTCGGCGAGATCATGCCGAGGGTCATCCCGCTCAACCTCGCAGCCCGGGCGAGCGATGACCCGGAGCTCGCTCGTGTGATGGCCGAGAGCGAGGCGTGGCGCGCCGACAGCTTCCGGGTGATCCTCGACATCCTGTGCACCAAGGCGCCGCTGCGCGAGGGGCTCGATCCGGAGCGGGCGACGCACCTCCTGCTGCTGTACGTGGGCGAGGATGTCTACCACCTCCTCGTCGGGACGTACCGCTGGTCGCACGAGGACTGGGTCGACTGGACCGTCGCCGCGCTGCTGCACGAGGTGTTCGGACAGACGTCGTCCGCGCGCGACGGCTAGACGCTCAGCGTCCGGCAAGCGTGAACCGGCCGGGGCTGGGGGCGCGTCGCGGCGTTCGGCGTGCACTGAAGCCCTCAGCGCGAGCTGGGTCCTGCGAGGTCCGGAGGCCACGCCGGGGCATGCATTTCCTAGTTGGATCATGCATTCGAAACCGCATGTGAGAAGGCCACCGGACCGGGGTCCGGTGGCCTTCGTGCTGCGGTGCGCGAGGGGCGCCGATCAGCTGCCGTCGGCCAGCTTGACCCGCGTGCTCATGAAGATGTCGGCGGTCGCTCCGCGGCCGAAGTAGAGGCGGACGCCGTCCTGCGAGAACGAGGGGCGCGTCTCCGGGTCGGCGGTGTTCACGGCCGCCACCGGGACCGGGGTCGACCAGTGGCCGGTCGCGAGGTCGAGGGTCGCGGTCCAGATGTCCATGTTCCCGCCCCGGTTCGACGCGAACACGATCTCGGTGCCGTCGCGGCTGACGTTCGGCATCTGGTCGACGCCGGCGGTGTTGAGCTCCGTCACGGCCTCGGGCGTCCCGAAGGACCCGTCCTCGGCCTTGCGGCTCCGGTAGATGTCGTGATTGCCGCTGGTCCCGGTGCTCGAGAAGTAGAGCCACGTCACGCCCTGGATCTCCCGGAGCGACGGCCCGAACTCACCGCCGGAGAAGTTGGGTCCGGTCCCGTCGGCGACGCAGCCGAGGTTCCGCGGCGTCCGCCACGTCCCGTCCACGCGCTTCTTCGTGATGTAGATGTCACCGACCGGCGGCGTCATCCCCGGCGTCGCGCCGCAGGCCGCGCGATCCGAGACGAACAGCAGCTTGCGACCGGGCAGCGGGGTCGGGCAGAACTCCTGGTCCCCGCTGTTGATCGCGGACCCGAGGTTCCGCATCGGGCCCCACGTCGACTGCTTGTCCGGTCGCGAGGCGACCCAGATGTCGTTCTTCCCGAACCCGCCCGCCCGGGTGGAGGCGATGTACAGCTTGAGGCCGTTCGGCGATTCGATCGGGCAGCCGTCGTGGGCGACCGAGTTGACCTCGGCCACGGAGGCCGGCGCACTCCACGCGGAGTACGAGGCCGGCCCGTCGGCCGCGACCGGGGCCACGCCGGTGGCCAGGACCAGGAGTGCTCCGGCCGCAGGCACCAGGGCCCGGCGTACTGCCCGTCGCGTCGCGGCCGGGGTCCACTGCTCTCGAGTCATTGCCCTTCTCCTCTGCTGATGCCGGGGCATCGCCCCGCTGGTCACGGAGAAGGGTGGTCGTAAGCGTGGCGGCGCACATCGGCGCAGTCCTTAGGGGACGGGCCGGCCCGTCCTCATTTCCTGGGAGGACGTCTCAGCAGGTGTACAGCGGCGTCCCGGTGGCGAGCTCGGCAACGAACTCCGTCGCGGAGATGATCCGGGCACCCTCGATCAGGTGCTCGTCGGTGATGCCTCGCGGCTTGGTGCACGTGCCGCACGCCCAGATCTGCCCGCCGCCCTCCAGGAACGACGCGATCACCTCGCGGAGCGGCGGCATGCCCGGGTGGTGGATGGCGTCCGCGTAGTCCCGCGTCGCCAGCCAGACACCCTCGATCGTGAGCAGCACGATCGCCTCCTGGTCCGCCGAGGCGGCGACGTTCGCGACGATGAAGGGCAGGGTCGCCCGCTCCGGGTCGTCGCTCCCATGCGTGGCCTGCGCCAGGAATCGCGGCATCTCGTTCCTCCTCAGGGCTACTTCCGACGCAGGAAGTAGCGCGTCCGCCCCGGTCCGTCGTCGACGATGGCGACGATCGGGTTGCCGGTCAACCTCGACCACGAGGCAAGGCCGCTTCGTGCGGTTGGATCGTCGGAGATCACCTCCAGGACCTGGCCAGAGTCCAGCTGGCGCATCCGGGACGCGATCATCGGGGTCAACGTCGCACAGGCCTGCCCGACAAGGTCCATGAGAACGTCCGGTTCCGGGGCGCTCAATGCATCCATCCTGCTCCTCCGTCGTTCGCGGGTTTCGCGGAGGGTAGGCCCCGTGGCAGCCGGCCGCAATGGGGCGATCCTTAGATTCCGCCGCCGAAGGTGCTTAGGCCGGGCCTCGCATGGGAGGGACCCCTTGCAGAGGCCGGGATAATCGCGCGATGACCGCACGAATCGCGAGCCCCGTGTTCGTCGGCCGCGGCGAGGAGCTTCGACGGCTGCAGGCCGTGCTCGACGACGCCAGGTCGGGGGTGGTCGGCACGGTCATCGTGGGCGGCGAGGCCGGCGTCGGCAAGACCCGGCTGCTGGCGGAGCTGCGAGCGGGCGCGGAGTCCGCCGGGTTCCGGTTCCTCGTGGGCGGGTGCGTGGATCTCGGTGATGGTGCGCGTCCGTACGACCCGCTCGTCGCCGCGCTCCGCCCGTGGCTCAAGGCTCTGCCGCCCCGAGGACGTTCAACCGCGTCGTCGGGCCCGCCCGGTCGGCCGTCCAGCAGCTGATCCCCGACCTGGAGGCCGGCGGCGACGGCGACGGGGCCGCCGACAGCCGGCCCATCCTCGCACCCAGTCGACCCTCTACCTGCAGGTGCTCGGACTGATCGAGCGGATCGCGGCGGACGCGGTGACCGTCATCGTGCTGGAGGACCTGCACTGGTCGGACCGATCGACCCGCGACATGCTGCGGTTCCTGGTACGGAACCTCACCCAGGGTCGCGTGGTCCTGATCGGCACCTATCGGACGGACGAGCTGCACGAGCGCCACCCGTTCCTCACCCTGCTCGCCGAGCTGGGTCGCACGGGCCAGGTGCAGCGCATCGAGCTCGTCCCGTTCACGCCGGGCGAGGTCCACGACCAGCTGGCGGGCATCCTCGGCAGCCCTCCGGACCGCGCACTCGTCACCCGTCTCCACGAGCGCGGCGGCGGCAACGCGTTCTTCACCGAGGAGCTGCTCGCCGTCGAGCAGCGGGGCGAGCAGCGGGGCGAGCAGCGCCTGGGGCTCACCCTGCGGGAGACGCTGCTGGCCCGGATCGGCGGCCTGTCGACCGCGTCGCGACATCTCCTCCGCGTCATCGCCGTGGCCGGGCAGTCCGCGCGCCACGACGTCCTGGCGATCGTCACCCGCATGGAGCCGGCCGAGATGGCCGGGGCGCTGCGCGAGGCGATCGACCGCTACCTGCTGCTGGCCGGCGACGACGAGGTCATGCAGTTCCGCCACGGCCTCGTCCGGCGAGGCGGTCTACGACGAGCTGCTGCCCGGGCGAGCGGCTGGCGCTCCATGCCGCGGTGGCCGCGGCTGTCGAATCGGTGCATGCCGGCGCCGACGCTCGATGCGCGCGCCGTGGCATCCGAGCTCGCCCACCACTGGTACGAGGCACGCGACGCGCGCCAGGCACTGCCGGCCCTAGCTGCGCGCCGGGCGGGCGGCGGAGCGCATGTTCGCCTTCGGCAACGCCTTCGCGCACTACCACCTCGCGCTGGGCCTGTGGCCGGCCGCCACCGAGACCGTCGACGGGCTGACGCGCCACGAGCTGACGATGCGCACGGCCGAGGCCGCCGCCCTGGCCGGGGCGTACCGCCGCGCGATCGAGCTGGTGCAGGCAGCGCTCGACGCCGAGCCCGAGCCCTCGGGCGAGCCGGACCGGATCCGCACCGGGACGCTGCTCGAGCGGCTCGCCGTCTACCACCTCGGGTCGGGCAATCCCGACGCGGCCGCAGCCCGTGGCGCTTCGCGCGCTCGACCTGCCTGCCGGCGGACCCGCCGTCGGTCGCACGCGCCCAGGTGCTCGGGCATCCTGGCCCAGGCGCTTGGGCTGAAGTGCCACTTCAGCGAGTCGAACCGCATCGCCCAGGAAGCCCTCGCAACCGCCCGCGCCGTCGGCTCGGCCGCGGCCGAGATCCGCGCGCTGGGCTGCATCGGACGCAACGCCGCGGCGGTTGGCGAGGCGGACGCGGGCGTCCGCACGCTGCGCGAGGCGCTGGGCCTGGCGCGCTCGGTCGGGGACTTCACCGGGGCGGCCGAGATCTCCATCGAGCTGGCGCTGGCGCTCCACTGGGCCGGCGACCTGGAGGAGGCCTGCCGCGTCGCCGAGGAGGGGATCGCCGAGAGCGGCCGCTGGGGCACCGAGGGCTACGGGAACGCGCTGCGGGCGATCCGGGGCGTGTCGGCCTTCCTGCCTCGGTCGCTGGGCGGAGGCGGACGACTGGATCGCGGGCGCCCTCGAGCGAGACCCGGTGGGATCGCACGGGGTCCTGGCGCACGGCGCACGGGCGCTGCTCGACCTGGGCCGCGGCAGGCTGGACTCCGCCGCCGAGCACCTCGAGATCGTGCTGCTGATGTGCCGGGCGTTCACCGCCACGGCCTACGGCTGGACCGACCTGTACTCGAGCATCGCCCTGCTGTCGATCGAGCGCGGGCTGCCGTCCGAGGCGATCGACTCCGTGCGCGAGAGCCTGGCCGCTCGGCCGAGCCGGAGCGTGACGTCCACATGCGCGTGTGCCATCGCCTGGCGATCCGGGCCGCGGCCGACCTCGCCGAGGTGGCTCGTCCGCTCGGCGACGCGGCCGGCCTGGACGAGGCGCTCGCGGTCGGGCGCGAGTTCGACGGGCATCTCGATCGCCACGCTCAGCTGGTCCGCGCGCTGCCGGGCGGGGGCGACCCCCATCTCGACCTCGACGTGGCGCTCGCCAAGGCCGAGCTGAGCCGGCTCGAGGGTCGCCCGAGCGAGGATGCGTGGGCCACTCGCGGCGGCCGCGGCCGACGAGCTGCAGCATCCGCACGAGGCCGCCTACTGCCGGTTCCGCCAGGCCGAGGCCATCCTGCTCACCCGCGGATCCCGGCTGGCCGCGCAGGCTGCCGCGCAGGAGGCGCACCGGATCGCGTCCAACCTCGGAGCCGTCCCCCTCCAGCGCGATGTGGAGCGGCTGGCGGTGCGGTCACGGCTCGACCTCGCGAGCCGCCCGGTGGCGGCCGAGCGACCTCGAGCGCCGCGCCGGCCGGCCGCCGCTTGCCCTTCCGGCTGACGGCGCGAGAGCAGGACGTCCTCGAGCGCCTCACTGCGGGTCAGACGAACCGGGAGATCGCCACCGACCTGTTCATCAGCGAGAAGACGGCGAGCGTGCACGTCTCGAACATCAAGGGGAAGCTCGGGGCGAACGGCCGCGCCGAGATCGCGGCGATCGCGGTGCGTCTGGGCCTCGTCCCGGAGACCACGGGCGGCTACGACCCGGACTGAGCCGCCGAGCCGGACCAGACGACCTCGTCGCCGACCTGGAAGCTGCCCGGCTCGGGGAAGTACCAGAAGCCGTGGTAGGTGAGGCCGGCGTAGGCGCCCGAGCCCGTGGACGTCGATGCAGGGGCGGGCGGCGAACAGGTCCAACGCCTCTAGGCATCACCTCCGGGCTCTGCGAACGTGCGCCTGCACACGCGGGATGCTCTGACGCGCGGCCCATGCTCCGGCCGCCCGGACCGCGCCGAGCCACTGGCGAGACCGACCCGCTCGCGCATGGAGGGCAGCGCGATGGGTCTGCGCAGGGCGTTCTGGCTCCCGTTCTTCGGGGTGCCGCACGGTCCGCTGGGATCGGCCGGTGCGCGGCTGATGCCGAGGATGGTCGGGCCGCTCTATCCGATGCTTGCGACCGAGCTCCACCTCCAACCCGACGACGATCTTCTCGATGTCGGGTGCGGGTCCGCGAGGCTGCTCGCGGAGCAGGCGGCGCACGTTCGCCACGTCGCGGGCCTGGATGCGTCGGAGATCCAGGTCGGGATGGCCCGGAAGCGGCTGGCCGACCGGATCGCGGCGGGGACGGCCGAGATCGTCCTGGGCAATGCCATGACGCTGCCGTGGGACGACGGCCGCTTCAGCGTCGCGTCATCGCTCAACTGCCTGAAGTTCGTCCCGGATCCCGCCCGGGCGCTGCGGGAGATGCACCGGGTGCTGCGTCCCGGCGGCCGGCTGGTGATCACCATCGACAAGCAGGTCGACAAGTGGGGCCGGTCCGGCAAGGTCGATGCATTCGGCCAGTGGCAGTGGAACGTGGATGAGATGCGGCGGATCATGGAGGAAGCCGGCTTCACCGACGTCTCCGTCGTCGACATGCCGACGCGGCTGGGGCTCCAGTTCGTGCGTGGCGCGGTGCGGACCGCACCGCTGGAGGAGCAGGTCGCCGCGACACCAGGGCTCGCGGGCGTGGGGGCGGGGTGACGACCCATGCGTCTCGCCCCATCCCTGCATCGGCTCGGTGAGGAGATCGTCGGCTGCTACCTCGTGGAAGAGGCTGGAGCCGTCACCATCATCGACGCGGGCGTGCCCGCCTACTACGCTGACCTGACGGCCGAGCTCGCAGCCATGGACCGCACGATCGAGGACGTCCGGGCCCTCGTGCTGACCCACGGCCACGACGACCACCGCGGGTTCGCCGAGCGACTGCGCGCCGAGCACGCGGTGCCCGTCAGCATCCACGAGGTCGACGCTGCCCTCGCGCGCGGCGAGGCCAGGAACCCGAGCGCCGGCATGGGCGAGTACCGGGTCGGTTCCCTGCTGCGCTACATGCTGTGGCTCATGCGCCACGGCGGGATGCGCACCAGGGCGCTGACCGCGGTCGGCACCCTCGACCCGGGCACGACGCTGGACGTGCCGGGCGCGCTTCGTGTCATCCCCACCCCGGGTCACACGCCCGGCAGCGTCACCTTCCACGCGCCGGGGCACGACGCCCTCTTCGTGGGCGATGCGCTGGCAACGGACGCGTTGATCAACGAGCGGCGCGGTCCGCAGGTCTGTCCGTTCGCCGCCGACCCCGACGATGCGCTGGCATCACTCGCGAACATCGAGCAGCTCGAGGCGCACTGGCTGCTGCCCGGACATGGGAGCCCCTGGACCGATGGCGTCGCGGCCGCCGTGGGCGCCGCGCGAGTCGTCGGGATCGGGCACCTGGCGAGACCGAAGCGGTGAAGGCGGCCGAACCACGACGGCGGATCGTCGCCGCCTGCGAGGAGTCGTGATGCACCCATCGACGAACCCGGGCGGATTGCACGTGCACGAATCCGGCACCCCGGGCGCGCCGGCGATCGTGTTCATCCATGGGGCCGGCCAGAGCGGCCGGGAGTGGCGCGGGCACATGACGAGGCTCGGCGGGTTCCACTGCCTGGCACCCGATCTCCCCGGCCACGGACGAAGCAACCAGCTGGCGCCAGCGTCGAAGGAACGCATCGCGGACCTGCTGGGCGAGCTCATCGAGGCGCGGGTGCCAACGGGACGAGCGAGCGTCGTCGGGCTCTCCTCGGGCGGCGTCCTCCTCCACGCCCTGCTGGACCGCCACCCGGAACGCGTCGAGCGGGCCATCATCGATGGCTCGCCGCCGTTTGACGCGCCGCGCGTCGGCCGTGGACTCATGCGCCTGTTCATGATGGCGCTGGCGCTGTTCATCCACACCCGTCCGGTCATGGCCATGTTCCGTGAGACGCACGACCCGACAGACCTCGGCGCCGCGTCACCTGAGGCGTTCCGGCAGGCGGTTGCGGAGTGCTTCACGACGTTTGCGGCCACCGGAGCCCCGTGCCCGACCCTCCTCGTCGCCGGCGAGAAGGAACGCATGGTCAGGCCGTCCAACGCGGCGCTTGCCACCCTCATGCCGAATGCGAAGGCGATGTTCGCCCCGGGCCGGGACCACTGCTGGCAGCGGAGGGCACCGGACCTGCACATCCGTATGGTCGAGGCGTGGGTCACCGGGCACGACCTGCCGGGCGAGCTCCGACGCGAGCCTCCGCCATCTCCAGCGACGGTGGCGCGCCTGCGCCGCCCGAGTACAGCGACGGCCTGACCCGCAGCGACCACGGCCGTTGCGAGTGTCGTCCCAGAAGCCGTCCGGCGCGGCGTCTCCGGTTGGACGTCAGGAGGCGCCGCGGGCCTGGTCGATCCAGGTCGCGCCGAGTGCCCAGTACGCGGGGTCGTCGCGGGGGATCCCGGCCTCGACGGCGTGCGCCTCCCACGCTGCGAGCAACTCCTCCGCGGCGGCGTCCGGGACGCCCATCCCCCACAGCTCGTCCTTGAGCGCTTGGCGCGGGTCCAGGTCCTGGTCGGCCCGCTCGGTCGTCATGCGCCGGAGCGTACCCCCGCAGCAACAGGAAAGGTTGATTCCGCCGCCCGCCGCTGCATACTCCGCTGCACATGGCAAGCGGCGTCCACACCACCCTCGCGCGGCCGTCCGCGGCGTCCCGGCGGACATCGGGCGGCTCGTCCCGCGCCGCCATCGGCGGGAACGCCCATCCGGCGCTCCTCGCCGGCATCGGCGACGCTGCCGGCCGCGTCGACGTCATGCGCCAGCGTCAATGCCACCGCCGGCAACGGTGCAGCCGCAAGGCTCGCGCTCGCCGCCCGCCCCGCCGTCCAGCGCGAGGACACGACCGGCGGCGACGAGGACGACGCCTCGTTCGCTCCCGCGGAGCGACCACCCTTCGAGCTGTCCAGCGCCCGCGCGTGGATGACGGCCCAGAACCTCAAGAAGGATGCACCGCCGGCACCCGAGGCGAAGCAGCCTGCGCCGGGCGAGCCGGACATCATCAACGGGGCGGACACCAGGCCGCCCGACGCCAACGAGTCCACGCGCAGGGGCCTGTCCGTCCCCGAGACCTGGAGGGGAACCGGTCCGTCACGTATCCCGATGCCACCGGGAACCGGATCACCAAGGACATCACGGGGTCGATCACCCTTGTCCAGCCGGGCACCGGCGCCAAATACGCGTTCGCGAAGGGCCTCAACGACAGCGAGGTCACGCTGGACTCCGGAGGCGGCCTGCTGCCGGAGAAGATGGACACCCACAACCTGGACCTGTTCGGGACCAACCAGGAGGTGCCGATCGCCGCCGGCCTGGCACCGGTCTTCGCCAACGTCGAGGGCATCCTGAACGCGGAGACGATGGAGCAGATCGTCCGCAAGATGCAGACAGGGACCCTCGCGGCGATGCGGGCCGTGCTCGCCAGGGTGGGCTTCGATGAGAAGAAGGCCGACCGCGTGATGGCCGGGTACACGACGAACATGTTCGAGCGCGAGGGCGCGGGCGACAACCAGGTCGCCGCCCCGTGACTGGTGCGCGCATGAGGGCGGCGGCGTGCACGGGCTACGGCGCACCCGAGGTGGTCCAGCTCCGCGACGTTGCGAAGCCCGCACCCCGGGACGACGAGATCCTGGTCCGGATCCGTGCCACGACGGTGAGCGCGGCGGACTGCGAGCTACGGCGCTTCGACTTCGCCCCCTGGATCTGGCTCCCGATCCGGCTGGCCTTCGGCGTCATCAGGCCCCGGCAGCCCGTGCTCGGGCAGGAGCTCGCTGGCGATGTCGAGGCGGCTGGCAGGAACGTCACGTCGTTCAAGCGTGGGCGACCGGGTCTTCGCGACCACCGGCATCTCCCTCGGCGCCCACGCGGAGTACATCTGCCTGCGCGAGCATTCCGCGACCGGGACGATGGCGACGATGCCGTCGAACCTGGACTACGCGGAGGCGGCGGCCGTGCCATACGGAGCCGGCGAGGCACTCACGTTCCTGCGGAAGGCGGACGTCCAGGATGGCCAGCGGGTCCTGGTCAACGGCGCCGGTGGGAGCTTCGGCACGTACGCGGTGCAGCTTGCCAAGGCCCTCGGTGCGCACGTGACCGCGGTGGATCGGGCACACAAGCTGGCGATGCTGCGCGAACTCGGGGCGGATCGGGTGGTCGACTACGCCGCGGAGGACGTGACCGCGGGCGACGACACCTTCGACGTCATCTTCGACGTCGTCCGGGGCACGCCGTCGTCCCGCATGGTCCGGATGCTGAACCCGGGCGGGTGGCTGCTCATGGCCAACCCGGGGTTCCGTCAGATCGTCAGCGCCAGGTGGACAGCGCGCGGCAGCCGCAAGCGGGTGTCGTTCGCTGGATCAGGCGGCTCGAACGAGGAGCTGGCGTACCTGCGAGGCCTGGTCGAGGCGGGCCGGCTCCACCCGGTCATCGGCCGCCGCTTCGGCCTCGAGCAGATCGTCGAGGCGCACCGGTATGCCGAGTCCGACCAGAAACTGGGGAACGTCGTGGTCATCGTGGCGGAGCAGGAGCCGCGGTCCCCTGCCCCGTCAGGCGCCGGCTGAGACCCAGCCCCACGCGTACCACGCGATCAGCGCGTTGAACACGAAGCTCACGAGGATCAGCACGTTGTCGTACCAGCCCGGGTAGGGCAGGCCGACCAGGTTGAAAAGGACCACGATCACCGTCACCACGAGGCTCACCCAGCCGATGAGCGGGAAGGGCAGCGTGAGGCTCAGCACGATCATCACGATCGGCACGAGCATGATCATGGCCGCGAGGAGCCACATCGCCTGGGTGGCGGGCTTGCCGGCCATCTCGCCGGGCACGGCGTGACCGGCCATGAGGCGCAGCACGTCGCCCAGCAGGTAGGTGAGCATGATCGCCACCCACAGGCCGGCCAGGATGATCCGCGTGTCAACCGTTGTCGCCGTCATCGCGCGCCTCCTCCCGCTCACGAGCCCAGGTCTTCGGCGGCGACACGGACGACCACCTTGCCGCGCGGGTGACCGGTCTCCACGTGGCGCATCGCCGCGGCTGTCTCCTCGAGCGGGTACACCGTGTCGATGACCGGCCGCAGTGACCCGTCCGCCACCATGGCCGCGAGCACCTCGAGATCCTCGCGCTTCGGGTTGGAGAACGGACGGCGCAGGCGCTGCGGCACGAATGGGTCCTGCAGCACGGGCATGGCGAGGCGCACCAGGAACGCGAGGCCGGTCGCACCGGTGCCGCTGTTGCACACGAGGCTGCCGTTGGTCGTCACCATCCGGCGCATGGCCCCGAGCGAGTGGTTCTCCACGTTGTCGAGGATCACGTCGTACAGGTCGCTGTACGTGGTGACGTCTGCCTGGGTGTAGTCGATGACGTCGGACGCGCCAAGCTCCCGCACGAGCGCCGCGCCGCCCGGGCCGCACACCGCGGTCACCTCGGCGCCGAGCGCCCGCGCGATCTGCACGG
Organism: uncultured Chloroflexia bacterium; assembly: GCA_963697365.1. Lineage (GTDB taxonomy): Bacteria > Chloroflexota > Limnocylindria > Limnocylindrales > CSP1-4 > CAIXZV01. The sequence continues at coordinate 49,246 of CAVONT010000021.1, forward strand.
CGAACACCCCGACCCCGCCGGACGCACCGTTGATGAGCACCTGCTGCCCGGCCGTGACACCGCCGGCACGCAGGCAGTGCAGGGCCGCGGAAGCCGAGGTCGGGAGGGCGGCTGCCTGCTCGAAGGTGAGCGTCGGGGGCTTCGGAGCCAGCGTGTTCTCGGCTGCCAGCGCGAGGTCCGCGCAGGCGCCGGCCGACGGCCACGCTGCACAGGCCGAACACCTCATCGCCCGGGGCGAATCGGGTGACCTCCGGGCCGACCTCCTCGACGATCCCCGCGAGATCGAGCCCGGGAACCCCAAGCTTCGGGCGGCGCAGACCGGTCGTGAGTCGGACGAGGAAGGGTGCCCCGCGCATCGCGAACACGTCACCGATGTGGACGCTCGCCGCCACGACGCGGACGAGCACCTCCTGTGCTCCGACGGCGGGCCGCTCGACCTCTCGCAGCTCCAGCACCTCCGGCCCGCCGTATCGCTCCCCGATGATCGCCCGCACGTGTCCGTCTCCTCGGGCCGCGCCGTCCGCGCCACCCTTGCTGATTCGCTTATAACATAAGCGTATGACGTAAGCGTATGACATAAGCTAGGATGGTGTCAACAGCCTGGAAAGGAGACCGATGGCACGCCGAACCCTGCGCAACCGCGAACCCCTGACGCGCGACCGGATCCTCCGCGCCGCGCTGGAGCTGGCCGACGAGCGGGAGGCCGGCGCGCTGACGATGCAGGCGATCGGCCGACGGCTGGGCGTGGAGGCCATGTCGCTCTACCGCCACGTGCGCAACAAGGACGACATCCTCGACGGCCTCGTGGATCTCGCCTTCGAGGAGATCGAGCTGCCCGAGGACCGCTCGGACTGGCGCGCGGCCATCCGCGCGCGGTCCACCTCGGAACGGGCCATGCTCCGCCGTCACCCGTGGGCGATCACCCTGATGGAGTCCCGGATGGCGCCCGGTCCCGCCAACCTGCGCAGCCACGACGAGACGCTGGCGGTCCTGGTGGGGGCCGGCTTCTCGGCGGCCACGGCCACCCGTGCCTACAACCTGCTCGACAGCTACGTCCTGGGCTTCGCCCTCCAGGAGGTCAATCTGCCCTTCACGAACGCCGAGGAGCTCGCGGTGATGGGTCCGGAGCTCCTCGCACAGGTCCCGGCCGACCAGTACCCGACGTTCGTCGGGGTGTCCCAGGAGCTGATGGCGTCCGGGTTCGACTACTTCGCCGAGTTCGCATACGGGCTGGATCTCATCCTCGACGGCATCGAGCGGATGCGGGCGGCGGAGGCGGCGGCCCGCTGACGGGCGCCGGGCCCGATGCGGGTCGGGCTGGGTCAGCCCGCGCGGCGGCGGCGCTCGTGGACGGCGTCGTGGGCCTCGGCCGTGGTCCGGGCACGTCGCGACAGCGGGCGACTGGCGGCGGCGGGGAGGACCACCGGGACGGGCACTGCCTGCGGCTCGGAGGTCAGCGGGAACCTCGGCCATGCCATGTCGAGCGCGTGCTGGTGATCGCCGGCAGTGGCGTGCTCGTGCACATGGGCATCGGGCTCCCATGGAACACCGTCCGCGAAGACCTCGGCGAAGACCTCGACGAGGTCCGGGTCGAACTGGATGCCCGCCTGGCGACGGAGCTCGGCGATGGCTGCCTCGTGGCTGATCGCCTGCCGGTACGGGCGGCCCGCGACCATCGCCTCGTAGGCGTCCACGATGGAGACGATCCGGGCTCCGACGGGGATCTCGGCGCCGGCGAGGCCGTGCGGATAGCCGCGCCCGTCGAACCACTCGTGGTGGTGCAGCACGATGGTTGCCGCGTCGCGCAGGGCACCCGCCTGCTCCAGCACGACCTGGCCGATCCTGGGGTGTTCGGTCACGACGCGCCACTCGGCGTCGGCCAGGTCCCCCGGCTTGGAGAGGATCTCGTCGGGGATGGCGAGCTTGCCCAGGTCGTGGAGCAGCGACGCCGTGCGGATCCGGTCCAGCTCGCCCGCGGGCAGGGCGATCGCGCGTGCGATGGACACCGACGCTTCGGCGATGAGCGTGGACGGCTTGCCGGCCCAGCTGGGGCGGCCGGCGAGGGTGGCGAGGAGCGCCGCCTGCGCCGCCGCCATCGCCTCGCGCCCGACGTCGAGCGCCCGGGTGCGGGCCTCGGGGGCGATCGGCGCTCGGCGGACCGTGTCGAGGTCGCCGGTCTCGCGGAAGACGTAGACCTGGTCGCGGCCGAGGGCCTTCGCCGAGTAGAGCGCAGCGTCCGCGTCGCGGACGAGGACGTCCGAGCGGAGGACACTGCCGATGCCGCCGGCGACGCCCGCGGAGAGGGTCACGGTGATCTCCTCGCCGCTCGGCAACCGGATCGGCGTGCTCGCGACGATGCGCCGCAGCTTCTCGGCCACGGTCGCGGCGACGTCCGCGTCGGTCTCGGGCAGGACGACGAGGAACTCCTCGCCGCCGTAGCGGCCGGCGGTGTCGACGGAGCGCACGCAGGTCGCAAGGATCTCACCGATGCCGCGCAGGACAACGTCACCAGCCTCGTGGCCGTGCGTGTCGTTGAGGCGCTTGAAGTGGTCCAGGTCCGCGAGGATCACCGACAGCGGGCGCCGATACCGAGCGGCCCGGGAGATCTCGTCGTCGACAAGGCGCAGGATCGCCTGGCGGTTGGCGATGCCGGTGAGCGGGTCGACCGTCGCCTGCACCCAGGTGAGCGCGACACGCCCAGCCAGGGTCTCGACCGACTCGCGCAGGCGCCGGTCGCGGATCCGCCCGGCGTCGATGCCCACCAGGGCGGCCTCGTCCTGCGCCGACGCGAGGTGCTCGAGCAGGCGCCCGGTGCGCCGGTTCTGGCGGCGCACCACCAGCAGGGCGAACCCCGCGGCGCCGGCGAGCGCACCGGCGAGGACGGCGAGGATGAGGACGAGAGCGAGGACGGTGCTGACGGACACGATTCCCCAAGGTGATGGTGCGCCCTCGAGCGGACGCGCCTGTGAGCCCGACGGTAGGGGGTCGGACAGGGCGGCGCCAATGAGCCGATGGTCCCAGCCCGTCGCTTGCAGCTCACGGTGGTTCCGCCTCGCACCACCGGGCCATGACGATCGTCATGGCCCGTCTGCCGGACCGGGCACCGGCTGAGCACCGGCCGGACACCGGCCGTGAGTAGGTCAGGCGCGGCGTTCAGGCGGTCAGCCGTCCCCTTGCGAGTTCGCGCCCCTGGTCGTCGACGAGCCGCCACGCCCAGCCACCGGCGTCGCCCTCGGCCCGCCAGGCGGCGGAGAGGATGGCGTCGTCCGGGCCTGCAGCGATCACGTACTCGAGGCGGATGTCGCGCGGCAGTGCGGCCAGGCCGGCAGCGCCGCCACCGCCCGCGGCAAGGACGGCCTCCTCGAGGTAGTCCATGTAGACCGTGTTGTTGACGTGGCCCATCGGGTCGATGTCGCGGGGCCGGACCATGGTGCGCACCACGCTGGCGGCAGCGGGCGTGGCCGGCAGGACGACGCGTCCCGGCTCGAAGGTGCCCGGCGGGACCGCGAACAGCGCGGGGAACTCGTCGGGCACGCGGCCCGGCATGCCCTTCGCGACATCGACCATCACGAAGTCCGTGTGCCCCCAGAAGGCCATCGTGCCGTCCTCGAACCTCGCCTCCGTCCGGCGGCGCGCCCAGACCCGCCGGAACCCGACGATGCCGGTGGACACGTGCAGCGTCACGCCCGAGTGGATCGGCGCGAGGACGGCGAGCTCGGCGGCCCGGACGACCCAGGCCAGGCCCTTCGCGCCATACCACTCGCGACTGAACCCCAGCGCCTCGGAGTGGACCCACGCGACGTCCTGGGCGTAGCGCAGCAGGGAGCCGGCGCGGGCGAGGCCGTCGGGGCCGCACTCGTCGAACCGGACCCGGTACGGGACGGTGATCCCGCCCACCAGGGACGAGCGGTCGTCGCTCATGCGGGCTTGCGACCGGCCAGCCGGTCGAGGCCCTCGATCGCGATGAGCTTGAGCCCCTCGAGACCGACCGGCCCCTTCTCGCGCACGAGCCGGACCTCGCATGAGCGCCGCGCGTCGAAGACGACCAGGCCGACGAGCAGGCGCCCGCCCTCCTCGCCCGCCCCGCGGCGGGCGTCATCGAGCTGGTGGATGACGTCGGCCTTGATCCCCCTCGCGCCCCACTTGCAGTCCCAGGCCTCGGCGGCACCGTCCCGCTCGACGGTCACGTCATAGGGGTGGATCTCGGCCGGGCGACCGTCGAACAGGATCCTCCGCTCGCGCCGCACCGGGCCGGTCCGGACCGCCAGCAGCCGCTCGGTGAGCGCCTCCACGATGGCCCCGCGGAACTGGGAACGGACCTGGTCGCCGCGGTCCGCCACGTCGAGCGAGACGGCGAGCACCGCCTCGGAGCGGTCGCGGACGGGGTCGCCGGGCGCGGGGGCGGCGGAGCCGAACAGCGTGGGGAACATGGTCCTCCAGGTGTCGGGATCGAGGCTCTCGCCGTTCATGACCGCCCGCGCGAGGAGGCGCTGGGTGGTGGTGGCATCGACGAGCAGGGCCGCGGCCCGTCCCACGAGCGGATCGGCCTGGATGTGGGCGTAGACGACGGCGCGCCCGTCGGGCCGGGCTTCCTGGAAGCGCATCAGGCCGCCTCGCCCATGGCCGCGAGCGCCACCTGGGGCAGCGTCGAGAGCCAGTCGATCGCCTTGTGGGGATCGGGAATGCGCCCGGCCTCGGCGACCAGGGCCTCGATCGCCGCCTCGGCGCCGGCCGGCGCGTCCTCGGTCCCGCGTGCCTCCACCACCGCGGCAAGGCGGGCCCGCCACACGATCCCGAGATCGGTGACGTACTGCCACTCGTCCTCCACCGGCTCGGCGGTGGCGGCGAGCGTGTCGAGTCCCGTGAGGGCACGGGTGACGAGGTCGGCGATGGTCGTGGACATCGGCCCAGCGTACGGCACCGTGGCCGCTCGTGGGGGCCTGTGCCAGTGGAGCCTGGCGGCTAGGCGGTCTTGGCGAGGGCAGGTGACTGCACGGCCTGGCGGCCCGGCTCGGGCTGGCCGGCTCCGAGCTTCGCGTTCGCCTCACGGACGATCCTCTGGAGGGCTCGCAGCCCGCCGGCGTCCCAGCGGGTGGCGTACGTGCGCTGCCCGCGGACGCGCAGATCGTACGCAGCGTCGCGATCACCGGCCGCCTCGAGGGAGGCGACGGCATCGAGGACCTCGCGGTAGACCAGGGGGAACTCTTCGGCCGGGTTGCGGTCGTCCATCACGCGCAGCGTGCCCGTCGAACCCGCAGGTGGGAATGGGAGGGTGGTACCGGCGCCGGGCACCGTGAGTACGGGCATGGCGTCCAGCGCGGCCGCGTCGCGCGTCGCTGGTTGCGGTGCGATGTCAATCACCCGTGCGGCCTCCCGACTCGATGCGGAACCCGGATCGCAGGCCGCGCGCCGGCTCCCAGTGCGTGATCACCCGGTCCACGAACCCGGCGGGCGGCCCTTCCTCGAGCCGCTCCAGCAGCGCGTCCAGGTCCGCCCGAGGTCCTTCGGCCACGACGTGCACCGATCCGTCGGCGGTGTTCGCGACGTACCCGTCGAGGCCGAGACAGCCCGCCTCCCGGAGGACGAACACGCGGAAGCCGACGCCCTGGACGCGGCCGCGCACGGTCGCATCGAGCCGCTCCGGCCCCGTCACGCCGAGCGTCCGAGCGAGGTCCAGCGGACCAGCAGCACGTCGAGCACCAGCTCCGGGCTGGCGTTGCCCGCCAGCAGCTCGTCGGCACGCACCAGCCGGGCGACAAATCCTGCTGCAGCGTCCGGAAGCAGCCTGGGCGCCGCGGCCTGGAGTTCATCGAGCATCCCGACCTGGCGCACCGACCGGCCGGCACCACGCTCGACGAGCGCCAGGTCGCGGGCGACGTCGCGCCACGCCTCCAGCACCGATGCCAGCGCGCGGCGCCGCTCGGCTGCCGAAGCCTTCCTCCCGGACCCTGCGCCATCGTCGGTCTCGGCCGCGTCGGACGACCCGCCCGGCCCGTCTGCCTCGGTCGCCACACCAGGAGAGGCGCCCCTGGTGCGGCCGCGACCGCGGCCCTTCGACGGCTCCATCGCGACCGCGGCCGGCGTCCCAAGGAGGCGGTTGAGCTCCATCGCCCCTGCGAGCAGGCCCTTGGCCGCCAGCAGGCCGTCCGACTGGCGCCCGCCGAGCAGGTCGAGGATGGTCCGTGCGATCTCGAGGCGGACCCGCTCCGCCCCCGGATCGCGAGCGTAGGCAGCCGCGAGGCCCGGGCGACCTCCGGCGAGCCTGGCCAGGCGAGCGGCGGTGGGAGCATCCGCGAGGTCGCGCGCCGTGAGGAGCTGCTCGATGACGCGCGGCCCGACCGTGCCCAGGCGGATGCGCGCGGAGCGGGAGCGGATCGTGGGCAGCAGTTGCTCCTCGTCGTCGGCGAGGAGCAGGATCGTCGTGGCGGACGGCGGCTCCTCCAGCGTCTTGAGGAACGCCGATTGGGCCGCCTCGTTCATGCGGTGGGCATCACGAACGATGGCGACCCGCTCGCCACCCTCGACCGGCAGCAGCGCGAGATCGATGACCAGGCGGCGGACCGTCCCCGGCTCCGGCTCGTCCTTGTCGCCGATCCTGATCTGGTTGCCGTCGCCGGACGGGGCGAGGAGGTGCAGGTCGGGGTGGTTGCCGTGCGCCACCATCCGGCAGGTCCGGCACGTGCGGCACGGACGGTCGCGACCGGATGCACCCGAGCACAGGAGGCCGGCCGCGAGGTCCAGCGCCAGCGACATCTTGCCCACCGACGCCGGGCCCGCGAGGAGCACGGCGTGGGGGACATGCGAGCCCAGCATGGCGTGGACGGTCGCCACCGCGGCCGGCTGGCCGACGGTCAGGAAGCCATCCACGCCTGCTGATCCTGGTCGTCCGGCGGTCAGCCCTCGGCAGCCGGGGGAGCCGCAGGCTTGCGGGTCGTCCGGCGCTTCGGCGCGGGTGCCTCGGCCGGAGCCTCGGCCGCGGTGTCAGCCACGGCGTCGGCAGCCGGGACGGCCTTGGGTGCCGCCTTGGCAGCGGCCGAAGGCTTGCGGGTGGCCCTTGGCTTCGGCGCGGGTGCCTCGGCCGGAGCCTCGGCGACCGTCTCCACGACCTCGGCGGCCGCGTCGGCGGCCGCAGGCTTGCGGGTCGTCCGGCGCTTCGGCGCGGGTGCCTCGGCCGGAGCCTCGGCGACCGCGTCAGCCACGGCCGCGGTGTCGGCCACGGACTCGGCAGCCGGGGTGGCCGCAGGCTTGCGGGTCGTCCGGCGCTTCGGCGCGGGTGCCTCGGCCGGAGCCTCGGCGACCGTCTCCACGACCTCCGGCGCCGCGTCGGCGGCCGCAGGCTTGCGGGTCGTCCGGCGCCTCGGCGCGGGTGCCTCGGCCGGAGCCTCGGCTGCGGATGCACCGGCGACCGGTGCGGTCCTGGGTGTCCGCTCGGGACCCTTGCCGCGCATCTGGGCACGCAGCATGGCCTCGACCTCGGGCGGGACCTCGCTCCACTCCTCGCCACCACTGGGTCGCGGGGCGCGGTCGAAGCGGTCCTGGCGATCGCTCCGGGGCCGCGGTGGACCGCCGGCCCGGCCAGCCTGGGAGCCACCGCTCCGGGTCGGCTCGCCGTAGCGGCTCGTGCCACCGCCGGTCGCACCACCACGCGAGCCGCCGTAGCGCTCGCGCTCGATGGCCGCGGCGTACGCGCCGGCGCGCCCCCCGCGTCCGCCACGATTGCCCTGGCCGCCACGGCCGCCCTGGCCGCCCTGGCCGCCCTGACCACGCCGGCGCTCGGCGAGCAGGTACTCGGGGATCTCCGGCTCGTCGAGGTCCTCCTCGTCGTCGAGCGGCGCACTGCTGGCTGCCGGCCGACTTGCCGGCGTGCCGATCTGGCGGTCCCAGACCGACCCGAACGGCGTCGATCGCGGCGCCCGCTGCGGGGTGAACGTCTCGGGATCGTCGAACGGGGTGGGCAGTTCGCCCGACGGCGTCCGACTGGTGCGGCTGCCTCCGCCACGGTCGCTGCGGGCTGGACGAGCGGCTGGGCCTGCCGGCTCCTCGCCGTCCACAGCCTCGGCGGTCACATCGTCGCCCTCGGCAGCGATCGCATCCTCGTCATCGGCGGTCTCGTCATCGGCGACCCCGCCCTCGGCGGGTTCGCCCTGGACGACCTCGCCCTCGACAGCATCGCCCTCGTCGCGGCGCCCGCGACCCCGGCCACGCCCGCCACGACGGCGGCGCCGGCGGCGGCCCGTGCTGTCGACCTCGCCCTCGGCATCGGCATCGCCCTCGGCGGCCTCGACGCCCTCGGCATCCAGGACCACCTCGTCGAGCTCCTCGTCGTCGAAGTCGTCCACCTCGGGGGTGGTGGCGGCACGTGACAGCTTCTCGCCAGGCAGCGCGACCAGGCGTCCACCGCCGGCAGCTGCCACGGGTGCGCTCTCGTCGTAGGTCGCCTCGCGCGGCTCCTCGTCCCGGTCCCGGCTCCGGCCGCGACCCCGGCCGCGCGTCTCGCGCACCACGCGCGTCTCCTCGCGGTCCTCGCCACGTCCGCGGCCCCTGCCCCGGCCACGTCCGCGGCCCGTGCCCTCGGACTGCTTCTCCGGGACCTCCGTCATCGACAGGTCCTCGTCGTCATCAGCGACACGCCGGCCCGAGCGAGCCGAGCCCTTGTCCACCTTGGCGATGTGGGAGATGTCCGTGAACAGGTCCGCGACCTCCATCAGGTCCGACGAGGTGTTGCCGCGGAAGCTGATGACCTCGACGCGGACGCCCATCTCCTGGACGGCGCGGATCGCAGGCGCGAAATCGCCGTCGCCCGAGACGACCACGGCCACATCGAGGTTGCGAGCGGTCTTCATCATGTCGACGACGAGCTCGATGTCGAGGTTGGCCTTGACCTTGCCGTCGCCGTACTTGCGGATGTCCTTGCTGACCACCTTGTACTGGTGGCGGGCGAGGAACTGGTGGAAATTGCGCTGGTTCTCGTTGTCCGGGTCCAGCCCGGTGTAGGCATACGCGCGGACGAAATCCCGTCCTGCGGTGGCCGACTTCAGCAGCGTGACGTAATCGATGTCCACACCGGCCGCTTTGGCCGCGTAGAAGATGTTCGCCACGTCCACGAAGACGGCGACGTTCTTCCCCACGATGACTCCTCTGTGGTGGCGGTCCGGGCGGGGTGCCCGGCCGTCCCTGGGGGCGCTAGAGCCGGCGGACCGTGCCTGCCGCCGGAAGTGGTCGCCGGAGCACTGGCCCGGCGGGGCCGAACCCGGCGCGCTCGAGGCGCGCGTGGTCGGCAGGGTCGGAGGGCTGCGCGATCTCGACCGTCGAACAACCCTTGTTGCCGGCGGACCGGACGAGCTCCTCCACGAGCACATCCGTCACGCGGTCCGCGTCAAAGCCGGGCCCGACGACCAGGAAGTCGATCGTCCCGACATAGCCGCCGGCGATCACGGACGGGCGCAGGACGAGCAGGGCTCCCCCGGCGACTTCGCGACGTGACTCGGCGATGAGCAGGCTCGCGTTCGGTAGGTAGACGAGCTGCCGGAGCAGGTCCGTGGCGTCGAGCGATCCGCGGCCGGACCCGGGCACTCCCGCTCGGCCGATGGCGGCGAGGCGGTCGATGTCCGTGATTCGGGCCGGGCGGACCTGATACTCCACGTTGAATTGCGGCTCCGTGCAGCGTGCGGTCGGACGCAGGTCCCACGCCGAGTTGCCGTTCGAGTGGGGTGGCTCCGCGCCGGCCGCGTGAGAAGGGGCGTTCGGGAGGCGAGCGACACGAGGCTCAGACCAGCCATCCCGGACGTGAGTGGCACGGGGATGGATGCAAACGACAACCTTGCATCCCCGACGCCAACGCCTATGATACGACATCGCTCCGCGGCGTCCGCCCCGGTGCGTGTGGGTCCCCCGTCCCGGGCCGTTGTCACCGCCACGCCGAGCGTTCCCCTCGGCCACACTGGGACTCGGTCCGGTGCCCGGGCTACGGAAGCCATCGGGTTGAGACGGGGGGAATTGGAGGAGTCGTTCATGAAGTTCGCTCGTGTTGGCGTGGCCGTCGCGGCTGCAGCCATCGTCGTCGGCGCCTGCGGTGGCGGATCCACCACCACCGGCGGTGACAAGACCGTCAAGATCGGCATCTCCCTGCCGCTGTCCGGCTCGTCGCTCGCCAGCGCCGGACCGGCCCGCGAGGGCGCGCTCCTGGCCATCAAGGACGCGCGATCCCGGGCTACACGATCGAGACCGTCGTCCTCGACCATGCGGTCAACGGCGTCCACGATCCGCAGCAGGGCGCCAAGGACATGTCGACCCTGGTGGCCGAAGAGGCCGTCGTGGGTGTGGTCGGCCCGTTCAACTCGTCCGTCGCCAAGGTCCAGATCCCGGTCTCCAACGAGGCCGGCCTGTTCCAGTGCTCGCCCGCGAACACCAACCCGGACCTCACCAAGGGTGATGCCGGCAAGGAGCTCCGCGCGAAGAACCCGGACAAGATCAACTACGTCCGCGTCGCCACCACCGACGACATCCAGGGTCCGGCCGTCGCGCAGTACGGCGTGAACACGCTGGGCCTCAAGTCGGTCGCGATCATCGACGACACCGAGACCTACGGCAAGGGCCTCGCCGATGCCTTCGAGGCTGAGTGGACGAAGCTCGGCGGGACCGTCGTCGGCCGCGAGGGCGCGCCGAAGGGCACCACCGACTACACCGCCATCCTGACCAAGTTCGCGGCCGAGAACCCCGACTCCGTCTTCTACGGCGGCGTCACCGCCACCGGCGGCGGGCTTGTCCGCAAGCAGATGTCGCAGGTGGGCCTCGACCCGGCCAAGGTCGCGTACCTCGGCGGCGACGGCATCCAGGACGGCCCCGGCAGTGTCGACGGCTCGTTCATCAACATCGCCGGCGACGCTGCCGCCAACAGCGCCAGCTCCGTCGCCGCGATCGCCGAGTTCCCGGGCCGCGACGAGTTCAACAAGAAGTACAAGGCGGCCTACGGCGTCGAGGCAGGCGCCTACTCCGCCTCCGGCTACGCGTGCGCCCAGGTCATCCTCGAGGCCATCAAGGCGGCGGCAGCCAAGGGTGACGTCACCCGCGAGGCAGTCCGCGCGGCCGGCACCGACACGACCAAGACCTTCGACACCGTCCTCGGCCCCGTCATGTTCGACGCGGTCGGCGACACCAGCCAGAAGATCATCTCCCTCTACACGGTCGACCTCGCGGCGGCCGATGGCGCGGGCGACTGGGTCTTCGACGTCCAGGTCGACTACAAGTAGTCCTGGACACCCGGACGTAGTCCTTCTGGAGCCGGGGAGCCTCGCGAGGCTCCCCGGCTTCGTCCGCTTCGCGATCCACTTCCGTCCCCGGAGCCCCATCCTTCAGCGGAGGACCAGATGACGGCACTCCCCGCGACCAGCGACGCCGGGCGCGCGCGCGTGCCCTCGGCCGGCAAGGCGGGCAGGCTCTTCCTCGTCGCCCTGATCCTGTTCGGCATCGCGATGATCGCGGTGGCGAACCTCGGCGTGGAGCAGACGGTCGAGCAGACGGTCAATGCCCTAACCCGTGGCGCGATCTACGCCCTGATCGCCCTGGGCTACACGATGGTCTACGGCATCATCGAGCTCATCAACTTCGCCCACGGCGACATGTTCATGGTGGGCGCCTTCGTGAGCCTCACCTTCCTTGGAACGATCCTCGGCCTCGAGGGCCCGATCTACGACCTCCCCGTCCTGATCGTGACTCTGGCCGCGACGTTCGCGATCACGATGGGCATCATGGGCCTCGTGGGCGTGGTGATCGAGCGCCTCGCGTACAAGCCGCTGCGGAACGCTCCGCGCCTTGCTCCGCTCATCACCGCCATCGGTGTGTCGTTCATCCTCCAGAACATCGTCCAGCTGCGGTACGGCCCGTTCCAGACGAACTCGCCGAAGATCTTCCCTGACGACTGGGTGATCTCGATCGGGAACGTCGACATTCCCGTCCTGAGCGTGTTCATCATCACGGTGGCTGTCTCGCTGATGATCGGACTGCAGCTGTTCATCGGCCGCACCCGGCTGGGCCGCGCCATGCGCTCCACGGCCGCGGACCGCGACGCCGCCGCCCTGATGGGCGTCAACATCAACCGGACCATCGCGATCACATTCCTCATCGGGTCGGCCCTCGCGGGCGCCGCGGGCGTGGTCAACGGCCTCCAGTACGGTGTGGCCCGCTTCGACGACGGCTTCCAGGCCGGCCTCAAGGCCTTCACCGCCGCGGTCCTCGGCGGCATCGGCAACACCGTGGGCGCGGCCCTCGGCGGCTTCATCATCGGCTTCATCGAGGTGGGCGCCACGGTGATGGGCTACACCCGCTGGGGTCCCGCGATCGTGTTCGGCGTCCTGGTCATCGTGCTCGTCTTCCGCCCCGCCGGCCTCCTCGGGCAGCAGCTCGGTGAGCGCGCATGAGCGCCGTGCAGGAGCTGCCCACCGCCAAGCAGCCGCGCTTCGCCGGCCTGCGGACCCGCGCCTCGCGCCATCGCTCATGGTCGATCCTGATCGGCATGGCGGTGGTGGGCGCGGTCCTGCCGCTGCTGGCCTACACCCCGGTCCTCCAGCTCGCCGGGCCCACCAACTCCTGGATCGACGGCTACACGAACGCCGGCGTGTTCGTGCTGCTGGCCCTGGGCCTGAACCTCGTCGTCGGCGTGGCCGGCCTGCTCGACCTCGGGTATGCCGCGTTCTTCGCCATCGGCGCGTACGCCTACGCGTACATCGCCTCGCCGTTCGGCAACGGCATCATCGGCGTCCCGATCATCGAGACCCTCGGAGTGGAGGGGACGGGCTACCTGTTCTGGCCGATGCTGATCGGCGGGGCGCTCGTCGCCGCCACGTTCGGCATCCTGCTGGGCGCGCCCACCCTGCGCCTCCGCGGTGACTACCTCGCCATCGTGACCCTGGGTTTCGGCGAGATCGTGCCGATCGTGTTCCTCAACGCGGACGCGGTCACCAACGGCACCAACGGCATCGGCGGCCTCGTCCGCCCCTCGCTCCCGATCATCGGCAGCTTCTCGGGCGTCAACCCATGGCCCTACTACCTGACGATGCTGGTACTCATCGCGGTCGTGATGATGCTCTGCTACCGGCTGGTCGAAAGCCGGCTGGGGCGGGCCTGGGAGGCGATCCGCGAGGACGAGCTCGCCGCCGCCGCCACCGGCATCAACACCGTCACCACGAAGCTGCTCGCGTTCGCGCTCGGCGCGTCCACGGCGGGCATTGCCGGCGTGTTCAACGCCTCCAAGCTCGTGACCGTCTCGCCCGACCAGTTCACGTTCATCGTGTCGTTCACGGTGCTCGCGATGGTCGTCCTCGGCGGCATGGGCAACTTCTGGGGCGTCGCGGTCGGCGCGTTCGTGATCTACACGATCAACAACGTGCTCCTCAAGTCCCTCAACCAGTTCTTCGAAGCCACGCAGATCCCCTTCCTCAAGGACGTGGACTTCATCCAGCTGCAGTTCCTGCTCTACGGTCTGGCGCTGGTGGCGATGATGCTGTTGCGGCCAGAAGGCCTCTTCCCCAACAGCCGCCGCAAGCGCGAGCTGCACACGCCCATCACCGAGGTGGGCCAGGACGAGCTCACGACGGCCGAGGGCACAACCGAGGAGGGCGAGCGGTGAGCGAGGTGCTGCACAACGAGCCGCTCCTGGTCGCGACGCAGGTCACCCGCCGGTTCGGCGGACTGGTCGCGGTCAACAAGGTGGACTTCACCATCCCCGAGCACTCCATCGTGAGCCTCATCGGCCCCAACGGCGCCGGCAAGACCACGTTCTTCAACGTCCTGCTGGGCGTCATCGACCCGTCCGACGGCGAGGTGTCCTTCCTCGGCCGGCGGATGATCGCCCGTCCCGAGCGGCTCGGCTACGAGTCGCTGGTGTGGACGATGCCGGCCGTCATCCTCGGCGTGCTCGCCGCGGCACTCGGCTGGACCGGGATCCTCATCGACCGGCCGCTGGGCGTGGCCGGCTTCGGCGTGCTGTTCGTCCTCATCGGCTCGCTGCTGCTGGGCATCATCCGGCCGGTCTGGTACCAGAAGCGCCTCGAGAAAGTCGGGATCTTCCGGTCCGCCCGCCCCAACGACATGGTCGAGGCGGGCATCGGACGGACGTTCCAGAACATCCGCCTGTTCAAGAACATGACCGCCGTCGAGAACGTGCTCGTGGGCATGCACCCTCGCCTCAAGGGCAACCTCTTCGAGGCCATGGGCAACCGCAAGCGCATGCGGGACGAGGAGGCCGCCGCGCTCCAGCGCGCCAACGACCTGCTCACCCTGGTGGGCCTCACCGGGCATGGGCAACGAGGCCGCTCGCAACCTCCCCTACGGCGACCAGCGCCGCCTGGAGATCGCCCGCGCGCTCGCGTCCGACCCGAAGCTCCTGCTGCTCGACGAGCCGGCGGCCGGCATGAACCCCAAGGAGACGCAGGACCTCGTGCAGCTCATCGTGAAGCTCCGTGACGAGCTGGGCCTCACGGTCCTCCTCATCGAGCACGACATGAAGCTCGTCATGGGCATCAGCGACCGCATCACGGTCCTGGACCACGGCGACAAGATCGCCGAGGGCACGCCCGAGGAGGTCCGCAAGGACCCGCGCGTCATCGAGGCCTACCTGGGAGCGCCCGCCGCATGACCGCCCAGACCGCACCCCCCGCACCCCCGAGCCGGCAGCGACCGACATCCTCCTCCGGCTCCATGACGTGAACAGCTACTACGGCGCGATCCACGCGCTGCGCGGCATCAACATCGATGTCCGCCGAGGCGAGATCGTGACCCTGATCGGGGCCAACGGCGCCGGCAAGACCACCACCCTGCGGACCATCTCCGGCCTGCTCCACCCCCGCCAGGGAACCGTGGAACTTGACGGGAAGGACATCAGCCACGTGCCCGCCCACGAGCTGGTGACACGGGGCATCGGCCACGCTCCCGAAGGCCGGCGCATCTTCTCGCGCCTCACGGTGTACGAGAACCTGCTCATGGGCGGGTTCACGAGGTCCAAGGCGGAGAACGAGGAACAGGTCGCCCACGTGTACGACCTGTTCCCGCGGCTCAAGGAGCGGCAGGCCCAGAAGGGCGGCACGCTGTCCGGCGGCGAGCAGCAGATGCTCGCCATCGGGCGCGCCCTGATGACCCGGCCGTCGATCCTGCTGCTCGACGAGCCGTCCCTGGGCCTCGCCCCGATCCTCGTCCAGCAGATCTTCTCGATCATCCGCGAGATCAACTCCCGCGGCATGACGATCCTCCTGGTGGAGCAGAACGCCCTCCAGGCCTTGTCCATCGCCAGCCGTGGCTTCGTGCTGCAGACGGGCGAGGTGGTCCTCGCCGGGTCGGCTCAAGACCTCATGGTCAACGAGACGGTCCGCAAGGCCTACCTCGGAGAGGACTGACCGCGCCGGGGTAGTGCCCCGACCGGAACGCGATGACGGCCGCCGGACGTGAGGGAGGCGGGCCGCACGGACCGGAGCGTGACGAGCGTGTCACGCTCCCCGCGACCGAGCGCCTGGCGCGCAGGGGACCGGGGCCCGTGCTGGTCGCTCTCCTTGTCGCGGCGGCCTTTGTCGTGGGAGTGGTCAGACCCTGGGACTGGCTGGCCCCTGGCCCGGCGTCGCCCGGGAGCGGGCAGGCAGGCCAGGCGACCGGTGGGACGGCCGGAGCGACCGGTTCGGCGGCTCCGGTGCGGCGGCCCCTGGTGGGGCGGCCGATGGCGTGGCCCCTGGCGGGGCGGCCGCGGGTGCGGTGACGCCTGCGCCGGCACCACTCGTCGATCCCACCTGTGCCTACCCGAGCTCCTGGCGCCTGGCCGCCATCCAGGACTGGGGTGGACGCACGGCCCGCGTGTGGTCCGCAGCGGATGCCGTCGCTGCCCGAGGCCCGCTCGATCCCGCGATCCCGTTCTCGACCATCGCGAGCACCGCCGTGACGGCCTTCGGCTGGTGCGCCCCGGTCAGCGGTCCGCGAGCGGCCGCCCCTTGCCGCCGTCGGAACCCTGTTCCGCCTCGACGCGAGCGGCCCCCGCGAGCTCGCGTTCGATCGCCTCGAGCCAGCCGCTCCCGACGCGCTGGGCGAGCTGTGGGTGCCGGTCCCCCAGTCAGTGGGCCGGCGGCCGCCGTGGCCACCAGGCCGGTACGTGATCCGGCTCGCAGCGCCAGGCGGCACCTTCGAGCGGTATCTCGGGATCGAGGTCGTCAGGGCCGTGCGCGAGATCGAGCCAGCGGCCCCGTCGGCCACCCCGTGACGCCTCGTGGCGAATGGGCGGCCGCAGGCGGTGGCGGGGACCGGTGGGCAGGCCGTGATCAGTGCGGGCGGCGCTCCCGCCCGATGTCGTAGGCGGCGCGGCACATGACGATCGTGCCGACCAGGGCGATCCAGAAGCCGTAGCCACGATCCGGAAGCAGGCCCTGGGGGGCCGCCAGGGCGCCGGCGAGCGGCAGCCACACCAGGACGCCCACGAGCGCCGCGACGGCGAGGATGCCGAACACCAGACCACGGTCGAAGCCGGACTCGCGCGGGCCCATCGCGTACGGCAGGATCACGAGGGCGAGGGTCGCGAGACCGGCGAGGAAGGCGATCACGCCGGGAAGGTAGTCGACCGACCGGTACACCTGAGGCGGCAGGCCCCCGTCGCCGCCCACCGTGAACCACGGCAGCAGGCAGCCCACGATCAACATGATCGCGCCGATCGCGGCCAGGCGCCGCCCGTGGCCCATGGAACGACGATGCATCAGCCGGCTGTCGTGTAGACCTCGGGGCGCAGGACGCCCACGAAGCGGAGGTTGCGGTAGAGCTCGCCGTAATCGAGCCCGTAGCCCACCACGAACTGGTCCGGGATCTCGAAGCCCTGGTAGTCCACGGGGATCTCGACGAGGCGCCGGGCGGGCTTGTCGAGGAGGGTGCAGATCTTGAGCGAGTTCGGGTTCTTGCCGCGCAGGTAGCGCAGGAGGTAGTTCAGGGTGAGCCCGGTGTCGATGATGTCCTCGACCAGGAGCACGTCCTCGCCTGCGATGCTGGCCGAGAGGTCCTTGATGATCCTGACAAGGCCCGATGACTCGGTCGCCGTCCCGCCGTAGGAGCTGACCTCCATCAGGTCGATCCGGAGGGGCAGCGGGATCTGGCGCATGAGATCGGCCATGAACGGCAGCGAGCCCTTGAGCACGCTCACGAGCGTCAGCGTGCGGCCCGCGTAGTCCTGGGCGATCTGGGTGCCCAGCTCCTGCACGCGCCGGGCGATGACCTCCTCGCTGAGGAGGACTTCGCCGATGTCGGAGAGCATGTCGGCTGAAGAGCTCATGTCGGGACTGCTGGTGCCTCCGGTGGAGCGTGGTGCAGGTCGATGATCGCCTGTCCCGGGCGGACGCGCATGGCGGCCGGGCTCATGTGCCGCTCCCCTCTGCGAGCGGGACGGTCAGTGGGGCCTCGATCCTGACCGGTGCGGTGATGGCCGGGGCGGCGGCGTCGCGGCGGCGTCGCCGGCCCCGGCCCCGACGGGAGCCGGGGATCCGGGCAGCGGGGTCGATCGGGGCGCTAGGGTCGATCGTGACGTCGGCGTCGATCGTGACGTCGGGGCCAGCCGTGATGTCGGCGCCCGTGGTGCCGGCGGATCGGTGGGCGCCGGCCTCCATGACGATCAGGTCCGCCGGTCGGGGAGGCGTCGCCTGGCCGATGGTGCCGGACAGCTCGTCGACCAGGGCGAGCCTGCCGAACTTGAGCATCAGCATCCGGAAGTCCCGCGCATAGAACAGCTTGATCCGGATGTCGGGGTACAGCTCCCGCAGACGCCGCAGCTTGCGGTTCTTCTTGCGGACGAGCTTCTGCTTGAGCGTGGTCAGCTCGACGTAGAGGTCCATGTCCGGCAGGTAGAAGTCCGGCGCGAAGCTCTCCACGACGTCCCCGCTCATGCTCCAGCCGATGGGGAAGGTGTCGGGCTCGTACTCCCAGCGCACCTGGTAGAAGTCCAGGATCCGGGCAAGCTCCGCCTCGCTGGCGTGCGCGAAGGACGGCCGCGGCAGGACGGGTGCAGCCGTCACGCGGCACCCGGACGGGAGCTGCCCGCGCAGTCGTGGCGTGCCCGGAGTCCGCGGTGGTCCATGTGCCGTCAGTCTACCGAAGGACTGGGCAGTGGGCAGCGGTCCGGTGGCCGTGGGACGGATACCCCCATGGGGTATCATGCGGTCATGTCCGACACCCCCTCCCGGCCCCCCGCCGCAGCTGGCGACAGCCGCGCCGGCAGCCCCGGCGCCGCCCATGGCGGCCACGCCGCAAGCGCGAGCTTCCGCCACAGTTACAGCAAGGACAAGGCGCAGCTGGTGCGCCGCCTGAGCAGGATCGAGGGCCAGGTCCGGGGGATCGCGCGGATGATCGAGCGCGAGGAGTACTGCGTCGACATCCTGCAGCAGACGGCAGCGCTGCGGGCCGCCATCGACGCGGTCTCGATCATGATCCTCGAGGACCATGTCCAGGGGTGCGTTCGCACGGCGGCCGAGCGCGGCGAGGCGGACAAGTACGTGGACGAGGTCGTGGACGTGGTGCGCCGGACGCTTGGCCGCCCCGTGCGCGGCACCAAGAGCACCGGCTGAGGCGAAGGCCAGCCGGGTTCTGCCGGAACGCCTGGCTCATCCCCGCGCGAATGGGATCCATACCCGGCGCGAAGGGGCCGTGCCCCGGGGAAGATCGGTTATCCACAGCGATCGGCAGCCCATTCGCGAATCGTGGACAACTCCCCTTGACGAGGCCCGTGTGCGAGCCTAACGTCCGCACTCCGCACGCAGCATGCGCGCATCGGGTAGCGTCATCCGCGAGGGGTCACGGGGAAACCCGGACCTGAACCAACCGGATGGCGCACAACCGGGTCGACGCCGGCCGCGGGCGAGCGAATGACGCCGGGAGCGGCTCCCGGACGGTTCCGGGTGCCAGCCGAGAGGAGGGTGACCCTGGACCGGCCGAGAGGTCCGCTCCCGACGCGCGTCACGGACCTGCCAGCGCTGCCGCCGTCGTACGACGTGGTCGTCGACGAGGGACTGTGCGCGCTCGGCATCGACCTGGAGCCGGGTGTCCGAGCCACTGTCGATGCACACGTCCGCTTCCTGCTTGCCTGGACGACGGCGATCAATCTCACCGCGATCCGCGAGCCAGCCGAGGTCGCCCGGCTCCACGTGCTCGACAGCCTCGCGGCCACCGCGATCCTCCGGGATCGAGGGGCGACGCGCCTGCTGGACATCGGCTCCGGCGGCGGCTTCCCAGGCCTTCCCCTCGCGATGGCCGTCGGGGCGGACCGGGCGCTGCTCGTGGACTCCGTGGGCAAGAAGGTGCGGTTCCTCCAGACCGTGGTCGAGGCGACCGGACTCGAGCGCCGCGTCATGGCGGAGGCTGCGCGGTCCGAGGTCCTCGCCCATGATCCCAGGGACCGGGGGGCCTGGCCCGTGGTGACCGCGCGGGCCGTCTCGTCGCTTGCCGAGCTCGTGGAGCTGGCTCTGCCGCTGGTCGCACCGGGCGGCATCCTCGTCGCCTGGAAGCGCGAGCCACTCGACGCCGAGCTGGCGGCGGCGGCCGGTGCCCTGCGCGAGCTGGACGCGGGGCCGGTCGAGGTCCACGAGGCCGGCGTGCCCGGCCTGGAGGGCCACCGCCTCGTCGTGGTGCCCCGCGGCGCCCAGATCGATGCGCGCTTCCCCCGCAATCCTGCGGAGCGCAAGCGACACCCCCTGTAGTGGCCTGCCGCGCTACCCTGCCCCAATGCGCGTCGCGGTCCTTTCCGACATCCACTCGAACCTCGTGGCGCTCGACGCGGTGCTGGCCGAAGTCCCCTCCGTGGACGAGGTCTGGCAGCTGGGCGACATCGTCGGCTATGGCCCGGACCCTGATGGGGTCGTCGCCCGCCTGCGCGAGATCGGCGCGCTCGGCGTCCGCGGCAACCACGACGCTGCGGCGCTTGGAGGCCGCGAGATCGACTACTTCAACGTCGATGCCCGGACCGCGATGCTGTGGACCCGCGAGATCCTCGGTGAGGAATCGAAGGCCTGGCTGGCCGCCCTCCCCGAGCACCTCGAGCGCGGCGACCTCACGCTCGTCCATGGCAGCCCGCGCGACCCGATCTGGGAGTACGTCACGTCCACGCCGGTTGCGCGCGCGGGGATCGCGGCGATGACCACACCGCACGGCCTGCACGGTCACACCCACCTGCCCATCGCCTACATCGAGGAGGACGGGCGGATCGAGACGATGAGCCCGGGCTCCGGGTCCAGGCTGGGCTTCGACAGCGAACGGCGGGTGCTGCTCAATCCGGGCAGCGTCGGCCAGCCGCGGGACGGGATCCCCACCGCATCGTGGATGCTGCTCGACACCGACGCCGGAGAGGCGACATGGCGGCGCACGTCCTACGACATCGCGGCGGTCCAGGCGCGCATGAGCGACCTGGGGCTTCCGGAGCGCCTGGTGGCGCGCCTGGCCTACGGGCTGTGAGCCGATGATCGGAGGCCGCCGTCCCGTCCAGGGCCGCAAGCCGGGCGACAAGCGCGTCCGCGTCGAGCGCCACCACTCGCCGTACTTCCGCTACACCGGGCCGGGCCAGCTCACCGCCAAGGCCGCGGCCAACGCGCCCACCACCGCGACAGGCCGCTTCACGATGCGGCTCAAGCACGCGCTCCTCGGCCGACCGCTGGCCAACGTGGAGGAGTTGGGCGAGCGCCTGCCCAAGAAGAAGGCGCTCGCGATCTTCAGCTCCGACGCCATCTCGTCGTCCGCCTACGCGACCGAGGAGATCCTGCTCGCCTTCATCCTGGTGGGCGCAAGTGGGCTTGCGTTCCTGTACTCGATCCCGGTCAGCATCGCGATCGCCGTCCTACTGGGGATCGTGGCCTTCAGCTACCGCCAGGTCTGCTATGCGTATCCCACGGGTGGCGGTTCCTACTCGGTGTCCAAGGCGAACTTCGGGCGGCTCGCCTCCCTGATTGCCGCGTCCGCGCTGCTCATCGACTACGTCATGACCGTCGCGGTCTCGACGACGTCGGCTGTGGAGCAGATCGCCTCGGCCGTCCCCGCCCTGTATGACTGGAAGGTCGTCATGGGCGTCGTCGCCATCGGTCTGATCACGCTGGGCAACCTGCGCGGCATCCGGGAGGCTGGCAGCATCTTCGCGATCCCGACCTACCTGTTCCTGGCGTCAGCGCGTTCCTGATGATCGGTGTTGGGACATTCCGGATCCTGTTCGCAGGGCGACACGGGCCCGACGCCGTCGCCGGAGGCCGTCGAGGCGATGAAGGAGACGGCCAGCAGCGTCACGCTCCTCATCCTGCTTCGCGCCTTCGCCTCTGGCGCCGTGGCCCTGACCGGTACCGAGGCGATCGCGACTGGCGTTCCAGCGTTCAAGCCGCCTGAATCGAAGAACGCGGCTCAGACGCTGATGGCGATGGCGGTGATCCTCGCGCATCCTGTTCATCGGCGTCACGTTCCTGGCGTCGAACTACCACATCCTGCCGATCGCAGGGCAAGACGGTCATCGCGCAGATCTCCAACCACGTCTACGGCGACACCATCGGCTTCTACCTGTTCCAGGCGTTCACGGCGCTGCTGCTGTTCCTGGCCGCGAACACCTCGTTCGCGGCGTTCCCGCGGCTGGCTGCGGTGCTGGCCGAGGATGGCTTCTTGCCCGCGCCAGTTCGCGTTCCGCGGCGACCGGCTCGCGTACTCCACCGGGATCCTCGCTGCTGGGCATCGTCGCGGCGTCGTCGTGGTCATGCCGGCGGCGGCTCGACCCACGCCCTGATGCCCGCTGTACGCCGTGGGCGTGTTCATCGACTTCACCATCTCGCCAGTCGGGCATGGTCAGGCACTGGATCAGGACCAAGGATCAGGGCTGGCGCTACCGGCTGACGATCAATGCGATCGGGGCGCTCCTGACCGGCGTGATCGCCATCGTCGTCGTCTCGGTGAAGTTCACGTCGGGCGCCTGGCTCGTCGTCGTGCTGATCCCGCTCCTCATCGGCGGGATGCTGTTCATCCGGCGCCAGTACGACGGCCAGACCGAGGATCTCGAGGTGGACGACGAGCTGGTGTTCGACCGGCCGCATCGCGAGCAGCGCGTGGTCATTCCCGTCAACGGGATCAACCGGGCGGTCGTGCAGGCGGTGATGTTCGGCAAGTCGCTCGCGAGCGATCCGTCGCTGCTCCAGGCGGTCTACGTGACCACTGAGATCGAGGAGGCCGAGCGGCTCCGCACCCGTTGGGAGCGCCAGCTGCCGGGTGTGCCGCTCGTGATCGTCGAGTCGCCGTACCGGGCCCTCGTGGGGCCGGTGATCACGTATCTCGAGGTGCTGGAGCGCGCGTGGCCGCCGGACAAGGAGGCGCCCACCACGATCGTGGTCCTGCCCGAGTACGTCGCCCGCCACTGGTGGGACCGGGTGCTGTACAACCAGACCGCGAAGCGCCTGAAGGCGTCGCTCGTCGGCCGCGAGCACACGGTCATCGCCGATGTGCCGTACCGGCGCAGCGGTGTCCACGCGTCCGACGAGATCGGGGAAGACACCGTCCCGCCGTCCGCCAGGAGCGGTGAGCCCGCGCCCCGGCCGGCCAAGGACGAGTAGTCCGATCGATATGGACCGAACCGGGGAGGGCCGTCCGGGCACCTCGGTGGTATCGTGACCCGTCGCGACGACACGCACGGGAGCGTCCCGGCAGCCCGGGTCGCCGCCTGATCCTGGAGGATCCTGAGCATCGTGGCCGACTCGTCGGCACCGCAATTCCGACGCGCCGTCGTTGCGCTGTCGGGTGGCCGGACGGACCGGCCGATCGTGGCCCTCGCAGCAGATCTTGCGCGCCAGGGCCACGCTGAGCTCATCGGCGTGCACGTCGTGGAGATCGACTGGACACATCCGCTCGACGCGGACATCGCCGGTCACGACGAGCAGGCCCAGCGCGTCCTCGACATCGCGGAGGCAACGGCAGAAGCCTCCCGGTACGAGCTCGAGACCGTGCTGCTGCAGGCCCGCGACGTCGGCGCTGCGATCGTGGACGAGGCCATCGAGCGTGACGCGGACCTCATCATCTGCGGATTGCCGTTCCGGCGCCGCTTCGGCGGGGAGTTCGCCGTGGGCCGCACCATCCCGTACGTCCTCAAGAACGCCCCCTGCGGCGTCTGGGTGATCCGCGAGCCAATGCCCGAGGAGCAGAAATGAAAGCCGTCATCGTCGGCTGTGGTCGTGTCGGGGCCGGTCTGGCCGATGACCTCGACCGCGCCGGCTGGCAGGTCCTGATCCTGGACCTCTCGACGTCCGCGTTCGACCGCCTGCCCGCCACGTTCCGCGGGACCGCCCTCCGGGGTGACGGCACCGACGAGGACACCCTCCGCCGGGCCGGCGCCGAGGACGCGGACCTGTTCCTCGCCGCCACCGAGGGCGACAACCGCAACGTCATGGCGGCGCAGCTCGGGCAGGAGGCGCTGGGTGCCAAGCGGGTCATCGCCAAGATCAACGACCCCGTCCGCGCGGAGGCCTACGCCCACCTGGGCGTCGCGGCCCTGTGCCGGACAAACCTGATGCTGACCGCGGTGCTCGGCTTCATGGGCCAGGCCACCGGTGACCGGTTGGGCATCTACCCGCCGACGGCACACAGCCACGACGACGAGTCGGAGGAGTAGACCCATGTTCGTGCTGGTCGTGGGCGGTGGGAAGGTGGGCTACTACCTGACCAAGGAGCTCATCGCGTCGGGCCACGAGGTGGCCCTGATGGAGAAGGACCGCAGGCGGGCTGAGCAGATCGCCGACGAGGTCGGGTCCGTGGTGATCGGCCAGGACGGCTGCGAGGGCAAGTACCTCCGCGAGGCCGGGGCCAATCGCGCCGACATCGTCGCCGCCGTCACGGGTGATGACGAGGACAACCTCGTCATCTGCCAGATGGCCAAGCACCACTTCGACGTGCCGCGGACCATCGCCCGGGTGAACAACCCGAAGAACGAGCGGCTGTTCCGGCACCTGGGCGTGGACGAGATCATCTCGCCCACCCGGATGATCCTCGGCTCCATCGAGCAGGACATCCCCGTGCACGAGCTGCTCCATCTCGCGGCGCTGGGCGAAGGTGAGCTGGAGATCATCGAGGCGCACCTGCAGCCGGGATCACCGGCGATCGGCAGGCTTGCGCTGGACATCACCGTGCCGGCGGGCTGCTCCGTGTTCGGCGTCATCCGCAACGGGGAGCCGCGGCCGCTCACCGGGAACGTCGTGCTCGCCGAGGGCGACAAGGTGATCGCGATCGGCCGGCCGGACTGCGAGACGGAGCTGCGGGCGCAGTTGATCGGGGAACACGAGGAGGCCTAGGCGCCAGCCTCACGGGCGGGGTCCGCGATCCGGGTCCGAGGGCCGGGTCCGAGGTCCGAGGTCCGTGCGGCCGACTCGCCGGCTCCGAGATCTGGGTCCTGGGCCCACTCGCGGCCCCTTGACACACGTGCGTGTCATGGGGCGAAGGTCCGTGCACGGAATTGGCGGCGAAGTCGACCTTGCAGCACGTCCCCTGCAGGGCATGGCCCATGGTGACTCGCAGGTGGATCAGTGCGGGAGGCTCCAGCGCGAGCCTCGGTCAGCGCCGGATCGAGGATCTCAGTCCCGAGAAATGGCAGAAGACTTGACAATGGCATTGTCATGGTTCTATCGTGCCAACCGGCAACTCAAACCCCACTCTCACCCGTGTCGGCGGCGTTCCCGCCGGCAGGATGCAGGAGGATCGACCCGATGACGATGACCCGTCGCCCGTCGCCCTTCAGCGAGCTCGTGACGCTTCGCCAGGCGATGGACCGCCTCTTCGATGACACCGTGTTCCGGCCGTACCCGGCCTATGGGGGTGCAGGCGACGCACGCATCCCGCTTGATGTCCGGACCACCAGGGACGCCCTCCTCGTGACCGCCTCGCTCCCGGGTTTCAAGCCCGAGGACGTGGAGATCACCGTGGAGAACGGCACCCTCACCATCCGGGCCGAGGACCGCTCGGAGGAGACCGACGAGCGGGCCGGCTGGGTCGTCCGGGAGATCAGCCGCGGTTCCGTGATGCGGACCGTGACGCTGCCAACCGGCCTGGAGCCGGACAAGACCGAGGCGACCTTCGAGAACGGTGTCCTGCGCCTGCGGCTGCCCAGGGCCGAGCAGGTGAAGCCGCGCCAGATCCGGATCCAGCCAATGAGCAACGGCGAGGCGAAGACCCTCGAGGCCACGGCGCCCGCCACCGACACCCCCTCTGCCTGACATGTCGGCTGCGCGCCGGCCTGACCGGGACCCCACTCGACCCGTCTACGTCATCAGCGTGGCCGCGACCCTCGTGTCGGCCCACCCGAGGACGCTGCGGATCTACGAGGACGAGGGCCTGGTCTGCCCGGCGCGCACACCCACCAACATCCGCCTCTACTCCGAAGAGGACATCAGGCGCATCCTGTGGATCCGCCACCTCACCCGGGACCGCGGCGTCAACCTCGCCGGGGTCCGCACGCTGTTCGAGCTCGAGGAACGCCTGGGCAAAAGGATCCTCGAGGCGCTCTACGACGAAGGGACTCGTGGACGGGGCAATCAGACCGCCGGCGGCGCTGGCCGTGCGACGGGAACGACGCCCCAGCCGGGTCCCGGACCGGACGACGGTTCGGACGAGACCACATAGCAGATCCACCACCAAGCACCGAGCGCGACCCGAACCGTCCGCCGGCCCACGAGCCGGCCTCAAGGAGATCACCCAGATGGCGAAGAAGACGCCGAAGACAACCGAAGAGCAGGCACCGCAGCCCGGCGAGATTCGCGAGCTGCCGCTGGTCGCGCTGCGCGAGACGGTCATCTTCCCCGAGATGATCGTGCCGCTCCAGGTCGGCCGCGAGAAGAGCGTCGCCGCGCTCAACGCCGCCACCGAGTCGGGCGGGCCGATCGCGCTCGTCACCCAGCGCACGGCCGAGCAGGAGGACATCAACGACCCCTCGGAGCTCTACAGCGTCGGCACGATCGCCAAGATCGCCCAGGTCGTCCAACTCCAGGACGGCACCGTCCGGGCCATCGTCCAGGGCCAGGGCCGAGTCCGCATCCACGGCTTCGTGCACACCGCAGCCGTACCTCAAGGTCCGCGTCGAGGAGGTGGCCGACACCGTCCCGGAGGGCATCGAGGCGCAGGCGCTGATCCGCAGCGTCCAGGCCCAGATCGAGCAGTACGTCGCGAACGGCGCACCCGTCCCGCCGGAGGCCGCCGTCGCCGCGCGCAACATCACGGAGCCCGGCCTCCTCGCCGACATGGTGGCGTACAGCCCCGACATGTCCACCGAGCAGCGCCAGGAGCTCCTCGAGACCTTCGATGTCGAGCAGCGTCTCAAGCTCGTGAGCGGCTTTCTCGCCCGCCAGATCGAGATCCTCGAGCTGAAGGGGAAGATCCAGAGCGAGGTCAAGTCCGAGATGGACAAGACCCAGCGCGAGTACATCCTGCGCGAGCAGCTCAAGGCCATCCAGCGCGAGCTGGGCGAGGACGATCCGCAGCAGGCCGAGATCAGCGAGCTGCGCGACAAGGTGGAGCAGTCCGGCATGCCCGAGGAGGTCCGCACGCGGGCCACCAAGGAGATCGACCGGATGAGCCGGATCCCGTCCGCCTCACCGGAGGTCGGCGTCATCCGGACCTACGTGGACTGGCTCGTCAGCCTTCCCTGGAACACCTCGACCGATGACCGCCTGGACATCCGCGAGGCGGCCGCGATCCTCGACGAGGATCATTACGGCCTCGAGAAGGTCAAGGAACGCATCCTCGAGTACCTCGCGGTGCGCAGCCTCGCAGACACCATCCGCTCGCCAATCCTGCTGTTCGTCGGCCCTCCCGGCGTCGGCAAGACGAGCCTGGGCAAGTCCATCGCCAAGGCGATGGGCCGCAAGTTCACCCGGATGAGCCTCGGCGGCATCCACGACGAGGCGGAGATCCGCGGCCATCGGCGCACCTACATCGGTGCGCTGCCCGGCCGGATCATCCAGTCGATCAAGACCGCCGGAACGAACAACCCGGTGTTCATGCTCGACGAGGTCGACAAGATCGGCATGGACTTCCGCGGGGACCCGAGCTCGGCCCTGCTCGAGGTGCTCGACCCGGAGCAGAACTTCAGCTTCCAGGACAACTACCTCGAGGTCCCGTTCGACCTGCGCAAGGTGCTGTTCGTCGCCACCGCCAACCTGCTCGATCCCATCCCGGCCGCGCTGCGGGACCGCATGGAGGTCATCGCGCTGCCGGGCTACACGCAGCAGGAGAAGGTCGAGATCGCCAGGCGGTTCCTCGTCCCCAAGCAGATGGAGAACCACGGCCTCAAGGCCAAGCATGTCCAGATCACGGACGAGGTCCTCACCGAGCTCGTCCAGGCCTACACCCATGAGGCCGGCGTCCGGAACCTCGAGCGCGAGCTCGCCAACATCATGCGCAAGGTCGCGCGCTCCGTGGCCGAGGGCCGCAAGCGCAGGACCGTCGTGGACGTCAGGAAGCTCGTGGAGTACCTCGGCCCGCCGCGCTTCGAGTACGGCGAGCTGGAGGCCGAGGACCAGACCGGGTCGGCCACGGGCCTCGTGGTGACCGAGGTCGGCGGCGACGTCGTCGCCATCGAGGTCACGCTCATGGAGGGCAAGGAGGACTTCATCCTCACGGGCCAGCTCGGCGACGTGATGCGCGAGTCCGCGCGGGCGGCGCTGTCCTGGATCCGCTCCCACGCGTCGGACCTGGGCATCACGCGCGAGATCTTCGAGAAGCACACGCTGCACATCCACGTGCCGGCCGGTGCCACGCCCAAGGACGGTCCGTCCGCCGGCGTGACCATGGCCACCGCGATGGTGAGCGCCCTCACCGGCATTCCCGTCCGCAAGGACGTCGCGATGACCGGCGAGATCACGCTCCGTGGGCGCGTGCTGCCCATCGGCGGGCTCAAGTCCAAGATCCTCGCCGCGCACCTCGCCGGTGCCGGCATGGTCATCCTGCCGAAGAAGAACGAGAAGGACCTGCGCGACATCCCCGATGAGGTCCGCAAGACCATCAAGCTGGTCCTGGCCGACAACATGGACCAGGTCCTCGACGCGGCCCTGCGCCGCAGTCCCAAGCCGCTGAAGGGTGCCTCGACCACGATCGCGGGCGGTGGGCGGGTCCAAGGGTGGTGGCGAGTCGCGTGTCCGCCGCAACCCCTTCCCGCCCACCGACCAGCCGCCGGTCGTCGTCTAGGGAGCCGCCGGGGGACCGGGAGCGATGGAGTACCGCGACTACTACGCGACACTCGGAGTGCCGAAGACGGCCAGCCAGGCCGACATCAAGAAGGCATTCCGGAAGCTCGCGCGCGATCATCATCCGGACCGGAACCCCGGCGACAAGACTGCCGAGAAGCGCTTCAAGGACGTCAACGAGGCGAACGCCGTCCTGTCCGATCCGGACAAGCGCAAGCAGTACGACGCCATGGGCGCGAACTGGGACCAGTACCAGCGCGCCGGCAGCGGACGCGGCGGCGCCGACCCCTTCGGTCCGGGAGGGCCGTTCGCGGGCTTCGGCGGGTTCGGGGCGGCCGGCGGCACGGGCGGGGGGCCCGGCAGCACACGCACCGAGTACCGGACCGCGGGGTCCGGCGACCCGGACTTCTCGGACTTCTTCCGCATGTTCTTCGAGGGGGCGGCGGCTGGAGCATCCGGCGCATCGGGCAGGGGCGCGACTGGAGGCGGGCGCGGCTCGCGGCGGGCCGGCGGACCGTCCTTCTCGGACATCCTCGGGGGCATGGGCCGCGGCGGGGGTGGCGGCAACGGCGGCGCGAGCGACGGCGGCACCGGGCGATCGTCGGCACACGACCGGCGCGCAAAGGGCGAGATCCAGGCCCCCGCGGACCTGTCCCTCGAAGAGGCCTTCCACGGCACCAGCCGTGTCGTCGAGGTCGAGGGCAAGCGGTTCGAGGTGCAGATCCCGCGCGGCGCGGACACCGGCTCGCGCGTGAAGCTGTCGGGCAAGGGCCCGGACGGCAAGGACATCGTGGTCACCGTGCGGATCCGCCCACACGCCATCTACACGCGACGGGGCGCGGACCTGGAGCGCGAGCTGCCGGTCACGCTGCGCGAGGCGCTGCTGGGCGGCGAGGTGCCCGTCACCACCCTCAAGGGCCGCGTCCTGCTGACCATCCCGGCCGGAACGCAGAGTGGCAAGAGCATCCGCCTCAAGGGCCAGGGA
Source organism: uncultured Chloroflexia bacterium (assembly GCA_963697365.1). Lineage (GTDB taxonomy): Bacteria > Chloroflexota > Limnocylindria > Limnocylindrales > CSP1-4 > CAIXZV01. Next base: position 78,412 of record CAVONT010000021.1, read on the forward strand.
ATGCCCCAGATGCGGGGAGGCGGCACCGGCGACCTGTACCTGAAGGTCAAGGTGCTCCTGCCGGGCGCCCTCGACGAGCCGGCGAGGCAGGCCGCGACGGCCTTCCTCGACCTCGTCGCCCAACCAGATCCCCGCGCTGACGGCTGAGCCGGCAACACCGAATTCGAGATCCGACCATGCAGCTTGACCGCTTCACCGAGAAGGCCCAGGAGGCCATCGTCAACGCCCAGTCGCTCGCGGAGCGCATGCAGAGCCCCGTGCTCGACGCGGAGCACCTGCTCGCCGCCCTCGTCGAGCCCGACGACGGCATTCCCGCCGAGACGCTGCGGCGCCTGGGCGTGGATCTCGCCGCCTTCCGCGGGGAGCTGGCCGCGATCCTCACGCGCCGGGCCAGGATCTCGGGCGGCAACCTCGCGCTCGACCCGCGCGCCAAGCGGATCATCGATCGGGCGATGGACGAGGCCCGTCGCCTCGGTGACGAGTACACCTCCACCGAGCACCTCCTCATCGGCGCGGCCGAGGTTGGCGGCGACACGCAGCAGGCTCCTGGAACGCCACGGGGCGGGCAAGGAGCAGATCCTCGCCGCGCTCCAGGGCGTGCGGGGCGGCCAGCGCGTGACCACCGCGAACCCGGAGACCACGTACCAGGCGCTGGAGAAGTACGGCCGCGACCTCACGGCCGAGGCCCGCGCGGGCAGGCTGGACCCCGTGATCGGGCGGGACGAGGAGATCCGGCGCGTCATCCAGGTCCTCAGCCGGCGCACGAAGAACAACCCCGTGCTGATCGGCGAGCCCGGCGTCGGCAAGACCGCCATCGCCGAGGGCCTCGCCCAGCGCATCGTGCGCGGCGACGTCCCGGAGACCCTCAAGGACAAGACGGTCGTCTCGCTGGACCTGGGGTCGCTCATCGCCGGCGCCAAGTTCCGGGGCGAGTTCGAGGAGCGCCTCAAGGCCGTCCTCAAGGAGATCAAGGACGCCGAGGGGCGGGTGATCCTGTTCATCGACGAGCTGCACACGGTGGTGGGCGCAGGGGCGGCCGAGGGTGCGATGGACGCCTCGAACCTGCTCAAGCCGATGCTCGCCCGAGGCGAGCTGCACACCATCGGGGCCACCACGCTCGACGAGTACCGCAAGCACATCGAGAAGGACGCGGCCCTCGAGCGGCGCTTCCAGCCGGTCATGGTCGACCAGCCGACGGTCGAGGAGACGATCTCGATCCTGCGCGGCCTCCGCGAGCGGTACGAGGTCCACCACGGCGTCCGGATCACGGACTCGGCGCTGGTCGCGGCCGCCACGCTGTCCAATCGCTACATCACCGAGCGCTTCCTGCCCGACAAGGCGATCGACCTCGTGGACGAGGCGGCGAGCCGGCTGCGCATGGAGATCGACTCCATGCCGATCGAGCTCGATGAGCTGGAGCGGCGGCGGATCCAGCTGGAGATCGAGCGCGAGGCGCTGCGCAAGGAGTCCGACGAGGCGTCGAAGGCAAGGCTCGACGTCCTGGAGCGCGAGCTCGCCGAGCTGGCCGAGGAGGCCGGCGGCATGCGCCAGCGCTGGGAGGCCGAGAAGAGCGCGATCGCCGCGTTGAGTGAGACGAAGTCCGAGGTCGAGCAACTCGCCGTCCGCATCGAGCAGGCCGAGCGCGAGGCCGACTACGGCACCGCTGCCGAGCTCAAGTACGGCAAGGCCCGCGAGCTCGCCGACCGGCAGGCGCTCGAGGAGGCGGCCATCGCCGCGTTGCAGGGCCCCGGCGCCCTGCTCAAGGAGGTGGTCTCGGCGGACGACATCGCCGGGATCGTGGGCGCCTGGACCGGCATCCCGGTCACCCGCCTCATGGAGGGCGAGCTGGAGAAGCTCGTCCACATGGAGGAGCGGCTCCATGCCCGAGTCATCGGCCAGGACGAGGCCATCGAGGCCGTGTCCGATGCCGTCCGGCGCGCTCGGGCCGGCCTCAAGGACCCGCGCCGGCCCATCGGGTCGTTCCTGTTCCTCGGGCCGACGGGCGTCGGCAAGACCGAGCTCGCGCGGGCGCTCGCCCAGTTCATGTTCGACGACGAGCAGGCGATGGTCCGCATCGACATGTCCGAGTACATGGAGAAGTTCGCGGTGTCGCGCCTGATGGGTGCCCCTCCCGGCTACGTGGGCTACGAGGAGGGCGGCCAGCTGACGGAGGCGGTCCGCCGGCGGCCGTACCAGGTGATCCTGCTCGACGAGATCGAGAAGGCCCACCCGGACGTGTTCAACGTGCTGCTCCAGGTGCTCGACGACGGGCGGCTCACGGACAGCCAGGGCCGGACGGTGGACTTCAAGAACACCGTCGTGATCATGACCTCCAACATCGGGAGCCAGCAGATCCAGGCGTTCGCGGGCCGGCCCGGCGGCGAGGACTACGAGTCGATGAAGCGCAGCGTGACCGAGGCGCTGCGGGGCTCGTTCCGGCCGGAGTTCCTCAACCGGATCGACGAGGTCATCGTGTTCCACGCGCTGACCGACGCCGACCTCGTCGCCATCGTGGACCTGCTTCTCGCCGAGCTGCAGAAGCGGATCGAGGCCAGCGACCTTGCCCTGGAGCTCACGCCCGCCGCCCGCGCGCTGATCGTGCGCGAGGGAACGGATCCGGCGTTCGGGGCACGGCCGCTCAAGAGGACGATCCAGCGCCTGGTGGAGAACCCGTTCGCGCGGGCGCTGCTGGGCGGGACGTTCAAGGCGGGCGACGTGGTCACCGCCGATGCCGACCCGGTCTCGGGGGCACTGGTGTTCTCGAGCGCCTCGTCCACGGTGGTTGCGGATGCGGGTACCCGGCGCGACGCCCGCCGCACCGCGGACGGTCGTGAGGCCGACGAGGCGGACGGTCGCACGTCCGCATTCGACCTGCCGCCGCTCGACGAGGCGGCTGCTCCCAAGCGCGACGGTGGAGACCTGGTCAACTAGGATCGGGGGTTGTCGCGCCGGATCGATCTGGCTATTCTAGCCATATGGCCACTGCGACGATCACCGAGGCGAAGAACGGGCTGTCCGCGCTCATCGACCGCGTGAAGGCCGGTGAGACGATCGTGATCCTGGACCGTGGCGTGCCCGTCGCGCGCCTGGAGCCGGTGACGGCGCTGACAGACCCGGAGGGCCACCTGCGCAGCCTGGAGCGCAGGGGCCTGATCAAGCGAGGCACGGGCAAGCTCCCGCTCGAGCTCCTTCGGGAACCGCCGCCGCGATCCACGGGCGGCATGACCCTTACCGAGGCGCTGCTCGAGGAGCGGCGGTCGGGCCGATGAGGTTCTGGGACAGCTCCGCCATCGTGCCGTTGCTGATGGACGAGCCGGCGACCCGCGAGACCCTGGCGGAGATCGAGCGCGATCCACAGGTGTCGGCATGGTGGGGCACCGAGACCGAGTGCGCCTCGGCGATCACCCGAAAGGAGCGTGAGGGGACTCTGGACGGGACGGCCGTGACCGAGGCGTTCCACCGCCTCGCGGCCATGACTGCGACGTGGCTGGAAGTACAGCCCAGCGCGCTGCTGCGACGTGCGGCCGTCAGGCTGCTGAGGGTGCACCCGCTCCATGCCGCTGACGCCCTGCAACTTGCCGCTGCCACGATCGTCGCGGACGGGCATCCGGCGAAGCTCGCGTTCGTTACCCGTGACCTGCGACTCGCTGAGGCCGCGCGACGCGAGGGGTTCGCGGTCATCGTGCCGGGCGAGCCCGGCTGACGGACCGCAGGATGCAGTTCGATGAGGTCATCCGGCGCCTGGAGACGCTGCCCGACCCCCTGCCCGACGCGCCCGAGGCGCTGATCCCGGTCTTCGCCGCGACCGGTGCCCCGCGCCCGCGGCCCTCCTGGGGCAGTGCTGACGCATCGGCAAGCCAGGCCGCGGTCCTCGTGCTGATCTACCCGGACCAGGACGGGATCGCGCGCCTCGTGCTGACCGAGCGGGCCGACCGGGGCGGCCACCACTCGGGCGAGGTGTCGTTCCCGGGCGGGCGGGCGGAGCCGGGGGATGCGGATCTCGTGGCGACCGCCCTGCGCGAGGCGGCCGAGGAGGTCGGATTGGACGCGGACCAGGCCGGGGTGCGCGTGCTCGGGACCCTGTCGATGCAGTGGGTCCCGGTGTCCAACTTCACGGTGACACCGGTGGTGGCGGTGGCGGACCGGAGGCCGATGCTCACGCCGCAGGCGAGCGAGGTGGCCGCGATCCTGGTGCCACCGGTGGCGGCCTTCCTCCCGGACGCACCGCTGGTGCGGGTGCGGCGCGAGATCCGGGGCTGGGACCTGGAGTACTCGGCCTACCCGGTGGACGGGCTCACCGTGTGGGGCATGACGGCGCGCGTGCTCGGTGGCCTCGGGGCATGGCTCGGCCGCGGGGACACTGCGGGCTGAGCGGGGCGGGGCGCGACGGGGGACTGGGCAGACGTCAACCGGACGTTCACCAGTCGCTAACGTGCGGTCGTAGACTGGAACCTCTCCGTAGCGGAAGGGATCGACCCGTGACCCTGCAGCCCTCGACCATGGCGACCGCCGTCACCATCGGCGCCGACGCCACGCCCCTCTCGAGCAGCGACCTCGCGAGGATCGACGCCTACTGGCGCGCGGCGAACTACCTCTCGGTGGGGCAGATCTACCTGCTCGACAACCCCCTCCTGCGCGAGCCCCTGCTGCCGGAGCACGTGAAGCCCCGCCTCCTCGGCCACTGGGGCACGACGCCGGGCCTGAACTTCATCTACGCCCACATGAACCGGGTCATCCGGAACTGGGACCTCGACGCCATCTACATCATCGGGCCCGGGCACGGCGGGCCCGGGATCGTCGCCAACGCCTACCTCGAGGGCACCTACAGCGAGGTGTTCCCCAGCATCACGCGCGATGCCGAGGGCCTGCGCAAGCTCTTCCGCCAGTTCTCCTTCCCGGGCGGGATCCCCAGCCACGTGGCGCCCGAGACACCGGGCTCCATCCACGAGGGCGGTGAGCTGGGCTACGCGCTCTCGCACGCCTTCGGGGCCGCCTTCGACAACCCGGATCTCGTCGTGTGCGCGGTCGTGGGCGACGGCGAGGCCGAGACGGGGCCACTGGCCACCAGCTGGCATTCGAACAAGTTCCTCGATCCCGTCCGCGACGGGGCTGTCCTGCCGATCCTGCATCTCAACGGCTACAAGATCGCCAACCCGACGGTGCTCGCCCGCATTCCGAAGGAGGAGCTGGCAGCGCTGATGGAGGGCTACGGCTACAAGCCGTACTTCGTGGAGGGCGATGACCCGGCGCTGGTCCACCAGCAGATGGCCGCGACCCTCGACGCGGTGGTCACGGAGATCCATGCGCATCCAGCGGGCTGCCCGCGAGGACGGGGTGGTCGAACGACCCGCCTGGCCGATGATCGTCCTGCGGACGCCCAAGGGCTGGACCGGCCCCAAGGAGATCGACGGGCACGCCGGTCGAGGGCAACTGGCGCTCGCACCAGGTGCCGATGAGCGAGGTCCGCAAGAACGCGCGGAACCGCGAGATCCTCGAGACCTGGATGCGCAGCTACCGGCCCGAGGAGCTGTTCGACACCGACGGCGCCCTCCTCCCGGAGCTGGCCGCCCTGCCACCGAAGAGCTACCGGCGTATGAGCGCCAACCCGCACGCCAACGGCGGACTGCTGCTGCGCGACCTCGCACTGCCGGACTTCCGCGACTACGCCGTGGACGTCCCCGCCCCTGGCGCGACCATCGCCGAGGCGACCCGGGTGATGGGCACGTGGCTGCGGGACGTGATGGCGAGGAACATGGAGACCTTCCGGGTCTTCGGGCCGGACGAGACCGCGTCGAACCGGCTGGGCGCCGTGATGGAGGTGACAGACCGCACCTGGATGGCGGAACTGGTCCCCACCGACGAGGGCCTCTCGCCCGAGGGCCGGGTGATGGAGATGCTCTCGGAGCACCAGTGCCAGGGCTGGCTGGAGGGCTACCTGCTCACCGGCCGCCATGGCGTCTTCAACTGCTACGAGGCATTCATCCACATCGTCGACTCGATGTTCAACCAGCATGCGAAGTGGCTGAAGGTGACCCGCGACATCCCGTGGCGCCAGCCCATCGCGTCGCTCAACTACCTGCTCAGCTCGCTCGTGTGGCGCCAGGACCACAACGGGTTCAGCCACCAGGATCCGGGCTTCATCGACCATGTCGTCAACAAGAAGTCCGACGTGATCCGCGTCTACCTGCCGCCGGACGCGAACACGCTCCTCTCGGTGGCCGATCACTGCCTGCGCAGCCGGAACTACGTCAACGTCATCGTGGCCGGCAAGCAGCCCGCGCCCAACTGGCTCTCGATGGACCAGGCGATCCTCCACTGCACGCGGGGGATCGGCATCTGGGACTGGGCCAGCAACGACCAGGGCGGCGAGCCCGACGTGGTCATCGCGAGCGCCGGCGACATCCCGACGCTCGAGGCGCTGGCGGCCGTGGACCTCCTGCGCCAGCACCTGCCCGAGATCAAGGTCCGCTTCATCAACGTCGTGGACCTGATGCGCCTGCAGCCGGCGTCGGAGCATCCGCACGGGCTGTCGGACGCCGAGTTCGACTCGCTGTTCACCACCGACAAGCCGGTCGTCTTCGCCTACCACGGCTACCCGTGGCTGATCCACCGGCTCACCTACCGGCGGACGAACCACCCGAACATCCACGTCCGCGGCTACAAGGAGGAGGGCACGACCTCCACCCCGTTCGACATGGTGATGCTCAACGACCTCGACCGCTACCACCTGGTGATCGATGCGATCGACCGGGTCCCGGGCCTCGGCCCCAGGGCCGGCCACGTCCGCCAGCTGATGGTGGACAAGCGGATCGAGGCGCGGGCGTACACCCGGCTCGAGGGCGAGGACTCGCCCGAGATCGCGGACTGGCGATGGCCGGCCTGAACCGCCCGCTGGGACCGGTCCTGGTCGTCAACGCAGGGTCGAGCAGCCTCAAGCTGCGCGTCCTCGACGACGATGACGGCGTGGTCGCGAGCCTCGACCTGGCCGCCCCGGCCGGCCGCCTGGACACCGGGGCCGTGACCGAGGCGATCCGGGGCTTCGGGCCGGTCGCGGCCGTCGGGCACCGGATCGTGCACGGCGGGACGACGTACTCCGGGCCCGTCCTGGTGGACGATCGGGTCGAGGATCGCCTGCGAGCGCTGACCGACCTCGCCCCGCTCCACCAGCCGAAGTCACTCGCCGCGCTCGCGGCCGTGGGGGATGCTCTGCCGGGCGTGCCCGCGGTCGCCTGCTTCGACACCGCCTTCCATGCCGCCATGCCGCCGGCGGCCACCACGTACGCGCTGCCGGCCGAGTGGCGCACACGCTGGGAGCTCCGCCGCTACGGCTTCCACGGGCTCTCGCACGCCTATGCCGCGCGCCGGGCGGCGGCGATGGTCGGGCGGCCGGTGGACGGACCTGCGGATCGTGAGCTGCCACCTGGGCGCCGGGGCCTCGCTGGCCGCGGTGGCGGGTGGCCGGTCCGTCGACACGACCATGGGGTTCACGCCCCTCGAGGGCCTGGTCATGGCGACCCGTTCGGGAACGGTCGACCCGGGGCTCGTCATCTGGCTCCTCGAGCACGTCCGGATGCCGCCTGCGGAGCTGGCCTCCACGCTCGAGCACCGCTCCGGCCTGCTGGGACTGGCCGGGACGGCGGACATGCGCAGCATGCTGGCGGCCGCCGATGCCGGCGACGACGCGTCGGCGCTCGCGCGGGATGTCTACGTCCACCGCCTGCGTGGCTCGATCGCCGCGATGACGGCCGCGATGGGCGGCCTCGACGTGCTCCTGTTCACCGGCGGCGTGGGCGAGAACTCGCCCGCGATCCGGGCCCTCGCGACCGACGGCCTCGGCTACCTGGGCGTCGGGTTCGACGCCGCGGCGAACGCGTCCGCCGCGCCGGATGCCGTCATCGGGCCGCACCGGCGCGCCGGTGCAGGCGCTGGTCATCCGGGCGCGCGAGGACCTCGAGATCGCGCACGAGGTGCGCGCCGTCCTCGGGGCCCGGTAGCGGTCAGACCGGCTCCCCGTCGTCGGTCCGGTCGGCGGCGCGTGTCGCCGGGTCGACCGGCCGCGGACGCAACGCTCCCCCGCCGCGGCTCACGGGACCCCCCGGCACGACGACCGCGACCGCGGCGCCCTCGACCACCGGCGGCAGCGCCAGCGTCGGGCCCCGGCAGCTCCACCACGATCGCCCGCATCTGCGTGCCATCCGTCCAGGCCGCGTGCAGCACGTCGGGCGGCCAGAGAACCGCGTCGCCCGCCTGGACCCGCGCCCGCTCGTCATCGACGCCCACCCAGCCGCCACCCTCGATCACGACGAACCACGTGTGGTTCGGGTTCGTGTGCGGCGTGATCCGCGCCTGCCGCCCGAAGGCCAGCTCGGCGACGACCCCGTACGGACTGCTCTCGATGACCTGCCCTTCGATGCCCGTCGTGCCCGGGGGGCCGTCAGGGCGCCGGTGCCCGACCCCGAACCGCCGGATCTCGATCGGCATCGGGCGGCTCCGTGCGACTAGCGGCGGCGGCGCCGGCGAGAGGACTTGGTGCGGATCGTGCTCTCGGGCCTGCTGAACTTGTCCCGAGAGTAGTAGCGCGCCTTGGCCAGCTGCCGTTCGTAGGCCGCGAAATACGGCGGGAAGTGGAAGAACCGGACCCAGACCATCACGCCCAGCCCGATGATCACCGTGGCCAGGACGAGGATGAAGTCGAACCGGAAGATCCAGGCGACGATCAGGAGGGTGTACGTGATCACGCCGGTCCACAGGAGCCACTCGTACATCTGCACGTAGATCGTGTGCCGGTGGAGCGTGCGGGTCCTGACGTTGTAGACCACGACCGTGACGATGAGCATCGCGATGCTCGCCACGAGGATCGGCATGTACAGGTCCGGGAAGTTCAGACCGTCGAACGACTCGAAGAGGTACTCCCAGGGGAGCAGGTTCACGCGCGTGTCTCCGCAATCGCCGGATGCCCGGCCTCGCTGATGGGTGCGCCGAGTATGCCACGGGGGCGCGGTATACTCCCCGCCACAACGCGCCCGCCCGCGTGGCGGCCCGGTGGATCCCGTTCAGATCACCGGCGGCCACGTGGCGCGAGCCCGAGCGAGCCGCCCGAGGAGGACCTGCGCAGGTGCGTGCGCTGCTGTCGGTCGCCAACCGCGATGGGATCTCCGCGTTCTCCCGTGAGCTGCTGGCGCTGGGCGTCGAGCTCTTCGCGACGGATGGAACCCGCGAGCATCTCGCTGCGGACGGCATCGAGGCAAGGCCCGTCTCCGACCTGACCGACGTCCCGCCGCTCGTCGGCGGCCAGGTCAGGACCTTCCATCCCGCGATCTACGCCGGCATCCTCGCCCGCCGCGACCGGCCGGAGCAGTTGGAGCAGCTCGTCGAGCACGGCATCGGCCTCATCGACATCGTCGTCGTCAACGTCAAGCCCTTTGCTCCCGAGGTCGGCAAGCGCCACATCGGCATCGACGAGGCCATCGACTTCATCGACGTTGCCGGGGCCGCCCTCCTGGGCTCCGCGGCCCGCAATGCCGCGGGCGTGATCGCGATCGCCTCCCCCAGCCGGTACGGCCAGGTGCTCGAGGAGCTTCAGACACTCGGCCAGGTGAGCGCGGACACACGCTACCGGCTCGCCGCGGACGCATTCAGCACCGTCGCCGCCTACCACGCCGAGATTGCCGCCTACCTCAACCAGATCTCGAACAACATCTATCCGCAGCGGCTCTCGATCGTGCTCGAGAAGGTTGCCGACCTGCCCTATGGCGAGAACCCGCACCAGCGCGCCGCCTTCTACCGCGAGACGACCCACCGAACCGGCGGGCTGGCCGACGCCGAGCAGCTGCACGGCGAGAAGCCCACGTTCAACAACCTGCTCGACCTCGACGCCGCCTTCCAGATCGCGCGCGACTACACGGCGCCCACGGTGGTGGTCGCCAAGCACACGGATCCCGTCGGCATCGCGTCCGGCGAGGAGCTCGTCGATGCCTACCGGCGCGCGCTGGAGACGGACCCGGTGTCGTCCTTTGGCGGGATCATCGGCGTCAACTGCGAGGTGGACGGAGCGACCGCCCGCGAGATCGCGGCCAACTCCTTCGAGGCCGTCATCGCCCCGGGGTTCAGCCAGGCGGCGCTGGGCATCCTGCGCGCCAAGCCGGGTCTCGAGCTGCTGTCCGTGCCGGCGGATCCCACCTCGGGGATGCGGGACTACGGCATCGCGAACCTCGACTTCAAGCGCGTGGGCGGCGGCCTCCTGGTCGAAGGTCTCGACGCGGTGGACCTTGACCGCGGGCGACTCCAGGTGGTGACCCGGCGCCACCCGACCCTCGGCGAGCTCACCGACCTGCTGTTCGCCTGGCGGGCCGTCCGCCACGTCCGCTCGAACGCGATCGTGCTGGCCCGCAACGCGGCGACGGTCGGCATCGGCGCGGCCCAGGCGTCGCGCAACATGTCGGTGGACATCGCGCTCCGGCGGGCGGGAGACCGGGCCAAGCTCGCCGTCATGGCATCGGACGCCTACTTCCCGTTCCCGGATGGCATCCAGATCGCCGCCAACGCGGGGGTCACCGCGATCATCCAGCCGGGCGGGTCGATCCGCGACGAGATGGCGATCGAGGTCGCCGACCGGCACCACCTCGCCATGGTCTTCACCGGACGCCGCCACTTCCGGCACTGAGCTCCGGGACCACCGGCCACACCACCGATCATCCCGGGCGGGGGCCCGGGCCACCGATGGAGGCACCGATGGAACAGTTCCTCGCCCTCGAGATGGTCCGCGTGACCGAGGCGGCCGCCATCGCGTCCGCGCGCTTCATGGGTCGCGGCATGCGCGACGAGGCCGACCAGGCGGCGACCGAGGCGATGCGCCGCACGATGGATGAGGCGGACATCGCGGGCACCATCGTGATCGGCGAGGGGGAGCGCGACGAGGCGCCGATGCTCTACATCGGCGAGGAGGTCGGCCGGCTGGAGCGCCACGAGGTCGCCCAGGCCGTGGACATCGCCGTCGATCCACTCGAGGGGACGAACCTGGTCGCCACGGGCCAGGCCGGACGCGCTGACCGTGCTCGCGGCGTCCGAGCGCGGAGGCCTGACGCACGCACCCGACACGTACCTGGAGAAGCTGGCGGTGGGCCCGGTGGCCGCCGGGTGCGTGGACATCACGCTGCCCCCGGCCGAGAACTGCCAGCGGATCGCCGAGGCGCTGCGGCGCAAGGTCTCCGACATCACGGTCGTCATCCTGGACCGCCCGCGCCATGCCGACCTGATCGCCGAGGTCCGCGGCACCGGCGCCCGGATCAAGCTCATCTCGGACGGCGACGTGTCGGCCGCGATCTCGTGCGCGGTCCAGGGCACCGGCGTCCACGCGGTGATGGGGATCGGCGGCGCGCCCGAAGGCGTCATCACGGCGGCGGCGCTGCGCTGCCTGGGTGGGGAGATCCAGGCCCGGTTCCGCTTCCGGAGCGAGGAGGAGCGGGAGCGGGCGCGGTCATCGTCGATGCTGGGCCACGCCGACGAGACGAAGGTGTACCGGACCGAGGACCTCGCGTCGGGCGACAACCTCGTGTTCGCGGCCACCGGGGTGACCGGTGGCGACCTGCTCCAGCCGGTCCGCTTCTTCGGCGGCGGCGCGCGCACCCATTCGCTGGTGATGGCCTACCAGGCCAAGCAGGTCCGCTTCGTGGACACGGTCCACATGTTCGACAGGGACCGGCCGCCGGCCGTCCGGCTCTAGCGGCGACAGTTCCCGCGGGGTTCCTGTGAACACGGGGCCAAGACGCGAAACGCCCGGCCGTCTGGCCGGGCGTTTCGCGTTGGTCACGGCGGCGGTCCGCCTGAGCGTCACATCTTGGGGAGGATGACCCGGTCGATGACGTGGATGACGCCGTTCGACGCGTCGATGTCGGTGGCGATGATGTTCGCGGTGCGACCGTTCGCGTCGGTCAGGACGCCGCCCATCTGGCACACGAAGCCCCGGTTGAGCGTGCGGATGCGGCTCGAGTCGAGAACGTCCTCAGCCATCCGCTCGCCGCGGGCGACGTGGTAGGTCAGGACCGTGTTGAGCAGTGCCTTGTTGCCGAGCACCTCGCCGGCGGTCACGTCGAGCTCGTTGAGCAGCGAGACGAATGCCGCGTCCGTCGGGGCGAAGACGGTGTACTGGCCCTTGCTGTCGAGCGCCTTGATGATGGACGGATCGGCAGCCTTGAGGGCGGCGATGAGGATGGAGAACTCGCCGGTCTCGTCGTTGGCCGCGAGGGCGACGTCCACGATGCTGTTCTCCGCGGGCGGCGCGGCGGCGACGGGCGCAGCGATGATGCCGATGGCGAGCATGGAAAGAGTGAGGGTCGCGACGAGGCGACGGCGCATTGAGTGGTTCCTCCAGGTTGATGGGTGGTCGCGGCCCACCACCGGCGGTGGCGTTCGCAGGGGTAGCTGGTCTTGGTGCCCGACACCTGACGTCCTGGTGTCGACCTCTCTTCGCGCCCGTCGCAGCCGTCGGATTGGTGCGGCGACGAAATCCCGATGTCGATGGCGGTGCGTCCATGCACCGCGGGGACGCTTCCGCGGACGACGACCGCATCGGTTCGGTCGGCGGCTCCCGCCGGGTCAGACCGGGCGCCAGCCGTCGCCGTCCCACGTCGCGATCGGGCGGGCCGCGTCGGCGCCCTCCAGGACCGCTGCCGGGCCGCCGCAGTCGCCACCGTCTCGCCCCAGCCCGGCGGCACCAGCCCGGGCGCCAGGTCGGACAGCGGCGCCAGCACGAACAGCCGGCGCTGCGCCTCGACGTGCGGGACCACGAGCGGCAGCCGCGCCTTCGGCGGGTCCTCGGACCGGCCCGCCTCCGGGCCGCGGAACGTCGATCCGGTGCCGCCCGAAGACCAGCAGGTCGAGGTCCACCTCGCGCGGCCCCCAGCGCTCGCGCTCCTGCCGCCCGAACTCCCGCTCCAGGCCCTTGAGCGCGACCAGGAGCGCCGACGCCCCGTCCTCGGGCGTGGCGCCCCGCCGGCACGTCGAGCGCCACGCACGCGTTGCGGAACTCCGGCTGGTCGAGGACGCCCACGGGATCGGTGGCGTAGAGCCGGGACACGCCGCGGAGCCGGCAGCCCGGGAGCCCGCGCCAGGGCGTGCACCGCGGCCGCCAGCGTCGCCACGGGATCGCCCACGTTCGCCCCGAGGCCGATGTACGCCCGCACCCGCGCCACAGTCTCGCCGCCTCCTGATCGCTAGACTCGGGGTCCGATGCCCGCGCCCGTCACCGTCCTGATCCTCGCCCCGCTGCCGGACCCGGCCGCCGGGCCGCTCGAGCGCCTGCTCGACGACATCCGCGCCGTCCTGCTCGAGCACCATCGGGCGGGCTTCGACGCCGCCGGTGCGGCCCGCGTCGTCATCCGGCAGGAGCCGCCCGACGATACCCCGTTCGGTGCCCGGCTGCGCCGCCTCGTGGACGAGCTGCGACCCGCGGGACTCGTGGTCATGGGCGCGGGCTCCATGCCCCTCGCGCGCCCCTCCGACCTGCGCGCGTTCGTCGACGCTGCGGCCGCAGCGACGTCGCCGGCGCCCTCGCGAACCACCGGTACAGCGCGGACTGCATCGCGATCGCGCGGCGCCGCCGACGCACTCCGCGACCTGCCCGGCGGACCTCGCCTCGGACAACGCGCTCCCGCGCTGGCTGGCCGAGGTGGCCGGTATCCCCGTCCGGGACCTGCGAGTCCCGGCGACACCTCGCCGCCGACATCGACAGCCCGGTCGACGCCCTGGTGCTCGCCGGGCGCGCCGGCGCAGCCCGCCTCGCCGCTCCCGGCAGCCGCCGATGCCGAACCGGTCCGCGTGCGCCTGGCCGCCCTGCGTGCCGTGACCGCCGATCCGGGCGGGGAGCTCCTGGTCGCCGGCCGCCTCGCCGCAGTCGACCTGCGCTGGGTGCGAGACGCCACACCCGCTCGCGCACGCGAGCCCTGATCGAGGAGCGCGGGCTGCCGCACCGCTGCCGCGGGCACGCTGCGTCGGGCGACCGAACCGCCGTCCCGCCCGATCCGCCCTCGGCCTGCTGCTGGACCGCGACGGCCCGGGCGCACTGGGCGAGCGTGTCGCGGAGCTGGCCGATGGCGCCGTCATCGACTCCCGCGTGCTGCTCGCCCACCACGTCGGCGCCGACGAGCGCGCCTGGCCACCCGCCGAGGACCGCTTCGCGTCCGATCTCCTCCTGCCGGACCGCGTCCGCGACCCGTGGCTGGCGGAGCTCACCGCATCGGCGGCGACGCCCCGGTGCCCGATCCTGCTGGGCGGCCACGGCCTCGTCGGCCCGGGCATCCGCTGGGTCCTGCGGGAAGGCGGCCGATGAGCGACCGGCAGCCGCGATGAGCCAGCAGGACGCCGGCCTGCCCGGCTTCTGGCGCGAGCCGCTTCCCGACCCGGACGCCGTGGGGGAGGACGAGGCGCTCGCCACGGCGATCCGCGACGAGATCACCGCGCGCGGACCCATCACCTTCGCCCGTTTCATGGAGCGTGCCCTGTACGAGCCGGGCCATGGCTACTACCGCCAGGCCGAGGCCGGACCCGGCATGGCCGGGGCAGACTTCCTGACGGCTCCCGAGGCGCACCCCATCTTCGGGGCCGCCATCGGCCGCCTGCTGGAGCAGGCCTGGGAGGCGCTCGGCCGCCCTGCCCCGTTCACGGTCACCGAGCCCGGTTCCGGGACGGGCGCCCTCGCCGCCGGCCTCCTCGGAAGCCTCCGAGACCTCCGGTCACCGCTGTTCGAGGCGATCCGCTACCGCCCGGTGGAGGTGGAGCCCGCGCGCCTGACCGCACTCCGCGCCCGCCTCGCCGACGCCGGCCTCGCCGACCTGCTGGCCGAGGGGCCGACGGGCGTTGGGCCGACGGCGATGGGCCGACGGGCGATGGCGGAGTCGGCGCCGTCGTGGCCAACGAGGTGCTCGACGCCCTCCCGGTCCACCGGGTCGTCGGCCGTCCAGACGGCCTGCGCGAGCTCCTGGTGACCGTGGGCGAGGACGGGGGGTTCGCCTGGCTCGAGGCCGATCCGACCACCCCGGCGCTGGCCGCCCGTCTCGCGGTCGAAGGGGTGCACCTCGCCGCCGGCCAGGTCACGGAGCTCTGCCTCGACATCGACCCCTGGCTGGCCGGCGCGACCGCCCATCTCGAGCGGGGGGTCGTCGTCCTGGTGGACTACGCGCTGGAGCCCGCGGACCTGCACAGTCCTGCCCGGCCCGGTGGCACCCTGCGCACCTTCGCCCGCCATGCCGTCGGCGGGGACCCGTTCCGGCACGTCGGCCGCCAGGACCTCACCGCGACTGTGGACCTGGCATCGGTGCGCGCCGCCGCTGCCGCCGCCGGCCTCGACCCGCTCGGGGAGACCACCCAGGCCGAGCTCCTCGCCCGCGCGGGCACCAGCCGACCTCGTCGATGCCTACCTGCGTCGGCCCGGGTGCCACGCTCCAGGATGCGCTCGACCTGCGCTCGGCCCTTGCCCGCCTCCTCGATCCGCGCGGCATGGGCGGCTTCCGGGTCCTGGCCTTCGGCCGCGGCCTGCCGCCCGGCACGAGGCTGCGGGCGCTGGAACGGATCAACGCACCCCGGTCGCTGATGCGGCCCGCATCGGCCCCAGGTGGAGGGGCTGCTGGGGCGACCTTGACTGGGCCGGACGATGCGTCATGCCGGACGTGCCTTGCTAGAGATGCGGCCCCACGTTGAGGGCCGGATGGGCCACCGCGACTGGGCCGGAAGGTAAGTCGCGCCGGACGTGCCTTGCTAGAATGGCCGCGCCAGTCCCCGTCCGGCGGGGTCCTGGTGCACATGCAACACGTCATCACACCTCGAACGCGGACCGCGCCGTGCACGCGCGGTCCCATTCGACCTCGAGGACCACGTGACCGGGATCTGGTACGTCGTCGGGTTCGCCATCGCCGGCACCCTGTTCGTCTTCGGCACGATCGGGCTGGCCTGGCTGATCTCCCACCGCACCCGCGGTGACGAGCACAAGGGCTACCCGTACGAGTCGGGCATCGACACGTATGGCGACACCCACGCCCGGTTCGGGATCAGCTTCTACATCTACGCGCTGATGTTCGTGGCCTTCGACATCGAGGTGGTCTTCATCTACCTGTGGGCCCTGGTCTTCCAGGACCTGTTGCTGGGCGGCCTCGTGAGCATGCTGGTCTTCGTCGGCATCCTGCTCTTCGGTCTCGCCTACGCCTGGCGCAAGGGAGTGCTGACGTGGCGTTGAACCCCGAAGGCCCCGACGCCGCTGCCGCGGCAGGTGATGCCTCACCCGAGGCGGCAGGCCAGCCCGGGTCTCGAGCCCGGCGCGCTGGTCACCGCGCAGCCGTCCGACATCGCGGCCCCCCTCATTGTTCCCAACACGCTGTGGGCCTCCACCAGCCCCGGCGCATACCCGGTGCCCGCGCCCTACTACCACCTCGCGGAGCTCGAGGGCACTCCGGGCCAGTTGTCCGACACCGCCCGCTGGGGGGCGCTCGAGGTGATCCCGACGTCGGCGGACTACCTCGTCGACCTGATCCGCATGAACAGCCTGTGGCCGCTCCTCTCGGGCCTGGCCTGCTGCGCGATCGAGATGATGTCCGCGGCCACGTCCAAGAACGACATGGACCGCTGGGGCATGTTCCCGTTCCGGGCCAGCCCCCGCCAGGCGGACGTGCTGATCGTCGCGGGCACGCTCACCACCAAGATGGCCGGGCCCCTGGTCCGGCTCTGGGAGCAGATGCCGGAGCCCAAGTGGTGCGTGGCCATGGGCGACTGCACCTGCTCGGGTGGCCGCTACAAGCGCTCGTACTCCACGGTCGAGGGCATCGACCGGGTCATGCCGGTGGACGTCTACATCCCCGGCTGCCCGCCCCGCCCCGAGGGCCTCATCTACGGGATGATGAAGCTCGGCCAGCTCGTCAAGGAGCGGCGGGGCCACTGGGACGAGCATCGCGTCGGCCCCAACGTGCCGCAGGACGTGTAGCCGTGGACCGCCAGCTGCGCAAGCGCCTCGAGGCCAGGTTCGCGGACACGCTCGCGGGTCCCATCCGCCAGCGCCACGACGAGACCGAGATCCGGGTCGCGCCCGGGGACTTCATCGAGGTCATCACCGCGCTCCACGACGAGCCGGATCTCGCGTTCGTGGTCCTCGCGGACCTGTCCGGCGTGGACACGGGCGACACGATGAACGTGACCTTCCACCTCTGGTCGGCGACGACCCCGGACTGGCTGCGGGTGGTCTGCGAGCCGCTCCCGCGCGACAACCCGCGCATCCCCACGCTCACCGGCCTGTGGCCGGGCGCCGAGTGGATGGAGCGCGAGACCTACGACATGTTCGGGATCATCTTCGAGGGCAACCGCGACCTGCGGCGGATCTACATGCCCCCGGAGTACACGAGCTTCCCGCTGCGCAAGGACTTCTATCTCCCCGACGACGCCGCGCGCTCCCCCGGTGGCGGCGTGCGCCACATGGAGCGCTCCCACGCCCCCGTCCAGGCGACGGATCGCGTGGTCCGCCGGACGGTGAAGGCCTGATGACCGCTCCTGCCTCCAACGACGGGCGCCACGCGTCGGCGGACGATCCGCGGATCATGCTCGATGGCCAGATCGGCCAGTTCGAGCAGATCCCGCCGTACCCGCCGCGCACGGAGCGCGAGGCCGAGTTCTACTCGCTGCAGGACGGCGAGATGTTCATCAACGTCGGCCCCCAGCACCCGTCCACGCACGGCGTGCTGCGCATCGTGCTCAAGATCAACGGCGAGCAGGTGGTGGACCTGGACCCGGTGCTGGGCTACCTCCACCGGGGCGTCGAGAAGCTGTGCGAGAACAGCGACTACCACCACATCATCAGCCAGGTCGACCCGCTCGAGTACGTGAGCTCCCTGTTCACGGAGTGGGCGCCGGTGATGGCGTTCGAGAAGCTGCTGGACGTCGAGGTCCCGCGCCGCGCGGAGTACATCCGCGTGCTCACCGGCGAGCTCCTCCGCGTCAGCTCCCATGCGCTGTTCCAGGGCTGGATGGCGCTGGACCTGGGCGGGCTCACCCCGATCCTGTACTCGTTCATCGAGCGTGACGAGATCGTGGAGATGCTGGCCGCGATCACCGGCCAGCGGATGCTGTTCAACTACTTCCGCATCGGCGGCGTGAACGGCGACCTCAACCACGAGTTCATGTCCCGCCTGGGCGACTGGATGAGCCGGGCCCTCGTGCAGCACGAGGCCAACATCGGGCTGCTCAACGAGAACGAGATCTTCGTCCGCCGCATGCGCGGCATCGGCAGGATCGACGGCGAGACCGCGCTCCGGATGGCCGTCAGCGGGCCCAACCTGCGCGCCGCCGGCATCCCGTTCGACGTGCGCCGCGCCCACCCGTACAGCGTCTACCCGGAGCTCGAGTTCGACATCCCCGTCCGCGGCACCAACGGCGGCGGCGACTCGCTGGACCGCTACCTGCTGCGCCTCGACGAGGTCAAGCAGAGCCTGCGGATCATCGACCAGTGCCTCCACAACATGCCCGACGGTCCGATCATGGCCCGCCTGCCGCGCCTGCTGCGGCCGCGGCCGGGTCGCGCCTGGGCTGCCGTCGAGGCGCCGCGCGGCCTGTACGGCACCTATGCCATCTCCGACGGCACCGACCAGCCCTTCCGCATGAAGATCCACGACCCCTCGTTCGTGAACATGCAGCTCGTGGGCATGCTCATGAAGGGCAACCTGATCGCGGACACGATGGCCGTCATGGCCTCGCTGGACCCGGTCATGGGCGGCATCGACAAGTAGGCCCTGACGATGAGTGCGCTTTCCCGCTCCTGGAACAACATGACGATCCTCGGCAAGATCGTCATTCCGCTCCTGTTCGTCGTGCTGGTCGTCGGGCCGATCCTGACGGTCTTCGCGCTGACGGTCGTGGGCCCGTGGCTCATGGACGTGCTCAGCTCGAACATGGGGATCGTCCGGTTCCTGGTCGCCATCACGGGCGTCCTGCTGTTCAGCATCCCGGCCGCCTTCATCATCATCTACATGGAGCTGAAGGTCATCGCCCTCATGAACCTGCGTGTGGGCCCGGACCGGGTGGGTCCGGCGGGCGCCGCGCACTCGGTGGTTGCGGGCCTCAAGGTGCTGACCAAGGAGGACTACACCCCGGCGTCAGCCGACGTGCTGGTCTTCACCTGGGCACCGGTGATCGTGTTCCTGACCGCGGTGATGACCTTCCTGGTCATCCCGTTCGGCCCCGGGCTCGTCGGCCAGGACCTCAGCATCGGCGTCCTGTACCTGTTCGCCGTGGGCGGCATGGCCGTGATCGGCCTGCTCCTCGCGGGCTGGGCGTCGTTCAACAAGTACTCCCTGCTGGGCGGCCTCCGGGCGGCGGCGCAGATGGTCTCCTACGAGATCCCGCTGACCCTCTCGGTCGTCGGCCTGATCCTGCTGGCGGGCACGCTGTCGGTCTACGAGATCGGCGAGCAGCAGGCGGGCTGGTTCACCGACTGGTTCGTCTTCCGCCAGCCGCTGGGCGCCCTGATCTTCTTCATCGCCGCCACCGCGGAGGCCAACCGGACCCCGTTCGACCTCACCGAGGCCGACTCCGAGATCGTCGCCGGCTTCGCCACCGAGTACTCGGGCATGCGGTTCGGCTTCCTGTTCTTCGCCGAGTACGTGAACGTGTTCATCGTCTCGGCGCTGCTCACGACCTTCTTCTTCGGGGCCTGGAACGCGCCGATCGACCTGGACGCCGTGCTGGCGGTCTTCGGCATCGCGCCGATCACCATCAACCTGGACCCGGGCAGCCTGGGCCTGGGCGTGCTGGTGCTGCTCATCGCCATTCCGGTCGCGATGACGCTGCTCTTCGCCCTGCCGTACTACCTCTCGAGGCGCGGCGCCCCGGCCTGGAAGGCGCTGGTCGTCGGCTTCCTGCTGTTCAACGTGGTGGCGATCGCAGCCGCGTTCACCTTCGCGTTCATCAGCTGGGGCTGGGTCGCGGGCATGCTCTGGTTCTTCATCAAGAGCTTCGCCTTCGTCTTCGTCTTCGTCTGGATGCGCGGCACGTTCCCGCGCGTGCGCATCGACCACCTCATGGGCTTCGCCTGGAAGTGGCTCCTGCCCGCCGCGCTCCTCAACCTGTTCCTCACGGCCACGGCGATCATCGTCGTCAAGACCATCCAGGGAGGCTGAGCGATGACCGCGATCCCCGGCATCGGCCTCGTCCGCGGCATGGGTCTCACCCTGCGCCGCTTCTTCCAGCCGAAGGCGACCATCAAGTGGCCTGAGCAGAAGGCGGACGTCGCCCCGAAGTTCCGCGGACGGCTGCAGCTGCTGTACGACGAGTACGGCACGCTCAAGTGCGAGACGTGCTTCCAGTGCGCCCAGGCGTGCCCGATCGAGTGCATCGACATGGGCGGCATCGACACCAAGGGCCGCTTCCACGTCCACTGGGGTGCCGCCGAGACCTACGGCGAGCGCCGCGAGGAGTCCGCGCTGCGCCGCTCCGGGCGTCCGGTCGCCGATCCGGCGTTCACGCGCTTCGAGGGCATCGACCTGACCCCGCTCGACGACATCCTCGAGGCCCATGACTGGGATCCCAAGGACATGCTCGCGATCCTCGAGGAGACCCAGGACGCGTACGGCTACCTGCCGGTCGCGGCACTCAAGCACATCTCCCGCGCGACGGGCGCGTGGTACGCGATGATCTACGGCACGGCCACCTACTACCGGCACTTCCGGTTCGAGCCGCCGACCGTCGCCGCGGTGCCCGCGGCAGGCACCGCCCAGGTCGTGGCCGAGGACGGCTTCCGCTCGGCGCTCGACGCCTCGCTGGGCTACGGGGGCAGGGCGAGCTGATGACCACCTTCCTCCCGGCCAGGGCCGGCACGCCCGCGGTCCTCACCGGCCGCATCGAGGGGCTCAAGGCCGCCCCTGCGAACCTCGACGCCGCCGTGAGGGCCGGCGCCTTCGAAGGCCTCCGCAAGGCCGTCCGCGACGGCGGGACCACGACGATCGCCACGATCGCGGGCTCCGGGCTGCGCGGCCGTGGGGGCGCCGGCTACCCCGCCGCCGACAAGTGGCGCGCCGCGGCGTCCGCGCAGGGCGCCCAGCGCTATGTCGTCGCCAACGGCTACGGCGCCGACCCGTCGGTCCGCATCGACCAGGAGCTGCTCGCCGCCGACCCCTATCTCGTCATCGAGGGTCTCGCGATCGCCGCGTACGCGGTGGGCGCCACCGAGGCGATCCTCGTCGTCCGGGGCGAGGACGCGGAGCTTGCGGCCATGCTCGAGGCGAGCCGTCGCCGCTGCCGAGGAGGCCAACTTCGTCGGCGAGGACGTCCTCGGCTCCGGCCACACCGTCAACATGACCGTCCGCGGCCTCCAGGGCGCCTACATGCTGGGCGAGGAGACCGTCCTGCTCAAGGCGCTCGAGGGGAAGCGCGGCCAGCCCGAGCAGCGGCCGCCCTACCCCACGGAGCGCGGCCTGTTCGACAAGCCCACCGTCGTCCACAACGTGCTCACGCTCGCCGCGGTCCCGTGGATCGTGCGCCTGGGCGGCGAGGCGTATGCGGCCATCGGCACGAGGGGCGCACCCGGCACGACGCTCGTCTCGGTCCGCGGGCCGCAGGGCGGCGGCATCGTCGAGGTGGCCCTGGGCACGCCCCTGCGCGAGATCGTGGACCTCGCAGGCGGCACGGGCGGCCGCCCGCTCAAGGCCCTCCTTGTCGGCGGCTCGACGGGCGGCCTCCTCCCGGCCGACCTCCTCGACACCCCGTACGACTACGACTCACTCAAGGCGGTGGACGCCCACATCGGCTCCGGCTCCGTGGTGATCGCGGACGACCGGGCCTGCATCGTGGACCTCGCCCGCCTGCTGACGCGCTTCGCCGCCGACAACGCCTGCGGCAAGAGCATCCCGTGCCGCATCGGCCTGCGCCGCCTGTCGGAGATCGGCGACCGGATCGCCGCCGGCACCCCTCGCGCCAACGACGCGGTCCTGATCGAGGACCTCGCCCACGACATCCGGGCCTCCGCGCTGTGCGACCACGAGCGCAAGGCCACCCTGGCGTTCACCAGCGCGGTGCGCCACTTCCGCTCCGAGCTCGACGACCACCTCGTTCGCTCCACCTGCCCGGCCGGCGTGTGCACGCCGATCGTGGTGGGCGCGGGTGCGACGGCAGCAGGAGCCCGCTGATGGCCGACCTCATCGTCCGTCCCGACGACATCCCGGCGACCCCCAACAAGGAGGTCCGGCCGGACCTCCCCGCGGTCTTCGACACGGTCACGCCGCGCGACGACTCGCTCGCCGAGCGGCTGATCACCACCCAGAGCCCGCAGCGGCCGCAGAGCACGCCGCGGATCCGCCTCGAGGTGGACGGGCGCGTGATCGAGGGCTTCGAGGGCCAGACGATCCTCGAGGTCTGCCGCGACAACGGCATCGAGATCCCCACGCTGTGCTACGAGCCCAAGCTGCCCGGCTTCGGCGCCTGCCGGATGTGCGTGGTCGAGGTGGAGGGCGAGGAGCAGCCGCCGATCTCCTGCTCGCGCATGGCCGAGCCGGACATGAAGGTCCAGACGCAGACCGACGAGCTGCGCCGGATCCGGAGGACCAGCCTCGAGCTGATCTTCTCGGACCACAACGCGTACTGCCTGCCGCCCTGCCAGAACAAGTGCCCCAGCCACATCGACATCCCGGGGTTCCTCAAGGCCAATGCCGAGGCGAACTGGCGCGAGTCGGTGCGGATCTTCAAGCGCACGATCCCGTTCCCCAGCGTGCTCGGCCGGGTGTGCCCCGCCCCGTGCGAGGAGCACTGCCGGCGCGACGAGGTCGACGAGGCGATCGCGATCCGCGACAGCCACCGCTACGCGGGCGACCAGATCCTGCGCGAGATGCGCGACGAGAACGTGGACCCGCCGCTGCCGTTCGAGAAGCAGGCACCGTCCGGCCGCCGCGCCGCGGTGATCGGCTCCGGGCCCGCCGGCATGTCGGCCGCCTACTACCTGCTGCTCTCCGGCCACGACGTGACCGTCTTCGAGCGTGATGCGGCGACCGGCGGCATGCTCCGCTACGGGATCCCGCAGTACCGCCTGCCCAAGGTCGAGGTCCTCGAGGGCGACTACGAGGCCGTGACCCGCCTGGGCGGCAGGATCCGCTGCAACCAGGAGCTGGGCAAGGACTTCACGGTCGAGGACCTGCAGAACCAGGGCTTCGACGCTGTCGTCATCGCCATCGGCTGCTACGACACCAACAAGCTCGGCATCCCCGACGAGGACGCCGACGGCGTGATCGACGGCCTGGACTACCTCCGGACCGCCACCCTGGGGCTCCCGTACCCGGGTCACGACAAGGCTCGCGTCGTTGTCGTGGGCGGCGGCTTCACGGCCATGGACTGCGCGCGCACCTCCATCCGCCAGGGAAGCCCCGAGGTCACGCTGGTGTACCGGCGCGACATGAAGGACATGCCGGCGGCCTCCGAGGTCCACGAAGCGCTCGAGGAGGGCGTGCAGGCCATCTTCCAGGCCGGCCCCACCCGCGTCATCAAGGACGACGCCGGCACGGTCACGGGCATCGAGTTCATCCGGATGCAGCTGGGCGAGCCCGACGCCTCCGGCCGCCGCCGGCCGGAGCCCGCCCCCGGCACCGAGTTCACCATCCCCTGCGACCGGGTCATGCTCGCGATCGGCCAGGGCCCCGACCTGAAGTGGCTCGGCAAGGGCTCCGCCGGCATCGAGGCCGCCAAGTACCGCCTCAAGGCCGACGCCGTCACCTTCGAGACCGGCCGCCCGGGCGTCTTCGGCGCCGGCGACGTGCGCATCGGCGCCGCCACCGTCGTCCAGGCCATCGCCGAGGGCCGCCGCGCGGCCTACGCGGTCGATGCCTACCTCAAGGGCAACGACCTGTCGGCGATCCGGACCCGCCAGACGCTGGCCGAGCCGCAGCCCGAGTTCCTCTCGATCGTGCCGTTCACGGGCGAGACCAAGGAGCCCCGCTACCGCCTCAAGGCCCTCCACCTCGAGGAGGCCAAGACCAGCTACGTCGAGTACGAGATCCCGTACACCCCCGACGAGGCGATCAAGGAATCCACCCGCTGCCTGCAGTGCACCTGCGAGGCGGTCGGCTTCTGCGACCTGCGCCGCCTGGGCATCGAGTACGGGACCACGCTCAAGACCCTCGAGAAGGGCTACCACCAGGGCGCCGGCTACCGCTCCGTCACCGAGAACCGGTTCACCGGCTACAACCACGATTACGTCCGCGACGACTCGCACGCCTTCATCCTGCGCGAGCCATCGCGCTGCATCGACTGCGGCCGCTGCGCCAACGTCTGCGCCGAGGTGGTGGGCGCCGCGTGCTACGACTTCATGCGCATCGGCTTCGACACCCTGGTGACGACGCCGCTCGACATGAGCCTCAACGACACGCCGTGCGTGTCCTGCGGCCGCTGCGCTGAGACGTGCCCCACGGGCGCGCTCATGCCCAAGCCGCGCGTGCTGCAGAAGTACGAGGTCGACGAGAGCCGCTGCATCCTGTGCGGCATCTGCGTCGACGCCTGTCCGTACGACGCCGTCCGCGACTCCGACCAGTTCGAGCTTGCCCACGTCAGCCGCGAGGAGCCGCTGATCGACCTGCTCGCCCTGGCCTCCGTGGAGCGTGAGACGGAGATGAGCTACATCCGCCGCGAGCGCGACTGGGCCGAGCGTGCCCGGGCCGAGGGTCGGACGATCGACCAGGCCCGGCTGCTCCCCGTCCTGCCGGCCTCGCTCGCGAGCGGCAATGGCCACGGCACCGGCAACGGGTCGGGCCATGCCCACGATCGCTGAGAGGGACGCGTGACGCTGCCGGAGACGATCCCGCTGCTGGGGTTCGGCTGGGATGACCTTCTGTTCATGACCTTGGCCGCCATCATGATCGGCTCGGCCATGCTGGTCGTCACCATGCGGGACATCATCCGCTGCGGCCTGGCGATGATCATCTGCTTCGCCGCACTGGCCGGCCTCTACGTGCTGGCCGGCGCCCCGGTGGTGGCGGCGACGCAGGTGCTGGTCTACATCGGCGCGATCAGCGTGCTCGTGCTGTTCGCGATCATGCTGACCCAGTCGAAGGCGGGCCCGAAGGAGCTGGTCTTCCAGACCCAGTGGTTCCCGGCGGCCATCGCCTCGGCCGTCCTCGCGATCCTCATCTCGGTGGTGATCGCCTCGACGGACTGGCCCGACTCCGGCGCGCGGATCTGGACCAGCACGGTCGCCCTCGCGACCCGCCTGTTCGCGGACTTCGTCCTCCCGTTCGAGGTCGTGAGCGTGCTGCTCCTGGCCGCAGTGATCGGCGGGGTGTTCCTCGCCAAGCGTGAGAAGGGGGGCAGCAACTGATGCTCTCCTTCCTCGACGGGATCAGCCAGACCCTGGATGCCTACCTCATCCTCGCGGGCCTCCTGTTCGCGATCGGCACCTTCGGCTTCCTGGCGCGGCGCAACGCGATCAGCATGCTGATGTCGATCGAGCTGATGCTCAACGCCGTCAACCTCGCGATCATCGCGTTCGGCGCGTTCAGCCTCCAGTTGAACGTGGACGCCTCGGTCATCGCCCTCATCGTGATGGCGGCCGCGGCCGCCGAGGCGACCGTCGGCCTGGCCATCGTGATCGCGATCTACCGCAACAAGCAGACACCCCTCGTCGACGAGTACGACGCGATGCGGCAGTAGGCGGCGATCGAGATGCACTTCCTCCCGAGCTTCATCTTCGCGGCGACCGAGGCCGCAGCCGAGGGCGTCGAGGGCGTCGCCGCCGATCCCGGCATCTACGGGATCCTCGTCCCGCTGATCGTGCTCC
This sequence comes from uncultured Chloroflexia bacterium, assembly GCA_963697365.1. Taxonomy (GTDB): domain Bacteria; phylum Chloroflexota; class Limnocylindria; order Limnocylindrales; family CSP1-4; genus CAIXZV01. The sequence goes on from CAVONT010000021.1 coordinate 104,192, forward strand.
TGCCGATCCTGGGCTTCGCATTCACCGCGCTGTTCGGCCGCCGCCTCCAGGCGAGGTTCGGCCGTGGCGCCGCCGAACTCGTGCCGATCCTGGTCGTGGTCGCGACCTGGGTGGTCGCCATGGCCGTGGTCTGGCCGGCCCTCAACCACATGGAGCCGTTCGGCGAGCACGGCCTCGACCTGACGCTCTGGACGTGGATCCCGGCGGGCGACTTCGTCGTCGACATCGGCTTCCACGTGGACGCCCTCACCGCGGCGCTGCTGGTCGTGGTGACCACCATCGGCATGCTCGTCCACGTGTACTCCCGCGGGTACATGGCGCACGACCCGGCGGCCTGGCGCTTCTTCGCCTACCTCAACCTGTTCATGTTCTCGATGCTGGTGCTCACCCTGGCCAACAACTGGGTGCTGGTGTTCGCCGGCTGGGAGCTGGTCGGCCTGTCGAGCTACAGCCTCATCGGGTTCTGGTACCACAAGCGCTCCGCGGCGCTGGCCGCCAAGAAGGCGTTCATCGTCAACCGCGTCGGCGACGTCGGGTTCGCGCTGGGGATCATGGCGATCTTCGTGAACACCGGCACGCTCAACATCCAGGACTCCATCCAGATGATGGTCGAGGCGGGCGCGGAGAACGTGGTCCCGCTCACGATCGTGGCGCTGCTGGTCTTCGCGGGCGCCATGGGCAAGTCCGCCCAGTTCCCGCTCCACGTCTGGCTCCCGGACGCGATGGAGGGCCCCACCCCGGTGTCGGCCCTCATCCACGCGGCCACGATGGTCAACGCGGGCGTCTACCTCGTGGCCCGCTCGAACCTGCTGTTCGCCCATGCGCAGGACGCGATGATCGTGGTCGCCGCGATCGGCATCTTCACCGCGATCCTGGCCGCATCGATCGCGTTCACCCAGACCGATATCAAGCGCGTGCTCGCGTACTCGACGCTCTCCCAGCTGGGCCTGATGTTTGCGGCGCTGGGCATCGGGGCGTTCATCGCGGCGATCTTCCACCTGATGATGCACGGCTTCTTCAAGGGCCTGCTGTTCCTCGGGTCCGGCTCGGTGATCCACGCCGTCCACGAGGAGCAGGACATGAACCGCATGGGCGGCCTGTGGCGGAAGATCCCGTGGACCCACGGGACGATGCTTGTGGGCACGCTCGCGATCGCCGGCATCCCGTTCTTCGCCGGCTTCTTCTCCAAGGACGAGATCCTGGGGGAGGCGTTCAAGTTCGGCGACTACTGGGTCTGGGCCATCGGCCTGATCGTCGCCGCGATGACCGCGTTCTACATGTGGCGCCTGATGGGCAAGACGTTCTACGGCAAGTCACACGTGGATCCGTCGGTGGAGCCGCACGTTCACGAGAGCAGCCCGTGGATGGTCGTGCCCCTGGTCCTGCTCGCGATCCCGTCGGCGCTCGGCGGCATCGCGCTGGGCCTGCCGCTGGGCGACTCCCAACTGAAGCACTGGCTGGAGCCGGTGTTCCACGAGGCCGAGGTCTACCTCCATGGCGAGGCCCCCGCCTATCGAGCTGCTCGGGATCGACGGCGCTGCTGATCCTGACCAGCGTGGCCGCGGCCGCGCTCGGCATCTCGGCCGGCATCTACCTCTTCGGCATCTTCAAGCGCCCGGTCCAGCAGGCCAGGATCGACTCCATCGTGGCCGCCAACAGCGCCACGCGCTTCCTGTACCGGGCCTCCCTCAACAAGTGGTGGTTCGACGAGCTCAATGACCTCCTGTTCATCCGCATCGGCGGACGCGTCGCCGCGGCCCTGTGGTGGTTCGACCGCGCGATCGTCGACGGCACCGTCAACGGCGTGGGCACTGCGACGAGGGGAGCGGGCGGAGGCTTGCGGAGGATCCAGACCGGGCGCGTCCAGAACTACGCCCTCGGCATCGCGGTCGGCCTGATCGTGATGGCGGCCTCCTTCCTGTGGATCGTGGGGCAGCCCCGATGAGCGGCCTGACCTCGCTCCCGCTCGTGACGATCGTCACCTTCCTGCCGCTGCTCGGCGCGCTCGTCGTCGCGTTCACGCCGTCGAGCCGGCCGAACGCCGCCCGCTACACCGCGCTCGGGTTCGCCCTGGCGGCCTGGGTGGTGTCGCTCCTGATGCTCGCCGCGTTCGTGTCCGGCACCCCCGGCTACCAGATGACGGAGACCTACCCCTGGATCCCGATGTTCGGCATCCAGTACGCGGTGGGCATCGACGGCCTGTCGCTGGCCCTGGTCGTCCTGACCACGACGCTCAGCTGGATCTCGATCCTCGCCTCGTTCAGCCCGATCCAGAGCCGGGTGAAGGAGTACATGGTCTCCTTCCTCGTCCTCGAGGTGGGCATGATCGGCGTCTTCGTCTCGCTGGACCTGTTCCTGTTCTACATCTTCTGGGAGCTGGTCCTCGTGCCGATGTACCTGATCATCGGCATCTGGGGTGGCAAGAACCGCATCTACGCGACGATCAAGTTCGTCCTGTACACGCTCGTCGGCTCGCTGCTGATGCTTGTCGCGATCCTGGCCACGGCCTATGCCTACCAGGCGACGACCGGGAGCTGGGACGGCGCCTTCAGCGTCCCCATCCTCAGCGAGTTCGCCAGCACCGGCGCCTTCGGCGGCACGTTCGGCCTGATCGCCTTCGGTGCGTTCTTCCTCGCCTTCGCGATCAAGGTCCCGATGTTCCCGTTCCACACCTGGCTCCCCGACGCTCACGTCGAGGCGCCCACGGCGGGCTCGGTGATCCTGGCCGGCGTCCTGCTCAAGCTGGGTGGCTACGGCTTCATCCGGTTCGCGCTGCCGCTGTTCCCGGAGGCGGCCCACGAGTGGGCCCCGGTCATCATCGTGCTGAGCCTGATCGGCATCATCTACGGCGCGATCGTCGCGCTCGTCCAGCCCGATCTCAAGAAGCTGGTCGCCTACTCGTCCGTGTCGCACATGGGCTTCGTGACCCTCGGCATCTTCGTCTTCACCGAACAGGGCCTGCAAGGGGCGATCATGCAGATGATCAACCACGGCCTGATCACCGGCGCCCTCTTCCTCCTCGTCGGCGTGATCTACGAGCGCACCCATGACCGCACGATCGCGAAGATGGGCGGCCTCGGCTCCAGGGTCCCGGTCTATGCCGCCGCCTTCGGGTTCTTCGTCTTCGCATCCGTCGGCCTGCCGGGCCTGTCCGGCTTCGTCGGGGAGTTCCTCACGCTGGTCGGCACGTTCGAGGCCAACCAGCTGGCCGCCGTCATTGCCACGTTCGTGATGATCCTCGCCGCCGGCTACCTGCTCTGGATGTTCCAGCGGGTCGCGTTCGGCGAGGTGTCGGACTTCCTCAAGGGCCTGGGCTCGCACCTGACCGACCTGAAGCCGATCGAGGCACTGACGCTGGTCCCGCTAGGGGTCCTGGTCGTGATCTTCGGCCTCTGGCCAGGCCTCATCCTGAACCTGATTGAAGGGTCGGTGAACGCCACCTTGGAGTTCGTGAACCAGGCCGCCCCCGTCGCCCAGGCCTTGTGGCGGTAGGAGGACCACGGTGAGCTTCTCCGACGTCATCGTCATCTCGCCCTTCATCGCCGCGATCCTCACGGCAGCCGCGATCCTCGTCGCCGACTTCATCTTCCCGGGGCGCAAGGTCCCGGCGCTGGTGACGACGTTCCTGGGCCTCGGCCTCGTTGCCGCCCTGACGGTCATGGTGGGCGCCAGCGGCGCCACATCCACGGCGTTCAACGGTGTCTACATCGTCGACCCGCTGACGACGTTCCTGGACCTGCTGTTCATCGCGATCGTCGCGCTGACCATGATGTTCGCGCCGGACTACCTCGAGGCCCGCGGCCTGCCGGTGCCCGAGTTCGCCGCGATCCTCGTGTTCGCGATGTCGGGCGCGATGCTCATCGCCGCCTCAGCGGACTTGCTGATCCTGTTCCTGGGCCTCGAGCTGATGGTCCTGCCGGGCTACGTCCTCGCCGGGTACCACAAGAGCGACGGTTACAGCACCGAGGGCGCGATCAAGTACTTCCTGCTGGGCTCGTTCTCGTCGGCGATCCTCCTGTTCGGCCTCGCGTTCGTGTGGGGCCTCACGGGCACGACGAGCATCGCGGGCGTGGCGGGCGTCATGGGCGAGATCGCATCAGGAACGGCGCCGTTGACCCCGGGGCTCGGGCTCGGGCTCGCATTCCTGATGACGGGCGTCGCCTTCAAGATCGCGGCCGTCCCGTTCCACTACTGGACACCCGACGCCTACCAGGGCTCCCCGACGCCAGTCACCGGGTACATGTCCGTCGGGCCGAAGGTCGGCGCCTTCGCGCTGATCCTCCGCCTGTTCGGAGAGGCCCTTGAGCCCCTCGCGATCGACTGGACCGTCATGGTGATGGTCCTCGCTGTCCTCACCATGACCCTCGGCAACCTGGTCGCGCTGACCCAGGACAACGTCAAGCGGATGCTCGCCTACTCGTCCATCGCGCACACCGGGTACATGCTGGTGGGCCTCGCGGCCTTCGGGCAGGGCGAGATCCTGGGCCTCGAGGGACTGCTGTTCTACGTCGCTGCCTACGCGTTCATGAACCTGGGCGCCTTCGCGGTGATCGCAGCCGTCCAGCGCCGCCAGGGCGTCACGTCCAACCTCTCGTCGTTCGCCGGCCTCGTCCGGCGCGAGCCCGCCCTCGCGATCCTGATGACGCTGTTCCTGCTCAGCCTCACCGGCATCCCGCCGACGGCCGGGTTCTTCGGCAAGTTCTACGTGATCCTCGCCGCCGTCAACGCCGCCACGGAGAACCCGTGGATGATGGTCCTGGCCATCGTGACGATGCTCAACGCCGCGATCGCCGCGTTCTACTACCTGCGCGTCGTGGTCTACATGTGGATGCGCGACGCGGAGGGAGAGCCGTTGGTCATGCGCCACGGCCGCCTGGTCTGGGCCGGCCTGGCCGTGACATCAGTGCTCACGGTCGTGATCGGGCTGTTCCCGGGGATGCTCCTGAGCATCGTCGGGACCGCTGCTGCCGCGATCAACTAGGGATCGCCGCCTGCTCGAGGGCCGCGGGCCGGAGGCAGGTTACGGGGTGACCGTCTCGCCCGGCAGGATCGTCTGAAGGCCCGCAGCCATCAGGTCCGGTCCGAGGCCGCCAAGGGCCCACTCGCGCACGATTCCGTCCTTGTCGATCCAGAAATGGACCGGGAGTGCGGCCGCCCCCCAGTCGGCCTGCGCGGTGCCGTCCTTGTCGAGGGCGGCCGGCAGGTAGACGTTGAGCTCGTCGAGGAAGCTCTTGACGGCCGCCTCGTCCTCGCCGACGTCCACGAGCAGCGTCACGAGCCCGGCGTCCTCGTAGCGCGCCGCGAAACCCTGCATGAGCGGGAGCTCGTCGCGGCACGGCAGACACCACGTCGCCATGAGGTTCACCCACACGGGCTTGCCTCGCAGCGAGGCCAGCTCGACGGTGCCACCGCCGACCGCCGGCAGCCGCAGCGGAGGCGCGGGCTGGCCGATGTTGAAGGCTCCGGTGGCACCCGCTGACGTCTCGGGCGATGGGGTGTCCGTGGCGGCGGCCTGGCTCGGATCGGGGGTGGTTCCGGGGGTGGCCGGCACAGGGCTCGGGGATGCGGCAGGCGCCGGCTCGTCGGTCGGGGCGGCCGTCGGCTCGGGTGAGAGCACTGCCGGCGTCGCCGGACCTGGCACGAGCGCAATGGCGCCGCCGACCAGCAGGCCGCCGACGACGACTCCTGCGACAAGTCCCAGTACGACCGCGCCCTTCCCACCCATCGGACTGGAGCGTACCAGCACCAACGGGGGATCGGCGCGGATCGCCCTTCTCGTCTAGGCTTCGGCTGTCATGAAGCGCGCCACGACCGTCCTCGGCACCCGCATCCTGCCCGCGCTGCTCACCGCAGCCGGGGTCGTGCTCATCACGGCCGGCCTCCTGTCCTACGCGAGCCCGAGCCAGGCCGGGATCGTGCCCGAGCAGTCGGACCTGATCGTCATGCTGGATCCGACCGAGGAGCCCGCGACGCCGGACATCGCGCTGGCGTCGCCGTCGCTGGAGCCGACCAGCGACACCGGCGGACGACCCCTCGGCATCGGTGTCCACTCCGCCTGGCGCCTCACCGTCAGCATCGGCGCCGGCGACGACCGAGCCTTCGGCCACACCGAAGCCCAAGCCCACCGCCACACCCAAGCTGGGCAACGGCCACGCGACCCGCGTCGTCGTCCCCGCGCTCAAGATCGACCTGCCGATCATCCCGGGCAACAATGGCTACCCGCTGTGCAACGTCGCGATGTACCTCGACGACCTCGGCAAGCCACTTCGGGACCTCGGGCGGCCGGGGCGCGACGGCGCGACGTACCTGTTCTCGCACGCTCGCGACGGGATGTTCGGCCCGATCTACCGCCTTGCGATCGAGAAGGGCACGCCGCGCAAGATGCTGGGCATGGTGGTGCAGGTCTACACCGACGACGCGAAGGTGTATCTCTACGAGATCCGCGAGGTGCGGCTCCACCAGACCTCGCTCGACGACGCGATCAGTGCGACAAGTCAGGAGCTCTGGCTGCAGACGTCCGAGGGCCCGCGCGGCACGAAGGGCAAGACCCAGGTCCGCGCCCTGCCGATCTCGGTCGGGGACGCCGGCTACAAGGAGTCGCACCCGAAGGCGAAGCCGGTCGCCTGCGGGTAGGGCGAGCGGGCGCCCTCAGATCCAGTCGATCCGGCGCAGCACCGCGGCCGTGAGCGCGGCCCCCAGGACGACGACGATGACGACCCCCCAGAACCCCGAGGCAGCGCCCGGTCCGAACGCCGTGCCCGCCTCGCTCATGCCGAACAGTCCGCCGACCGCACCGATCCCCGCCAGGATCACCGTCACCCCGGTCAACCGCTTCATGATCGTGGACAGGTTGTTGTTGATCGTGGACAGGTAGACCTCGAGCGTGCCGCCCACGAGCTCGCGGTCGTTGTCCAGCTCGTCGGTCACGCGGATCAGGTGGTCGTACACGTCACGGAAGTAGATGAGGTGGTCGTCCGCGATCAGCTCGCTGTCGCGGTTGGTCAGCTGGTTGAAGACCTCGCGCGCGGGGGTGATCGCCCGGCGCAGCCCGATCAGCTCGCGCTTGAGGGCGAACAGCCGCTCCAGCGTCCAGGTCGTCGGGTAGCGGATCACGTCGTCCTGGATCATGTCGATCTCGTCCTCGATCCGGTCCAGCACAGGGAAGTAGGCGTCCACGACCCCGTCGGCGAGGGCGTAGAGCAGGAAGTCCACGCCCCGCTTGAGGTGGACGGCTGCCCCACTCCGCAGCTGGGGCATGGCGAACGGGTCCCAGCCCGGCTCGTGGACCGTCAGCAGCGAGCGGTGGTTGAGGACGAGGTCGATCTCGAGCTCGCCCACCTCGCCCTCGTACTGGATCGCGAACAGCACGATGTGCAGCGTCCCGTCGATCTCCTCGATCTTCGCCCGCTGGTTGCGCTCCGCGATGTCCTCGATGATGAGCGGGTGGAGCGTGAGCAGGTCCGCGATGTCGTGCACGGCGACATGGGCTGGTGCCGTCACATCGGCCCAGATGCGGGCTTCCGGGTCGGCGAGCGCTGCCGCGAGCCCGGCCCGGTCCGCGAACTCGCTGTGGCCGGCCGGCGTCCACGCGACGCCCCGGATGCGTGGCCAGGCGCGGTCGGCGTCAGGCGTCGGCTGGCTGGGTTCCGGCATGGCTTCGGGCATCGGTTCCGGCATCGGGATCGGGCGCTCCGCTGGGCACCGGGTCACTCCCGGCGCCGCCGAGCATACGCTTCCGGCGATCCAGCATCAGGGCGGGCGGGATCGCGACCGCCGTCACCGCCGCCGCCACGAGGAACACGCCGACCATGATCCGGGCCGCTTCGCCGGCAGCCCACTGCTCGAGGGCCTCCACCACCTGGCCGTCCTTGAGCGGACGGTCCTGGAGCTCGGCCGGGATGTACTGCTTGTAGGCACTGTCCGTCGCGTAGATCTGGTCGTAGAGGTTGTCGATGGTCGTGGAGCCATAGGCCGTCAGGATGGCGAGGCCGACGGCCATGCCCACCATGCGGGCCACGGTGACCGTGGACGAGGCGATGCCGTAGGCGCTGGGGGCGACCGCCTCCACGGCGGCGGTGGACCGGGGTGTGACGGTGATGCCGAACCCGAAGCCGAAAATCGCGAGGGCGGCGGCGGCCTCCTCCACCGACGTCGACGGCGTCCAGCCCGCCATCCACCACAGCGCCACCACCGAGGCGACGAGCCCCACCAGCGTGACCAGCCGGAGCGACAGCACGCGCACCGCGAACCCCGACACGAAGGCCCCGACGGCCGTCGCTCCGGCAAGGGCGCCGAGGGCGACCTGCTGCTCGTCCGGACCGCCGTACAGGACGCGGTCCACGAAGACCGCCGCCCCGACGATCGCAGTCGCCAGGCCATAGCCGGTCAACAGCGACACCAGCGCCGCCGACGAGAACGGCAGCGACCGGAACAGGCGGGGGTCCAGGAATGGGTCACGGACCCGCAAGCCGCGGACCACCGTCACGACGAGAGCGACCACCGCCACGATCGCCAGCACGATCGAGAGGGAGGCGGGATCCAGGGCGCCGGCCCCTTCGGCCCGGCTGCCCATGAGCGTGAGTGCCCCCAGCGCGCCGACGAGGAAGGCGGAGAACAGGAGCGCCCCGACGATGTCCACGCGGCCTGCGCGGCGGGGCGTCTCCCAGCCGGAGCTGGCGGCCCACGCGACCATGAGCGCGACGATGCCCACCGGAACGTTGACGTAGAAGACCCAGCGCCAGGCAGGATCGAGCAGGGCGGCGAGCGCGCTGCCGGGACTCCGCGCCCAGCCGCGTGAGCGCCGCAGCCGGATTGAGCGCACCCAGGATCGCAGCGCCGAGGAAGGGGCCGGCCGCCATGCCCAGGAACGTGAGCGCGGCGATGAACCCCAGGGCCCGCGGTCGGGACGCTCCGGGGAACAGGTGCGACGCCGCCGAGGTGGCGACCGGGACGAGCGCTCCGCCGCCGACCGCCTGTACCAGGCGCGCCACGATCAGCTGCTCCAGCGACTGCGCAGCGCCGGCGAGGAATGAGCCTGCGGTGAACACGACCAGGGCCGCCAGGAACAGCCGGCGGTTGCCCCACAGGTCGGCGAGGCGGCCCGCGAGGGGCATGGTGACCACGTAGACCAGCAGGTAGCCGTTGATGATCCAGGACGCCTCCCGCAGGCGCGTCCAGTCCGCGAGGTCCGTGACGATCGCCGGCAGCGCGACAGCCGTGATCATCAGCTCGAGGCCGGCCAGGAACACGCCGGTCCCGAGCACGGCGAGCAGGATCAGGGAATCCCGGCGCGACAGATGGTCCACGACGCGAGTGTACGGGGATCAGCCACGATGGCCGTCCCCTGCCGCTCGTGTGTGGTCCATACTCCGGATTCACTCGGGCGCGCCCATGTTCGCCCGCCGGTGACACGCAGGAGGACGGGATGAAACGACCGATAGGGGTCACGCTGCTGGCGCTCGGCGCCGGGCTGATCGGCCTCTTCCAGCTCTATCGCATGCTGGTGTTCCTGGGGATCACGAGCTTCAACTTCGGCATCGGCCCCGACGTGGCCTTCCCCCAGCCGCAGTGGGGCCAGGCGTTCTGGGCGCTGCTGCTCGCCGGCATCTGGTTCTGGGAGGCCGCGGGCTTCTGGGGTCTGCGCGCATACGCGTACTCGTTCGGGATCTTCATCGCGATGTTCACGCTGATCTGGGGCTTCTTCGCCCTCATCGGCGGCGCGTCGTCGTACGAGCTTGAGACCGTTCCGTGGTTCCTCGCGCTCGTGATCCTGCTCTACCTGCAGTACCCCGGCGTCCGGGACCACTTCATCAAGTCCGAGATGGACCGGTTGACTCCGGAGCAGCGGGCGGCCTACGCGCAGGTGCAGGCGGCCAACGAGGCCGCCATGCGGGCCAACGCGGCTGCTGCTGCGGCGCCTGCTCCGGCGCCGGCTCCGGCGCCCGAGTTGCGGCTCCGGCCCCTGCTCCGGCCCCCCAGCCGCCGGCCGACCCGACCACCCCCACCTCGTAGCAGACCGTCGCGCGCTGCCGCGTGGCGGCGCACGACCGGGCATCCCACCTGGGGACCGCACACACCAGGACCCGGCGTTCTCGCGAACGCCGGGTCTTCGTTCATCTCTGGCGCGGGGAGGGGCTTGACACGGCCCACTGCGGCCAATAGCATCAACGACCGTTGATATAAGCCGTCGTTGATGTATGGCGCCGTATCGACGCACCTGGAGGAAACCGGCCGATCCATGTCTCCCACGCCCGCGCGGATCCGGAGCACGTTCGCTGCAGCCGTCGACCAGCCCGACGACCTGCTCGATCTGCGCCGTGTCCACAAGGTGCTGGCGGACACGAACCGGCTGCGGATCATCCGGGTGCTTGCGACAGGCCCGACCACCGTGACTGAGCTCGTCGACGCGGTCGCCCTTTCGCAGCCCCTCGTCTCCTGGCACCTCTCTAAACTGCGTGAGGTCGGGCTGGTCTCCGCACAACGGAATGGCCGGGAGACAATCCACACCCTCGAGACGGAGGCCTTCGCGATGTTCGCCATCCGGCAGGCACGGGCACTCGGGCTGGAGGCCCGTGGCCAAGGTATGGCGGAGGACGAATCGTGAGCGGCTCATTCGTATCGAACGACATGCGGGCAAAGGTCCGCGGCCTGGCCGAGCCCATCGGGCGGCTCTTCGTCCGCCTGGGCCTCTCGCCCAACGCGATCACCGTCATCGGCTTCGGCATCGCCATCGTGGCTGCCGTCGTCGCAGGCTTCCAGGCCTGGCTTCCGGCCGGGCTGCTGATCATCTTCGGCGGCATCTTCGACATGTTCGACGGGATGGTCGCCCGCGCCACCAATTCGACCTCCAAGGCCGGCGCCTTCATGGACTCCACCTTCGACCGGTGGGGCGAGGGCGTCGTGTACATCGGCCTCACGGCCGGGTGTCTCTTCGCCGGCTTCGACCTCGGCGCGATCCTGTCGGCCGCAGCGATGTCGATGGCCTTCATGGTCAGCTACACCCGCGCCCGTGCCGAGAGCCTGGGGTTCGCCCCCGGCTCCGGGATGGCCGCCGTGGGCCTCGCCCCCCGCGAGGTCCGTCTCGTGATCCTCACCATCGGCGTCTGCCTCGCGGGCGTGAACATCGGGATCCTCGGGTTCACCCTCGGCCTGATCGCGGTGCTCGCCGCGATCACCACCGTGCAGCGCGTCGTCGTGACCCTCAAGCAGGCGGCCCAGCAGCAGGGCTGAACCTGCCCATCCGGAGTACCAGATGAGCAAGTCCGATCGCGCCCCCGAGGCGGGGCGCAAAGTCCGCGTGGCCGTCGTCGGCGTCGGCAACTGCGCGAGCAGCCTGATCCAGGGCCGCTACTACTACGAGAATGCGAAGCCCACCGACTTCGTGCCGGGCCTGATGCACGTCCAGCTGGGCGACTACCACATCTCCGACGTGGAGTTCGTGGCCGCGTTCGACGTGGACAAGACCAAGGTCGGCAAGGACCTGTCCGAGGCGATCTTCGCAGGGCCAGAACAACACGATCAAGTTCATGGACGTGCCCCACATGGGCGTGACCGTGGACCGCGGCATGACCCACGACGGCCTGGGCAAGTACCTCTCCCAGGTGATCGAGCCCGCCCCCGGCCCCACGGCCGACGTGATCGGCATCCTCAAGGACCGCAAGGTCGACGTGATGGTCTCCTACCTGCCCGTCGGCAGCGAGGAGGCGACCAAGTGGTACGCCGAGCAGGCGATCCAGGCGGGCGTCGGCTTCGTGAACGCCATCCCGGTGTTCATCGGCCGTGAGCCCTACTGGCAGCGCCGCTTCGCCGCCGCCGGCCTCCCGGTCATCGGCGACGACATCAAGAGCCAGGTGGGCGCGACCATCACGCACCGCGTGCTGACCCGCCTGTTCATGGACCGCGGCGTGCGCGTCGACCGGACCTACCAGCTCAACTTCGGCGGCAACACGGACTTCATGAACATGCTCGAGCGCGAGCGCCTGGAGTCCAAGAAGATCTCGAAGACCAACGCGGTCACGTCCATGCTCGACTACGAGATCGACCCGGAGAACATCCACGTCGGCCCGTCCGACTACGTGCCGTGGCTCAAGGACCGCAAGTACTGCCACATCGTGATCGAGGGAACGACCTTCGGCGATGTGCCGCTCAAGGCCGAGCTCAAGCTCGAGGTCTGGGACAGCCCCAACAGCGCCGGCGTCATCATCGACGCGATCCGCTGCCTGAAGATCGGGCTCGATCGCGGCCTGAAGGGTACCCTTGTCGCACCCTCGTCCTACTTCATGAAGAGCCCGCCGCTCCAGGTCCACGACGACGTGGCACGCGAGCGGGTCGAAGCCTTCATCCGGGGCGACGACAACGAGACGCTGACCGGCACCGAGGAGTCCCGCAAGGACTCCAAGGCGCTGGCCGCCGCAGCAGGGAGCATGGCAACCGCCGAGGTGTGACCCCGAAACAGAAGCTCGAGGCGCCCCACCGGCGCCTCGAGGCCACCCCCCCGCGGATCGTCGAGAAGACGGCGGTCGTCACCTACCGGCTGACGGCTGCCGTCCTCCGATTCGTGCCGCCGCCCATCTCGCAGGCGGTGATCGCCGGCGCATCGCAGCTCGCCTACGTGCTGTGGCCGACCAAGCGGCGCTACTCCAGCGCCAACTTCGCGCACGTCCTGCGCCTGCCGCCGGACCACCCGCGCGTGCACCGGCTGGCCCTGCGCGCCTACAAGGCGTATGCGACCTACATCGTGGAGCTCATGCGCCTGCCGTCACGACCGGAGTCGGAGCGGGCCGCCGCTCTCGTCGGCACGGGTATGGACGAGATCCTCGACGCCTGGGCGGCCAGCGGGCGGCCGGTGATCGTGGTCGCCGGGCACATCGGCAACAACGAGGCCGTGGCTGCTGCCATCGCGCACCGCGGCGTGCCGGCCAACGTGGTCGCGGACGACTCGGCCTACCCGGAGATCTTCGAGATCCTCCGCGAGGAACGCGAGTCCTTCGGCGTCCATGTCATCCCCTGGCGGAACCTGCGCGAGCTGTTCACCGTGCTGCGCAGGAAGGAGATCGTGGCCCTCGTCGTCGACTGGGGCTACCGGTCCGACGGGATCCCGGTCAGGGTCTTCGACGCGTGGACGACCCTGCCGGCCGGCCCGGCCACGCTCGCCGCCAAGACGGGGGCCCTGATCGCACCGCTCGCGATCCGCCGCACGCCTGAGGGCAAGTTCCACGTCGTGAACCACGGCATGTTCAGCGTTGACGCGAGCGACCCGGCCACGCTCCAGCGCGCAACCCAACGCATCGCCGACTTCCTGGAGAAGGCCGTCCGGGCGGCGCCGGAGCAGTGGTACAGCTTCAAGCCGGTCTGGCCGGCCGACCCCGCTGAGATCGCCGAGCTGGAGCGCCGGGCGGCCGCGATGCTCGCTGGCGAGGCGCTGCCGGCAGACGCTGGCCAGGATGACCGCGGCTCGAGTGACACCTCGACGGACGGTGCCCCTGGCGCCTCCACGAACCGGTGAGTGCCGCCGGGCCGAGACGGACCGTCCGCGGCGCGCTCCTGCTCGGCGGCGCTCGCGTGCTCGGAGTGCTCCCGGAAGCGCCGCTCGTGGCGGCCGCGGAATCCATCGGCGAGCTCTGGTACCGGATCGCCCCCTCGAAGGCGGCCCAGGCACGAGCCAACCTGCGCCGGGTGTGCGAGGGACTCGCGGCCCAGGGACGGGGTCCTGCCCGGGCCCGTCGTGCCGCCACCGACGAGGCCGCCCTGGAGAAGCTCGTCCGCGCCTGCTTCCGCCACGCGACGCGGTACTACCTCGAGGTCGCGCGCACTGGCTCCTACGACCTCGAGGGGGTCGTGGCGAGGCTGGGGGTCGAGACGCCCGACGACATCCGCGCCATCGCCGAAGCGGGCCAGCCGATCGTCATCGTCGGGATGCACTACGCCGCCATCGAGGTGCCGCTGGTGTTCGTCTCGCACCTTCTCGGCCACGCGGTGATGGCCCCCATGGAGTTCGTCGCCGATCCCGCGCTCCAGCATTGGTTCATCGAATCGCGCAAGCGGGTCGGCGTGGACGTCATCGCCCTCAAGGACGCCCGGAGGCCGATGATGCGCGCGCTGCGCGAGGGCCGCTCCATCGGCATGGTCGGCGACCGCGATCTCACCGGCACCGGGCTGCCGATGCCGCTCTTCGGCCACGATGCGCCGATCTCGCCCGCGCCCGCGCTGTTCGCGATCGAGACCGGCGCCCCGATCTACGTGGGCAGCGCGCGCCGGCTCGCGGGTGGCAGGTACGGGGGCAAGCTGTGGCTGGTGCCCACGCCTGAGGAGGGCACCCGCCGGGAGCGGATGGTCGAGCTGACACGCCGGATCGCGGAGGCCTTCGAGACGATCCTGGCCGACGCACCGGAGCAGTGGTGGGGGGCGTTCCACCCGATCTGGCCGGATCTCGTGGTCGACGGGCAGGGCCGCGGGCAAGACCGGGGGGCCACGCCTCGTCCCGGGGAGGTCGCATGACGGACGCGGCCCACGCCATGGACCCGACGATCCGCCTCGGCCGGGCGGATCTCCACATCCACACTTGGGCATCCGACGGGACGGCGCCCGTGCAGGCCGTGCTCGACCGCGTCGAGGCCGAGGGTGTCCTGGACGTCATCGCGATCGCGGACCACGAGCGGATCGACGCGGCCGTCGCCGCCCGCCAGATGGCCGAGGACCAGGGCCTCCGGGCTGAGGTCGTCATCGGCGAGGAGATCAGCACGCTCGGCGGGCACCTGCTGGCGCTGTTCCTGCGAGCGGCCGGTGCCGCCGATGAAGAGCCTGCGCTGGTCGATCGAGGCGGTCCACGACCAGGGCGGGCTGGCGATCCCCGCGCATCCGCTGGTGCCGTTCCCGATGTGCGCGCAGGGCGGCGCGATCCGGCGCCTCCTGGACGACGACAATGAGGCCGTGCACCCGGACGCGCTCGAGACCTGGAACCCGACCGCCCTTGGCAAGTACCGCCACGCGACGGTGGTCCGGTTCGCCGAGGAGGTCGGGCTGCCGGCCGTGGGCAGCAGCGACGCCCATGCGCTGGCCGCCATCGGCACAGCCTGGACGACGTTCCCGGGTCGGACGGCGGCCGATGTCCGCACAGCCATCGAAGCGGGCACAACGGCCAGCCACGGGGCATTCCACGGCTCGTTCGAGCAGCTCGGGGTGTACCGCGGGCAGCTGGCCAAGTACGCGCGTGGGTGGCGGGCGACGGCGCTCGGCACGATCCGGCGGGATGGGACGGGGCGCGATCTCGGGTACCCGGGCGGCACAGGGCGGCCGGAGGCGTTCGACGGGGAGCTCGCCCGCCGCCTTGCCGCAGAACGCCGCGAGCGCGAGGGAGCCGGATGAAGATCGGGCTCGTCTCACCGTACGTCTACCCCCTCCCCGGGGGCGTGACCCAGCACGTGCGGTTCCTGTACGAGAACCTGCGCCTGCGCGGCCACGAGGTCCGCATCCTCTCGGCGACCCACGGCTTCCAGCGCTCCTCCGAGGGCGACGTGATCCGGATGGGCGCCGGCTTCTCGATGCCGGCCAATGGCTCGGTCGGGACGATCACGCTGTCGCCGCGCTACATCTCCCAGGCCCGGCGCCTGCTGGACGAGGAGCGCTTCGACGTCCTCCACTTCCACGAGCCGTTCGTGCCGTTCCTCTCGCTCGTCGTGCTGCAGGAGAGCCAGTCGGTCAACATCGGCACCTTCCACGCGTACGGCGGCTGGTCACCGGCCTACGAGTTCGGCAAGTTCGCGATGCGCCGCTACGCCGCGCGCCTCCACGGCCGCATCGCCGTGAGCGCTGCCGCCCGCCACTTCATCGATCGCTACTTCCCGGGCGACTACAAGGTGATCCCCAACGGCGTGGACCCGACGCGGTTCCAGCGTGCCGTGCCCCTGACGCGGTGGCAGGACGGGACACGGAACATCCTGTTCGTCGGGCGGTTCGAGCCGCGCAAGGGCGTCCTGGAGCTGCTCAAGGGGTACCGGCACCTGCGCAAGCAGGGGTTCGAGGACACGCGGCTCCTGCTCGTGGGCGGCGGCCCGCAGGAGCGCGAGGCGCGTCGCTACGTCGCCACGAGGCGCCTGCAGGGGGTCCACTTCCTGGGTCGCGTCTCCGACGACGAGCGCAACCAGCTCTTCCGCAGCCTGCGATGTCTTCGTTGCGCCCGCCACCGGGCGCGAGTCGTTCGGCATCGTGCTGCTCGAGGCGATGGCCGCGGGCGCGCCGATCGTGGCGTCGGACATCCACGGCTACAAGGGCGTGGTGCGCCGCGGCCGCGAGGCGCTCCTCGTGCCGCCGAAGGACCCGGAGGCGATCGCCGACGCGATCGGCACGCTCCTGCGCGACCAGGAGCTCGCGGCGCGCATGCGGGAGAGCGGCCTGACGCGCGCCGAGGAGTTCTCGTGGCCACGCGTCACCGCCAAGGTCGACGACTACTACGGTTTCGTGATCCGCCGCCTCGCTGCCGCCGGACAGCTCCCGCCGCACTTCCACTCCCCGGTCCCGCCGTCGCCGCGCGTCGTGCAACCGCTGCCGCTGGGCATGGATGGCCTCGGGCCTGGACGACCTCCCGACCTGATCGGCGGAGCGCGGCCGGCACGCTCAGGCTGGGCCAGCCGCTCCGGCTGCTCCGGCCGCTCCGGCCATATCGCCGTCATCCGCGCCCTCGTCCGGCCCCTCGTCCACCGGTTCGGCCAGGGCCTGGCGCCACGCCCACGCCGAGTACGCCACCACGCCTGCCGCGACGAGCAGGACCGCGACCAGGATCATGAACTTCGGATCGGCGAACGTGATCCCTCCGCTCCTGTCCACCGTGTTCACGCTGAACTGGAACGCATAGAGGTACGTCGGCAGCAACCCCTGGTAGGCGTTGACGACGACAGCCGGCAGCGGCAGGGCGGCGATGTTCGGGTAGAGCACCGCGAACCAGATCACGGCCGTCGCGACGAGCCCCGACACGAACCGCCGCGCATCGCGGGCCGTCGCCACCTGGATCGCGACGAGCCCCAGCGGGATGGCCGCCACCAGGGCGATCACCTCCGGGATGACGCCGTTGAACGCGAACAGCGGCTCCTCGTCGGGCAGCAATCGCGAGATGAACAGGGCCACCACGCCGATCGCCGCCGTCAGCAGCAGTGGCGCGAGGTCCCGCGCCGAGAGGGCCCGGTCGCCCACCCGTGGCCGCCCGAGGTCGTACAGCAGCTTGACCATGACGACCAGCGTGACGGCGATCACGACCACGAGGGCGCCCGTGGCCGGTGTCACGATCAGGTTCCCCGGGTTCCCGTTGCACGCCTGGGAGCCCGGGTTGACCGATTCGACGCCCGCGATGGCGCACAGCGGGTAGCGCAGGACCCACATGATCACCGGGCCCATGAGCGCGACGGCAGCGGCGACTCGCGCCAGCAGCCACGTGCGCCGGGACGCCCCGTGCCAGATCTCGGCCACGAAGTAGGCGAGGGCGAGCATCACGAACGGCAGGCTCGTGTAGTAGTGGTACTGGAATGCGGCCCGGTCGATGCGCGCCCAGGAGACCCACTGGGCGAGGAACGCCACCAGGATCAGCGCCAGGGCGACGCTCCGGCGCCGGTAGGCCTGGTAGGCGACGAACGCCATCGCCGGGATGCTGAGCCACCAGAGGACGAGGTTGCCGGCGTCGTAGATCGCCGCCGCCGTGTTGCCTGCGAAGCTGCCCTGGTAGAACCAGACGGGCTTGAGGTTCGCGGGCCACGCCCACCACGGTGACGAGGCCGCGTGGGCCGCCGTCAGGTTGTTGTGGTAGCGGTACATCTCGCCGGTGAGGTCCACCAGCGTCTGGCCGGTGCTGCCCGGCGGGCCAGCCCTCGATGAGTTGATGGTTCTCGATGAACGCCCACGGCAGGTACAGCGCGACGTAGATGATGATCGGCAGCACGAGCAGCGAGGCCGCGAGCCAGGCCACCGGGATGCCGAGGCCCCAGCCCATCCGGAGCCAGCCCTCGGGCGCGGGCGTGGCGGGTGGCGGGCCACCCGGCCGGTCGTGGCTCGGGGCGAACGGTCCGACGCCCATCCGTGCCGCCAGGGCGAACGCCCCGTACGCGGCGAGCCCCAGCATCACGAGCGCGAAGCCTGCCGTGAGCGGCGTCATCCCGAGTGGACCGATGGCGAGCGGGGTGTCGGCCTTGCCCAGCGCGATCGCCGTGAGCGCGACCAGGATCCCGATCGCAGCGGGACCGACGATCGCGAAACGGGCCTCGTCGTCGGACCAGGCGACGGGCCGGTAGACCGAGACCGCCACCGTGGCCAGGGTCAGGCCGATCATGATCAGCACGAACGGCAGGTTGCCGGCGCCGTCGGTGCCCTCGGGGACGGCGAGTGCCACCCAGCCCAGCACCGCGGTCACCGCGATCATCCCCGCGATCAGGATGAGCCGGCCCAGGGCCGAGCGCATGAGGTACAGGATCCCGAGCGCGCCGATCGCGTAGGCGGCCACCCACTTCGACGCCAGCGCGAGGCCCAGCATGACGCCGATGGCAGGCAGGACCACCCAGAACGCCCACTTCGGCCGTTCTGGTGTGACGTAGAGCCAGGCGAAGCCCAGGTAGGCCGCGAGGATGAAGAAGCCCGTGTAGACGTCGTTCATCGCGATCCGGCTCTGGACGAAGAACATCCCGTCGATGAGCACGAACAGGCCGGCGAGGAGCGCGACCTCGCGGCGCCGGAACAGGACCCTCGCCAGGAGGTAGACGACTGCCGCGGTCAGCGCCCCGAACAGGACGCCCGGGATCCGCCACGCGAACACATAGCTCGCGATGTCCATGCTGGCCGCAGCGCCGTCGGCCGAGAAGGCCAGCAGCGCGCCGCGTGTCGAGGTCGGGAACTGGCCGTTGTGGTCGAGCGCCAGCGCCGTGGGCGTGAAGGGCAGCGCGTGATCGGCGAAGACGCTCTTGGCGTGCGGCTCCACCACGTACACCACGGTCCCCGTCCCGTCGGGTCCGACGCCCTCGATGTGGACCATCTCGGCGGCGTCGTCGAAGAGCACGCGGGATCCGGCTCCGGGCAGCTCGAAGGTCGAGGTGGTGACCGGCCCCTCCGAGGCCTCGTCACCGGTGACCGCGACCACTGCGACCCGGGGCGTGCCATCGGCGTCGGACGTCGTGACGTACAGCTGTGACCCGTCGTCCACGCCGTCCACGAGGGCGAGGCCCTTGGCCGGCCCGTCGAGGTCCACGGTGCCCGTGACGCTGCCTGATGCCGCGACCAGCGTGAGGCCCTCGGCCCCGGCCACCGCCACCGTGCCCACCGGGCCGATCTCCACGCCCGCCAGGCGGCCATCCGCGATCGCCGTGTCGAGCGTCGTGCGCGCATCCTCGGTCAGGACCGCGTCCAGCACGAGCATCTCGGTGTCAGTGCGGGCGAGCTGCTCCTCGTAATCGGCCATGACGCCGCCCAGCGCGGCGACGAGTTCCGCTGCCGCTGCCGCGGGGTCGGCGACCTCGGAGGGCCGGACGATGATCCCGTTGATGCCGCTGACGGGCACCATGGCGGCGGCGCCCTCCACGACGGTCGAGCCCGTGATCTCGCTCGTGCCGAGGTCCACGACCGTCACGGTGTCGCCCGCCGTGAGGGCAGCCGCGTGCCCGCCATCCTCGTACGCGGTGAGCCGGTGGACCGCCGATTCGAGCGTCGTGACCGGGACCAGCTCCACGGGCGGCAGGCCCGGGTCGCCGGTAGCCCCGTCCAGCTGCGTCGTGTCGAGGGTCAGGATGGAGCCCGCATCGGTGCCCACGAGGAGCTGGAGCGAGCCCTCATCGAACGTGACGGCCGACGCGCCGGGCAGCTCGAACTGCCACTGGAGCGCCCGGGACTCCAGGTCGTAGGCGATGAGCTGGGACCCGGTGGTGACCCACAGCCGGTCCCCGGAGCGCGTGCCGCTGGCGGTTGGATCCTCACGCCGGGGCTCGGTCGCGGCGTCGCGGACGGGGACGCCCAGTTCCGACGAGGACGCGACGTCCTGCCCGGCGAAGGCGACGATGCCGCCCGCCATGAGGTACTTCGCGAGATGCGGGTGCGTCCACTCGTAGATGTTGTGGGAGATGTCGTAGCGCCACGCCTGGAGGAACTCGGTCGCGGTCCGGGCGTGGTAGACCTCGTCGAAGTGCATCCGGGCGGGCTCGGCCAGCCGGTAGCCCCGCAGGAAGAGCGTGGCCACGATGAACACGACCACGAGGAGCACGTCGAGCCTGTCGATGCGGCCGTGCCGCTCGTGGTCGAGGTCGCCGGATCGATCCGGGCGGATGGGCGTCTCGTTGAGCCTGGCCCGGAGCCACGCGATCGGGCCGAGCTGCGTCCAGGATGGCCGGTCGTACCACGCCGGGACGAGGGCCGGCGCCTTGCCGGGCGCGGATGCCGGCCGCGACGCCTCCACGGCCGTGGCGGTGGCCCCCGCGGCCGGTGGCACCTGCGGCGGTGGCACCCGCGGCGCGCGGCACCCGTGGCCGTGGCACCCGCGGCCGTGGCACCGGCGCCGGACAGCTCCGTCCGTGTCACGACGGCACCCTCCGGCAGCGCGTGGGGCACCGGCACGTGGCTCTCGGCGTAGTCCGCCTCGAGCACGGCCTCCTCGACCCGCCCGGTCGCGAGCTCCGTTGCGAGCGTCCTGCGCGCCTTCGGCCGCAACTGGGCCAGCGCCCACAGGAACGCCGCCGTGTGGAGGAGCGCCACCACCGTCACCCCGAACGGCGAGCGGATCCACTCCCCGATCCCCAGCCAGTCGGACACGCCGGGGTTCATGTCGCCGTAGAGCGTCGTCAGGACGACGTACATGTTCAGGAACGTCGCGATCGATGCCGCGAGGTAGGCCATACGCCAGCGCCATGAGAACGCGATCAGGATGCCCGCCAACCCGAACAGCGGGAAGAGGTACCGCTCGTGCACGCGGGTCGGCACGGCGAAGAAGGCGAACGCGATCACGCAGGTGCCGACGAGGATGGTGAGCCGGTCGGGTCTCCGCGCGACGGCGACGGCGACCAGGGCCGCCACCGCCAGGAGCAGGATGGCGCCGATCGCCGCTGCCGGGAACGGGCCGATCTGGCCCCAGGCCGCCGCGTCGGGCGCTGCCGAGTCGAACAGCCAGCCACCACCGGTGGCCATGCTGCTGCCGTCCACCGGGAACAGGGCCCAGATGTTGTACGCGTTGACCGTGAGGTACGGGTAGACGCCCGCCGTCGACGTGATCAGCCGCAGGAGCGACGAGTCCACGAACGGCGGCTGGGCCATCGGCACCAGCACCGTCAGGCCGAACGGCAGCGCAAGCAGCACGGCGGTCACGAAGCCGGCCACGCCCGTTGTCAGGATGCGGATCCAGCCGGTCAGGTTGCGCTCCCACGCGAAGCCCCTGATCCGCGGGGCGATCTCGTCGCCCCACGCCCCCTTCGGCCACAGCGAGCGCCGGATCACGACCAGCGCCACGATCGGGATCAGGATCGCGAGCTGCGGCTTCGTGATCGCGGCCATCACGGCGAAGACGGCCGACCGCTCGCTCCGGCCGCGCCACAGCTCCCGGATCGAGAGCAGCAGGAACACCGTGCCGAAGCTGTCCACCTGGCCCCAGATGACCGAGTCGAACCAGGTCACGGGGTTGAAGATCACGATCGCCGCAGCAAGGACGGCGCGCTTGCGCGTCACCCCCAGCTCCATCGCCATCGACCACACGAGGTAGCCCATCGCGATATCGGTGAGGATCGCCGGGATCTTGATCAGGTCCCCGACGCCGCCCAGCCACTCCCCGACGACGCCGACGGCCCAGAGCGCGTACAGGTAGCCCGGGCGTGTAGTCCGCGTAGGACGCCGCCGCGTAGAAGCCCCATGGCCCGTTCGCGGCAAGCGTCTCCGCCCAGTACCGGAAGAGGTTGAGGTCGGTGTCGAACCCGGAGCCCCGGAGTCCAGGGATCGCATATGCCAGAATCAGCCGGAACACCAGGCCGATCACAAGGACGGTCAGGATGTCACGGCCGATGCCTCGCCGGGGGGCGTCGTCCGAAATCGTCTCCCGGTCGGGCACACCCGAACCCAGAGCGGTCACGGGAGCCTCCTACGCAGCGTTGAAGGTGCCGCCGAGTATAGCCGAGGGGTCCCCCTCACCCGATCAGCCCGCCCTCGAGGACGCCGGATCCGGCGCCCGCATCACCGCATGGGCCGTGGGCATCGCCATCGCTCTCGGCGCACTGGTCGTCTACTGGCTCTCGAACCCCGACCACTGGAACTCCTACAACCACTTCGTGTGGCAGGCCGACGCCTTCCTGCATGGCCGGGACTGGATCCCGTTCCCGGTCGAGGGCGCGAACGGCCAGCCGGGCAACGCGTACTTCAACGACGTCTTCCCCGTGCTCGACGCCGATGGCAACCCGACGGGCCGCGCGCTCCTGCCGTTCCCTCCGCTGCCGGCCCTCGTGCTGCTCCCGTTCGTGGCGCTGTGGGGCCTGACCACGGACCAGGAGTCCATCGCCATCATCCTGGGCGGCCTGGGCGTCCTGGCGACCTGGTGGATGCTGGGCGGCCTGCGCATCCGGACGGCGGTCCGGGCCCTCACGACGATCCTGTTCGCGACCGGCACCGTCTGGTGGTGGGCGGCCGCCGTGGGGAGCACCTGGTATCTCGCGCACCTGGTCGCCGTGAACCTGGGGATGCTCGCGGTGGGGGTCGCCCTGCGCCACGATCCGCTCGCAGCCGACGAGGACCCCTGGGACGAGGACGACCGCGACGCCGGGCGGATGGAGGACGCCGGGGTGGGTGACTCGCTCCTTGCCCGCCTGCGCTCCCAGGCGTGGCCCCTGGACCGCTCCCAGGTCGTGGTTGGGCTCCTGCTCGGAATCGCGGTCACCGCCCGGCTGCCGCTGATCTTCGCCGCACCGTTCTTCATCTTCGTGGGCGGCGGCGGCTCGCGGCTTCGGCGGCTCGTCTCCGCGGGCGCCGGAGGATTGATCCCGGTCGCCGCCCTCCTGCTCTACACCTACGCCAGCACCGGCTCGTTCCTGCACCCGGGCTACGACTACCAGTACCAGCTCGAGGCGAACGGCTACGGGACGCTGGGCTACAACCCGGAGTGGTCCGTGGAGGACCTGCGCTACATCCCCCAGAACATCGCGATCATGTTCGGCGCGCTGCCGGCGATCCTGCCCGAGGTCAAGCCCAACACCCTCGGCTTCGGTGAGACGGTCTACCTGTGCACGGCCCCCGGGGCGCCCCGCTCCCTGTTCGACATCAACTGCCCGTGGGCGATGCCCGTCGACATCGGCACCAGCATCCTCCTGTCGGCCCCCGGCCTGCTCCTGGCGCTGTTCGCGTTCGCCCAGCGCGGGTTCGCCCGCCTCTCGATCGGAAGTGGCGCGGCCGTCGTCATCATCGCCCTGTTCAACCTCGCCCACTTCTCGCAGGGCTGGGTGCAATGGGGCTACCGGTTCTCGCTGGATTTCATCCCGTTCCTGCTGCCGATGGTCGCCCTGGGGGCTGCCCGCGTCGACGGGCGACCCCGGGTGATCGCCTGGGTCCTCGTCGTGGCGGGCCTGCTGGTCAATGCATGGGGCGTCATCTGGGGCCAGATCCTGGGCTGGTAGGCCGGTCGCGCTCGCCGCGTGCACGGCACCGCCCGACGCCATAGGATCGAGCCCGTCACGAGCGTGCCGACGCAACCCCGCCCGACGGACCACCTGGAGACCCCGCCATGACCGATCCCGCTGCCGGTGCCCCGGCCCGGGTCGCCCGTCTGTCCTTCTTCTTCCCGGCCCACAACGAGGAGGAGAACATCGAGACGCTGGTGGCCGAGGCCCTCGAGGCGCTGCCGGCCCTCGCCGAGACCTTCGAGATCATCGCCGTGAACGACGGGTCGAAGGACCGCACCGGCGAGATCGCCGACCGCCTCGCCGCCGAGCACCCGGACGTCGTGCGGGTGGTCCACCACAACCCGAACCGCGGCTATGGCGGCGCCCTTCGCTCGGGATTCGAGACCTCCCGCTACGAGCTGCTCGCCTTCACCGATGGCGACCGCCAGTTCCGGATCGCGGACCTGTCGCGGCTCACGGCCCGGATGGCGGAGGCGGACCACCCTGACGTCGTCGTCGGCTACCGCATCAAGCGCGCCGACCCGTTCATCCGGATCGCCTACGCCCGCACCTACAAGCTCGCCAACCGGATCTTCTATAGCCTCAAGGTGCGAGACGTGGACTGCGCGGCCAAGCTCTTCCGGCGCGAGGCGCTCGAGGGTGTGCGCGTCGAATCGGGCGGCGCGTTCTTCTCCGCCGAGTTGCTCATCAAGACACTCCAGCGGGGCAGGTCGATCGCGGAGGTCGGGGTGCCGCACTATCCACGTACGGCCGGGTCGCCCACCGGCGCGAAGCCGTCCGTGATCTGGCGTGCCGTGAAGGACTTCTGGATGACGCGGCTGCGCCTCTGGGCAAACCACGACCAGGCGTTGCGCCGGGGCCGGCCGATCCTGGGCGAGTAGCTCCCGGGTTCAGGACCCCCGCTGGTCGCCCTCGATGTCCAGCGAGTTCACGAAGTCCCGGAAGACCGACAGCTTCGTCGGGTCCAGGCGCTCGCCGGTCGCCTCCAGCGATCCTGCGCTCAGGCGCGCCCGCCGCGCCTCGCGCTCGCCGCGGGCCGCGCCTGCCGCCTCCTCGTCGCCGTCGGCGTCGTCGTCCTCGCCCGGAGCCGTCCGGATCGGGCAGGGCGGCTGCCTGATCGAGCACCGCCGGGGCGGCGAAGATCGGGCACTCCTCCCGGACGGCCAGCGCGATCGCGTCGGACGGGCGCGCATCCACCTCGTGGGGGCCGTCGGCCGCCTCGAGGACCAGGACCGCATGGAACGTCTCGTCCGCGAGCGAGGTGATCACGACCCGCTCCAGGTGCACCCCCAGCTCCTCCAGGGTGGCCAGGAACAGGTCGTGCGTCAGCGGCCGCTCCGATGCGATCCCCTGCAACCGCATCGCGATCGCCTGCGCCTCCCACTGCCCGATCCAGATCGGCAGGATCCGGCCGAGGCCGACCTCCTTCATGAGGAGCACGTGGCGCCCGGTCCGCATGTGGACCCGGACGCTCTCGACCACGATCTCGATCTCGTGCGCGCGACTGTCGGACATGCGTCGATTATCCCACCTTCGCGGCGCGCCGCCTTCGCAGGTACCGGACCGGTATCCGCAAGAGCAGCACGGACAGTCCTGCGACCAGGCCCGCGACGAACCCGCCGATGTGCGCCCACACGGCGACGCCGCCCGTCGCCACGTCGGTCGCGTTGAGGGCTGCCACGCCGTCGATGAGCTGGAGGAAGAACCAGAAGCCCAGCACCAGCACCGAGGGCACGGCGATCAGCTGGTAGAAGAAGCCGAGGAAGACGAGCGACTGGATCCTGGCCCTCGGATAGAGCACGAGGTACGCCCCCAGCACCGCGGAGATCGCTCCAGACGCACCGATCGCCGGGATGCCGGACGCGGGGTCCGCCAGCGCATGCCCCACCGCCGCCACGGTCCCGCCTGCCAGGTACAGCACCAGGAACGGCACGTGGCCGATCCCGTCCTCGAGGCGGTTGGCGAAGATCCACAGGTAGAGCATGTTGCCCAGCAGGTGGAGCCAGCCGCCGTGGAGGAACATCGACGTGAAGATGTGGGCGACCGCCGGACTGCGCCAGTCGCCGGACTCCACGGCGGCCCAGAAGTCGACCGGGATGAAGCCCCAGGCGTAGAAGAAGTCCTCGAGCGCGAGGTCGCCGCCGGTCGCCTCGACCCCCAGCTCCACCGCGAACCCGGCGAGGCACAGGGCGATGATCGCGAGCGTGACGAAGGGCGTGCGCCTCGGCGGGACGGCGTCGCGGAGCGGGATCACCGGCGCCCCGCCGGGATCACGGCTTGGGGGTCTTCTTCGGCTTCTTCGTCGGCTTCGGGGTGGCAGTCGGCTCGGCCGTGGGCTCGCGGACGGCGCGGCGGTGGGCGTCGGGGCGTCGGCCTCGACCAGCGTCGTCGTGTGGAGGCCGGTGCGGTTGATCCACCACATCAGGGCCGGGGCCTCGGCATCGGCTCCGGGCATGATCACCATGCCCTGCAGGTCCTCCCAGGCCGGATCGTCACCGACCAGGCGGAACTGGGACACGTAGTCGCCGGTGGCCTTGTCGAAGGCGATGAGGCGGGCGTTGACGCGGTCGTACGCGTAGATGGGGCCGGCCCGCCTGCTGGACTCGTTGCCGGGCCTGTCCGGCGAGGCGAGCAGCGTGAGGAAGGATTCGGGCCGGATCTGCGTGTCCTTGGGCATCTCGGCGTCCCACGAGTTGGCCGGGATGACGCGCGCCACCTCGCCATTCTCCGCGACGTAGATGTCGCCGTCGAGCAGCAGGTCGGTGATGCCGTCGACCGGGCGGTTGGTCGGCAGCCGGCCGGAGGGCTTCACGGGGTAGCCGGAACCGTCGTTGGCAGGCTCCAGGACCATGATGTTCTGCTCGGACTCGTCGACGACGTAGAGCTTGTAGAAGGCGGCATCGAAGTTCGCGACGAACGTGTCGATCGCCCTGATGTCGTTGCCCCAGGAGGCCGAGCCGGCCACGTCGACCTTGACGAGGGTGCCCTTGCCCTTGTTGTTGGCCGGGCGCCAGCGCCAGAGCTGGTTCTTGGCGTCGAGCACCAGCACGTCCGGACCGCCGGTCGCGATGAAGGCCGGGTCGGCGACCTTGCCGCCTTTCGCCTTGTCGCCGCTCGTCAGGATGGGGGTGGCCGTCCGCTTGGCGAGATCGATCCGCCAGACGGTCTTGTTCGCGGTGTCGAGGACGTAGGGGGCGTCCGTCAGCCTCCGCGGACCAGGCCGGCCAGCGCGACGGGCTTGTCGGCCGGGAACTCGAACAGTGGCTCGCGCGCCACTGGTACGACGCCGTAGAGCCGGTCCAGGCCCTCCATCACCGTCGCCCGCAGCTCGTCGACCTGGCCCTGCGGGTAGCCCTTCGCAACGGCCTCGTCGAGCTTCGCGTAGGCCTCGGTGAGCATCTCGAGGGCCCTGGAGGGATCGTCCGCGATGAGGTCGATGCCGGGCCCGCTCACGCCCTCGACGGCCTCGACGGCCTCGGTGAACGCCACCTCGGCGGCGTTGAGCGACTCGATCGCGCCGGGTGGCGACTTCTGGCCGCCGAACGCGTAGACGGACAGCACGAGTGCGCCGGCGATGCCGATGAAGGCCAGCAGGGCCACGGCCGCCCGCCGCTGCGTCTCCGCGCGGCTGGATGCAGGCGTGACCTTGCCGGAAGCGGACTTGCGCCTCGGGAGCAGGTCCTGCACCCTGCCGACGGCGCGTCCGGCCGAGCTGCCGGCGGTGGCCTTGGCCTTGCCTGCGGTCGCCGTGACGGCGGCCGCACCGGCGGTCACGCCGTCCGCGAGCGGGATCGGCGACTTGTCGGGCGCCCCGGCGAGCGGCTCCGCCGGCCGGACCGGGACCAGCGTCTTCTGCTTGAAGGTCGCGCCCACCTCGGCGGCCTCGAACGCGAAGACCCCGTCGGAGCCCGTCCCGTCGGCAGCCGCGAAGCGCGCGTGGATGTGCTCGATCGCCGATTGCGGATGGAGGGTGACGAGGGCGTCCTTGAGCGTGTCCGTGCCGATCCTGCCCACGACGTTGCGTGACACCAGGCACAGCGAGTCGCCGACGTTGAGCTCGCCCCGCCAGACCTCGGGCTCCAGGCCCTCCGACGGCAGGCCGCGCTCGGCGTTCGGGTCCGGGAGCGTCGAGAGGCGCGCCTGGCGGATCAGGTAGGCCTCCGCGGGACCCACTGTCGCGACGTAGAGCTCTCGGCCGCGGACGACGGCGACGGCAACGCCGATGGGTCCCGCCCCGTCGCTCTGGTGGCCCAGGCCGAGCTTGTCCCGCTGGTGGGCGAGGCGCTTGTTGGCGACACCAAGCACCTTGGTCAGGCATTGCCGGATCCCGGCCGATTCGTCGTAGTAGTACTCGTTGCGGATCGTGTCCGCGATCATGCGGGTCGCCTCGCGGGCCTTGGGGCTCGCGGTCTTGGAGGTGACGAGCAGGTACAGGTTGCCCTTCGTGCGGCCCACCGAGCCAACGGACGGCTCGACCACCACGATCGTGTCGGGTGAGTCGGGGAGCCTGTCCTGCTCGGTGACGGCGCCGAGCTTCAGCTGGAGACGGACGGCCAAGACGGGTGCCTCATGCGGTGACCGACGCGCGCCGTGGTACAGGCGTGACGCGCGATGCCCGCCGGGAGACGGAGCGACGGGACGTGGATTATACGCGGGGGGGCCGTTGGGGCCCGCCTCCGGCGCCAACGTCCCCGGTCAGGCGGAGGAACCGGACCCGGGCGCCGCCTGGCGCCCGGGCGAACGCATCGAGCAGCTCGGTCGCGCGCAGGCGCAAGTCGGCGGCCACGATGGGCTCGCCCGCTGCCACGACGATGGCGTCGGCATCGACCCGGACGAGGCGGCACGCTCCGGCAGCCGGTGGGACGAGCTCGGCGACCAGGGCATCCCACGTGGTGACGGCACGGGCGAGCCGCAGCTCCTGTTCCAGGCCGAGCGCCCGGGCGGCCTCTGGCAGCAGGTCGCCCACGCGGTCGGGGCGTCGGCGCCTCGCCGGAGACTCGGGGTCCCGTGCCCGCTCGCGCCCGCCGTCGGTCACGGGCGGTCGTCCCGGGCCAGTCGTGACGTGCCGTCGGCCCCGGTCGTCACGGCCCACGCCGTCCCCACCGAGCGCAGGGCCGGATCGATGTCCTCGAGCGTGGTCGTCGTCACGAAGGCCTGCGGAAGTCCCGTGATGCGGCGGACCAGGTGGGCCCGGCGGTCGGGGTCGAGCTCCGAGAAGACGTCGTCGAGGAGCAGGAGTGGCGGGCGGCCGTCCAGCGCCGTCAACAGGTCCAGTTCCGCGAGCTTGAAGGCGAGGATCGCCGTTCGCTGCTGGCCCCGGCTGGCGAAGGTGGCCAGGGACCGGCCTGTCATCTCGAACACCAGGTCGTCGCGGTGCGGACCGATCAGGGTGGTCCCGTTCCAGACCTCCTTGTCGGCGGTCTCGGCCAGGCGTCGTGCGAGAGCGTCCCGCACCGACTCGCCGTCATGCTGCGGGGCGTTCGTGCTGTACGTCACGTGCAGCGGGGCGTCAGCCGCCTCGTCAGGCGCGATCTCCGCGTGGGCTGCCGCGAGCGGCCCCGCCAGGTCGGCCAGCAGCCGCATCCGTGCCTCCCGGACGGCCGTCCCGGCATCGAGCATGGTCTGGTCCCAGAAGCGGAGTTCGGCCCGCGTCGCCTGCTCCTCGCGGATCGCCCGCAGCAGCCCGTTGCGCTGCTGGAGCGCGCGACCGTACGTGGCCAGGTCACGCCCGTAGTGCGGCGACCGTTCCCCGGCGAGCCGGTCGAGCGCCTCGCGCCGCAGCGACGGGGAGCCTGCCACGAGCAGCATGTCCTCCGGCGCGAACATGACGGTCCGCAGCACCCCGTGCAGCGCGCCCGCGCGCCGGGCGACGCCGTTCACCCGGATGCGTTTGCGGGCACCGCCGCTGGCGGTCCGGACCAGGGCGACCTCGACCGCGTCGCGCTCCTCCGGAAGGGTGTCCGCGCGGCCCACGCGCGCCTCGACCCGCGCCAGCTCCTGTCCCCAGCGGACGATCTCGCCCTCGGTGCTCGTGCGGTGGCTGCGGCCCCAGGCCAGCAGGACGATCGCCTCGAGCAGGCTCGTCTTGCCGGCGGCGTTGGCGCCCCAGACGAGCTGCGGGCCCGGCTCGAAGACGGCGTCGATCGCGGGATACCCGCGAAGGTCGCGGATGGTGATGCCCCGCAGGATCGGGGCGTCGGGCGCGGCGCTGGCGAGGCCGGGCTGCAGGTCCGTCAGGAGGTCGTCCGGACGGGCATCACGACGTGGATGTAGTCCCCGTCACCCACCGGCCGGAAGACGCCCGGCGAGAGGGGCCCGTTGAGCTCGAGCGAGAAGCGCTCCGCCGAGACGTTGGACAGCACGTCGTTGAGGTAGCGGGCATTGAACGCGATGGTGGTTGCGTCGCCCTCGACGGTGGACTCGACCTCGCCGGTGTAGTCACCGACCTCGGCCGTGGCAGTCACGGTGATGCCGGCCCCGTCGCCACCCACCTGGACCTTGACGATGTTGGCCGACGACGAGGCGATCAGCGCCGCCGGCCGCACGGCCCGGAGGAGCTCCTCGCGGTCGAACTCCGCTCGCGTCCCGTACCCGGCCGGGATGACCTGCTGGTAGTTGGGGAACTGGCCGTCGATGAGGCGGCTGACGAGGTCGATCCCCTCGAGGTGGAAGAGGACCTGGTTGCGCGCCTGGGCAAGCACCAGCTCCACGGGATCGTCGGTGTCCGACATGATCCGGCCGAGCTCTCCGAGGGCGCGGGCGGGAATCACGACCGCCACCGACTCGACTGCATCGATGATGTCGACAGTGCGCACGGCGATCCGGTAGTTGTCGGCTGCGGCCAGGGTGAGCCGGCTGCCGTCGAACTTCGCCAGGACACCCGTCAGGATGGGGCGGGCCTCGTCGCTGGCTGCGGCGAAGGTCGTCTCCTCGAGCGCCTTCTTGAGGACCTTCTGGCTGATGCGGGTCGTGGGGCGCTCGCCGGCGGTCTGGATCGCCGGGAAGT
Source organism: uncultured Chloroflexia bacterium (assembly GCA_963697365.1). GTDB lineage: Bacteria > Chloroflexota > Limnocylindria > Limnocylindrales > CSP1-4 > CAIXZV01. The sequence goes on from CAVONT010000021.1 coordinate 134,807, forward strand.
CGTCGGCGTCGATGCCCCGCACATGGGTTGCGAAGCGCCCGGCCCGGATGTGCAGCGTGTCGGTGCCCTGGAGCTCGAGGTCGACTCGCTCGGAGCCCGGCAGGCTGTTGACCAGGTCCGTCAGGAGGCGTGCGGGGACCGTGGTGGCGCCATCGGTCTCGATCTTGCCGGGAACCCAGTAGGTGATGCCGATCTCGAGGTTGGTCGCGGTCAGCTTCAGGCCGGCGTCCTCCGTCCGGAGAAGGACATTGGCGAGCACCGGCAGAGTGCTGCGGCTCGACACGGCCCGCGACACGACCGAGAGGCCGCGTGCGAGGTTCTCCTGCATGACCGAGAGCTTCACGTCGAGTTGGTCTCCATCTTGAGCGGACGGTCCGGCGGCCCGAGAAATCGGCGCATCGTCCGGGTCCCGGTCCGGGCGTCGCGCGGGACCGCCCCGCGGTGTGGTCTCTGGGTGGACGTCCCTATCTTCTCATTCCGTCATCACCGTCATATTGCCGTGGATCGTGTGGATCGTCGCGCTCAATCGTGCGGAGCGACGGTGTTGGTGACCTCCCGCCGGCGGTGGACCAGCGTGGAGCGACCCGGGGATGACATGGGGATTGTGCCGTGGATGAATCACCGGCGCCTCATCACCTCCCCACAGAGGCTCCCGAAAGGGGCCGAGCTGCCCACAGACCGGTCCCCGGCATGCACCCCCACCGTCCACGCTGAAGGCGGGTTGTCCACCGGAATTCGGGGCGCCGTCCACGGTCCGGGCGTCCTGCCGCCACGGGCGCGCGTCCTGCCTGATCCACGTGGGGGTCACCGGCGCGGCCGCCCCGCACGCGATCGGCGTGCACCTCGACCTCGCTACCAATCCCTCGCACGGCACGCCCCCTGGTGACTCCAAGCCGAGTCGGTCCGCGGTGTTCAAGGGCGGCATCTCGATCGGACGATCCGAGGCCACGGACTCGGCAGGACATGCCCCTCCGAGATCCGCCGGAGGGAGCTACTCGGAGTGAATGAGCTCGCGGACCGCCGCGACCTCGCGCCGCAGCTCGTCGTTGACCTGCATCTCGCGGTTGATCTTGTCGCAGGCGTGCAGGACCGTCGAGTGGTCCCGGCCTCCCAGTTCGGCGCCGATGCGCAGCAGCGAGACATCGGTCTCCTCGCGCATCAGGAACATCGCGATCTGGCGCGGCATGACGATGGTCTTCTCGCGCTTCTGCCCTTTGAGGGCATCGAGGCCCACGCCGTAGTACTCCGACACCGTCTGCGCGATCCGCTCCGGGGTCACCTGGCGCTTCTTGGGGTTGTAGAGGACGTTGGACGAGGACCGCCTGGGCCAGCTCGATCGTGACCGGGCTCGCGTTCATGTTCGCGTAGGCCACGATCCGGTTGAGCGCGCCCTCGAGCTCGCGAATGTTCGAGACGACCTTGCGGGCGACGAACTCGATCACGTCCGACGCGATGGGCATCGCCTGCTCCTCGGCCTTGGCGCGCAGGATGGCGATGCGCGTCTCGAGGTCCGGGGCGGTCAGGTCGGCGATCAGCCCCCACTCGAAGCGCGAGCGGAGCCGTTCCTCCAGGGTGAGGATCGCCTTGGGCGGCCGGTCCGAGGACAGCACGATCTGCTTGCCGTCCTCGTGGATCGTGTTGAACGTGTGGAAGAACTCCTCCTGCGTCCGCTCCTTGTCCGCGATGAACTGGATGTCATCGATCAGGAGCAGGTCGATCCTGCGATAGCGGGCGCGGAACTCGTCGATCCGGCCCTGCTGGATGGAGGTGATGAACTCGTTGGTGAACTTCTCGGACGTGACGTACAGCACGCGCTTGCGCGGGAACCTGGTCGCGACCGCGTTGCCGATGGCGTGCATCAGGTGTGTCTTGCCGAGACCGACGCCGCCGTACAGGAACAGCGGGTTGTAGGCGTGGCCCGGACGCTCGGCCACCGAGAGCGACGCGGCGTGGGCCAGCCGGTTGGCCGACCCGACGATGAAGTTCGAGAAGGTGTAGCGGGCGTTCAGGTAGGTCGCACCGCCGGCCGGGCCCTCTGGGGCGCCGACCCGGGTGGGCTCGAGGCGCACGGGCTGCGCGGCGACCGCCGGGGCCTGCTCCGGGGCGTCCGCCGCGCCGATCACGACGAACTCGACCTGGACGCTGTACCCGACGACACGGGCCAGTGTCTGCGAGATCAGGGAGCGGTACCGGGTCTCGAGCCAGTCCTTGGCGAACCCGTTGGGGACCGCGATCTTGAACCGCTGGTCATCCACCTCGACGAGACGGGTGTCGCGGAGCCAGGTCTCATAGTTGGCAGGCGAAAGGGAAACCTGCAGCTCCCCAAGGGCCGCCCGCCAGACCTGCTTCGCGTCCATTCGTTCGATCGGATCCTGGACTACACGGATATCGATGGGTACGGCCGACCGCGGACCTGGTTCCAGGGAACCGCGAGACGGCGCCTGCCGACGCCCCTGCCGAGCCGCTCCGAGACTCCCCGGAGGGAGTCCTTTGGCGATCCCGGCGCCTCAGGGCTGCCGAACAATACACCCCTCCGGACGGCCCCTGCAAGGCGATTCACGAATACCCCAGGGGAGTATTACGATGGGGCCGGGGACAGCGTTGCATCTGGCGGTTCGGGCGGCCCGCGGCCCGCGGCAGGAGACCTCTGTGGCGGTGCCCCAGGCCCTTCTCCCCCACGCGCGATGTTTGACACTCCTTCGGGAGCGGCCATATGATCGCCGCTGACGAACACGCGCCGTCGCGCTTTCGGGCGCCCGGCGCGTTGCGTGCCTCTAGGGGTCGGAGTTTCCGGGTCCCAAGGCTGATGGAGAGGATCACGGACAGTCCCGATGGGCAAGCCGACATTCCAGCCCAAGAAGCGCCATCGCGCGAAGGAGCACGGGTTCCGCGCCCGCATGAAGACCCCGGGCGGGCGCCGCGTTCTCGCTGCGCGTCGCGTCAGGGGCCGGCAGAAGCTGACCATCTGACCGGCGAGCGCAGTCACAACCCGCTGCGACTCGTCATGCTCTCCCGCCCGGGCGATTTCGCCAGGCTGGCGGAGGGCGGCGTCGTGAGAAGCCACCCCCTGCTGGTCGGACGGTTCGTCCGGACAGACCTTGACCAGGCCCGGTTCGGGCTCGCGACCGGCAAGCGGCTCGGAGGAGCCGTGGTCCGGAACCGCGTCCGACGCCGGATCCGCGAGGTGCTCAGGGTGATGGCGCCCTCGTTCCAGCCAGGCTGGGACGTCCTCATCATCGCCCGGCCAGCGATCGTCGAAGCCGACCAGGACGCACTGGTCGGGGCAATCCGGCGGGTCCTCCGTTCGGGAGGGGTGCTCGGAGGCTCGAGCGAAACGTGAAGGGGATCGGCGTCTGGATCGGGGTGAGGCTCATCCGCCTCTACCGCCTCCTGTTCGCGTTCGTCCCCTCGTCGTGCCGATTCGAGCCCTCGTGCAGTCGCTACACCGAGCAGGCGATCCAGAAATACGGGCTGTGGCGCGGCAGCTGGATGGGAGCCAAGCGCATCGGCCGGTGTCACCCTTGGAATCCGGGCGGCTACGACCCGGTTCCGTGAATGGATAGAAGACGCGCGTGACGATCCGCACCAAGGAAACTCTCGTCCGGCTTGCGCCGCTGCTCTTCGTGCTGCTGCTCGCGTTCGTGGTCTCGGCCTGCGGCCAGGCCCTGGCGCCCGGCGCCACGCAGGCGCCCACGCCGACGCCCACTCCCCAGCTGCCGCTGGCACCGGCGGTTCCGGGCGCCAACCCGATCGACACGATCGCATGGCTGTTCACACCGGTCTTCCAGGCGCTGTTCATCACGATGGTCGGCTTCGACACGCTGACCGGCAACATCGCCGTCGCCATCATCCTGCTGACCGTCACGATCAAGCTGCTCACGACCCCGATCACCACCAAGCAGCTCGTGTCGACGCGCAGGACGCAGTTGCTCCTGCCCGAGGTCAAGGCGATCCAGGCCAAGTACAAGGGCGACCGCGTCAAGTCCCAGCAGGCGGTGTCGGAGTTCTACAAGCAGCGCGGCATCAACCAGGCGGCCGGCTGCCTGCCGGCGCTGCTGACGATGGGCCTGCTGATCCCGATGTACTCGGTCATCAGCCAGGGCCTCTCCAACTACGACATCACGCCGATGCTGCAGGTCTTCGGAATCAACTTCGCCGAGATCTTCGGTATCACGTGCGATGCGGCGCCTGTCTACAACGCCGCGGGACAGGTCACCAACCCCTGCCTGGACCCGATGGCCTTCGGGATCAACTGGAGCATCCCAGAGCCGCAGACCACCGGCCTGTCGATCCTCGGGTTCGGGATCAGCATCCTGGCGATCATGTCGGCACTCGTGCAGCTGGTCGCCTCGCGCCAGGCGCTGGCGCCGCAGGACCCGCGCACGGCCGACGACCCCAACGTCAAGGTGCAGCGGCAGATGGCCTACTTCCTGCCCTTCATCTCGCTGATCTACGGCGGCATGCTGCCGGCCGGCCTGTTCCTCTACTGGATCTTCTCGTCCGTGATCCAGGTCTTCCAGCAGTTCCTCGTGGTGGGCTTCGGCGGGACCTTCCCGCTGTTCGGCCGGTACCCGAGACGGGCGGCCGAGTACCGGCCGCGCTACCACGTGACCATCCCGGAGCCCAAGTACACGACCCCGACGGAGGCCGCGAGCGCTTCCGAGCTCAACCGCGATGCGTCGGCCCAGTCGACGATCCGGCCCAAACGCAGATCCCAAAACGCCCGACGAGGGAGGCGGCGCTGACATGAGCGAGTACCAGGAATTCACCGGAAAGTCCGTCGAGGAGGCCATCAAGGCCGCCTGTGATGCCTTCGCCGTCGGGCTCGGCGATCTCGACTTCGAGATCCTCACCCCGGGCAGCCGCGGCGTGCTGGGCATGGGCGCAGAGCCCGCCCGCATCGTCGCCGCGCCGCGCAGCGCCCTCGGTGGTGCCGCGCCGAAGCGCGAGGCCGCCGAGTCCAAGCCCCTGCCTGCGCCCCCGCCGCGCGAGGACCGGCCGCGTCGCGAGTACGGCGACCGGGACCAGGGCGGCGACCGCGGCCCGCGCCGTGATGACCGCGGCCACAGCGACCGCGGCCACAGCGACCGCGGCCCGCGCCGTGATGACCGCGGCCCGCGCCGTGATGACCGCGGCCTCAGCGACCGCGGCCCGCGCCGCGACGACCGGGGCGGCACCCGGCCCGAAGCCGGGCGCCCGGCTCGCGGTGGGTCGGAGCTCTCCGCAGCCGAGGTTGCGGCGGTGACCACTGCCCGCGGCTCGCTCGCGATGGAGCGGGCCGAGCTCGAAGCCGCTGACGCCACACCCGAGGCGCTTGCCGCGGGCAAGGAGATCCTCGAGACGCTGATGGGCCATCTCGGCTTCGAGGGGGTCCGGGTGGAGATCCGCGAGGGGGAGACCAGCCGTCTCAACGTGGTCGGCGAGGACGCGGACCGCGAGGCCCTCGGCTCCCTCATCGGCCGGAAAGGCGAGCGCCTGTCCGCGCTCCAGCACCTCGTGAACCTCATGCTGTCGCGCCGCACGGGGCAGTGGACCCGCGTGCTCGTGGACGTCGAGGACTACCGCGGGCGCCGCGAGCGCCAACTCGTCGACCTTGCGACCCGCGCCGGCGAGCGAGTGGTCGAGACCGGCAAGATGCTCCAATTGGAGCCGATGCCGGCCTTGGAGCGCCGCTGGATCCACCTCGCCCTGCGCGACAACCCCGGCGTCGCCACCCAGTCGATCGGCGAGGAGCCGAACCGGCGCGTGGTGCTCCTGCCCCGCAACCAGTAACGCCGCACGCGCGCCACAGGGAGGACCGGGGGGACTTCAAGGTCCTTGGCGGACCTTCCTGCTACGATCCGGCTCCGTCCCACCGGGGTTTTGTCGCGATGACCACCGAAACCACCACTGCCGCTCCGTCCCACAAGGGATCACGCCTCGCCGCCAAGTTCGCGATCGCGTTCCTCGTGGGCATCCTGCTCGTCGTGGGGGTCGGCAGCGCCGGCCTCTACGCCTACGGCAAGCAGTACGAGGGCCGCGTTCTCCCCGGCGTCACGGTCGAGGGCACGGACCTGTCCGGGCTCACTCCCGACCAGGCGACGGAGGCCATCGAGGCGGCATACGCGGGCTACGGTTCGGGCACCATCACGCTGATCGGCCCCGACGGCCCGCTCACCGTGGGCTACGCCGAGATCGGCCGGCGCGTGGACACCGAGGCGGTGCTCGCCGCCGCGCTCGCCGAGGGCCGCCGGGGCCATCCCGTCGCCGACCTGATCGGCGTGCCGCAGACCGCGCTTCGTGGCGCGACCTTGCAGCCGGCCGTCACCCACGACCTCGCCGCCCTCGAGGCAGCCGTTGCCGCAGCGGCCAAGACCGTCGAGCGGCCCCCGGTCAATGCGACCCTGGCCGTCAATAGGGACGGCACGTACAAGACCACGCCATCGGTGGAAGGGCGCGTCGTGGACACCGCAGCACTGCTCGCTGCCGTCGACGCGGCGGTTGCCGATCGCGACGCTCCGGCTGGAATCGCCTTCGACATCCCGTTCACCACGATCACCCCCACCATCGAGACCGCCGACGTTGACGAGGCGGTGGCCGCTGCCGACCGCATGAGCGCAGACCTCGTGCTCGCCTTTGGGGCAAAGTCCTTCACGATCCCCGGGGACAAGCTCCGCAAGCTGGTCACCTTCGCCCCCGCGGGCGGTGGGGTGGTGCCGGTGCTCGACGAGGGGGGCATCGAGCCACTCCTCAAGCCGATCGCCAAGTCGGTCAACCAGGCGGCCGCCAACGCAGGTCTCCGGCTCCAGGGCAGCCGCGTCGTGGCCACCTCGAAGTCACGCGAAGGTCGCAAACTCGACGTCAGGGCGACGCGCCAGGTCGTCCTCGACGAGCTGATGGCCCGCCAGTCCGGGATCGCCAGCCCGGCTGAGCTCGCACTCGCGATCAAGGCCACCGACCCGAAGATCACCACGGCCCAGGCCGCGGCCTGGGCGCCCAAGATGCGGGCGCTCAAGGGCGGGAAGTGGACCACGATGTTCCACATCTACGTCAAGAACGGGTTCGGGGCGAACATCTGGGTCCCGGCCAAGCTCATCAACGGCTACGTGGTTCCGCCCGGCGGGAAGTTCAGCTTCTGGGAGGCCGTCGGGGATGTCTCCTACGCGCGCGGATTCAAGGCCGGCAACGCGATCATCAACGGGCGCAGTGACCCGCTCGGGGCGATCGGCGGCGGCATCTGCTCCTGCTCGACCACGCTGTTCAACGCCGCCCTGCGGGCCGGCTACAAGATGGGGGCCCGGCGCAACCACTACTACTACATCGACCGCTACCCGGTGGGCCTTGACGCCACCGTGTTCAAGTCCGGCGGCGGCTCGGTCCAGGACATGACCTGGACCAACGACACGAAGTACCCCGTGCTCATCCGTGGCATCAACAGCCGCAAGGGCAGCCTCGGCTACGTGACGTTCCAGCTGTACAGCGTGCCCAACGGGCGGACGGTCAGCATCAGCAGTCCCACGATCCGGAACCGGACGCAGGCGGGCGACAGCGTGGACTACACCAGCAGCCTCAGGCCCGGTTCCCGCATGCGCGTCGAGTACCCGGTCAACGGGCTCGACGTCTGGCGCACGGTGCGCGTCTACGAGCGCGGCAGGCTGCTCCGTGAGAAGACGTACTTCACCCGCTACCGGGCCGTCGACGGTGTCGTGCTGATCGGCAAGGCCGGCGCCCCGAAGTCGCAATACGTCATCCCCTGAGGGGGCTTGGACGCGCGATGGGCCGCCTGAGGCGGCCGTGACCCTCGAACTGTTCCTGCGTGGCCTCGCGATCGGGTTCGCGATCGCGTTCGCGCTCGGGCCGATCGGCCTGCTGGTCATCCGCCGCACGATCGACCGTGGCTGGGGATACGGCTTCGCATCAGGACTCGGTGTCGCCGCTGCCGATGCCACGTACGGCGCCGTCGCCGCCTTCGGCCTCACCGCGATCACCGAGCTGCTCGTGGGGATTGACCGGCCCCTCGGGATCGCTGGCGGTGCGGTCCTCGTCTTCCTGGCTGTGCGCTCCATGCGCGACGCGCTGCGCGGCGGCTCGGGGGCGGATTCCAGCGTCGATGCCGCCGACGGCCGGGCCGGCGCGCGTCGCCTGGCCTCGCCGGCCGGCGGATTCGCCTCGATGTACGGCCTCACGATGACCAATCCCGCGACGATCCTCTCGTTCGCGGCGTTGTTCGCAAGCATCGGGGCAGGCACGGGCGGCATGGATGGGGCAGTCGCCGTGGTGGCCGGCGTGTTCCTCGGGTCGATCGCGTGGTGGGCGCTGCTCACCGGCCTCGTCGCAGGTCTGCGGGCCCGCCTCACGCCACGGGTCGTCCGCGGCCTGAACGTCGTGTCGGCAGTGGTGATCGGAGGGTTCGGGCTCGTGGCGATCATCCTGGGCGTCCTGGGCTAGGTACGATCGACCCATGCCTGCCCGCCGACGCTCCGTCCGTCCGCTGCCCGCCGCCGCCGTCTTCGACTGGGACGGGACCCTCGTGGACACGATGGCGATGATCTACCGGGCGAACGTCGCCGCCCTGTCGCACTACGGCATCACGATGAGCCGGGAGTGGTTCCGCGAGCAGTACACGCCCGACTGGCGCCAGGGCTACCGGGACCTGGGGATTCCGGAGCCGCTCTGGGACGAGATGGCCGGCCGGTGGGCGCTCGAGATGTCGCGCATGCGGCCTCGCGCGATGCCCTGGGCCAGGGGCGCGCTCCGCCGTCTTCGTCGCAATGGCGTGCGAGTGGGTCTCGTGACGGCCTCGACCCGGGGCGTCGTGGAGCCGAACCTCGCCCGCCTGAACATGGAGGATGTGTTCGAGACGGCGTTCTACGCCGACACCGTCGAGCGGTCGAAGCCACACCCGGAGGGTCTCGTGCGGGCGCTCGACGAGCTGGGCGTCGCTGCCGGGGACACCGTCTACGTGGGTGACACCCTCGTGGACATGGAGATGGCGCTGGCGGCCGGAGCCCGGTTCGCGGCCATCGGCGGGACCATGGAGGCGGAACGGTTCCACGAGGCGGGCGTGGACCGGGTGTGGAGCGACGTCGGGGCGTGGGCGGACGACCTCCTTGGGACACTGGAGCCACGCCGACGGGACCGGGACCCGGCCACCTGAGGTCCGATCGCCCCGCCATCCGGTCCAGAGGGCCCGGGTGCGCCGGCCGCGATCACCCGTAGCATCGGGAGATGCGCAGCCTGCTCATCTCCGTGGACGCAATCGTCGAGCGCATCCTCCTCCCGATGACGGTGGCCGGGCTGGTGCTCGGCCTGGGTGCCACGGCCGCCGGCCAGGAGACACTCGCGTTCTGGGCGTGGACGCTGCCGGCCGTGGTCGTCGGGATCTGGCTCCTCGGTCACATCATCAGCGACCTGCTCCGCAAGGAGGCGGGCGTTGACGTCATCGCGGTGCTGGCGATCGGCGGCGCACTCGCGCTCGAGGAGGCGCTCACCGCTGCCGTCATCGCGGTGATGCTGGCCACCGGCGACTGGCTGGAGCGCTACGCCGAGGGGCGGGCGCACCGCGAGCTCTCGGCGCTGATCTCGCGTGCGCCTCGTGTCGTCCACCGCCACGAGGATGGCGGTATCGCGGACCGGCCGGTCGACGAGGTGGCCGTCGGCGACCGGATCCTGGTCAAGCCGGGCGAGGTGGTGCCGGTCGACGGCACCGTGATCGGGACACCGGCGACGCTCGATGAGGCGGCCCTGACCGGCGAGTCCCGCCTGGTCGACCGTGCGGCCGGTGACCAGGTCAACTCGGGGACCGTGAACGCGGGCCCACCTTTCGACCTGCTTGCCACCGCCACCGCCGAGCACTCGACGTACGCGGGCATCGTGCGCCTGGTCGAGGAGGCGCAATCATCGAAGGCGCCGTTCGTCCGACTCGCGGACCGCTACGCCCTGCTGTTCGTGCCGCTCTCGCTGGCGATCGCGGGCCTCGCGTGGATCATCTCCGGTGATCCCGTGCGGGCCCTGTCGGTGCTCGTCGTCGCGACGCCCTGCCCGCTCCTCCTCGCGGCACCCATCGCGATCGTGGCCGGCATCAGCCGGTCCGCCAAGCGCGGGATCATCGTCAAGGGGGGCGGCGCGCTCGAGGCAATCGCCCGCGCCCGAGTCCTCCTCTTCGACAAGACCGGGACCCTGACGGCCGGCCGGCCGCATCTTGCCGATGTGGTCGCGGCGCCGGACCGGACGACAGAGGAGGTCCTGCGGCTCGCCGCTTCACTGGAGCAGGTCTCACCACACGTCCTGGCCGCGTCGATCGTGAGCGGCGCCCGTGAGCGGTCGGTGGTGCTCGTGCTCCCAGACGGGGTCCAGGAGATCCCGGGGGCCGGAATCACCGGCCGGGTGGACGGGCGCGACGTCCTGGTCGGAACGGCCGACTTCGCGACAGGCGGCGCCGGCCTGCCCGCCTGGGCACGCGACGTCCGGCGGCGCGTGAGCCTCGAAGGCGCGACCGGCGTCTACGTGGGCGCTGACGGCGCGCTCGTGGGAGCCCTCGTCCTCGACGACCCGATCCGTCCCGAGACGCCGCGCGTGATCCGTGCGCTCCGCAGGGCGGGCATCCGGCGCATGGTCATGGTCACCGGGGATCACTACGGCGTCGCCGACATGGTGGCTGCGGCGATCGGCGTGGACGCGGTGCTTGCCGAGCGGACGCCCGCCGACAAGGTGGATGCGGTGGCCGAGGAGATGGCTGAAGCAGACGGGACGCTCGTCATGGTGGGCGACGGCATCAACGACGCCCCGGCGCTGGCCACCGCGGACGTCGGCGTGGCGATGGGTGCGCGTGGCGCGACCGCCAGCTCCGAGGCCGCGGACATCGTGATCACCGTGGACCGGCTCGACCGGCTCCCCGAAGCCATCCGCATCGCCCGTCGCTCGCGATCGATCGCGCTGCAGAGCGTCATCGTGGGCATGGGCCTGTCGATCGTGGCGATGCTGGTCGCGACCACCGGCGTCCTCCCGCCTGTGTACGGGGCGCTCATCCAGGAGGCGATCGACGTGATCGTGATCCTGAACGCGCTACGGGCGTTGGGCGGGGGACTCGAGAAGCAGGCGAAGGTTCCCGGCTGGTCGGAGCTGTCCGCGCATCTCCGCGAGGAGCACCGGGAGCTTGCGCCATCCCTTGCGCGGATCCGATCGCTGGCCGACCGCTTGGGCACGATCCCTCCCGCGGACGCCAGGGCAGAGCTGGAGAAGACGAGGACCTTCCTCGTCGAGGTGCTCATCCCGCACGAGGAGGAGGAGGACCGCGAGGTGTTCCCCCTGCTGGCGAAGGCGGTCGGCAACGACGATGTGACAGCGGCGCTCCACCGCACCCACACCGAGATCTTCCACCTGGTCCGGTTCGTCGACCGGCTCGTGAAGGAGGTCCCCGAGGAGGGCCCCGGACCCGAGGACCTGACCGACCTGCGGCGCGTCCTGTACGGCCTCGACGCGATCCTGCGGCTGCACATGGCCCAGGAGGAGGAGTTGTACCTGGCGCTCGGCGACGAGCACCCGGCGGCCGAGCGGCCGGTGGCCAGGGCTGCCTGAGCCGCCTGCCCGCTTCGGTTGCGGCAGGTCGGGCGGCCGCGCAGGAGCCCGACGCGCAGGAGCCCGACGCTCCGTCAGGTCGGGCAGGCGCCGCCGCTCGCGCGCAGGCGAAGGCGCCACGCTGCAGTGATCACGAGCAGCACCAGCGACGCCGCCCCCACGACCGGCTGCAGCGGCGCCCAGAAGGACATCGCGCCCGAGGCCCCCAGCAGCACCAGGGCCACCTTGTTGCACACCGGGCAGCCGATCGCAAGGAATGCAGCGAAGGAAGCGACGCCGCCGAGGCGGATGGTCCGTCGCTCGACGATCGCGACATCGCCCATGACCAACGGCCGGGCAGGCCCGGACGGCGCTGGTGACGTCGGCACGACATAGGTGGCGAAGACAAGGCCCATCAGCGGGGCGGACAGCAGCCACACCCAGTAGGCGAACGGCTCAGGCGGCACTGATCGGCCGAACACGGGGTTCGGGATCATGGCGCTGACCAGGCCGAAGGCAAGTCCGGAGACGATGGTCAGGACCGCCGTCCAGGCAAGCAGCCGCCGATCCGCCAGGGCGAGGACCCAGGTCCTCACGATCCCGTCCCAGGCAGCGCAGGGCTGATCCCGTCAGCTGTCCGTCCGCGCACGGACAGCCGCCGTTCGACGATCCCGCTGACGATGTCGCAGGCACGCAGGATGTCGGGCTCCGCGAGGCGGTACCGGACCACGGCGCCATCCCGCCGCCCCGCCACCAGCCCGGCGCCCCGCATCACGGCGAGATGCTGGCTCGCGTTGGGGAGCGTGATGCCCGCGGTGTCGGCGAGCTCGCCGACCGTCAGCTCAGCCGAGCGGAGTGCGTCGAGCAGGATGAGGCGCTTGGGGTCCGTGAGGACCTTGCAGATCTCGGCGTGGACCCGGTAGTGGTCGGCGGCGCGGTCATCGTTCATGGGGAGGCGAGCGTACGACCATTTGCGTCATTGCGCAACTGGCAGAGTCAGGACGGCACGGCCCGCACTGCAACAACGGCAGCCCCTCGCTCGTCTGGGGCACGGCGGGCAATGGGCTATCGTTCGTGCGCGCCGGGCGCATGCGCACGTGACACACGAGGTTGCTCGAGGCGATGGACAGCCACCAGCCGCGACAGGCGGGCCGGCCGGACGATCCGGACGGGCTGGGTGGATATGTCCACGCCGCCGCGCTCCCTGGCGGGTCGGCGCCCCACCCCCGGTACGAGGAGCCTAGCCTGGTCTTCGAGCCACCCCCGCCCCGCGCCCCGCGCGACTTCTCCATGTTCAAGGACCTCGGCCTCGTCCTGTTCCTCGTCGCAGCCGCGGTCGCTGGCCTCCTCACCTGGAATGTCGTCGGACAGGCTGCCGGCGAGGCCCTCGCCCGGCCGGCGCCAACGTCCACACCCGCGGCGACCCCGGTGGCCTCCCCGACGGTTGCCCCATCCGGCGGCATCGTCCTCCCTGCATCGCCGTCGCCGTCCGGCCAGGCGACCGAGTCCCAAGCGCCCACGCCGACGCCCACGCCGAAGCCGAAGCCGAAGCCGGTGGCGGTGACCGTGGTGGACAGGCCCAAGTCCGTCTTCGTCTCCGAGGGCGAGAAGACCTGGTGCGCGGCGGCTGCCGTCCAGATCGTCCTCAACGCCAACAGCGGCGACCCTGACACCACCTACGCCCGCCAGGCGCGGATCCACCGGCTCCAGGTAGCGGCGACCACTCGCGCCGACAGCCGCAACGGCGGGGTGGGCCCGGAGGGCATGGTCGCCGTGCTCAACCGGCTGGGCACGGTGGACTACGAGCTGCGGAGCTACCCGACGCGCGGCGCAGCGCTGCTGGGGGCCGCCAAGGCGATCTCGAGAACCGGGCACCCGGCGATCCTTCTCAGTTGGCGGGGTGCCCATGCGTGGGTGATGTCCGGCTACAAGGCGACCGCCGACCCACTGGTCTTCAAGAAGGCGTCCATCAAGGGCGCCTACATCCTCGACCCCTGGTACCCGCGGGTATCGTCCATCTGGGGCCGCTCCGACGGCCCCGGGGTGTACCAGGACGCGTCCGAGATGCGCCGCAACTTCCTGCCCTGGAAGCGTCCGGAGGGCCGCTACCCGGGTCGTGACGGCCGGTTCCTGGTGATCGTGCCGGATTCCAAGTAGACCCCGGCGCGCCCTAGCTCACCGACACCCCGATGAGCAGGCCGACGCCGTACGTCACGGCCGCCGCGATGCCGCCGAGCAGGACCTGCCGGATGGCGCCATACCAGAGCGGACGCCGCGTGAGCCTGGCAATGCCGGCGCCCAGGAGGGCGAGCGCGAGGAGGCTGGCCACCAGGCTCGCGTAGAACGCCGCGGAGCCCGAGGCGAGCAGGTACGGCACGAGGGGGATGAACGCTCCGGCCGTGAACGCGATGAACGATCCGACGGCCGCGGTGATCGGGGAGCCGATGGAGCGGGAGTCCAGGCCGACCTCCTCGAAGATCAGCAGCCGGACGGCCTGCTCGGGTTCCTCGAACACGACATCCACGAAGCGGTGGGCCTCCTCCTCGGAGAGGCCGCGCTCGCGGTAGATGCGCTCGAGGATCGCCCGCTCCTGCTCCGGGGCCTCGCGGAGCTGCTTGTGCTGGAAGGCGACCTGGTAGTCGAGCAGCTCGCGCTGGCTCTGGACCGAGATGTACTCGCCCACTCCCATGCTGAAGGCGCCTGCGAGCAGGCCTGCGACGCCGGCGAGGACGATCACGCCCGGCTCCGGGTTGGCGCCCGCGACGCCCATGACCAGCGCGAGGTTGGACACGAGGCCGTCGTTGGCCCCGAACACGACCGGCCGCAGGACGCTCGTGCCCTTGGTCTCGTGCGGATCGGTCGCAGGGGGCAGCGAGCTCAGGTCGACGGCGACGTTATGCACGGGTGCGGCTCACGGGGCGCACAGGAATGGCGCTGGGCATGCAGGATCTCTCCGCTGGGTGGTCAACCGGACGGACAGCAACCACCTGGGGACATGTCGGCGGTGCCGGGCTCCACCGGTGTCGCAACCCTACCCGGGGGGCAACCCGCCGTAGAGCGTCAATGGTCACCAAATGGGCGCTGCCAGCGGGACGGGTTTAGGGGCCCCAGTACCCGGCACCCCACGTCGCGGCAGCCAGCTTCTTCTGGCCGGCGATCGAGGGGTGGAAGTAGTCGCGGGTCGTGATGTCCGAAGCGGCCAGGCTCGTGTTGAACACCGCGAGGCCGTCCCAGCGGCACTGGGCGTAGGTCGCGCAGACCTCGGCGAGCACGCTGTTGAAGTCCTGCTCGCGCTGCAGGACGCGCGCCCGCCGGGCGACGTCCGCAGGCTTGGTCGAGGTCGGGTTGGCGAGCATCGACTTGCAGACGCCGAACAGCGCCCACGTGGTGCGTGCGCTCCTGCTGTCCTTGAGGACCGACCAGAGCTGGTGGATGTTCGGGATGCTGGCGACGTACACCAGCGTGGTCGGGGAACCCGACGTCACCGTGTCCATCGCCGCTTTGAAGCGGGCTCGGAAGTCCGCGACGGATGTCATGGAGGACTCGCTGGAAGTGCACACGTCATTGGCGCCGATCAGGACGGTCACGTACCCCGGCTTCTGGCCGACGACGGTCGTCATCTGGCCGGCGAGGTCAGCCACCTTGGCACCGGACTTCGCGTCGTTCCACACCTTGCCGCCGATCGCCGGGTACAGGCCGAGCAGGCGGCTGTAGTGGCTCGAGACCGTCGAGCTGGTGCCTGTCGCCCAGGAGGCAGACGGGTTGTCGGCGTACGGGAATGTGCCGGTGTTGTAGGCACGGGTGATCGAGTCGCCGGTCGATGCGATCGAGGCGGGGTACGGCTCGGCCGCCAGGCCGATGCCGGTGCCGAGAGTCGCAAGCGCCGTCGCGGCAGCAACCAGGGCGAGCAGACGGCGCGCGAAGCGCCGGTGGGTATGCACGGACCTCTCCCTTCCATGTGACGAGGTGGCGAGCGTGGCCCATGGCCCTCGCGAAGGGAAGGGAGGTTGGGGGCCGAATCCCGGCCAGGCGGCCCTCATCACTCGACCCATCACGAGCCCCGGTCACCACATGCCGGAGGACGGGTTGGTGGAGATGGGGGAGAGTCGAACTCCCCGTCCAGAACCCTTCGCCTGGATCCACTACGAGCGTGTCCGATGATTTTCGTCACCCGGTCGGACGCCCATCGGCAGGCTTCCGTCCGGACCATTCCACGTGTCCCTAGATCGGGCTTGGCTCCCGGCGTACGTGACCTCACCGGGGTTGCACCTTCGCTGAGTGACACTTCCACGGCCCGCGAAGGGGAGGCCGCTTCCATGCTCACCTTACCGCCTAAGCGGCGAGGGCGAGAGCAGGCTGCTTGTTGGCAGTTACTTCGTTTTGCCGCCTGTTTAACGAGGCCTGACGGCACCTCGGCTCGCGTCTCCAGGCAGCCAAGCCCTGTCGAAACCACGCATCCCCACAGGACCGAACCACCGTTCGGGACGCGAATGCTACACCAGTGGGCGGCAGGGGTCGAACGACCCGGTGGACGCCGTGCCAGTTGTACGGCACGCGGCCTGCGCCAAGCCGACGCGCGCATGGCAGCCCAGTCGCTGCAGTCCTGCATCGACCTCCACGAGGCATCGAGGGCAGCGCACGTACGCTCCGCAGCCCGGGCGCGAGCGGCCCGAGTCCCACCCCACTCCACCTTGGTGACTCCGATGCCCGACGAGATCGCGCCCGACGCGCTCCAGGTCCCCGCGGACCCCATCCATCCCTCCGACATCCCGGCCCTCGACCGACGCCTGCTCGCCGAACTGGAGCCCGAGGCCGGCCGCCTCCTGGACCGCCACCTCAAGGTGACGCAGGAGTGGTTCCCGCACGAGTACATCCCCTACCGGCTCGGGCGCGACTTCGACAAGGACCCCTGGACCCCGGACCAGCCGCGGCTGACGGGCGTGGCGCAGACGGCGTTCGAGATCGGGCTCCTGACCGAGGACAACCTGCCCAGCTACCACCGGCTGATCCACGGCATGTTCGGCAAGGGTGATGGCGCATGGCTCAACTGGGTGGGTCGCTGGACCGCCGAGGAGGGTCGGCACGCGATCGTGCTGCGGGACTACCTGGTGGTCACCCGCAACTTCGACCCGACGCTCCTGGAGCGCGGCCGCATGGCGCAGCTCCAGCAGGGCTACGACCGCAACAACCCCGACACGCTCCACGGCCTCGCCTACGTGGCGTTCCAGGAGCTCGCGACCCGGATCAGCCACCGCAACACCGGGCGCTACTCCGACGATCCGGTGGCCGACCGGATCATGGCCAGGATCGCGGCCGACGAGAACCTGCACATGGTCTTCTACCGCGACATCCTCAAGGCGGCCCTCGCTGATCGAGCCGTCCGCGGCGGTTCGGGCGATCGTCGACGAGGTGCTCGCGTTCGAGATGCCGGGCGCCGGGATCCAGAACTTCATGCGCAAGGCGGCCGACATCGCGAAGGCCGGCATCTACGACCTGCGCGTCCACCGCGATGAAGTCCTCATGCCGGTACTCAAGCACTGGGGCGTCTTCGAGCTGACGGGACTCGACGCTGCGGCCGAGGAGGCCCGCCAGCGCCTCGCCGACCACCTGGACAAGCTCGATGCGGCCGCGAAGCGCTTCGAGGAGCGTCTGGCGCGGTCGTCGGTGCCGCGGATGCACCCCGCCTGACGAGGGGCCGCGCGGTCGGCGGCGACAGGAGCAAGCGCCCTGTGCCCCGACGAAGCCTTCGGGTAGCGTCGCAACCGCCATCTCGAAGGGAGGGTGGACCGATGAAGGTCCTGGTTGGGTATGCGACCCGCCACGGGGCGACGGCGGGGATCGCTGAGCGGATCGGGGATCGGCTGCGGGCGGCGGGCCTGGAGGCGGACGTCGCCTCGGCCGGCACCGTGCGGTACCCGGCGCCGTACGATGCGTTCGTGATCGGCGCCGCAGCCTACATGTCCCACTGGCTCACAGAGGCAACCTCGTTCGTGGAGCGGCACCGGGAGTTGCTCGCGAGCCGGCCCGTGTGGCTGTTCAGCAGCGGACCCCTGGGCACCGACACCGTGAACGAGCAGGGCAAGGACCAACTTGCGGTGACCGTCCCCAAGGAGTTCGAGCGTCTCCGCTCCCTCGTCAATCCGCGCGGCGAGCAGGTGTTCTTCGGCGCGCTCGACCTGTCGGCGCCGCCGGTCGGGCTCGCGGAGCGGTTCGTGCGCCTGGTGCCGGCCGCACGGGACGGGCTCCCCCAGGGGGACTTCCGTGACTGGGCCTCGATCGAGGCGTGGGCGGACGGGATCGCCCGGGAGCTGCTCGCGGCGTCCCCGACCGCGGGCCCCGTCGCGGCCGGATCCGGGCGTGGGACCGTGCCAGCGGCGTCGCGGTGACACGCGAGGACCGGCGGGGCGTTGCCGAGCGCGGCGGCCGGGCATCGCTCCTCCTCGGAGCCTGGGCCTCGGGGGTGTTCGTGGCGATGTGGACCGGGGCTGTCATCGCGATGCTCGAGAATGGAGCCATCCTCGTGGATGCGTGGGCCTGGCTCGGGAGCCTCGGACCGGTGGCCGCGGTCGTCGTGTGGATCCTGTTCCTGCCTGTGTGCATCGGGCTGTGGGCGACGCAGTCCGGCCTGGCCGCGCCCGCGCTCTTCGCTGTGATCGCCCTGCTGGTCGCCTGGACCGCGGTGGCGTGGGCTGGCCTCGCCCGCCAGGCGGCCGCGAGGCGCGGGTGAGACCGGGGGGCGCGATGGGGCGGATGCCGTGGTTGACGGGCCCCACGGGCGGGGGCACGCTCGGCGCATGACCATCCGACGCATCTCCTGGCGCCGGACCGACGAGGTCCGGACGGACGAGCACTGCACCGTCGCAACGCGGGATGCGGGGATCTCCCTGATCGGCACCGTGCTGGGTGCCGACGGCGGCCTGCCGGTCCGCATCGAGTACCGCGTCCTCGCCGACGCGTCCGGCGCCACGACGGCCACCCACGTCCGTGACAGCCGGGGCTTCGGCCAGCGGACGCTGACGCTCGCTCGCGACGCCAAGGATGCCTGGACGGTGGACGGCACACCGGCTCCGGGGCTCAAGGGCTGCGTCGATGTGGACCTCGGCTGCACCCCGTCCACCAACACCCTGCCGATCCGGCGCCTTCGCCTCGGCGTCGGGGCGTCCCGGACCATCCAGGCCGCGTGGATCCGCTTCCCCGACCTGTCGGTCGTCAAGACCGCCCAGACGTACACGCGCCTCGACGAGTTCACCTACCACTACGCGAGCGGCACCTTCGAGGCCGACCTCCACGTGGACGACGACGGCGTGGTCGCATCCTATGGGCCGTGGGAGCGGACGGGTGTCGCCGTCGGACCCGACGACACCGCGCCGCTCGACGGTCGATAGGCTCCGACGGCCGGCAAGCGGCGATGGTCGACAGGCGGCGACGGCCGGCAGCGGCAGACCGCGGGGCTCCCAAGCCCTTCGCTACCATGCCGCCATGCGCCTGATCCCCGGGGAGGAGGACCGCCTCCAGATCTTCGCCGCGGCTGAGCTCGCCCGCCGCCATCGCACGGCCGGTCTGCTGCTCAACCACCCGGAGGCCATGGCGCTGATCTGTGACGCCGTGCTCGATGCGGCTCGTGCCGGCGCCACGTACGACCAGGTCGAAGCCGTGGGCCGCTCGGCCGTCGAGCCCCACGAGGTCCTGCCCGGGGTGCGCGAGCTGCTGACGGAGGTCCGACTCGAGGTCCTCCTCGGCGACGGGTCCCGGTTCATCACGCTACTCGACCCGCTCGATCGCGGGCAGCCGGCCGATCCCCATGGCCCCGGCGCCATCGTCATTGGTGACGACCGCGACATCGAGGTCAACGAGGGCCGCGAGACCATCGAGCTGGAGGTCACGTCGCGATCCCGGCGTCTTGTGCGCATCTCGTCGCACTACCCGTTCCACAAGGTCAACGACCGGCTCGAGTTCGACCGGCCGGCGGCGCGCGGCTACCGGCTGGACATCCCGTCCGGGGCGTACGTCGGCTGGGACCCGGGCGAGACGAAGACGGTCCGCCTGGTGCGGTACGCCGGAACGATCGGGCAGGAGACGGACCGATGACCCGGCTGTCCGCGGCCGAGTACCGGGCCCGCTACGGCGCAACCACCGGCGACCGCATCCGTCTCGGCGACACCGATCTGTGGGTCCGCGTCCAGGAGGACCGGTCCTCCCCAGGCGATGAGCCCATCTGGGGCTACGCCAAGAACCTCCGCTCGCGCCAGGCCCAGTGGGACGAGGCGTCCGGCCCGTCCGAGCTCGATGTGCTGCTGTGCGGCGCGCTCGTCATCGATCCCGTCATCGGCGTGGTCAAGGCCGACATCGGCATCAAGGACGGCCGCATCGCGGGCATCGGTCGGTCGGGCAGCCCGGCTATCAGCGACGGCATCGACCTCGTCGTGGGGCCAGGCACCAAGTCGTACATGGCGTACGGCCTGATCGCGACACCGGGCGGCGTGGACTCGCACATCCACACGATCAGCCCGGAGTTGCTGGCGCCCGCGCTGTCCGGCGGCGTCACCACGTTCATCACGGCGGGCTTCGAGGAGCCGCCGTTCGCACTGGAGCGGGTGCTGGCCGGCCTGGAGGCCTGGCCGATCAACATCGGCATCCAGGCGGGCGCCCGGGCGGCGGAGAGCTCCCACCTCGACCAGCTCGTGGATGTCGGGGCGATCGGGTTCAAGATCCACGAGGACAACGGGGCCTATCCGGACATCATCGACCACGTCCTGCGCTACGCCGACGCCCGCGACGTGTCGGTGAGCCTCCACACCGATGGGCTGCACGAGTCCGCGGAGCTGGAGGACACGGTCGCGGCGATTGCCGGACGCACGGTTCACGCATACCACGTGGAAGGGACCGGCGGCGGGCACGTGCCGGATCTCCTGGGCCTGGTCCGCGAGCCGTCGATCCTGTGCTCGTCCACCACGCCCACGCTGCCGTTCGGGGTGCACTGTGCGGCGGAGCACGTCCCGATGATCGTGATCAACCACGGGCTGTCGTTCGCGGTGGCGGACGACGTCGCGCTGGTCCGCGAGCGAGTGCTGGAGGCACGGATGGCGGCCGAGGGGCCGCTGCACGAGTTGGGCGCGATCGGGATCATCAACTCGGACTCGCAGGGGATGGGGCGCATCGGCGAGTCGTTCCGGCGCACGTTCCAGCTGGCGCACGTGATGAAGGCATGGCGGCGATCGGAGCGCGCGGTGGGGGTGCCCGGTCTGCCGGACGATCCCGGCCTGCGTGATCCCGATGATCGCGATGACACGGCCCGCGTGCTGCGGTACCTGGCCAAGATCACGATCGAGCCGGCGATCACGCACGGGATGGCGGCGCACGTCGGGTCGCTCCAGGTGGGGCGCCTGGCCGACATCGTGCTCTGGTCGCCCGGGTTCTTCGGCGTGAAGCCCGAGTGGATCCTCAAGGGCGGCTTCCCGGCCTGGGGCCCGCTGGGCGAGGGCAACTCGACCACGGAGCGCTCCGAGCCGACCCGCTACCGGGCGGACTGGGGCGGGGTGTCCACGGCCGCGGCGAAGACGGCGGTGACGTTCGTGGCGTCTGGGGTGGACCGTTCTGGCCTCTCGCGGCGGCTGGGCACCCGGCGGGAGCTGGTGGTCGCCGAGGGGATGCGCGGCCTGACGCGGTCGTCGCTGGTCGCCAACCGGGCGGTGGCGCCGGTGGACATCGATGTGCGGACGGGCGCGGTTTCGCTGGGCGGACGGTCCCTGGCTGCGGAGGCCGTGGCCGAGGTGCCGCTGAGCCGTCGCTACCTGCTGCGGTAGGGGGGATCGTCATGGCCTTGTCGCCTGCCGACCTGTTCCCGGTGCTGGGGCTGCGCATCGCCGCCGGCCCGCTGGAGCTGCGAGGCATCGCCGATGACGACGTCGCGGTGCTGGCCGAGCTCGCGCTGGCCGGGATCCACGCGCCCGGCGAGATGCCGTTCGCTGTGCCCTGGACGGATGCGCCACCCGAGGAGCTGCCGCTGCGGTTCGCGCAGTACCACTGGGGCAACCGCGCGTCGTTCTCGCGCGAGCGCTGGACGCTGGACTTTGCCGTGCGCTGGGCAGGCGAGGTCGTGGGGACGCAGGGGTTCTTCACGCGCGACTACCTCGTCACGCGGAGCGGGGAGACCGGCTCGTGGCTGGGAGCGGCTCACCAGGGGCAAGGGATCGGGACGGCGATGCGCCAGGCGATCTGCGCGTTCCTGTTCGACCACCTCGGCGCGGAGGTCGTGCACTCGGGAGCGTTCCTGGACAACCCGGCCTCGCTCGCGGTGAGCCGCAAGGTGGGCTACGTGGAGAACGGCCGCGATCGACGCCAGCGCCGGCCCGGCGAGCGCGCGGAGTACCAGGCGCTCGTGCTGACGCCGGACCGCCTCGTCCGCGGCGAGCCGATCACAGTCGAGGGGCTGGCCCCGGTTCGCAGGCTGATCGGCCTCGACGGGTGGGTCCGGCTGGACGCCGCGGCAGGGCCGAGCGATCGGGGCGACCGATCGATGCGGAGGCGGGGCGCCTCGGTGATCGGCGTGGCCGATCGAAACGACGCACCTGGCGACCCCAGCGGCGCCAATGACGGGCGAATGGAGGCGCGGAGCACCCTCTTGATCGGTGCCGCCGATCAAACGCCCAAGGAGAGCACCTGGTGATCGGTGCCACCGATCGCGCCCCGCTGATCCAGTTCCGAACGCCTCGAGATGGAGTTCCGAACGCCTCGCGATGGCGGAACCCGCGAGGGCTCTACCAGATGTCGCCGACCGTGAAGCCCTCGGGGAACGGATCGGTCGGGTCCACCACGTAGGAGCTGAGCGCGTAGATCCAGCCGGTGCCCGTGATCTGCGGGACGACGGCCCGGTACTGGCTGACGCGCGTCTCCTCGACCAGGCGGCCGGTGAACACGGTGTCCACGATGCTCTCGTGGCGGAAGTCCTCGCCCACCTTGAGCCGGTCCTTCGCGTGGAGGACGGCCATCTTGGCGCACGTGCCCGTGCCGCATGCCGAACGGTCCAGCACGCCCGTCCACGTGGCGGGGTTGTCCCAGGAGAAGGCGCGGGTGGACACGGTGGTCGCGTTGCGCCAGGAGTTGCGCGGATCGTGGGCGGGGCCGCTGACCTGCCCGATGGTGATTCCGGCGAACCCGGGCTGGTCCGGGTGGACGACCGGCAGCTGCTCCGCGGCGGCGGCCTTGATCATCTCGGTGACCCGGGTGATGTCGGCGCCCTCGTCCGGCGTGATCCGGAAGCCGAGCGCCTCCGCGTCCGCGATGACGTGGAACATGCCACCGTACGCCACGTCGACCGTCACGGTGCCGAGGTGTGGGACCTCGATGACGGCGTCCAGGTGGGTGGCGAAGGCCGGCACGTTGCGGAACGTGACGCCGGTGACCTTGCCGTTCTCGCAGGTGGCCCGGATGCGGATCAGGCCGGCCGGC
This sequence comes from uncultured Chloroflexia bacterium, assembly GCA_963697365.1. GTDB lineage: Bacteria > Chloroflexota > Limnocylindria > Limnocylindrales > CSP1-4 > CAIXZV01. The sequence goes on from CAVONT010000021.1 coordinate 157,790, forward strand.
GCCTCGAGCGTGATCTCGGTGACGGGCTCGGTCATCGGCAGCATGCCCGTCTCGAGCAGCGCCGTCGCTACGCAGATCGTGTTCGAGCCCGACATCCCCGGGTACTCGACGTGCTCCATGATCACGTAGCCGGCATCGGCCTCGGGGTTCGTCGGCGGGAGGATCACGTTCGCGCAGAGGGCCGGGTACCCGCGCGGCTCGCGGAGCATGAGCCGCCGCAACGTGTCGGCATGGTGCTCGAGGTGCTGCGCCTTCTCGAACATGGTGGCACCCGGGACGTCGAGGACACCGCCGACGACCACCCGGCCGGGCTCGCCACCAGCGTGCACGTCCACCGCCTGGATCATTCGCGCGAGCCGCATCGTGTGAGCGCTCCCCTCGCCTGCCTAGCGCCGCCGGGCGTCCGCGACCTGGCGCGCCATGTCGCGCTTGGCGTCCCGTTCGGCGATCTCGCGGCGGCGGTCCCACGTCTGCTTGCCGCGCGCCAGGCCGAGGTTGATCTTCGCCTTGCCGCGATCGTTGATGTAGATCGCGAGCGGCACGATGGTCAGGCCCTTCGCCTTCGTCTTGCCCAGCAGCTCGTCGATCTGGTGCCGGTGGAGCAGCAGCTTCCGCGCGCGCTTGGGCTCGTGGTTGAAGCGGAGGTCGGTGGACTCCCACGGCGCGATGTGCAGGCCGACGATCCAGGCCTCGTCGCGCTCGATCCGCGCGTACGCATCGGCCAGGCTCACCTTGTGGGCGCGGACGCTCTTGATCTCGGTGCCGCGCAGCACGATGCCCGCCTCGAAGGTGTCCTCGATGCTGTAGTCGTGGCGGGCTCTTCGGTTCTGGGCGATGGTCTCGCCCATGGCGGCGTCTCCTCGGGTGAGCGTGTGGGGGGCCAGTTTCGCACGGGTGGCGGCGGGCACGGCGGATCCCGGTCCCGGACGCACGAACGCCGGCCCATCGCTGGACCGGCGTCCGATTGCTACCGACCACCCGGCCGGATCGTCTCTAGGCGACGATCTCCGCCGAGGTGGTGCAGCAACTACTACTGTCGATCACTGCACATCACCTCCTTTCGTCTGCGCGAACCCTAGCGGCTGCGGCCGGATCGCGCAAGCGCGAATGTTCCGTCAGGCGGCGGCGCGCAGGACGGCCCCGGTCGCTGTGCCGAAGCCCAGCTCCTCGAGCGCCTTGTCAAGGACCGGGTCGTCGCCGGGTGCCGCGGGGGCCTCGTCCACGACCACGTCGGGCGTGATCCCGGCCTGGTGGATCCACGTCTTGTCCGGCGTGAGCCACTTCGCCACCGTGAGCCGGAAGCCGCCCGAGTCGTCCTCGAGCTGCGTCCACTGCTGGACCGTGCCCTTGCCGAACGTCTTCGTGCCAACCAGCTTCGCGCGTCCCCGGTCCTGGAGGGCGCCGGCCACGATCTCCGATGCCGACGCCGATCCACCGTCCACCAGCACCACGAGCGGGATCGCCGGGTCCGTCGCGGAGCCGCCTGGCTTCGGCGACCGTCTCCTGGAGGTTCCCGTCGGCATCCTCCTCCCAGAAGACCGTGCCGCCGTCGAGGTACTGGCTCGCGATCGAGCGGGCCGCGGTCACGAAGCCGCCGGGATTGCCGCGCAGGTCGAGGATGAGCGCCTCCTTGCCCGCCTTGACGCTCGCTTCGGTGACCCGGGCCAGCTCCTCGGCCGCGTGATCCGAGAAGCCGATCAGCCGGACGTAGCCGACCTTGCCGTCGGCCAGGTCCTTGGCATCCACCTCGGGCGAGATGATCACCGCGCGCACGATCTCGATGTCCATCGGCGCGCCGCCGTCCCGCTCGACCGTCAGCACGACCGCGGTGTCCTTCGGCCCGCGGACCTTGGAGCGCGCCTCCTCCAGCGTCTGGCCCGCGACCGGTGTCCCGTCGATGGCGATCACGATGTCGCCGGGTTCGAGGCCTGCCTTCTCGGCGGGCGACTCCGGGATCGGGGCGACGATGACCATGCGGCAGTCCGGCCCGAGGTCCGTGCAGCCAGATGTCTTGCCGGCGGCGTCGACGGTGCCGATGGTGGCCCCGATGCCCTCGAACTCGCCCGAGATGCCGCGCAGGGACTCCTTGAACTCGTCCGAGGTGAGGTACATCGAGTACGGGTCCTCGAGTGCCCCGATCATCCCCTTGATCGAGCCCTCGATGAGCTTCTTGCGGTCCACGTCGCCGCCGGCGTAGCGCTCGGTCACGGCACGCCAGGTGTCCCAGAACGGCTGGAAGGCCTCGGCCTCGTCGACCGGGGTGCCGGGTGTGAGCGCTGCCTGGCGCCCCATCGTCCAGCCGGACAGGAAGAGCGCGCCGCCCAGGAGGACGGTGAGGAGGCCCAGCGCGATGATGACCGGGACGCGACTGCGCGTCCGGGCCGGCGTGGCGGCCGACTCGACCGGGGACGTCTCGTCGACACCCATGGTGTCCGCCGTGTCGACACCCATGGTGTCCACCGCCTCGTCAGCGGATGGGGTGGTCGCGGCGGGATCGGGCGGCAGGTCGGTCATGGGCCGCCAGCGTACCGCGCGGGCGCGGAACGGGTGCGCGAGGCGCCTGCCGCGGCGTCAGGACTGCTCGATCGCCAGGAGCGCACGCTTGCGGTCGAGGCCGCCGGCGAAGCCCGTGAGGGTGCCGTCCGCGCCGACCACCCGGTGGCACGGCACGATGATCGAGATCGGGTTCCGACCGACCGCCGCACCGACCGCCCGCGCCGCCCCCGGCCGGCCGACCCGCTGCGCGAGCTCGCCGTAGGTGACGGTCTCGCCGCACGGGATCAGGCGCAGCTGCGCCCAGACCGCGAGCTGGAATGGCGTGCCCTTCGGCGCCAGCGGGAGGTCGAACGCCTTGCGCGAGCCAGCGAAGTACTCGTCGAGCTCGCGTTCCACGGCGGTGAACGCGTCGTCCTCCCGAACCCACGTCCCGCCGATGGAGGGGCCCCGCTTGTGGCCCTCCATGTAGAGCCCGGACAACGCGACGCCGCCGGCGGTGGGATCACCCACCAGGAGCAGGTCGCCGATGGGGCTCGGGTGCATCGTGTAGACGGTCATCGTCGGGTCTCCTTGGACTCGGGTGCGGGCCCGCCCAGCGATGCCCAGAGATGGTGCGTGGCGTAGGAGCGCCAGGGCGCCCAGCGCGCCCCGTGGGCCGCGAGCGCCACCGGGTCCTCGGGCAGGCCCAGGCGGGCGGCGGCCTTCTGCACGCCGAGGTCGCCGCTGAGCAGGACATCGGGATCGCCCAGCGCCCGGAGGCTGATGTAGCCGGCCGTCCACGGACCGATGCCCGGGATCTCCAGGAGCCGGACCCGGGCCTCCTCGCGGTCCGCGCCGGGTCCGAGGTCGAGCTGCCCGCCGGCGATCCTCGCTGCCAGGGTGCGGATCGTCCGCCGGCGGGCCGTCGGCACCGGCAGGTCGGCATCGTCCGCCTCGGCGAGCGCAGCCGCGTCGGGGAACAGGCGCGTGACGCCACCGGATGGCGCCGCCAGGGCCGTGCCCAGCCGTTCTGCGATCCGCCCGACGACCCGCGTCGCGGCCGCGACCGACACCTGCTGGCCCGCGATGGCGCGGATCGCGAGCTCAAGCCCGTCCACCGCGCCCGGCGCCCGCCGCCCGGGTTCTGCGGCGACCAGCGGCCCGAGCACGGGGTCGTCGCCCAGGCCCTCGGCGATCGCCACCGGGTCCGCGTCGAGGTCCAGCAGCCGCCGGATCCGCGCCACGGCCGGTGCGAGATCGCGCGGATCTGCCAGTGACAGCGCGCACAGGACCACCTCGTCGCCGTGCCGCACCTCGGCGAGGCCGGCACCATGCGGCAGGCGGAGGCTGCGCCGGTACACGCCACCGGCCACCTCTTCGACGCCGGGGATCGACCGCGGCCCGAGGAACGCCAGCAGGGAGCCGAGGTTGAAGGGCTCGCGCCGGGCGAGGCGCAGCGTGAGGCGCGTCGGACGGACCGCTACGGGCGCCGACTGACCTCCCCGGACCCCCTGGCGCGCCGCGGGCAGCGTCCCCCGCCGACGCCCTCGATCGCGCAGCTCCGTCGGCGTCGCGTCGTGGATCGCCCGGATCGTGTCGTTGAACTGGCGCAGCGACGCGAACCCGGCGGCAAACGCCACGTCGGTGACGGACAGGTCGGTCGTCTCCAGCAGGAGTCGCGCGACGCCTGCTCGCTGGGCGCGAGCCAGGGCCAGCGGCGGCGCCCCGAGGTCCGCCTGCAGGATCCGACGCAGCTGTCGCTCGCCGTACCCGAGTCGATGGGCCAGCCCCGGCACGCCCTCCCGCTCGACGAGCCCCTCGTCGATCAGGTGCATCGCGCGGCCCGCGACATCGCCGCGCAGGTCCCATTCGGGCGACCCGGGCGCGGCGCCCGGCAGGCAGCGCTTGCAGGCCCGGAAGCCGGCGCCCTGGGCCGCCGCCGCCGTCGGGTAGAAGCGCACCCGGTCGGGTCCCGGCGTCCTGGCCGGGCAGCTTGGGCGGCAGTAGATGCCGGTCGAGGTGACGGCCGTGAAGAAGTACCCGTCGAACCGGCGGTCACGGCTTGCAACGGCCCGGTAGCGGCGGTCGAAGAGCGCCTGGTCGGCGGCGGAGGTCGAGGTCATGGCCGGAGCATGCCAGCCTCGCGGAACACGTGCTAGCGGGTTTCGGACATGGCGCCTACTGGCCACATGGCGGCTACCGGATCAGGTAGGTCCTCACCGACACCCACGAGCCGAGCACGCCCAGGCCCAGGCCCGTCGCCAGCACCAGTGCCGCCGTGTCGCGGCCCACGGTCCCCAACTGCAGCGGCAGCACGTTGAAGAAGCCGACCATCGCCTGGGACAGCGGCTCGGCGGCCAGCGCCAGCAGGCCCAGCGTCAGGAGCGCTCCGAGCAGGCCGACCAGCGCGCCCTCGAACACGAAGGGCCACCTGATGAACGCGTCGGACGCGCCCACGAGGCGCATGATCTCGATCTCCTCGGCGCGTGCCACCACCGCGAGCCGGATCGTGTTCACGATGATGAACAGCACGATCACGCCGACGATGACCACCATCGCGGCACCCGCCGTGCGCACGAATGTCGTGACTGTCACCACGCGGTTCACGAGCGCCTCGATGTTGAGGACGTTGCGCACGATCGGATCGTCCGCGAGGGCGGTCGTCACCTCGTCGAGGCCGGATGGCGACGTGAGCCGCACGTTGACCGAGGCATAGAGCGGGTTCGACTCGAGGTACCTCGTGAGGTCCTCGCGGCCCTGCGCCTCCTGCGTGACCCGGAACTCCTCGAGCGCCTGCTCGCGGCTCACGAATTCGACCGCTGCAGTCTCGGGCATGGCACCGACCCGGGCGAGCAGCGTGTCCACCTGGTCCTGTGTCGCGGTGTTCTCGACGTAGGCGACCACCTGGACCTTCTCCTCCACGAACGCGAGCGACGCGAGGAGCACGTTCTGGAGGATGAAGAAGCCCGCCAGCAGCAGGAGCATCAGGACCATCGTGAGCGTCGCGGCGAGGCTCATCAGCGCGTTCCGCCAGAACCCCTGCCAGGCCCGCTTGAACGAGAAGAGGACGAACGCGAACATCGGTCAGTCCTCGCGGTGGTAGGCCGCGCCGATCTCGTCGCGGATGACACGGCCCTCCTCGAGCGCCACGACCCGCTTCCGCAGCGCGGTGACCACCTCGGCGTCGTGGGTGGCCATCAGGATCGTCACGCCCAGCTCGTTGATGCGCAGCAGCAGCTGGATGATCTCCCAGCTGATGACCGGGTCCAGGTTCCCGGTGGGCTCGTCGGCGATGATGATCCGCGGGTCGTGGACCAGCGCCCGGGCGATGGCCGTGCGCTGCTGCTCGCCGCCCGAGAGCTGGGTCGGGATCTGCTCGGCCTGGGCGGTGAGGCCCACCAGCGCCAGCACGCGCTCCACGGCGGGCCGGATCTCGCTGCGCGGCGTGCCGGTGACCTCCAGCGCGAACGCGACGTTCTCGTAGACCGATCTTGCGTGGCAGGAGCTTGAAGTCCTGGAAGACGATGCCGATCTTGCGCCGGATCCTCGGCACCTGGCGGCGGCGGATCCGGGCGAGGTCGTAGCCGTCGATCACGACGTCGCCATGCGTGGCCAGCTCGTCGCGGATGAGCAGCTTCATCAGGGTGGACTTGCCGGCGCCGGACGGCCCGACGAGGAACACGAAGTCGCCCTCGGGCACCACGAGGTTCACGTCGTGGAGCGCGACCTTCCCGTTGGGGTACTTCTTGGTGACGTCATGGAGGACGACGACCGAGGGGTCCCTGCCGGCCACGGAGCCGCGCCGGGTGAGGCGTCGGAGCAGCGACGGGTTCGCCTGAGACGGGTTCGCCTGCCGGGCGGGATCGGGGGATGCCTGCTGGCTCGGGGTGGCCACGTTCCCCCGAGGCTAGCATCGCACGCGGCATCGTGCCCACCCGCCGGCCGGCGGGTGGGCCGTGTGGCCGATCGGAGCGCGGTGCGATCAGCGGACCCGGTGGCGCCTCTGCCTCGTCCACCCCATCAGGGCGAAGCCGATCAGGCCGGCCGCCAGCAGCGACCAGCAGCCCGATCGTGCCCCAGCCGGCTGCCACCGGAGCGACACCGTCCACGGACGTGGACGGCGGGGTCGTGGGCGGGATGACACGGGTGGCGCTGACCGCCACGACACCCGACTCAACCGTGACCTCGCCGAGCTCGCCGCTCGCCTTCGCGGTGTTGGTCACCTTGCCTGCTGCAAGGTCCGCACTCGTGATGGCGTAGGTCGACGTGCAGACGACACGCTCGCCCGGGGCGAGTGACGCCAGCACCGGACAGGCGACCTCGGTCTTGTCGTCCTCGACCGTGATCGGCCCGCCGATGGTCACGTTGCCGGCGTTGGTCACCACGTACTCGTACGCGATGATGTCGCCGGCCTCGGTGAAGTAGGTCCCGTTCGTGATCCGCTTCGTGATCGCGAGCGCCGGGTCTCTGGACGACCGGGATGTCGAGCGTGTCGGTGTCCGGGCCCGTCTGCGTCGAGTCGCCGGTGGCGGTGTTGGACAGGTCGTCGCCCGCGTCCATCTCGGCCTGGGTGACCGTGCGGCTGCAGGTGTAGCGCCACGTCTCGCCCACGTCGAGGATCCCGCTCGCGCCGGCGTCGCCCGAGGCGTAGGCGGGATCGGCGTCGCACTGCGGGTCGTCCACGACGATGCCCGTGAGGGAGACGTTGCCCGTATTGCGTGACGGCGATCGCGTACGGCACCACCTGGCCCGCCGCGGTGACCGAGGTGGTGGTCGAGGTCTTGGCGACGGCGAGGCCGGGCTGCCGGGTGATCGTCGTGGTCGCGTCGTCGGACTGCGGCATGGTCTGGCTCGTGTCCACGCTCGCCGTGTTCACGATCGGGTCGCCCGCGTCGAGGTCGGCCTGGGTCACCGTGTAGCTCGCGGTGTAGACCCATGTCTCATCCACGTCGAGGACGCCCGGGTTCACGGTGTCACCCGAGACCTTCGTGGCGCCGCCCGTCAGCGTGTCGGTCAGGACGACGCCCGTGAGGTCGACGTTGCCGGTGTTGCGGACGGTGATCGTGTAGTGGATCGGGCCGGTCGCGCCGGTCGAGGTGGGATCGGCCGTCTTGGCGATGGTGAGCGCCGGGTCCTGCGCGATGGGGATGTCGTGGCTGTCGGTGGCGGGACCAGTCTCGGCCGCGTCGGCCGTGGCCGAGTTGCGCAGGCTGCCCCCGGCGTTCATGGCCGCCTGGGTCACGGTCCTCGCGCACGTGTAGAGCCAGGACTCACCCGGGTCGAGGGTCCCGACAGTGCCGGCATCGCCGGAGACGTACGCCGGATCGGCGTCGCATGACGGGTCGTCCACCGTGATGGCGGTCAGGGCGGTGTTGCCGGAGTTGGCCACCGTGATCGAGTAGACGACCACCTGGCCGGCCGCGGTGATCTCGAGGTCGTGGTGGAGGTCTTGGCGACGGCGAGGCCCGGCTGCCGGGTGATCGTCGTGGTCGCGCTGGCACTCTGGCTCGCGGTCTGGTCGGTGACCACGGTTGCCGTATTCACGATCGGGTCGCCCGCGTCGAGGTCCGCCTGGGTGACCGCGTAGGTCGCGTGGTAGAGCCAGATCTCGCCCACGTCGAGGACGCCCGGGTTCGACGTGTCCCCGGAGACGTAGGCCGCGCCGCCGGTGAGGGTGTCGCCCACGATGACGTTGGAGAGGCCGGAGTTGCCGGTGTTGGTGATCGTGATCGCGTAGTCGATCGGGCCGGTCACGCTGGTGGCGGTCGGATCGGCCACCTTGGTGATCGTCAGCGCAGCATCACGCGTCACCGGGATGTCCAGGCCGTCGCTGACCTTGCCCGTCTGGTGCGTGGTGACCGACGCCTCGTTGGTGTAGATGCCGATGCCGGCGAGGGCGATGTCGATGTCGAGCTGGGTCATCGTGCGGCTGCAGGTGTAGGTCCACGTCTCGCCGACGTTGAGGACGCCGACGTCGGCCGTGTCGCCGCCCTGGTAGACCGGGCTCGCATCGCACAGGACGTCCTGCACGAGGACGGATGTGAGATCGACGTTGCCCGCGTTGTGGGCCGTGATCGTGAACGGCACGACCTGCCCCGCGTGGTCGATGGCCGTCGTCGCGGAGGACTTGGCGACCTCCAGCAACGGCGCCTGGGTCACATCGATGTCCCTGGTCGCGCTGCGGGGCGCCGTCTGGTCGGTGGTCGCGGTGGCCGTGTTGGTGATCCAGGAGCCGATGTTCATCTCGGCCTGGGTGACCGTGTGGCTGCAGGCGTAGACCCACGCCTCACCTGCGGCGAACACGGCATCACCCCCGGTATCGCCCGAGACGAGGGTCGGCGCGGACGAGCACAGCGAATCGGCGACGGCCGGGTTCGTGAGGGTGCTGCCGCCGGTGTTGGTGACGGTGATCTCGTACGGAACCACCTGGCCGGCCGCGGTGATCTCCGTCGTGGTGGAGTCCTTGGCGATCGCGAGTGCCGCGAGATCGACGGTGGCGGTGTCGGTGTTCGACGTGACCCTGTCCGCGGTGGCGGACGCGCTGTTCGTGACGTGCTTGGCCGTCACGTCATCGGACGAGACCGTGTAGGTGGCGGTGCAGGTGATGCTCTCGCCGGGATCCAGGGTGGCATCGAGATCGCCCACTGTGGTCACCGGCGGGCAGGTCTCGTCGGACGCCTTGTCGTCGCTCACGCTGACCGGCCCCGCGAGCCCGACCCCGCCGGAGTTGGACACGAGGAAGCTGTAGTGGAGGACGTCGCCTGCCGCGGTGAAGGTCGCCTCGGTGGCGGTCTTGGAGATGGTGAGGGCTGCCGGAGACAGGTAGGGCACGGTCGCGTCATCGCTGGGCGAGGTGATGCCGCCGGCGGACGCTGTCGCGACGTTGGTCACCGAGCCCGCGGTCACGTCACCCGCGGTCACCGTGTAGGTGGCGGTGCAGGTGATGCTCTCGCCGGGGTCGAGGTAGGTGTCGAGGTCGCCCTGGAGGTCGACTGCCGGGCAGGACTCGTCGGATGCCCTGTCGTCGCTCACGGTCACCGGTCCCTGCAGCGGGTAGAACCCGGTGTTGGTCACGAGGAACTCGTAGTGGAGGACGTCGCCCGCCGCGGTGAACGTCGCCTCGGTGGCGGACTTCACGATGGTGAGGCCGGTCGTCGCGTACGACGCGGTCGACGGCTGGGACGTGGCCAGGGGCAGGATCGAGGTGCCGGTCGCGGTCGCAGTGTTCGTGTGCAGGCCGGAAGCGGCCGTCACCGGGCCGATCACGCAGGACGCCGTGCCACCGGGTGCGAGCGGCAGGGGGTCACCCGTCCAGGTGCATGTGACCGGGCCGCCGTCATCGACGGCAATCGAGCTGAAGGCGACATCGCCCGCGTTGTAGACCGAGAACCGGAAGGAGACGGCGTCGCCCACCTCGACCGCGATGGCTTTTCGCCAGCTGGTCGCGTCGAGCGGCGTCGTGGACACCTGCTTGTTGAGCTCGATGACGGCCGACGGGTCGTTGATCACGATGTCCGCGGACGCGGGATCACCGGAACCGCCCTCGGTGGAGGTGACTGCCGTGGTGGTGTTGGTGAGCGCCCCCTCGGCGGTGCCGGTGACCTCGAGCCAGATCTCGCAGGAGGTGTTCGGCGCCAGGGTCACGCCGCCCAGGTGGACCTCCTGGTCGGGGAGTGGCACGGTGAGCGTGCCGCCGCACGTGCTGCCGCCGGCTCCGGTGATGTCAAGCCCGGCGGGCATGGTGTCGTTGAAGCCGATGCCGGTCAGCGTGGTGCTCCGGTTCGGGTTCGTGACGGTGAACCGCATGCGGGTGGTCTCACCGGTGCGGATCGCGGTGGCATCGAACGCCTTGGCAAGGACCGGGGGTGCCACCACGGTCAGCGAGTCGGTGGCGTAGCTGGTCGTCGTGCCGGACTCAGAGGAGGACAGGAAGCCGGTCACGTTGTCAGCGGTGCCGGCCGCGCTGCCGGTCACGGCCGCGTTGATGGTGCAGGTGCCGCCGGCGGCGAGCGTGCCGCCCGAGAGGGCGATGGTCCGTGTCGACGCGGTCGTGGTCACGGTGCCGCCGCACTGGGTGGTGGACGTGTCGGCGACCTCGAGGCCCACGGGCAGGACGTCGCTGAAGGCGATCCCGGTCTGGGCCACGTTGCCTGCCGCGGTGTTCGCGATCGTGAACGTCAGGGTGGACGTCGCGCCAACCGCGATGGGGTCAGGCGCAAAGGACTTCGCGAGCGTGGGCGCCGCGGCCGCGAGACGGCAGCCGGTGAAGGCGATGGCGTCGAAGTCCATGCTGCCGCCGTTGGTGTTCACCTTGGCGCCTGATGGCGTGATCCGGAACGTGGTGTTGCCGGATGTGCTGGTCTGGCCAGCCGCGGACGCCGTGTACTGCGTGAATCCGGCGGGCGGGTTGGCCCAGGTGCCCAGCGCTCCGAACGCGCCGCCCGTGCTCGCCTCGAGCACCATGGCGGTGGGTCCGTTGGCGGTGCTCGGATTGGCCGCGTAGAACTCCACGGCGACATCCGAGTACTTGCTCGTGTCCACGACGAACGAGAGCGCCTGGCCATCGTCCTTGAAGCCGTAGGCCCTCCAGGCGGTGGTGTCGCCCTGGCCCCCCGCGGTGCTGATCGCGGTCCTGGCAGGCACGGAAGCCACGGCCGTGGTCGTACCGACCCCTGCCGCCTTCGTGGTCGGCGTGCCGCCCACGAGGTCGGGCGGGTTCGCCGTGGTCCCGTCAGGGACGGTCCAGGTCGCGATCGTCTGGCCGGGCGTGCAAGTCGCGCCATCGGTAACGGTGAGCGTGTCGGATCCGCGGTTGCCGGTGTCCACGGTCCCATCGATGAAGAGGTTGTCCGTCGTGTTGTCGTGCACGCCCTCGGGGGCCGTCACCGCCACGGTGATCGTGCACACGCCGTTGGCGCCAATGGTGCCGTTGGCGAAGGAGACGGACGCGTCGCCGGCCGACGGGGCCGGGGAGAAGGCGCCCGCGCCGCACCCGGCGTAGCTCACGCCCGCAGGGTTGGCGACCTCCATGCCGGCCGGGAAGTCGTCCGCGAAGTTGACCCCGGTGAACGCCTGGCCGGTGGGGTTCGTGAGCCGGAAGGTCAAGGTGGAGGTCGCGCCGGGGGTGACCGCCCTGGGCGTGAATGCCTTGGCGATGGTCACCTGTTCCGGGCCCACGATGTTCGCGATCCTGTACCCGGTGCCGGAGTCCGCGTTGTAGTGGAAGCTGCTGCCCGAGAAGTCGTAGAGCAGGCTGGTGAGGCGCTCGGCGGTGCCGGCGCCGCTCAGGATGCGCACGCGGTAGGTGGTCACCACGGTGCCGCCCGCCTTGTAGTCACCGCCCACGCAGGAGCGGTAGTTCGGGCTGCCGGGGTCGCTGTCCCAGCCGCAGGCATCCGCGTAGAGCCGGTCGTCGGGCGAGCCTACCCACGGCGACGTGTTGGCGGTGTAGGTGGTCTGCACCCCGAGCACCTGGAACACGGTGTTGGACAGGGTGATGAACGCCTCGAGCTGGTTGTAACCCTGGGTCGCGGTGTACCCGGCGAGCTCGATCTCGTAGGTCTGGCCGACCACGAGGGTCATCGAGCCGCCCGCCGGGACCGGCGTGCCGTCCAGGCTGACCGAGGTGATGCCGTTGCGGTTCTGGGAGATGAGGTGCTCGACGTAGAGCTGGCGTGGACGCGGGGTCGAGGCGCTGGCGCCGCCGTCTGCGGTTGCCGTGATGTGGTAGCGCCGGAAGGTGTCGTACGCCGTGGCCGTCGTGGTGACCTCTGCCTCGAAATACGCGTCCTCGCAGGTGCCCGCGGCAATCCGGCCGAGGTCCACCGTGTCCAGGGAGCCCGGCCGGAGGTTGATGCTGGGATTCGCCGAGTCCCAGGTGTGGACCGCGGTCACCCCCGTCGCGTCGGTTGTCCCGGTCGCGCAGACGCGTGCCCCGACAGGGAAGCGGAACGGACCCGACGCCGGTGTGTTGCTGTCGAGGCCGACCACGTCCCACGTGATTGGCGCCACCGTCAGGCTGACCGCGGCGGCGGCGGGCCGGGACACCAGGGGCGAGAGCGCCACCACGGCACCGAGCAGCAGGGCGCCGAACCGCGTGGCCGACCTCTTCATGCATCCTCCGTCGGGCCCGGAGGCGCCGCGCGCAACGTGCGCAGCAGCTCAAGCGGGCTCGCGGCGATGATATGGGTGGTGCACGACCGCCGGAGTGGTCCTTTCGGGTGGTATCCCGCCTCGCCGGATCAGACCAGCGCGAGTGAGATCGGGACGTACCGCTCGAACGGATGGTCGCGTCGGGACCAGCAGAGCAGGCCTGGGAAGCCCTCCATCCGCAGTCCCGCGTCCAGCAGCGTCCTGAGCGCACGGTCCGCGGTGCCCGGGACCCACATGGCCACCGCCCCGAATGTCGGGGTGTCCCGGATCGCCATGCCGCACAGGATCGGGTGGAGCTCCGGATCGAGCGCCGCCAAGGGCCCGAGCCGCCCGGCGCCGGACCCATACACGTAGCCGTGCACGCGCCCCCCGGCCCGCTCGCGCAGGAGGAACCCCCGCCGTCCGTCGCGCGCGAGGTACACGTGATCCGCCGGGTGTGCGGCTCCGACCAGCTCGCGGTCCACGGCGGCCACGAGCTCCTCGAGGCGCCGCTCCCCCTCCGGGCCGTCGGCGGCGAGCCGCTCGAACGGGATCGCCTCCAGGGCCGTCGGTATCGAGGGCAGCGCCGCCCAGCGCCGCACCTCGCCGACCACCCGCCAGATGGGGACCCGCGGCGCTATTCCGCGCCGGGCATACAGGCCGTTGGACCGAGGCTGCGCGGCATCCGCGCACATGCCCCACGTGTGGATCCCCGTGTCGAGCGGGTCGTCGGGCGACGGGACGGCAGGGCCGCCGCCGGGCGCATCACGGCCGGCCTGCACCCGGTCCATGAGCGCCTCGCCCGCTCCACGGCCCTGGACGTCCGGGCGCACGAAGAGCATCGCGAGGAACCAGAGCCCCTCGCGGACGGTCGCTGACGAGAAGCCGGCCAACTCCCCGGCGGCGTCGTGCGCCACCCAGAACCGGTCGGGGTCGGTGGCCATCGTGTGGGCCAGCAGACGCTTCAGCGGCCCCAGCTCGTCGGAGAGGGCTGCCTGTCCGAGTGGGACCAGGTAGTCCTCGATCGCGTCCTTCCAGAGATGCGCGCACGCATCCACGTCGTCCGGCGTCGCCGGCCGATAGGCCAGCGGGGCGTGCGTCGATGCGCCGTCGAGCGGCGGGATCGTCCGCCCGGGCCGCTCCCGGTCAGTCGTCGTCGTCAACCTCGGCCGCCGGGCGGCCCGTGGCCAGGCGATCGAGCTCCGCCTGCATGAACGGGTCGAGGTCCCCATCGAGGACCGCACCGGTGTTGGAGGTCTCGTGCCCCGATCGAAGGTCCTTGACCATCTGGTACGGGTGCAGGACATAGGAGCGGATCTGGTTGCCCCAGCCGGCCGTCACGTGCTCGCCCCGGAGCTTGCGCAGCTCCTCCTCGCGCTTCTCCAGCTCCAGCTCCAGGAGCCGTGACTTGAGGACGCGGATGGCGAGCTCGCGGTTCTGGGTGGCCGAGCGCTCGTTCTGGCAGGTCACGACGATCCCGGTGGGGATGTGCGTCAGCCGGATCGCCGACTCGGTCTTCTGCACGTGCTGGCCGCCGGCTCCCGAGGAGCGGAACGTGTCCGTCCGGATCTCGTCCCAGTTGAGCTCGATCTCAACGTCGTCGTCCGCTTCGGGCATGACCTCGAGCAGCGCGAACGTGGTCTGGCGGCGGTTCTGCGCGTCGTACGGGGAGATCCGTACCAAGCGGTGGACGCCGCGCTCCACGCGCAGCCAGCCGTACGCGAACCGCCCGGTGACCTGGATCGTGGCGCTCTTGATGCCCGCCTGCTCGCCCGGCTGCCAGTCGATGACGTCGGCCTTGAAGCGGTGGCGCTCGCACCAGCGCAGGTACATCCGCTCCAGCATCTCGGCCCAGTCGGTGGCCTCGGTGCCTCCGGCCCCCGCGCTGATCGTGATCACGGCGTTCTTGCTGTCGTAGTCACCCGAGAACAGCAGCAGCGTCCGCTCGCGCGCGAAGTCCGCGGCCAGCGCATCGGCCTCGCGGGCGACCTCGACCTCGGTCTCGGGGTCCGGGCTGTCCTCGAGCAGCATGGCGAGCTCCTCGAGGTCGGCGACGCGCTTCTCCATGCCGGTCCACAGCTCGATCTCGTCGCGGAGGCCCTGGGCCTCGCGGACGACCTTCTGCGCTGAGCGCTGGTCGTTCCAGAAGCCGGGTTCGAGCGCGCGCGCATCAAGCGCGGCGACGCGGGTTTCCTTGGCGGCTAAGTCAAAGACGCCCCGAGGTCGCCCGGATCCGCTCGGCGAGGTCCTTCAGGGACGCGGCATCCACTAGGAGCGCACCTGGAGGTCCTGGAGCAGGATCGGACGGAGCTCGATCAGCCGGAGGGCTGTCTTGCTCCGAGCGACGACGGGGTTCACGCAAGGACAGTACGAGTTGTGGGTGCAGACGCCGCAATTGCCATCGCAGTCCAGCGAGGCGGCGTAGCTGCAGTTGCGGCAGTCACGTTCGCAAGCGATGAGATCCACGAACTGGGCTTCCTCAGCCTGCTTCACAGTCCCTCTCTCCTGGCCTCTCGCTGTCGGACGTGTGTGACGGTTCGGGACACTGCATCGCGGGGTGCTGGGCTCGAATATTGCGACCGCGACGCGGGTCCCTGGGGCGAAAGACTGAAGGCGAGTATAGGGGCCGATTCGCCGCATTCCAAGAGGGCGGGGGGCCGTTTCCTCACGTTTTTGGCCGAATTCGCAGGACTGACCCCGCAACCGGCCGTCGAGCGGCCCTGCCCGCGGCCCGTGGAGGACCGGGATCCGGTCAGCCGCCGCCCTGCTCCACTTGCGGCGCGCCCCCCGTCACGAAGTAGACCGCGAGCGCGCCGAGCTCGTGGAGCGTGGCCGCCATGGTGCGCTTCGGTTCCCCCCAAACGGGTGACGTCGTGGTCGGCGAGCCGTACGCGTCGATGCCCAGGTCGTCCGCTATACGCAGCACGCGGAGCATGTGGGTGGGATCGGACACGAACACCGCCGACGTCATGCCGCGCATGTCCAGCTGGTCCCGCACCGCGCGCAGCGAGGTCAGCGTGTTGTGCGCCGCGTCCTCGCCAAAGATGGCGGCCTCGGGCACTCCGTGCTCGATGGCGTAGGCGCGGGCGACGGCGGCCTCGGTGGTGCGGTCCCCCTCGAGCTTGCCCCCCGTCACCACGAACGCCTTGGCGATCCCGCTGTGCCAGAGCTGCACCGCGTGCTCCAGGCGCGCCTCGAACACGGGCGACGGGCGGCCGTCGTACTGGGCCGCACCAAGCACGACGATGGCGTCCGCCGGCCGCTGCTCGTCGGTCGTCGCCTGCTGCCAGATGCGCAGCGCAGCCACGCCCACGGCCACGACGACGAGCAGGCCCCCAACCAGCGCGATGCGCATGAGATCCCGACCTACGTGCCGGCTGGTCAGGCCCCGTGACACTTCTTGTACTTCTGGCCGGAACCGCACCAGCACGGATCGTTGCGCCCGATCCGCGCACCTGCCGGCGTGTAGCCGGGCCGGCTCGAGGAGCCGGTGATGGCGGCGTCTCCAGGCGCCTCGCGCGCGCCCTTCATCGGATCGGCCGGGAGGCCGCGAACCGCGGCGTCTGCGCTGCTGGCCGGCTGGCGCATGGCCGCCTGGCCGGGGGCCAGCGGTCCCCGGGGTGCCGCGGCGGGCGCGGAAGCCGCGGAGGCCGCGGCGGTCGCAGTCATGCCGGCATCGGTCCACGACCCGCCTGCAGCCGGTGCCGACCCATCGTGGGCCGGACCGTCATGCACGGTCCCGTCCGGATGGACGTGCTGCTGTCCGGACGGTCCACCGGCGCCAGGCCGCGCGGGCTGGCCGGGACCCGGGAGGGGTGTCGTCTGGGGCTCGACACGCACCGACACGCGGAAGATCGTGGTTGCCACCTGGTGGCGGATGAGGTCGCTCAGCTCCTCGTAGAGGCGGTAGGCCTCCTTGCGGAACTCGTTGAGCGGATCCTGCTGGGCGTAGCCACGCAGGCCGATTCCCCGGCGCATGTCGTCCAGTTCGGTGAGGTGCTCCACCCACAGGGAGTCGATCGTGCGCAGGAGCACGAACCGCTCCACCTGGCTCCAGACCTCGTCGCCATGCTGCTCCGCGCGCTCGTCGAGCGCGCCCTCGACGAGGGTGCGCATGTACTCGATGAGCGTGTCGCGCGACTGGGCCGCCTCGTCGAGGTCGTCCTCGGACGTGCCGGCTTCGGGCAGGCCCATCGCCCGCAGCGCGACGGACAGGCCCTCCAGGTTCCAGTCAGTGGGCGACATGCCGGACAGGTACGTGTCGCCCAGCGCGTCGACCTCCTGGTCGAGGAAGTCGCGCACGGTCTCCGTCAGGTCCTCGTTGCGCAGGACCTTGTCGCGTTCAGCGTAGATCGTCTCGCGCTGCTTGTTGATGACGTCGTCGAACTCCACGACGCGCTTGCGGATGTCGAAGTTGAAGCCCTCGACGCGGGTCTGCGCGCTCTCGATCGTCTTGCTGACGAGCTTGGACTCGATGGGTGTGTCGTCCTCGAGGCCGAGGCGCTCCATGAGCCCGGCGACCCGCTCCGACGCGAACCGCTTCATCAGCTCGTCGTCGAGCGAGAGATAGAACCGCGACGAGCCGGGGTCACCCTGGCGCGCGGCACGGCCGCGGAGCTGGTTGTCGATCCGGCGGCTCTCGTGGCGCTCGGTGCCGATGATGTGCAGGCCGCCCGCAGCGACCACCATCTCGTGGTCCTTGTCGGTGACCCAGCGCGCCTCCTCGAGGGCGGCGTCGTAGGTCTCCTTGTCGACCTCGGCCGGGTTGAGGCCGCGCTTGTGGAGGATCTCGGACGCGAGGCCCGCGGGATCACCGCCGAGCTTGATGTCCGTGCCGCGGCCGGCCATGTTCGTCGCGATGGTCACCGCGCCCGAGCGTCCGGCCTGGGCGACGACGCCCGCCTCCTTCTCGTGGAACTTGGCGTTGAGGGTGTCGTGCTTGATGCCGCGACGCTTGAGCAGCGTGGACAGGACCTCGGACTTCTCGACCGACACCGTGCCCACGAGCACCGGGCGGCCCTCCTTGGTCATCTCCTCGATCTCGTCGATGAGCGCGTTGAACTTGCCCGCCTCGTTCTTGTAGACGAGGTCCGGATAGTCGTCGCGGATCATCGGGCGGTGGGTGGGGATCGCCACCACCTCGAGCTGGTAGATCTTGTGGAACTCCTCGGCCTCGGTCATCGCCGTGCCGGTCATGCCGGCGAGCTTGTCGTAGAGGCGGAAGTAGTTCTGGAAGGTGATCGTCGCCAGCGTCCGGGACTCGCGCTGCACGCGCAGCCCCTCCTTGGCCTCGATGGCCTGGTGGAGGCCCTCGCTCCAGCGCCGGCCGGGCATCTTGCG
Source organism: uncultured Chloroflexia bacterium (assembly GCA_963697365.1). Taxonomy (GTDB): domain Bacteria; phylum Chloroflexota; class Limnocylindria; order Limnocylindrales; family CSP1-4; genus CAIXZV01. The sequence continues at coordinate 175,736 of CAVONT010000021.1, forward strand.
CCCGGTGAACTCGTCGACGATGACGATCTCGCCTTCCTCGACGATGTAGTCGCGGTCGCGCTTGTACAGCGCGTGCGCCTTGAGGGCCGAGTCGAAGTGGCGCGCCAGGCGCGGGTCTGCGTCGTAGAGGTTCTCGATGCCGAGGAGCTGCTCGATCTTCTCGACACCCTGCTCAGTCGGGCTGACCGCCTTGTCCTTGAGGTCGAGGAAGAAGTCGCCGCCCTCCTCGGCGCCCTCGGGGCGCTCCTTGAGGCGGGGCACGAGGCGCGCGAACGTGAAGTACAGGTCCGCCGACTCCTCGGCCTGGCCCGAGATGATGAGTGGGGTGCGCGCCTCGTCGATCAGGATGTTGTCCACCTCGTCGACGATGGCGAACGCGCGCTCCCGCTGGACCCGCTGCTCCAGCGTGTCGACCATGTTGTCGCGCAGGTAGTCGAACCCGAACTCGTTGTTGGTGCCGTACGTGATGTCGGCCCCGTACGCCTCGCGGCGGGTCACCGGGCGCAGGTTGATGAGGCGCTCGTCGGAGGTGGGGTGGCCGGGCTCGAACAGGAACGAGGTGTCGTGGGTGATGACGCCCACGGACAGGCCCAGGAAGTGGAAGACGGGACCCATCCACTGCGCGTCGCGCCGGGCGAGGTAGTCGTTCACCGTGACGACATGGGCGCCACGGCCGGAGAGGCCGTTCAGCAGCGCCGCGAGGGTCGGGATGAGGGTCTTGCCCTCGCCGGTGCGCATCTCGGCGATCCGGCCCTGGTGCAGCGCGAGGGCGCCCATGAGCTGGACGTCGTACTGGCGCATGCCCAGCGTGCGCTTCATGGCCTCGCGGCCGGCAGCGAACACCTCGGGCACGACCGCATCAAGGGCCTTGCCCAGCCGCTCGTTCTCGCGCTTGCGGCGCGCTTTCGCGAGGTCGCGCCGCCGCTCGGCGTCAGGGTGCTCCAACTCGTCCTCGGAGGGCTCCTCGGGCGCGGCCGCCTCGAGGACGTCGGCGCGGATCACGTCGATCCGCTCACGGATCTCAGCGTCTGAGAGGCCCTCGTATTCGGGCTCGAGCTCGTTGGTGGCATCGATCAGCGGCTGGATGCGGCTCAGCTCGCGGTCGTTGGTGTCGAAGAATTGGGATAGCAAGCGCATGGCCGGCTGAGTATAGGGTCCCCCGCGCTCAGACCCGGTTCCCGGGGTGTCCGGCGCCTACTTCTCTGCGCCGTCCGCCGGCATCTCGATAGGCACCGGATCCATGCCTGGCATCGGGATCGGCATCGAACGGTCCATGAGCACGCCACCGCCCGGGAATCCGCCGGTCACCATGGCCCCAGTGGGGAACACCATCCAGACGGCAGCGGCCAGGGCGAACACGATCACGCACCCGGCCCCCAGCACGCCGCCCACCACCGCCAGCTCGCGCATCAGCTCTCCGCCTCCACGGGCGCCGGAGCGGGGATGGCCGGGGCCACGTTGACGGGCGCCGGGGCCACCTGCTCGATGATGAGGTCGTTGGCCCACACGTCACCACCGCGGACGTTGACGTCATCGGCGAACATCGGCTTGGCCCAGCCGCCGTTCCAGCTGACGGACACCAGCGATCCCTGCGGGAAGAGGACGGACACGGCGAGCGCGAGCGCGAAGACGACGACGGTGCCGCCGCCGAGGACGCCGGTGCAGATCAGCGCTCGGGTCATGGTCCCCTCCGGACGCCGGAGCGGCTTGCGCGGTTTCCTAGCCCGTGAAGCTCCAGAGGTTCACGGCGTAGCCGGCGACGATGATCACGAAGGTGATGATCCCGAGCACCAGCCAGAAGGCGATCGCCCGCCCCGTGGAGGTGGGGTTCATCTCCGGGTTGATCATCGCGGGCAGGCGGCCGCCCTTGGTGGCCTTTCCCCAGCGCGGGTTCCGCAGCTGGTCGCGGTAGTCCGTCGTTGCGGGGTCCGGGACCTTCGTGGTCTCCGGGGCCTGCTGCAGGGTCATGGAACTCCGTTCTGGGCGAGGCTAGGCGCCCGCCGGTGTGGGCTGGCCCAATGGTACGTCGTCGTCCGGCACGGCGGCCGGCCCGTCGAGTCCGTCGTCCCACAGGAGCATCTCCTGGGTGAACGAGACCTCCGTCGAGAACAGGGCGCCCACGGACTCGCCGCGGTGGATCCGCTTGATCGCCTCGCCGATCAGCGGCGCCACGGTGAGCACCTTGATCCTCGGGATCCGCTTGTGGGCGGGCAGCGGGATGGTGTCGGTGATCACGACCTCGGCCAGGTTGGAGCTCGCGATCCGGTCGATCGCCGGGTCCGAGAGGACGCCGTGCGTGGCACAGGCATGCACGTCGAGGGCGCCGGCCTTCTCGAGCGCGCGGGAGATCTCGATCAACGTGCCTGCCGTGTCGATCTCGTCGTCGACCACGATGACGCGGCGGCCCTTGACCTCGCCGATGACGTTGATGACCTCGGCCCGGTCGAGGTTGCCATGGCGCCGCTTCTCCACGATCGCGAGGGGCGCATCCAGCAGCTCGGCGAAGGCCCGGGCGCGCTTGGCGAACCCGAGGTCCGTGACCACCACCGCGTCCCGGAGGCCGCGGTCGATGAAGTACCGGCTCAGCATGTGGACGGCCGTGAGCTCGTCCACGGGGATGTTGAAGAAGCCCTGGATCTGGCCCTGGTGCAGGTCCATGGTCAGGACGCGGTCCGCCCCGGCGACCGAGATCATGTCCGCGATCAGGCGGGCAGTGATCGGCACGCGCGGCTGGTCCTTCTTGTCCGAGCGCCCGTAGGCGTAGTACGGCACAACGGCCGTGATCCGCCCGGCGGACGCCCGCTTGAAGGCGTCGATCATGATCAGGAGCTCCATGATCGACTGGTTGACCGGCCGGCTCGTCGGCTGGACGAGGAAGATGTCCTTCTCGCGCACGTTGTCGAGGATGCGCACGAAGATGTTCTCGTTCGCGAACTCGAACACCTCGGCACGCCCCGGCTCGGAGCCCAGCCAGCGTGCGATCTTGCGCGCCAGCTCCGGGTTCGCGTTGCCGTGGTAGATCTCGTACTGGTCCGCGAGCACCTGCGCCTCCCTCTCGCCGAAGGCGGTCATCACGAGCGTCCTGGCCCACCGTCCGTCGATCCGCCGTCGGCCGGCACGGGGTCGTCATTGTCGCCCATGGCACCTCGCTCTGCCAGCCCCAATCGGAAGGCGGCGATGGCGGCGACGGTGTCGCCGTCGCCCAGGCGCATGACGATGACGCCCCGCGCCTGCGCCGAGTAACGGTTGATGGAGTTGGTCTCCGTCCGGATGACCTGGCCGCCGGCCGAGATGAGCATCAACTCGTCGTCCTCGTCGGTGACCTGCTGGACCGCGGCCACGAGGCCCGTCTTGCGGCCCTCGAGCGCGATGAGCCGGACGCCCTGCCCGCCGCGGTGCTTCTGCCGGAACTCCTTGAGCGGGACCCGCTTCCCGTAGCCCGTCTCGGTGAGCACGAGCAGGTCGGAGTCGGGTTCGACGACGCTCATCGAGACGACCGCGTCGCCCTGGCGGGCGAGCCGGATGCCGATGACGCCCGCGGCATCACGGCCCATCGGCCTGACCTCGTCCTCGCTGAATCGGGCGAGCATCCCCTGGTTCGTGGCGATGATCACGTGGTCCTCGCCGGAGCTCACGTCCACCCAGGCCAGCTCGTCGGCGTCGGCGATGGTGATCGCCCGGATGCCCGTGGACCGGACGCGCTCGAACTGCTCGAGCGGGGTCTTCTTGATGATGCCGCGCCGGGTCGCCAGCACGAGGTAGTGGCCGGGCTCGAAGTTGGGCAGGCAGATCGTGGCGACCGGGACCTCGCCCGACTCCACCTGGACGCCGGGGAGATTGATGATCGCCATGCCCTTGGCCTGGCGGCTGGCATCGGGGATCGAGTGGACCTTGGCGCTGAACACACGCCCCCGGTTGGTGAAGAACAGGGCCCAGTCGTGCGTGTTGGCCGCCAGCAGGTGCTCGACCGCGTCCTCCTCGCGGGTCACGTGGCCGATGATCCCCTTGCCGCCGCGGTGCTGGCGGCGGTACGTGCCGACCGGCTGGCGCTTGATGTAGCCGCGCCGGCTGATCGTGATGACGACATCCTCGTCTGCGATGAGGTCCTCGTCGGTCATCTCGCGGTTGGAGTCGTCCACCACCCTGGTGCGCCGCTCGCCGGCGTACTTCTTCTTGAGACCCTCGAGCTCGTCCTTGATGATTGCGAGGACCCGGGCCGGATTGGCCAGGATGTCCTCGAGCTCCGCGATGAGCTGGATGACCGAGAGGTACTCGTCCTCGATCTTCTGGCGCTCGAGGGCGGCCAGGCGCGCAAGGCGCAGGTCGAGGATCGCGTCGGCCTGGAGCTCGGACAGGCCGAAGGTGGTCATCAGGCCGACGCGCGCGGTGGGCGTGTCCGCTGAGGCCCGGATCAGGGCGATCACGGCATCGAGGTTGTCGAGCGCGATCTTGAGGCCCTCGAGGATGTGGGCCCGGGCGCGCGCCTTCTCGAGGTCGTACTCGGTCCGCCGCCGGACGATGTCCTTGCGGTGGTCCGTGTAGTGGCTGATAACGCCCTTGAGCGGCAGGGTCTGCGGCTGGCCGTCCACCAGCGCCAGCAGGTTCAGGTTGAAGGTGGTCTGCAGCGAGGTGTGCTTGAACAGGTTGTTCAGCACCTTGTGCGGGTTGGCATCCCGCTTGATCTCGATGTAGATCCGCATGCCGTCGCGGTCGGACTCGTCCCGGAGGTCGCTGATGCCCTCCATCTTCTTGTCCTTGACGAGATCGGCGATCTTCTCGAGCAGCGTCGCCTTGTTCACCTGGTAGGGGAGCTCGGTGACGATGATCGCAGTCCGGTCGAGACGTGCCTCCTCGAAGGCGACCTGCGCGCGCATGACGACCCGGCCGTGGCCGTGGGCGTACATCTCGCGGATCGCGTCCACCGTCTCCTGCTCGCCGGTCAGCGAGTTGCGCCGGGTCTCATACCGGAAGATCGAGGCGCCGGTGGGGAAGTCGGGACCCTTGACGATCCTGCACAGGTCGTCGTTGGTGATCGTCGGGTCGTCGATGTAGGCGATCGTCGCGTCCACCACCTCGCCCAGGTGGTGGGGCGGGATGTTGGTGGCCATGCCGACCGCGATCCCCGACGAGCCGTTGATCAGCAGGTTCGGCAGCTTGGCCGGCAGGACCGTCGGCTCCCTGTGGGTGCCGTCGTAGTTGTCCGCGTAGTCGACGGTGTTCTTGTCGATGTCGGCCAGCATCTCGGCCGAGATCGCCGTGAGGCGGGCCTCGGTGTACCGCATGGCGGCGGCGGAGTCGCCGTCGATGGACCCGAAGTTGCCCTGGCCGTCCACGAGCGGGTAGCGCAGCGAGAAGTCCTGGGCCAGGCGGACCAGGGCGTCGTACAGCGCGACGTCGCCGTGGGGGTGGTACTTGCCCATCACCTCGCCGACGATGGCCGCGCACTTGCGGTAGGAGCTCGTGGCGCTGAGGCCCATCTCGCCCATCGTGTAGAGGATCCGCCGGTGCACGGGCTTCAGGCCGTCGCGCACGTCCGGCAGCGCGCGAGCGACGATGACACTCATCGCATAGTCGAGGTACGAGACGCGCATCTCGTCCTCGATGTGGATCGCCCGGACGTCGCCCAGGTTGTCGGTCACGTGGTGGCTCTCCTACCGGTCAGGTCAGGCGGGTGAAGGGGTTCGGTCGATGACGGTCCGCTCAGCCGGGGGGATGGCGAGACCGAGGTGCAGGAAGTCGCTGGCGGCGGCTGCCGCGCGGGAGGTGTTCGGGGCGCCGGGAACCCGGCGGATGCCGTCGAGGGTGGCCTTGAGGCCGGCGACGGAGGCGGGCGCGAGCTTGGAGGCGCCGTCCCGGATGACCCAGGCACGGGCGCCGTCAGCCGTGGCACGGGCGATGTCTGCCTCGTGGCGGAGGAAGGCCTCCGTCTGCTCGGGAGCAATGGCGGTCATGGAGCGCAGGGCCCACGACAGGGCCTTCTGCACATCGGGCTCCGGGTCGCCGATGAGCTGGCCGACGATGCCGAGGCCCAGGCGGGCGACCTGCGGCGTGCGCCCGGCCAGCCGATCCACCGCGGGAATGGTGGCGACCGTCGAGCCGGCGAGGCGGCGCTCCCAGCGTGACGGCGAGTAGACGAGCTGCTCAAGCTCTGCCCAACGGTAGGGCTCGGCGAGGATCCCGCGGCCCGCGACGTGCGCGAGGCTGTCGACGGTGATCCAGTCGCTCGTGCGGCGGCTCTCGGCCCGGACGAGCTGCCAGGTGAGCTCCGGGTCGCTGGTGATCGTGCGCTCCAGCAGGTCGAACGCGAGCCAGTGGAGCTCGAGGGTCGCATCGCGGAGCATTGCCTGGGCGATGTCCAGGAGGAGTGCGGGCCGGTCGCGGCGGGTCGCGGCGCGCAGGCCGCGCGACACCTGCTCGAGCAGCGGCTGCCGGACGCCGAGGTTGGGGCCGATGCCGGGCGCGACGCGCCGCTGGCCCTCGAGGTACTCCGGGTCGGCGAGATTTCCGAGGCCGGTCTTGAGCTCCGCCACCAGCTCCGCGGGGTTGCCCGCGAGATCGCCGGCGCGACGCCCGAGGGCCAGCGCATCGGCGGACCGTGCAGCGACGAGTGCGCGGGCACGCTCGGTGGTGGGGCTCACGGCGGTCGTCATGACGTGGTTGCCACCATCTCGGGTGCATCGGGCGTCGACACGAAGGCGTAGCGCTCCTTGAGCTCGCGCTTCTTGTCCTCGGGGGCGGCCATGAAGGTCCCGGTGGCCTGGGCGAGGACGGTGCCGTCCGCGTCGTAGAGCGCGGCCTCGGCTTCGACGATCCTGCGCCGGACGCCGGTCACGCGGCCCTCGCCACGGATGGGCACGCCGATCGGGACGGGCTTGCGGAAGTCGACCTGCATGCGGGCGGTCACACCCCACAGGTCGTGCTCCACGAGGGCCCACGCCATGACCTCGTCGAGGAGCGTGCAGATGATCCCACCGTGCGCGATGCCGTCCCAGCCCTGGAACCGGTCCGGCAGGGTGATCTCGATCCAGCATCGGTCGTCGCCGGCGTGCAGCACCAGGTGCAACCCGTGGGTGTTGAGCGACCCGCAGGCGAAGCAGTTGTGCGGCGCGATGCGCACCGGCCGGCCGCCGATCCGCACGTCGGAGACGAGGGCCTCAGATGTCAAGGTTCCGCACCTTGCGTGCCTCCGACTTGATGAAGTCCTTGCGCGGCTCAACGCGCTCGCCCATGAGCATCGTGAAGATGCCGTCGGCGGCCGACGCGTCGTCCACCTCCACCTTGAGCAGGGTCCGGGTCTCCGGGTTCATCGTGGTGTCCCACAGCTGGTCGGCGTTCATCTCGCCGAGACCCTTGAAGCGCTGCACGCTCAGGTTCTTGACGTTGAACTCCTTGACGATCCGGTCCCGGTCCTTCTCGGACCCGGCGTACCTGGTCACCTTGCCGGTGGACACGCGGTAGAGCGGCGGCTGCGCGATGTACAGGTAGCCGTTCTCGATGACCTCGGGCATGTGCCGGTAGAAGAACGTGAGCAGCAGGGTGCGGATGTGGGCGCCGTCCACGTCGGCGTCGGTCATGATGATGATCCGGTGGTACCGGAGGCGTGGTGATGTCGAACGTGTCCCCGATGCCGCCGCCGAGGGCGATGATCAGCGGCTTGACGTTGTCGGAGCTGAGGATCCGGTCCAGGCGCGCCTTCTCGACGTTGAGGATCTTGCCGCGCAAGCGGCAGGATCGCCTGGAAGCGCCGGTCGCGTCCCTGCTTCGCCGAGCCGCCGGCGGAGTCGCCCTCGACGATGTAGACCTCGCTCTTGGCGGGATCCCGCTCCTGGCAGTCGGCCAGCTTGCCGGGCAGCGACATGCCGTCGAGCGCGCCCTTGCGGATCACGAGGTCGCGGGCCTTGCGTGCGGCGTCCCGTGCCCTGGCGGACATGAGGCACTTCTCGATGATCCGCCGGCCGTCGGCCGGGTTCTCCTCCAGGTGCTGCGAGATCGCCTCGGCGAGGGCACCCTCGACCTGGCCCGCCACCTCGGCGTTGCCGAGCTTGGCCTTGGTCTGGCCCTCGAACTGGGGATCGGTGAGCTTGACGCTGACCACGGCGGTCAGGCCCTCGCGGACGTCGTCCCCGGAGAGGTTCCCGTCCGACTCCTTCAGCACGCCCGCGCGCTTCGCCCAGTCGTTGAGCGACCGGGTCAGCGCCCGGCGGAAGCCGGTGATGTGCGTGCCGCCATCGACCGTGTTGATGTTGTTGGCGAAGGCGAGGACGTTCTCGGTGTAGGTGTCGTTGTACTGGAGCGCCACCTCGACCGTGGTCGAGCCGTCCTTGCGCTCGCAGTAGATCGGGCGGTTGTGGAGCGCCTCCTTGTTCCGGTTCAGGTGCCGGACGAAGGAGACCAGCCCGCCCTCGAAGTAGAAGGAGCGCTCGCGTTCGATCCGCTCGTCACGCAGCGTGATCCAGACGCCCTTCGTCAGGTACGCGGACTCGCGCAGGCGCTGGGAGATGGTCTCGAACGAGTAGTCCGTGGTGTCGAACATCTCCGCATCGGCCTGGAAGACGGTCCGGGTGCCCTTGCGGGTGCCCTGGGGCCCGATCCTCTCGACCTTGGTGATCGGCTTGCCCCGCTCGTACTCCTGGCTCCAGACCCCGCCGTCGCGCGCGGTCTCGACGCGCAGCCAGGAGGACAGCGCGTTCACGACGGACACACCCACGCCGTGGAGGCCACCGGACACCTTGTAGCCGCCGCCGCCGAACTTGCCGCCGGCATGGAGGACGGTGTGCACGACCTCGAGGGCATCCTTGCCCGTCGAGTGCTTCCCGACGGGCACGCCCCGGCCGTCGTCCTCGACGGAGAGCTTGCCGTCCTCGCGGATCGTGACCGTGACAGTGGTCGCGTAGCCCGCCATCGCCTCGTCGATCGAGTTGTCGACGACCTCCCACACGAGGTGGTGCAGGCCGCGCACGTCGGTGGAGCCGATGTACATGCCCGGCCGGCGGCGCACCGCCTCGAGGCCCTCCAGCACCTGGATGCTGGACGCGCCGTACTCGGGACCGGTCGGGCCCTTCGACTTCTTGCCGCCGGCAGCACGACCGTTGGGCTCGGCCGGGACCTGCTTGTTGCCGACGTCCGTCACGCATCTCCTCCAGTAATTCGCTGGTACAGGCGGCCGAGCTCCTCGTCGCTGTAGTACTCGATCACGATGCGGCCGCCCTTGCGCGACCGGTTGAGGCTGACCTTGGTGCCCAGGTGCTGGCGCAGGTCCTCCTCGACCCGCTCCAGGTCCGGGTCGAGCCGGCGGGGTGCCGTGGCTGCGGGAGCCGGCCTGGGCTCACGGAGGCGCCGGACCAGCTCCTCTGCCTGGCGGACCGAGAGGCCCTGGGCGACGATCGTGCGGAGCACGTGGGGCTGGCCCTCGAGCGGCAACCCGCCGAGCGCACGGCCGTGGCCCTCGCTGATGCGGCCGTCCGTGATCGCCCCCTGGACGTCTGGGTGGAGGTCGAGGAGGCGGAGCGTGTTGGCCACGGTGGCGCGTGCCTTGCCGACGCGCCTGGCGACCTGCTCCTGGGTGAGCCCGAAGTCGTCGATGAGCTGCCGGTAGGCGAGCGCCTCGTCGATGGCGTCGAGATCGGCCCGCTGGACGTTCTCGACCAGCGCGACCTCGAGCTGCTCGAGGTCCGCCAGCTGCTTCACGAGGGCGGGAATGCGCTCGAGACCGGCGAGCCGCGACGCCCGGACACGACGCTCGCCGGCGATCAGCTGGTAGCCGGTCGTGGTCTCCGTGACGAGGACGGGCTGCAGGACGCCGTGCTCCCGGATGCTGGCGGCGAGCTCTGCGAGGCCGGCGTCGTCCATGCGGTGACGGGGCTGGTGTGGGTTCGGGGCGAGCGTCGCCAGCGGCACGTCCACCACCGCGGCGCCCGGCGCGGACCCAGCCACGGCCGCGGGTCGCTGCGGGATCAGGGACGAGAGACCGCGGCCGAGCGCCGACGGGACGCGATCAGGGTTGACGGTCACGCGGCGGCTCCCGCGGCTGCGCCTGCTGTCAAGGCCGCTGCCGCTGCTGCGTCGCGGCGGCCCCGCAACTCATGGGCGAGCGCCTCGTACGCCTCTGCGCCCTTGGAATCCGGCCGGTACAGGGCGATGGGCTTGCCGTGGCTGGGCGCCTCCGCCAGCCGGATGCTCCGCGGCACGATCGTCGCGAAGACGGCGTCGGCGAGGTGCCTGCGGACCTCGTTGGCGACCTCGGCGGAGAGCCTGGTCCGGGCGTCGTACATCGTCAGGACGACGCCGGAGATGTCGAGTTCCGGGTTGAGGTGGTCGCGGACCAGGTTGACGGTCGCCAGCAGCTGGCTGAGCCCCTCCAGGGCGTAGTACTCGCACTGGAGGGGGATCAGGACCGCGTCGGTCCCCGTGAGCGCGTTCACCGTCAGCAGGCCGAGCGACGGGGGGCAGTCGACGAGGACCCAGTCCCATGCGTCACGCTCGACGCTCAGGGCGCGCGCGAGCCGCCGCTCGCGACCCTCCTCGTTGACCAGCTCGATCTCCGCGCCCGCGAGGGCGATCGTGGACGGGACGAGCCGCAGACCATCGACGGCGGTGGGGACGTGCAGTTCCGCGAGCGGTCGCCCGGCGATCAGCGCGTCGTAGATCGACCCATCCACGGCCGTCTTGTCGATACCGAAGCCGCTCGTCGCGTTGCCCTGTGGATCAAGGTCGATGACGAGGACGCGGTCACCGAGAAGGGCCAGGTAGGTTGCGAGATTGACCACAGTGGTGGTCTTCCCGACGCCGCCTTTCTGGTTGCTGCAGGCGATCGTCTGGCCCACGCACACTCCCGTCCACTTGATGATTCGTGAAGTCCAATTCTAGCATCGGAGCCCCGGCGACCGGCCCGACTGAGCCGTCTGCCGATCGACTGGCGAATGCTCGCATCCCGTGCTTGTCCAGGCATTGCGTGGCATGTGGACAACCACGGTCGGTCGCCGGACTGCTCGCGGAGCCACGGCGGACCCGACCTGTTGCACGTGCAACACCGACGGCCAGGCGGCCGCTCCGCCGCAGCCATCCTCAACGGCTGTTGCACGTGAAACATCGCCGGACCAGCCCCTGGGTGCGCAAGCGACAGGTGGGTGTCACCCGACAACGTGGACGGCGCTCGGGGATCGTCGGCACGACGGCCGACGCGTCCTGCGCATCACGTGCGTGCGCGCGACCCGAAGACGATGATTGCCCGTTCCGGGGGGTCGTGGGATACTCCGTCCAGCGTTTGCTGTCACCCTTCGTCGCGGTCGCCTAGCAGCTGGGCTCGACCGTCGGCTCGTCCGCCGAGGATCGCTCGCCTACATGCAGTACATCATCGCCGCGGCCGTTGCCGTGGTGACCGCGCTCGCTGAGTTCACCATCGTCCCGTACCTGAAGATCGGTGACGCGACGCTCGACTTGACGCTCGTCATCGCTGTGATCTGGGCCATCGCGGGTGGCCTCGAGGCCGGCTTGACGTTCGCCTTCGTCGGCGGCATCGCGCTCGACATCCTCGGGGGGCGCCCGCTCGGCTCGACAGCATTCTCACTGCTCATCGCCGTTGGAATCGCCTCCCTGATCGGTGGGGCGATGACCAGGGTCCGGATCGCCGCCCCGGTCGTCGCAACCGCCGTCGCAAGCCCGGTCTACCAGTTGCTCCTCCTGTCCGCGACAACACTGCTGTCCACGGCGCTCCTCTCGCAGGCGGCGCTGTCCTCGGTGCTGCCATCGACCATCTACGACACGGTGGTCGCAGCGATCGTCGGGCCACTCGTGTTGACCATCGTCCTTCGTCGCCGCGCCCAGGAGCGGATGGACTGGTGAACGACACGTATCTCGTCCCGAAACCCGATCGCGATCGGCGGCCACTGCGGTTTGTGGCGTTCGGGGCCCTCGCCCTCCTGGCCTTCGGGCTCCTCACGCTCAGGCTCGGGTACCTCCAGATCAACAGCGGTCAGACGCTCGCCGCGCAGGTGGAGGAGCAGCGGACCGCCGAGAAGTCTGTGCCCGCTCCGCGCGGCCTCATCTACGATCGCAAGGGTCGGCCGCTCGTCACGAACGTGGCCGCCTTCGCCGTGAAGATCACGCCGTCCGACCTGCCGTTCAGCCGGCGCGACGAGGTGGCGCAGCGCCTTGGCGGTCTCCTCGGCATGGAGCCGGCCGAGATCCTGACCACCATCGATGGGGCACCCGGCTCGCGTTTCGACCCGGTCCGCATCGCGCAGGACGTGCCCGAGCAGACCGCCCGCCTCGTGTCCGAGTCCGCTGACGCGCTGCCCGGCGTGAGCATCGCCGTCGAGACCCGGCGGGAGTACCCGGACGGCGCCCTGATGTCGCACATCGTCGGCTACACGGGACCGATCGACGCCGCCGGCTACGCCCGCCTCAAGGCCACCGGCTACCTCGCTGACGATCTCATCGGCAAGGCAGGGGTGGAGTCGACGTTCGAGAAGGAGCTCCGCGGCACCTACGGAATCGAGTTGGTCGAGCGCGACGCGACCGGCAAGGATGTGCAGATCCTCCGCTCCCTGCAGGAGTCGGTGCCGGGAGCCTCGCTCACGCTCACCATCGATCGCACCATCCAGAAGGAGGCCACGCAGGCCCTCAAGTGGGGCATCAAGGCGGCCGGCCTCAAGCGCGGCGTGTTCATCGTCATGAACCCGCAGACCGGCGAGGTGCTGGCCCTGGTCAGCCTGCCCACGTATGACAACAACCTGTTCGCCAAGGGCATCTCGAACCGCGACTTCCAGACGCTGATCAAGAACAAGGAGAAGCCGCTGACGAACCATGCGGTGCAGGCCCACTACCCGCCCGGCTCCACGTACAAGCTGGTCGCGGGCACCGGCGGCCTCCAGGACAAGAAGATCACGCCCAACACGCTCATCCGCACGAAGGGGTACCTCGTGCTGTCGGGCGCGCGCTACTACGACTGGAACCGCCGGGGCTTCGGCCTCTGCAACATGAACTGCGGGTTCGGGCATTCGTCCGACACGTACTTCTTCCAGGTGGCCGGCATGCTGGGCGCGGACCGGCTCGCCTACTGGGCACGCATGTACGGCTTCGGCAAGCCGACCGGCATCGACCTCCCCGGCGAGGCGGCCGGCATCGTCCCATCGAACCAGTGGAAGATGGGCGCCCTGGGCCAGCCCATGTTCGCGGGCGAGGTCTACCAGGCGGGCATCGGACAGGGCTACGACGTGGCCACGCCCATCCAGTTGATCAACGCCTATGCGGCCCTGGCCAACGGCGGCAAGCTGTACCGGCCGCAGATCGTCCGCGAGGTCATCGGACCGGACGGCAACGTGATCAAGAAGTTCAAGCCCGAGCTGATCCGCAAGATGCCCGTCTCCCAGAAGACGCTGCGCGCGATGCGCCTCGCCGCCCGCGCCACCGTCACCCTCCGCCACACCTACAACCTCGTCGACATGCCGGTGAAGGTGGCCGGCAAGTCCGGCACCGCGGAGTTCGGTGAGCGGGACAAGAAGGGCCGCCTGCCGTACCACTCGTGGTTCGTCGGGTTCGTGGGCAAGGACCCGTACAAGGCGAACTTCGCGAAGGCGGACTCCGAGCTGGTATTCCTCGCGTTCGCCTACGACTCCCGGACCAAGGGCAACGCGGGCACGGAGATCGCCAAGGCGTTCCTCCAGCTCCACTTCAAGATCAAGAAGGACTACCTGAACCGCGACCTGCTCAAGAAGGGCAACTTCTACCAGAGCAACTAGGAGTGGACGTCGAATGCGCGTGATGCGGGCCGAGCCCGGGCGCTTCGCCGGCGCGACTGCCAAGTCCGTCGGTGCGGTGTGGCGCGCCTATGACCTCCAGCTGACGACGTATGCGGCGCTGCTGGGCGCGATCGGGCTGGTCATGGCCTACACGAACAGCGTCGAGGCCGGCCAGTCGGTCCTGTCCGAAGGCACCGTCTTCACCCGGGCACTCATGTGGGCGGGCATCGCGATGGTCGTGTTCATCGCGATGACGGCATTCGACTACCGCTGGCTCCGGACGCTCGCCTGGCCGATCTACTTCGTGAACCTGGGTCTCCTGGTGCTCACGCTGCTGATCGGGGATGGGGTCGGGGGCTCGTCACGCTGGGTGAAGCTGGGACCGCTGTCGTTCCAGTTCTCGGAGCTCGCGAAGATCCTGATGACCATCGTCCTCGCGGCGTACCTCGGCAACCGCGAGGGCCGCCTCGACTCGATCGTGTCGATCCTGGGCGCCTGCCTGCTCATGGGCCCGCCGTGGATCCTCGTCATGCTCCAGCCGGACCTCGGCACCTCGCTCGTCCTGGCCTCGATCCTGGCGGGCATGCTGTTCATGTCGGGTGCCAGCCTGCGCTGGCTGCTCGTCCTCGCGGCGGGCGTGGCTGCTGCGGTCCCGATCGCGTGGACCTACGTGCTCCGCGACTACCAGAAGGAGCGGCTCACGTCGTTCCTGAACCCGTGCACGGACGTCCAGGGCTCCTGCTGGCAGGTCTACCAGAGCCAGCTCACGGTGGGTTCCGGTGGCCCGTTCGGCATCGGGCTCACGAACGGCCAGAACGTCCGGGGCGAGTACCTCCCGGTGGCCGAGTCGGACTTCGTGTTCGCGGTCCTTGCCCAGGAGCTCGGGTTCGTCGGCGCCTTCATCGTGTTCCTGCTGTTCACCGCCCTGCTGTGGCGCATCCTCGCGAGCGCATGGCGCTCCCGCGACCCGTTCGGAACGCTGTTCGGCGCCGGGCTGGCGTCCATGCTGCTGTTCCAGGTGTTCGTGAACGTCGGGATGGTGATCGGCATCATGCCCGTGACCGGCATCCCGCTCCCCTTCATCAGCAACGGCGGGGCGTCGCTGGTCACCATCGCGGTCGGCCTGGGCATCATGCAGAGCATCAACATCCGGCAGGGCAAGGCGGAGTGGTAGCGGATCCCACGCCGGATCGGGCTCCTCCTTGGCGCGCTCGCCGCCTTCGTCATCGTCCCGAGCGCCCTCGCGTCGGCCGGACTGCCCGGGCCGGAGATCCTGCCGGGCCTCGGCGCCGGCGCCGGCGAGGGCGTCACCGAGGCCATGGCCGGCCTGTTCATCCTCCTGCTCGGTGCCAAGCTGGGCGAGGAGGTTGCGCGCCGGCTCGGCCAGCCCGGCGTCATCGGCGAGCTGCTCGGTGGCTTCATCGTGGGGCCCTACGCGCTTGGCCTGGTCGTCCCCGGCGAGACGGCCCTCGTCATGGCGGAGCTGGGCGTCGTCGTCCTGCTGTTCACCGTCGGGCTGGAGGTGCGGACGGACGAACTGCTGAAGGTCGGCAAGCCCGCGATGCTGACCGCGATCATCGGCGCCCTGCTTCCGCTTGCGGGCGGGTGGGCACTGACGGTGGCGCTGGGCTACGAGTCGATGGCGGGTGTGTTCGTGGGACTCGCTCTCGCGGCCACCAGCATCGGGATCACGAGCCGGGTCCTGCGCGACATGGGCGTGCTTGATCGCACGTTCGCGAAGGTGGTGATCGGGGCCGCGCTCGTCGACGACATCCTCGCCCTCGTGCTCATCGGCCTTGCGACCGGCGCCGCGGAAGGCAGCGTCTCGGTGTTGACGCTCGTCGTCGGCGTGGCCGGCGTCGGGCTCGTCCTGCTCGGCTTCGTGATCGCGAGGCGCGTGCGTGGCCTGCCGCGCTCGGTGTTCACCTGGCCACTGTTCGCCGATACGCCGCTGGTGCCGGCCTTCATGATCATGCTGGCCATCGCGCTGCTGGCTGCACTCATCGGCCTTGCAGCGATCATCGGCGCGTTCGTGGCCGGGCTCATCGTCGCTGAGACGGAGGCCGCGCACGAACTCGAAGAGGAGTTCAAGCCACTCGCGTCGATCTTCACGCCGTTCTTCTTCGCGGTGACCGGTGCCCAGCTCGACCTCTCGGTCATGCTCGATCCCGAGGTCGCGCTGTTCGCGGTCGCCCTCGCGGCGATCGGTGTCGTCACCAAGACGATCGGCGGTCTCGTGGGGGCTCGAAGCCTTGGCCGCTGGGCCTCCACCACGGTGGGCTTCGGGATGGTCCCCCGTGGAGAGGTCGGCATCGTGGTTGCGAACCTCGCCCTGCTCACGGGCGTGGTCGACGAGACGCTGTTCGCCGAGATGCTCGTCGCGGTGGTCCTGACGACCGTGGTGGCGCCGTACCTGATCGCGTGGGCCGCTCCCAGGGCGGCGGCAGCCGAGCCGCCCGACCCGGAGCTGGAGGCTGCCGGCGCGGCCTAGCCGGAGCCTGTCGGCGCGGCCTCGTCGGGGCCTGCCAGCGCGGCCTAGCCGGACGCCCGGCCTACCGGCGGCGGCGGAGGCCCTGGCGGGTCTCGGCGGGATCGATCCTGGCATCGCGGCGGCCGTTGGCCCGCAGGAGCTTGTCGATCTCGGAGACGTACGCGCGCCCGATCGGCGTGCGGTCCAGCCACTCGAGGTATTCGAGGTCCACGCGCGCGATCTCGCCCAGCGTCCAGCCGTTGTACCGCCCGAACGTGAGGATGCTGCCGGTCGGGTTGCCCGGCGGCGGGCCGGCGGCCCCATATCCGTCTGGCGTGCCCATCGAGGCTGCGTCGTAGCCGTAGCCCTCGGTTGACCGGCCGGAGGTCCAGTTCGCCGACGGCTGGTCGCCGAAGGCCGCGCCCGGGGTCGGCCATGCCGGGGAAGGGCCATCTGGAGGGGAGGCCTGCACGTCGCCCGGGGGATCGGGGCGGCGGGGTGTCGCCCGGGGCCGCGTGGGCGTCCCTGGTCCGGGCCCGCGCCGGCTGGCCTGGGGTCGCATGCGTCCGCCCCTGGTCGGCGGCCATGCGCGCCGACGTGGCCTGGGCGCGGACGCGGGCGCGATCCACGGCCGCCCGTCGGACAGGATCACGCAGGGTGTCGCGGGCGAGGTTGATCTGCACCATCCGCTGCTGCGCCTCCGGGTCGGGCGCCACGTCCGGGTGGTACCGCTTCGCAAGGCGCTTGTACGCGGCCTCGATCACGTCGGCCCCGGCGGAGGGATCGACCTGGAGCACCTTGTACGGGTCGGGCACGGTCACGAGCGGCTCACGGGGCGGAGACGGGTCCTCCGGCACGGCGCTCTGCTGGTCGTCGCAGCAGACTGGGAACGAGTTGCGGCGAGGCACGCGACGGCAGGTTGCCATCGGCGGCAGACTAGCACGCGTGCAACAGCATCCAGACCCCCCGATCGGGCGGGTTGACACCCCCCCGGCCGTACTGCGCGAACCCGTCCAGCGGTGGCGGATGGTGGTGGCCCGCGACGCCCGCAGCGGCGAGGGGCAGCGGGAGCTGCTGGCGTCCTGGGAGGCGGCGCTCGTCGCCTCCGGGCTGCCGGTGGCCGGTCTCGATGCGCCCAAGCCGAGGCCCCGGCTGCTGCACGCAGCGCCCCTGTCCGGCTCGATTCCCGGTGAGGCGGAACTGGCGGATCTCTGGCTCGTGGAGCGGCTGCCCGCCTGGCGGGTGCGAGAGGCGCTGGCTGCCCACCTTCCGTCCGGCCACCGGCTCCTCGAGCTCTACGACGTGTGGCTCGGCGAGGCGTCGCTGCCGGGTCGCGTGATCGCCTCGGTGTACCGCGCGTCCGTGGACACGCCACGCGATGCCCTGGAGCCTGTGTGCGCCCGCCTGCTGGCAGCCGACACGCTGCCACGCGGCCGCCTCCGGGGCGAGACGCTGGTCACGTACGATCTGCGGCCGTTCGTGATCGCGCTGGACGTCTCGGGTGGTGCGGCTCCGGGCCAGGGCCCGAGCACGCTCCGGATGACGCTCCGGCATGACCCGGAGAAGGGGATCGGACGGCCCGACGAGACGCTCGCCGCCCTGGCGGACATGCTGGGCAGGGAGATCGCGGTGGCGGACCTGGTGCGGGAGTCGCTGGTCCTGGGGGAGGTCGTGCCGCCCCCGCCGCCACCGCGCCGCGGTCCGAGGCCTCCGCGGGGCTGACGCGCGGAACGGGAGCCTCGCGCTTGGCGGCTGGTCCTGGGGGCGGGCGCTGGGCCCTGGGGGCGGGCCGGGGGACGGGCAGAGGGTGACAACGTCGCTGTCGTGTTGGCGCGGACGGGATCGCTGTCGTCATAGCGCGGACAGAATCGCTGTCCGTTCACACAGCCGCGACGTGTCTTTGACGGGCCGGACCCATCCGTCCTACACTCCCCCTTCGCGCCCGCGCTGGTCGTCGGCGCTTCACCATGTCATTGTCGCGGCCGCCCCGCGGCCGCCATCGCTCTTCCGAGGACCCATGTACGCAGTCATCGAGACCGGCGGGAAGCAGTACCGCGTCGAGGTCGGCACCGAGCTCGAAGTGGAGCTGCTCGACGTCGAGGCCGGCCAGTCCATCACGCTGGACCGGGTGCTCCTCGTCGCCGACGGCGACACGTCCGCCATTGGCCAGCCCATCGTGGACGGCGCCACCGTCCAGGCCGAGGTTGTCGGCGCCACCCGTGGTGACAAGGTCATCGCCTTCAAGTACCGCCCGAAGGCCCGTCGCCGGGTCAAGAAGGGCCATCGCCAGGAGCTGACGGCCCTGCGCATCACCGACATCACGCTCGGTGGCAAGAGCGCGGCCGACAGCAAGGCGGAGAAGGCCCCCAAGAAGGCCGACGACCGCGCCGCAATCGAGGAGGCTGCGGCCCGCCAGGCTGCCCAGGATGCCGCGCTCGCTGCGTCGCTGAACGTTGCGGCCCCCGCCGAGGCCGAGGCTCCGTCGAGACCGAGGCCCTCGCCGAGGAGGCTGCTCCGGCCCCCAAGAAGTCCCGCACCAAGGCCGCAGCCGCAGCCGAGGCCGACGAGGCCGAAGAAGCCGGAGAGGCCGAGGCGGCCTCCGCGGAGGAGCCGGCCGCCGAGACCGAGACCACCGAGGCGGCGCCGAAGAAGCGCGCCACTCGCGCGAAGAAGGACGAGTAAGCGATGGCGCACAAGAAAGCGGGCTCGAGCTCGAAGAACGGCCGCGATTCGGTCGGCCAGCGACTCGGCACCAAGTGCGGTGACGGCCAGCTGGTGCCGGCCGGTTCGATCATCGTCCGGCAGCGCGGCATGACCTTCAAGGCCGGCGAGAATGCGGGCCTGGGCAAGGACTACACCGTCTACGCCAAGATCACGGGCCGCGTCCGCTTCGAGCACGAGACCAAGTCCAAGAAGCGCATCCGGATCATCCCGGTCGAGTCCGAGCCGGTCGCGGCCGAGGCCTAGAGCGCACCCACAGCGGCGATCACCGGCGGGCTGGACCCGTGCGGACGGCGTCGAAGGAGCATCCGTGAAGCCGAATACGCATCCTCGCTACCACCAGTCGAAGGTCCACTGCGGCAGCTGTGGCACCGACTTCGAGGTTGGCTCCACCCGCGAGGAGCTGCGGATCGACGTCTGCAGCAACTGCCACCCGTTCTTCACGGGCAAGCAGAACATCATCGACACCGCCGGCCAGGTCGAGCGCTTCCAGCGCCGCCTCGAGCGCCAGGCCCGCGCCTGACGCTCCCCGGGCCTCTGCCCGGCAGACCGCGAACCGCAACGGCGCCCGCGAGGGCGCCGTCGTGATTCCTGCGGCATGCTCTCGTCAGGGATGACGTGGAGCGCACGGAGCCGGAGCAGCGGCTCGTCGAAGTCGAGGAGCGGATCGACCGCATCGGCAAGCGCCTGGCGGCCGGCTACGGGTCCGACAGCGACCGCGACGGATGGCTCCTCTGGCTCCGCCAGCTGGCCGCGCAGCGGGAGGACCTGCTGGAGGCCTCGGACAGGCAGTGAGCGGCGCTCACAGCTCCCGGCGCCGGAACGAGGCGACGGCGAGAGCCGCGCACGCCACCACGAGGAGCAGCGTTCCGGCGATGGCTGTCGCCGCCTCTCCGCCACGCACCGCCTCCCCCTGTCCAATCGCGAGCAGGCTCGACGGGACCGCGAGGCCCGTCGGCAGGACGTGATCCGCGGCCGGAACAATGGCCACCAGGCTCAGCACGATGAGCGCCACGAAGCCGAGCCCGGCCGCCGCCGTGGTCGACCCCGTCACCGTCGACGCGAGGAACGTGACGGATGCCCAGGCCAGGAGCGCCAGCCAGGCGAGCATGGCGAAGGCGACCCAGCCCGCGATCGAGACCGGCTCGAACAGGATCGCGGTGTACACCCACGCGACGGCGACGCCGACAAGTGTGGCGACAAGCAGCACCACGGCGATGGCGCCCAGCTTGGCGAGCAGGAACGAGGTCCGGGTCGCCGGCTGCGCCAGCACCAGGGCGGCGGTGCCCTTGTCCAGCTCGCCCGAGACCGAGCCCATCGCCAGGGCGATGGCTGCGAGCGCGCCGAGCTGGCCCAGGTTCCCCTGGAGCTGCTCGACGGCCGTGGCCACGGTGGGGTCGGGAAGCGTCATCGGCAGCTGGCCCGCGAGGGCCGCTTCGAGGATCTCGTTCATGAACCGGGCAGTGAGCGGCGAGATGATGCCCATTACGAGGAAGAGGATCACGAGGACCGGCAGGCGCCGCGTCCGCCAGGCCTCATGGAGCTCCTTGCGCAGCAGGACGCCGAAGCCGGTCATGCCGCCACCTCCACCTGATCGCCCGTCAACTGCAGGAAGACGTCCTCGAGCGTGGGCCGAGCGCGAGCCACCGACACGACCGGGACGCCGGCAGCCACGACGGCCGCCAGCAGCTCGCGTGCGGCGATGCCGGGATCGGCGACTGCCACCGTGAGCACGCCGTGCTCCGCGGCAGCACCGGTCACCCACGGCAGCGCGCGCAACGAGGCCGCGAGTCCCTCGAGCGCCGCACCTTCGCCTGGCTCGGCCTCCACCCGGTAGACCGGGAGGGCATAGCGGTCCAGCAGGTCAGCGAGCGTTCCCTCGACCACCAGGCGGCCGTGGGCAAGGATCGCGACCCTGTCGCATACCCGCTCGACATCGGCCAGGACGTGCGAGGAGAACAGGACGGTGGTCTCACCGCGGAGTGCGGCGACAAGGCCGAGCACGTCACGGCGGCCCTCGGGGTCCAGCGCGCTCACAGGCTCATCGAGGATGACCACCGGTGGCCGATGGACCAGGGCGCCGGCGATCCCGAGGCGCTGGCGCATGCCGCCCGAGTAGGTGCCCGTGCGCCGGTCCGCGGCGGCCTCGAGGTCCACCCGGTCGAGTGCGTCGGCAACCGCGCGGTCGAGGGCGGCGCCGCGGAGTCCGTGCAGCCTGCCCAGCATCGCGACCTGCTCGCGCCCGGTCATCCACCGGTAGGCACGCGGATCCTGCTCCAGGAAGCCGAGGCGGCGGCGAACCGCCAGGGGATCGTCGGCGACCACGATCCCGTTGACCTCGGCGCGCCCCGTGGAGGGACGTGTCAGGCCGGCGAGGATGCGCAGCGTCGTGGTCTTGCCAGCTCCGTTGGGACCCAGCAGCCCGAAGATGGAGCCGCGCGGGACGACGAGATCGAGCGCATCGAGCGCCAGGACGCCACCCCGGTAGAGCTTGGTCAGGTCATCGACGCGGATGGCCGCCGGACCATCGGACGCCACCTGCATGGTTGCATCGGCCACGAGGACGCCGGCCGCGAGGACACCGGCCACGAGGGGGTCGGCCACCGGAGATGGGGCGTCGGGCGGGGCACCGTGGCCTGCGCGGACCCGGCGACCGGCGCCGGCACCGTGGCCTGCGCGGACCCGGCGACCGGCGGATCGTGCGGGCTGCCCCAGCCGGGCTGCCCCGGCCACCGGGGCTCGTCGACGGGGGCGTCGACTCGCCCGATGAGCAGGTAGACGAGTGGTCCGATCCCATTGAGGAACAGGATGATGATCGCCCACATCGCCTTCGACCCGCCGCGCACGTGACGGTCCTGCTTCAGCAGGTCGTACACCGCGTAGATGATCAGGCCCAACTCGAGGAGGACGAGCGGGACGATGAGCAGGAGCAGGGAGGGGTCGAACCCCTCGGGCAGGTTCACGATGCGCCTCCGTTGACGCGCTTGTCAGGATCGGTCTTCCACACCCGGTAGGAGTAGGCGAACCCGACGACGAGGATGAGCCCGATGAGGACGAGCATCGCGGCGAGCACCACCTCGGGGTGCCCGAACAGGGACAGGAGCACGAGCACGAGCCCGGAGACGAAGAACAGCCGCCCCATCAGCCGGTGGGTCTTGTCCCAGGCGAGGTCGCTCGTGAGCGTCCAGGGGGTGCGGACACCGAACATGTAGTTGGCGCGCACGGTGCCCATCCGATTGCCGATCACCATGAACAGGATCCCGATGCCCATCCCCATCAGGAGCGCCATCGGGACATCGCGCCCGGTCGAGGCCAGCACGACGCCGGCCTGGACGAGCGTGAACAGGGCGATCACCGCGATCCCGAGCTGCCGGTAGGCCGTGGCCGAGCGGCGCAGGTTCTCGCGGCGCGGCTCGACCCGGGGAATGAACCCGAACAGGACCGTGATGCCGATCGAGACGACGGGCGCCATGAGGAACGACAGCCAGGCGGGCCCGTAGCCGTCCACCTGCCCGTCGGGCCCCCAGTGGTTGGGCACCGTGGCCCCGAACCCCACCTGGGCGAAGCCCCAGGCGGCGAGCGCCAGCTGGATGCCGATGCCGGCCGCGGCGACGACATAGAAGTTGCGCAGGTTCATGCAGGGCGCTCCGTGGGATCCACGCCGAGCATGTCCATGAGAGCCATCAGCGCCTCCTGGAGCACGGTCTGGTTGAGCCGGTAGGTGACCGTGGAGCCGGTGCGTTCCGTCTGGACCAGCCCGACCTCGCGGAGGACGGCGAAGTGGCCGGACATCGTCGGCCACGTGAGCTCGAACTGGGACGCGAGCTCGCCCGCGGTCATCGGACGCTCGCGCAGGAGCACGAGGATCCGGCGACGGGTCGGGTCGGCGAGGGCCTTGTAGACGGAGTTCGTGACGGGCTCCTATTTCGGCAGTTCGACGAATTAGGTCGATGCCAAAATACACCCGGCCGTCAAGCGGCGCACGACCCCGGCGCGGCGAGGAGGCGCGGGTCGTCCGGGGAACCCGCACCCCACGCTGCTAGACTCCGTTGTGCCGCGATGCCCCCTGCCGCGGATCCGTTGCAGGACTCCCGGGAGGAGCACGATGACCGACGACCGCGAGCGCTGGGCCCTGATCCTGGGCGCCTCCTCGGGTATGGGCGAGGCCACGGCCCTGACGCTGGCGGCGGCCGGCTACAACATCTGCGGCGTCCACCTCGACTTCCGGGCCAGCCTCGCGCACGTGGCCGAGATCGTCGGCAAGATCGAGGTGCTCGGTGTCCAGGCGTTGTACATGAATATGAACGCCGCCGACGACGAGAAGCGGGCCACCGCGCTGGCGAACCTGCGCGCCCGGTTCGATGCCTCGGAGGCGGCCGGGCGCACGCCCTATGTCCGCGTGGTCATGCACTCGCTCGCCTTCGGCTCGCTCGTCCCGTTCCTGACCGAGGATCCGAAGGCCGGGGTGGACCGCAAGAAGATGGAGATGACCCAGGACGTCATGGCGAACAGCCTCGTCTATTGGGTGCAGGACCTGTGGCGCGGCGGGTTCCTCCAGCAGGGCTCCAAGATCTACGCCATGACCTCGGAAGGCTCCACCCGCGTGGTCCCGAGCTACGGCGTGGTGAGCTCCGCCAAGGCGGCGCTCGAGTCCCACACCCGGCAGCTCGCGATGGAGCTGGCCCGGCTGGGGACCGGCGTGACGGCGAACACGATCCGCGCCGGGGTCACCGTGACGCCGGCCCTGATGAAGATCCCGGAGAGGGACGCCATCATCGAGGCGGCCACCAGGCGCAACCCCACCGGGCGCATGACAACGCCACGTGACGTGGCCAACGCCATCCTCGCGCTCTCGGGCGAGGGGACGGACTTCATCAACGGCGAGGTCATCGGCGTCGACGGTGGCGAGTTCATCACCGGCTCATAGGCGCGCAGCCGGACAGGGAAAGGATTGAGGGACGGTCAGGTGAGCGGTCGGGTCCTGGTCGTCGGGTCCGTCAACATCGACCTGGTGGTGCAGACCGAGCGTCTGCCGCAACCGGGTGAGACGGTGATGGGCGGGACGTTCACGCGGTTCCACGGGGGCAAGGGCGGCAACCAGGCGGTGGCGGCCGCACGTCTCGGCGTCCCGGTCATGCTGGTGGCGGCACTGGGCGACGACGAGTTCGCGAGCGATGCCCGCCACGCGCTCGCACGAGAGGGGATCGGCACGGACGTGCTGGTCACGCTCGAGCACACGGCCACGGGCGTGGCCCTGATCCTGGTCGACTCGAAGGCGGAGAACCAGATCGCCGTCGCGCCGGGTGCCAACGCCGGGTTGACGGCCGCGCATGTGCGCGCCGCCCTCGGGCGCCTGAACCCGCACGCCGGGGATGCGGTCATCGTCACCCACGAGATCTCAACCGATGCCGCGCGCGAGGCGCTCCGGATCGGGCGCCAGGGCGGTGCGTGGACGATCCTCAATCCGGCACCCGCGGGGGGCCTCGACCGATCGGTCATCGGCCTTGCCGACGTGGTGGTGCCCAACCGTGGCGAGCTCGCCATGCTTGTCACCGAGGACGCGCTGCGCGCGGGGCAGCCGGCGCCGGCGACCGACGACCCCATCAAGTCCGCGCGCCTGCTGCTCGAGGCATCGCCCGGGGGGCCGGGCGCAGGCAAGGCGATCCTCGTCAGCCTCGGATCCTCGGGCGCTGCGCTCGTCCGACGCGATGCGCCCGTCATCGACATCAAGGCCCCGAAGGTGAAGGCCATCGACGCGACTGGGGCCGGTGACGCGCTCAACGGCGCGCTTGCGGCCGCGCTGGCGGGCGGGCTCGACCTCGAGACGGCCGCACGCCGAGCGGTCGTGGCGGCGAGCATCAGCGTCACGCGTGCCGGCGCCCGCGAGGGATACCCGACGCTGGACGAGCTGGCGATTGCCCTTGGCGAGACGCCGCCGTCGCAGGTTCGGGCCGAGGCGGAGGCAGCAGGAAACGCAGCCGCGGCGGAGCAGCCTGCAGGCTGACACGATCGCGCCGGCGTTGACACAACCGCGCCGGACCTGACACGACCGCTCGAGCCGGCACGGCCGCCCTCGTCAGCCCAGCCGGTCTTCGGCTGCCCACAGGGTCCGGACCCGGGCATCGGGTGTCATGCCGAGACGCCCGCGGTCGTCGACCCACCACGCGGCGAGTCCGCGGGCGCGGGCCTCGTCGGCGATGGCCTCGCGTCCGGCCACGAACAGGGCCTTGCTCCAGATCTCCGCCCACGCAGGATCCTGGCGCGCGACCGTCACGGCGAGCAGCCCCGTGCGCGCCGGCTCGCGCGTCGCCGGGTCCACGATGTGGTGCACGGGTCGCCCGTCAGGTGCGAGCCAGCTCCGGACCCGGATCGAGGACGTGGCGATGGCACCCGTTGGGCAGGTCGACCACGACGAGCGGCTGCCCCCCGCTGCACCGGATCGGCGACCGGGTCCTCGATCCCGACCCGCCAGCCATCGGCAGGCGGGACGCCCGCTGCGACGATGTCACCACCGGCCTCGAGCAGCAGCCCCGCGCCCGCGGGAAGCTCGGGCAGCGCCGCAGCGGCCGCCCATCGCAGTGCGAGTCCCTTGCCGATGCCGCCCATGTCGAGCGGGACCTGCGGCACGTGGGCGCGGCTGGTCTGCTCGCTGGCCGTGACGGCAAGCGGCGCGTCCGGCGCGGCGCCGAGGTGGGCTCCACGCTCGCCGATGCGCTCCAGCGTGTCCAGGATGCTGGCGTCGAACCGGTCGTCCGTCACGCGGCCGGCCCGGTCCGTCAGTGCGAGCCCGATGCGCAGCCGCCTCGACACCGGCACGACGGTGCCCGTGCCGGCCAGCCGGTTCAGCCAGGTGAGCTCGGAGTCGTCGCGGAACCGCGAGAGCGAGCGGTCAACGGCGTCGAACTCGGCACGGACGGCATTCCAGGCACGGGCTGCTGCTTCGTCGCAGGACCCGTGGCCCGCACCGCCGCCGCCACCGTCGCCCGCTCCGTCGCACCTGATCGTGAGGCGGATTGCGGACCCGAGGGCACGCGCCGAGAAGGTGACAGTCCCGTCGGGGACCTCACCGGCCCAGGTCTCGAGCGCGGAACCCGACGGGACGGGATCAGCCTCCCGATGCGCCGGACTTGGCGTTGGTCGAGGGCGCCGAGCGGCCACTCGACGAGCGGGAGGTACCCGCGATCGGGCCGCGCATCGTGACGTTCGGCAGCTTGATGCGGGTGGGCAGAGCGGCCACCGATCCCTCGACCTCGGCGACCAGCCCGGCCAGAGCATCGAGGCGTGCCTGGTAGTCGGTCACGGTGACCCCGACGGCGCCGTAGTCGGCCGCCAGGGCGCGCGCTTCGGCATCCGCCTTGAGGAGCGCTCGCTCGAGCTCGTCATTCGCAGTCTCCAGCCTGGCGATCTCCTCGAGGTACGGGGCGCGGGCGGCGATCGCCTGGGCATCGGTATCCGCCTGGAGGGCGGAGACGCCGGCGAGGGACACGGCGTAGACGGCGGCGGATGCACCGAGCAGGAGGCCTGCGCGGGCCGGTGAGCGTCAGGATGGCCTCGTTGCGGCGGACCGATGTCCGGACCCCCGGGACCCGGGTGTCCGTGCTGGAGTCGCCGGCGACCTCTCCCAGGGGAACGGGCCGGCGCGTGCCGGCGGAGACTCGGGGCAGGGCGCGCTCAGTCATCGTCCTCCTCCTCGTCATCGTCATCGCGCTCGCGTGCCGTGGAGGAGCTGGAAGCGTTGCCGCCGCTCGAGGTCTGCGCCCCGGCCTGGCGGTTGAGCGCGGCCTGACGTGCAGCGGCGCGGTTCAGTGCCACCAGGCGGGCCTGGGCGACCTTGAGCTGGCGCTGCAGGGTCTCGAGCCTGGCGGTCGAGGCGTCGAGGTCGGCCTGCAAGGCCTCGGCCTGCGCCTCGTCGTCCGCCATCGATCCGTTGGCCGCGATCAGGGCACCCTTGAGGTCGGCGATCTGCCCCGCGACATCGTCGATCTGGCCGGACAGCTCGACGGTTCGCTCCGTCTCGGCGGTGAACCCGTCGCCGATGATCTCCATGCCGACGGGCGCCGTGTCGAGCGGTGCAGATGCGCTTCGCCACTCGGCGGCCACCTGGACCGTGGTCGCGCCGATCACGAGCACGGCGACCGTGGCGACGGCCACGGCGCCCCGCCTGGCCCACCGGGCGAGCTGGTCACGGTTCATCACGCTTCCTCCTGGGATGCCGCCGGCGCGGGCCGGACGAGGGAGAGGGCCGGGGTGGCTGGCGTCGCACGCTGCGGGCGGACCTTCGCGGTCCACCAGCGGAGGACGCCCAGGACGAGCACGACGAGGCCGGTCGCGAGGTACAGCGGGGTGAGGGCACCGCCGTCCGTTCCGGCGAGGACGGCATGCGCCCAGGCAAGCAGGAACGCGACGATCGTGAAACGGTGGACCTTGAGCCACCACCCGGCGGGGAGGAGCCGGGTCCACTTCGCGGTGACGGCCGTGATGATCAGGGCGTACATCGCGACCGAGCCCACGGCGATGGCGGACGGCCGGTAGGTCGACATCCCGGGCACGAGGGCGCCGGCCCAGCCGACGCCGGCGAACCGGTCGGCGGCCAGCAGGACGATGTGGAGCGCGAGGAAGGCGCCCAGGAACACGGTCACCATCTCGTGCCACGGGAAGACCTGCCTGGTCTTGCGCCAGCCCGAGGCCATGCGCGGGTGGCTGAGCAGCAGCCCCAGGACAACCTCGAAGGTGAGCAGCAGGTACGCGGTCACGCCGAGGGCCCGGGCTGCCACCCACGGCCGGAGCTGGACGGTCCTCGGGTCGGAGGCGGGAAGGACCTGGTCGGTGATGCCGAGCGCGACGAGCGCCACGACGGCGCCGAGCACGACGAGGACGGTGGGCCTCAGGCGCATGCGGGTCTCCCCGCGGCCGGACGCGGACTGGGACGGACGGGCAGAAGGACAACTGTGGACATGGGACTCCCCGGAGTGTCAGGTGCTTCTCCGAGGCAGCCCAGTGCCCATAGGTTTCAACCGGCGCGCAGCCGATGGTCCTGTCACCTGACGGGTACGTCCGTCCGCCCGATGCGGTTTCGGCCGGGGCCCGGTGGCTCAGCCGCCCGCGAGGGCCGCGGCCACCTGGTCGATGTTCCACGTCATCATCCCGGCGTACGTGTCTGCCGGGGCATCGCCGAGGGTGTCCGTGTACAGGTTGGACACGACGGTTGCGCCGGTCTCGTCCGCGATGGTCTGCACGAGGTCCTCGTTGAACTGGGCCTCGGCGAAGATCGCCTTGATGCCCTTCTCCTTGACGACCTTGATGAGCGCCGAGACGTCGCCGGCGCTGGGGTCCTGGCCCGGGGCGTCCACCACGGTCCCGTCGATGGTGAGCCCGTAGGCTGCCGCGAAGTACGGGAACGCATCGTGGAAGCTGATCACCGCACGGTTCGCCTCGGGGATGGCACCAAGGCGCTCCTTGGCCGTCGCGTCGAGATCCGCCAGCACCTTGGTGTACTCGGCGAGGCCGGCCTCGTAGTCAGCAGCACCCTCCGGATCCGCCGCGGTCAGCGCCTCGGCGATCCGCTGCGCGTACTTCGCGGCGTAGGCGGCGTTGAGCCAGAGGTGCGGGTTGACCTCCTCGGCGGCGGCTCTCGCGGCCCCTCGTCGTCCGCCCTCGAGGTAGGTGACACCGTCCAGGTCCTCGGCCAGCTCCACGACCGGCGCGTCCGTGCCCGCGTCCTTGACCAGGTCCGCCAGCCACTCGTCGAGGCCCAGGCCGTTGATGAAGACCACGTCGGCGGACGTGAGGCGGCGGACGTCGGACGGGGTGGGATCGAAGGTGTGCACCTCGCCGCCCTTGGGCACGAGGCTGGTGACGGACACGTTGTCGCCACCAACCTGGGCGACGAGGTCGGCGAGGATCGTCGTCGTCGTGACCACCTGCAGGCGGTCGGCCGAGCCGGATGGGGCAGCCGACGCGCCTCCGCCGCCGCAGGCCGCGATGAGCAACCCCGCGATCGCGACGGTGGTGACGAGGAGTCCGCCGCGGACGCCGCCACGTGCGCCGCTGCGGACGCTGCTGTGTCGCGTGGGTTCCCGGTGCTGCATCCTTCGTGTCTCCTGAGATCGAGTCTCATTCTAGGTCATGACTGGTGCCGCAGCGTTGTTGCGCCGCCTGGGTGGGTTGGATCAGCCCGTTCGGGACCCGGCCGCGTCGCATGCGGCGCAGAGCCCGAAGATCTCGAGACGGTGGGCGGTCACCTGGAACCCCGATCGGCGCCCGATCTCGGCCAGGGTGTCCGCGAGGCCGTGGTCCGACACGTCGGTGGACCGGCCACACGACGTGCAGATGGCATGGTGATGGTGGACGGCTTCGCACACGACGTAGGCGTGCACGCCGTCGGGCAGGTCAACGCGCTCGACCAGGCCAAGCGTGGCGAACACGTCGAGCGACCGGAAGATGGTCGCCCGCCCGATGCCCAGGCGCCGGTCGCGCGCCTCGGCGACGAGCCCTGCGGCAGTGAAGTGGGCGTCCTGGGCTGCCACGAGGTCCGCGACCGCGCGCCGGGGCTCGGTCAGGCGGTAGCCGGCGTGATCCAGCGCGGCCACGAGCTGGGCGCCAGGATGACCGGGGAGCTGGGTGCTCGGTCATGCCGCGGACCCGCGGGCGACGATGTCGTCGCGGTGGCGACGCTGCGCGATGAGCCCGCGCGGCCCGAAGCCGAGGGCGACGAGGAACGCGGCGGTCTGGACGAGCACGATCGTCGCCCCGCTGGCGACGTCCATCCAGTAGGACACGTACAGGCCGATGATCGCGCTCGCGATCCCGATCACGCCCGCGAACAGCATCACCCGCGTGAAGCGGACCGTCAGGAGCTGGGCGGTGGCCGCGGGTGTCACGAGCATGGCGACGACCAGGATGATGCCCACGGCCTGCAGGCTGACCACGATGGTCAGGGCCACGAGGGCGAGGAAGAGGTACTCGAGGCGGCCGGTGTTGATGCCCGACGCGGCTGCACCCAGCGCGTCGAAGGTCGCGTACAGGAGCTCCTTCCACAGCAGCGCGACCGTGAGGATCACGCCGCCGCCGAGCACCACGAGGGCGACAAGGTCCTCCATGCCGATGGCCAGCACGTTGCCGAACAGGAAGCTGAACAGGTCGGCGACATAGCCGTCGATCGTGCTGAACAGGAAGACGCCCAGCGCGAAGGTGCCCGCGAACAGCACCCCGATCGAGGTGTCCTGGCGCAGGCCGGCCCGCTTGGTGACCCAGCCGATGGCGAGCGCCGTCGCCACGGCAGCCACCGCCGCGCCGATGTAGAACGGGATCCCGATGATGTACGCCACGACCACGCCCGGGAAGCCCGCATGGGCGATGGCGTCACCGATGAAGGCGATGCCGCGCACGCACGACGAACGTGCCCACCACGGCGCACACGACGCCCACCAGGGCAAGGGCGACAAGCGCGCGAATGAAGAAGGCGTCGCCGAGCGGGGCGAGCACGAGGTCCATCAGCGAGACCCGTCCTGCTCGTGGAAGTGGCGCTCCCCGGGGGCGGCGTCGTCGTGATGGTGGGCGTCGTCGAGCACGACGGTGCCGCCACGCAGGACCAGCAGGTGGCCACCGTAGGCCGCCGTGAGCACCTCCGCGTCCAGCACCAGGTGGGACGGTCCGTAGGCGACCACGGTCCGGTTCACCGCGAGCACCTGCTGGAAGCGCTGGGCCGCGCAGGCGAGGTCATGCGTCGTGGCGACGACGGTCTTGCCCCTGGCCGCCTGGGCCTCCAGGAGGTCCATCAGCAGCTCCTGGGTGGTCGCGTCGATGCCAGTCACGGGCTCGTCCAGCAGGAACAGGTCGGGCTCTGCCGCGAGCGCCCGGGCAAGGAACACCCGACGCCGCTGGCCACCCGACAGGCGGCCGATCTGGGTCCCCAGGTGGCCGTCCATCTGCACCTGCTCAAGGGCTGCGCGGACGGCGCGCCGGTCGTCGGCACCGGGCCGGCGGATGGGGCCGAGGCGCGGGAAGCGGCCCATCATGACCACGTCCTCGACCGTGACCGGGAACGCCCAGTCAACCATCTCCGCCTGCGGGACGTACGCGACCCGGCGAGCCTCGCGTCCCGGCGGTCCGCCGAGGACCTGGATCCGCCCTGACCACGGCTGGGCCAGTCCGGCCATCAGCTTCAGGAGCGTGCTCTTGCCGGCGCCGTTCGGGCCGACCACCGCGAGCAGGCTGCCCGGCTCGACCGCGATCGTGACGTGCTCGAGGGCCACGCGGTCGCCATAGCCTGCCGAGACGTCGCTCAACCAGACGTCCGCGTGGGCGAGCGCATGGGCGGCATCGAGCGGGCGGTCGTGATCGTGGCCGTGATCGTGAGCCGCGGGCTCCGGCGGCTCGCCACCGTGGGAGGGGGACCGCCGCTCCGACTGGTCCGGTTCGGCGGGAGGAACGGGTACGGGCGCGGGCATGGGTGATTGAGCGTTCACATGAGACACAGTATCATATGGATGGTGCGCCAACCGCCAATTCCTGCCAACACGACGAATATGCCCCACAATGGCGCACCGTTCCGTCACACCTCGACATCGACATCGGAGGCCTCCCCTGAGCGGCAACAAGTCAACCCCCACGACGTCCCGCAAGGAGCGCCGTGCTGCCGAGCGCGAGAACCGCTTCGAGGCGGAGCGCTCGGCCCGCAAGTCCAGCCCCTCCGGCTCCGGCGGCGGCTCGTCCTGGATCAACACCAGGACGATGACGATCGTCGGCGTGGTCGCCGGCCTCCTGATCGTGGTCCTTGTTGCCGCGAACCAGTTGGGCGGCCGGGTCACCGGCCAGCTGGACGACCCGAACTTCCAGTACCCGGCCGAGCTCCAGGACGGCCAGATGCTCGGGTCGGCCGATGCGCCCGTGGTGATGGAGGTCTACAGCGACTACCAGTGCCCCGTCTGCCGCAGGCATGCGCTGGACGTGGAGCCGTCACTCGTCAACGAGTACGTCGCCGCGGGCAAGCTCCAGATCATCCATCACGACATCAACCTGCTGGGCCGCGGCGGCGATGAGTCGCTGATCCCCGCGCTGGGCACCTTCTGCGCCATCGAGCAGGGCAAGTACTGGGACTACAGCCACTGGATCTACGACAACCAGGACGGCGAGAACCAGGGCGGCTTCACCAAGGAGCGCGTGACCCAGATCGCCGTCGCCG
Source organism: uncultured Chloroflexia bacterium (assembly GCA_963697365.1). Lineage (GTDB taxonomy): Bacteria > Chloroflexota > Limnocylindria > Limnocylindrales > CSP1-4 > CAIXZV01. The sequence goes on from CAVONT010000021.1 coordinate 207,849, forward strand.
CCGGTCTCGAGGAGGGAGCCTTCACCAGCTGTCTCGACTCCCAGCCGGCCCTCGACTTCGTGAACAACATCACGGACGTCGCCACGACCCAGCTGGGTGTCAACTCCACGCCGACGATCTATCTGAACGGCACCCAGTACGTCGGGCTCAAGCCCGTGTCCGACTGGCGCGCGCTGATCGAGGCAGAGCTGGCCAAGACCAGCGCGCCGGCGAGCGGCGCACCCGCGACCACCGCACCCTGACGGACGACGGGACTGCCGCCGCAGTCGACCCTGCAGCTGTCGAGCGGGCCAGCCATGGCCCACTCGGCCTGCTCCTGGTGCTCCTGGCGCTCGCGGGAACCGGCATCGCCGCCTACCTGACGGCCGTGCGGGTCATGGGCACGAGCACCGTCTGCGGCCCCTCCCACGGCTGCGACATCGTCGCGGCGTCGGAGTACGCGGAGATCCTGGGCATCCCCGTGGCCGTCATCGGTCTCGCCGGCTCGCTGGTGCTGGTGGGCCTGGCGCTGACCTGGTGGCTCCGCGCCGACCGGCGGGCGCTGCTCGGCGCGTACCTGGGCCTCCTGGCCGCCACGGGGTTTGCCGCCTATCTGACCTTCCTCGAGCTGTTCGTGATCGAGGCGATCTGCGTCTGGTGCGCCGCGTACGCGGTGACGATCGTCATCGCGCTCGTGGTCGCAGGCCTTGCACTCTGGCGGAGTGGACGGGGACCTGCGCCGGCCTGATCGGCTCGCGCCGAACGCGGTGTCGCTGCGGTCACGGGGCAGCCGGCGCGTACCCCGTCAGCTCCACGTAGCCGCGTCCCGCCACCGGCAGCCCCGCCCTCGACCCCTTGATGTCCTGGGAGCCCTCCCAGTACACGACCCCGGTGGTGGCGCGCGTGTCCAGCTCCTGGTCACGCACGGTGGGCGTCACGGTCACATCAAGGTCGAGCGGCATGACCCGGATCTGCCACCCGGATGGGTAGGTTGCGCCGGTCGCGTCGCTCGTCCACTCGTCGAGGACGTCGACCTCGAAGTCCCCGGGCCCCAGGTGCGTCGCCGTTCCGGCGGCATCGACCGCCGTCCCGTACACGAGCGGGAAGGAGCCGTCGGCGGCCCTGACCAGGGAGAGGGTGATGTCCGTCCCGTCATCGAGGTTGAGCGCGAACCAGTCCCATCCGCCGGCACCCACGGAGATGAAGTCGCCCCACTGGTGGTCGAACCAGGCGCTTCCGGTCACGTCGAGCGTGCGGTCGCCCAGGGTGAGGGTCCCCGTGGCGTCCATCGCGGTGCGCGAGTAGTAGTAGGACCCGCCGGCCGGTCCGAAGTCGATCCAGCCGTCGCGGTCGTGGAGCACTGGCGGCTTGACCTCGTCGAGGCGCAGGTCGAGTCCGAGGGCCGCGAGCGGGTCGCCGTTGACCTCCGCTCCTCTGGCCGTCGCGCGGAGCGCATCCCTGCCGTCGCTGCCCGTCATCGTCCACGGGTCGCCGAACGGCCGCAGCGGATCGGCCGGGTCGAAGCCGCTGATCGCGAAGTCGAAGCCACCAGGGTCCCCGGACGCTCCGGATGAGCGGTCGACCTGGGGCCCGATCTCCGCGCGCTGCGCGTAGTGGAACCGGTCGCCGTCCTCGTCCGTGACGGCGAGGTGGCTGGCCCAGGTGACCGGGAAGTCTCCGCGCTCTGCCCGGAAGATCACGTACTCGAAGCCGAACCGGTCGCCGCCATCGGCCTGCAGGTGACCCGTGTAGTACCACCATTCCGTGAGGCGGTCGTGCGGTGCGTCGTCTCGGGGCAGGACGACAGGCTGGGGATCGGCAGGCAGCGGCGTCGGCTCCGGTGCGACGGTCGGTTGCGGCCGGGCGACGGGTGGGTTGGCGAGGACCGGTCCGCTGCACGCGCCGGCGACGGCGGCGATGACGAGCGCGATGGCGACGAGGCGGGTGCTCATCGGACGGAGGCCTCCACTTCGGCCTCGGTCTTGGGGAGGACGCCTGCCAGTGCGCGGTCCAGCCGCCGGGGCACCCACCAGTTCCAGCGGCCGAGGAGGCGCATGGTGGCCGGCACCAGCAGCGCCCGGACGATCGTGGCGTCGAGCGCCACGGCGATCGCCACGCCCAGGCCGAGGGCCTTGATGAGGACGATGTCGGCGAACGCGAAGGACCCGGCGACCACGACCACGATCAGGGCGGCCGAGCTCACGATGCGTCCGGACCGCTCGAGGCCCCGTGCGACCGCCTCGGTGTTGTTGCCCGTGGCGTCCCACGCCTCCTTCATCCGCGAGAGCAGGAAGACCTCGTAGTCCATCGACAGCCCGAACAGGACACAGAACAGGATCACGGGCAGCGTGGTCTCCACGAAGCCGAGTGGCTGGAAGCCGAGGAGGGCGGACAGGTTGCCCTGCTGGAAGATCCAGACGAGCGCGCCGAAGCTGGCCACGATCGAGAGCGTGTTCATGACGAGGGCCTTGAGGGGCAGGACGACGGACCGCAGCAGGACGAACAGGACCAGGTACGTGGTGATCACGATGAAGGCGGCCGTGCGCGGGAAGTCGGACCAGACGCGGCTGACGACGTCGTCCACGTCCGCGGCGCCACCGCCCACCAGCACGTTCATCCCGGCGGGCGGCGCGAGGGGACCCGCCGGGTCGCGCATCTCGCGCACCAGGGCCCGGGCTCCCTCGTTGTTGGGGCCGACCGCGGTGTACAAGGTGAAGGCCGTGAGGTCGTCCTTGGTCGACTGGCCCAGGGTGGTCGCGACGAACCGGTCCGGCGGACCCGACTGGGCGCCGTACAGCAGCTGGTACTGCGCCAGGGTCAGCCGGGGGTCGACGTCCACGAGGCTGGAGACGCGGCTGATCCGCGGGTCGGCAGCGAGGCGACGCGAGTACTCGTGCAGCCTCGCGAGGTTCTCCGGGTCCGTTGCGGGTCCCTGGGTGCGGACGGCCAGCACGAGCGGCGCGAACTCGCCCTCGCCGAACTCCCGCGCGAGCGTGTCGTACGCCTCACGTGAAGGGACGCCGGCCGGCAGGATCGTGGCATCCGGGGCGTTGAAGCGGACGCTCAGGAAGGGCAGGCCGAGGACGAGCAGGATCGCGAGCGTAGGGATGAGCACCGCCACCGGGTGGCGCATGACGCGTCGGGCGAGACGGGCCCACGGGCCATCCGCGCCCGGTTCCACGGTGACCTTGCGCACGGACCAGGCATCGATCCGGGTGCCCAGGATCGCAAGGAGTGCCGGCAGCAGCGTGAGCGCGGCTGCGACCGCCAGGCCCACCACGATGGCGCCGGCGATGCCGACGGAACGCAGGATCATGAATTCGAAGAGCACGAGGCCGAGGAGGCCGAGGAGCACGGTGAGACCGGAGAAGAAGACGGCGCGGCCCGCCGTGGCCACCGTCACCCTCACCGACTCCGCGACGCGGTCCGGCCCCGCACGGTGGGCGAGCTCCTCGCGGAAGCGGCTGGTCATCAGCAACGAGTAGTCCACGCCCAGGCCAAGGCCCAGCAGCGTGGCGAGATTGAGCACGAAGATGCTCATCGGCCAGATGCTGGCAACGACGAAGATGCCGGCCAGCGCCACCAGGACGGACGCGCCGCCCACCGCGAGTGGCACGCCGGCCGCAACCAGGCTGCCGAAGACGAGGATGAGCGCCAGGGCTGCCAGCGGGAGCGAGATGATCTCGCTGCGCTGGAGGTCACGTTCGGTCACGGCCTGCACGTCGCCGTAGAACGCGGGGCCGCCGGCGATGCTCACGGTGAGGCCGGGGACCTCCCTGAGCGCGGCCGCGACGGGCGGGATGGCATCGGGCGAGTCGTCCGGCGGGAGGTCCAGGAAGACGATGTCGTAGGCGGTCCTCCCGTCCGCGCTCACCTGGCGCGGGCTGAGCACGTGGCTGAGGACGCGGGTGACGTGTGGCGCCTGGGCCACGCCGGCAGTGGCCTCGCGGACCGCGGCGATCCATCCGGGCGTGCCGGCGGTCAGGGTGTCCGACTCGTAGACAAGCACGAAGGCGGACGGCTCGACGCCCAGCTCCTCCTGCAGCAGGGCCTTGGCCCTGGCGGACTCGAGGTCGTCGAGGATGAAGCCGCCGGCCGAGAGTGCCCCGGGTGCGCGAGGTGCCAGCGGCAGCGCGAGAAGGATGAGGAAGGCCCACGCACCGACGATCCACCAGCGGCGGCGGACGGCGAAGCGGCCGAGACGATCGAAGGACATCAGGCTTATGGTTCGGGCCCGCGAAGTCCGCGGATGGGGCGAGAGACGCGCACAGGCAGGCTAACCTGCTCGTGCTGAGTAGCATGTTAGTCGGCATGGATGAATTCCGGGTTTCGGCGCCCTGCCCGGTCTGCTAGCATCGAGCGGCCTCGGGCTGCCCGGGGATCTTGTGTTCGCCAACGCCCTGCCGAGGGACCACCGCGTGACGATCTTCACGATCTGGCTCCAGGACTTCCCGAACAACCTGGTCATCTTCTTGATGGCCACCGCGGCCGCCGGGTTGTTCGTGTACACCTTCCTGCGATCCGCGATGGTCGCCGAGGGCGGACGCCACGGCTGGACCCGCCGGATCACCGGGCCGAACAGCAAGATGCTGTTCACGGTCCTGTTCATCGCATGGGCGATCTTCTTCGGCACCGTCCTCCAGATGGTCCCCCACGAGGGCGCGAACTCGCCCTACGGCGGCATCGGCCTGATCGCCCTGTTCACGGGTTTCTTCGTGGTGATGGGCCTGATCTGGAGCGTGGTCGGGGAGTAGTCCCGCCGCCTCGCATCGCCTCCGCCCGAAGCCCGGCCAGGCGCCGGGCTTCGTGATTTCTCGTGCTGGCGCCGGCGCCGCAGGCACGGGTGCCGGTGGGACCAGTCGGCATATGGCCTGCGGAGCCGCTCAGGCGTAATCTGCGCGAACGTGGGCCCGCGCCCCGCACAACCGGAGGACTCTGTGCGCACGTTCCGAGTTGCGTTCGCCATCGCCGTGCTCCTTGCAGCATGGGTTGGCGCCACGCCGGCCGGCGCCCGGGCCGGCACGATCGAGGGGGCCCTCACGCTGGGAAACGGCTCGGGCTATGCCCACGGCCCGACCGTCACCGTCCACGCGCCGGCGACCAGTAGCGCCCCGATCGAGTTCGTGGAACTCCTGTTCGTCAACGACGTGTCGATCACCGGGAAGCTGCCGTACGTGGAGTCGTTCGACCTGGATGTGTCGCAGTGGAGTTGGGTCACGATGCGGGCCAGGTGGTACGACAGCGAAGGCGCCACCGCCTACTCCGACGTCGTGGAGCTGACGGTGCTCGACTTCTGGCCGGACTTCAGCATCCAGTCGTTCAGGGACGGCGACACGTCCGACGAGTACTACGAGATCGGGTTCAACTCGAACAGCTACGTGCCCATCCCGGCCGTCCGCTTCTCGCCCGACGGCACCACGTGGGGCGAGGACGTCGCGCCGACCGGCGGCCCGTACAACTGGGAGGTCCGGTATCCGGTCTTCGATCCTGTCTACGGCGGCAAGGCCGTCCTCGGCGACCGGGCGGTGTGGATGAAGATCATGGACGCCGCCGGAGCCTGGTCAAAGGCGTACAAGCGCACCTTCACCGCCACGGTGGATACCACGATCCTGGTGTCACCCAAGCAGCCGCTTACCGGCCACAAGGCGACGTTCACTCCTGCCTACCCCCAGAAGACCGGCTTCCCCACCGGTTCGCGCTGCATGTGGGAGTTCATGTGGGGCAACCCGCAGTCCCTCTACTACGGGAACCGCGACGAGACCTTCGGCTTCTTCTACACCTACGGTCCGAAGAGCGGCGGCTACTGCGACCCCCGCTCCTTCACGATGCCGTGGATGCCCTACCCCCGGATGCTCGTGCACTTCGAGGCCTACGGTCCGGACGGCGAGACCATCGCGGACGCATGGATCGGCGAGTCGCCCGAGGCGGAAGCGGTGATCCCGGCCATCGACTCGACAAGCCGGCGGATCACCTACTCGAACGTGCCCATGGTCTACGTGCTACCTGACGACTACATCCTGGAGCTCGGGAAGTCGACCACGTACCGGGCCTACTCCCTGGGTGGTGCTCCACTGGCGGGTGGCTCCTGGAGCGCCGACTTCGCGGGCGACGCCTATGACCGGTTCAAGTCCGGGGGATCGTCCTGGACATTCACGCCCCAGACCACCGGCTTCGTCACCGTCTGCTGGGGCAGCGATACCACGAAGAGCACCCGCTGGTCCGCCTGCTATGACCCGCCTGTCAAGCGCAAGGACCTCTACCGACCCACGACAACGAAGCCGGTGCAGACGATCACCTCCACGAACGTCATGGGATCGTCCGTGCCGGTCACGCTCACCTGGAATGGTGCCGACCGCGGCTGGGGCATCGCCAAGTACCAGTTGGAACGACGGGTGGACGGTGGGGCCTGGAAGCGCATCCTGAGCCGCAAGACCAGGTCACTCGCAACGACGCTGGCGCCCGGGCATGCGTACCAGTTCCGGGTCCGCGCAATCGACAGGTACGGGAATGTCGGCTACTGGGACATTGGTCCTTCGTTCCGGCCGACGCTGGTGGAGGACGGGTCGACGGCCATTGTCTATACGGGTGACTGGGCCTCGGCAGCCGATGCGACCGCGCGGGGCGGGTCGATCCGCGAGGCGTCGGCCTCGGCGTCGAAGGCGGTGCTCGCGTTCACTGGCCGGGATGTGGCGTGGCTCGCCGAGCGTGGTCCGGGGCACGGCGTGGCCAAGGTCTACGTGGACGGCGCGCTCGCCGCGACGGTGGATCTCAACGCGGCAGCCGATGCTCCGGCGCGCGTGGTCTTCCGCAAGCACTGGGGGACCAAGGCCGGCCACGCGCTCCGGATCGTCGTCCAGGGAACGGCCGGGCGTCCGGTCGTGGGCGTCGACGGGTTCGCCGTCCTGCGCTGAGGCTCCCCCGAATCGAGACGCCAAGCGATGCGAGACCGGCGAAGTCCTGTGTCTGGCGTTCTGGCGCGGCGCTCTCAGGGGAGCTGCTCGAGGATCGCCCCGGCTGTCGTCTCGTCGACGAGGATCAGCATGAAGACGGTGTCGTCCTTGGGGTAGACGAACGCCCCGAAGCCGCCGGCTGCCTCTCCGTAGACCTGCTTGCCGCCGAGCGTCGAGGCCTTCCCCATGTCGAGGCCCGTGCCCATTCCGTCCATCCACTCGGTCGCGGGCAGGCCTTCGACCTGGATGGCGTAGATCATCCCGCCCATCGGGGAACTCGAGTCGGCGGGGGTGGCGATCGCGAAGTTGATGTCGTTGAAGGACTTGCCCTTCGCTTTGAGGATCTTGCCGAACTCCTCGCCGTCGAGGCCTGCCGCGGCACCCATGACGCCCAACTGGTCACCGTCAAAGCCGACGCGCTCGTACTTCACGCCGTTGACCTCCTCCGGGAGGATCGACGCGAGATCGTTCACCGCCGAGGGATCCGTCGTGGTCTCCTCGGCAGGCTGCTCGGTCTCCCCGGCCTCCGGGGCCTCGGTCGCCTCCGGGGCCTCAGTCACCTCGCTGCCGCCCCCCTGGGTCGCGGCGGGCGCCGTCGTTGAGCCGTTCGACCCAGAACCGCCGCAGGCGGCGAGCAGGATGGCGAGGCCGGCAGCGCCTGCCAGCAGGCGTCGGTGGTGGGTCATGTGATCGTCTCCAATGTCGCTGCAGCGAGAGCCGCCGTCGCACTTGGTCGGACGCCCCCGGCGGATGAGGCGACTCTACGTCCCCGAGGGTCCTGCCGCCATCGGCCAAATGCCCCAGCCCGAATGCGATAGACGCCGTCGACCGCAGCCGCTATGATCGCGCTCCATGCAGGATGCATAGGATTTATGCGTTCTCGCGCCCACCGGGGCGTGACCCAGGGCGCAATGAGCGGGAGGTTCGGCAGGTGGTGGAGCAGGTCCAGGGATCCGGCCAGCAGACGGCATTGGAGCCGGTCTGGGTGAACCCGCGCGATCCCGCCAAGCGCCTGGGGCCGGACGGCAAGCCCGCGGTGAGCCGTCGCGCGTCGCTCTGGGCGGACGTCCCCGACGAGAAGTGGAACGACTGGCGCTGGCAGCTGTCGAACCGGGTCAACGATCTCGAGGACTTCGAGAAGGTTCTCAACCTGACCGACGAGGAGCGCGAGGGCCTGTCCGCCCCGGACAAGTTCCGGGTGGACATCACGCCCTACTTCCTGTCGCTCATCGACCCCGACGACCCCGACGACCCGATCCGCCGCCAGACGATCCCGCTTGGCCGGGAGCTGCGCTCCTTCACCGGGATGATGGAGGACTCGCTCGCCGAGGACCGCCACAGTCCCGTCCCGGGCCTCGTCCACCGCTACCCGGACCGGGTCCTGATGCTGATCACGACCCAGTGCGCGGTCTACTGCCGGTACTGCACGCGGTCGCGCATCGTGGGCGACCCGACCCAGAACTTCAACCGCAAGGAGCACGAGGCCCAGCTCGAGTACATCCGCAACAACCCGCAGATCCGGGACGTGCTGATCAGCGGCGGCGATGGGCTCACCCTTGCCCCCAAGCTGCTCGAGTCCGCGCTGCGCGGACTGCGCGAGATCCCGCACATCGAGATCGTGCGCATCGGGTCCCGGGTGCCTGTGTTCATGCCCCAGCGCATCGACGACGAGCTGTGCGAGATGCTCGCCAAGTACCACCCGCTGTGGCTGAACATCCATGTCAACCACCCCAACGAGATCACGCCCGAGCTGTCGCGCGCCTGCGACAAGCTCGCCAAGGCCGGCATCCCGCTGGGCAACCAGTCCGTGCTGCTCGCCGGCGTCAACGACTGCGTCCACACGCAGCGCGAGCTCGTCCAGCGGCTGGTCGAGAACCGTGTCCGCCCGTACTACCTGTACCAGTGCGACCTGGTCGAGGGCGCCGGGCACTTCCGGACGCCGGTCGGCAAGGGCCTCGAGATCATCGAGGGCCTGCGCGGCCACACCTCCGGGTACGCGGTGCCGCAGTACATCGTGGATGCGCCCGGCGGCGGCGGGAAGATCCCGGTGATGCCCAACTACCTCGTGTCGCTACTCGGACCACAAGGTGATCCTGCGCAACTACGAGGGCTACATCACCACGTACGAGGAGCCGACCGACTACGTCGCCCACGATCCCCACAGCTGCCGGTACTGCCAGAACCCGCGCCCGGAGCCGGGCCAGGAGGGCATCACCGGCCTGCTGGACGGCAAGCGGATGTGGATCGAGCCGGCCGGGTTCCAGGAGACGCACACACGCGGCTCCACCGACGGGCACCGGCTCCAGGACCCGTCGAAGTGGGTGCCGCTGGGCGTCGGCGCGATCGCCGGCCAGGCGGTCGAGTCGCCCAAGCGGCTGCCGGTGGTCGAGGAGCCGTAGCTCCGGATCCGACCCGCCGCGTTCGGTGCCGACGCCGCCGCGTTCGGTGCCACCGAACGGATTCGCCTTGAGTGGACAGCTTGTTCGCCCACGGCGAGCGAATTGCTCGATCTCGGGCCGCTCGGAGGCTCGGGAGCGTCGAACCGTTCGGCATGACCGAACCTCCGACAACGGAGGCCCCGAAGCGCTCGGTGTGAGCGAACGGCCTGGAGATGGTGCGAGCCCAGTGTTCTAGACTGGCCGCCCATGACAGACGAGCGCGAACCGGTGGCCGGGAGCGACGACGCGCCGGACCCGGCAGTGGCACCTGGGAAGCGGCGCAAGGAGTCGATGGGCCAGAGCATCGGCGGCGTGTTGTTCGGGTTCGAGCAGCAGGTGTTGCGCACGATGCCTCCACCCCAGGAGCTGGTGCGCCACGCCAGGCCCGATGCACCGATCCCGGCCGGGGACGGGTCGCTGATCCACATCGGGATGCCGGACCTCGTGCTGCCCGACGACCCCGGCGGGGCTGAACCGGGTCCTGGTGCCGAGTCGGGCGAGGACCGCCGGGCCGATCTCTAGCCTTCGTCGAGCCGCGGTCTGCCGTCGCTGACACGGATCCCGAGGTGGTCCGCGAGGAGCGGGCCAAGTTCGACCAGTTGGAGGGTCGAGACCGTTGCGCCCCGCATTGAGCCGACGCCGCGGATCGTCTTGAGCTTCGCTCCGGAGAGGTCGACAGCGACCAGGAAGGCCGCCTCGGCATCGAGCACGTCAACCTGGCAGCCTTCGAATGTGACGTTCCGCAGGCGTGCATCGCCGAGGTCGAGCTCGCCGATCGAGCAGTCCTCGAAGGTGACGTCGTCGAGGCGGGCGCCGGCGAGCACCAGGAAGTCGATACGGCCGCCGCGGATCCGGACCGAGGACCACTGCGCCCTGACGGCTGCGAGGGCGCCGATCCGCGGCTTGTCCAGGATCACGTCACGCCAGGTGCTGCCCGCGACGTCCAGACCGGCGGCGGTGATCTCGACCAGGTGGCACTCGGTGAGCCGTGCGTCGGCGAGCGAGCCGTCGCTGAGCTGGCAGCGCTCGATCCGGCACGAGGCGAATGTCGCCCCGGTGGCGTCGACGGCGCTCAGGTCGCGGTCGCTGAGCAGGGCGGTCTCGTAGTCACCCTTCGGCACCAGGCCATCGTCGAGCGGCGTCAGGTCGGGGAGATCGAGGCTGAGGGGAGGCCCGGGCCGCCGTCGTGCCGCGCGTGCCATCGTGCCTCCACGCTGTGTGTCGGACGTCTGGGTGCCCGATCGAGCGAATCGTAGCCCGCGTCATTGCGGGTAGCATCGCCACATGACCGCCGAACCCGGCGCGCCCGGCCGCCGCCCTGCCCCTGCCGGGATGCCCATCGACCTGCCGAACCCGCCTGTCGTGGCGGAGTCCGGCGATCCGTTCGCCGCCGCCCGTGTGATCGACGCCGTCGCACGGATGGACCGTGGCCGGCCGGTTCGCGTGGACGACCTCGTCGACCGCCTGAACGCTGCGCACGTCGACTGGCTGTTCTCGCGACGCGTCGTGGTGGACGTGCTGGTGACGCTGCAGGCGAACTGGATGACGGACTACCGGAACTCGTCGGGGATCGTGCTCTTCGACGGTCCACGCGGGGCCGAGGTCACGCTCGAGGACACGTCGCGGGTGGACCCGTGGATCGTGCAGCAGGCGCAGCGAAAGGTCCGGGCCTGCCGCGAGGCGCTCGACGAGTTCGCCCGCCGGGACCGCCCGTTCGGCGGAGGCTGACCGGCCATGCCGGCCCGCGGCACCCGGTGCGCGCCCGCGCCCGCGCGACAACCCGGCCCGCGCAACCGCCGCGCGACAACCCGAGACCGCGCTCTACGCGCCGGTCAAGGCACTGCTCGAGGCGCAGGGCTACGAGGTGAAGGGCGAGATCCGCGGCTGTGATCTGGTTGGCGTGCGCGGCGACGAGCCGCCGGTCATCGTCGAGCTGAAGCGGACCTTCGGGCTCGGGCTCGTCTACCAGGCACTCGACCGGCTCGCGATGACCGACGCGGTGTACGTCGCCGTGGGTGCATGGCCTTCGCAGCAGGCGGAAGCGCGGCGCCTGTGCCGGCGCCTCGGACTGGGGCTCATCGTTGTAACAGGGCAGCATGCTGACGTGGTAGTGGACCCGCTTCCGTATCGGCCTCGCAGGGACCGGAAGCGGGCGACCCTGCTGCTTGGCGAGCATCGCCGACGGGCGGGCGATCCCACCGAGGGCGGTTCCACGCGACGGCCGATCATGACTGCCTATCGGCAGGAGGCGATCCGGATCGCCCGGGTGCTGGCCGGCGCCGGGGCGTCACGCGTGCGTGACCTGCGGGCGGCCGCCGATGCCCCGAACGCGGGTCGGATCCTGCGCGACGACGTCTATGGGTGGTTCGAGCGTCTCGAACGGGGCGTCTACGCGCTCACGGCGAAGGGATGGGCCTCGCTCGAGGAGTGATGGCCTCAGGGCTGGAGGTCGACCCGGATGATCGCATCCGACCGGTACTGGTCGATGACGGTCGGATTGGGACCCCAGCCGGGAGCGGAGCACCGCTTGAGGCGGATGCACGGTGTGGCCGTCCGTTCGAAGCGGACGAGGAACGGGCCCTCGATCAGCGTGGAGGTGCCAGGTGATGGCGCGGGGTCGATGACGGTGACCGCACCCCAGCCGCCATCCGGTCCTGAGCCGGGGATCGTGTCGGTCAGGATCGGCCCGAGCCCGTCGCAAGGTTCGGTGGCGCCCCTGCAGCCATCGACGAGATAGCCGTCCACGGGCAGGATGTCGAATGGGCTCGACGCGTTGGGGTAGCCGCGCGGATCCTCCAGTGCGACCTGCACCGACACGGGGTTGTGGAGGACGCCCGCGAGGTAGCCGAGCAGCTCGAGGCGGCCACCGCCGGGCCGGACGAGGAACGGACCGTCCCACCAGTCGTACACGCCCGGGATCGGCGTGCTCGCCGGGTAGCAACCGTAACGGAGGCAACCGGCAAGGCTGCTCGGGTCAGGCGACAGCGGCTGGCCCGTCCAGTCCACGGGGATGTCCTCCAGCCCCGCAAACCAGAACGGGTCGCACCGCGGCTCCGTGCAGGCGATGTTCCCGCCGTTGAGCGCCCCATTCACGAGCACGATCTGCCCGTCGAGTGAGCCGTCGGCCACGGCAAGCGCGAACCCCGCCCCTTCGATCACCAGCACTGTCTGTCCCGGCTCCTCCGATACCGCTGCCGATACCGCTGGCGACGGCACTGGGGAAGTCGGCGTGCTCGGAGGCGCCGCAGTCGCACCCGGGTCCGAGGTCGGACGTCCGCCCAGCACGGCGATGACCAACACCGCCGCCGCGATCGCCACGGCCCATCCGGTCCAGCCGCTCATTGCTCCGGCGCGGTCGCCGATCGGCAGGAAGCCCAGGATCCCGCCCGGCCGTCGCTCGTGCAGGTCGGCGCGGACGCGCGACCGGACGGTGTCGGCCGCACCTGCTGGCACGCGGCCGGCGCGGGCCTGGAGCATCGCACCCAGGGCATCGTCCGAGACGGCGAATTGCTCGCCATCGGGCGTGATGGGCTCGCCGCTAGGCGAGATGCGAGCGTCGCCGGACGTCATCGGCCGCCCTCCTGCTCCAGCGCCCGGTCGAGCGACCGGCGTGCGGCGAACAGGCGGGACTTCGCCGTCCCGACAGGCACCTTGAGTAGGGTCGCGATCTCGACCAGCGGTCGCCCGTCGAGGTGGTGGAGGACCAGGATTGTCCGCTCCTCGACGGTCAGGCGATCGAACGCGCGCTCCAGGGCGTCGCGCTGCCCGATGCCGGTCAAGCGGTCGTCGAGGGAGGAGGGCTCGAGGCTGGAGGCGGCGACCTGGTCGGCGGGGATCTCGCGCACTCGCCCGCGGACGACGCGGCGCAGCCCGCGCCTGCAGCGGTTGACCAGGATGCGCGTCAGCCAGGCGTCGAAGGCGGCGGGGTCCCGCAGGGAGGCCAGCTCCCGCCACGCGATCAGGAGCGTGTCCTGGACGGCGTCGAGCGCCTCGTCCTCCCGCCCCAGGATCGCCATCGCGGTGCGTGTCATCGGTCCGACCCGAGCCTCCACGAGGGCCTCGAATGCGGCGGCATCACCCTTCCGGGCCCGTCCGATCTGTGTCGGGTCCACTGGCGCCGCCATCAACCCTCCTGCCTTGAAGGAGTCACGCGGCGTGGCCGGGGTTCACGCAGGATTCGGCGTCGGCATCCACGAGCGGCAGCAGGCCTCAGAGCATGCCGGGGTTCGGCAGGAGGCGGAGCGGGTCCACCAGCGTCGGGTCAGACGCGAGGAACTGGTCGTGGTCCACCACCTTGAACCCGGCGTCGATGAGGACCGGCAGCAGCGGCGACGGACCGAACACCGTGGCCTGGACCGGGCCGCCGCGCGCTGCTCGGGCGATGGCGGCCACCGCGACAGGGACCGGATCGGCGTCGGGGGCGATGACCAGGCGGTCGAGCGCGCGCGCCGTCGTCGCCTGCTTGGCGCGGGCAATCCCCGCACCCACGGGCACGCCGGCCGCCTCCACGACGAAGGTGTCGGCCGCTGCCATCGACCCCCAGAACGGCCAGTCGACCGACCGGTCGGCGCCGGTCCAGGCACGTTCGAACTCCGTGCACTCGGCCGCCTCCGCGCGCCTGACGTGGAGCGGCGAGAGGTGGTCGGGCAGACGAGTTGGCATGCCCTCGAGGTACAGGTTGATCCACAGGGGTGTCATGCCTGACCGGACGTAGAGCGGCAGCGCGCGCGGGTCGTCCGAGGAGAGGGCGGCCCGGACCGGCGCGTCCCCGAAGAGCTCGTCGAGCAGCGGTCCGCCGATCCCGTGCCCCAGGCGCTCCGGCACCACGAACAGGTCGCACAGCATCCGCGTCCGGCCGGTGTCCAGGACGGCCCCGAAGGCGATGACGGACACCGCCTCCTCCACGACGAGGACGCGATGACGGCTGACCAGGTGGTCGAGGTAGGGGCCGGTGACGTCCGCTCCGTTGGGCACGACCGGACCGTCGCCGCCGTGCGCTCTGAGGATCGCGCGCATCGCCGGTATGTCAGACCGGGTGGCCCGCCGGGTGGTCCGCGCCGCGCCGCCCATGGCGGCCCTACGCCTGCGACCGGGCCGGTCGCCCATATCTGGCCATGATCGAGAGCAGCCGGCCGTGATCCAGTTCATGCGCGGTGATTCCGTCGCGCCCGGTCATCGTTCGTCCTGCCAGCAGCGCGTTCACGATCGCGGCCTCGGTGGCCTCGACGGTCGCCTGGAACAGCGGGGAGAGCGCCTTGTCGGGGACGAACCGCGCATCCACCAGTGCCCGTGCGTCCTGCGTGGATGCCGACGCGCTGAGCCCCCGGTTGCCGGTGGAGAAGGCGATGAAGATGTCGCCCGACCCGTTCGACGCGATGGACCCCATCCGGGCCAGGCCCAGTGAGACCCGCTGGGCGATCCGCTCGCACTGGTGCGGGAGGAGGGGCGCGTCGGTCGCGACGACCACGATGATGGAGCCCCCGTTGGGCCCGGTTCGCCCGCTCAGCCCGCTCAGCCCGCTCTGCCCGCTCAGCCCGCTCTGCCCGGACATGCTCTGCGAGGCGTCGGTGGCGCCCGGTCCGTCGATCGCCTCCTCCTGGTCCCAAGGGCTGGGCACCTCGGCCTTGGGAATGTCCTCCCCGACGGGCACCCCGTCGATCCTGAGCAGCTCGCGGGATCCGTAGTTGGCCTGGACCAGGGCGCCCACCGTCCATCCGCCATCCGGATCGGGCAGGCGGCGTGATGCCGTGCCGATCCCGCCCTTGAACTCGTGGCAGATCATCCCGGTGCCGCCGCCGACGCTGCCCTCGGCGACGGGTCCGCGTGAAGCAGCCGCAAGTGCCGCATCCACGTGGGAGGGTTTCACGTGGAACCCGTTGATGTCGTTGAGGGCGCCGTCGTACGTCTCGCCCACGACGGGCAGCGACCAGAACACGCCCCTGCCGGCATGGGCACGCGCCGCATGGGCCACCAGCGCATCCCGCACCACCCCCACCGAATGGGTGTTCGTGATGCCGATGACGCCGCCGAGCAGGCCGGACTCGCGGACCCACTCGAGTCCCGTGAGCTCGCCGTTGCCGTTGAGGCGGTGGGCACCGGCGAAGACCGGCTCCGTGAACACCGCGTCCTCGTGGGGGACGACGATCGTCACGCCGGTCCTGATCGGGCCCTGTCCGACGACGAGCGGACCGTCGCCCTCGATGAGCGTGGTGTGGCCGACGAGGACGCCAGGCACATCGGTGATCGCGTCGTGCTCCCCAGGCTCCATGCAGGCCGATCCGCAAGCCGAGCTCCCGAGCGCGCACTCGTTCCTCCTGCTGCACTTCGACGCAGGCCGCGAACCCGCGGCCCGCCTATCATCGCCGGGTGGCCCCGACACCTGACGCCAGTCTCGCCCACCGACGCCCCGCGGCGCCAGTCGACCGTGTCGCCGCGCCCCGACTCGTCCGGCTGCCCCAGTTGGATGCGATCGCGCCGATGGACGCGGCCGAGGCCTTCCGCGACCTGCCGGGCATCGCCCTGCTCGAGAGCGCGCGGCCCGGGCGCACCGGCCGCTGGAGCTTCCTGACCGCCGACCCGGTCGCGGTGCTCGAGGCGCCATCCGAGGGCCCCGATCCGTTCGCCGAGGCACGCCTGCTGCTGGGCAGGCTGGCCGTCGGTGCAGCCGGCGATGGCCCGGCACGAGATCAAGGTCCCGCGACGGCCCCGCCGTTCGCCGGCGGCCTCGTCGGCTACCTCGCCTACGATCTCGGCCGACGCCTCGAGGTGCTGCCGTCCATTGCCCGCGTCGACCAGCACCTCCCCGTGCTGCGCCTCGCGCTTCACGACTGGGCGGTCGCCTGGGACCGGCGCACGGCGACCGCATGGCTCGCGGTCCGCACGCTCGACGGGGATGTCGCGGGTGCCCGCCGGCGGGAGGCGTCCATCGAGGCCCGTGTCCGCGGCTACCTCGACGGCCGGCTGCCCGATCCCAGCGCCCGTGCCCCGCTACGCCGATCCGCGTCGAGGGCGTGGTCCCGACCGCCTTCGTGTCGGCAACGCCCGGGCCGCCTGGATGGACGGCGTGCAGGCCGTGCGCGCCGCCATCGGCCGGGGCGAGATCTACCAGGCGAACCTCACGCGGCGGCTGGCGGCCCCGTACCGCGGGGACCCGTGGCACATCTTCCGCCGCCTCCGCACCGGCGATCCTGCCCTGTTCGCCGCCTACCTGGACATCGGGCCGTCCCCCGCCACGGGCGCCCCCCGGGCGCTGCTCTCCGCCTCGCCCGAGCCGTTCCTGTCCGTCGATGCCGACGGCGACGTCTCCACGGATCCCATCAAGGGCACCCGGCCCCGCGGCCGAACCGCCGCTCAGGACCGTGCGCTCCTGCGCGAGCTGCTCGCCTCGCGCAAGGACCAGGCCGAGAACGTGATGATCGTGGACGTCCTGCGCAACGACCTCGGCCGCGTCTGCGAGCCGGGATCCGTCCGCGTCCCCCGCCTGCTCCGCCCCGAGCGGACCGCGACCGTCCAGCACCTGGTGACGACGGTGACCGGCCGCCTCGCGCCGGACCGCGACGCGTTCGACCTCCTGGCCGCCTCCTTCCCGGGTGGCTCGATCACGGGTGCCCCCAAGATCCGGGCGATGGAGATCATCGAGGGCCTGGAGCCCGTGCGACGCGGCCCGTACTGCGGGTCGATGCTGTGGCTGGGACCCGACGGGCGCCTGGGCTCGTCGATCCTCATCCGGACCTTCGTGGCCGATGGCGAGCGCCTCACCCTCCACGTCGGGGGTGGCATCACGTACCGCAGCGACCCGGCTGCCGAGTGGGATGAGACGGTCGCCAAGGCCCGCGGGCCGCTGGGCTCGATCGGTGCGCGTGAGGTGGAGCGGTGAGCGGGCCCGGACCGGCCTTCGTGTGGGTGGACGGGCGGGTGGTCCCAGCCGCCGGTCCCCACCTGTCCGTCTTCGACCGGGGCTTCCAGCTTGGCGACGGCATCTTCGAGACCCTGCGGGCCAAGGCCGGCCGGCCGACCGAGCTCGTGGAGCACGTGGCCCGCCTGCGGCGATCGGCGGAAGGGCTCGGGATCGAGCTGCCCGACCAGGTGGAGGCGCACATCGGCATCGGCATCGTCGACCTGCTCGTCGCCGAGGGTCTCGACGGCCCCGACGGTGACGCGTCGGTCAGGATCACGGTGTCACGCGGCGCGTGGATGTCCCGCGGCCTGCTGCCCCCGCTGTCCGAGCACCTCACCCCCACGATCGTCATCCAGGCATGGCCCGTCACGCCCGCCCCTGCCGGCCACCTGGAGCACGGGTTGTCGGTGGTCGCCTCGGCCATCCGCCGGGACCCGGGCAATCCGATCGTCTCGCTCAAGACGACCTCTCGCGCGGACTACGTCTACGCCCGCCTCGAGGCCCGCCGCGCCGGAGCCGAGGACGCGGTGTTCCTGACGACGTCCGGCCACCTGTCGGAGGCGACGACCGCCAACATCTTCCTCGTGCGCCAGGCGCCGGACGGCATCATGGAGCTCGCGACGCCCTCGCTCGACTGCGCGATCCTGCCCGGCACGACACGATCGTGGCTGCTCCACTGGGCGGCATCAGCGGGTCTGCGTCCCTACGAGGGCTGGCTCACGCCCGACCTGCTGGCGGCGGCGTCCGAGGCGTTCATGTGCTCGTCGGTGGCCGGCATCCTGCCGATCACGCGCTTCAACGGGCATCCGATCGGCGATGGGGTGCCGGGTCCTTGGACGCTTCGAGCCCGCGCCGACCGCGATGCGGTGTTCGGGGCGTAGCAGCCACCCTGAGACCCGCCAGAGCGGCCGTGCGGCGCTCAGGCCCCCTCGAGGGCCAGCATCGCGAACGTGGCCAGCCAGTGCTCGCCCATGTAGTCGCCGGCCACGTGGGGAAGGCTTGCGGCGAGGTGGGCTGCGGCGACGGCCTCGAACCGCTCGGCTCCTCGGGTCGCCCGGCTCGAGTGCACCCGCGATCTCCCGCCAGCACCAGGCCCGCGACAGATTGAGACCGTCGAGGTGGGCGATCTTGCCGTCGCTCCGGTCCGAGAGCCGCGCCGGGACGAACAGCGTCGCCGGGTCGCCAGGACTCCGCCCGCGGCAGGAACGTTGCGAACCACGCCCGGAACACGTCCGGCGCGATGAACCGCCGCATGCACACGGCCTCCACGAGCGTCGGCGAGAGGAAGTCGTCGCCGCTGGGCTCCCAGGCCTGCGCGTCGCGGTCCTCCCCGTACCAGGCGATCGCCCGCTCCCGCATCAGGGCGAAGAGGGCCGGGTGCCGCGCCTCGGCGTCGTCCGCGGCGAGCCGCAGGGCGAACGCCGTGTTGGTGTGCGCGCCGGCCCGCACCGGGTAGTCCGCCAGGGGCAGGAACGCCTCGAACCGCGCCGCGAATGCGTCGGCGAGCGGCCGGAGGGTGTCGGCTGCCCGGCGCGCCCCGCTGCCGGGAGCCCGGTCCAGCTCCGCCTGCAGCGCCAGCAGCCACGCCCACCCGTACGGTCGCTCGAAGCCCCTCGACTCCGGTCGGGCGAGGTAGGCGACCTCGGCGGCGACGCTCGTCCGGGGTGATCCGCTCCGCGAACAGCGCCTCGATCCGCGGCCCGGACGGGAGGTCGGGGAACCGGCGCAGCGCCCTGGTCAGCAGCCAGAAGCCATGCACGCAGGAGTGCCAGTCGAAGCTGCCGAAGAAGACCGGGTGGAGCGCACGCGGGCCGGCGACGTCCTCCGGCCCTGCCAGCACGTGGTCCAGCTTGTTGGGGTACTCGCGGCTCACGTGCGAGAGCGCGAGCGAGGCGAAGCCGTCGGCGAGGTCGCGGGTCAGCGTGGTCATGGGGACACCCTAGCCCTTCGGGACCGGCCGGGGTGAGATCGCCGCCACGCGCTCACCGGCGACCGATGCCTCCACGAGCGCGCCCAGACGCTTCGCCCGCGTGTCCGGGCCGCTTCGCCGACGAGATCCAGCCCGACGCGGGCGCCGGTAGGAGAGCGACTGCGCCTCGAAGAAGGCGAGGCCGCCCGCCGCCTCGAGCGTGGCGCGAGCGTCGTCGTCGAGCCGCCCCTCCTGCTCGAAGGCGTAGACCGCCGTCCGGTCCTCCCGCCGGAGGGCGAACGCCGCCTCGCCGGCAGGCTGCATCCTGCCCTCGGCCCGCAGCGCCTCCACGCGGCCGACGTTGCGCAGGCTCCAGATCGAGGTCGGGCGGCGCGGCGTGATCCGGATGCAGGACCCGCCTTCGACCGAGTACCGGACGCCGTCGATCCAGCCGACGCACAGCACCTCGTCCACGACCTGCTCCCAGGTGACCGACGGGATGCCCGAGGCCTTCGGGCGCATGCCAACCCAGCAGCTCCGTGGCCGTGGCGTGGTGGTCGGCCAGCCATGCGCGCAGCTCCTCGGGGAGGCGAACCACGCGATGTCGTGGGGCTCGAGGCGGACCATGACCGAACACTACCCGCTCGGGCTAGACTCGGCCGGTGACCCGCGACGAACTCATCCTCCGGACCCGCCAGCTGATCGCCGAGGGCGAGCGCCTTGACGCGGACCCCTCGCTGACCGCGCTGCAGACCTGGCTCCAGCTGTCCGACGACCTGCTCGCGACGGCGTGGGGGATGATGGACCGCTACCACCTGGCCTGGCTGATGGTCGGCAAGCCGAAGGAGATCATCCGCGGACGGCCCATGACCCCCGACGAGGAGGCGGCCTACGTCCGCGAGGTCGCGGGGCAGAAGACGGCCGCGCTCCGGATGAGCCTCGATGCCGTCGAGCGCCAGCAGATGCCGTTCAAGGGCGAGACCGGCGGTGTCGGGGCGGGCCAGGGGATGGGCGAGGTGCCGTCGTCCCCGGAAGGTGATGCGACGCAGCCGGCGCCGGCCGCACCGGGCACACCGGCCGCACCGGGCACCTCGAAGCGCACGATCCCGCTGGACCCGGCGATGCAGGCCCGGCTCGACGAGGCCAGGCGCGCAGCGGAGGCCCACGCCGTCCACGACGACCCGAAGCCGCCGAACCCGGAGCGCCTCCGCCGATAGCGGTGCACTGTGAAGGAACGCCTCAGCGGGCGCGGAATGCCGCCACGCCCGGCCCGAGCAGCAGCGCCAGCACCGGAATGACGACGCCGTACCGCTGCAGCAGGTAGTCGAGCGGGCCGAGGGCACCCTCGAGCACCACGATCGCAACCACCCAGTCGAGCAGCAGCCCGCCGACGACCACCCACCCGCCCAGCACTGCCGCAACCGCCATCCGCGTGCGTCCGTCCGGCAGCGCCGTGGCCCGTCCATACCAGACGAGCGCAAGCGCGATGAGCCAGCCGAAGAAGCTCGCGATCACGAGGAGGGCCGGATCGAGGCCACCCATCGCCAGCACCAGCCAGGCCAGCACGCCGGCATCGGCGACGAGCACCGCGGCCACGATGGAGCGGCGCCCGCGAGCGCGCTGACGGGCCTCGACGGGCGAAGGGGCTGGATTCGGGCGGGATGTCATGAGGTTCATGCTACGCGCGGGCGAGCCAACACGGTAGACTTCCCGCTCGTGAGCCATCCGTCGCTTGGTCTTCCGCCGCGCAGCCTCCAGGCTGGCTTCCCGGACGCCGCCGCGCGCCTCAAGGTGCAGCGTGCCGCCCTCGCCGCCCGCTCGCTCGAGGTCGCGGTCGATGCCGATCCCACGCTCCGCACCCGATTCGATCGACGTCGCCCTGCGCAACCTGCTCAAGGACGCGGAGGTCCATGTCGACCGCCTGGCCCTCTGCGTGGCCGGCAACGACAGCCACTGGCTGAAGGAGTTCGCCGACCAGGCCGCGCCCGTCTTCCGGCGACGCGATGTGCCGATGGACGACGTCTGCCGGATCCTGGAGGGCCTCCGGACCGCCGCCCGAGGCGTGCTCTCGGAGGAGGAGATGGTCCCCGCGGACGCGGCGCTGGACGAGGCCGTCAAGGTCTACAGGTGGTACCGGCGGCTGTCCGGTGACGCGCGCAAGAAGAACCCCATCGTCGAAAAGCTCTACCGGGGCATCTAGCGATGACGATCAAGTGGGTCAAGGAAGACCCGCTCGTGATGAACGGCGAGCCCTTCTGCTACGGCTCCCGCCTCACGGTGCGCCAGCTCCTGGAGCTGCGGGCGAGCGGGCACGACGTCACGGACCTGCTCAAGGACCATCCGGAGCTCAAGCTCATCGGCATCGCCTCCGCCTACGCCTTCGCCGCGGAGCAGCGGGCGCGCTACGCCGACTTCTTCGAGGCTGACGGCACCCTCGCGGGCCCGGGCATGACCGAGGCCGAGCTGGACACGCTTCCGCCGAGCCTGCGCATCGCCGGCGTCACAGCCAAGGACGCGGTCCCCGCCTGACCTGCCCCCGGCCGGCCATCGACGCCTGGCCCGACTCCGGCGCCTCTGCCCCGATCTGACTCGCCACCGATCAGTCACGAGCGGGCTCCGGGTGCGGGCGAGCGCCATCAACCCCGGGTTTCGCGGCACGCCCGTGCGGGAGTGTTGCGGCGGTGACCCTGACGCGAGTCAAGCCGCGGGCGAGGTCCGCGCCGAAGGCCCGAGATCGACGCCGCGCCGAAGCCCGCGCTCTATGCGCGAGTGGCCAGCTCCTCGGGAAGCTCGTTGGGGCCGATCACCATGACCTCACCCGACGCCAGCTCCGCGCCAGCGGCGCTCTGCACGATGTACGTGTGGTGGATCTCGAGGCCGCCTGACGCCAGCGTGGACCCCACGGAGCAGTACTTCGTCGCCGACAGCTGGATCGCCCGCCGGACGGCCTCCTCGTCGATGCCGTCGCCGGACACCACGTGCGTGACGTCGAAGCGCGTGAAGTTGTGCGGGTGCTGGTCGACCTGGACGCCGTCGACGCGGACCTCGTACGCCGTCACGACCTGGCGCTTCTTGCGCAGGATCGAGATCACGTCCATCCCGGTGCACCCGGCGAGCGCGACGCCCACGAGCTCCGCCGGGCGCGAGCCGGTGTCGCTCTCGCCGCTGTCCATGACGATGGTGTGACCCGAGCCGACCTGCGCCTCGAAGCGCATGTCGCCGCCGGTCAGGGTGAGGGTTGCGGTCTTGACGGCCATGGGGTGGAGGGGCTCCGTGGTGGGGGTGGGGCTGGCTGACCGGTCGCTACCGGGTGGGCTGTCAGGCCTGGCTGTCAGGCGGCTGTCAGCTGGTGGACGGACTGGTGGCGGCAACGGCCGCGACGACGCGCACCAGGCGGCTCGCGCACGTCCGCGCCCACCTCGGCGACCTCCGGCATCTGCACGAGGCCGAGGACCTTCGACGGGTCCATGATCTCGACGACGACCGCGTCGCCGTCGGCACGGATCACCACGTTGCACGGCAGCAGCGCGCCGATCGACGGATCGGCGGTGACCGAGCGATGGGCGAAGGGCGGGTTGCAGGCGCCGAGGATCAGGTACGGCGTCATCTCGACCCCGAGCTTCGCGCGCAGCGTGGCGGCCATGTCGATCTCGGTCAGCACCCCGAAGCCCTCGGCCTGGAGCGCGTCTGTCGTTGCCTGGCGAACTGTCGCGATGTCGCCGCCGACGCGGACCCCGAACGTGTAGCGATCCTCGAACATCAAATGCCTCCGGGTGGGTTGGCCCCATCTTGGCCCTGATTGCGCATTTGCGCAAGTGCGCGAGCCGCCGCAGCGCCAGCGCAGCGGCGGCTATGGCGATTTCCGACCCAAGTGCTAGGATTTGGAAGCCATGACCGAAACGCAGTCCACCGACCAGCCCGCCGGCTCCGACGCCGCCTTCGATGCGCAGCGTCGTGCGACCGAACTCGCCATCCTCGATGCGCTCAGAGCCGTCGTGGACCCCGAGATCGGGATGAACGTCGTGGAGCTCGCGCTCATCAGGCAGATCATCCTCGGCCCGGAGTCCACCGAGGTGAAGATGATCCTCACCACCCCGTTCTGCCCGTACGCCGGCGCCATGATCCAGCAGGTCAAGGAGCAGGCCGAGACCGTGGTGGACCACCCCGTCAAGGTCACGCTGCTCGCCGAGCGCTGGGACCCGCGCGACGCGGGTCTCATGTGGTGACCGCCTGAAGCCGCTCGATCTGCCCCAAGCCGATGCCTGACAACCGCCTCGACTATGACTCCGCCGTCGCCACCGGCCGCGGTGACGATGGCACGACCGCCCTGCTGTTCGGCGGCGACCGGGTCTACAAGGGCGACCTCCGGACCGAGGCCTACGGAGCCGTCGACGAGGCCGTCGCCGCCCTCGGCATCGCCCGGGCGGAGCTCTCCGTGATGGCCCAGGACGGGATCCTTGACGCGAATCCGCGGCTGCGCCGTCTCAGCGAGCTGGTCCTGCGCATCCAGCGCGAGTTGTTCGTGGTCGGTGCGGAGCTCGCCACCAATCCGGAGGCCCGCTCCAAGGCCCGCGACGGGGCCACGCGCGTCTCGGCCGAGATGGTCGACGGCATGGATGAGATGCTGCAGGAGGTCGAGGCCCAGATCACGCTCCCCCAGGAGTTCGTGGTCCCGGGCGAGACCCGCCTCTCCGCCGGCCTGGAGCTGGGTCGGACGATCCTGCGACGCGCCGAGCGCCGGGCCGTGACCCTGTCACTGCACGATCCGGGGCTGGCCGACAGCCGGCTCCTGCCCTACCTCAACCGGCTTGCCGACCTGCTGTGGGTGCTCGCCCGCTTCGCCGAGCAGGCCGAGGCCCACCACGCCACCGCCGCCCGGCCGGACCGGGCCCGGCGCACCACCCCCTGACACAAGGAGGCCCGACGTGACCGGAACCCCCTACACCCCCGCCCAGCTGGGCGTCCGCCCGGCCGCGGCGCTGGTGCAGAAGCTGCTGATCGGCGCCTTCGGCTGGATGTTCGCCGGCCTGCTGCTGTCGGCCGGCGTCGCCTACCTCGTGGGCACCAGCGAGGCGCTGCTGACGGCAGTCCTCGAGTGGTGGCTGCTGATCATCATCCTCCAGCTGGTCATCGGCATCGGCATCCAGGTGGCGATCAAGAAGGTGTCGCCCACCGTGTCGCTGCTGCTGTTCTTCGTGTTCGCGGCGACCATGGGCCTGACGATCGGCGTGATCGTCTGGTCCGTCATGCAGACCGCGGGCGGCACGATGGCCGTGGCCTCGGCGTTCGTCTCGACGGCGGGCATGTTCGGGGCTGCGGCCCTGTTCGGAGCGGTCACCAAGCGCGATCTGTCCAAGGTCGGATCCCTCGCGATCATGGGCCTGTTCGGCATCATCATCGCCTCGCTGGTGAACCTGTTCCTCCAGTCCGACATCGTCTACTGGGCCATCTCGTACCTGGGCGTGGTGATCTTCGTCGCGCTGACCGCGTGGGACGTCCAGAAGATCAGCAACGGCACCTACGCCGCGATGTACGGGTCGTACGAGCGCGCCTCGATCATGGCGGCGCTGCACCTGTACCTGAACTTCATCAACCTGTTCCTGTTCCTGCTCCGCATCTTCGGCGGCAACAGGGGCTAGGCCCAGGGTCCAGCCGCACGACGGCCGGGTCGCCAGACCCGGCCGGTTCGATTCACGAGAGCGGTGCGCTCAGACGCCGTCCAGCACGAGCCCGCTCACGTCACCGCCGGACAGGAGGGCCTCCATGGCCGCTGTCGGCAGCGGCCGGGAGAACAGGTATCCCTGGCCTCGATCGCAGGCCAGCCGGCGCAGGGACTCCAGTTGCGTGGTGGTCTCGATGCCCTCGGCGACCACGTCGATGCCGAGGCCGTGGGCCAGCGCGATGACTGCCTGGACGATCGGCAAGTCGGCAGGATCAGAGCCCAGGCCCATCACGAACGAGCGGTCCACCTTGATCGTGTCCAGCGGCAGCCGGCGCAGGTAGGCCAGCGACGAGTAGCCGGTGCCGAAGTCGTCGAGCACCAGGTGCACGCCCAGGGCTCGCAGGCCGCGCAGGCGCTCGATGGAGGCCTCCGTCTGGTCCATCACCACGCTCTCGGTGATCTCCAGCTCCAGGTCCTCGGGGCGCAGGCCAGCGTGGTCCAGGATCGCCGCGATGGTGCCGATGAGGTCGGCCTCCGCGAACTGCCGCGCGGACAGGTTGACGCTCATCTGCAGGTGGGCCGCCGCCGGGAGGCGCCGCTGCCAGTCGCGCAGCTGGTGCGACGCCGTCTCGAGCACCCAGCGCCCGATCGGGTGGATCAGCCCCGTCTCCTCGGCCAGCGGGATGAACGAGAGCGGGGCGACGAGGCCCCGCTCCGGGTGCTCCCAGCGCAGCAGGGCCTCCACGCCCAGGACGTGGCCGGTGTGGAGGTCCACGAGCGGCTGGTAGTGGAGGCGCAACTCGGAGCGCTCGATCGCCCGCCGGAGGTCGTGCTCAAGGTCGGCCCGTTCGATCGTCTGGATCCGCATCTCGGGGTTGAACACGATGATCTTGCGCACCGGGTCCGACTTGGCCCTGTGGAGCGCAATCTCGGCCTCGCGGACGAGGTCGACCGGATGGGCATCCTCGGGGAGGCCGACGGCGATACCCATGCTGGCGCCCACCATGACATCCACGCCTTCGAGGTCGAAGGGCTCGGCCAGCGCCGCCTGGATCCGGGTGGCCACCCGTTCGGCCTCGCGCACGCTGCGGACGGTGCCGAGGAGGATGCCGAACTCGTCCGATCCAAGTCGGGCGACGGTGTCGGTGGAGCGGGCTGCGGCCACCAGGCGCCTGCCCGTCTCGGCGAGCAGCAGGTCGCCTGCCGCGTGGCCGAGGCTCTCGTTGACGACCTTGAACCGGTCCAGATCCAACAGGATCAGCGCGATCCGGCTGCTCACGGCGGCTCGCCGCGGCCCGTCCTCGCGGCCGGTTGCATCGAGCTCCTCCGAGAGCCGGTTGAGGAGCAGGGTGCGGTTGGGGAGACCCGTGACCTGGTCGTGGAGCGCGATGTGGGCCCTGTGGCGGACCTCGGTCTGGGCGCGTTCGAGGAGGCGGGCATTGTCGAGCGCCACGGAGGCGAGCTGGCCGTACCGTGCGAGTGCCTGGACCTCTCGCTCCGAGAACGGCCGCGATGCGTCGCCCGACGCGAGGCCGATACAGCCGAGCACCTCGTCGCCGGACGTGAGGGGCACGGCACAGACGGCGCCGAAGCGGTCAGTCTGGAGGTCGGGCGCACGTCCCGGGTACTCGGCGTAGTCATCGACGACCACTGGGCCGCCTGTGTTCACGACCGTCCAGCCGACGCCGGTGTCACGTGGCAGGCGGTAGCCCTCGAAGCCCGTGAACACCCCGATGCCCACGCGGACGACCATGACGAGGTCGTCGGCCTCGCCCTGGTCGGGACCCTCGAGGAGGTACAGGAACCCGTGCTCCACACCCACGAGGCTGGCGGCGCGCTCCACGATCTCGGCGAGGAGCTCACGCGGCTCGAGACGCTCGAGCAACCTGATCGTCGTCTGGTCGACGGCAGCAAGGTACAGGTCGCGGGTCGGGTCGACCGACGGCAGGCGGGTGCGGCCGGGTGGCTTCGCGAGGTAG
This sequence comes from uncultured Chloroflexia bacterium, assembly GCA_963697365.1. Taxonomy (GTDB): domain Bacteria; phylum Chloroflexota; class Limnocylindria; order Limnocylindrales; family CSP1-4; genus CAIXZV01. The sequence goes on from CAVONT010000021.1 coordinate 234,663, forward strand.
AGTGCGCGGTCGGCCGCCTCGACGAGGCCGTCCTTGTCGTCGCCATGCTCCGGGTAGCAGGAGACCCCAACGCTCACGGTGACCGTGGAGCCAGGTGCCGGGCCACCGGGGTCGACTGGCGCGAGGCCGGCGACGGCGGCGCGCAGCCGGCTGGCAGTCTCGCGGGCGCCGGCCATCCCGGTGTCCGGCAGGAGGATCGCGAACTCGTCGCCGCCGTAGCGGTACACCCGGTCGTGCGACCGGACGGCACCGGTCATAGTGGTGGCAACTCGGTGCAGCAGGGCATCGCCGGCAGGGTGACCGTGTGCGTCGTTGTAGGCCTTGAAGTCGTCGAGATCCAGCATGAGGATCGCGAACGGCTCGCCCTCACCGAGCAGCCTGCCGAGATCGCGCTGGAACGCGCCGTGGTTGCGGACGCCCGTGAGGGAATCGTGCTCCGCACGCGTGACGACCTCGCCGTGCGTCTCGGCGTTGCGCAGGGCGATGGAGGCCTGGGCCGCGAACAGCTGTGCCAGTTCGAACTCGTCCCGGGAGAAGTGGGCCTCCGCGCCGCCCAGGCGGCCGAGGTTGAGCGTGCCCACCACCTCCCCGGCGATCAGCAGCGGACAGACGATCATCGATTCCGGCTCTTCGGGCGTGCCGGGGATCGTCTCCGCCCGGGGGTCGAGGTGCGCGTCGTTGGCAAGGACCGCCTCCGCATTGCGGATGACCCAGCCGGTGATGCCCGCGTCCAGTGGGCCCGCGTGCGAGAGGATCTCCTCGGCGAACCGGTCCCGGGCGACGACCGCGCGGCGTACCCATGCCGCGCGGTCGACCCGGTAGATCGTGAGTGAGTCGTACGCGACGACCCCTCGCAGCGAATCCGCGATGAGCTCGAGGATGCCCGCGGGCTCGAGGGTTCCGAGGAGGCGCTCGCTGACCTCCAGCAGCCGGCGCTGGCTCTCGAGGCGGTGATGGAGCTGCTCCTGCTGGCGGGTGACCCTGCCGAAGGCCTCGGCGTTCACGAGGGCCTGCGCGGCATAGCCGGCGAAGATCTCCAGCATGCGCTGGTCGTCGTCGCCGTACTGGGCGTGGCCGGTCTTGGACACGACGATGATGCCCAGCACGCGTGCCTCGTAGGACACCGGGACAACGAGCATGGATTCCGCGGTCCGCGCGCTGCCCACCTGGACGGCACGCGGGTCCATGTTGGCGTCCGCCATGCGGAGCGTCTCGTTGTGGAGCGCCACCCATCCCGTGAGGCCTTCGCCAACGCGCAGCCGCAGGACATCGGACGACGGCGTGCCGATGCCCATGAACTCGCCCTGGAAGGCGATCGGCTCGCACATCTGGGTCACGTCGTCCACGCGGTAGACGCGGATCGTGTCGTGGGCGATGAGCTTGTCCGCTTCGGCGACGATCGCCGCGCCGATGCCCTTCTGTGTCCTGGATTCGATTGAGGCGCAGGCTGAGCTCCTGGATCGCTCGCAGGCGGGCAGCGCCCTCACGCACCGACCCGTGCAGGCGGGCGTTGGCCACCGCGATCGCCATCTGTCCGCCGAACGCGGCACACAGCCCGAGCTCGTCGGGGCTCCAGTCGTAGGTGATGCGGTGGTAGAGCACGAGCAGGCCGACGGCCTCGTCGCGGAACACGAGCGGCACGAAGGCGACGGTGCGGAACCCCTGGCGCGCGTAGACCGAGCCGAGATGCGGGGTGCGCCCAGGGTCGTCGAGGACGACGGGTCTGCGCTCCGCGAGCGCGATCAGGCCGTCGACCGGCTGGTCCCTCCGCACGGCGGCGACCGCATCCACCAGCTCGTCGTCCAGGTCTCGTGCAGCGGCCAATCGGAGCGGATGCTCATCGGGCTCCAGCAGCCAGAGGCCTGCGGCATCGGCCCCGAACAGCTCCTGCGCGGAATCGAGCACGTGGTGCAGGACCTCGTCGAGCTCGAGGTTCGCGGACGCCTCGGCGACGAGGCGCCGCAGGGCCGTCGCGCGCGCATCCTCGAGGGGAGCGGGCAGCTGGTGGACCGTTGGTATCGACGTCCGCTTGCGGCGGACGCTCGGTTCTTGGGCGAGTGCCATGCTGGGCGTGGGGTTCCCCGAGGATTCCCGCACCGGGTGGGTACAGTCCCGGACACAGGGTGTCAGGAAGCACCGTACGCGCCGTCAGCAGGGTCTTCCTATACCACGGACGTACCAGTCGGAGGCCGGGACCCCCACGCTGGCAGGCCACGGTCATTCGGCTGCTGCGTGCACGGGAGGCGTCGCGTTGACGCCCTGCCGGGGACGGGTCTAGACTCATATCCGACGAAAGTGGTCGGATTTCCCCGGCGCGGCACCCGTCAACTTCCGAGCGGTCGGCAATCGAGCGGCTCGGACGCTGTACCGGTGCCGCGGGCGTCCCCCTGGGGAACCTCCGGACCACGGAGGAACCGACCCCTGAGCAACCGCGCGAACTACCACGGAACCGGCGCCGTCGCCTTCAGCTCGAAGGGCGAGTACGGCGTGCGCCTGATGGTCCAGCTCGGGCGGCGCTACGGGGCCGGTCCCGCCTCCCTCGCCGAGATCGCGGCTGACGAGGACCTGCCGCGCGCCTACCTGGAGCAGCTCGTCACGAGCCTCCGGGACGCAGGCCTCGTCGCCTCGACCCGCGGCGCTCGCGGGGGCTACCAGCTCACATCGTCGCCATCCGACATCCGGATGAGCGAGGTGCTGCGCGCCCTCGAGGGTCCGATCGCCCCGATGATCTGCGCCTCTGACGAGCCCGATCACGCCACGTGCGCGCGCTCGACACAGTGCACGGTCAACACGCTCTGGGTCCGCGTCCGCGATGCCATCGCGGGAACGCTCGAATCGATCACCCTCGCGGACCTCGTCCCGGTGACCCACATCACGCTCGACCCGCGCAAGGCCCCGTCCCCGGCCGACGGCGCGGCAGTCCTTGCCCAGCCTGAACCGCAGCCCGACCCAAAGCCCGAACCCACGCTCACAGGAGCCATCTCGTGACCGATGCCAATGACCGGGAGCTGGTGATCCGCGACCTGCGGGTCGCCCCGGCCGCCAACCCCGACAAGGTGATCCTGCAGGGGATCAATCTCACGATCCGCAAGGGTGAGACCCACGCGATCATGGGCCCCAACGGCTCGGGCAAGACGACCCTGAGCTACGCGCTGATGGGCCACCCGGCGTACACGATCCTGGGCGGCGAGGTGCTCTGGAAGGGCTACAACCTGCTCGACCTCTCCGCCGACAAGCGCGCCCGCCTCGGCCTGTTCCTGGCCTTCCAGTACCCCACCGCGATCCCGGGCCTGTCGGTCGCCTCGTTCGTCCGGAGCGCGCTCAATGCCAAACTCCAGGGCATCGACAAGGACCCCAACGTGGATCCCACCGACGCCATCAAGGGCGGCGTGTCGATGCTCGAGTTCCGCAAGCGGATGCGGGCCAAGATGGCGCTTCTGAAGATGGACGACGCCTTTGCGGCCCGCTACGTCAACGACGGCTTCAGCGGGGGTGAGAAGAAGCGCCTCGAGATGCTCCAGATGGCGATGCTGGAGCCGGAGTTCGCGATCCTCGACGAGACGGACTCGGGCCTCGACATCGACGCGCTGCGCATCGTGGCCGAGGGCGTCAACGCCCAGCTGAACCCGGACATGGGCGTGCTGCTGATCACGCACTACCAGCGGCTGCTCAACTACATCACCCCGGACGTCGTCCACGTGCTGGCCGCCGGCCGGATCGTGACGTCGGGCGGCAAGGACCTGGCCCTGCGGCTCGAGGAGGAGGGCTACGGCCCGATCCTGCGCGAGAACGGCACGGATCTCGGCGTCCCCGACGAGGCGCTTGCCGTGCCGCTGGAACCGGAGGCAGCCGGCGCCGGCCGGTAGCGAAGCGGCCGGTAGCGAAGACGGCCCGTAGCGATGACCGCGGCAGCCGCGAAGGAACGACGATGACCTCCCAACTGGAGCGCCCCGTGACACCCCTCGATCCCGAGGCGCTCAAGGCCGACTTCCCGATCCTGGACCAGGAGGTCTTCGGCCACCCGCTCGTGTTCCTCGATTCGGCGGCATCGTCGCAGAAGCCCACCGTCGTCATCGAGGCGATGGACGCCTACTACCGGCACGACAACGCCAACGTCCACCGCGGCATCTACCAGCTCTCCGAGCGGGCCACCGCCTCGTACGAGGGGGCCCGGGAGAAGGTCGCGCGGCTGATCAACGCTCCCGATCCTGCCACGGTCATCTGGACCCGCAACGCCACCGAGGCGATCAACCTGGTGGCCTACAGCTGGGGCCGCCGGAACATCGGCCGCGGCGACGCGATCATCCTGACCGAGATGGAGCACCACGCGAACCTGGTGCCCTGGCAGATCCTCGCCCAGGAGAAGGACGCGGACCTCGAGTTCATCCCGATCACCGACGACGGGATCCTCCGCCAGGACGTGTTCGAGGTCCTGCTGCGCCTCAAGCCCAAGCTCGTCGCGTTCACCCACGTGTCGAACACGCTGGGCACGATCAACCCGGTGGTCGAGATGACGCGCAAGGCCCACGAGGCGGGTGCGCTCGTGCTGGTTGACGGGGCCCAGGCCGTGCCGCACCTGCCGGTCGACGTGCAGGCCATCGGCTGCGACTTCTACGTGTTCAGCGGCCACAAGGCGCTCGCGCCCACCGGCTCCGGCGTGCTCTGGGGCCGGCGCGAGCTGCTCGAGGCGATGCCGCCGTTCATGGGCGGCGGCGACATGATCCGCGAGGTCCACCTGCGCCGCAGCGAGTGGAACGAGCTGCCGTGGAAGTTCGAGGCGGGCACGCCCGACATCTCCGCCCAGATCGGTCTCGGCGCGGCCGCGGACTACCTCATGGCGCTGGGCATGGACCGCGTCCGCGAGCACGAGCTCGAGCTGGCCACCTATGCGCTCGAGATGCTCCCGCGCGAGGTCCCCGGCATCGAGATCTACGGGCCGGACGCGGATCAGCGCGGCGGCGTGATCGCCTTCAACCTGCCGGGCATCCACCCGCACGACGTCGCCCAGGTGCTGGACCGTTTCGGCGTGGCGATCCGGGCCGGCCACCACTGCACGATGCCGCTCCACGAGCGCCTGGACCTCGCCGCCTCCGCGCGCGCCTCGTTCCAGGTCTACACGACGAAGTCCGACATCGACGCCCTTGCAGCTGCCCTGCGCGAGGTCCAGCGGCTCTTCGGCGCGTAGCGTCCGGCGCCCCGCGGCCCTCGATCTTATCGACGAGCCCCAGCCGGCGGCCGGGACTCGAACGCTGTTCGGGAGCGCGACGTCAGTTGACGATGATGTCTTCCTTCGCGTCACCGGCCTTCTCGAGGATCCAGTCGATAACAGCATGTCCCGAGGAGGACATCTCGTGGTGCCCGAGCGCACCGGCGCACGCGCCATGCCGATCGAGCGCGGCCCCGCCACAATGCGTGCATGCGCGAGGTGACCGAGTCCGTCGATGTCGTGGTCGTGGGTGGCGGCACGGCCGGGCACATCGCCGCGCTCCAGGCTGCCCGGGCAGGGGTGACCACGTCGATCATCGAGGCCGGGTCGATGCTCGGCGGCACCATGACCGCGGGCGGCGTGTGGATGCCGAACCACTACTTCACGCCCAAGGGCCCCGTGGTCCAGGGGATCCCCTGGGAGCTGTACGTGAAGGCCAAGGAGGCGGAGGGTCTCCCGGTGCCCGACTGGCGCCAGCGCCGGCCCATTGAGACGCCCGGCTACTACAGCTACATCAACGCCCCGGTCTACGCGTCGATCGCCGAGGCCGAAGCGGTGGCCGCGGGCGTCGTCCTCCATTACCACGAGTTCGTCGCCGAGGTCAGCGCCGACGGTGACTGGTGGGAGGTGGTCTCGCTCGGGCGGGGCGTGCGGCGCGTGACCCGCTGCCGGGAGATCGTCGACTGCTCCGGCGATTCCGACGTCGTGCGCATGCTGGGCCTGGACGTGACCCGCTCGGAGGTGTCGCAGCCGGGGACCCTCCAGTACCAGATCAAGGGGATCCAGCACGAGCAGCTGTGGAAGCAGGAGGTCCAGCAGCTCTACGACGAGGCCCTGGCCGCCGGCCGGCTCCGGAAGGGCGACTGGGCCTACGCCAACATGGAGCCGTTCCTGTACTACCTGCAGCACGGCGGCCACAACGCCACCCACGTCTATGACGCGGATACCTCGGACGCGGACGGGCAGACGAAGGCTGATGTCGAGGGCCGCGAGCGGATGCTGCGCATGTTCCGCTTCGTCCGCGAGTGCATCCCGGGCGCTGAGCGCGCCTACCTCGCGTACATGGCGCCGCACGCGCTGGCGCGCGAGACGTACCACACCGTCGGCGAGTACACGGTCGTCAAGGACGACTTCGTGCAGGCGACGGACTTCCCGGACAAGATCGCCAACGCGTTCAACTACATCGACCTGCACAGCCAGGCGATCGGCTGCGAGGTCTCGTTCATCGAGAACCCGGACGCCATTCCGACGGTCCCGTTCCGCGCCCTGATCCCCAAGGGGTCGCGGCGGCTCACGGTGGCCGGCCGGAACGTGTCCGCCAACCGGATCGCGTTCGCGGGGATCCGGGCCCAGTGCACCTGCATGGCAATGGGCCAGGCCATGGGCGCCGCGGCGGCGCTTGCCGTCCAGCGCGGCTGCGCCTCACGGGACGTGCCCGCCGCCGACATCGTCGCCCTGACCGTGGAGCACGGCGCCGTCCCGCTCTAGGTCCGGCAGCGGCGGTTCGCCCGACTCCCGTTCGGCAGGGTCCTGGCCAGGTCCCGTCAGCCCCCGCGCGGCATCACTCTGGAGCCAGCTCGGCGGGGAAGCCGGGCGCACGCAGGTCGGTGCCGACCGCCTCCTCGAGCAGCTTGACGACCAACGGCGACTGCGCGCTTCCGCCGTAGGTCGCCCGGGCGCGGGCGAAGATCTGCTCGGTGACGCTGGCAAGCTCGAGCGGCACACCGAACTCGCGACCCATCATGTGCGCGAGGTGCAGGTCCTTGCGGGCGAGGTCCATCGTGAAGTTGATGTTGTAGCTGCCGTTGAGGATCAGCTGGCCCTCGGTCTCGTGGACGAAGCTGTTGCCCGAGCTCGCCTTGATGACCTCCCAGGCAAGGCCGAGATCGACGCCGCCGCGCTTGGCCAGCATGAGGGCCTCGCCGTCGGCCACGAGGTGGATGAACGCCAGCATGTTGGTGATGACCTTGATCACCGACGCCTGCCCGAGCGCGCCGATGTAGAAGATCCTCCCGCCCATCGCCTCGAAGGCAGGGAGGTGTGCCCGGAAGACCGCCTCGTCACCGCCGACGAGCACGGTGATCATGCCGGCAGCAGCGCGGTGGACGCCGCCGGTCACCGGGGCCTCGAGGGTCGCGATCCCCTTCCCGGCGGCGACCGCCGCGAGACGCTGCAGCTCGTGCAGGTCGTTCGTGCTCATGTCGACCCACGTGCCGCCGCCCGCCAGGCCCTCCAGGATGCCGCCAGGTCCCTCGACCACGCGCGTGACGACCTCCACGGAGGGCAGGCAGGTGATGACCGTGTCGGTCGCGCGCGCTGCCTCGGCTGCCGAGGCCGCGCGGGAGGCACCCGCCGCGACGAGCTCGCTCACGGCGTCGTCGTTCACGTCGTACACCGTCACCGGGAACCCGGCCTGCACCAGGCTCGTGGCGAGGTGGCGTCCCAGGCTGCCCAGCCCGACGAATCCGATCCGCATGGTCATCTGTACGTGTCCTCTCCGCTCGGTTCTTGTATATCCGGCTGGCCGGCCACTGCCTGCGTTCAGTGACCCGTTATCGACTCCCAGGGACGCGGCCCGCAACTCACTCACGGCGCTGGGCCTTCTCGCGCTGGAACCTCGCGGATCACCTCCTCGAGGAAGATGAAGAACACCGTCCGGGTCTTCTCGTGCGGTTTCAGGGTGTCGGGCTGCGTGTGACGGGTCAGGACGAAGTACCGCTCGCAGATGTCCAGCAGCAGCGGATTGAACTCCTCCGAGACCACCACGACATCGGCGCCCTTGGCGCTGGCCTCCTGGGCGAGGCTTCCGAAGGGGCGGTACTGGCCGGTCGCTGTGAAGATGACGAGCAGGGATGCCTGTTCCAGCATGCTTCTCGCCGACTCCTCGTCCGGTGCCGTGGTGACGAAGGCGCTGGAGCTGAAGCGCAGCTTGTACTCGAAGTACTGGGCGCAGATCAGGGATGGACCATAGCCGAACAGGATGATCCGCTCGTGGGCCTCGATGAGGCTCGCGAACTCCTCGACCGCCGCGATGTCGAACTCCTCGATGACCCGCTTGAGGCGCTCGAGCTCGCCCAGGGCCGGCTCAGGCGGCTGCTCGCCCGCATAGAGGACCCGGAGGAAGTGCTTGTAGCCGCTGAACCCGGCCTTCCGGATGGCCTTTGACACCTGCGAGATGGAGCAGCCGCAGATCTCCAGCGGCCTCCGCGATCCTGAACGGCGGGTGGTGCCGTGCGTAGGCCACGAGTTCGTCGACGATCCTGCGATCGAGGGGGGTCAGCCGCGTCGAGTCTATGTTGAACATCGTGCGCGCTCTCACGGAAAATTCTCTAGGATAGACGTAGGATACGCCAGACGAGCGAAAATTTTCTGCTGGTTTGGGTCGATACGACGGGACCTGCAGGGTCAGGCGGGCCACTCGCCATGCCCGGCCACTGACACCCCAACTGGAGTTCGATGGGAGCAGGCGCCATGGACAGGAACACGGTTCTCGGGCTGGTGTCTGGGGTGCTGCCGGCCAGTCAGATCAACACGGCCGCTGATGACCTCTACGACGCCTCGGCGGATCGCTACAAGAAGTACGCGAAGGCCAGGAAGGTCCTCGACGTGCCGATGCCCGTGGCGATCGTCTACCCCAGGACGACGGCGGAGGTGGCGCGGCTGCTGGCCATGTGCAACGAGCATGGCATCAACGTCATTCCGCGAGCCGGGAAGACCGCCACGGAGGGCGGGCTGGAGAACTGGAAAGACAACACGCTGGTCGTGGACGCCCGGGATCTCAATCGGATCGTCAAGATCGACGAGTACAACATGCAGGCCACGGTCGAGGCGGGCGTCACCCTGCAGGCGCTGGAGGATGAGCTCAACAGGCGAGGCCTGACCACGGGCCACTCGCCCCAGTCCAAGCCGGTCGCCAAGTTCGGCGGCCTGGTCGCCACGCGCAGCATCGGCCAGTTCTCAACGCTGTACGGCGGCATCGAGGACATGGTCGTCGGCCTGGAGTGCGTGTTCCCGGACGGCCACGTGTCGCGGATCAAGAACGTGCCCCGCCGCTCTGGCGGCCCCGACATCCGCCACATCGCGATCGGCAACGAAGGTGCCCTCTGCTACATCACGGAGGTGACCGTCAAGCTCTTCCGGCACTTCCCCGAGAACAACGCCTTCTTCGGCTACCTCATCAAGGATGTGGCAAGCGGGATCAAGGTGCTTCGGGAGGTCATGGTCAACGGGTACCGGCCCTCCGTCGCCCGCGTCTACTCCGAGGAGGATGCGCGGCAGCACTTCTACCACTTCCACAAGGGCAAGTGCGTCCTCCTGTTCATGGCCGAAGGGAACAAGGGGATCGTGGAGGCCACCTCCGCCGGCATCGAGGAGGCGGTCGAGAGGTTCCGCGACGGCATCCTCGAGCACGTGGACAGCAGCCTCATCGCCTCCTGGTTCAGCGAACCTCAACTGGTCCCAGAAGGACATCGACGACGAGTTCCAGGGGATGATCGATGGCGATTCCCACGCCGGGTTCACCACGGAGGTCTCGGCTGACTGGGAGACGGTCCCGGTGCTGTACGACAACGTCATCAGGCGCGTGCGGGCCGAGTTCCCGAGGGCTCACGACCTGACGATGCTGGGCGGCCACTCCTCCCACAGCTACATCAACGGCACGAACATGTACTTCGTCTACAACTACGCGATCAACTGCGCTCCCGAGGATGAGATGCGGGTGTACCACCACCCGATCCAGCGGATCATCGTCGAGGAGACCCTCAGGCTCGGCGGCTCCATGTGCCACCACCATGGCATCGGGAAGTTCCGGAACGAGTGGACCGCCGAGGAGCACGGCTCGGCCTACTACATGCTCGAGAAGCTGAAGCAGGCGTTCGACCCTAACGGGATCATGAACTTCGGCACCATCTTCTACCAGGAAGAGGGCTCCCGGTTCCAGAAATGATCCCCGCCAGGAGTTGCCTCGTCCTCGGCAGCGCGTCGCTGATCGGAGTGGGTCGGTGAGGATCGCCTGCCTGGTGAAGCCGGTGCCCGACGTGGACCAGTTCCGGTATGACCGCGCCAGGAACGTCCTCGTCCGCGAGCACGTGCGGATGGTGCTCAACCCGGAGGATGCCACCGCTGTGGCCACGGCGCTGGAGTCCAGGCGAGGCGCACCTGGCGACCGCATCGAGACGGTGAGCATGGCGCCGCCGGGAGCTGTCCCACACCTCGAGGATCTCGTCCGCCGCGGGGTGGACCGGGCCACGCTGATCACCGATCCACGCTGTGCCGGGAGCGACACGTCGGTGACGAGCAGGGTGCTGGCGCGCTACCTCGCCACGCAGGACTACGACTGCGTGTTCTGTGGCACCCAGACGCTCGACAGCGGCACGGGCCAGGTGCCGGCCCAGGTCGCCGAGTCCCTCGGGCTCCCCCTCATGGTCGGCATCCGCTCCCTCGTCGAGATCGACCTCCGCGAGCGGAAGGCCGTCGTGGATGTCGAGGTGGACGATGCGCTGATGCGCTTCTCCATCGGGCTTCCAGCGGTGCTCGGGTTCCAGTACGACCCGCGGCAGAAACTGGCCCCCATCCGGTACGAGGACTTGAACCGGGATGTGGCCGACCAGGTTGCCGTGCTGGGGGCCGGCGATCTCGGGATGGACGAGTCGGACCTGGGCCTGCGCGGCTCGCTCACCCAGGTCCGCCGACTCGGGGCTGATGCCCTGGAGGCCAAGGACCCGCTGCGGCTCCGCGCGGACCCGGAGGGTATCGACCAGGTGCTCCACTGGCTCGAGCGGAAGGGGTTCCTCCAGCCGTGAAGCGGATGCTCGTGTACATCGACGAGGATGCGATCGAGGACTCGATCGGGCTGCTCGAGGTTGGCCGGCTGCTGTACGGCGATCAGGGCGTTCGCTCATTCGCCCTGGCTGCCGGCGTGCGAACCGGAGACGCGGCCAGCCGGTTCGACCACGTGTTCCGGGCGAGGGGTGGACCCGTCCCGAACTACAGCACGGCCACCCTCGCGTGCCTCATCGATTCCCTGCACCAGGCATATGGCTTCGATGCGATCGTCGTGCCGGGCACCCACTGGGGGCGGATGATCGCGCCCCGCGCTGCCATGCGCCTGGGTGCCGGCCTGGTCGCGGATGTCACGGGAGTTGCCGTTGACGGAGACGGCATCTCGATGGTCCGGCCGGCCTACAGCGGGCGGGCCCTGGCCACGATCACCTGCCGGGGGGACGGGCCCGTGATGATGAGCGTTCGACCCAAGGTCTTCAGCTACGTGGACCCGGTCGTCAAGACCGCTGAGATCATCGACGTGGATGTGGATGGCGCGCCTGAGACTGGCGTCTGCCTGCTCGAGCGCAACGAGCGGCCGGCCTTCCGCGACATCCGCGAGAGTGCGGTCCTCATTGCTGGAGGCGGTGGCGCCATCCGCGACTTCCACCTTCTCCAACGACTTGCGACCGCCCTCAATGGGACGGTTGCCGCGAGCCGCAAGGCCGTGGACATGGGCGCTGCCCCGCGGGAGGTCCAGGTCGGCCAGTCGGGAAGGTCGGTGAGCCCTCGGCTCTACATCGCCATCGGCATCTCGGGATCGTCGCCGCACGTCGCGGGGATCCGAAACGCCGAGTACGTCATCTCGGTGAACCAGGACCGTCATGCCCCGATCGGCGCCATCTCGGACATCGTGGTGGAAGGGGATGGCCGGTCGTTCATCGAAGGGCTTCTCGATCGTATCGAAGCGTCGCAGCACGCGACATCCAGGAGATCGATGATGAACGTCACGGACTTCTCGCTCGACTTCTTCTCCCTGAAGGGCAAGAACGCCCTGGTGACCGGAGGCAACAGCGGCCTCGGACAGGCATTCACCGTTGCACTGGCCAAGGGCGGGGCCAACGTTCTTGCCACCAGCCTGACCGAGGAGGATGGCGAGACGAAGCAGCTGGTCGAGGCGTGCGGGGTCCAGTACCGGCACCTCTATGCGGACATCACGGCCGACGGCGAATGCAGGCGGGCTGTGGACGCCTGTGTGGCCGAGTGGGGCAGCATCGACGTCCTCGTCAACTGCGCAGGCATCTGCATCAACATCGAGGACGTCACCAGGTTCACGCGCACCGAGTGGGACAAGATGGTGGCCGTCAACCTGACCGCCGCCTTCGAGATGACCCACGAGGCCTGCAAGCACATGATCAGGCAGCAGCGCGGCAAGATCATCAACATCGCCTCGCTGTACTCGTTCCTGGGTGGGCAGTGGTCGCCGGCCTATGCAGCCACCAAGCACGGGATCGTCGGCTTGACCAAGGCGATGTGCGATGAGCTCGCGCAGTTCGACATCCAGGTCAACGCCATCGCTCCGGGCTACTTCGCCACCGACCTGACGGAGAAGACGCGGAGTGACCCGCAGCGCAACGCCACGATCCTCTCGCACATCCCGGCCAACCGGTGGGGCTGGACCGCCGACCTCATGGGCGCGTGTGTCTTCCTGGCCAGCGATGCGTCGAACTACGTCAATGGCACCGTCCTGACCGTCGACGGCGGCTACCTGATGCGCTGAGCCCAGCTTGGCGACGCAGTCTCAACCTCCAACCACCTGAATCCAAGGCACAGGAAAGGCCGCGATGACAAGCAGGCGGGATGTGTACTTCCTCGGTGTCGACAGCGGCACCCAGAGCACCAAAGTCTCGATGATCAACCAGAGGGGGGAGGTCCTCCTCAGCGCGAGCCAGCCCCTGAAGCCCATGCTGTCTCGGCAGCCGGGCTGGGTCGAGCATCCCGACGACGATCTGTGGGACAGCACCAAGGCAGCGCTCCAGGAACTCATGGCCTCGTTCACCGGGGACGTGTCTGACATCAAGGGGATCGGCCTGTGCTCGATCCGCTGCTGCCGGGTGTTCCTCAGGAACGACGGCTCGCTCGCCGCGCCGGTCATGAGCTGGATGGACGTGCGGGCGTACGTGCCGTTCGAGGACGATCCGGCCATCGGCTACACCGGGTCGACCTCGGGCTACCTGACGTTCCGGCTCACCGGCGAGCTGAAGGACACGATCGCCAACTCCTACCAGTACCAGTTCCCGACCGACATGGACACCTGGAGCTGGTCCGAGGATCCGGAGGTCCTTTCGGCATTCAGGATTCCCAGGGCCAAGCTTCTGGACATGGGGCTGCCCGGGGACATCCTCGGGCACGTCTCCGCCGCGGCGGCGCGAGAGACGGGGCTGCCGGAAGGCATCCCCGTGGTCGCCACCGCCAACGACAAGGCCGTGGAGGCCCTCGGGTCAGGGCTGATCGAGCCCCGCGTTGCCCTGCTGTCCCTGGGCACCTACATCACGTCGATGGTCGCCGGCGAGCGGAACCTGCCGGACGGCGACACGTACTTCACCAACCTGTCCTGCATCCCCTACCGGTACCTGTACGAGAGCACGGGCATCCGCGGCGGCATGTGGCACATCTCATGGTTCAAGAGCATCATCGGCGATGAGCTTGAGCGCAGCGCGCGCGAATCGGGCCGGATCGTGGAGGAGTTGCTGGAGGCGGAGGCTGTCGGCGTACCCGCCGGCTCCGACGGCCTCCTGACCGTTCCCGACTGGCTTGCCCCGGCGAGCCAGCTGCACAGGAAGGGCGTCATGATCGGCTTCGACCAGCGGCACACGCGGGGACATGTGTACCGCTCGATCATGGAAGCGATCGCGATGCGCATGAAGAACAACCTGGACGGCATGAACCGGGATATCGGGGTCGGCCAGGACAAGCTGATCGTGTGTGGCGGGGGATCGAACAGCCCGCTGTTCATGCAGATCGTGGCCGACGTGTTCGGCATGAGGACCGTGCGCAACCGGATCAACGGGGCTGCGGCCCTGGGGGCGGCCATCTGCGTGGCCGTGGCCACGGGGACCTATGAGGACTTCGCCGAGGCCGTCGGCGCCATGGTCCACCAGCAGGACGAGTACACCCCTGACCCGAAGAACCACCGGGTCTACACGACCATCAACGAGGGGGCGTATCGGGAGCTCGCGACCATGCTCGAGGGAACCCTGGGGCAGATGCACCGTGCCCTGGAGGCAGCCAGCCGGTAGGGCGATGTAGGGCACCTGTGAAGATCACATCGATCACCATCACCCACCACAGCCTCAAGCTCGATCCTCCGTACGCGGCGTCGTTCGACTCGCGACCGAAGACAAGCCACCCCATGTCATTGGTGCGGGTGACGACCGACGAGGGCATCACGGGCATCGGAGCCGGGTACGCGATGCGCGGCTTCGAGGGGCACGAGGGGCTGTTCGTCGGCCAGGACCCGCTCGCGCTCGAGCGCCACTACCGAGTCCTTGACAACCTCAACTTCTACTTCGGTCGTCCCTGGCCGGTCGACATCGCCCTCTGGGACCTGGCGGGCAAGATCACCGGGCAGCCCGTCTGGAAGATGCTTGGCGGCCTGAGCGATCGCTGCACTGCCTACGCGTCGACGGGCTCCCTCCGCACTGCCGACGAGACGGTGGAACTGGCCGAGTTCTACGTCTCACGCGGGTTCAAGGCCATGAAGATCCGCTTCGGGCGTGATGACTGGCGGGATGACGTTGCGGTGGTCGAAGCGGTGCGCCGTCGCGTCGGGGATCGTCTCGAGCTCATGGTCGACTGCAACCAGGGTTGGCGCATGCCGTGGGACATCCAGGTGCCGTGGCAGTTGAAGGACGCGCTCGTCGTGGCCAGCGCACTGGAGGACCTGGGCGTCTACTGGATGGAGGAGCCGCTCCATCGCGGTGACATCGAGGGGATGGCGGCGCTGCGGCAGCGCACCAGCCTCCGCATTGCGGGTGGCGAGGGCAACCTCGAGGTCTACGAATTCGCGAACCTCATCCAGCGTCGCTGCCTCGATGTGCTCCAGCCGGACGTCACCTGGTGCGGCGGCATCTCGGGACTGCGCCGTGTCGCCATCATGGCGCAGGAGAACCACCTCATGTTCACGCCCCATGCGTGGACTATCGGCATCGGAACACTCGCCAACATCCACCTGGCGGCCGGTCTCGCGGGCTCACCATATGTCGAGTTCCCGTACGATCCGCCGGGCTGGACCCTCGAGCGCCGCGACTATCCGATGACGAGGCTGGTCGACATCGACGCGGACGGCGCGATCGTGCTCAGCGACCGGCCGGGGCTCGGCTTCGAGCTCGATGAGGAGCGCCTGGCGCACACCCTCGTCCAGACCTAGCGTCAGGTGGTGGTCGGCACGTGCGGCCGCCGCTCGCCCTTCGCCGCGAGATGCGTCTCCAGCAGCCCGACCAGGCGCTCGAAGGCGGCGTACTTCTGGGGTGTCCCGGTCCGCTCGCGCTCACCGCGGACGATGTCCGCGCACGCATCCCAGGCCTCGAAGATCGAGGACGTGAGCAGTTCATCGAGCAGGGACAGGCTTGCCACGCCACGGCGGTGGAGGATGCCCATCGTGTCGTAGAAGGTGGCCACCTGGTCGAACGCCACCCAGTCATCCTCGGTGGCCTCGGCCTGGAACGCAGCGTGGTCCCGGAAGGGCCAGGTCTGCACCCGCCAGTAGGCCCGCGCCAGCGGCTCGGACAGGAGCGGCTCGTACAAGCGCAGCACGGTGTCCTCGCGCCGCTGGAGGTACTGCAGACGCAGTTGGATGACCGCGATGACGATCCAGCCGATCAGCGCGAGGCTGCCGAGCGCGGACAGGGTTGCGGCTACGTCATCCATCGTCTCGGTGCCCGGTCAGTCCAGGCGGACGCCCTGACGGGCGAGCTCAGCTCGGACCTTGGCGATCGGCACATCCTCGGACGGCGACGCCCTCGCGGATGGAGACGGCCGCCGCGACGCCCGCGCCCTGGCCGCTCACGGTGCAGCACATCATGGAGCGCACCGCGGCGTGGCTGATCTTGTCGCCGCCGATGCTGCGGCCGGCGACGAGCAGGTTCGCAGACGCCCTTGGGGACCAGCGCGCCGTACGGCACGTGGAAGTAGCGCCCGGTCGTCGGCAGGATCAGCACCCCGTAGCCGTCGATGAACTCCGGGAAGATCCCGATCGAGTCCTCGAACCGGGCCTGGCTCGCGCACGTCGTCGCTCGGTGAGGTTGTAGCGCGCGTCGATCTTGCGGGTGTCGCGCACGCCCGAGGGTCATCCCGAAGTTGCGCAGCGTCGCGTCCTCGCAGCCGGGCTGAACGCGCCGGAGCGCCTCGATCGCCTGCATCGCCTGCTTGCGGCCCTCGATCTCGCCGCGGCGTCAGGTCGTCCGCGTTGGTCGCCGTCGACCCCGTCGAGGTGGACCAGGTTGAGGTAGGTGAGGTCGCCCTGTCGTGCATCGGCGCCCCACGTGCCGGCCATCGTGATCAGGTCGGGCGGGATCAGCCCTGCCTCGACGGCCTTGCTTGAACGGCTTGCGCAGGAACGGCGAGAAGAGCTCGTCCTCCTTGCCGTCGGTCTCGATGTCCCACTCGGCGTTGCCGGCCCAGTCGCGGTAGGTCTGGCGGGTCGGCCGCGACCTCCTCGAGGAACGCGCCGCTTGTTGACGCCGGTCATCGAGAACATGACCGAGACCGCCAGCATCTCCTCGGGCGGCGTCTTGCGGATCGGGGCCCCGGCGCGCGCGGCGACGTCGGCGTCGCCGGTGGCGTCGACGACGCGCTGGGCGAGGATGGCCTCGCGGCCGGACTTGCTCTCGGTGATCACGCCGCGGAGCGACGCCGTCCTCGACGATCGGGGCGACGAACATGCGGTGGAGCATCGGGTGGATGCCCGTCCTCCTCGACCAGGACGTCGGCGACGAACTTGAACCGCTCGGCGTCGAGCGCCTGGCTGATCGACTGCGACTCGTCCGGGTGGCGCCGCGCCCGCCCGGGCGCGCTCCTCGATCTCGCGCCCGACCCCCTCGCTGTCGACGGTCTCCTCGTGGCGGTACCAGGCGAAGCTCTCGACGCCGACCTGCGGTGATGTTGCCGCCGAAGCAGCCGTACCGCTCGAGCGAGGGTGGTCCGCGCGCCGGCCCGCGCCGCCGCCGAGCGCCGCGCCACAGACCGCCGGGCCCGCTGCCGACGACCAGGACGTCCGTCTCGTGGATGACGTCGATCGTTCGGGCGGGCTCGGTGATGCGACGGATCGCGAAGGGTTCACGGCAGACATGCGGAGCACCTGGGCGGCGACGACGACAGTGCCGGTGCGGAGCTGGCAGCCTAGTCGGCGACGACGAACACGGGCGCGGGCGCCACGGCCAGGTCGACCGCGACGCCGGGGTAGAGCCCGCCGGACTCCGACGCGGCCATCTGGGCGACCACGATCGTCTCGTCCGGCAGCGCCACCTGGGCACGGCACAGCGAGCCGAGGAAGCTGACCGCAAGGACCCGGGCCGTCGCCGTTCTCCGCCGGGGTCAGCCGGACGTTCTCCGGCCGGACGAGCGCCTGGACGTGCGCCGCGATCGCCGGACCCTCGAGGAGCGGCACGATGCGTCGTCCCGAGCACGCTCACACGTCCGTGCCGTCGGCGCGTGCCCGGCGATCCGGTTGGTGAGGCCCACGAACTCGGCGACGAACCGGGTCTGCGGGCGGTCGTACAGCTCCGCCGGCGGGGCGATCTGCTCCAGGCGACCGGCCGACATGACGCCGACCCGGTCGCCCATGGCCAGCGCCTCCTCCTGGTCGTGGGTCACGAACAGGGTGGTGATGCCGACCATGATCTGGATCCGGCGGATCTCCTCGCGCAGCTGGCGCCGGACCTTGGCGTCGAGCGCGGACAGCGGCTCGTCGAGCAGCAGCACCTCGGGCTCGATGGCGAGCGCGCGGGCGAGCGCGACGCGCTGCTGCTGGCCGCCGGACATCTGGTGCGGGTAGCGGTTGGCCTGCTGCGCCGAGGCCGACCAGGTCGAGCATCTCCTCGGCCTCGCTTGCTTGCGCGCCTTCGCCGTCCACGCCGCGCAGGCGCAGGCCGTACGCCACGTTGTCGCGGGCGGTCATGTTGGGGAACAGGCTGTAGGCCTGGAAGACGATCCCCATGTTGCGCTTGTTCGCGGGGACGTCGGTGATGTCCTTGCCGCCGACGAGGATCCGGCCCTGGTCGACGCTCGTCGAGCCCGCCCAGCGCGCGCAGCGCGGTGGTCTTGCCGCAGCCGGACGGCCCGAGCAGCGCGATCAGCTCGCCCGGCGCGATGTCGATGGACAGCCCGTCGAGCGCGTGGACCGAGCCGTACCAGCGGTGCAGCTCGTCGAACGACGACGGCGACGCCGTGGCCGGTCGCGGCTGGGCGTCAGGGCTCGTGGCGGTCATGCGGCGGGCTCCTCGACGACTCGCTGGGTGCGACGGTCGCCGCCCCTGGGGCGAACCGGGAGATGACGAACAGCAGGACGAACGCGAAGAACAGGGCGGCGCAGCGAGACCGCGACCGCGACGAACGGCGTCGCGCTTGCCGAGCAGGAAGATGACCACCTGGAGGGTGTTGAACGAGAGCAGCGACGAGATCGTGAACTCGCCGAGCACGAGCGCGATGGCGAGCACCGAGGCCGAGAGGATCGCCGCCGCGGATGTTCGGCACGATGACCTGGAGGATCGTCCGCGGCCAGCCGGCACCGAGGCTGCGCGCCGCGTCGGCGAGCGTCGCGGTGTCGATCGCCGCGCAGGCTCGAGTCGATCGCGCGGTACGCGTACGGCAGCACGAGGATGATGTTGATCAGCGCGAGCGTGAGCGGCGATGCGCCCGACGGCGCCCGAGGTTCTGGCCCATCCAGCGGTAGATCGGGCGCGATGCCCACCACGATCACGATCGCCGGGATCGCCAGCGGCAGCAGGCACAGGAACTCGACGACGCGCCGCATCCGCGGGACCCGGACGACCGTCCAGACCATCGTCGGGACGAGCAGGAGGAGCATCCCGATCACCGTCAGCACCGCGATCTGGAGCGACATCGATGATGCTCGTCGACGAGGTTCTGGATAGCTGAGGATCGCGGCGAAGGCTCGAGGCTGCGTCCGAAGGCTCCCGGTGGCCTGTCGAAGTTGCCCCGCGTCGAGAACTCGAGCATCGCGAACAGCGGCAGGATCAGGTAGCCCACGCACGAGGATGAGGACCGCGATAGCGCACGACCGTCTGGCGACGCGATGTCGCGGCGGCGCCGTGCCGCGCCCTTCGGTGGCTGGCCAGGAGCGCGCCGCCCTCGGGAGCGCCGCGGCACCGAGCTGGGTGTTGACCGAGCCGCTCACTTGACCCACCGCGAGGCGCGCCGCTGGATGTAGCGCGTACAGCAGCATCACGACGGAGACGACGACGATCATCCCCAGCGCGAGTGCCTTGCCGACGTTCTCCTGGCCGAGCACGACCTCGCTCTGTCATCTGGCAGGCGATCTGCTGGGTGATGAGCGCGCACGCCCTGGCTGATCAGGGCCTGCGCGGTGGCGTAGGCGGAGAACGCGTTGGTGAACAGCAGCAGCAGGGCGCCCAGGAAGCTCGGGGCGAGGATCGGGCCGCCGACGTGCCGCCAGAACGACCAGGCGCTGCCGCCGAGGCTGGCTGACGCGTCGTACCACTCCTGGCGCAGGCCGTCGAGCGAGGGCAGGAAGACGATCAGCATCAGCGGGATCTGGAAGTAGGTGTAGACGCAGGATCAGGCCGGTCAGGGAGTACAGCCACGACATGTCCAGCGTCGACGTTGAAGATGTCGTTGAGGAGCAGCGTCACCAGGCCGTTGAAGCCGAACGTCGCGAGGAAGGCGAAGGCCAGCATGACGCCACCGAACTGGGCCAGGACGCCTGAGACCGCGACGATCAGCTGGCGCAGCGGTGCCGTGCGGGTCGCCGCGCGCGACCGCCCACGCGAGCAGGCCGCCGACGACGGCCCCGAGCAGTGCGGTGATGCCCGCGAGCTGGATGGACTTGACGAAGGAGTCGACGAACGACGGCGTCGTGAAGATCGCACCGAAGTTGTCGAGCGTGAACTGGCCCTCGGTCGTCGTCAACGCGCCGACCAGGACCACCAGCGTCGGGAAGATCAGGAACAGCCCGACGTAGGCGTGGAACGGGACGAGGGCGACGTAGTTCCCGGCCCTCCTGCGGAGGCTGGGCCGGCCCCGCCTGGGCGGGGCCGGCTGCGGGCATCTCCGAAGGGGCGGGCACGCCGACCGTGGACACGGTCATGCGGGCACCTCCGCGCTCAGACGGGAGCTGTGACTACTGGATGGTGATGAAGTTCCAGTCGTCGGTCAGGAGCACCGTGGCCGCGTCGATCTGCTCCGCGGTCAGCTGCACCGGCGCGGTCGCCGGCGCGCCGAGCGCGGCGAGGGCCGCCTTGTCAGTCGTTCCGGCCGCCTGCATCGCAGCAAGGCGGACGGGCGTCGCGAAGCCCTTGAGCCACGTGTTCTGGCCGGCGTCCGAGAAGATGTACTCGACCCAGCAGCGGGCGGCGGCCGGGTGGGCGGCGTCCTTGTTGATCGTCGCCATGTAGAACGAGGAGACCGGGGGCGCGTCGGACGGGGACGACGACCTTCCAGTCGACGCCCTTCTCGCTACTCGGAGCGATCTGGGAGCCGTTGTTGTACGTCCAGTCGATGACGATCGGGGTCTGGCCCGAGGCGATCGTGGTCGGGGACGGGTCGACCGGGATGAGGTTGCCGCTCTCGGCGAGCTCCTTGAAGAAGTCGATCGCCGGGCTGGATGTTGTCGGCGGAGCCGCCGTTCGCCAGCGCGGCCATGACCACGCCGTTGAAGCCGGCGGACGCCTTGGTCGGGTCGCCGTTCAGCGCGATCTTGCCCTTGTACTTCGGGTCCTTCAGGTCGGCCATGGTCTTGATGTCGCCGAGCGAGGCGTCATAGCCGATCGACATGTAGCCGGTGTAGTTGTTGATCCAGGCGCCTGCGGCGTCCTTGTTGGCGTCCGGGATGTCCGCCCACGTCACCGGCTGGTACGGCGCGTACATGTCCATGTTGGCCTGGGCGACGACCGGGGCGAGGTCGAACATGTCGGGCTGACGGCCCGTGCCGGCCAGCTGCTTGGCCGTGTTGATCTCGGTCTGGCTGTCGGCGTCCGGCTGGTCGTTGGTGATCTTGATGCCGTACTTCGCGGTGAAGTCGTCCATCATCTGGCCGTAGTTGGCCCAGTCCGGCGGCAGGGCGATCGTGTTGAGGGTGCCCTCTTCCTTGCCGGCCGCGCAGACGGCGTCGACGCCGCCAGCACCGGCGGACGTGGCGGTCGCCCAGTCGACGGCCGCGGCGGGCGGCGCCTCGGTCGCGGCTGCGCCGGACGTCGCAGCTGGGCCGGACGTCGCCGCCGGCGCCGAGGTGGCAGCCGAGCCGCCGCACGCGGCGACGACCACCGTCGTTGCGGCGAGCACGGCGAAGAGCCGAGTCCTGACTTCCATGCGCGTTCTCCTCCAGTGGCCGGATCCCGGCCCAAGCGACCATGGGCGCAGCGAGCGCTCTTGCCAGGCGACGCACGACGCTGCAAGGTTGCCTCTGCATTGCGCCGCCGTTGCAGTGCGGATACTACGACGCTGAGGAGCGGTGTGTCTGCCTAATCGTGTTACGGCTGTATTAGGATCCGACAGCGTGGGGCGAGTTCTCCGTGCCCGCCCGCTCGTGCTCACCCCTTGATCGTCCGCGGACGTTCCCTGCGACCGGCGCTACACTCAGCCGACCGATGGACGATCTGTACCGCGACTACATCCTCGAGCACTACCGGCACCCTCACAACTTCGGGGTGCTGGAGGCGCCCACCGCGTCGTTCGAGGGGTCCAATCCCCTCTGCGGCGACCGGATCACGATGCAGCTGACCGTCGAGGACGGCGTCGTGACGGACGTCGGCTTCACCGGCCGCGGCTGCGCCATCAGCCAGGCCTCCGCGAGCCTCCTGACCGACGAGATCAAGGGCAGGCCAGTGGGCGAGGTCGCGGCCTTCGCTGCCACGGACCTGCTGGAACTGCTGGGGATCGAGATCAGCCCGGCGCGGCTCAAGTGCGCGATGCTCTCGTTCGACTCGCTGCAGCACCTCCTCGACGAGGTGGGCGCGAGGCCGCCCACGACGGAGGCCGGCTGACGGTCCGCGAGGTGCCTGTGGTACGCGAGGTTTCCCCAGCCGAGGCGGAGGCGCTGCGCGCCACGGGCGCGTCGCTGGTCGACGTCCGCGAGGACAACGAGTGGGCCGTGGAGCGGATCCCCGCTGCCGTGCTCGTGCCGAAGAGCCGGCTGGAGACGGAGATCGGCGCGGCTGCACCGGATCGCGAGCGCCAGCTCGTCCTGTACTGCCGGTCCGGCGTGCGGTCGGTGTTCGCCGCCCGAGCGCTGCTTGCAATGGGCTACGCCGACGTGGTCTCGATGGCGGGCGGCATCGAGCGCTGGCGCGCCGAGGGCCGCCCGGTTGAGGCCCCGCCCAGCTCCCTGACCGAGGCCCAGCGCCGTCGCTACAGTCGCCACCTGCTGATCCCCGAGGTTGGCGCGGAGGGCCAGGCGAGGCTGCTCGGCTCCAAGGTGCTGCTCGTCGGCGCCGGCGGCCTCGGCTCGCCCGCGGCGCTGTACCTGGCAGCGGCCGGTGTCGGCACACTCGGCCTGGTCGACTTCGACGTCGTGGACGTGTCGAACCTCCAGCGCCAGGTGCTGCACACCACGGACCGCGTGGGCGTCGCGAAGGTCGAGTCGGCCCGGATGACGATCAACGCGCTGAACCCGGACGTCCAGGTGGACGCCTGGAACGAGATGCTCGGCCCGGACAACGTCGAGCGGATCATCGCGGGCTTCGACGTCATCGTTGACGGCACCGACAGCTTCGACACCCGATACCTGCTCAACGACGCCGCGGTCGCCGCGGGCATCCCGGTCGTCCATGCCTCGGTGTTCCGGTTCGAAGGGCAGCTGTCCGTCTTCGTCCCGTATGCGGGTCCCTGCTACCGCTGCCTGTACCCGACGGCACCGCCGCCCGAGCTCGCCCCGGCCTGCAACGTGGCGGGGGTCCTCGGGGTGGTGCCCGGGATCATGGGCCTGCTCCAGGCCAACGAGGTGCTCAAGCTGCTGCTGGGCGCCGGTGATCCGATGGTCGGCCGGCTGCTGCTGTTCGATGCCCTGGACACGGAGTTCACCGAGCTCCGCCTGCGGCGTGATCCCGCCTGCCCGGTGTGCTCCGACGCGGCCCGAGCCGCTCGCGAGGCGGGAACCCCGCTCCCGCTCCCGGGCCGGGGGCCGGCCGACGCCGAGGCCTCCGTCGACCTCGCTGCCGGGCTCGTGACCCTGGCCAATCCGTTCGAGGGACCACGCTGAGCCGCCACCCCGGCCCGACTCGGGCGGAGCTGCCGCGGTCGGTCGCCGATGCCATCGAGCGCCATGCCCGGGCCGAGGCTCCCAACGAGGCCTGCGGCCTGGTGGTCGGCACCGCCGATCCCGACCTTGGCGGGCTCGCCGTGCGCTACGAGCCGTGCCGCAACGAGCTGGCCTCACCGACCCGCTACCGCATTGCGCCCGAGGACGTCTTCCGGGTCGCCCAAGCCACCGACCTGGCCGGTGAGGCAATCTGGGGCATCGTCCACTCGCACGTGCGGACGCCGGCCGAACCGTCCCGTACGGATATCGAGGCGGCAACGTGGCCGTCGGCGCTGTACCTGCTCGTCGCCCTCGAGGTGCCGCAACTCCGGGCCTGGCGCATCGTCCACGGCGAGCGTCACGAGGTCCCGCTCGAGATCGTGGACGGGTGAGCGCTACACCCGGGCGCGGGCGGCTCCTGTGGATGCTGGCCGGGGTCGCCGCGCTCGTGGGAGGGACGCTTCTCGGCTGGAGCGGCGACCTTCTCGAGGCCGTCGCGACGCCACCGCCGGTGCTGCGTGCAGCCCTCGTCGGGCTGTCCGTCGTCGCGGGCCTGTGGTGTCTGCGCGGCGCCGTGGAGCGGATCGAGGCCGGCCGGGCGGTACCCGAGGGCGAGCTCGCCACGCGCGATCTGGGGACCTTGGTGCGCGGCGTCCGGCTCGTGTTCCTCGCGGTCGCCGCGTTCTCGGCAGCAGCAGCCTGGCTCCTGGGACATCCCCTGCCGCTTGTGGTGGCGCTCGTCATCGCGGGCGTGGACATCCTCGAGACGACCCTCCTCTTGATCGTGGTGTCGCTCCGTCGCGAGCCCTGACGCCAGGGCCACCCGACGAGCGGTCCCTGTCCAGGGCCCCGTCCAGGTCCCTGGCCCTCCAGACGCAGGCCGCTCCTTCACGCGTGGCGCGCCCACCGCTCCCACTTCGGCGATGCCCGTATGGGCATCAGGCGAGTGCAAGCACTTGGGGCACCTCGGCGAGCCCGTTCAGGCGTCCCGGGCGCGCTCGTTCCGAGGGCTGTCACGCTGGGCCCGGCCAGTGATGCCCAAATGGGCATCAAGCGGGCCAGGTTGTCCACATTGCGCCCGGAGCGACAAGCGGTGGGTGAGTGCCGCATGCAAGAGTCGGCCGCATGAAGGCGGAACACCCACGTGATGCCTGGGCTCGACTCGCTCTCGGCAACTGGCTGCGGCGATGGCGGCTCAGTACGGGCGCCTCGCAGCGTCGCGCCGCTTCCTTGGCGAGCATCGACCAGAGCTTCCTGTCGCGCGTGGAGCGTGGTCACCGTCGCATGTCCGGCGATACGCTCGCCCGGCTCATCATCACGCTTGACTGGCTGTCAGGGGGTGGTCTTCCAGGGGGCCCCTACGCGGCGATGCATCATTCGCTTCCTGCCACCGGGGCCCCACTTGCCGGGAAGGCGCCGCCCGTCGTGGTTGGAGCCGCCCTCCTGGGCGAGGGGCGACCCGTCGTTCCGGCCACGGAGTGGGCCGACGCGCAGCAGGTCCTGCGCCGCGCGGACACTCCTCGCGCCTCACCCCTCCAGCCGCCGACGATTGCCGAAGCGCTTGCCATACGCGTCGCCCGGCGTTGAGTAGCGTCCCTCGGACGAGAGCGACAGGGCGCGTGCAGGCGCGTGCCCCGGAGTGATGCCCATACGGTCATCGCGCCCGGGGGCACCGCGCCCGGGGGCACCGCGCCTGCACGGGCCCGGAGCGATGGCGGCCGTGGGACACCGCCGGACGGGATCCGTACCGTCCGGTCGGGCCGATCCTTCGGGACGTCCGGCCGGTACTGCCCGTGGCGCGACTGCGGGACGATAGGTTCGATCGGAGGGTCCCGATGCGCATCCTGCTCGCCGTCGACGGCTCGGTCTCCAGCGACCACGCCGTCTCGCTCGTCACCTCGCTCCAGCTGCCTGCCGACTCGCTCGTCCGCGTCATCGCCGTGCAGGCGCCGTACACCGATGGCCTTGCCATGACCTGGGCAGCAATGGGCGAGGCCGGCACCAGCCTCGAGACAGCCCAGGAGGCCAGCGTCCGCCATCACCGCGAGGCCGTCGCCCGTGCGGAGGCGCGCCTGCTGCGCGAGGGGCTCACGGTCGAGGGCTTCCTCGTTCACGGACGCCCCGGGAGCGCGATCGTCGATGAGGCCAACGCGATCGGCGCTGACCTTGTGGTCGTCGGGAGCCGGGGTCACGGCTCGATTGCCACGATGGTCCTTGGCTCCACCGCCTCCGAAGTCGTGGACCACTCGCCGTGTCCTGTCCTCGTCGCGCGGACTGAGCACCTCGGGCCGGTCGTCTTCGCGGATGACGGATCGCACTCCGCCCGGACCGCGGAGATGGTCTTCACGAGCTGGCCGCTGTTCAGGCAAGAGCACGTGACGGTGCTCACGGTCGCCGAGCTCGCCGTCCCGGTTGCCGCGGGGTTCACGCCTGGTATGTACGACCAGGCCCTCGAGGTCTACACGCGGTCCGCGGATGACACTCGCCGCGAGACCGAGCAGGAGGCGATGAACGAGGCCCACCGGCTCGTGAGCGCCGGCCTCGCCGCAGACGCCGTGGCGCTTGACGGAGACCCGGCTGCCGAGATCCTCCAGTACGCCGCCAGCCGGGGCGTTGCCACGATCGTCGTGGGAACCCGGGGGCACACCGGGCTCGCCCGGCTGATCCTCGGCAGCGTTGCCCGGAACGTGCTGCAGCACGCCGGGTGCTCGGTGCTGGTCGTGCGGGACCGCAAGGCGAAGGCGTAGCGGCTGGACGGTCCGAGGCCGCCTGTCCCGACGCGCGCAGGACGGCATGGCCGATGCCCCGCGGCCCGCAGACCTGGGCGCCGTCTCACTCCGAGTACGCTTCGACTGGGTCTGTCGACTGGGTCTGTCTGTCGACTGGGTCTTGACAGCCGCGATGCTTCTGCTGATGCTTCCCCCCTCGTCGTTGCGGCACGCCGTGTGCGGTCGCGTGACCCCGCTGCGTCGGCATCCGGGATGGGGAGGATGGTGGCCACTGCTGCTGCGGGCTCGGTTTCAGCTATGAGGCTGAACCGCCTGTCGAGTCTGAGCACCCCGCTCGACCGCCTCTTCGTGGCGGGCATCGTCGCCTGCGTCGTGGTCAGCGTGTACGTTGTCACTCCGGGTGTCCATGGCCACGCGATCCTGCCCGCGGTCGACCTCGTCCTGGACACCGTCGCCGGTGGTCGTCTGCATCGCGCTGACGACGCTCGCGTGGGCGCGCTTCCGCGAGCGGCAGGTGGATCGCCGCCGCCTACCACGCCGCCGCGTTCATGGCGCTGTCGATCGCCTACGGCATCGCCGTGGTCGTGACCCTCCAGCACGCTGGACGCAACCTCGCCGAGCCCGACGCCACCAGATCCTGGTGTTCGCCGTTCCCAGGCTCGCCGCCGCCATCCTGTTCGTGATCGCCGGCGTCTTCACGCGACCGGCCGACGTACGGCTGGAACCCGGCCTGGATCCTGGTCGCACCGACACTCGGCGTCCTCCTCGCCGCGCTCGTCGGCCGATGGTTCGACCCGCCGCCGGATGCGCTCGCGCTCATCACGTTCGACGGACCCGACCGGGCTGCCGCACATCACGCCGTTCGGCGCCGTCATCCACCTCGCGACGTCCGTCCTGTTCTTCGTGGGCGCCTACGTCAGCCGGACGCCTGTGGCACGCCGGCCGCTCCGTCATCGACGGCTGGATCGCCGTCGGTCTCGTCTTCGCCGGCTTCGCCGAGCTGCACTGGACGCTCTACCCGAGCGCCCACCCGGGCCAGGTGTCGACCGCCGACCTGCTCCGCCTGGTCTGCTCGGCGTGCCTGCTGGCCGGGCTCGCGAGCGCCTTCCGCGCGAGCCAGCGGGAGCTGCGGACGGCGAACGTCGAGCTCGCGGAGCTGCGCGACGCGGAGGTCGAGCGCGCGGCGACGGAGGAGCGCACGCGGCTGGCGCGCGAGCTGCACGACGGGCTGGCGCAGGACCTGTGGCTGGCCAAGCTGCGGGCCGGCGAGCTGCTGGCCATGGATGGCCTGCCGGTCGAGGCCCGGCGAGCCGCCGAGAGCGCGGCGGCGGCCATCGACGTCGGGCTCGCCGATGCCCGCGAGGCCGTGGCCGCCCTGCGCAGCTCCGGCGCACGCCGACTCCGGGCTTCTGCAACCTGGTCCGCCGGACCGTCGAGGACCACGGAGACCGGTTCGGCCTCCGGGTCGAGTTCACGTTCGAAGGCGGATCACACGACGAACATCGCCCCGCGGACGCAGGCCGAGATCCTCCGGATCGTCCAGGAGGCGCTGGCCAACGTCGCCCGGCATGCGCAGCGCCACGGTCGTCGGCGTGCGCCTCGTGATCAGCGGACGACCGGATCACGCTCCGCGATCGCCGACAACGGCCGCGGGTTCGACACCGGCGGCCGTCCGACCGCGAGCTACGGCCTGGTCTCCATGCGCGAGCGGGCGGCGCTCATCGGCGGCCGGCTCCGGGTCGCCTCCCGGCCCGAGTCGGGCACGCTGGTCATCCTGACCGCACCGCTACCGCCAGCGGCGCCCGCGCGCCCGACGCCGCTCGTCCCCGGCGGAGCAGGCATGACCGGTCGAGCCCCCCGATCCGGGTGATGGTCGTGGACGACCACCCGCTCGTCGCTCGGCCGTCGCGAAGGCGATCTCCGGCGACGGCATGGTCGTGGTCGCCGAGGCCTCGACGGCGGAGGAGGCGCTCGCGCTCGCTCCGCAGGTCGCCCCGGACATCCTGCTCCTCGACATCGCGCTGCCGGGCATGTCCGGGGTCGAGCTCGTCCGGGAGCTGGCGCCTCGGCTGCCCAGCACCCGGATCGTGATGCTGACCGTGTCCTCGGCCGATCGCGACGTGGCCGATGCGATGCGGTACGGCGCCAGCGGCTACCTGACCAAGGACCTCTCGCCGGAGGCGCTCGTGCGTCGCTCCGGGCGACGCAGACCGGCGAGCTGGTCATCCCGCGGCGGCTCGCGGCCCGCCTCCTCACCAAGGTCGCTCCGGCGTGGCGCCCCCGGCGACCCGGTCGGGAGGAGGCCGGCCGTCGACCGCCTGACCACGCGGGAGCGGGACATCCTGCGCCTGCATCGCGGATGGCCTCAGCGATCGCGACATCGCCACGGCGCTCACGATCTCGACCCGTACGGTCGAGTCGCACGTGAGCAGCATCCTGCGCAAGCTGGACGTGCGGAACCGCGCCGAGGCCGCGCGCCGCTACCGGGACGAGGCCTGAGCGGCGGGATATCAGGGTCCGGACGCGCCAGGTGACCGGGCGTGGGGCGTCGCGTCCGATGTCGCCGTGACCCGCGCCGCCTCCCGGACCGCCGCGATCTCGACCCGGAGCAGCTCCGGATCCGCGGTCCGGATCTCGAGGCCGCGTCCGTCGCCGACGACCAGCCGCAGCGCACCGGTGGCCACGACCGCCTCCCGGATCTCGACGAGCGGGACCTCGACCGGGACCGGCCCCAGGTAGACGAGGCGTGACGTCGTCACGTAGAGGTCGCCGCGAAGGCCCAGGTCGGGTTCCTGAACTCAGTCCTTGCGACGCTCGATGGAGACGGCGCGGCGCACCGCGACGACGCGCTCCCCGGGGGCGAGCATCACGCCGATCCGCTCGTCGGGCTCGATGGCGACGATCCCCTGCTCGCGAAGCCGGCGCCGGGCGTCGTCGGCCGGACGCCGTCATCTGCGGACGCGGCGGTCGGGGGGTCGGGAGCCGGTCAGGTGGACTCACCGCACATGCTTGCACTCCGGCCCGGGGTCGCGCCAACGGGGTATGTCCCGCGATCCGGTACGGGTATTGCGTCTCCGTATGCCCGCACCACGGACTCCGAAGATCCGTGCTCGACCCCGTGGCATCCCGGATGGGCAGGGCCGGCGTAGCGCCTACGGTCTCGAGCGTGTCGCTCCGGGCCGTCATGGAGGTTCCGGCGTCCCGCCGGAGCGCGAGGGGCCCACGCGTGCCGCCGGACGGCGGCGAGGCGGCGGGGAAGGAGAGAGGATCGGATGAACAGGAGACTGGTGGCCCTGGCCGCCGCGTTCGTGCTGCTGGTGTCGGCCGCGACACCCGGCATGGCACGGGTGAGCCCACCCGGCCCGGATGCGGCGGCCGCTCCCGGCGCCGGCCGGCGCCCGCTGAGCGCGATCGATCGAATCCAAGGTCCCCCACTACTTCGGGCCGTACCCGAACTGGGCGAACAGCCCGTTCACGCTGCCCGACGTCGCGGTGACGATCACCGGCGGCGGCGGGTCCGGCGCAACGGCCGAGGCCACGATCGGCGCGAACGGCGCCGTGACCGGCCTCACGATCACCGATCCTGGCAGCGGCTACACGTCCCGCCCGACCGTGGTGTTCACCGGCGCCGGCCGGGACGCGCGCCGCCACCGCCACGATCACGACCAACGGGTCCGTGACGAGCGTTTCCGTCACCAACGGTGGCGCGGGCTACACCACCCCCACGGTCTCGTTCACCGGCGGCGCGAACGCGCCAGTCGACGTGACAGTCGGCAACCCGCTGGTCGACCGAGCATACGCGACCGACTACAGCACCCCGCCGACCATCGTCCAGCCGACGGCCACCGTAGACACGGTGGACCCGGCGGTCTACGACATCGCGCTCGGCACCGCCATCGGCGGCACCTTCGACCTGGGCGTCGACGGCACGGTCGTCACCGTCCCGTTCGAGGCCACTCGCTGGCGACCTCGAGGTGCTCTCGGCGGCCCGGCGGTCGCGACGGTCAGCGGCACCTGGCACATCGTCTTCACGGCAGCGCCTTCCGTCGTGACGGTTGACGGCACGAACCTTGTCCAGCCCACGGCTCCGCTACTCGTGCCGGTCCTCGTGGTTGTCCCGACGCCGCTTCCGGCCGGCACGCTGAATGCGTTCCAGGCGAGAAACCAGGCCACGCCAGGCGGCAGCCCTGCACCCTCCGCGGGCAACGACTTCCACGCCTATGTCCTCCGCAAGTCGGGCACCGACTACAGCGTGGTGTTCGACAGCGGGCTCCTCACCGTCCCCGCTCTCGCCGACCCGGCCATCTCCGAGATTGGGACCTTCCCCATTGCCGGCGGCGTGGCGGTCCAGGCGGGCGATGTGCTCGGCTTCTATGGCGCCGGCATCCCGGTCGACATCGATGCCGCCGGCCTCGACATCCTGAGCTACCCCGCCCCGGCGGCCCCCGTGCAGGGCGCGACGATCACGTTGCCGAGTGCGGCGTTCCCGATCTACCCGCAGGCGCGCACCTACTCGTTCGGCGCGCTCGTCACCGACACCTCCGGCGTCGGTACCCCGACCGCGGCCACGGCGACCGTCTTCGGCGGCGTGGACGCCGTCGTCCTCACCGACTTCGGCAGCGGCTACACCATGCCGACGGTCGACTTCGACTTCCCCGACGATCCGGCGGGCACGCAGGCCACCGCACACGTCACCTGCGCCGCGACGACGGGCCCCGACGTGGCGTGTTCGGACCCGGGTGTTGCCACACCGCTCGTGATCACGGGCGTCGTGGTCGACAACCCGGGCTCCGGCTACGCCGCCGCCCCGAGCGTCGTCATCCGCGACGGCACCGCGTTCGACCCGCTCCTCGGCTCGACCCCGGCGCCTCGCGACCGCGACCCTGGCCATCCAGTCCGTCGTCCTCGACACGTTCGGCGCCGGCTACCAGACCGCCCCGACCGTGGCCATCACCGATGCCACGGGCTCCGGCTCCGGCGCGACCGCAACCGCGACCACCGACATCGGCATCGTCTCCGCGTCTGACGCTCACCAACGGTGGCTCCGGCTACCTGACGCCGGGCATCAAGAAGTTCGAGGACGCGCTGCCGGGCCTGTGCACGCCGCCGGCCTGCCCGTCTACACGGCGGACCCCGCGCCAAGTACATCCCGCTCGGCGTGCCGGAGCGCAGAACGTCTACGAAGGCGTCAAGGCCGACGAGTACGTCATCGGCCTGGTCCAGTACAGGACGTCGTTCTCCTCGAGCCTGCCCGACACGCTCGTCCGCGGCTACGTCCAGCTCGAGACACCCGACAACGCCGGCATCAGCCAGCACTGTCCCGCTCGTGAACGAGCTACGTGGACGGGAGCGCGCCCACGTCCCGTGCTCATGCACGGACGGCGTCACCCAGGGCTCGCGGTGACCCCGCCCCAGTGGCTCGGCCCCACGATCGTCGCGACCAAGGACAAGCCGGTCCGGATCACCTTCCACAACCTGCTGCCGACGGGCGATGGACGGCGACCTGTTCCTGCCCGTCGACACCACGCTCATGGGTTCCGGCATGGGACCCGGCATGGCGATGCGCGTCCGGTCAACGACGGCACCGTCACGGACGACGTCCGCAACCCGATGTGCACGGATGCCACAGGCGATGGGCGACATGTGCTTCACGAAGAACCGCGCCACGCTGCACCTCCACGGCGGCATCACCCCGTGGATCAGCGACGGCACGCCGCACCAGTGGATCACGCCCGGCCGGCGAGACGACGTCGTGGCCGCAGGGCGTCAGCGTCGGCAACGTGCCCGACATGACCGCCTGCGACGCCGCCGACGACGGCTGCCAGACGTTCTACTACACGAACCAGCAGTCGGCGCGGCTGATGTTCTACCACGACCATGCGTGGGGCATCACCCGCCTCAACGTCTACGCGGGCGAGGCCGCCGGCTACCTGATCAGCGACGACACCGAGCAGGCGCTGCTCGCGTCCGGGACCGATCCCGGCCGACCAGATCCCGCTCGTCGTCCAGGACCGCACGTTCGTCCCGGATCGCCGTGCAGCTCGCCCAGCAGGATCCCACGTGGGACACCGCCCGCTGGGGCGGCATGGGCAACTTCTGGTACCACCACGTCTACATGCCCGCGCAGAACCCCGGCGACCCGTCCGGCATGAGCGCGTACGGCCGGTGGATGTACGGCCCGTGGTTCTGGCCGCCGGCCACGCCGCACGATCACGGCCCGATCGCCAACCCGTACTACAACATGGACCCGAAGGGCCCCGACGGGTCGCTCGGCACGACCGACGACTTCACGACGCCGCTTGCGGTCGCCTGCGACCTCGACGACCCGGCGACCTGGCAGTACGACACCGACCCGTTCTGCGAGCCGAAGGAGATCCCGGGCACGCCGAACATCTCGGTCGGCATGGAGCAGTTCAACGACACGCCGATCGTCAACGGCGTGGCCTACCCGACCGTGACGCTCGACCCGAAGACGTATCGCTTCCGCGTCCTGAACGCGGCCAACGACCGCTTCTTGAACTTCCAGTGGTACGACGGTGACGCCACAACGGCCAGCACCGGCCTGAACAAGGCCGGCCAGGTCATCGGCGCCACCGAGGTCGAGCTCAAGGCCGGCCGAGGTCGCCGCGGCCCAGACCGACCCGGTCGTGTTCCCGACCCCGGTGAGCAACGCCGGTCCCGACTGGGTCCAGATCGGCACCGAGGGCGGCTTCCTGCCGGCCCCGGTCGTCGTCGACGGCCAGCAGGAGACCACCTGGATCACCGACCCGACCCGCTTCGACGTCGGGCAACGTCGACCAGCACTCGCTGCTGCTGGCCCCGGCCGAGCGGGCCGACGTGATCGTCGACTTCAGCAAGTACGCGGGCAAGACGCTGATCCTGTACAACGACGCGCCCGCCGCCTTCCCGGCCCGCGTCCCGTCGCTACGACTACTACACCGGCGCACCGGACACGGGCGCCGGCGTGGTCCTCCCGGGCTACGGCCCGAACACCCGGACGATCATGCAGGTCAAGATCGCCGCCGGCCCCGCCGGCGCCGCGTTCAACCTGACGAAGCTCCAGAACGCCTTCAAGCACCACGCCGACGGCACCGGCGTGTTCGAGTCCGGCCAGCACCCGATCATCGTCGGCCAGGCCGCCTACAACTCGGCCTACGGCACCAGCTTCGCCGCCATCGAGCAACTGCAACGCCAAGGGCTCCACCTCACCGGTGCGACGGCCTCGTGCGGATCAACGACAGGCGGGACCTTCGGGTTCAACACGCTGAAGTCACCGAACACCAAGACGGTGATGAACGTCGAGCCGAAGGCCATCCACGACGAGATGAACTCGGCCACGTTCGACGAGTTCGGGCGGATGTCGGCCAACCTCGGCATCGAGGCCCAGCCGCCGACGCCGGGCCAGCAGAACGTCACGCTCTACCCGTACGTGAACCCGTCCACCGAGCTGATCGACGGCACGAACCTGCCGAAGCAGGACGTCGTCTACGACGCGATCACCGGTGATCCGGTGTCCGACGTGAAGATCACACCGATCTCGAGCGCGGCAGACGGATCACAGATCTGGCGGATCACCCACAACGGCGTCGACACGCACCCGATCCACTTCCACCTGTACGACGTGCAGGTCCTCAACCGGGTCGCCTGGGACAACATCATCACCCCGACGGACAAGACCGAGCTGGGCTGGAAGGACACCGTCCGGATGAACCCGCTGCAGGACATCATCGTCGCCCTGCGCCCGATCATCCCCGAGGTCCCCTGGGAGCTGCCGAACAGCATCCGGCCGCTCAACCCGATGATGCCGCTCGGCGACACGTCGATGTTCAACAACTTCGACGTCCAGGGCAACCCGACGGCGCCGATCGCCAACGCGCTCGTCAACTTCGGCTGGGAGTACGTCTACCACTGCCACATCCTCTCCCACGAGGAGATGGACATGATGCGGCCGGTGATCCTCGCCCTGCCGCCGCTCAAGCCGGACGGGCTCGACCGCGTCGTGCTCGGGGTCGGCGCCGACCGGCACGCGCACGTGACCTGGAACGACAACTCGATCACCGAGACGGCGTTCCTCGTGCAGCGGTCCACGGACGGCGATCACCTGGACCACGGTCTGCACGAGCCCGTCCCCGCTGGACGTGCCGAACGTCCACGAGACGCGCGTCGTACGACGACTTCACCATCCTGCCGTCCAGGACCTACCAGTACCGCATCGTGGCCGAGAACTCGGTCGGCTACGGTGGCGCCTTCCCGGGCATGACGGTCACGTCGGTCTCGACCGTCGCGATCGCGACGGTCCCGGTCGATCCGCCGGTGGCCGTCGTGGCCCCGACGTCGCTCGACTTCGGGTCGGTGACGACGGGAGCCACGTCGGCAAGCCAGGATGTCACCGTCACCAACACCGGCCAGGCCGACCTCACCGTCACCGGCGCCACGCTCGGTGGCACGGATCCGACGCTGTTCTCCATCACCGGCAGCACCTGCACGACGGTCGTCGCAGGCGGCACCTGCACCATCAGCGTGGCGTTCGCGCCGACCGCCGCCGGACCGGCGTCGGCCACGCTCAGCATCGCGCACAACGCGGCAGCGTCTCCCTCCGACGTCACGCTGAGCGGGACCGGCGTCCTGCCCGGACCGCTGGCCGCCGTGACGCCCGCCTCGCTCGCCTTCGGCTCAGTCACCACCGGGACCCGACGGCCAGCCAGGACGTCACGGTCAGCAACACCGGGGTCGCGGACCTCGTCGTCAGCGGCGCCACGCTCGTCGGCACGGATCCGACCCAGTTCACCATCACCACCAACACCTGCACGACGGTCCCCGCGGCCGGCTCCTGCACGATCAGCGTGGCGTTCGCGCCCGACCACCGCGGGGCGCGAAGTCCGCCACGCTGAGCATCGCCCACAACGCCCCGGGATCCCCGTCGCTCGTCACCCTGACGGGCACGGGCGTCGCTCCGGTGCCGCCGACCACGTTCTCCCTGCCGGCAACCCAGGACCTTGGCAACAAGGCCATGGGCACCAGCACCCTCAAGACCGTGCTGGTGACCAACACCGGCGGCAACCCGCTCATCATCACGTCGGCCGGCGCCCCCGCGCCGTTCAGCAACGTCACCCTCGGGACATGCGCCTCACCGGTCGCGGCGGGGAAGACCTGCAAGCTCAACGTGACCTTCGCTCCGACGACCGTCGGGCCACAGTCGGCAACGCTGACCGTGGTCAGCTCGAATGCCACCAACAGCCCCCGGACGATGACCCTGACGGGGACCGGGCGGTAGGTAGCGCCTCTCCCTCAGAGCATCCGGTGATGGGACGCTCGCCAGCGTCCCATCACCGGACCCAGTTGCTGGTCTCCGACCGGCGCCGGGAGCGTCAATATGGTGTCCAGCCCCCATCGAGGTGGCTGCAAGCCCCTTATGCACAGGCTCGCCCGCGGTCGGGCGGAGATGGATCATCAGAATTCTCGCCCGCTGGCCTCGCGGCGAGCCAGGAGGATCAGGCAATCGTGGGTCGGAACGGTCGGACCGTGATCTGGGGCAGACGCTGGTCGCATGCCGCCGTGGGCGTCATGCGCTTCGAGCTTCGCGCCCTCCTGATCACGATCCTCGCGTCGGCGCTCATCATCACCGCGTCTCCGATGGCGACGCCGGCGGTGCATGCCGCGGCACCCCGCGTCGTGATCATCGTCGGACCCGTCGGCTCTCTGACCGACAGGTACCGTGCCGACGGCAACAGTGCCGCGAGGGCGGCACGTGCCGCCGGCGCGACGGTCGAGACGATCTACTCGCCGAACGCCACATGGCCCGTTGTGCGGGACGCGCTGCAGGGAGCATCGCTCGTCGTGTACCTGGGCCACGGGAACGGCTGGCCGAGCCGGTACCGGAAGTCGCCGTTCCCCAAGACGCAGAACGGCCTCGGGCTGAACCCGGAGGCCGGCGTCGACGACGAGGCGCACCAGTACTTCGGTGAGGCATACCTCGCCCGCGATGTCCGCCTGGCGCCTCATGCCGTCGTGCTGCTCGTCCACCTCTGCTATGCGTCGGGCAACTCCGAACCCGGCGTGCCCGAGGGCGACCTCGCCACCGCACAGCAGCGCGTGGACAACTTCGCCGCCGGCTGGCTCGCCACCGGCGCCGAGGCGGTCATCGCCGAGGGCTACGGCGGACCCGCCTACTACGTCCGCAGGATCCTGGCCGGCGACGGCACGGTCGAGTCGATCTGGCGCCAGGCGCCGACCGCGCACCGTCACTTCCTCGCGTTCCCCAGCGTGCGGACGCCGGGCATGACCGGGCTGCTGGACCCGACGCGACGGTCGAGCGGC
Organism: uncultured Chloroflexia bacterium; assembly: GCA_963697365.1. Classification (GTDB taxonomy): domain Bacteria; phylum Chloroflexota; class Limnocylindria; order Limnocylindrales; family CSP1-4; genus CAIXZV01. Next base: position 271,168 of record CAVONT010000021.1, read on the forward strand.
TTCTACCGTTCGCTGGTGGCACGCGCGGAGATGCGCGCCGACGAGGTCGCCCGCGGCGCGGCGCTGGCGAAGCCTCGTGACGGCACACCCGTGGCCGCTGCCGCAACACCGGTCGGGCCAACCATCAAGGACGTGACCATCGACGGCGTCCCGACCGTCGCATCGTCGATTCGAGTGACGCTGAAGGTCGCCAAGGCCGACAGGAAGGCGGTCCGCGGGGTGGGCATCGGCGTCCGCTGGGATCCGATCGTGCTCGATCCCGCGTCTATTGTCCCCGGAGAGCCTGGCGGAGCGGCGGATGCGGAAGCCAGCGCGCCGCCGACCGAACCTGCGACGCCGTCTCCGGCACCGCCGGCCGAACCTGCGACGCCGTCTCCGGCGCCGCCGCCGGCCCGCGCGGCCACACCCCCGGCACCGTCGGCCACGCCGGTGTCCGCAGCTCTCGAGCGTGACCGGCGACCGGCCGACGTCACCCCGTCGCCCGAGGCGTCCCCGGAGACCGCGCCAGCGTCCCCGGACACCGCGCCGGCCTCCCCGGAGACTGCGCCAGCGCTCCCGGAGACCGCGCCAGCGTCGCCGGACACAGAGGCCAGTGAACCCCCCGCCGCTCCGCCAGTCGTGCTCATCAGTCCGGAGGTCCCCGGGGCCGTCGTCGACCTGGCCGACGTCACGGTCAAGGGGTCAACCATCTCCGCAAAGCTGGCCACGCCCGACGTGCCGGGCCTGTACCGGCTCGTCGTAACCCTGCACGGGAGCGATGGTGCGGCGTTCAGCACCGAGACGCAGGACCGCATCCCCGCGTTCACCGTCCGCGTGACGGGAGAGCTGTCGGCCGTGGTGTCTGCGGCCGATCGCCTGAGCGTGGTGGCGGGAGCCGGGATCGACCTGCCCGTCACGGTCGCGAACACCGGCCATGTCGCGTGGGTTTCGGACCAGTCGAGGAGGCCTGCCACGGGCAGCCCTTCACGGCCCGAGCGCGACGACCTGTACGCCGCGCTGGTGGGCCAGTGGATGCGGCTGGATGGGTCGGGCGTGGCCTTGGAGGCCATCGTCGCACGCGCGGCGATCAAGCCGCCGCCGGGCGCGACCCAGGATGTGATGCTCTCATTCAGTGCTCCAGCAGAAGCGGGCACCTACCTCCTCATCCTCGACGTGGTGAGTCCGCTCTACGGATCGCTCATGGCCGTCGGAGGTTCGACAGTGGTCGTCAGGGTCGAAGTGACGATCTCGCCCGATGAGGGGGGAGAGTCAGGTGGCAACCCGGCAGACCGACCGGGTTCGGCGTCCTCGCACGTAGACTGAGCGGGCCGAACTGGTATGGAGATGCCGGGGCTTGAACCTGTGACCGGGGATGTGCTGGTGCCCGTCCTGATCACGTTCCTCGTCGTGAACGTGGTCCTCCTCGTCCGTGCCTGGGCAAATGGCCAGATCCGGCGCCCGCACGCCGCCGCTGCCGTCCGGTCGCCGCACGTGCCACTCGCCGCAGGATCAGCGGCCCCCGACCCGACAGACGAGGGAGTGGCCGTGGCACCGGCGGCCCCCGACCGGGCAGACGAGGGAGTGGCCGTGGCACCGGCGGCCCCCGACCCGGCAGACGAGGGAGTGGCCGTGGCACCGGCGGCCCCCGACCCGGCAGAGGTCCGGCCGCCCCCAGTCACGGGGGTTCGTGACGTGCTCCCCGGCTTGGACGACGAGGCGACCTGGGATCGGCGTGTCGCTGACGAGAACGCACGCCTGGTTCGGTATCGGCGACCGGTGACCATCGTGCGCCTGGAGCTCGATGGACTCGATCGCCTCGTCGGGCTCCTGGGTGAGGAGGCTGGAGACCGACTCCTCCGTGCTACAGCGGACACGCTGCGCCGCCTCGCTCGCGACACCGATCACGTCGCCTACCTCGGAGCGGGCGGTTCGGCGTCCTCATGCCGGAGACGTCGGAGGAGGCGGCCGTCGTGTATGTCGATCGCGTCAATCGAGCGTGCGAGGTGTGGCTCGAGTCCGGCGCGTCGCGGTCCGGCTGGCCATCGGCTGGGCGGCGACCTCTGGACAGACCGATCTTGCTGCCGTGGAACAACTCGCGTCAGAGCGCGCGCGTCCGGGCCCCTGGCCAGTCACCCGGCCGGTCACCCGGCCCGAGGACAATCCTCCTGGTCGGGCACGGGCGGGAGTCGCGACCGACAGCCCGCCGGCCATCGACCTGTCGTGGGTTGCCGTCCAAGCGCGGTCGTGGGAGACCTGCCGCGACCCGCACTGCAACCACAAGGAAGACCATCGACGGGACCGCGCTGCCCGCTGAAGGGACTGCCTAGAGGCCCCGGGACCGTGTGCCGACCTCCTCCAGGAGGCGCGCCAGGAACCGCTCGGGCTCGGCACGGACCGCCACGTCGACGTTCGGCCGACGGCCCCAGATCCCACGGCGGTCCGCGATCGTGATCCCGTCCGCCGCGCCGCCCGCCGTGTCCACGTCCACCGCGTACGCCTCGACCGTCACCAGGGACGGGTCGAGTGCGGCCGCCACCACGAACGGGTCGTGGACGAACGCGCCGTAGAAGCCGTCGTACCGCGCGTGGAACTCGAAGTACCAGCGCAGGGCATCGTCGAGGAAGGCTGCGATGGCACGCGCGCGCGGGCTCGAAGCGTCGGTCGGCGTCGTCATGCGCGCGAGGTCGTCGGGAAGCAGGCGCGCCTGCTCCGTGACGTCCAGGCCCATCACCAGCGCCCGTGTGGTGGCGGGGTCCGCGTCAACGGCAGCCTGCCATGCCGCGAAGCACTCGTGCGCGGCCTCGGGATCGCAGTGGATGTTCCACTCCGTGGTGGGGGTCGTGTTCCCGGGCACGCCGAAGGCGCCACCCATGGCAATCCAGCGGCGCAGGAGACGGGGGAGGTCGGGCTCGGTGCGCAGCGCGAGCGCGAGGTTCGTCAGCGGGCCCAGGGTCACGAGGACCAGCTCGCCGGGCCGGCGGCGGGCCTCCGCAACGATGACATCGGGACCGAACCGCTCCGACGGCGCACGTGCGGGATCCGGCAGCTCCGCGTAGCCAGTCCCCCTCGGGCCATGGGTCTCGGGCGTGATCTCGAGCGGCCGCACCAGGGGCACCCGCCGGCCGATCGCGACCTCCACGTCGGTCCGCCCCGCCAGCTCCAGCACGCCGAGCGTGTTGCGGGCGACATCCTCCGCCTCCGCGTTGCCCTGACAGGCACGTGACCGCCACGAGATCCGCCTCCGGGCTGGCTGCGGCGTAGAGCAGGGCTAGGGCGTCGTCGATACCCGTGTCGACATCGAGGATGAGGGCCGTGCGCTTGGTGGCAGGCATCGCTCAGGCCGGCAGGGTCTGCATGACCGCTCGCTCCGCGAGGCCCAGCGGAAGCGCACCGGAGGAGGTGATCGCGTCGTGGAAGTCGCGGATCACGGCCACCGGCACGTCGCGCGCAGCTGTCCCGCCGAAGCCACGTGCCGCGAGGTAGCGATCGCGGATCGCGAGGATCTCGAGGCATCCGGTCAGGTACGACGACGCCTGCGTGGGCCACCAGCAGTAGCGGCCGACCTCGGCGCGGGCGACGGGCTCCGGCAGGGCGGCCTTGTCCATCATGAACGTGACGGCCGCCTCGAAGTCCATCTCGCCCAGGTGGAGCGACGTGTCCACGATGATCCGGGCCGCCCGGAAGATGGTCGCCGAGAGGTGCTGCAGCTCGTGCAGCGGGGTCTCGAAGAACCCGCGCTCGCGCATGACGCGCTCCGCGTACAGGGCCCAGCCCTCGCTGAAGTAGGGCGTCGAGTAGACCTTGCGCACGTCGCTCGGGTTGCGCCTTGCGCATGACCAGGTGCCAGTGGTGGCCCGGGTAGGCCTCGTGGACGGACGTGGTGGGGATGGAGCCGTACGAGTTGTTGGAGAGGCGGCCCTGGATCTCCTCCGCCGAAGCGCCGTCGGGGGCGAACGGGACGAAGAAGTGCCCCTTCCAGCTCTGCGAGAACGCGGGTGGCGACATGTACGAGGCCACGCCGATCACCGGCCGCTGGAACACGGGCGACGGCACGACCGCGCAGGTCTCGCCCGCGGGCAGCGTCACGAGCCCGGTCTCCGCGAGGAACCCGCGGGCCTTCGCCGTCCACTCCGTGTAGGCCCCGAGCATCGCGGCCTCCGTCGGCGGGTGGTTCGCGTCGTCCTCGCGGATCACCGTCACGTAGTCCGGGTTCCCGGTGGCATCCCTGGCGAGTGCCGCCATCTCAGCGTCGAGGCGGTCGAACTCACGCTGGCCGCGCTCGCGCAGGGAGCGGGCATCATCGCCGAGGACCTCGCGCTCGCGCAGGATCCGCGAGTACCCCTCCTCGCCCAGCTGCCAGCTGCCGTGGGCCTGGCCGAGGAGCGTCTCGAGATGGATCACGAACCGCTCGAGGTGCGGTGCGGCAGTCGCACCGGCTGCACGCAGCGCCTCGCGCTTCGCCGCGTCCTCGACGTCCTGCCAGACGAGGTCGCGCACGTAGCGCACGGTCGCCCGGGCGGCGCCGAGACCGCGTTCCACGATGAGCGGGTGGGCGAGCGCCGGGTCGAGGTTGGCGATGCCGGCGTCGACCACGGACTCCACCTGGCCGAGCCGCGCCACGCATGCGTCCACGAGGTCCGCCTCGGGGCGGAGGCGGTGGAGGAACAGGCTGAACAGGCCGCCGGTGACCGGCCCCGTGTACACGATGGGGTCCCGCTTCCAGGCCCGGAACGGGGCCAGGATCCCGCGGCCGGTGAGCACCGCCCGGGCGAGGTCCCGGTCGATCGCTGCATCGGGCGAGAGGCCCTCGTCCCCGATCCCGTCGAGCCGGGCGAGCAGGTTTGCCGCGTAGGCGTCGCGGGCCCCGAAGGCATCGGCGGAGAGATCGTCAAGGCGCTCGTCGAAGTCCGTCAGGCCGAAGCCCGATGCGGCCACGGGCGAGGCGGCGAAGTCCTTGGCCAGCAGGTCGTCGAGCGTTGCGGACAGCTCGGTCACGGGGGTCTCCCTCGAACGGTGGTCGCGGCAGGTTCTGGCCCCGCCGTCAGGGTGCCTTCGCGTCGACAGCGCGGCACCGGTCGCGGAGCGGGCACAGGTCGTGCTTCGGGTTCTGGGCGTGGCAGAGCTCGCGCCCATGGTGGATCAGCAGCACGTGGCCCGCATACATCTGGTCGGGCTCCAGGATGCTCAGGTACAGGTCGTGGGCCTGGTCCGCCGTGGCCTTGGCGGGGATCAGCCCGATCCGCTTGCTCACCCGCTCCACGTGCCGGTCCACGGCCATCAGCGGCATGCCGAAGCAGAACGCGAGCACGATCGAGGCCGTCTTCTTGCCGATCCCGTCGATGGAGGTCAGCCAGTCCCGGGCCTCGAGCGGCGGCAGCCCGCCGAGGAAGTCGAGCGAGTAGCCGCCCGTCCGCTCGCGGATCGTGCCCAGCGTCGCCTGGATCCGGGGCGCCTTCTGGGGCGCGAGCCCGCCGGGCCGGATGATGTCGATCAGCTCCGGCAGCGGGGCGTTCTCCACGTGGGTCCAGTCCGGCGGCGGGGCGTCGGGGAGGCCTCCGCCGCCCCAGCCGATGTCAGGGGTGTGGACCTCGGGTGCCTCGTCCGACGGGTACGCGCGCCGCAGCGCCTCGTATGCCTTCTCGGCGTTGGTGTCCGCGGTGTTCTGGGTGAGGATCGTGAGGATCAGCTCGTTGGTGGGATCCAGGCGCGACGGGCGCCAGACCTGCGGGCCGTACTGGGCCGTGAGCCCGTCGAGCACGAAGCCCTGGAGGCCGGGCCGGTAGCGGCGGAGGTATGACGCCCACTGCTTCGCCGGATCGGCGGGCTTGCGGGTGCGCTTGGCCGGCTTCTTCCGCGGGCTTCTTCGCCGCGGGCTTCTTGGTTGCCGGCTTGGCGGTCACCACAGGATCTCGACCTCGTAGCGCTGGAGTATGGCGTCGGCTGTCAGGATCGGGATCGATTCTGCCCGAGCCTGCGCGACGAGAAGACGATCCCATGGATCGGCATGGATGGGCGGCAGCAGCCCCGCCGCCGCAGCATGCTCCACGGTGACAGGCAGGACATCCAGACCGAGCATCGCGATCCGGCTGCGTACGTAGGAGTCGACCGGCTCGGGCAGCACCAGTCGCCCCTTGGCGACCTTCACCCCGATCTCGTAGGCCGCGGCCGGGCTGAGGAGCAGTCCGCGGCCGTCGTTCTGCAGGATGTCGCGTACGCGGGCCGAGAGCCGGTCCGCGTCGGCCGCAGCCCAGAGGAACACGTGCGTGTCGACCAGCGCGCGCATCAGGTTGCGGACGGCTCGATCATGTCGACGGGTTCGATCGGCGAGTCTGCGAAGTCCTCCAACTCCGGCAGCGGATCATCGAAGGTGTCGTGGATGATCACGCGCCCCTTGTCGAAGCCGAGGGGCCGCTTCAGGCGAGTCGCGGGCTCGAGTGCGACCAGCATCGCGACTGGCACGCCGGCACGCGCGATGGTGATCCGCTCACCCCGCTCGGCCCGCTCGACCAGGCGTGAGAAGTGCGTCTTGGCTTCGTGGATGTTGACGACGGTGTCCATGCCAGCCATGGTGGACTAACCGGTGGACTAGGTCAAACGTGCGTATCTCCGACGTCGGCGACGGGCGCGTCGAAGTCATCGGCGATCACGACGCGATCGCTCCCTGGCCGGCGCCGCGCCAGCCGCTCGCCGCAGGCGACCAGCGGAGCGACTCCAGCGGCGATCGCCTCCTCGAGGGTCACCGGCTCATCGTGCACCGGGACCGCCTCGGCGCCGGCCTGGGCCAGGGCCGTGACGCCTTCGGGCGTGACCCCGCCGCCCACGCCGATGCAGCGCACGCCCGCCGCCTGCGCTCGGCGAGCGACGCCCATCGCGGTCTTGCCGAACGCGGTCTGGCTGTCGATGCGGCCCTCCCCGGTGATGACGAGGTCGGCGCGCGAGAGGGCCGCGTCGAAGCCAGCCTCGGCCATGACCAGGTCGATGCCGGGTACCAGCTCCAGTGCGGCCACGTGGTCGCGCAGGCACAGGAGGCCGAAGCCCAGGCCGCCCGCGGCCCCCGCGCCCGGGGTCTCGCGCTCGTGGCGGCCTGTCGCCGCTTCCAGGGCATCGGCGAAGCGGGCGAGGCGTGCATCGAGGAGGGTGACGGTCGCCGGGTCGGCGCCCTTCTGGGGACCGTAGACCGCAGCCGCGCCGCGCTCCCCGAGAAGCGGGTTGGTCACGTCGGACGCGATCCGCAGGCTGACCTCCGGCAGACGTGGGTCGAGGCCGGCCAGGTCGACCTGCGCCAGGTCGTCGCTCACGTGCGCGCCCAGCCCATGCAGGGCGCCTGTTCCGCCGTCCGTCGTCGCCGACCCGCCGATGCCCAGCGCGATCTCCCGGATCCCGGCGTCCAGCACGGAGCGGAGGACCTCGCCGGTGCCGAGCGTCGTGGCGGCGACCGGGTCACGTTCATCCGGGGCGACCAGCGAGAGGCCGCTGGCCTGTGCCATCTCCACGAAGGCCGCCCGCCCGTCGTCCCGCGCGAGCCACCGAGCCGTGCGCGGGCGGCCCAGCGGATCGTGCGCCCGTGCCTCGCGCCACGTCCAGCCACCGGCGGCGTGCACCGCCACCAGCGTCCCCTCGCCCCCGTCCGCCAGTGGCGCCAGCACGATCTCGTCATCCGGGCGCGCCCGCGCCAGCCCTGGGCGAGCGCCTCCGCGACCTGGACAGAGGTGAGCGTCCCCTTGAACGAGTCGGGCGCGACCAGGACACGCATCGGGCCGCCATGGCCAGCCGCGGGACGCACGTCCCTAGTCCGCCGCCTCGCCGCCACCGTTCGCGCCGCCGGCAGCATCACGGAGGGCCTGCCGCCGCTCCAGGTACTCGGGAATGCGGATCATCGGCGGACGCTCGTGGTCGGCGACCTCCTGGACCTCGAGCGACAGCCGGCCCTTGCCCGAGCGCGGAAGCTTCATCGTGCTGCCGAGCTCCGCGAAGAGCCGCGCCCGCCGCCGTTCCTCCAGCCGCTTCATCACGGCCTGCAGGATCACGAACGACATGCGGGAGAGCCCTTCGAGCTCCTGGTTGCGGTGCACGCGGCGCTCAAGGTCCACCTGGCCGAGACCGCCCAGCCCTGCCTTGTCGAGCGCGTCGATCAGGTGGCCGATCTCCACGGCGTATCCGGTGAAGAAGGGGATCTGCTCAAGGAGGCTGCGCCGCCCGGCGTATTCCCCGCTGAGCGGCTGGATCAGCCCCGACAGCTCCGGGAAGAACAGGTTGATCAGCGGCCGCGCGACCAGCTCCGTGACCCGGCCACCGCCACCTTCCTTGAGGACGCCACCCTCCACGATCGGGCGCTGGTAGTAGCCCTTGACGTACTTGAGCCGCGGCTCCACCAGCAGCGGGCCGAGCGTCCCGTAGACCATGCGGTGGTGCCAGTTGCGGACGTCGGTGTCAGCCCAGACGATGATGTCCCCGCTCGTCTCGTAGAGCGACTTCCAGAGCGCCTCGCCCTTGCCGCGGTACGAGCCATAGCGGGGGAGCACATCGGGGTGCCGGACGACACGGGCGCCCTCGGCCTCGGCGATCTCGCAGGTGTCGTCCTCGGACGCCGAGTCGATGACGAGGACCTCGTCGAGGAGCGGGAAGCGCTCCTGCATCTCCTTGACCGCACGGCGGACGATGGGCCCGATGGTCTCCGACTCGTTGAGCGTGGGCAGCACGAGGCTGATGGTCACACCCTGCTTCTGCTTGAGCGTGACGAGGCGACCGAGATCCGCGAACTCGGAGTGGTGGAAGTTGGCCTCGGCGAACCAGCGGTCCACCTTGGCCGGAACCGCGCGGGACTCCTCGGCGGCGCGGTCGGCGGCGGCCAGCGTCTCGGCGCGGCTGGCGAGCTGCTCGAAGGTCTGGCGGCTGATGGGGTCGCGGGTCTTGACGACGATCACCGTTGGCTTGGCGCGCTGGGCGATCGCCTCCGGGAGGGCGCCGAACAGCGCGCCGCCGGGTTCGCCGGGCGGCGCCGACGCGCCCATGACCACGAGGTCCGCGTGCTCCGCCTCACGCAGGATGGCATTGCGTACGTTGGACGCTTCCCGCACGAGCGGCTCGGCCTTGGCGGTGACGAACTCGCGCACGAACGCGGCGAGCGCCCGCTCGGCCTGGGACCGGACGGCCTCCGTGACACCCGCAGGCACGAGGTGCATGACGACGACGGTCGCATCGTGCCGGTGCGCGAGGGCGTCGGCGTAGCGCAGGGCGAGCTCGGCGTGGGGACCGCCGCGGACGGGGACGAGGATCCGGCGGATGTCGTGGGCGCCACGCTGCTTGACGACGGCGATATCGCAGGGCGACTCGCGCACAACCTCGTCGATGGTGGGGGAGATGGTCGGCCCGCCCGAGTCACGGTGCGGGCCGGACTTGCCACCCCATCCGAAGATCATCAGGTCCGCATCCTGCTCGGCCGCCGCCTCGACGATGCCGGCGGCTGCATGCCGCCCGATCCGGACGAGCGGATGAATCACGGTCCCCTCGGGGACGTAGTCCAGGACCTTCTGCAGCAGCCGCCGGGCCTGGCGGGCGCGCGTCGCGCCCTCGGACAGCGGCATGCCCTCTGGGACCTCGACGATCCCGAGCGCCGTGAGCTCGCCCGTCCGCTCGTCCATGAGCGACGCGCCGATGCGGATCAGCTCCTCGGCGGTCAGCGGATTGGCAACCGGGATGACGACCCGGGACGGGAGCGGCTCGCCGCTCATGATCCTGCCTCCCAGCGCTCCACGAGGTAGCTCTTGTCGAGTTCGAACTGCCGGGCCTGGCGCTCCACCCGCTCCTCGGCGTCCGCGGTGGCCAGGTGCCGGTTCTCGATGACGAAGCTGCCGACGCGGCCGAAGTAGATCGGGACCAGCGCGGCGACCATCACGCCGGTGTCCAACTCGCCCCGGCGGGTGGCGAGGACCAGGTCGAAGATCACGCGTCCCCACAGGTCGTCGGGGAAGTGGAAGCCCACGAGGGCCTCGGCCATCGTGGCGGTGTCGGGAAGTGGTCCGCCGCTCTCGCGCCCGAGGCCCAGTTTCGTGGAGGCGGCCTCCGCCAGCGAGCCCGCGTCCGCGGCAAGGTCGAGCACCCGCTCGAGGTTGGCCGGCGCCAGCATCCGCCGCCAGGTGTCGGCGAGCGTGAGCGATCCCTCGTGGAACTGCTCGAGCAGGCGGATCGCGTTCACCTCGAGCGGCGGCGGGTCGATGATCCGCTCGAACCCGTAGGCAGGAACGTCGTGGGAGCCGCGCACGTGCAGCCAGCTGTCGGGGTGGGCGACGGCGAGGCGCAGGATCGTGGACACGACCTGGCGGAACATCGGGCCGAGGTCGGATCCCGGATCCTTCGGGTCGTGGACCTTCGCCCCCAGGCGGGTCTGGCAGACCGCGAACCCGCCCGTCAGCGCCGAGGTCGTCATCCAGATGTCGATGCCGAACTTGCTGATGTCGGGGGTCCAGTCGTCCAGCTCGAGGTAGTGGCGGACGAGGTCGCCCGACACGCCGAAGTCGCCGCCGATCGGCTGCCGGATCCGGTGGCCGTACAGGGCGCGGGTCAGCGGGTAGGTGACGGTGTTCGTGATCGTCCCGTCGTACTTGTAGCGCGAGTACAGCGGGGCCACGTAGTCGTAGCCGCCCTTGAGGATCGGCCCGGCCAGCAGCTCGATCCACTCCGGCACGATGCTCCGCAGATCGGAGTCCACCACCACCAGCGCCTGCACGTCGAGCGCGGCCGCGATCTCGAAGATCGCGCGCAGTGCGGCGCCCTTGCCCCCGGTGCCCGCGATCTCGGGGTACGTGATCGTCACCCGGTCGAGCTTGTTGGTGGGCCGGACCAGCAGGATCGACTCCACGTACTCGGGCGGCTCGGTCTCGATGACGACGCGCTGGGTGCCGTCGGACGACCCGGCATCGGAGTTGACCAGGACCGGCTTGAGGTCCGGGAAGTACTGCACGAGCCCGGCATGGGCGGCCCTGACCACGTAGCCGATGGTGGCCGCGTTCTTGAAGCTGGGGATCCCGACCATGATGTCGGCGCGCCCCAGGCGCGTGATCTGCTCGCGGATCTCGGGGGACAGCGTCGAAGGAGGCATCCGCTCCACCCTACCACCCCGGGCGAGCGAGGACCATCCGGCCCGCACGTCGCCTAGCTGGCCCGCGCCGGCCCCCGCCCGGGACCCTCCGGCGGGCGGCTCACGGCCCAGTCCGGGTTCTCCTTGCCGGCCGTGTACCGGCTGTTGGACGACCGGTAGGACAGCTCCGTGAAGCCGAGCTGGCCCCAGGTGACGAGTGTCAGCGCCAGGGGCTTGACCACCGGCGTGACCCGGACGAGCTCCGATGCCTGCAGCGCACCCTCCAGCAGGCGGTGCCGCTCCATGAGGGGGACGTCGGCGAGTGAGGTCCCGTCGAGCCAGATCAGGTCGGTCGCGACAAACGCATGGGGCACGCCGTCCTCGATTGACTCGAGCACGGACATGGCGATCTGTGCCTCCCGGCTGGCATAGTCGCGCGCCTTGACATATGGATCGTCCTTGTTGGGCTTGAGCAGGCCACGGGGAACCAGCAGCGGCGGGCGCTCCACCTTGGGCATGGCGCCACCGACACCGATGCCGCTGGCCAGCGCCTCGGTCGTCAAGTGGCCCTCGACGACCGCCTCGACGGCCGTGAACCCTGCGACGAGGGCAGTCAGGATGAGAGGGATCGGCGCCAGTTCCTCGCCGTCCCGGTAGAGAGCCGCCTCGTCGACCGTCAGGGCGGCAGCGACCCGGATGCCGCCCCACGCCGGCTCCACGAGCGGGTCCACGATGTTCTTGGCCGCACGGCGACCCGGGCGCTGCGGCTCCCAGGCAGCGGCGACCTCGCGGGCGGTGGGCTCGGCGCTCATGCTCACAGGCGGATCCTACAGCGCCGGTCGACAGCGCCGCTCGCGGGACCGCCCGAACGCGCGCTCCGCTTGCCCGTATGATCCGGCCGAGGCGGGGATCCAGGCACACCACGAGGGGACAGGCAGATGACGGCAGTCCCGGCGACGTCGGTACCCCAAGGTGATCCGAACCTGCGCCGCAGGGCGGTCGGCTCGTGGGCGCTCTACGACTTCGCGAACACGATCTGGTCCTATGCCGTCTTCTCCTGGGCGGTCGGGCTGTACCTCATCGGCAAGCTGGGGGACCAGGCCGGGAACTCCTCGCTCACGCTCGCGGTCGCGATCTCCGTGCTTATCAACGCTGCCGTGTCCCCGTGGCTGGGGGCCCTGTCCGACCGGTACGGCAAGCGGCTGCCGTTCCTGTTCGGCTTCACGCTGCTCGCCTGCATCCCCGCGATGGCCATCCCGTTCGTCGACGTCACCGTTGGCGTGCTCCTGTTCTGCGTGGCCAACTTCGGCTACCAGTCGGCGCTCATCTACTACGACGCGACGCTCAAACTGGTGAGCGTGCCGGAGAACCGGGGATGGGTCTCGGGAATGGGCACCGCCGTCGGCTACATGGGCACCGTGCTGATCGCGCTCACGATCGTGATCACCGGCATGGCACCCGAGACGGCATTCCTGGTCGCCCCGGTCATGTTCATGGTGTTCGCGATCCCCATCTTCCTGGTGATCCGGGAGCCGGCTGGTGCCGGGAACCGGGACCAGGTGATGTCCGCCGCGTGGCGGGCGACGTGGGACACCGTGCGCTCGCTGGACCGCTACCCGGGCCTGGGGCGCTTCCTCCTCGCCCGCTTCTTCTATACGGACGCGCTCAACACGAGCATCACGATCATGACGGTGTTCGCCGTGCGTGCCATCGGGTTCACCGAGACGGAGTCGTCGATGGTGTTCCTTGGCCTTACGCTGGCTGCGATCGCCGCCGGGTTCATGTGGGGCAAGCTGACCGACCGCTGGGGCCCCAAGCAGACCCTGTTCATCGTCCTGTGCATGTGGGCGGTCGCCCTGGCGGTCGGGGCGATCTTCCTGGACAAGCTCGTGTTCCTGGTGGCGGGCATCGCGATCGGGGCAGGCTTCTCGGGGATGCAGATCGCGGACCGCGTCCTCATGTACCGGCTGTCGCCCCCGGAACGGCTCGGCGAGTTCTACGGCCTGTACGGCCTCGTGGGCAAGGGATCCCAGGTGCTGGGCTCGCTGTTCTGGTCCCTGACCTTCCTGCTGTTCTTCAACACGCTCGGGGTCGCCACGTACCAGGTGGGGATCGTCACCCTGCTGATCTCGATGGTGATCGGCCTGGTCCTGGTCCGAGGTGTGCCGGAGCAGCGCGAGGGCTGACGCCCGGCTCCGCTCGGCGGCAAGGGCGCGTCCCGTCCAGGGTGGAGTCGTCAGTCCGGGTAGCCGTCAGGGTGTGCCCGGCGCCACGCCCACGCTGAACCCAGCATCTCGTCGAGCGTGGATCGGCGGGGTGTCCAGGCGAGGCTGGCACGGGCCCGCTCGTTGGACGCGACGAGCACCGGCGGATCGCCAGCCCGGCGCGGCCCCACCGTGTGGGGGATCTCCCGGCCGGTGATCCGAGCCGCCGCGCTGAGAACGTCCTTGACCGAGAACCCGCTCGAGGTGCCCAGGTTGCAGACCAGGGGCTCCGCGTGCGGACTCCCGCCCTCGGGCTCGCGGCCCGACGCCTCGAGTGCGGCGACGTGGGCATCGGCCAGGTCGGCGACGTGGATGTAGTCCCGGACCGGCGTGCCGTCGGGCGTCGGGTAGTCCTCGCCGAAGAGCGTGAGCGGCGGACCGCCCTCAGCGGCGCGCAGCACATTGGGGATGAGGTGCGTCTCGGGCCGGTGCACCTCACCCAGGCGCACGGTGGCGCCCGCGACGTTGAAGTAGCGCAGGATCACGGCCCGCAGGCCGTAGGCGCGACCGTACCAGTGGAGGGCCCCCTCGAAGGCCCGCTTCGTCTCGCCGTAGGTGTTGATCGGGCGGAGCGGCGCGTCCTCCGGGATCGGCGTGGTGTCGGGCACCCCGTAGACCGCGGCCGTGGAGCTGAACACGATCCGGCTGATGCCGGCCTCGCGGGCGGCCTCCAGCAGGGCGATTCCGCCCGCGACGTTGTCCCGGTAGTACTTCGCCGGGTTCTCGACGCTCTCGCCGACGAGGCTGCGGGCGGCGCAGTGGAGGATGGCGTCGATCCGCTCGCGCTCGAGGAGGGCCAGCGTCGCCGCCTGGTCCCCGTACGAGCCGCGGACAAGCAGGACGTCGGGATGCGCGGCCGCGGCGTGGCCCGTGCTCAGGTCATCGAGGACGACCACCTCGTGGCCGGCTGCCAGGATCGCCTCGACGGACACGCCGCCGACATACCCGGCCCCGCCGGTGACGAGCACGCGCATCAGCGGCGCCTCCATGGGCGGTTGAAGCTCAGGAGCCAGCCGAGGATGCCCTTGCGTGGTTTGAGCTGCGGCTTCGCCTCCGGCTCGACCACCGCCTCCGGCTCGACCACCGCCTCCGGCTCGACCACCGCCTCCGGCTCGACCACCGCCTCCGGCTCGACCACCGCCTCCGGCTCGACCACCGCCTCCGGCTCGACCACCGCCTCCGGCTCGACCACCGCCTCCGGCTCGACCACCGCCTCCGGCTCGACCACCGCCTCCGGCTCGACCACCGCCTCCGGCTCGACCACCGCCTCCGGCTCGACCACCGCCTCCGGCTCGACGACCGCCTCCGGCTCGACCACCGCCTCCGGCTCGACGACCGCCTCCGGCTCGACCACCGCCTCCGGCTCGACCACCGCCTCCGGCTCGACCACCGCCTCCGGCGCTCCTGCCAGACCGCGCGCCCGCGCCATCTCGGACAGCGACTCGCCGCGGTACCGGTGCACCTCGTCGAGCCGCTCCGCCAGCCGCTGGGCCGCCACGTTCTCGGGGTCGATCGCCAGGGCATCGCGCGCAAGGGACCACGCCAGCACGTCATCGCCGCGCTCGAGGGCCACACGGGCCAGCCCCACCACCGCGATCGAGTTGCGCGGGTCGGCGGCCGCGGCCTGGGCGTACATCCGCTCTGCCTGGTCCACCAGTCCCATCGTGATGGCGCGCTCGGCTTGGAGCAGCAGCTCGATCATCGGCTGGTCGGGTCGGCGTGGTCGGCGTGATCGGCGTGATCGGCGGGCGTTTCCATGTCCGCAAGCATGCCTTGAGCGAGCAGAAGAAGCGTTGCCCGCGTGTTGCATCCGGGATCCTCGAGCACCCTGTCCACCAGCGCGTCGATCAGGTGGCCCAGGTGCGGTCCCGGCGCCAGTCCAAGGTCGCGCATGAGGTCGTTGCCGTCGATCGCCAGCGCAAACCGGTCAAGCGCCGCCTCGGCCTCCAGTTCGGCGCGGACGCGCGACCGGAACGTGGCCAGCGCTGCGTCGTCCGGATCCTGCCCGCTGCCGATGTCGTCAGCCCGCCGCAGCTCGAACAGCGCCTCGACCCGATCAGGCCCTATCCGCTGGATGAACCGCCGGATCGCCGGATCACCGAAGGTCGGATCGGCGAAGAACATGTGGTGCCGGACGAGGTGCACGACCTCATCGGCGGCCGCCCTCGGGTACCGCATCCGCCGCAGCAGTCCGTCGGCCAGGCGGGCGCCGACCACCTCGTGGTGGTGGAAGTGCCCGTCGGCCAGCGTCGCAGGCTTGCCGATGTCGTGCAGCAGCGCGGCCAGCCGCACCACCGGCCGGTTCGCCGGCGCGGCGTCGACCGATCGGAGCGTGTGGTCCCAGAGATCCTCGCCCACGACCTTGTTCTGCGGCACGCCGCGCTGGGCCGCGAGGTCCGGTGCCAGCACGGCGAGCAGCCCCGTCTCCTGGGCGAGGCGGAGCCCGATCGACGGCTTGGGGGCCGCCAGGAGCTTCTCGAGCTCCATCCCGATCCGCTCGCCGGACAGGTGGGCGGCCAGCCCGGCGTTTGCCCTGATCGCCGCGAGGGTCGCCGGCTCCACCGCGAACTCGAGCGTCGCCGCCAGCCGCACCGCGCGCACCATCCGCAGCGCGTCCTCCTGGAACCTGGCATTCGGGTCGCCCACTGCCCGCAGCAGCCGGCCAGACACGTCCTCCACGCCACGGAACGGATCGACCAGGTGGTCGGCGGCTTCGAACGACGTCCGGCCGTACGCGATGGCGTTCACCGTGAAGTCGCGGCGCGCAAGATCGGCCACCACGTCGTCACCGAACTCCACCCGGTGGGGCCGCCTGAAGTCCGCGTAGTCGTGCTCGGACCGGAAGGTGGTGATCTCGAAGACGTCGTCATCGCGCCGGACTGCCACGGTGCCGAACCGGTTCTCGTACACCGCGCCGGGGAGCAGGGCGACGACCTCGTCCGGCCGGGCCGACGTCGTCAGGTCCCAGTCGGCAGCCTCGCGACCCAGCAGCACGTCGCGAGTGCATCCGCCCACGACGTAGGCTGCGTGGCCCGCCTCCACGAGCCGCTCCGAGATCGCTCGGACGGCGCCAGGGATCGCCTGGTCCAGGCGTGCGGCGGCAGCCGGAGGGGGCTCGGGCGAGGCCACGGGTCAGTTCCGGCCGAGGAACAGGTAGTCGCGCCAGGACTCGTTGCGCTCGTTTGCGAGGTACGGCGAGAACAGCGAGTAGACGTCGCTTCGCGGTTCGAACGGCTGGCGCGCGAGATGCATCCGCGCCTCCTCCGGTGTCCGGCCGCCCTTGCGGTGGTTGCACGGCTTGCAGGCCGCCACGAGGTTCTCCCACGAATGGGCCCCGCCGCGATGACGTGGGAGCACGTGGTCGAGCGTCAGGTCGGAGCCGCTGTGGCCGCAGTACTGGCAGGTGTGCCGGTCGCGGGCGAAGACCTCGCGGCGCGTGAGCTTGACGCGAGGCCGCGGCCGGCGGACCTGGTGCTGGAGGCGGATGACCGACGGCGCGCGATAGACGGCACGGACCGTCCGGATGTCAGCGTGGTCGTACGCGAGAACCTCCGCCCGCGACCCGAAGACGAGCCGGAACGCGCGCGGCAGGTTCGTCACGTTGAGGGGCTCGTAGTTCTGGTTCAGAACGAGGACGACCCCGTCGAGGGGGCGAACCGAACCACGGCCGACGGCGGGTCCTTGCGGACCGGTGGCGGGTGCGCCTGCGACCGTGTGCGCGAGGCTGGTGCGGACGTGCGTCTCGGTCAGGGACTCCGTTCTGCCGCGATCAGACCAGCGGCGGGTCCATCTCCCGCTCGATGCGGGCGATCTCGATCTCGATCCGGCCGACGTCATGCGACGCCTGCTCCCACTCCGGGCTGCCGCCGACCGCCGACGTCCTGCGCTTGCGGGCCTCGGCGTGCTGGGCCATCAACTCCTCACGGGTCTTCCCGAGGACGAGATCGGTGGCGTGGTGGTCGGACATGGTTCCTCCGTGCATCAGGCGAAGGGTAGCGCGCCGCGCGAATGACGGCGCCGCGAGCACGTCCGGACCCGGCCACGCCCTCTCCCAGCCCGCAGCCCGCAGACTCCAGACCGTCAGACCTCAGCCCTCAGCCCGCGGGCGGGATGTTGTGATTGATCCTGAGCAGGTTCGCCGGGTCGTACGTGCGCTTGATCTCTGCCAGGCGTGCCAGCTTGGCCGGCCCGTAGACGGCCAGCGCCTTCGCCTGGACCTCCCCGTCGTCCTCGCGGCCCATGAAGTTCACGTACTGGCGGTCCATCGCGAGCGGCCGCAGGCCATCCGAGAAGCCCTTGACCCAGGCGACGTTCGCCTCGTCGTCCTCCGGATCGGCCCAGAACCCGTAGATGTTCAGCCACAGGTGCGCCGACCGGTCGGGGAACGCGGTCGCGTCCTCGGGCACCCGCGCGAAGGCGCCGCGCATGAAGTGCAGGTCCACCGCCGTGCCGACGCGGGCCTGGGCGCCGCAGCCCTCCTCGATCGCATCGAGCACCGCGTCGTCATCGCCCGCGAACCAGGCGTTGCGCCAGTACGCCCGGACGCCCCTGGGCATGGCAGTGTCGAAGGCCGACTGGAAGGCCGTCCACGGTGTCGGGTCGGTCATCGCGACGTCGGGAGGGCAGGCGTCCACGAGCCCCTGGACCACCGCCCGGCCCGTCTCGTGGTCGTGCCCCGCCCAGGCGTAGCCGGCGAACATCAGGGGGCGGTCGCCCATCTCCCAGTCGGCAGGCGGGACCATGAACGTCACGATCGGTGTGAGCTCGTCGGGCAGGGTCGCCGTCCATGTCCGCCAGGCACGAAGGGCCTCGCCCCAGCGCGGACGCTCGTAGACCAGCGAGCCCGCGAACGCCTCGGGTCCGTGCGGGTAGGCACGGAAGGTGAACGACGTCACGACGCCGAAGTTGCCCCCGCCGCCGCGCAGCGCCCAGAAGAGGTCGGGATGGGTCGTCGCGTCGGCGCGCACCGGCTGCCGTCGGGCAGGATCACGTCGGCCGCCACGAGGTTGTCGATCGTGAGCCCGTACCGGCGCGTCAGCCAGCCGACACCACCGCCCAGGGTGAAGCCCGCGATCCCGGTGCCCGAGACCACGCCGATGGGCACCGCGAGGCCGTGCGGCGCCGTCGCCGGCGTCCACGTCGCGGAGCGTGGCGCCCGCCTCCACGCGGACCAGGCCGGCGGTCACATCCACCTCGACCCGGGTGCGGCCCCCCATGTCGAGCACGATGCCGCCGTCCACGGTGCCGTTGCCGGCCACGTTGTGGCCGCCGCCCCGGATCGCGAGCGGCAGCCCCGTCGAGCGCGCCAGGGCGAGCACGGCCATCACGTCGCCGTCGTCTGCGGCCCGCACGATCACCGCGGGGTGCTTGTCGATCATCCCGTTCCAGACACGGCGGGCCTCGTCGTAGGTGGCGTCGCCGGGGATGACCACCTCGCCGGTGACACGCGCGCGGAGCGAGGCGAGGTCGGCAGGCCGGGGGTCGTCGGCGGGGGCCTGGGTGTCGTCAGCGGGGCGCATCGGCGTGGATCCTCGTGGAGCCCGCTGGAGCGGCGGGACGTGATGGGTAGTGTCCACGCATGCGTGTCATGCTGGAAGAGACGGAATCGCTGTAACCGGGGCAAACATGACAACACGCCGCCGCCCGGCCATCGCGCTGCTGGTCGCGCCCGAGACCTCGGCGTCGGTCCTGTACGGCCTGTACGACGTGCTCGGGACCGTAGGACCGATGTGGCCGGACATGACGGCGGCCCAGCCCGGCGACTCGCTGCTTGACGTGAGGATCGTCGCCGCCACCTCCGATCCCCTCCGGTGCTTCGGGAACATCCTCGTCGAGCCCCACGCCGCGCTGGACGACGCGGGCGACCTCGACGCGATCGTGATCTGCGACATGTACACGCCGATCGACACGCCGCCTGCTGGTCGCCATGCGGCTGAGACCGCGTGGCTTCGCCGCCAGCACGACCAGGGCGTCCTGATCACGAGCGTGTGCACGGGCTCCCTGCTCCTCGCGGAGACCGGGCTGCTCGACGGGCGGACGTGCGCCGGGCACTGGGCGTATACGGATCTCTTCGCGCAGGCCTACCCGAAGATCCGTTTCCACCCGGGCGCCATCCTCGATACCAGCGCCGAGGCCGATGGCCTGGTCACGGCCGGCGGCGTGACCTCGTGGCAGGACCTCGCGCTCCACCTGATCGGGCGCCTGTGCGGCACGGAGCACGCCGTACGCACGGCAAGGGTCTACCTGTTCGGCGGCCACGAGGACGGCCAACTTCCGTTCAGCGCGATGAGCCGGCACATCCGCCTGGACGACCGCGTGATCAGGGACTGCCTGGCCTGGATCGAGGAGCACCCGGCCGAGCCGAACCCGGTCACCGCGATGGTGGAGCGGTCCGGCCTCACGGAGCGCACGTTCGCGCGCCGCTTCCGGGCGTCGACGGGCCGACGTCCCATCGAGCACGTGCACGCCCTGCGGATCGAGCGCGCCCGGACCCTGCTCGAGGCCGGGGATCGGACCGTGGACGACGTCGGGTACGAGGTCGGGTATGCCGATCCCACGTTCTTCCGGCGGCTGTTCAGGCGGACCACGGGGCTGACGCCGGCTGCCTACCGGCGGAAGATGGCGCCGGTCGCACGCTAGCGCGAGGGGCGGCAAGCCCGAGGCCTATCCGGGCCGCACGACGAGGATCAGGAGCCCCAGCAGGACGAGCGCCACGTGGACGCCGATGAGCGCCCAGCGACCGGGCGCCACGGGATCATCGAGCGCCGGCGGCACCGGCAGGATGCGGTACCAGGTCCAGAGCCCCAGGGTGCCGCCGAGCAGGACGCCGGCCGTGACCAGCAGCCAGCCCACCTGCATCCCGCTCACACCCTGGGCCCAGCCCAGCGACAGCGCGACCAGGGCGAGGGACACGAGCGTCGCCGGGACGACCAGCAGGTAGCGGGCCACCGGTCGCGCCAGGCTCCACGCGAGGACCGAGGGCATCAGCACCCAGCCCGCCACCAGCAGCCCGATGATGAGCCACGACGCGCCGCCGAGCGCCGCCAGCCCCGCGATGGCACCCAGTGCGACGAGGCTCACCACCGTGAGGCGCCGGACCCGTCGCTGCATCCTCGGGTCAGTGGTGAGCTCTAGGGGAACGCGCCGCCCTGCAACGGGATGGATCACCTCACGGCTCCCGGGTGACGCCGCAGGAACACGAGGAACGCGACGAGGAACGCGAGATCGGCGAAGGCCCACGGGATGAAGAACACACTCGGGATCATCCCGAGGAGGAGGTACCAGGCGGCCAGCCCCGTGTAGCCGGCCTTGTAGATCACGCCCACCCAGACGATCGCCCGGTTGGCGATCGCATCCCACCAGGCGAACAGGTAGCTGACACCCTGGACGGTCACGAAGACGGCGGCGAGCTGGATGTACGCGACATGGGGCGGGCCGACCATGCCGATGGCATCGAGGACGGCCTCGCCGGCCACAAGGAAGGCGATCCCCAAGGCGATGTCGTACACCGCCGCGACGAGGAACAGCAGGCGCCACCCGGTGGTGACACCGTGCGTGCTCGATCCGGTCATGCGTGCACCTCCACCCGGACCTCGCGCCGGTGCGCCCGGCGCTGAGCCCAGAAGCGATCCCTCCGGGCATCCCGCTCCTCGACCGTGTACAGGCGCCGGGCCAGGCCCAGCAGCCCTGCCTGCAGTTCGTCGGCCGTCATGCGCTGTGGCCGGAAGTTCACGTCGAACAGGCTGCAGCGGTCCCACGCGGTCGGCTCCAGCAGCCGGCCTTCGGCGAGGAGCCGCTCGTAGAGCGGGGTCCCCGGGAACGGGGTCATCACCGTGATCTGCACATCGAACTGACCGCTGGCGGCGGCGAACGCCTCGACGGCGTCGAACACGTCCGGTCCGTCGCCGTCGAGCCCGAGGACGAAGCAGCCGTTGACCGCGATGCCGTGGCCCTGGATCACCCGGATGTCCTCGAGGTAGCGCGGCTGGCGCCCGAGTTTCCAGTTTCGGCGCTGCTCGATGCCGTCCACCCCGGACGTCGTCGGGCTCTCGAGGCCGATCAGCAGTTCCCGGCAGCCGGACTCGCGCATGAGGTCGAGCAGCTCGGGGTCGTCGGCGATCGAGATGTCGGATTCGCTGAACCAGTGGACCCGCTCCGGGATGAGCGCCCGGAGGAGCTCCTTGCTGTGGCGGCGGCTCGCGAAGCTGTTGTCGTCGGCGAACTCGATGAACGGGTGCGGCCACAGCTGCTTGATGGCGCGCACCTCGGCCAGCACGCGCTCTACGGGCTTCGTCTTGTACAGCGGGGTCAGCCGCATCGAGGCGGCGCAGAACTCGCAGCGCCACGGGCAGCCCCGCTGGGTCTGGACCGTCAGCCGGTTGTAGCGGTCGATGTCGAGCAGGTCGAAGCGCGGCATCGGCGAGTCCGCGAGGTCGAACTCGCGCCCTTCCGGCGCGTAGACGTGCGACAGGCGCCCGTGCTGGAGATCGCGCATCACGTCGGGCCAGCCCAACTCGCCCTCGCCGAGCACGACGGCATCGGCATGCTCGAGCGCCTCATGGGGCAGCGCCGACACGTGGAGACCACCCAGGACGACCTTCACGCCGGCGGCCCGGAACCGGTCGGCGAGGGTGTAGGCATCCCGGATCTGCGCCGAGTACGAGGAGATCGCGGCGACATCGCACGGTGGAAGCTCGGCGAGCGCCGTGATGTCCGGGACCTCGTGGTAGGTCACGTCGACATCGTCAGGGGTCATCCCGGCCAGGGTGAGGAGGCCGAGGCTGGGCAGCGAGGCGATCACCTCGCTGCGCTCCACGAAGCCTGGGAGCGTGAGGCCCACCTCCATCAGGGCCGGGTTGGAGGAGCGGACGCCGCTGATGGCAACGAAAGCGACCTGCATCGCACACCGTCCTTGCTCGCCGGGACTGCCCCGGGCCCTGATGCCGGCCGATCGTCCTGCACCATGCATGCGACGCCAAGAGCCATCGGGCGTGACATCGCGCGCCAGGAACGGTC
This sequence comes from uncultured Chloroflexia bacterium, assembly GCA_963697365.1. Taxonomy (GTDB): domain Bacteria; phylum Chloroflexota; class Limnocylindria; order Limnocylindrales; family CSP1-4; genus CAIXZV01. The sequence goes on from CAVONT010000021.1 coordinate 293,503, forward strand.
GGGCGGGCGCGCCCCGCCGACGGGCGGACCGGCCTCAGTCCGGGCGCTGCGTCAGGCGGACGGGCATTCCGGGCGCGACCGGCCCCTCCACGACGACCCGCGCGTACCAGCGTGCGTCCTGCGGGCGCGTCTGCGGGCTGATCCGACCGATCTGCCGCCGGTCGAACCAGTGGGCGATGGTCTGGCACGGGGCGGCCTGCCTGGTCAGCTCCAACTCGACATCGTCGGCTCCGTGGCCGATGCGCACGCGATCGCCTGCGCGGAGCCGCGCCCAGTCGATCCCGAGCAGCACGAGGTTCTCGCCGTAGGCGCCGGGGAACGCCTGGTGGCCGTCATCGCGGACACGCTCGATCGCCTCCTGCGCATAGATGCAGACGGCCTGCTCAGGCCCGCCGTGCATGGGCTCCGGCTCCGTGTGGCCGTCCCCGTCGAGGCCGGCCAGGAGCACCCGGGCACCGTCGACCGTTCCCTTCGGCACCCCGCCGTGGTTGCGGTGCACGGTGGCCACGACGCCCTCGGTGCCCGGCTCGATCGTCCGGCGCGCCGCCCACATCACCTCGGACTCGTACGGGAGCTCGATCGTCGCGCAGCCGGCGGTGGCCGGATCCGCCGCGAGCAGCTGCGCGACGTGCTCCAGCAGGGCTGCCCGGACCTCGGCGGGCGCCGCCGCGACGAAGCTGACCGAGGCCACCCGCTCAAGGATGTCGCCGGGCGTCATGGACTGCCGGTGCGGGACCTCGATGCAGGTCCACGGTGCGAAGAGCCCGACCCTGGCGAGATCGTCCCTCCATCTGCCGCCGCGCGCCTGTGGGGAATCGCCGGCCAGGGTGTGGATCCGGCGGCCCAGCTCCGCCACCCATGGCACGGATTCGTCGCGGAAGTTCCAGGCAAGGGCGAGCATGCCACCCGGCCGCAGCACCCGGTGGATCTCGGACAGCGCGCGCACGGGGTCAAACCAGTGGAATGCCTGGGCGACGACGACCGCATCGACGGATCCGGACGGGAGCGGGATCGCCTCGGCGGTGCCACCAAGCAGGCCGACGTCGGGAACGGCCGTCTGCAGGCGCGAGCGCATCGCGGCGACGGGCTCGATGGCGAGCACGTGCGCGCCCGTGGGCGCCAGCAGGCGCGTGAGCTTGCCGGTGCCGGCGCCCAGCTCCAGGACCGTGCGCCCGGGCCGCAAGCCGAGGTGCTCGATGAGCGCGGCAACGGCTGCAGGAGGGTAGGTCGGCCGGGCGCGCTCGTAGGCATCGGCACCGGCGTCGAACCCGTGCGCGGCGACCGGGTGGACGGTGGGCTCGGTCATTTCACGACGATACTCCCGCATCCACATGGCCAAGGGCCGACACCTTTGCGGGCGCAATCGCCAGAGCTGCCGCTAGGGCAGCCGCCGCGGGGTCAGCCCGCAGCCGGCCCCTCGACGGCGTCCACGATCCCCACGACCACCGTGCGCAGGGGGCCGCCGTCCGTCGCACCGATCACCTGGCGCGCCGAGCCGCCCTCGTCGACGATGAGCACCGTCTCGCCCGCCCCTGCACCCACGGTGTCCATCGCGATCAGGTAGCCGCCGCTCATGGACCCGTCCGGATTGAGCAGGTCCACCAGCAGCAGCGTCCGCCCCTCGAAGATCGGCGACTTCACGGTGGACACCACGGTGCCGACCACCCGCCCCAGCTTCACGGCTGGGCTCCCCGCCCCGACGCGGGGCCGATGACGTCCTCCACCGCATCGACGATCCCGACGATCGCGTGGTCCACCGGCACGAACCGGTTCGGCATCGCCTCCGCCGCCTCGCGCGCAGCCACGATGTAGACCAGCTGGCCCGGGCCTGCCGTCTCGAGCGCGTCCGCGGCCACGACCGGCTGCCCGCTCGGGGCCAGGTCCCGCGTCAGCGGCTGGACGATGAGCAGCCGGACGCCCTCCATGTTGTCCGCCTTCACCGTGGCCACGACCGTGCCGGTCACGCGCGCCAGCTGCATTGCCTACGCCTCCCCACCTGCGGGACCGCGTCCGACCCGCTCACCGAACCGCGGTGCGCGCTCGAGCTCGGAGCGCATCTCGCGGTGGAGCTGGGCGATCACCCGGCCCGACCGGCTGCCGGCCACCGGGGACCGCACCGCCACCTGCCGCGCCCGACCCGTCGTCCACGCGTGCCACGGCCAGCTCGACGGCCGCCTCGACATCGGCCACCTCCCCGTCGAACAGGAGGTAGCCCTTGCCGCCGATGCCGTCGCCCAGGCGCAGCTCCAGCAGCTCCACCCTGGCCCCCTTGAGGCCGGCATCGGCTGCATCCACGATCGAGGCGATCGTTGCCGTCTCGACGATGCCCAGCGCCTCGCCGGTCCCCGCCCGCCGGACGCCGCGCAGCGCTGCGACCAGCGCCGGGTGCACGTTCGGCAGGAGCACGGAGTCCACGAGGCACCCCGCGCCGATGGCGACACCCGCGGCGTACGCCTCCTCGACGTCCGCCACGTCGCCCGCGACGAGCACGAGGTACTTGCCCGGGTGGACCGTCCCGGCGCGCACGACGTCGACGGGCGCCCGCTTGACCATCGCGTCGCCCACCTCGATGCCCACCGCGATCGACGCCAGCTCCAGCACCGCGACGGCAGGCTCGATGCGGACGGCAGGCTCCATCCGTGCGGAAGGCTCCACGCGCGGTGTCATCACACGATCCGCATCGAGCCGACGACCGTGATCCGCCGCTCGCGCGAGAACGTGCGCGGCCGGGTCATCCCGTCGCCGGACGGGGAGGCGATCGAGACGGTGGCGAAGCCCTCCCCGCCCTCGCCGAGGACCGTTGTAGTTGGGCCCGTTGGCCACGAAGATCGAGCAGTTCATCGCGCGCGCCATGCGGGTGATCGTCTCGACGTTGGTGGAGTGGATGGACGCCGTGTGGCGGAACCCGTGCTCCGAGCGCACCGCGAGGTCGATGGCCGCATCCACCGACTGCACCCTGACCACTGGCAGCACGGGCATCATCTGCTCGGTCCAGACGAGCGGGTGGTCCACCGGCACCTCGGCGACCAGCACCCGCGGCTCGACGGTCGGCCGCACGCCGATCTCGGCGAGGATCCGCGAGGCGTCGCGGCCCACCCAGGCCGTGTTGATGTGCGCGGGCTTGCCGGGGATGAAGGTCTCGTCGGTGAAGATCACGCGCTCCAGGCGTCGCAGCTCGTGCTCCGCCAGGACGTAGGCGCCGTTGCTGGGCCATCGCACGCACCAGGCGGTCCGCGACGGACGCCAGGGCGATGACGGTCTTCTCGTCGGTGCAGACGATGTTGTTGTCGAAGGACGCGCCCATCACGATGTCGGCGCCGGCCTTGTCGATGTCGGCGGTGTCGTCGACCACGCAGGGCGGGTTGCCGGGGCCGGCGGTGATCGCGCGCTTGTCGGTCTTGAGCGCCTCGCGGACGACGCCCGGGCCGCCGGTCACGAGCAGGACCCGGACGTCCGGGATGGGCCATGAGCGGCCCGGGCGCTCTCGATGGTGGGCTCCGCCACCGAGGTGATGAAGTTCGCCGGCCCGCCCGCGCCGACGATCGCCCGGTGGACCATGCGCACCGTCGCGTTCGACACGCGCCGTGCCGACGGGTGGGCGTTGAAGACCACCGCGTTGCCGGCCGAGATGATCGAGATCGCGTTGTTGATGACGGTCGCGGCCGGGTTGGTCACCGGGTGAGATCGAGCCGACCACGCCGAACGGCGCCCACTCGGTGAGCATCATCCCGGTCGCGCCCGACACCGCGAGCACCTCGAGGTCCTCGGGGCCGGGCGTCTTGCGCGCGCACAGGCGGTTCTTCGTCGTCTTGTCGTCCACCCGCCCAGGCCCGTCTCCTCGACGGCGAGACGGGCGAGCGGCTCCGCCTGGTCGAGGGCCGCCCGGCGCACGGCCTCGATCACGGTCTTGCGCAGGTCAAGGTCGAGGCGCGCCCCGCGGTAGGCGGCGGCTGCAGCGGCCACCGCCTCGTTCAGCGTCGCGAAGACGCCGTCGCCGAGTCCGGAGCCGGCTGGCGCCTCGAGCTCCTGCCGGATGGCGGCCTGTCGGGCGAGCTGGGGCCCGGGCTCGCCGTAGCGCCGGCGGACCCGCTCGATGACGTCCTGGATCTCGCGGTCGTCGTACACGCTACTTGCGGTAGACCTCCGAGCCGCCGACTTCCCACGTGTCCACGATCGCCATGATCACGGCATCGCAGGGGCGGTCCTTCGTGATCTCCGTCTGGCGGGCGGACGAGCCGGAGGCGTACAGGACCACCTCGCCCACGCCCGCCCCGACGGCATCGGTGGCCACCACGTACCCGCCAGTGGGTGTGTTGTCGACGCCCAGCTGCTGCACGACGAGCAGCCGCCACCCCTCCATGAGGGGCTCCTTGCGGCTCGCCACGACAGTGCCGGCGACGCGTCCGAGAAGCATCGATGTCTCCTGGCCGGTCCCGGGGGCGAGCGGGTCGCCCGCCCCCGATGAGGGTCCGAGACCGGAGCCTGGCGTCAGCCGCCGAGCTCGGTCTTCGCCTCGTCCATGCGGCCCAGCGGCAGCACGAGGTCCACGTTGGCGTGCGGGCGGGCGATCACGTGGGTCGCCACGACCTCGCCGACCTTGGCCGCCGAGCGGGAACCGGCCTCCACGGCCGCCTTGACCGCGGCGACGTCGCCGCGCACGACGGCGGTCACGTAGCCGCCGCCCGTCTTCTCGTAGCCGACCAGGTCGACCTTGGCCGCCTTGACCATCGCGTCGGCCGCCTCGACCACCGCGGCGAACCCGCGGGCCTCGATCATGCCCAGTGCGTCTGCCATCGTTCGGACCCTCTCCGTTCTGTGCTGCTCCCGGGCCGGCCGGGCGGCCGCCGGGTGGTGGGTGGTCTATGCGTGGTGGCGCCGCTATGCCTTCGCGTCGCGGCCGTCGAGGCCCTCGATCGCCGCCACGGCCGCGCGCCAGCCGACGTCGATGTCGGCCTCCTCGCCGCCGAGGTACACGCGGCCCATGGAGCCGAACGAGCGCACCTCGAGGATGTTGATGTGCGGCGGCCTTCTCGGCCTCGTTGGCGGCCAGCGGCGCGTAGGCCGCAGGCTCCATCTCGAGGACGTAGAGCGACTGCCCGCCGATGATCATGTGCCCGTGCCGGGTGCGGTTGATCAGCTGGGCCTGGTGGTCGTCGATGTTGCGGATGATCTGGCTCGACAGGATCTTCGGCTTGATCCGGTCGGACTCGGTCAGCCCGAGCTCGCGCCAGGATCGCGGCGCCGGCGGCCCGGACCTCCGCCTGCGAGGGGCTGTGGATCTCGAGCAGGCCGAAGAACCGCTCGATGATCTGCATGCCCGGCTTCACGCTCGGTGGACTTGAGCGCGATGTCGGTCAGGCGGTTGATCTCGATGCCCGGCGAGACCTCGATGTACAGCGAGGCGTCGCCCGGCAGCGGCAGGAAGCCCTGCGCCACGGTGCCCAGGAACGCGGCGTACTGCGCCTGGAGGCTGTCCAGGAAGCAGTAGGCACGCAGGTCAATAGTTGCCACTGGCAGCTCCCTCTCCGCTGACGATCTTGACGCCGGCCGACGCGCCGATCCGGGTGGCCCCGGCGGCGATCATCTCCTCGACGTCGGCCTTGGTCCGGATCCCGCCCGCGGCCTTGACGCCGATCCGCGGCCCGACGGCCTCGCGCATCAGCGCGACGTCGAACACGGTGGCGCCGCCGCGTGGCGTACCCGGTGCTGGTCTTCACGAAGTCCGCCTTGGCCTCCTTGGCCAGGCGGCAGGCGATGACCTTCTCCGCGTCGGTGAGGAGCGCGGTCTCGATGATCACCTTGTTGATGGCGCCGCTCTCGTGGCAGGCGTCGCTGACGGCGGCGACGTCGGCCCGGACGAGGTCGTTGAGGCCGGACTTGAGCGCGCCGATGTTGATGACCATGTCGATCTCGCGGGCGCCGTCGCGGATGACCCGGCGGGCCTCGTGGGCCTTGATCTCCGACAGCGTGGCGCCGAACGGGAAGCCGATGACCGAGGCGACCGCGACGCCCGGTGCCCTTGAGGCGCGCCGCGCCGCGCGCGACACCCAGACCGGGTTGATGCACACGGACGCGAACCCGTGGCGGACGGCCTCGGCGCAGAGCTTGTCGATGTCGGCTGCGGTCGCGTCCGGCTTCAGCAGCGTGTGGTCGATGTACTGGGCGAGGCCCTGGGGGACGTTGCCTGCGTCGCCGCTGTACCCGATGCGCGATGCGCCTGTGCCGACCATCTCGTGGACCTTCGGCGCGCAGCGCGCCGCGCAGCCGCCGGTGCAGGCGGCGCAGTTCCCGGTGGCCGAGCCGTCTGCGCCGGGCCCTGGGCCGCCGAAGCCTCCCGGGGCCGTGAGCGAGGCCATCACCTGGCGCGTGATCGCCTCGATGAGCTGGGCGCGGTCGTCGGGCGGGGCGGTCATCGCTTGGGGTCCTCTGCGCTGGTCCGGTACTGCTGCTCGATGTGGGTGATCTTCGCGACGCGCTTGCCGTGCCGTTCCGCGCCCCACGGTGTGGCGAGGAACGTGTCCACGATCTCGAGGGCCATGCCCTCGCCGATCATCCGCGCGCCGAGGGTCAGGATGTTGGCGTAGTTGTGCTCGCGGGCGTTGCGGGCCATCGACGTGTCGTGGGCGTTGGCGGCGCGCACGCCGGGCACCTTGTTGGCGGCCATGGCTGAGCCGATCCCGGCCCCGTCGATGACGATGCCGGCATCGCAGGCGCCCGCCGCGACCAGGCGGGCGACGACGTGGGCGAAGTCCGGGTAGTCCACGGCGTCGGCGCTGTTCGTGCCGCAGTCGGTCACGCCGAAGCCCTTGGCGCCCAGGTGCTTGGCGAGGACGCCTTGAGGGCGAAGCCGCCGTGGTCGGCGCCGATGGCGACGGTCCTGGGGCTCGACCCGGCGGACGCGCTCGTGCTCGTCGGGGTCGATGCCGGCGCAGGATGGCCCGCACCCGCTTCGACACCCTCGAGCGCGCGCTCCACCAACTGGCGGATCACGGCCTCATCGGGGAGCCGGCGCTGCTCAGCCATGGGCCAGCACCCATTCGGCGGTCGCGTCGTCGCAGGCGAGTGCATTGAGCGCCCCGGCCCGGATGGCAGCCAGGGCGATCGGCCCGCGGCCGGTGCCTGCCGCGACGCCCAGGCGCAGCGGCTTGCGCGGTGAGGTCCTCGAGCGACAGGCCCACGGTGCGTCTGTCCAGCTTCGGCCAGGCGATCGCCCCATCCTCGCGCAGGAAGCGGCCGATCACATCGCCGACGGCGCCCCGCGAGCGCAGCTTGTCCTGCTCCTCCTCGGACACGAAGCCCGACGCGAGGTGGGGGCTGTCCGGTGCGGGAATGCCGAGGCCGAACACGGCGGTCGGGGCGCGGCGGGCCGCGTCGATGCGTCTCGGCGATCGCCGGGTCGGCCAGCAGCGCGTCGCCGCAGGTCCGGCGTGCCCACGATCGCGGGCGCGTTGAGCAAGCGGAACTGCGGCGCCGGTGGTGGCCGCGAACCGCTCCAGGATCTCGTTGGCGCGGGTGGGCTGGGCGGAGCGGGAGGAGGCGCCGTTGAGCTGGACGATCTCGTCTGCCTGCGTCCAGGCCGGCGTGCAGCGCGCGGGCGACGGCAAGCATCGTGCGGCCCCAGGAGACGGCGATCGGTCCCGTGCGGCGCACGCTCGGCCAGGAGGTCCGCGGCGACATCGGCGACGGCGTCCCGGGCGAGGTCATCGGCGGCGGCCCCGGCGGCGATCGCGGGCACGTCGGCGACGACGGCGGCCACCAGCCCGAACCGCTCGATCAGCTGGTCCTCGAGCTCCACGAGCCGTGCCGCCGGATGGACGATCTCGATCCGGACGATCTGACTCGTCGATGGCGCGGTCCAGCAGCCGGCCCACCTTGAACCGGCTCAGGCCGAGCCGCTGCCCGATCTGCTCCTGGCTCAGGTGCAGCCGGTAGTACATCTGCGCGATCCGGACCATGAGCCGGACATCGCCTGCACTCCGCCGCCGTACTGCGAGCATCGCGTCTCCGTCTTCCTGCTGCTCATATGAGCAACGCAATCGCTCGTATGTGCAGTCAATGCGGAGCCTATCACTCCGATGCGCCGTGTCAAGACACCGTGGCCCGATCTGCGCGACACTGGATGCGTATCCCTCGCGCTCCTGGAGTAACCGCGTGCCCAATCGCCTGACTCGAACGTTCAACGCCGTCGGGGGGAAGCTGATGGCCCGCAGTGGTCGCGTGGGCATCCTCACGTCGACGGGTGCGAAGACCGGCCTCAAGCGCGAGGCGCCGTTGGGCTTCGTGCTACGCGAGGATGGGACGGTGCTGATCGGCTCCGGGTCCAAGGTGAACCGCGGCTGGACCGTGAACCTCAAGGCGAACCCGGCCTGCACGTTCAGCATCAAGGGGGCTGAGCGCCGCTACCAGGCACGGCTCCTGGAGGAGGCGGAGCGCCCGGCCGCCCTCGGCGAACTCAAGGCGAAGATGGGCTCGATCGCCGAACGCTCCGACTGGGGCGACCTGTTCCTGCTCGTCCCGGACGCCTGAGCAGGGGCCGGCGCCGCGCTCCATGCCGGCAGCGGGCCGGGACGCACAGTCCCGAGTTTGGGCGCCGCATCGTCCCACCACGTGGCCGCTGCGAGCCACGACCCGAAGCCGTGACCCTCAATCCCGATGCGTGCCAGATCGGGGAGTCACCACCGGGTAGGAGACGGGAATCGGGACTGGCAGTCCCGGTTCGGCGCGGATCCCGCGTAGCCAGTCCAGGCGACGCGCCACACCGGGACTGGCATTCCCGGACTCGCCTTCGGAACGCGGGGCCTGGACGGCGGCGACTACCGGGCCGTCTGGCGCCCCAGCTCCTTGCGGACGATCGCGAAGGCGCGGCCGGCCGGATCGTCCTCGCCCGCGCGGATGACGCCCGTCGCGTGCGAGTGCGGCGACACCGCGTTCCGCAGGCGTTCGGCCAGGCCGTGCGCGTGCGGTGGATCGTCGCGGACCCAGATCTCCACCTGCCAGGGGGACGCGCCGGTCTCGTATGCCGAGGTTCACGATTGGCCTCGGGGTCCACCCACCAGCGCCACGTGCGGCCGTCGTGCGCGACGATCACGTGCCCGTCGGCCTCGACGCGCATCGAGCGGTCCTCGGGCGACGCCGCGACAAAGTCCCGCAGCGCGGCCACGATCGTCGCCTGGACGATGGCCCGCGTGGCCGCCCAGTCTGGTTGTGCCGGCGCCATGCGCGTTTCACTCCCTGGCAGGAATGACGCTCGCTCGTGCGCAACGTGCGTCCGACCGCGTTACATCCGCAACGCCCGATCGTCACACAGCGGACACCGCGCTCGAGGATTCGCGATGCACCCCATGACGACCGCCCCGGAGCACTCGCTCGCCATCGATCCGGCCCTGCCTCACCCCTTCAAGGCGCCCCCCGGCCGACTGGGCATCCGATCGCGACCATCGGCCCTGACGCGGACCCGACCCTGAAGCACATCCACATCGCCGGGCCGCGCCTGGGCCATCCGCCCCGCTGTCGCGTGCTCGGCTGCGCACGGCCCTCCGACGACCCGGTCCACGACCTGCGCTGACCGCCGCAGGCCGCCGCGACCGTGACGCCTCGAGGCCAGGCCCGGCCGACGCCTGACTAGGTGAGCGCCCCGTACACCGCCAGCTGCACCTCGTCGATCGCCTCGCGCGCGCCGCCCCACTTGCCGGTGAGGTAGACGAACACCAGGTCGTGCGCTGGATCGACCCACAGCCGCGTCCCCGACACCCCGCCGTGCCCGAACGCCGCCGCCGACGCCGGTGACGCGACCCCGGCCTTGCCCCAGCCGAGCGCGTAGTGCTCGTCGACCAGCCGGTCCTCGGCGCGGCCCGAGGCCGTCAACCGTGACCTCGCGCGTCATCAGGTCCACGACCGACCGTCCCAGCACCCGTACACCGTCGAGCTCGCCGCCGCGCAGCATCGCCCGCCCGAAGCGCAGCAGGTCCGACGCCGTCGAGAACAGCCCACCGCCCGCCAGCCGCAGCGATGCGTACCCCGCGACGGCCTGCTCCGCGGAGACACCCGGCGGCAGCGGCTGGAGCGAGCCGTCCCAGAAGCCGAGCTCGATCGGCGCCCGCCGCGTGCCACAGGCCGCGATGTCGAAGGTGGTGTCTGCCATCCCGAGCGGGTCCAGGATCTCCTCGCGCAGGACCTCGTCGAACGGCCGGCCCAGCTCGCGCGCGATCGCCTCGGCCAACAGGTCGAACGTGAACGTCGTGTAGAGGAACCGGCTGCCGGGCGCCCAGCCCTGGCCTTGCGCGATCGTCTGGCGGAGCACCTCGTCCCGCCGGCCTCCCGCGAGGAGCAGCCGCTCGAGTGCGATGTCCGAGAACCCGGCCGTGTGCGTGAGCACGTGCCAGGCCGTGAACGGTGCAAGACCCGCGGCATCAAGCTCCGGGAGCCAGCGGACCAGCGGCACGGTGAGCGGGAAGCGGCCGGACTGGGCGAGGCGCATGACCGCCGTCGCCGTGATGGGCTTGGTGATCGACGCCAGCAGGCACATGGCATTCGAGCCGATGCGGGAGCCATCCGACCGCTCCATCGCCTCGAGGCGGACGATCCCGTCCGCGCCGGCGATGCCCAGGATCACGAAGGGGACATCGTCGCGCTCGACCTGGTGGCGGGCGATGTCGAAGGCGGTCTCCAGGCCGTCGGACTCGAAGCGGGGCATGCGGGAACTCTACCGCCCGCGCTGCCGTCGGGACGCCATGCCGAATACGAAGCCGCTCGTCCTCCTGTTGCTCACCTTCCTCGTCGCCGCCTGCGGCGGCACCAGCGCGACACCCGGGTCCACGTCGGTCGTCGAACCGGAGCCCACCGTCGTGCCGGGCGGGCCATCGGCAGCTGCGGCCGAGACCGGCGTGCTCGTGACCTACGAGACGCGCGGCGGCGAGTGCCCACAAGGCGCCTGCGGGCTGAAGGCCGTGATCTTCCGCGACGGCACGGTGGAGCGCTCCGACGGGATGGCGCAGCAGGTGGACGACGCGACGATGGCGCGCCTCATCGAGTTGGTCGAGGCCGCGGACTGGGACGCGATCCGCGCCGTCCCGTTCACGGGCGAGTGCCCGGTCAACTTCGACGGCCAGGAGCAGATCTACACGTTCACGGTCAAGGGTCGAGGCCGTCGACGGTCGCGTCGTGCACGGTCCAGGTGGACCCAGGAGGCGGAGCCGTTCCGACCGTGCAGGGGATCCTCTTCGGCGATCCGGGGGCTGAGCGCATCGCGGCCGAAATCGGCTAATGCGGCGGGTACAGGTTTCTGTCCCGGGCGTTACGATCCGCACGTGACCGACGCTGCCCCGCTGCCCGCACCGGACGTGCGACCCCCCTCACCCATCGCCGAGGAGATCCGCCTCCGGCTGGCCGACGACTGGGGCGAGCTCGGGGCCGCCTGGGGTGTCGCCCCGGCCATCGCCCGCGTCCACGCCTACCTCATGGCCCGCGCCGAGCCCCTCACCGAGCGCGAGGTCCGCGAGGCCCTGGGCCTGTCCCACCGCGCCGCCAGCCTGGCCCTCGCCGAGGCGGAGTCCTGGGGCCTGGTGGAGCGGGTGGCCGAGCCGCGGCGCGTGGGCCGGCGTGGTCCCGCCGGGCACCGCCTACATGGCCGTTGGCGACCACTGGCGCTGGTTCGGGCGCGTCGTGGCCGAGCGCAAGATGCGCGAGGGCGACCCCATCGTCGAAGTCCTCGAGCGCACGCTGGCCGACACGTCCGTCGCGCTCGCCCGCAACCCGGGCGACGCGGACCTGCTCCGGCTGCGCGACTGGCTGTCGACCTTCCTGATCTTCGTCCAGCTGTTCGACCGCGCCGTGGGCCTCGTGTCGCGCCTGGAGCCGACCGAGCTGGAGCGGGCCGTCCGCCTCCTGGGCGACGTCCCCGACGACACGATCCTGCGCCTGGTCACCCTGCTCGACGGTCTGCCGGACGAGGACGTCCTGGGCCTGGTCGAAGCGCTCTCGCGCCTCTCGCCGACGACCGCGCGCCGCGCCACGCAGCTGATGTCGGGCGTCGTGAGGACGCTCGTCCGGTAGCGTCCCGGCCGGCCCGGACATGCCGAGGCCCGCCCTCGCGGGCGGGCCTCGGTCGCTTCCGGAGGGAGCGGGGATCAGGGGCGGACGTTGATGGCGATGGACTCGGCGCCCTTGGCACCGCTGTAGTTCATGACCAGGAAGCCGAGCTGCGACGGCGAGGCCGTCGCACCACCGGCGACCGTCGAGACCGTCCCGGTGACGGACGCGCCGGCGGCGACGGTGCCGTCGCCGAGATCGCCGTCGAGGAGGTAGCGCGGCGTCCCGCCGGTGTACCGCATCGGGCCGATGGCATCGGTGACCAGCCCGCTGAAGTAGTTGTCGTAGGCGAGGACGGTGAAGTCGAACTGGGTGGCGGGCGTGATCCCCATCGCCGACAGGGGAACGGTCAGGACCCGGTTCGGCGAGTTGAGGTCCGCATCGAGGAAGAAGTAGGCCGAGGCCGGCCCGCCCGCGGCACTCTGGACATAGACCAGCGTCTGGCCGGTGGCGCCGAAGCCGTTGGCCTCCTGGGTGAAGACGTACCAGTCCGGGGTGCCGTCGAGATCGACGTCGATGTCGACCTCGATCCCGGCCGGGTACGCCGGGTGCGAGCGCTCGTCCCAGGTGGCCACGGCGAACTGGCCATACAGGGCTCCGCCGATCTCGGAACGCGCGGACACCCGCGCTCCGCAGGTCGATCGTGGCCAGGTTGCTCCCGGCCCCGGGCTGCTGCCCTGGGGCGATCCGGCCGCTGGTGCCGGTGAGGGCGAACACGCTGTACTCGCCGGCGATGGCGCCCGTGTTGGCCAGGGTCACGGTGGTACCGGCGGCCAGGTCGACGGTCGACGGCGTGGCCGAGACCTCGGCCGACGCCCGCGGCAGGACATGCCACGGCACGTGGACCGCGTCGCCGCCGCCGCTGATCTCGATGTACCCGTCGTACTCGGGTCCGTTGAGCAGGGCGCCGTTGCCCATCTGCGACGGAGCGAAGGTGAACGGCCAGGTCGGGCAGCTTCGCCGGGTCGATCGAGAGCTGGACGTTGACGGTCTTGCTCTTGCCTGCGGCGATGGTCACCCTGCCGTTGCCCGGGATCGTCGCGACGACGCCGCCGCTGGCCTCGTCATCGGCGTACCGGAAGGTCGGGGTGAGGGTGTAGGTCCGCGAGCTGGTGCCGAGGTTCCGGATGGTCAGCTTGCGGTTCAGCGAGATCGGTGCATCGACAGTCGTGGAAGCCGAACGACAGGCTCGGCTGGGCGACGCTGCCGGAGGTCGAGTCCCAGGCGACCGTGGTGGTCGCCGCCGCCGCGTCGACCCGCACCTCGCCGCCGCCGATCCGGGTGATCGGGGCGAGCACGCCGGGCTGGGTGGCCGGATTGGTGTGGATGTCCGTGTCGGCGGTGCCCATGAGGCGCGCCTTCACGGTCAGCGGGGCCTGCGGCCGGGTCGAGCGACAGCAGCAGCGCTGCCGCACCGGAGACCATCGGCGCGGCGCCGGAGGTGCCGCCGAACGCCTGGTCCCGGTCCCGGTGCCCGGCGATCGCCGAGACCGACGCGCCGGGGGCGGCGATGTCGGGCTTGATCGCGTCGAAGCTCATCGACGGACCGCGCGAGGACGAGGCAACCATGCTGCCCGCCAGCGGGACGGTGACGGCCGGGCTGACGGTGGCGACGACGACCGGTTGACGCCCGTCGCGCCGAGCGCGGTCTTGATCCGGTTGCCGTCGGCCTGGGTGATGACCAGCGTCGGCACCATGGGCAGGTCGCCGCCGCCGAAGCTGAAGGTCGGCGGATCGCCGCGCGGCGTTGTTGGCGACCAGGACGCCGACGGCCCCGTCCTTGGTGGCGCGGTCCACCTTGAGGCTGACGGAGCAGGTGCCGCGGTCGATCAGCGCGACCTTGCCGGCCGGGCTGTTGCCGCCGAAGTAGGGCACGCCCGCGCAGGCCGTGTCCGAGTCGGACGACGTGCGCCGCTGAAGCCGGCCCCGATCGGGGCCCAGTCGACGGTGGCGGTGTTGCGTGATGGTGGACGGCGTGATGCCGGTCGACGACCAGCGGGTAGGCGACGGCGCTGGGCACCTGCGTCTGCGCGACGCTGATCACGCCCGGCGTCGTGGACGGCGAGCCGGCGATGTACGGGCGGTCGGCGCTGTTGCCGGCCGACACGACCACGGTGACGCCGGCGTCGACCGCGTTCTGCGAGGCGAACGACAGGTCGTCCTCCTGCTGCCCGTAGCTGGAGCCGAGCGACATGTTGACCACGTCGACGGCGTCGGTGATCGCGCCGTCGCCGTTGGGGTCGAGGGCGAAGTCCATGCCCTGCAGCAGGGCGACGCCGTTGCAGGAGGTCGCCACGGCCGAGCAGACCTTGACGCGCCACGAGCGAGGCACCCGGGGCGACGCCACCGCTGCCCGCGATGATGTCGGCGACGTGGGTGCCGTGGCCCTCGTAGTCGATCGGGTCGGGGTCGGGCGTCTCGGCGGTGTTGGGCCAGGCCTCGCCGACGAAGTCGTAGCCGTCCACCACCTTGGCGGTCGGGAAGAGCCCATTGCGGGTGGTCTGCAGCGGGTCTCCGGGCGCTGCTGCCGTAGGCGGCCTCGTAGGCTGCGAGGGTGCCCGCGCCGCCGAGGTTCGCATGGGTGTAGTCGATGCCCGAGTCGAGCACGGCAACCCGGATCCCGGAGCCGTTCGTGCCGCTGGGCGGCGCGAAGGCGCCCGAGCGCGCTCCGATGTACGGCACGGTCTCGGTGAGGTCAAGCTCGTAATTGCGGAGCGGCTGCACCGACTTGACGCCCTTCACGGCGGCCAGGTTGTCGAGCTCGTCGGCGCCGATCCGGACGATCAGCGCGTTGGCGACCCGGCTGACCCGTCCGAGCTCGCGGCCGCCCAGCTGGCGGACCACGCGCTTGACCGCGTTCTGCTCCTTGCGGATCTGGTCTGCGCGCGTGCGCTGGCCAGCAGCGCCAAGCCTGCCGCCGCCCTTGGTGGCGTTGCGGCCGGCGGCCTCCGACACGGACGGCCCGGTCAGGCGCACGACGACGTCGACGCGTCGGTCGGCCGTCACCCTTGCGCCCGGTCCGAAATCGGCACCCTCCTCGATGGCCAGGTGGCCGATGTCCGGAGACCGGGTGATGGGGGTCTGGGCTCCGACTGGAGCCGCCGCGGTGGCCGCGAGCAGGCCTGCCAGCGACGCCGCGACGAACGCGGATCGACGGGTTCTCACGCTGTGGGATCCCTCCTCTGCACAGGAGCAGGGTCGCTCCTGTCGGACGGGCACCCTACCAAACCTGGCGCCGGTCGGATAGGGGGCATTGCGCCGGGAACCCGCGAGCCGGGGACGTCCCGGCCATCGCATCTGGCCGGGTTCGCGCGCGCCCGTGCGATAATCCGGCCGTGACGTCGGACCGAACCGGTTCGATCGGGCCAGCACCCCGCGGCCAGCCTGGACGGCCGACCACTCACGCGTCTCCGGAGAGCCCCACGACCATGACCGAAACATCCACCTGGGCCACCAAGAAGGGCCTCGCCCAGATGCTCAAGGGCGGCGTCATCATGGACGTCGTCACCCCCGAGCAGGCCGTCATCGCCGAAGAGGCGGGCGCCGTCGCCGTCATGGCGCTCGAGCGCGTCCCGTCCGACATCCGCGCATCCGGCGGCGTGGCGCGCATGTCCGACCCCTCGATGATCGAGGGGATCATGGCAGCGGTCAGCATCCCGGTCATGGCCAAGGCGCGCATCGGCCACTTCGTCGAGGCGCAGGTGCTCGAGGCCCTGGGCGTCGACTACATCGACGAGTCCGAGGTCCTCACCCCGGCGGACGAGCGCAACCACATCGACAAGCACGCCTTCAAGGTCCCGTTCGTGTGCGGCTGCCGCAACGTCGGCGAGGCGCTGCGCCGGATCAACGAGGGCGCAGCGATGATCCGCACCAAGGGCGAGGCCGGCACCGGCAATGTCGTTGAGGCGGTCCACCAGCTGCGCGACGTGCTCGCCGAGATCCGCAGGCTCCAGGGGATGCGCGAGGACGAGCTGTTCGTCGCGGCCAAGGAGCTGCAGGCCCCCTACGAGCTGGTCAAGCAGGTCGCCGCCGAGGGAAGGCTCCCGGTCGTGAACTTCGTCGCCGGCGGCATCAGCACCCCCGCGGACGCCGCGCTGGTGATGCAGCTGGGCGCCGAGGGCGTCTTCGTGGGCTCCGGCATCTTCAAGGCCGAGGATCCGGCGCGCATGGCGAACGCCATCGTCCAGGCCACGACGCACTTCGCGGACGCCAAGATCATCGCGGAGGTCTCCAAGGGCCTCGGCGCGCCGATGCGCGGCATCGAGATGACGGCGATCCCCGAGGCCGAGCGGCTCGCGAGCCGCGGCTGGTAGTCGGAGCGGCCGGCACCGCGACGGGGCCGGCAGCACGATGAGGATCGGTGTCCTGGCCCTCCAAGGGGCCTTCGCGGAGCATGTGACCACCCTTCGCGCCATCGGCGTGGAGGCGGTCGAGGTGCGCCTGCCCAAGGACCTCGAGGACATCGATGGCCTGATCCTGCCCGGCGGCGAGAGCACGGCCATGCGCCGGCTCATCGACCGCTGGGGCATGCGCCAGCCGATCCTGGACCTGGCGGCGCACGGGCGCCCCGCTCTTCGGGACCTGCGCCGGGATGATCGTCCTGGCGAAGGAGATCGCCGGCGGCGAGGAGCCCATCCTGCCGCTGCTGGACGTGACCGTGGAGCGCAACGCCTTCGGGCGCCAGCTCGAGTCCTTCGAGACGGAGCTGGCCGTCCCGCTCCTCGGCGACACGCCCGTTCACGCGGTGTTCATACGCGCCCCTATCATCGAGCGCGTGGGACCCGGGGTGGATGTCCTGGCGCAAGCTCGAGGACGGGCGTATCGTCGCCGTCCGGGAGCGCAACGTGATCGCGATCTCGTTCCACCCCGAGCTTGCCGGGGAGACGCGCTTCCACCGCCTCGTGGCCATGCTGGCCGCCGAGCACGCCGACCCCGGTGAGGGTGTCGGGCGGCGGCGGCATCCCGTGCGCCGCGACAGGATGGAGGGCTGAGAACGCCGTGGCGAAGAGCGCGGGCAAGGTCAGGGCGGCACGGCTGACGGACCTCTCCGCCCTCGGCGAGCTGTCGCGGCTCGCCCAGGGCGCGGGGGATGGGACCCGGAGCCTCGGGCTGCCGGTGAGCGGTCCCCCGATCGGCGTGTTCTCGCTCTTCCGTCTCCCGCTGGGGGCCTTCACTCCGCACGACGTCATGTATGTCTACGAGCGCGACGGGCATCTCGCGGGCCTGCTGCGGGTCGAGCGCGACACGTTCCGGGACGAGTGGATCGTGGTGGAGCTGGACGCCGTGGGCGACATGGATGCGGGCGACGTCCGCTTCCGCCTGGTCCAGCACCTGCAGCGCGACGGCGCCAAGCGCGGGGCGGCCCGGTTCCATGTCGCCTGTGCCGACGCCGACGACAACGTGGAGCTGTTCATGCAGTCCGGGTTCGTGCGCTACGGCGAGGAGATGGTGCTCGCGCGGCCCGGTTCGCTGCCGCTCCCGTCGTCGATGGCGGATGCGGATGCCGTCGCGGCGGGCATCCGCGAGGTCGAGGCAAAGGATGCCCCGGAGCTGGCACGCCTCTACGCCTCGGTCACGCCCCGCCCGGTGCAGCGTCTCGAGGTCGTGCGCCTTCCCGACTGGGAGCGCCAGGGTCGCGAGCAGCGCGCGCCGCGCTCGTCGCTGGCACCGATCCTGCGCTTCGCCGACGTCTTCGGCTACGTGCTTGGCCCGCCCGGCGCGTCGGCTGCTGACGGGACGTCCATCGATGCGTTCGCGCAGGTTGGCGTGGCCAAGGAGGACCAGCCGCACTACCTCAAGATCATGGCGCGGCCAGAGGCGGATATCGGGCCGCTCATCAGGTTCGCGCTCGGGGTGATCGCGGCCCGCGCGGATGCCTCGACGCTCCATCGTCAGGGGGTGCTTGCCCCCGTCCGGACCTACGAGTCGCCGGTGGACCGCCGGCTGGAGGAGGAGGGCTTCGACTCGATCGCCACGGTCACGCTCCTGATGAAGGAAACCCTCGTCCGCGTCGCCGAACCGAGCCTCGTGCCGGCAGGCGTCCGATGACGAGCGCACGGAGGCCAGCCACGGTGGGTTCGCAGGACCGGCAGCGGGCGGCAACGGACGATCTCGGCGTGCTCCTCGCGGCCATGCCGCCGGAGCTGGTGGAGGCGATCGACGCCCTGCCCGACCGCGAGTCGCTGATCGAGGTCGTCATGGACCTCGGGCGGCCGCCCGAGGCCCGCTACCCGGGCTCGGAGATCGTGCTCCTGGAGCGGGAGATCACCGAGCACGACATCGCGCACGTGGTCGATCACATCGGCGCGTTCGGCGACGACAACCGCGCCGGCATCGAGCGCACGCTGCACCGGATCACCGCCATCCGGAACCGGACCGGCAAGATCGTGGGCCTCACGCTGCGGATCGGGCGGTCCGTGTTCGGGACGATCGAGATCATCGCGGACTTCGTGGAGACCGGGAAGTCGATCCTCATCATGGGCCGGCCCGGCATCGGCAAGACCACGATGCTCCGCGAGGCCGCCCGGGTGCTCGCCGACGAGCAGCGCAAGCGCGTGGTCGTGGTGGACACCTCCAACGAGATCGCAGGCGATGGCGACATCCCGCACCCGGCCATCGGCAAGGCCCGCCGGATGCAGGTCCGCACGCCCAGCCTCCAGCACGAGGTGATGATCGAGGCGGTCGAGAACCACATGCCCGAGGTCATCGTCATCGACGAGATCGGGACGGAGCTCGAGGCGCAGGCCGCCCGCACGATCGCCGAGCGCGGCGTGCAGCTGATCGGCACCGCGCACGGCAACAACCTCGACAACCTGATGCTCAACCCCACGCTGTCCGATCTGATCGGCGGGATCCAGAGCGTGACGCTGGGTGACGACGAGGCGCGCCGCCGGCGCAGCCAGAAGAGCGTCCTGGAGCGCAAGCAGCCGCCGACGTTCGACGTGATCGTGGAGATCCAGGACCGCGAGAAGGTCCTCGTCCATGCCGATGTGGCGGCCACCGTGGACGCGATGCTCCTGGGCGATCCCGTGACGCCCGAGCAGCGCTGGCGCGACGAGGAAGGCGTGCATCGCTCCCAGTCCCGGCCCAGGCCCACGGCACGCGATGGGGCCGGGCCGGGTGGGGACCGGTTCAGCGGCCTGACCGGCGCGGGTGCCGGTGCCTGGGGCCGGGAGCCCGGCTGGCGCGGCGCATCGACCTATCGGACCGGCGGCTACGCGGGCGAGGACCGCGGGCCATCGGCACGCCCAGGCTATCGGCCTGGCCAGTCTGGTGGATGGCGCTCCGGCCGTCCCGAGCGGGGCTCCGAGCGCGGCGACCGTGGCTCGCGCAGCCCGGAGGGCGACCGACCAGCGTCGATGACGGTGATGCCCGGCGAGCGCTTCGCCTCCGCGCCGGGAGTGCAGCATGCCGGCGCGCCGGGGGAGCGCTTTGCCAGTGCGCCGGGCGCGGCGTTCGTCGCTGGTGACATCGCCGACCGAGGACCACTCGAGCGATCCGAGGGGTCGCCCGTCGGCCCGCCCGTCCCGGACGTCCGGGCCCGTGACGCCCGCGAGCTCGCCCGCCAGCAGGCCTGGCGCGCGCAGGCGACCCGCGCCCTGCACGCGCACCAGGAGGACGAGGGCACCCGCCCGGTCAACGCAGACGAGCTGCGCGCCGCCGAGGAGGAGCGGATCGCCCGGATGGTGCCCGGCGAGACCGTGCCCTCCTGGGATGACGAGGACGGCGATGATGCCGGGGACGGCGCCGGCGAGGAGGGCGGCTTCGGTGCGGCGGCGCGGATGGTGGAGACCGGGCTGCTGCCGACGCTCCGCGTGTTCCCGCACGGCATCAGCCGGCGGCGCCTGGAGCAGGCGATCAAGGAGCTGCAGCTGCCGGTGATCATCGCGCGCGAGCCCGACGAGGCGGACGTGGCGATGACCCTCCGCTCCGAGTACCGCCAGAAGCCGCCCGCGCTGCGGGACGTGGAGGACCGGGGCATCCCGATCTACGTGCTGAAGGCGAACACGATCGCGCAGATGCAGGCGTCGCTCACGTCCGTCTTCGCCCTCGAGGTGGACCCGCGCGAGGCGGCGTTCCGGGAGACCGAGGAGGCGATCGCCCTGGTGCTCAAGCAGCAGGAGCCGATCGAGCTCGCGCCGCAGAACGCGTACATCCGCCGCCTCCAGCACCAGATGGCGGAGCGCGCGAACCTCGTGTCGCGCTCGCGCGGGCGCGAGCCGTACCGGCGGGTCCGGCTCTACCCGGACGCCGCACGGACAGCCTGGCGGTAGGCAGGATCGGGCTCGGGAAGTAGACTAGCTCGTAGACCAGTCGTACTTGGAGCAACCGTGCAGCGGACCATCGGGGCCTACGAAGCGAAGACGCACCTTCCCCGGCTCCTCGACGAGGTCGCCGCGGGCGATGAGATCGTCATCACGAAGCACGGTCACCCGGTCGCGATGCTGGTGCCTGCGACCCGCGCGACGCAGCCTCTCGGTACAGGACGCGATTGCCGGCTTTCGGGAGATTCGCGCCCGGAGCCGCCTCGACGGGATCACCATCCGCGAGCTGATCGAGGAGGGCCGTCGCTGGTGATCGTCATCGACGCTTCCGTCGCCCTCGGGTGGTGCTTCGAGGATGAGGCTGCGCCTGCGAACGAGGCCGTTCTCGCCCGCGTCGTGGCCGAGGGTGCCGCTGCGCCGCCATGCTGGCCCCTCGAGATCGCCAACGCGCTGCGCACAGCGGAGCGCCGCAGCAGGATCGACCCGGCGACGGCCGTTCGCGCTCGGCAGCTGCTGCTTGCCTTGCCGATCGTCGTCGAGCCGGTCTCGCTCGCCGGTGGGTGTCAGGAGAATCGCGCAGGCGACGCACATCCCGATCGTCCCGGACGCCGCGCTCGTCCTGCAGCGCGCTCGTCGTCCCTGCCGCCTGCCCGCCCTGCGCGCGGCCTCGTGAAGCGGGCGCGGGCCG
The DNA here is from genome assembly GCA_963697365.1 of uncultured Chloroflexia bacterium. Taxonomy (GTDB): domain Bacteria; phylum Chloroflexota; class Limnocylindria; order Limnocylindrales; family CSP1-4; genus CAIXZV01. The sequence goes on from CAVONT010000021.1 coordinate 314,542, forward strand.
GAGCGGCCATGCTGTGCGCGGCGAGATCGTGATCGACGCCGGACGCGGTGGTGGCGCGTCCTGGACTGCCGGGCGATACCGGCCGTGGATGCTCACCGAGCCAGTACTGCGGTGGCCGACGGCGGGCTCCTGTCGGGCGTCCAGCCACCTGCCCCATCAAGGTCCCCGGGCCGGGCGGTCAAGACCAATGGACCTGGGCCTGCCGGCGCCGTGGTTCTCAACCGGATCGCGCGGATCCGGCCCGCCGCGATCGTGCTGGCGATCGTGGGGCGGCGCTGGCACCGGCGGGGCCTCCTGCGCCGAGTTCGACCGGCTGGTGCTGGCTGGCTACGCGCTGTCCTACCTGGTCGCGTACGGCGTCTACTGGAGCTACTGAGCTAGAGATCGCGGACGGCCGCCTCGAGGCGCGCCGTGAACTCGCGCGCGCCCTCGCCCGGCAGGACGTGGAGCGGCTCGCCGATGCGGACCTCCACCTGGGCGCGATGCGGGATGCGAGCGCCCTTGGGCAGCACATCGCGGATGCCCACGATCCGGATCGGCAGCACCGGGCGTCTCGTGCGCCTCGCGAGCAGGCCGGTGCCGGGCATGAAGGCGTTGATCTCGCCGGTCTTCGTCCGGGTCCCCTCGGGAAAGACGAGGACGTGCCACCCGGCGTCGAGCAGCGCCTCGGCCGCGCCGATGGACTCCGCCCCGCCACGGCCTGTCCGGTTGAACGCGAACGCCCCCAGCCATGCGGCCAGGAACCAGCGGACGGGGCTGACCTGGAAGTAGTCGGCGGCTGCGGCTGCGGCGAGCTTGCGCCGGTGGTGCGGACCGAGCGCGAGTCGGACGGCCGAGAAGTCGAAGTGGCTGGCGTGGTTCGGACAGATCAACGCCGAACCCTGGAGCTCGGCCAGGTGCTCCTGCCCGGTGACCCTCGGGCCACGCATGAGGATCCCGAGGAACGGCCCCACGATCCGTGCGGTGCCCTCGCGGAGGAGGATGGCGCCACGGGAGAACTGCCATCCCTCCGGCATCTGCGGGGCCATCAGCCGGCGCCCCACAGGCGCGCGATCCAGTAGCCCAACGCGACCGTGACGAGGAAGGAGTCGATCCGGTCCAGGATCCCGCCGAACCCGGGCAGCCACCGTCCCGCGTCCTTGACGCCCGCCTCCCGCTTGGCGGCGCTCTCGAGGAGGTCGCCCCACAGCGATCCGGCGGCCACGAGCGGGATGAGCGCGACCCAGAAGGGCCAGCCGTAGACCGGCACGATGGCCGGAATGAACAGGGTCAGGGCCAGGGCGGCTCCCAGCAGGTTGCCGATGACGCCCTCGCGGGTCTTGTTGGGCGACAGGCGCGGAGCGAGCGGGTGACGGCCGAACCGGCGCCCGACCATGAACGCACCGACGTCCGAGAAGGCGCAGGCAACCGCGAGGGCGAGGACCAGGGCGAGCCCGTCGTCACCGTCCTCGACGCCAAGCGCGACGCCGTGGACCAGCAGGACGCTCACGATCACCACGCCCACACAGGCCATGCCGAGATCACGGATGGCACGTCCGGTGTCGGAGCGGATGACAGGCCACACCACGCCCACGAGCACGAGGCCGCCCACGAGCCAGTCCGCCGCCGCCGCGCCCAGCCCGGCGACCGCGGCCATGATCAGGATGTTGGCCAGGACGGTCGCCACGCGATGGTGGAGCGGCAGGTCGAACAACCGCCCCCACTCGATGACGCCGATCGCCCCGATGAACGCGAACAGCACGGCGATGCCGACGACGCCCACCTGTACCGCCACCACCAGGATGACCGCCAGCACGGCGTAGGAGCCGGCCCGCTCGAGCGCCGTTCGCGGTGTCAGGCCCGTCGTCCGTCCGCGCCTCGCGATCGCGTACAGGCTGCCTCCCACGAGGCCGAGGACGGCGCCGGCCAGGAGGACCAGGGTCGCCCAGTCGAGCGGTGTCATCTGCGGCATCGTGGCAGCTCCACTAGGGAAGGCGGCGGATCGCGACCACGATCCGCTCGAGGAGGGTCAGCGACGTGCCGAGGAGCAGGAGCGGCCCGAAGGCCAGCCACGGGCGGGTGTCGGCCGGGCCGAGGACGAACGCGACCACGCAGGTGACGCACAGGAGGGCCATGCGCCCGGGCTTGGAGAGGATCCCCCGGTAGATCCGCTCGCCGCCGGCGGCCTTGGCAGTGATCCCCACGTACGACGCCATCACGCCGGTCATGACGCCCAGGAGCACCACGTGTGGCAGGGCACCGGGCAACCACGCGACCGGTGCCAGGAAGGCGATGTCCGCCAGGCGGTCGCCGACCTCGTTGTACAGCTCGCCCCGTGCGTGGATCGTCCCCGTCCGGCGGGCCATGTTGCCATCGACCAGGTTGAGCAGGATCCGCACACCTGCGAGGGCCGGCACCGCGAGCAGCAGGGCCGGCACGGATGGCGATGCGAGCAGGCAGGCACCGGCGAGGATCGCGACCGGGACGGCCGCAAGCGTCACCTGGTCCGGCGTGACACCGGCGCGCGAGAGGCGATCCACGAGCGGGATCAGCCGTGCGTTGATCGCGCCCTTGGTCGCGTACAGGTTCATCGCCCGTTCCTCGCCTCCACCGGTGCGCCGATCCTGCGCGGCCGTGTCACGCGCGTCAACGGCCGGAGCGCCCGACCCGGGCTGTCGCGACGCCCGGCGCTCACTCAGCGCTGCGGGCGCTGTACGCGGCGACGAGCTCGCTGAGGCGCTTGCGGGGATCGACGGTCGTGAGGATCTCGATGTCCGTGAGCGCGAAGTCGCGGCCCTTGAACAGCAGCGGTTCGTTGAGATCCGACGCGAGCGCGTAGGCGAAGCAGTCGCCCATGTTCAGGCGAGCCGGGTGGCCCGAGCCGCGCCCGTACTGCACGTACGCGGCACGGGCGATCCTGGCCTGCGATTCGGTGAACGGCACGATCTCGATCCGCGAGCTTCCCGATCAACTGATCGACCTTCGCCGAGCCGACCTGGTCACGTCTGCCGTCGATGACTGCGCACAGCTCGACGTAGCTGGCAGCCGACATGCGCCGCACATCGGCGGCGCCGAGAAGTCGCTCGAGCCCCGGCGCGTCCGGCTCTTGGAGAAGGATGGCCACGAGTGCCGATGTGTCGACGATCACTTCGGCAGCCCCATCTCGTCGTACAGGATCTCGTCGAAGTCCTGGCTCAGGTACTCGCGCATGCCCGGCCGATCGCCGATCTCCGCGAAGAGCTCGTGGATCCGCTGGGCCTCGAGCTCGATCTCCTCCTCCGTCTTCGGGATGGCCTTGAGGCGCGCCTGCACCGCGTCCGTGACGGCGGCGGTCATGGACACGCCCAGCTGGTCCGCCAGCTCGCGGATGAGCCGGACCGTCTCCTCGTTCTTGATGTTCAGGCTGCTCATGGTAGAAGTCTACCCGTGTGATGGTAGACGTCAACCCTGACGAGGCGATCGGACCGTGACGGACGGATCCAGAGGGACGCGGCGACGGGACGGACGGTCTCGGCGACGGTCTCGAGGACGTCGCGCTCGATGACCTCGAGCTCCACCACGTGCGCGAGCCGCTCGCCGTGCCGCTGGAGCGTGCGCTCCGCCTCGATCCGCGGGCGGTCGAACCGGCGGTCGACGATCCGCTGGAGCCGCGTCCGGAGTGGCTGGAACAGCGCGAACGCGAGCAGCGTCGCGGCGGCCGTCGCCACCGCCTGGCCCTGCGCGAGGCCGCTGAGCAGCGCACCGAACGCCAGCACGCCCGCCGCGAACACGCCGACGATGGCCGCCGACGCGAGCGCCCAGCCGATCGAGCGGCTCACGAGCCGGTCGATCTCGTACAGCCGGTACCGGAGGACCGCGATGACGACGGCGATCGGGAGCCAGGGCCAGGTCAGGCCGAGGATGATGCCCGGCAGCAGGGGGATGTCCGTCTGCAGGCCCTGCGCCACGACGGCCCACGCCACGGTCCCGAGCACCACGACGGCCGCGGCCGACCCCAGCCAGCGGTACTGGAGCCGCTCCAGCCCGGTGGAGCGTCGGAATCGAGCCAGCATCACCAGCAGGGCCACGACCTGGCCCACCAGCAGCATCGGGAACAGGAGCGCCACGCCGGGGGTCTCCTCGTCCAGCTCGGCCAGGAGGGGCAGCCCGAACGGGTTGGGAACCTGGAGTGAGACGGGCTGACCGGGCAGGTCGACAGGGATCGTCGGCCCGAAGACCAGCAGCCCCCCGATGACGATGTACGCGGCGATCAACGCGAACGAGACGGCCCGCCAGCCGCCCTGGGCGAACGTCCCGGCGGGGAAGGTGAGCTGGATCCCCAGGAAGCCGGCGAAGAACAGCACCCAGCCGGCCGTGCCCACCCACGCGGTGAGCTGCCCGATCGCGTCCGCCTCGCCGGCCAGCAGCTCGTCCGGCGATGCCGTCGTCACGGTTGTGCCGAGCGCGAACGCGAGGCCGAGCAGCAGCAGGAGCCACGCGATCGGCTGGCCGGGCCGTCGCAGGGCAAGGACGAGGCCCGGCAGTGCGTAGACCGCCGCGAGGAGGATGCCACCCGGGTTCGAGAACAGGATGGACCACGCGATCACCAGCAGCGTGAGGGCGACTGCGAGCAGGGAGCTGACGGGTGGGATGGCGCGGCCGACGAGGAGCCGTCACCTGCTGCGCAGCGATCGCTCGACCTCCCGTGCGGCATGGCGGCCGCTCATGCCGTGGACACCGCCGCCGGGCGGCGTGGACGAGGAGCAGATGAACACCGCCGGGTCCGGCGTCGTGTACGGGTTCCAGCGCACGACCGGGCGGAACAGGAGCTGGCGCCAGTCCCCGACGCCGCCGTTGATGTCCCCGCCGACGTAGTTCGCGTCCCACGCCTCCATCGCGACCGAGTCCTTCGTGGCCCGGGCGAGCACGAGATCCCGGAACCCGGGGGCGAACCGCTCCACCTGGGACTCGATGGCCGCCGTCATGTCCACGGTCGAGCCGTTGGGGACGTGGCAGTAGGCCCACGCGACGTGCTTGCCCGCCGGGGCCCGCGACGGATCGGCGATCGTCGGCTGGACGAGGAGGACGTACGGCTTGTCGGCGTGCCGGCCGCGCCCGACGGCCTCCTCGGACGCGGCGATCTCGCGGTACGTGCCGCCGAGGTGGACGGTCCCGGCACGCAGCGTGGCGGGGTCGCGCCACGGGATCGGGCCATCGAGCGCCCAGTCGATCTTGAACACGCCGGGGCCGTAGCGGAAGCCCTCGAGCTGCCGTCGGTATCCGGCCGGCAGCCGGTCGCCGGCCATCGCGAGCACCTGGCGCGGCGTGACGTCGAGCAGGTACGCCCGTGCCGGCGGCAGGTCGGCGAGCGACTCCACCCGGTGGCCCGTCACGAGCTCCACGCCGAGCGACCGTGCCTCCGCCTCGAGCGCCGCCGCGATCGCGCCGCTCCCGCCGCGCGCGACCGGCCAGCCGACGGCATGCGCGAGCACGCCCAGCACCAGGCCGAAGGAGGCGCTCAGCGGCTGCCCGAGGCGGAGCATCGAGTGGGCCGCCAGGCCGGCGAACAGCGCGCGGGCCGCCGGCTCGCGGAACGCGAGCCGCGCGAGCGACGTGGCGGGCAGCAGGGCCGGCAGCCCGAACCGGGCGAGGAGGATCGGGTGTCGCGGCGGGCGGATGATCGGGGCGAGGATCCCCGGCACCAGGCGCTCCCACTCCCGGACGTACGGGCCGAACAGCCGGCGCCAGGCATCGGCGTCGCGCCCCAGCGCGTCGTCGACAGTCGCGAGGTCCCGTTCGAGCACCACGCTCCGGCCCGGGGCGAGTGCGTGCGCGACAGGCGCGTCGGGCTGGACCCACTCGAGCCCGTGGCGCCCGAGGTCCAGCGACCGGAAGAACGGCGACGCGAGGCTCAGCGGGTGGACCGAAGCGCAGATGTCGTGGACGAACCCGGGCAGCGTGATCTCCGCGGACCGCGTCCCGCCGCCCACCGTGTCCGCGGCCTCGTACACGCGGACGGTCCGCCCTGCGCGCGCAAGCTCGATCGCGGCGGCGAGCCCATTCGGACCCGCCCCGACGACGATCGCGTCGAGCCCGCGACTCACGACTGGCACCCTGCGCTGACCGTCCAGGTCAGCTTGCGACCCGCCGGCGGCGAACCCAGCGCGCGGGCGCCGTCACCGTGGACACCGCCATGTGGACCGCGGGCGAGTGCCGAACGTTGCCTGCGTACTTCCACTGCCGGCGCCGGTCCACGCAGACCTTGGTCGTCTCGACGACCGGCTGCGCCACGCCCAGCGACGTGGCCAGGTTCGCGAGCGTCTGCTCCCAGAAGCCGTCGTTCGCGCGGTTCGCGCCGAAGATGTACGTGAGCTCGATGAGCGGGTCGCTCGTGCGCTCGAGCGCCTGGGCCTGCGCGACGACCTCGTCGCCATCGCGGTAGGCGGAGAAGGTGATCCATGCGGCCAGCGCGTGCCCCTCCGGCGTCATGAAGGTGAATGACTCGCGGTCAGCGTAGATCACCATGACGCCCGTTGACATCTTGACCGGTGAGCCAGGCACGGGCGGCACCTCGAGGAGCGCCACCTCGCCGGGCGAGATGCCGGCCAGCGGTGCGTAGAACTTCGCGCCCTTGGGCCAGAACGTCGGGAAGCGCTCCTTCCAGTGGGCGACGACGCTCTCGGGGGAGTGCTCGCTGCCCGGGACGCGGATCGCGAACGTCTTCTGCCACATCTGTCCGAAGCCCTGGACGGGTCCCGCGACGCGCTTGCCGGTGACGGTATCGGAGCCGGCGCCGGTCGCCGTGGTGGTGAGTCGGTCGACGGGGCGGGCCCACGACTCCTGGTCGCGGGGCGCGCGGGGATCGGGCGTGGTCATGGGAGTCTCCGTTCTCGGGTGTGCGGGCGGTCGAGCCGCCACGCGTGTCAGGCGGACGCGGCGGCCAGCGCGGCGGTCTCGTCGTCGCAGATCGTGATGGCCTCGTCGAGGCGGGTGAGGGCCAGGATCTGCTTGTAGTGGTCCGACAGGCCGACGGCGAGGAGTCTCTGTCCTGCGCGCTGCGTCCGGACGAGGAGGGTCACGAGGAGCCCGATCCCGCCCGAGTTCATGTAGTCCAGGCTCGAGAAGTCGAGGACGAGGGACTTCGCATCACCCGCCTCGGCATACGCGGCCATAAGGGCGGGCTCGCTTCCCCCAGTGATCTCGCCGCGGATCCGGAGGATCGCGGTGCTGCCGGTTCGGGTGACGTCGACGGTCGTGTCGGTCATCGGGCTGCCTCCTCGGGGACGGGCGTCGTCGACGTCGTGTCGGCGATCGTGAGGTAGTCGGACAGGCGGGTGATCCGGAAGATCTCGCGGTAGTGGTCGGACAGACCCAGCGCGATCACCTCGCGGTGGTCGCGGCGCGCCTCGGCGAGGAGCCGGACGATCAGGGCGATGCCGGTCGAGTTGATGTAGTCGACGTTGGCGAAGTCGAGCACGACGCGCGTCGCACCTGCCGCGGTCGCCTCGGCATAGGCCGCAGCCAGCGCCTCGTCGGCGGCGATGTCCACGTCTCCCCGCATCGCCAGGCGGGCCTCGCCGGGGATCGCGGTCACGACCTCCACGGCCAGCCGGTTGTCGTTCATGGCGGCCTCCTTGGTCAGCGCCCGGACCGGGCGAGGGTGAGCGTCACGGTCTGGAGCCCGTCGGCGGCGTGGACGTCCATGCCGTCGACCATGTGGCGGATGAGGAACAGGCCCCAGCCACGCGGCTTCTGCTTGCCCTCGAGCTTGGGGACGAATGGAGCTGTCGGCATCAGCGCCAGCAGGGAGAGGGAAT